>JAFDVO010000009.1 GCA_018268955.1 Acidobacteriota bacterium | reverse complement strand
TGTTTAGCCACGGGCTGCTAGGGCACTGTTCGGATGTGCGACGTCGATGGCTGCGGTTGCAGCCTTGTCGGCTATGCCTCAGCAGCAGTTGGGCGTCCGGATCAGAGTCTCGCAGAGCCGAGACATTCAAAAGGTGATGCCGCCCGGGGACCGCGTCGGCATCGTCGAATTTATCGCGACCGTGGTGAACGGCTCCCGGTCACCGATCACGCTCGAAGCGTACCGTCTACCGGGCGGTTATATGGGGGCCGGGCTCATATTCGAGTGCGGCGAAGTTGAGCAATGGAATACAGAGTCGCAGGAATGGCCACCGCCCGACCTTAGATCCTTGAACTCCGATCTGTTGCACAAAACAGAGTGGTATACGTTGGCCGTAGGCGCCTCTCGTGGGGTCTGCAGCCGTGCCTTCATCCCCGTTGCTGGGGCTCCGCCGGCCCGCTTCCGCTTTCGCCTGTGGCGCACCTTTCAGCGGAACGGCCAGAGCTGGACGTCCGAGGAGTTTGTGACCGAACTGCGACCGGTAAAGTAGTCGTAGGTCGACCGGGCAAGCCGCTTTGAGCGGCTCACAACCAAAAGCGTGGTTCGTGGCGCGGCCTGGAGCCACCGTCTTCTAACGGATCCTCGGCGATCGTCGCGCACTCGCGGTGGCGCGCTCGGCGCCGACCTAGCGGTTCGAAACCCCGCACGCATCAGGTGACTCAGGGGGCGCCCATCGAGCCAGCTTGACTTGGGGAGACCACTCGGCAACGAGCGTGTAGTCAGCCGGGATGTCGAAGAGACGCGCGGCAGGTTCGTCGCGCCTGATATTCGTGAGGGCGAACTCGACCGACCGCCGTATGCGCGCCCCGCTGGAGCCAATCACCGGGAGCTCGTCGACGCGGTGGCTCGCACGCACCAGACCAAGCTCCGGCGACAGGTCGGCACCTACAGCCCCGAGCCGTTCAGCACTCGTCCTTCTTTCGCCGAACTCCGCCACCTGCGGCATGGCCTCGAAGCAGTGCCGTTTCACCGGCACGGCTACCCCCGCTTCGCCGTTGAACAAATGCTGGGCGACCCACAGGTTCGCGTTCTGGTATGACCGTGCGGTCGGGTCCAGCACGAAGAACTGCATGCGCTCCGGTCCGGGGTGCTCGATCAGGATGTACGGCCCCCAGGGCGCATCGAGTTCCGCGCGCACCTGCCCCTGTGAGTCGCGGAAGTAGCGGGCGGTCACCGTGCGGATTCTGACCGTGCCATCTGGAAGTTCGTCCCGCACCGTCGTCGTCGCCTCCGCTGAGAACGGGGCATTCCGCGTTGCCTCGCGCGAGAAAGGGCCACCGAGGCTGGCGAACTCCTGCCCGCTCGCGCGGGTGGACACTACGAGAAGCATCGCCAGGAGCCTTACACTGCGGGCAGCCGTCATGACGTCGCCTCCTGCCATCTGCTCGGGGCCACCGGTCGCCGCTCGCGCGTGCCAGTTGGCGCCCTACCCTGCTGGGCGGATTCTAGACGCACGTTTCAGGATTAGTCCACTCTGGGTAAGTGCGTTGCTGTGAGCCCGGTGTGCGTCGGAATCTGCCCTTCGATCGTATTCGCCCAACGCGTCGAGGGCCTGGAGATCCATGTCACGAAGGAGGAGTCGCGTGCCCTGGGCCCTGGAGAGTTCCTGAGCATCTCGCCGAGGTTCGAGGCTCTATCAAGACGGCGCATCACCGACTCTGACTCGCCCTGCCGCATTGTGTCTGCCACTGCCGTGGGGACGTGAAGTCGCGGATGATCTGTTTCGACCAGTGAACTCCGTGTTCTCAGTGGTCTCAGTGTTGGAGCTTTAAACAGGCGCTAAGCCCATCGTCCAGCACAGCCTCGCGCATCACCCCTGCGGCGTCTCGACACGCGCTGCCGTCACAGCGCACACGCGCGTCACTCCCGCGCGCTTCAGGACCTCCGCGCACGCCTCGAGCGTCGCCCCGGTCGTCCGCACATCGTCCACGAGCAGCACCCCGCGACCGGCGAGGGCGCGGCCCCGCCGCGTCAGCCGGAACGCTCCGGCGACGTTCGCGTGTCGCGCATCGGCCGGCAGTGCCGTCTGCGTGTCGGTGGCGCGCGTCCGCGCGAGGGCGTGCACCATCGGCAGTCCGAGATGTCGCGCGAGGTCAGCCGCCTGGTTGAACCCGCGCGATCGCCGACGCGATCGATGGAGCGGCACCGGCACCGCCACGTGCACGTCGGCGATGAAGGGAGTCGCCGCGGACTTCATGCGTGCAGCGAGCGGACGGGCGAGCGACCGTCGTCCGTCGTACTTCAGTGCGTGCACGATGTCCCGCAACGTGCCGCCGTAGGGTCCGATGGCTCTCGCCTGGTCGATGGGTGACGGTCGCCGCGCGCAGGCGACGCACACCTCGCCGTGGAAGCGCCCGTCCAGCGTGTCGCCACAGCGTCGGCACTGCGGCTCAGGAATGGTGAGAACGGAGGCCCAGCACGCGTCGCACACACACCCGCGCGTGGGATGGGGCAGGGGCCGTGCGCACGCCGCGCACGTGGGCGCCAGCAGGATCGCGATCAGCCCGTCGAGCCACGATCGCATTCACGGAACCGTCTAATGCGAAAACGCAGAAATGCAGGAACGCAGGAATGCAGGAACGCAGGAATGCAGGAATGCAGGAATGCAGACGCGCAGAAACGCGGAACAGGCGGATGATGGTGCCCGACCCGCCCCGCGTGCCTTACTCGGCCTGTGGCTCCGGTGTTCCGCCGTGCACCGTTTCCGCGTTCCCCCAGAGCCGCTCGAGCCCGTAGAACGCGCGCGTCTCCGGAGCGAAGACGTGGACGATGAAGTCGAAGTAGTCCAGCAGGATCCATTCGGAGCGCTCGTAGCCTTCGACGTGCGCCGGCTTCTCGCCCAGTTCGCCCGCGAGCGCCTCGGTGATGCCGTCGGCAATCGCACGGATCTGGCGGTTGTTCGCCCCCGAGCAGATGAGGAAGAAGTCCGTGAACCCCGACGCCTTGCGCAGATCGAGGACCACCAGCTCCATCGCCTTCTTGTCTTCCGCCGCCTTGATGGCCAGCGAGATTGCCTTCGGGAGGCGCGTTGTCTTCCGGCGTTTTTCAGTCTTGGCCATGCAACCTGCCTGCCGCGGGTGCTCCAGCGGGGTTCGGCATCCGGCGATCGGGAACGGGAGGCGTGTAGAGTCCGTGCTGCTCGATGTGCTGCTGCACGCGCGGGTCGAGCATGCCGTCCATCGGCTCACGCGCGGCCAGCCGCGCACGCACCGCCGTCGAGGACACGTCCGCAGTCGCCCCGTCGATCAGCAGCACCGACGGCCGCGTCGGCAGTTCGAGGCCGGGCGTGACATGCACCATGCGCGACGCGAGTGCCGGCACCCGCGAGATCAGATCAGTGACGGGCGACCCGGGGCGTGAGACGACGGCGAAGTGGGCACGATCGAGGATGCCCGGGTAGTCGCGCCACATCGTGATGTCCGCAAACGCGTCGGCGCCGATGAGGAAGAACAGCTCGTTCGGGTGATAGCCGCGCTCGTGGAAGCGCTTCAGCGTGAGGGTCGTGTACGACGGCGTCTCGTGCCGCAGTTCGACGTCGGACGCGCGCCAGCCCGATCGGCCCGCCACGGCCAGCGCCACCATCGCGAAGCGGTGGAAACTCGACGTCAAAGGCTTGGGTCGATGGGGTGGGACGTTGGCGGGGATGACCAGCACCTGCGTGAGCTGCAGCGCCTGCTGCGCCACGGTGGCGAGGTCCAGGTGCCCCATGTGAATCGGATCGAAGGTGCCGCCAAGCAGCCCGATGCGACGTGTGCTCATTCGGGGAATTCGGAATCGGGAGGTTCGAGATCGAGCTTCGCGGCTTCGGCCTCCCGCGCCGCCGCCAGCTCGCGCCAGGCGGCCTCGAGAAGCTCGGGCACGCCAGCGCCGGTCACACCTGAAATGCGGAAGAAGGGAAGTCCCAGCGCCTTCGCGCGTGCGTCCACCGCCGCCGCCCGCTCCTCGTCGTCGAGCGCGTCGATCTTGTTCGCGGCGACGATCTGCGGCTTCGCCGCCAGCTCCGGCGCGAAGAGTTCCAACTCGCGACGGATGATGTCCATGTCCGACACGGGATCGCGCCCGGACGCGCTGGACACGTCGACGAGGTGCACGAGGACCTTCGTGCGCTCGAGGTGTCGCAGGAACTGGTGCCCGAGCCCCTGTCCGCGGTGCGCCCCTTCGATCAGCCCCGGCACGTCGGCGACGACGAAGCTGCGGTCGTCGCTCATGCCGACGACGCCAAGGTTCGGCGTCAGCGTCGTGAACGGGTAGTCGGCAATCTTCGGGCGTGCAGCGGAGATGCGCGAGATCAGCGTGGACTTGCCGGCATTCGGGAAGCCGACCAGGCCGACGTCGGCGAGCAGCTTCATCTCGAGCCGCAGCCACTTCTCTTCACCCACTTCGCCCGGCTGCACCTTGCGCGGGGCGCGGTTCGTGGAGGTGGCGAAGTGCGCGTTGCCGAGGCCGCCGCGTCCGCCCTTGGCGACGAGCACGCGATCGCCCGCGTGGGCGAGGTCGGCCAGCAGCCGCTGGGGCACGTCGGGGGCGCCGGTGCGGTCGTACACGAGGGTGCCGACCGGCACCTCGAGCGTCAGGTCCTCGCCGTTGCGGCCGGTGCGGTTCGAGCCTTCACCGTTGCCGCCCTTCTGGGCGTCGAACTCGGGGTGGAACCGGAAGTTGATGAGGGTGTTGATGTGCGGGCTGGCGACGATGTAGATGGAGCCGCCGTGGCCGCCGTCGCCGCCGCTGGGACCGCCGCGCGGCACGTACTTCTCGCGGCGGAACGCCAGGCAGCCGCGGCCGCCCCGGCCCGCGGTGACATGAATGTCTACTTCGTCGACGAACATCAAATCATCTGGTCACCTGGCCATCTGGTCCCGCGACCGCAGCAGGGCGGGCGGGATGACCAGATGAGCAGACGACCAAATCGGCGTGTCAGGCCTGCTCGGCGATCGGGATGACGCTGATGCGCCGGCCCTTCGCGCCGTGATCCTCGAAGCGGACCTTCCCATCGATCTTCGCGAAGATGGTGTCGTCCTTCCCGCGGCCGGCGTTGAGCCCCGCGTTGAAGCGACGACCACGCTGCCGGACGATGATCGTGCCGCCGGTGACGAAGTTCCCGTCGTGGGCCTTCACGCCGAGGCGCTGCGCGTTGGAGTCCCGGCCGTTGCGGGAACTGCCCTGACCTTTCTTATGAGCCATGACTGAGACTACCTAGAGAACGATGTCCTTGATGCGGAGGCGCGTGTAGACCGCGCGGTGCCCCTTGGTGTTGCGGGAGCCCTTGCGGCGCTTCTTCTTGAACACGCGGATCTTGGGACCGCGCGCTTCGCCTTCCACCACGGCCAGCACCTTCGCGTTTGCCACGAACGGCGCGCCAGCCACCACTTCGCCGCCGTCCTTCTCGACGAGCAGCACCTGTTCCAGCGTCAGCTCGGCGCCCGGCTCTCCCGCCGTGCCGTCCACGAGCGCGACAGCTCCGGGAGTCACCTTCACCTGACGTCCACTGGTCTGAACGATTGCGTACATATTCGGCACCTGTGCAAAGGGGAAATTGTACGACCGTACCGTCCGGATTGCAAAGGTTTCGATGGGCTACCGGAAGTCCTGCGCGACGCTGACGGTCGATCCGTCCACGAACACGCCGCAGCCGACCTCGGTGTACGGCCCGGTGAGGATGCCGTAGTGCTCGCCGTTCGGCCCCGCCGCCCACATGCCGGCGAGCCCTTCCTTGATCACGTCCCGCACCGCGTAGTTCTTCCAGCGGAGCAGCTCGGTTTCAGCCATCGCGACCCCGCCGCCGTTGGTGTTCCGGAAGAACAGATGGGGCACGCCCGCCGTATGGTCGTGCTGTACCGCCTCGCCGGCGAAGCTCTCGAGCGCGCTCGACCGCGTGAGCGGGGCACGCCCCACGGACGCCCGGTACTTGTTGATCTCGTCCGCGCAGAACTGCAGGTTCGCGCTGCCGTTCGCCGTGCTCGTGCTCGCGGATGAGGGAGCCGCAGGCGAGTTGGCGCAGCCGTGCATGAGCAGGGCGAGCGCCGCGAGCGCACAGAGGCGCGCCGGCGGATGTGGAAGACGCAGCGGGCCGAGGGCGCGCATCGGCCGGCTTACTTGAGCAGCACGCGCGTGCCGCGCACCTTCTGTGAGCTGAGGGTGCTGAGGAAGTTGGGGACGAGCCGGTCCATCAGCTCGAAGTAGGACGACAGCGCCGGCGTGCTCTGCTGGATGTTGTAGAGCACCTCTTCGCGGTAGCTCTCCGAGTACATGGTCGCGCCCGAGCGGCCGTCGATGAAGATGAACTTCGGCCGCAGCATGTAGCCCTTGCGCTCCATGTAGGTGCGCGTCGGCATCACCACGCGCCGGCCGAACGAGTCGTACTGCTCCACATCCCGCGAGACGAAGCCGGACCGGGTCTGCGGCGTGAAGAGCACCGTGCCGGTGACGATGAGCGGGTTCTGGTATTCCTCGCCGATCCGCTTCCAGTAGGCGGTGTTCGCGAAGAGCCGCTCGTACGGCTCGAGGTCCTTCTCCTCGCGAATGCGCGGCGGGAGGGTGACGGCGGGCGCGCTGCCTTCCTGGGCGTCGGTCCGGCTCTGCTCCTGCGCGACCTCGGCGAGCGGCATCACGTCCGCATCGATGATCCGCAGTGAGGACTTCGAGCGAAGCTGGCTGCGCAGGAGCCGCACCGTTTCCTGGTTCGTGTCGACGTCTTCGGTGCCGCCGGCAACGAAGCCGGCGACGAGCACGCGCTGGAACGGCGTGACGTCCAGCTTGGGCTGGATGGGTGTTTCGATCGGGATTTCGTACACCGTCGGACCACCGCAGGCGACCATCGTCGCGGCGGCTGCGGCGAGCAGCGCGAGTGCGTGCCTACGGCTTGTCCCTGTCCGTCGCGGTCCGGTCATTGATTTCCTTGAACAGCTCGTAGTTCTGACGGATCTGCGCGTTGTTTGGCTGGATCTCGAGCGCGCGCTCGTAGGCCTTGCGGGCCTTCTCGAGCTGCCCTTCGTGCTCGTAGGCGACGGCGAGGTTGTTCAGCGCCGGCGCGTAGGTGGGGTCCAGCTCGAGGGCGCGTTCCCAGCGGTAGATCGCCTCGCGCCAGAGCCCGCGCTGGGCGACGTCGATGCCGAACGCGACCTCCGAACGCGCATCGCTCCGCTTGTCGGCCAGTGCCGGCGTGACGAGCATCGGCACGAGCACCAGGGCGGAGACGAACGTGCGCAGGGTCTTCATGGGCCGGAGTGCCCTCACTATAGCGACTCGTTTCTCGGCGAAGCAAGGCATTTGGTCGCCTGACTGGTCACTGCGTGGCAAGCGCGATGCCACGCCGCGCGAGGCCTGAATGCCGCGATTCTCCACGCGGCTGACCTCCGGCGCTTACGCGCCGTGTATCGATGTGCCGTCCACCGTCGTCGCACCGGACGCTATACTGATCGGCGGTCGGGCCCGCGCACTTGCGCGGTCGACCCCCTGTATCGGTCGAGCGCGCCGGGAGCGTGCGATGTCCCCGCCCCTCGACCTGATTGCCCTCTCGCTGCTGCCGGCCTGGCGGTGGCGCCTTGTCGCCGAGCAGCTTCGGAGCGGCGACCCAGCCAGCGACATCCTCCACGCCCACTGTGCCGATGGACGACGAGGACGTGCCCGGCCACCGGCCTGGACCGATGCGTCGCGCCTGCTCGCGCGAGCGGCGGACGCCCTTGCCGCAGCCGCGGCTCGCGGGATCCAGCCGCTGACCCGCAACGACCCGGAGTACCCGAGACAGCTCGCGGAGATCGCAGACCCGCCGACGCTGCTCTGGGCGATCGGCAACCCTTCGGTGCTTTCGACGCCGATGGTGGCCATCGTCGGTTCACGAGCAGGTTCGTCGTACGCGCTCGGAGTGGCCGAACGGCTCGCCTCGGACCTGGCCGCGCGGGGGCTCACGGTCGTCAGCGGCTTGGCCAGAGGGGTCGATTCCTCGGCCCATCAGGGAGCGCTCTCGGCCGGGGGCGTCACGGTTGGTGTGCTCGGCTGCGGGGTGGACATCATCTATCCGCGTGAGCACGAGCCGCTCGCGCGTGCGATGTGCGAGCGCGGCGCGGTGATCAGCGAACTCGTCCCAGGCACGGTCCCCAAGCCGCCGTTCTTTCCGCTGCGGAACCGGATTATCAGCGGCCTCGCACGGGCGGTGGTGGTCGTCGAAGCGGGGCAGAAGAGCGGGTCGCTCATCACGGCGCGCTGCGCGCTCGAACAGGGACGTGACGTCCTCGCGGTACCCGGAAACGTGTTGAACGGGCGGAACCGGGGCGGCCACGCGCTGCTGCGGGACGGCGCACGCCTCGTCGAAACGGCGGAGGACGTCTGCGATGAGATCGGCTGGGGCGGCGGCACGATCGGTCGAGCCGATATGGTTGAGGTCGGCGGTGCGCAGGCCGATCCCGTGCTGGCGGTCCTCACGCCGGGGGAATCGGCCGAAGTAGGCCAGATTTCGGCGGAAACAGGGCTGTCGGTGGGCGACCTGCTGCCGCGGCTGATGGACCTCGAGCTGCGCGGGCTGGTCCGGCGGGAGCCGGGCGGCCGTTTCATGCGGTGCGGCCGACCGTGTTAGGGTGACAAGGCAGATGGCAAAGACACTCGTGATCGTGGAGTCGCCGGCGAAGGCGCGGACGATTCAGCGCTTCCTGGACAGCCGGGACTACGACATCCAGGCCAGCTTCGGACATGTTCGGGACCTGCCGGAGTCGGCGGACGAAATTCCGGACGAGATCCGCAAGAAGAAGTGGGGGCGCCTCGGCGTCGACACGGAGAACGACTTCAAGCCGTACTACGTGGTGCCGAACGACAAGCGGAAGCACGTGCAGGCCTTGAAGTCGGCGCTGAAGGACGCCCGCGAGGTCTACCTCGCCACCGACCCTGACCGCGAAGGGGAGTCGATCAGCTGGCACATCCGCGAGGTGCTCAAGCCGAAGGTGCCGGTGAAGCGGATCGTCTTCCACGAGATCACCAAGTCGGCCATCGAGCAGGCGGTGCGCGAGGCGCACGACGTCAACGAGAACCTGGTGCGCGCGCAGGAAAGCCGCCGCATCCTGGACCGCCTCTACGGCTACACGCTGTCGCCGGTCCTCTGGAAGAAGGTGCAGACCGGCCTGAGCGCCGGCCGCGTCCAGAGCGTGGCGGTCCGCCTGATCGTCGAGCGCGAGCAGGAGCGCATCGCGTTCCGGTCCGCGCTCTACTGGGACGTCGAGGCGCGCATCGCGGCGGACGGCCGCGAGTTCGTCGCCACGCTGGCGCGGATCGGCAACGACCGCGTTGCGACCGGCAAGGACTTCGACGCGAACGGCACGTTCATCGGCCGCAACGCCCGTGTGGTGACGGGCGACGCCGCCACGGCGCTGGTCGGCGCCCTCCGCTCCAACCTCCCGTGGACCGTGACGTCGGTCGAGGAGAAGCCGGGCGTCGAACGGCCTGCGCCGCCCTTCACCACGTCCACGCTCACGCAGGAAGCGAGCCGCAAGCTCGGGTTCTCCACCGAGCGGACGATGCAGGCGGCGCAGCGGCTGTTCCAGGACGGCCACATCTCCTACCACCGCACCGACTCGACGACGCTGAGCGAGCAGGCGTTGCAGGAGTCGGCCGCGGCCATCCGCGAGATGTTCGGCGCGAACTACTACTCGGGTCCACGCCGGTACGCCACGAAGGTGAAGAACGCGCAGGAGGCGCACGAAGCGATTCGCCCCGCGAACTTCGCCGCCACCCCGACGACCGCTGGGCTCTCCGGCGACGACCTGCGTCTCTACGAGCTGATCTGGAAGCGCACGATGGCGTCGCAGATGGTCGACGCGCGGGTGCTGCGGACCACCGTCGAGATCACCGGCACCGGCACCAACGGTGAACCGGCCGTGTTCACCGCATCGGGCAAGGCGATCGAGTTTGCCGGCTTCCGCCGCGCGTATGTGGAAGGGAGCGACGATCCGGCCGCGGAGCTCGAGGACCAGGAAACGCTGCTGCCGAAGCTGGAACGCGGCATGGCCGTGCAGGCGCCTGGCGCGCCGGCGCCGCTGACGCTGGTCAACCTCGATCCGAAGAAGCACGAGACGACCCCCCCGGCGCGGTACACCGAGGCGTCGCTCATCAAGAAGCTGGAAGAAGAGGGGATCGGCCGTCCCTCGACCTATGCGGCGACGATCGGCACGATCGAGCGGCGCGGCTACATCTTCCGCCAGGGCAAGGCGCTGGTCCCGAGCTTCACGGCCTTTGCCGTGACGCGGTTGCTGACGGGGCACTTCTCCGACCTCGTGGACCTGAAGTTCACGGCGGAGATGGAGGACGACCTCGACCAGATCTCCAACGGCGAGCGCGACTGGCTGCAGTTCATCGAGCAGTTCTTCCGCGGCGACACGCACCATCGTGGGCTGGAAGTCGCGGCGAAGCAGGCGGAGGAGCGGGCGGACTACCCGCTGATCGACGTTGGCGTCGACCCGGAGTCGACCGAGCCGATCCGCGTGCGCATCGGCCGCTTCGGCCCGTTCCTGCAGCAGGGCGAGGGTGGCCCAGGCAAGACGGCATCGCTGCCGCCGAACCTGGCGCCAGCGGACCTCACGGTCGACAAGGCGATGACGCTCATCCGCGCCAAGGCGGAAGGCCCGCGGACGCTCGGCGTCGACCCGGCCACGGGCCAGAACGTCTACGCGATTCACGGCCGCTTCGGTGCCTACGTGCAGCTCGGCGAGTCCCCGGAGAAGGGCTCGAAGGAGAAGCCGCGTCGGTCGTCGCTCATCGGCGGCATGACCGAGTCCACCGTGACGCTCGAAGAGGCGCTCAAGCTGCTGCAGCTGCCGCGTGAGCTGGGCACCCATCCGGAGAGCGGCGAGATGGTGCTCGCGGGGCTCGGTCGGTTCGGCCCCTACGTGAAGCACGGCAGCGACTTCCGCTCGCTCGAGAGCGACGAGGAGCTATTCACGGTCGACCTCGAACGTGCGCTGCAGCTCTTCGCCGAACCCAAGCGCTCGCGCCGGCGTCAGGCGACGAAGAAGGTGATCGCCTCGATCGCGCGCCCCGAAGGCGCGCCGTTGCAGGTGCTCGAAGGCCGGTTCGGTCCCTACGTCACCGACGGCGAGACGAACGCCTCGCTGCCGAAGGGCACCGACCCGGCGACCTTGACGCTCGAAGCGGCCAACGATCTGCTCGAGGCGCGGCGGTCGGCCGGGCCGAGCACGAAGCGCGGTCGCGGCCGAAGCAAGAAGGCCGGTGATGAGGCGGCGCCGAAGGCGACGCGCGCGCGCGCCACTGGTGCGAAGAAGGCGGCCGGCGCGAAGAAGACCGGGCGCAAGTCCGCAAAGGCGGCAGCATCCTGATGGTTCGGATTGTCGGTGGAGGGCTCGCCGGCTGCGAGGCTGCCTGGCAGGTGGCGTCGGCCGGTGTGCCGGTGACGTTGTACGAGATGCGGCCGGTCCGCGGCACGGCGGTCCACAAGACGGATCGTCTCGCCGAACTGGTCTGCAGCAATTCCTTCCGCGGGGACAAGCTCGATAACGCGGTCGGCCTCCTCAAGGAGGAGATGCGGCGGCTCGGCTCGCTCGTGATGCGCGCCGCCGAGGCGAGCCGCGTTCCTGCGGGCGCGGCGCTGGCGGTCGATCGCGAGGTGTTCTCCAACGCGATCACCACGGCCATCAGCACGCACCCGCTCATTTCGGTCGTCCGCGAGGAAGTCACGACGCTCCCCGCGTCGAGCGCGGGGGAGCCGCTGATCGTCGCCACCGGGCCGCTCACGAGCGACGCGCTCTCGGCCGACATCACCCGCCTCGTTGGTGGCGATCACCTCTACTTCTACGACGCGATCAGCCCGATCGTGCTCGCCGAATCCATCGATCGGTCCAGGGTGTTCAGGCAGTCGCGGTGGGACAGGTCGATCAGTGGCCGGGAGGGCCGGGAGGGCCACGAAGGCCGCGAGGGGCAGGTAGGGCAGGTAGGGCTGGCGGGGCCGGGCGTGGCGTGCGGGGTGGACGATGGGCAGGGGGATTACCTGAACTGTCCCTTCACGCAGGAGGAGTACGAGCGGTTCTACGAGGCGCTGATCCACGCCGAGTCGGCGACGGTGCACGACTTCGACAAGGAGCGGTTCTTCGAAGGGTGCCTGCCGATTGAGGTGATGGCGCATCGCGGCGTCGACACGCTGCGGTTCGGGCCGATGAAGCCGGTGGGGCTCACCGATCCGCGGACCGGACGGACGCCGTACGCCGCCGTGCAGCTTCGGCAGGACAACCTCGCGGCCGATCACTTCAGCCTCGTCGGCTTCCAGACGCAGTTGAAGTGGGGTGAACAGGCCCGCGTGCTGCGGCTGATCCCTGGGCTCGAGCAGGCGGAGTTCGTGCGTTACGGCATGGTGCACCGCAACACGTACGTGAACGGCCCGACGGTCCTCACCGAGACGTGGCAGTTGAAGCAGCACCCGACCATCTTCTTCGCGGGGCAGATGTCTGGCGTCGAGGGCTACGTCGAGTCCGCTGCGTCCGGACTGCTGGCGGGGCTGAACGCCGCGGCGCTCGCACAGGGACGGCCGACCTCCGCGCCCCCGCGAACAACGGCCATCGGCGCGCTCGCGTTCTACGCGTCGCACGCCAACCCGGCGCACTACGAGCCGTCGAACATCACGTTCGGCATCATGGAACCGCTGGCGAAGCCGCCGCGCGGGAAGGGCGACCGGAAGGTGGCCATGTCGAACCGGGCGCTCGACGCGCTCGCGGCCTGGCTGCGCGAACGGGCCGCATGATCGAGCACCTGAAGGCGTTCCTCAGGTACCTGGCCCTCAACCGGAACGTGTCGCCGCACACCGTGCGCGCGTACGACAGCGACCTCACGCAGTTCATCGGCCACGTCGCCGCCGAGGCGGACATCAAGAAGCGGGATCTCGAGCCAGAGGCACTGGATCGCGCGGCGATCCGGTCCTTCCTGGCGTATCTCCACGCGGAAGGTCAGTCGCGCGCGACCGCCGCGCGCAAGCTCGCCGCGATCCGGACGTTCCTGAGGTATTTGCGCCGCGAGGGGATCCTCGACTCGGATGCCGGTGCGCTCGTCGCCACGCCCAAGCGTGAGGTCCGCATGCCGTCGCATCTCTCCGAGCAGGAGATGACGACCATGCTGGACGCGACCGATGACGAGCGGCCGCTCGGCAGGCGCGACCACGCAATCCTCGAGCTGTTCTACGCCTCGGGGCTGCGCCTGAGCGAACTGGCGGGGCTGGATCTGCCGGACGTGAACCTGAGCGCCCGGATGGTGCGCGTGCTGGGGAAGGGGGGCAAGGAGCGTCTGGTGCCGTTCAACGCGACGACGGCGAAGACGATCCGTACGTGGCTGCAGGACCGCGAGCAGTTCGTGCGCAACGCGGTGATGGACGAGCGGGTCATCGGGTCCCGCGCGAGGGACCAGCGGCGCGACCGCAGCCGTCGTCCGCGAGAGCCGCTGTTCGTGAATTATCGCGGCGGGCGGCTGAGCGTGCGCAGCATCGACCTGCTGGTCCGCAAGTACGCGGCAGCCACCGGACGCGAGGGCGTCAGCCCGCACGCGCTGCGCCACTCGTTCGCGACCCACCTGCTGCAGCGCGGAGCCGACCTGCGCGTCATCCAGGAACTGCTCGGCCACGCGCGCCTGAGCACGACGCAGCGCTACACGCACGTGAATGCCGCGCAGTTGCTGCAGGTGTACAAGAACACGCATCCGCGCGCCAAGGCGTCTTCAGCGCCGCCCTCATCCGACAGCGGCGAGGACTGAGGCGCGCGGGAAGTTAGAAGTTACAAGAGCGCCACCGCGGAGTGCGCGGAGGTCGCGGAGAAACCCTTTCGAAAACAGTGTGGCTCCGTGCTCTCCGTGATCTCCGTGGTGGAGCTTTGAAACAGGCTCTTAAGAGCCGGTTGCAAGGCTCTCCACCACGCAGGATGTTGAAGCCACGGAGACGCGTGTGGTGTACAGGCGTCCGAAGTTCTGAATTCTGAATTCTGAGTTCTAACTTCGGGGCGTCAAGCTGCCGCGAACGGCGGTTCGGCGGTGCCGAACGGGGCGGCCCGGCGGCCGCGCGGGAAGTCGATGCCGAGCGTCTTGATCTTGTAGTTCATGACCCGCGGGCTGATGGACAGCAGTTCCGCCGCGTCCTTCTGGACCCAGTTGGACATCTTCAGCGCTTCGATCAGCGCGGCGCGCTCGATGTCGTCGAGCGGGATGCCCGTGGGTGGGATGCGCACCACCGGCGCGTGATCGCGTCCTGAACCCGGCGTCGTCGTCTCGCCGAGCCGCAGATCCCCTGCCGCAATCGAGTGCCCCTCGGCCAGCAGCATCGCGCGCTCGATGGTGTTCTCCAGCTCGCGGATGTTGCCCGGCCAGTTGTAGCGCATCAGCAGCTTCTGCGCGTCGTGGTCGAGCCCCTCGATCTTCTTCTTCAACTCGCCCGCGAACTTGCGGATGAACGAGCCAGCGAGCGGGACGATGTCGTCCTTGCGCTCGCGCAGGGGCGGCATCTCGATGGAGACGACGTTGAGGCGGTAGTAGAGGTCCTCGCGGAACTGCCCGGCCTGCACCATCGCTGAGAGGTCCCGGTTGGTGGCGGCGATGAGCCGCACGTCGACCCTCAGCGTGCGGGTCCCGCCGAGCCGTTCGAACTCGTGCTCCTGGAGCACGCGCAGGATCTTCGCCTGCGTGTTCGGGCTCATGTCGCCGATTTCATCGAGGAAGAGCGTGCCGCCATCCGCCTGCTCGAAGCGGCCGATCCGCTGCTTGTCCGCGCCCGTGAACGCACCCTTCTCGTGGCCGAACAGCTCGGATTCGAGCAGGTTTTCCTGAAGCGCCGCGCAGTTCACCTTCACGAAGTTGCGGCTGTTGCGCAGCGAGTTGTGGTGGATCGCGCCCGCGATCAGCTCCTTGCCGGTGCCGGTCTCGCCGCGCACGAGCACGGTCGTGTTGCTCTTCGCCACCTTGCGGACGACGTCGAGCACGCGCTGCAGCGCGGGGCTGGAGCCGACGATGCGGTCGAAGTCGTAGATGTCCTGCTGCGTGCCGCGGAGGTATTCGAGTTCGTGCTTCAGGCGCTGCATCTCGAGCGCCTTCTCGATCTTGACCTCCATCTCCTCGATCTCGAACGGCTTCTGCACGTAGTCGAAGGCGCCGATCTTCATCGCCTCGACCGCCGTGTTCACCGAGCCGAACGCGGTCATCAGGATCACCGCCGTGGTCGGTTGCAGCGCGCGCGTCGTGCGGAGGACGTCCATGCCGTCGCTGCCGCCCATCTTCAGGTCGCTGAGGACCACGTCGAAGTAGCTCTCGTGCAGCCGCTCGATGGCGGCGTTGCCGTTGAACGCTTCCTCGACCTCGTGCCCGGCCTCGGCCAGGCCGCGCGCGAGCCCGCGGCGGAGCGCATCGTGATCGTCAGCTACGAGAATCCGACCCATGGAGAGCAGCCTTTCCTATGTGAACCAGCAGGACTTGGACGTGACCGGCAGCGTGACGCGGAAGCGCGTGCCGCGCCCCGGCTCGCTGCTCAGGTCCAGCCGGCCGTCATGCGCGTCCACAATCTTGCGCACGATCGGCAGCCCGAGTCCCGAGCCGGTGGTCTTGGTCGTGAAGAAGGGATTGAAGATGCGGTCGGTCAGCTCCGGCGAGATGCCGGGACCGTTGTCGATGACATCGACGACCACAGAGGGTGCGGGCGGTTCCTCGTCCGATGCCACGGCATCGGGCTCAGGCTCCGCGAGCGCGGCACGCAGGCGGACCGCGCCGTCGCCGTTCATCGCCTCGAACGCGTTGGTCAGCAGGTTCGTGAACACCTGGCAGAGCTGACCCGCATCGGCGTCGATCAGCGGAAGCCCTTCCGCGACCTCGAACACGATCGTGATGCCGCGGCGCGGCACCTTGCTCTCGGCGTTCACGACCGACTGGTGCAGCACCTGCGCGACGTCGATCCGCTCCACCTGCAGCCTGATCGGCCGCACGAACTCCAGCATCTCGACGACGATGGCGTTCGCGAGCTTGGCCTCGCTGAGGATGTCGGCGATGAGCGACTGAGCGGACGGGGAGTCCGGCACCTGGCGGCGCAGCAAACCCGCCATCACCTCGATGCCGGCGAGCGGGTTCTTGAGTTCATGGGCGATGCCGGCGGCCATCTCGCCGAGCGACGCGAGCCGATCGCGCAGCCGCTCCTGCTCTTCCATCTGCTCGACCTGCGTGAGGTCCTTGAAGAAGAGCACGGCGCCGATGGTCTGGCCTCCTTCGTCGCGTACGAGCGAGAGGGTGTAGCCGATGACACGGTCGAGTTCCTTGAGACGCAGTTCCGCGCGGTTGGGAAGGGTCGACAGCTCGAAGGCGCCGGCGAGCACGCGGACGAGATCCGGACGTCGGCGGAACAGCTCGGTGAACGGCGTCCCGATGTCGGCGTCGCCGCGCGTGAGCGCGAAGATGCGGTACGCCTCGTCGTTCATCAGCGCGAGACGGCCGTCGCGACGGATCGCGATGACGCCGTTGCGCATGCTGCCGACCAGGTGCCGGAAGAACCGGTCGTCAGGGTCGGCGGCCGTCACGGAACGGACCGGTGCCTGTGCGCGTCGTCTGCGCGCGGGGTCAGAGAGAGAACGGAGCGCGGCCATACACTTCAGCTCGGAACTTCCGGGGGCAAGGGATGTACCCGGGCCCGCGGGTCGGCTCGCCGCCGAAATCGGCGGGAAACGCCTTGCGGCGCGCCACCCGTGTTCCGGAGCGGCGCGCAGAAGCGTAATCGGCTGACGGATTTGTTATCGGTCGCTGGCCGCGGCCAAATCAGGGTCGGACTGGAGATCTTCCCAGCGCTGCATCAGCTCATTGACCTTCCACATGAGGGACTGATGCTCGTCGGCCGCCTGCTGCGCGGCGGCGCGGTCGTCGTAGAAGCCCGGAGCAGCCATGCGGACTTCGAGGGCGCGGATCGCCGCTTCGGTTTCGGCGATGCGGCCTTCGAGCCGCTCGACTTCCGCCTTGCGCGCCTGCTCCGCCTTCGACCGCTTGCGCGCTTCCGCATCGAGCCGCTTGCGTTCCTCGCGGTTCGGCTGCTGGGCTGCCGGAGCGGCAGCCGCCGGCTCTGGCTTCTGCGCTTTCGGTTTCGCAGGTTCGGCCTTGGCGGCCGGACGCGGACTCGACGTTCGCGGGGCAGAGACCTCGCCGTCGGGGTGTTCCTTGTGCCAGAGGAACTCGCGATACGTACCCGGGTAGACGACCACGCCGCCGTTGCCGACCTCGATCACCTTCGTCGCGAGCCGCTCGACGAAGTAGCGATCGTGCGACACGAAGATGAGCGTGCCGCCGTAGTCGACAAGCGCGTCGAGGAGCACGTCCTTCGAGTCGAGATCGAGGTGGTTCGTCGGCTCGTCCAGGAGGAGCGTGTTCGACGGCCGCAGCAGCATGCGGGCCACGGCCAGCCGTGTCCGTTCGCCGCCCGACAGCACGCCGACGCGCTTGTAGATGTCGTCGCCCGAGAAGAGGAAGCCGCCGAGGATGTTGCGGATCATCGGCACCATGTGGACCGGCGAGCCGGACGACAGCGTGTCGTGGACCGTCGGCTTGGGGTCCATGCGGGTCGCCTCGTCCTGCGCGAAGTACTGCATGACGAGGTTGTGCCCTTCGACCCGCTCGCCCGAGTCCGGCATCTCCTCTCCCGAGAGCATGCGCATCAGCGTCGACTTGCCGGCGCCGTTGTGCCCGACGAGGGCGATGCGATCGCCGCGCTCGATGTGGAGGTTCAGGTCCCTGAACACGACAAGGCTGCCGTACGCCTTGCGCACGTGCTTCAGCTCGAGGACCGTGCGGCCGCTCTTCTCGCACACCGGGAAGTTGAAGTGGATCTTCTTGCGCTCGGGCGGCACCTCGATCGGCACCACCTTCTCGAGCATCTTGATGCGGCTCTGCACCTGCGACGCCTTGGTCGCCTGGTAGCGGAACCGGTCGATGAACATCTTGATGCGCGCGACCTCCTCGTCCTGCTCGCGCTTCGCCTTGCGCATCTGGTCGATGCGGGCTTCGTGGGCGACGAGATACGCGCTGTAGTTGCCGACGTAGTCGGTGATGGTCCGCAGCGAGAGGTCCGCGATGCGCGTGACGACCGCGTCGAGGAAGAAGCGATCGTGCGAGACGAGGATGACCGCGTTCGGGTAGCCGTTCAGGTACTCCTCGAGCCAGTTGCGGGCCTCGAGGTCCAGATGGTTCGTCGGCTCGTCGAGCAGCAGGAGCGTCGGCTGGCGGAGCAGCAGCTTGGCCAGGGCGATGCGCATCTGCCAGCCGCCGGAGAAGGTTTCCGTGCGCCGCTCGAAGTCCTCTTTCGTGAAGCCGAGGCCCTGCAGGACCGTCGCGGTCTTCAGCTCGATCGCGTAGCCATCCCCGAGCCTGAACCGATCCTGCAGGTCGCTGTAGCGGATGAGGATCGCCTCGTGTTCGGAGTCCGGCACCGAGGGATCGGCGAGCTTCTCCTCGAGCGAGTGCATCTCGGCCTTCATCGCGAGGAGGTCGCCGAATGCACTGGCTGCCTCCTCGAAGACCGTGTGGCCGGAGTGGGTGAGCCCGTCCTGCGGAAGGTAGCCGACCGTCGCGGCGTTCGGCTTGAGGACCGACCCGGAGTCCGGTTCCTCGAGCCCCGCCATCATCTTGAGGAGGGTCGTCTTGCCCGCGCCGTTCGGGCCGCACAGGCCGACCCGCTCGCGCGCCGTGATCTGCCAGGTGACGTGGTCGAGCAGGACGCGATCGCCGAACGACTTCGTCAGTTCGAAGAGCTGGATCATTCAGGCCGAATCAGCTGTCCAGTGCCTTGGCGGCGGTGGAGAGGACCTGCGGCACGCGGAACGGCTTGGTGAGGTACCCCGAGACCCGAGGTTCAGCGCTTCGATGGCGGCCGACTCCGACGAGAAGCCGGTGATGATGACGACGCGGAGGTTGGGGTTCTGGCGCTTGGCCTCGCGAATGACCGTCATGCCGTCGATGCCCGGCATGCGCAGGTCGGTGATGAGCAGGTCGTACTGGTGCGTGCGCAACTGCTCCAGGGCCGCGCGCCCATCGGGTGCGGCGTCGACGTCGTACTCCACGAGCGACAGCGTCTTCACCAGCAGGTCCCGGACGCTCGTCTCATCGTCCACCACGAGGATGCGCGGGCGATCGGGCAGCGGCGCCCGCTCGTCGGGGGTGGGGACGCTCTGCAGCGTGGAGGCGGCGCGAACCGCCGGCCTCGTGTGCTGGCTGTCGAGCCACGCGTCGATGTCGCTCTTGCGGAACCGCCACTGCCGGCCAACCCTGACGGCCGGGATCTTCCCGGCTTTGATCAGGCGGTAGACCGTCCGGAGGTTGACCTGGAGGTACTCCAGGACTTCTTCCGTCGTGAGGAACGTCTCGTCAATCATGCTGCTCACGCGATTCTGGAACGGCGGTGGTCGCCAGCTCGCTGCGGTCCGCGTCTGATCCTGTTGTACACAAACGGACGCCGGTCGTGGCGCCCGGACCGGCGTGGCCGGCCCCGGCAACCCGCACACACACGGCGACCGAGGCCATCGGCAAGACCCACCGCCAGCATCCGCGGCAGCGGACGCCCTGGCAGCGGGCGGATGCCCGGCGGATCGATGTGGCGGCTGGAGTTGTTGCCCTCTAGTGTCGCACGACTCCGCACGTGCTGCCCGTGTAATCCGCACTGTGCGTGTGAGATACGGCTCGCCGACGCGAGCCGGCTCAGCCGTGTACTGAAGAGCTGTGTAACGCAAGAATGCCAAATGCAGAAACGGCGAATGCAGAAACGCTGAAACCGGAAATGCCGAGGCGACAGCTCATGACCGTGGCCCGAGCCCCAAGCCTCCGAACCCTGAAGCCGACCAGCCCCGGAGCCCAGAGCCCGAAGCCTGAAGCCGAGAGCCTGAGCGCGATTCCCCCTGCTACGATCGACGATGGCTGCTGACAGTCGCAGACCGTCCGCCTTCGGCCGCCGTCTAAGTTCAGTGAGCAGCGACGGAAGGCCTTCCGCGCAACGCATGACGACGACGGATGAGGAACTCGTCGCCCGATCCATAGGGGGCGATCAGGACAGCTTCAATCAGCTCATCTTGCGATGGGAACGGCCGATCTATGCCCTGGCGTACCGCACGATCGGACGGGAAGAGGATGCGCGGGACGTCTGCCAGGAAACCTTCCTCCGCGCCTTTCGCGCCCTGCCGAAGTTCCGCCGCGAAGCGAAGTTCTCCTCGTGGCTCTATCGGATCACGCTCAACCTGTGCCGCGATTGGGCCCGCCGCCAGCGGCGCACGCCGGTGGTCCAGGCGCCGGAGGACATGGACCTCATCGAGATGGCGGCTGCGGCCGAACCGTCCGAGTCGATCGAGGATCTCGTCTCGCGCAAGGACCTGGCGCACCGCGTGGAGGAGTTGATGGCGCGGCTGCCGGAAGAGCAGCGCACGGCGATCGTCCTCAAGGAGTACCACGGGCTCACGTTCCAGGAGATTGCCGATCTCCAGGGGTGCCCGCTGAGCACGGTGAAAACACGGTTGTACCAGGGGCTGTCGGTGCTGCGGCGAGAGCTGGCGCGATCCCCCGGACGAGTGGCCTGACATGATGAACGACGGACTCTGCACCTACGACGGTCGTCGCGACGAGGTGCTGATGGAGTATCTCTACGACCACATCGATCGCGAGGAGCGGGCGGCGTTCGAGCGGCACCTCGCCGGTTGCATTGCCTGCCGCACGGAACTCGACGCGCTCGGCGACGTGCGCGACGGGCTCGCCGCGTGGGCGGCGCCGGAGGTGGCAGACGGCGTCGGCGGAACGGCGCCGCGCGTCCCCCTGCGGTTGGTGGAGCCCACTGCGCCTCGGCCGTCATCCGGCTGGCGCGTCATCGCGGATGCGCCGATCTGGCTGCAGGCCGCAGCGGCCATGCTGGTCGTTGCCGCGTCGCTCGGCATCGCCAATATCAACCTCACGTACTCACGCAACGGGCTGACGCTCACGACCGGGTGGATGCAGCCGGCGCCGGGTACCCAGGCTGACGCCGGCCGGGCGGCTGGCGCCGCGGCGAACGTGTCCGCGGCGGGCACTGCGCCGGGCGACACGGAGAACGCGCGGCTGCGTGCCGAGATCGTCGCCTTGCGGCAGCAGATGGACGAAGTGAAGACGCTTGCGGCCGCTGCGGCGAGTGCCCGGACCGACAACGACGCGCTCGTGCGTCAGGTCCGCGCGGAAATCCAGGACAGCGAGCGGCGCGTGATGCGCGACGTGGGCCTGCAGGTCGCCGGTGTGGCTCGCGACTTCCAGGTGCAGCGCCAGGCGGACCTCGTCAACATCGATCGCAACATGGGGCTGATCCAGAACCGCACCGGCATGGAGGTGCTGCGTCAGCAGCAGCAGTTGAACAACCTGCTGCAGCGGGTCTCGGAACAGAAGTAGGGGACAGACTCCAACGCACAAACGCACAAACGCACGAACGCACGAACGCACAAACGCACGAACGAACGGGCAGCAATGCAGAAATGCAGGAATGCACAAGGGAGGCGCTGAGCCTCGAGTCCCAGTCCCGAGGTCCCAGTCCCGAATCCCGAGTCCCGAATTCCGAGTTCCGAGCCCCGAGTCCCGAGTCCCGAGTTCCGAATTCCGAGTGTGAGGGCAGAAGAGCGCATGCGCAGAGAAGTGTCAGTGGCGATGGCGGCGATGGCCCTGGTCGTGAGCGCGTCGATGGCCGATGCGCAGACCGCCGTGCCGCGGCAGGGGGGCGGCGCGTCGGAGGCGGCGTCGCAGCAGAAGCTGCGTGAGGGGCGCTACCAGATCGGCCAGATGGAGCGGCTGCTCGAAGGGGCGGTCGAGCATGGGGCGACAACGATCAGGGACCGGCTGCAGGCGATGATGCCGGCGGACATGCTGCTCACGCAGAATGCCCGTGCGCGCGGGTTCCGGCTCGATGGTTACGGCGTGTTCTTCGATGTCGAAGTGCCGGACCTGGGTGGCACCATCTGGGCGTTCCAGTCGTTGAATCGCCACGATCTCGGGCTCGAAGCGGCGCTGCAGACGCTGCGGCAGGCTGCCGGGAACGACGTCAACCTGCAGCAGGCGCTGCGCCGAGTCGAACTGCAGGTCGGCCCCCCGGTGCGGACGTCGACAAACGGCGCCGCGGCGTCGGTGCAGGGCGACGCGCAGGCGCCGGGACCCGCGGCCGATCCCGTGCTGACGAATCCGGACGAGGCGTATCGCACGGTGATCAGGGACGCCCTGATCGACGCCATGCTGGAGCACAGCCGCGGCCTGTCGATCGGCCCAAATGAGTGGCTCACGGTGGCTGCACGACGGACCGACGATCGCCCTCGCCTCGGCATCGACACCGAGTCGCGCACGGTGGTGCTCTCGGTGCAGGGCGCCGACCTGACGGCATTCCTCGGCGGGCAGATCACCGCCGACGAGGCCCGCACGCGTATCCAGGTCCGTGTGTTCTAGAATGGCGGCATGCGCGCCCTCTGCCTCGCCCTGGTCCTGGCCTTCACTGCGGCGGCCTGCGGACCTGACATCGATCTGAAGTCGTCGCTGAAGGTCGAGAACGCCTCCACCGGCTGGTCCGACCTCGGCGTGGTGAACGGCCAGAACAAGATCGTCCCGTCCATCACGTTCACGCTGAGGAACACCGGCTCGCAGACCATCCCGACGCTGCAGACGAACGTCATCTTCCGTCGCGTCGGCGAGGACGAGGAGTGGGGCGCGGGGTTCCTGCGCATCACCGGCTCCGAAGGCCTGGGGGCCGGCGCGTCGTCCAAGAGCTTCACCGTGAACTCCACCCTCGGCTACACGAGCACGGAGCCGCGCGCGAAGATGCTCGAGAACAAGCAGTTCGTCGATGCGCGCGCGCAGGTGTTCGCCAAGTACGGCTCGAAGCAGTGGACGCTCCTGCAGGAGTTCCCGGTCGAGCGCCGCCTCGTCCAGAAGTAGTCCGGCCAGCCTGCGCGTGACCGCCGACTCCCCTCCGTCGCTCGAGCGGCGTCTCGGTCCTCTCGACGCCGCCGCCATCGTCGTCTCCAACGTCATCGGCGGCGGCATCTTCTTCTCCCCGATCATCGTCTCGACGCTCGTCCCGAGTGCGGGCGGCATCCTGCTCGTGTGGCTGCTCGGCGGCCTGATGGCCTTCGCGGGCGCGATGGCGTACGCCGAGCTGGCCGCGCTTCGGCCGAAAGCCGGGGGCGAGTACGTCTACCTGCGCGAGGCGTTCGGGCCGCTGACCGGCTTCCTGAGCGGCTGGACCTCGTTCGTGGCCGGCTTCTCCGGGGCGATTGCTGCGAGCGCCGTCGCGCTGGCCGAGTACATCGGGCGGTTCGCGCCCTGGGCCGCCGACGCGACGCCGCTCGTCAGCGTTCCGCTGCCCTACGTGCCGATCGTGGTGACGCCCAAGGCGGTCGTCGCGCTGCTGGCGATCGTCCTGATGACATTCGTACACCTGCGCGGGCTCGGACCTGGCCGTCTCGTGCAGAACCTGCTCGCAGGCGCGAAGGTGTCGGCCATCCTCGTGTTCCTCGCGCTCGGCTTCAGCCTGGGGCACGGCGAGGCATCGAACCTCGTGGCTCCGGGGTCGGCGCCGCTCACGGGCATCCTGCTCGCGTTGGTGCCGGTGATGTTCACGTATTCGGGCTGGAATGCGGCTGCCTACGTGGCCGAGGAAGTGCGTGATCCTGGGCGCAACGTGCCGCGGGCGCTCGGGCTCGGCACGCTCGCTGTCGTCCTCATCTACGTCGGCCTGAACGCGCTGTATCTCTACGCCCTGCCGGCGGCTCAACTGGCGGCGGTGAAGGGGACGCTCATCGACACGGTCGCCGAGCGGCTCTTCGGCTTCGCCGCGGGGAACGTAATCGCGCTCTTCACGATCGTCAGCATTGCCGCGAGCATCAGCGCGATGGTGCTGGCCGGTCCGCGCGTGTACTTCGCGATGGCACGCGACGGGCTGTTCGCCGCGACAGCCGCACGCGTCCATCCGCGGTTTCATGCGCCGACGAGCGCCATCATCGCGCAGACGGTCTGGAGCAGCGTGCTGGTGCTCAGCGGGTCGCTATCGCAGCTCGTGAGCTACACCGGCTTTGCGGTCGTGCTGTTCTCGGGGATTGCGGTGGCTGCGCTGTTCGTGCTGCGGCAGCGGGAGCCGGACGCTCCCCGCCCGTTCCGGGCGTGGGGCTATCCACTGGCGCCCGCCCTCTTCGTGGTCGCGAGTGCGGTGATGGTCGGGAACGAGATCTGGCGGAACCCCGGCCCCTCGGTGACCGGCCTCGCCATCATCGCGATCGGCGTGCCGGTCTATCTCGCCATGCACAACAACGGCGCGAAGGCACTGAGGCACTGAGGCAAAGAACGACGCGCCTCACTCTCAGGCATTCTGAACAGAGGCAATGCAGCATTGCTGCATTTCAGCATTGCTGCATTGCGCGTGTTGGTGCCCTTCACCAACTCGCCACGTCCGAGCGCGTCAGCGCTCTGAGCCCTCCCCTCGCCGCATCTCGCCCGTGTAGGTGACGGTGCGGTCAGGCTGGATGCGCACTTCGAACGAGAGCGGCTCGTAGCCGTCGAGCTGGATTTCGATCCGGTGCGGACCGGGCTCGAGGCGCAGGCGCTGGAACACGCCGTCGTAGTCGTCCACCGATCCTGCGTAGTAGCCGTCGACGAACACCTCGGCCTGGCGTGGCTTCACCTTCAGGCGCAGGGCACCGTCGGCGTAATACCCGTAGCTCGAGACAGGCGGGTATGGGTTGTACCAGCCCCACGGGTCGTACCAGCCGTAGTAGCCGATGCCGAGCCCTCCCCAGCCCCACGGATAGAAGCCGGGATAGTAGCCGCCGCCGCGGATGATGACAGTCTCGCCACGACCGCCGCCGGTGCGCGGGACTGCCGTGCCTTCCGACGGACGGTCGTCACGAGGCCGGCTGACGGCTGTGCCGCCGCTCGACCCACCGCTGTCGCCGCGGGTCTGCGAACCGCCGCCACGGGTGACTGCGCCGCCCGAACTCCCGCCCGAGCGTCCGCCGCCTCCGCCACTGCTGACCCCGCCGCCACCGCCGGACCCGGACCCGCCGCCACGGGGGACCGCCTGGCCTCCGCCGCCGCCCCCGCCCCCGCCGCTGCGGCGATGCTGCTCCGTTCGCACGTCGAGAGTGCCGCCAAGCACGGGAACCGTGGTGTCGGCGCGGACCGACGCCGTCGAGGCGAGCCTCGCCTCGTCGGTCGTCCGCGCACCCGCAGGTGCGGGCACGAGCAGGAGCCCGGCCGCGAGCGCGACGCCCGCGGTCAGCCCTGGCGAAGTGAGTGCCGGAAGGCCGGCATGAGCACGTGAGATAAGCCGCATGGGAATACTCCGATTCAGCAAGGGAGCAACCGGGCTGCCAGCGCCGAGGCCCTGTTTTCCGGGCGATTTCGCCAGGTGCGCGCGGCGCGTGCCGGACCTGTCCTGCCGCGAGTCCAGCGTGCGTCCCGTTTCCTTGACACCCTGATCGCCGGGCCGATACAGTCGGAAATTGCGATGTTCCACAGCACAACCATCCTCGCCGTGCGCCACCGCGACGGCGCGGTCATGGCCGGCGACGGACAGGTGACCCTCGGGCAGACGGTCATGAAGCAGAACGCGCGCAAGGTCCGCCGCCTGCACAACGACCGCATCCTCGCCGGCTTCGCCGGCTCCGCCGCCGACTCGTTCGCGCTCTTCAGCCGCCTCGAATCGAAGCTGGAACAGTATCGCGGCAACCTCGAACGGGCGGTCGTCGAACTCGCGAAGGACTGGCGCAGCGACCGCGTGCTCCGCCGTCTCGAGGCGATGCTCATCGTGATGGACCGCGCCAACACGTACCTGCTCTCCGGCACCGGCGACCTCATCGAGCCGGACGACGGGCTGGTGGCGATTGGGTCGGGCGGACCGTACGCGCTCGCCGCGGCCCGGGCCCTCGCCACGAACACCGAGCTCGATGCGCGGGCGATCGCGGAGAAGGCCATGCAGATCGCCGGCGACATCTGCATCTACACGAACACCAACCTGGTCATCGAGGAGCTCTAGCGCGTGCCGATCCTGCTGCCGGACAGCTCCCAGGGCGCACCCGAAACGCTGACGCCCCGCCAGATCGTCGCCGAGCTCGACAAATACGTGGTCGGCCAGCACGCCGCGAAGCGGGCGGTCGCCATCGCGCTGCGGAACCGCATGCGCCGGCAGAAGCTGCCGCCCGACCTGAAGGACGATGTTGCGCCGAAGAACATCCTGATGATCGGGCCGACCGGCGTCGGCAAGACCGAGATCGCGCGTCGGCTGGCGAAGCTCGCGCAATCACCGTTCATCAAGGTCGAAGCCTCGAAATTCACCGAGGTGGGCTACGTCGGTCGTGACGTCGAGTCGATGGTGCGCGATCTGGTGGAGCTCGCCGTCGAGATGATTCGGGCCGAACGGCTCGAGGAGGTCCGGGGCAAGGCGCGGCAGAACGCGGAAGAACGGCTGCTCGACCTGCTGCTGCCGCCGTCGCGTCCGCTCACGCCAGGCGAAGAGGCGAGCGCACGGGACCCGCAGTCGCACACGCGCGACTGGTTCCGGGAGCAGCTGCGTGAAGGACGGCTCGATCAACGCGTCGTCGACGTGGACGTCCGCGAGAAGTCGTTCCCCTCGCTCGAGATCGTGGCCGGCACCTCCATGGAGGAGATCGGCATCAACCTGAACGACAGCATGCAGGGGCTCTTCCAGGGCGGCCGCTCCAAGAAGCGGAAGATGAAGGTGCCCGAGGCGTGGGAGTACCTCGCGCAGGAGGAAGAGCAGAAGCTGATCGACATGGAGAGCGTCGCGAAGGCGGCGGTCGAGCGGGTCGAGCAGTCAGGCATCATCTTCGTCGACGAGATCGACAAGATCGCCGGACGCGAAGGGTCGCACGGCCCCGAGGTGAGCCGCGAGGGGGTTCAGCGCGACATCCTGCCGATTGTCGAAGGCACCACGGTGAACACGAAGCACGGGATGGTGAAGACGGACCACATCCTCTTCATCGCGGCCGGCGCGTTCCACGTCTCCAAGCCATCGGACCTCATCCCTGAACTGCAGGGTCGCTTCCCCATCCGTGTCGAGCTCGAGCCGCTCGGCAAGGACGAGTTCGTGCGCATTCTCACCGAGCCGCGAAGCGCGCTGGTCAAGCAGTACACCGCGCTCATGAGCACCGAGGGGATCACGCTGGAGTTCTCCCGCGACGCGATCGAACGCATTGCCGACTTCGCCACCCGCGTGAACGAGCGCACCGAGAACATCGGCGCCCGCCGCCTCCACACGGTGATGGAGAAGCTGCTGGACGAGGTCTCGTTCGAAGGGCCAGATCTGAAAGACACGCACGTCCTGATCGACGAGGACTACGTCTCCCGGATGCTCGCCGACATCGTCAAGAACGAAGACCTCTCCCGGTACATCCTGTGATTCGTCGACTCACGCGTGCGGCCCGACTGACGCTCGTCGTGGCGTCGGTCGTGGCCGTCGGCTGCGGCAAGAAAGGCCCACCGCTGCCGCCGCTCATCCTGCTGCCGAATGCGCCGGCGGACTTCACGGCGATCCGACGCGGCGGCGAGGTCGACCTCTCGTTGAAGGTGCCTGCGGCGAACACCGACGGCAGCAAGCCGGCAGACCTTGCGCGTGTGGACATCTACGCGTGGACGGTGCCAGGGCCGGTCAGCGCGGATCAGGTGATCGTGCGCGGGACCCGCGTGGCGACGTTCACGGTGAACAAGCCGCCCGATCCTGACGAGCCGCCGCCGGCAACCCCTGCGCCGAAGGGACCGGGCCTCGATCAGAGCGACCCTGCCTTCTTCAGCGACACAATCGCCGCGGACGATCCGCAGGGGCATCGCGTCTACGTGGCGGTCGGTTACAACCGGCGTGGCCGGCGCGGCGCGCTGTCGCCTGCTGTCGCTGTGCCGCTGGTGCCGCCGCCAGCGGCGCCAGGTGCGCTTCAGGTGGCCTACGACGAGAAGGCGATTACGGTGTCGTGGCCCGCGGTCGCCGCGACCGACACGACGCCGATCAGCTATGCCGTCTACACGCCCGGCACGCCGCCGGCCCCGCTCACGCCACAGCCCATCGGTGAGCTGACGTTTGCCGACAAGGCCATCGAGTGGGAGCAGGAGCGCTGCTACGAGGTTCGCGCGGTGCAGACGGTCGATCGTGTCCGGATCGAGAGTGCGCCATCGCCGGCTCGTTGCGTGACGCTGCACGACACCTTCGCTCCGACGGCTCCCGACGGGCTCGTCAGCGTCGCGTCCGAAGGCGCGGTCAGCCTCATCTGGAATGCGAACACGGAACGGGACCTTGGCGGGTACATCGTGTTACGGGCGATTGCTCCCGCGACCGAGCTGACGCCGGTGACCCCCGCGCCAATTCCGGACACGAACTTCAGGGACACGGTTGCCGCCGGTGCGCGCGTGACCTACGCCGTGCAGGCGGTGGACAAGGCCGGGAACACGAGCGTGCCGTCGGCAACGATCAGCGAAACGGCGAGATAGTGGGCATCGCTAACTGCTGAATGCTAATTGCTGAATGCCCGGAGGCGTGCCCCATGCTCTCCATTTGGCAATTAGCAATTAGCAATTAGCAATTAGCAATTAGCAATTAGCGATTAGCGATTAGCGAT
>JAFDVO010000008.1 GCA_018268955.1 Acidobacteriota bacterium | reverse complement strand
TTACCTATGTAACCGGATTGGACCGTTCCGAATCCCGAGTCCCTGCCCCCCGACCTCCGTCCTCTGTACTCAGTCCCGAGTCCCGAGTCCCGAGTCTCTGTCCTCCGTCCTCCGACCTCCGTCTCGGTCCCGCATTCCCCCTGTGGCACAGATGGTGCGGGGATTCATCCTGAGCGCGCCGGCATGCCGGAACTCCGGAAGCGCGCGCGAGCGGTCGGTCCCTCCCCCCTGCGCCGTTTCGCACGCCCCTCCTCGCAGCGCCGTGTGCTGGCGTCGGCTCCAAGGAGGATTCCATGCCGCGGAAACTCGCAGTGGCGCTGGGCTTGTCGGTCCTCGCCGTTTCTGCCTTGCCGGCGTCTGTCCACGCCCAGGCGGCCAAGCAGCCGGAGTTCGTCGCCATCAAGGCTGATTTCGTTCCTGGCGAGAAGACGCTCTTCTTCGACGATTTCTCGGACATGAGCGCGGGTGAGGCGCCGAAGCGCTTCAAGGCCCGCGGTGCCGCGCCGGAGCTCCGGGCGGCGGGCGATATGCGCGAACTCGCCTTCACGAAATCCGGCGTGCTCATCCCGAACCTCGCCACGCTCCCCAAGAACTTCACCTACGAAGCCGAGGTGATGTTCACCATCCCGAATGGCTGGGTGGCGGCGAACCTGCTCCTCTTCAGCAAGGAGAAGGAGGCGCTCACGTTCATCTTCAACAGCCGTGCGACAAGTGGAGAGGTGGTGCTCTCCACGAAGGTGCCCAAGTACGAGCAGTTCGGCCGCAGCGCCGTGAAGCCCACGCTTTCGCAACCAATCCGCATCGGGCTGTGGGTGCAGGACGGACGGGTTCGCGTCTTCATCAACGACGAGAAATGCCTGGACGTGAACCAGGTGGAGCTGGCCCCAATCGATCGCATCGAGATCCGTCCGGAAATCACGGGCGCTGGTCCGACCGTCGCCGTTCGCTCCGTGCGGTTCGCGGAGTCCACGCCGGACTTCAGCTCGGTCCTGACCGCATCCGGCCGTTACGTGTCGCACGCAATCCTCTTCGACACCAACAGCGATCGGATCAAGCCCGAGTCGGCCGCCGCCATTCAGACGATCGCCAAGGGGCTCCAGGGTGCGCCGACGATGAAGGTCCTCATCGAGGGGCACACCGATGCAACCGGCGATGCCGCACGCAACCTCGACCTGTCGAAGCGACGGGCGGAGGCGGTCAAGGGTGTCCTCGTCGCGCAGTTCGGGATCGACGCCGCGCGGCTGACGACGAACGGGCTCGGATCGACGAAGCCGATCGACTCGAACGACACGCCGATGGGACGCGCGCAGAACCGGCGCGTCGAGTTCGTGAAGCAGTAGCCCCGAACGTTCCGGGTCGCGGACCGCCCCGCAGTCGAGCTGCCGCGCAGCCGACTTTGGTCCGCGGCCCAGCCGATGTCGCGCGCCGCCGCGATGAACGTCGCCACCCTGGCAGCTCAGCAGGCGCAGATTGCTGTTTTTCCCTGTTGATCGAGCGCGGCCTCCCCACGATAGTTGCAATCGCAAATACATGACATGGTCACCGCGCGGCCGATGACCGGCCCCGCGTGCCTGTGGTGCAGCAGCAGAGGTGCGTTCATGAGCAGACGGCTACGATGTGTTGCGGGAGCAGCAGCGCTGGGCCTGGTCACGATGGCCGGTTACGGGATCGCGGAGGCATCCACCATCAGCGTCCACGTGTACTCGGCGCTGGCGCCGAACGCGTTCGGTTCTCCGAACTGGGCGGCGTGGGAAGCGAACGCGGTGACCGCGATGGAGAACGGCGGTGCGGCGACGGCCGGCGCTCCCGGCACTCCGGCGTTCTTCGAACAGCGGACAAGCGTCACGACCGCCGAAGCCGTCGTGACCGGCTTCCCCTCGTGGCTGGGCCAGGTGGACCCTGGCACCGTATACGGACCCGCATACGCCAACGAGTACGGCAACCGCATCACGTTCCCCCTCTGGATCGACGGCGGCGGATCGCAGTTCTCGATCTCCCAGCTCGGGTTCTCCGCCACCAGCACCGACCCGTTCAATGCGCTCGGCTTCTCGTTCGCGCCCGGCGGCTACAACTACACGACAGCCTACGTCGGCCTCGACTACGGAACGGACGGCATCAAGGGCACGGGTGACGACGCCTGGATCACGAGTGGTGCGAACACGCAGCTGGTGAATGAACTGTTCGGACGCGGCAGCGGCAATTCGTTTGCTGCCTACTGTCCGGGCTGCAGCCTGGCGGACCAGCAGGCAGCCATCAATGACGTCGCGGCGTATCCGGGCAGCGACTTCACGTTCACGGGCACCTACTACCTGGAAGAGAACACACGACGGTTGGCTGAAGGGTCGGCGGTGCTCGCGGTGACGCCGGTGCCTGAACCGGCATCGATGCTGCTGCTGGCGACCGGCCTCGTCGGAACGGTGCGAGCGGCGAGGAAGTCCCGGGAACGGCGGAAGTAAGCGATGATGCCGCCCGCTCCGTGCGGGCGGCATTACGCCCGTGGAGTCCGTCCCGGCTGCCGGCGCGCGGCGACGGCAATGGCCACCAGCGACACCGCGATGATGGCGCCGGCGACGCTCGAGGCGACGACGGCAGCGTGCGACACCGCTGGGCGCATCACGTCGTTGATCAGCAGGTATCGACCGGTGGAGCGATAGAGCACGGCCGCGTCGTGCGAGTAGCGTCGGCCGGCAAGCACGATCATCCGGTCGAAGATGACGTTCCAGACGACGAACGCAAACGCGACCCAGAGCACGACAGCCGCCACGACGGCGCGACGCCCCTCGATCATCCGCCGATCACCTCGTCGATGACCTCGCGGATTTGCTGCGTCAGCCAATCTGTCTCTGCCTCGGTAATCACATACGGCGGCATCGCGTACACGACGTTGCCGAGTGGCCGCAGCAGCACGCCCCGATTCAGGAAGGCACGCGTCAGCGTCGGCCCCACATCGTCCAGGTAACCGCCTGCCGCCTTGGTCGCCTTGTCGCTCACGAGCTCCACGATCCCCACGCCGCCGATGATGCGGACGTCGCCGACAAAGCGGTGTGAGGCGAGCGGTTCGAGCCCACGACGCAGCCATCCCTCGACCGCCCGGACCTTGGCGATCGCATTCGTCTCCTCTATGAGCCGCAAGCTGGCCACACCGAGCGCACACGCGAGCGGGTTCCCGGTGAACGAATGTCCGTGGAAGAAGGTGCGCGTGCGGTCCTCACTCAGGAAGGCCTCGTAGATCCGCTCGGTTGCGGCCGTCACGCCCAGCGGCATGTACCCGCCCGTCACCGCCTTGGACATGCAGAGGATGTCGGGCGACACGCTCGCGTGCTCGCAGGCGAACAAGCGCCCCGTGCGGCCGAACCCGGTGAGCACCTCGTCGGCGATCATCAGCACGCCGTACTGGTCGCACAACCGCCTGACGCCGGCCAGGAACTCAGGGGGCCACACGATCATCCCGCCAGCGCCCTGCAGCATCGGCTCGACCAGCACTGCCGCCACGTCGGCTCCGTGCCGCTCGAGCTGCGCACCGAGCGTTCCGGCCCAGGGCTCGGGCGTCAGCGCCACTGGGCAGGTGTCCGCGCCCAGGCAATCCAGGCGGCACCGCGTCTCGTTCAGCCCCATCGGGCAGCGGTAGCAGTACGGAGCGTGCGCGCGCACGACGTCGAACAGCATCGGCGCGAACGGCTGCGTAAACACTGACGCCTCACTGGCCGACATCGCGCCGACGGTATCGCCGTGATAGGCGTGATGCAGCGTGATGAACGTGCGGCGGCTCTGGCCCTGGTTGCTCCAGTACTGGCTCGCCATCTTCATCGCGACTTCCACCGCCGTGGAGCCGTTGTCCGAGTAGAAGATTCGCGTGAGGCCAGGCGGCAGCACCTGCACCAGCCCTTCGGCAAGTTCGACGCCGGGCTCGTGCGTGCAATTGGCGAAGATGACGTGCTCCAGTTGACGCGCCTGCGACGCTAGCGCCTCGTTCAACACCGGATGCGAATGGCCGTGGATGTTCACCCACCAGGAGGAGGTCCCATCCAGCAGGCGTCGGCCGTCTTCGGTATGCAGGTACACGCCTTCGCCGCGCACGATTGGCAGCGGCGCGGGGCGCGTGAGCATCTGGGTGTAGGGGTGCCAGAGGACAGCGGCATCCCGGTGCGCGAGGGTCTTTCCGTTCACGATCCGATTCTAGTGCGTCGAGGGCAGCCCCTACCCGCCCAACAACGCGTCCAACTCGCCGCCGCGCGCAATGCCCTCGGCTGCCTGCTGCAGGGCCTCCGGCGTGAACGGCTCGAGCCGCGGCAGTTCGCCGATCACTGGGACGTGTCCGCGCGTCTCGATGGCGACGCGGTTGTCTGGGTTCCGCGCGCCGACCATCACCACGCCAGCAATCGGGATGGCTCGGGCACGGAGGGCTTCGATGGTCAGCAACGTGTGGTTGATAGTCCCGAGCCCGCTGCGAGCGGCGATCACGGCGGGAAGCCCGAGCACCGAGATCAGGTCGACCATCAGCTCGCGGTCGTTGAGCGGCACGAGCACGCCGCCCGCGCCTTCCACGATCCAGCGGTCGCCGTCGGGCTGGGCCCAGGCCAGGTCCATCAGCGGCGGCAGCGAGATTGAGGTGCCGGCCAGCGACGCCGAGAGATGCGGTGACAGCGGCCGCGGCAGGCGCACGCCCTCCCGCAGCGCCTGCGCCGACGCCGCGCCTGCCAGGCGCAGCACCTCCGCCGTGTCATCGTCCGCCTCGATGCCGGTCTGCACCGGCTTCCAGTACCGAATCCCTGGCGTGCCTCGAAAGCGATGCAGGAGTGCCGCGGAGACGACCGTCTTGCCGACGCCCGTGTCCGTTCCCGTTACGAAGACACCGCGGAGCAGAGTCCAGCCTCCTTCAAGGCACGCGTCAGCACGTGCACGAACCGATCGAGCAGATGCTCATCCACGCCGGTGTTCACGGACACGCGCAGCCGCGCCGTTCCCTCGGGAACCGTCGGCGGGCGGATCGCGCGGACATCGAATCCGTCGGCCTGCAGGGCTTCCGCAACGGCGACGGCGACATCGTTCGCACCGATGTGGACCGGCACGATCTGCGACTCGCCGACGACCACGTCCACGCCCGCGTCCCGCAGCCGCTCTCGCAGGTAGCGCGCGAGCTGGCGCAGGCGCGCGCGCCGGTGCGGCTCGTCCCGAACGACATCGAGGCTGGCCAGCAGCGCGTGCGCCATCGCTGGAGGCGCGGCGGTCGAGAAGACGAAGGGCCGCGCGCGCTGGACGAGGTACTCGATGGCCCACGACGGGCCGGCGACGAAGGCGCCGCCCACGCCAAGTGCCTTCCCGGCGGTGTTCACAGACAGCAGCACGTCGGGCGCGGCACCGAGCGCCTCGATGAGCCCTGTGCCCTCGGAACCGAAGATGCCGACCGCGTGTGCTTCGTCGACGATCAGCACGGCGTCGCGCTCGCGGCAGATCCGCGCGTACTCGGCGAGCGGCGCCACATCCCCATCCATGCTGAACAGCGACTCGACGACGATGAAGCGGATGCCGGACGAGGGAGTGGCGTCGATGAGCGAGGCAAGCGCTGCCGGATCGTTGTGGGGGAACACCACACGTGTGGCGCGGGACAGACGCACCGCATCAATCAGGCTGGCGTGGTTCAGGGCATCCGAGAAGATGACGTCGTCTGCCTCGACGATCGTCGTCAGCACCGCCAGGTTGGCGAGATAGCCGGACGAGAAGAACAGGGCCTTGTCAGCGCCCTTGAAGGCCGCGAACCGGCGCTCGACCTCGGCAAAGGCGGAGCGCTCGCCTCGCAGGAGGCGCGAGCCGGTGCTCCCTGCCCCCTCGGCGAGGATGCCGGCGGCAAAGGCGGCCGTGATGGCCGGGTGTGTCGAGAGCTGGAGGTAATCGTTCGACGAGAGGTCCACGCCCGCAGGTGGACGCATGACCCGAAGCAGGTCGCCGGCGCGCAGGGCCGCGAGCCGGCCGTGAATCCTGGCTTCGAGCTCCTTAGCCGCCGACATTGACCGCTTCCGCCGCAGCCTGCACATCGGGCTGCCGGAGCGTCGGGGCGGGGCGACCGGGCTCGCCGGGCGTCAGGCGCATGCCGAGCCTGTCGAAGAGCCGCTCATCGTGCGACTCGCCCGGATTCGGTGTCGTCAGCAGCTTGTCGCCAAGGAAGACCGAGTTCGCGCCGGCGATGAAGCAGAGCGCCTGGGCTTCGTCCGTGAGCTGCAGCCGTCCCGCGCTGAGGCGGACGTACGAGGCGGGCATCAGGATCCGCGCGGTCGCAATGGTCCGCACGAGTTCCAGCGGATCGATCGGCGCGACGTCGGCGAGCGGCGTGCCGTCGACGCGCACGAGCATGTTGACCGGGACGCTCTCAGGGTGCGGGTTCAGGTTCGACAGCTGGCGCAGCAGCCCGTAACGGACCTTGCGGTCCTCGCCCAGGCCGATGATGCCGCCGCAGCACACGGTGATGCCGGCGTGACGCACGCGCGCAAGCGTCTCCAGCCGCTCGTCGTACGTCCGAGTGGTGATGATGTTGCCGTAGAACTCCGGTGCCGTGTCGAGGTTGTGGTTGTAGGCGGTCAGTCCGGCGTCCGCCAGCTTGTTCGCCTGCTCCTGCGTGAGCATCCCGAGCGTGCAGCACGCCTCGAGCCCAAGGCCTCGGACCACGCGCACCATGTCGAGCACGCGCTCGAACTTCTCGTTGTTCGGCACGTCTCGCCACGCGGCGCCCATGCAGAACCGCACCGCCCCCTGATCCTTCGCACGGGTGGCCGCGTCGGTCAGCTCGTCCAGCGACACCAGATCCTGCCGTCCGACATCCGTCTTGTAGTGAGCCGACTGCGGGCAGTACGCGCAGTCCTCAGGGCAGCCGCCGGTCTTGATGCTGAGCAGCATGCAGCCCTGCACCTCGTCCGCGCGGTGGTACGCGCGATGCGCGGTCTGCGCCCGGAAGACGAGGTCCGGAAGGGGTGCGGTGTAGATCGCCTCGATCTCGGCGAGGGTCCAGTCGTGACGGAGAGCAGAGGAATGCACGGTGTTCAAAGGCCTGTCGAGTGTAACAAGAACCACGCAACCAGCACCAGCACGGCCAGGATGATCACGGCGATCACCACCGGCGCGATCGAGCGGCTCGATGGCGGCTCGTAGGGTTTGTATTTAGCCTCGGTGGTGGCCGCGCCACACCGATAGCAGATGAGCGCCTTGTCGGCGATCTCAGTCCCGCACTGACGACACTGCATGCGCGATGGTCAGCGCGCCGCCTCCGATCGTCCAGCCGATGGCGAGGAGCGCGCCGGTCTCTCAGCGTACATCATACGGAGGGACTCGGGACTCGGGGACCTGGGGATCGAGGGTTGGGGATGCTCGGGGAATCGCCGGGACATGTCCGTCTCTGCCTGACGAAGCGCTGTGGCCGCTGCGGTATAGTGGCCAGCACCTGTCAGGTTGCCGGAAGGAGGCTTCGTGCACGTGCGACGCGGTGCGAGGTTGATCCCGTTTGTCATCGGTCTCGCGGTTCTCGCCCATCCGCCTGGCGTCCGGGCGCAGCCGCGCCGGCTCACGGTGCTGGCCTCGGATCCCGCGCAGGTCCGCAGGATCGATTCGACCGTCGACGCACAGATACGGAGCGGCCAGCTCGAGGTGCGCCGGACCGATGACGACACGCTGCTGGAGGGTCGCCAGCACGCGCGCCTTCGCCAGCTGCATCACGGCGTGCCGGTGGTCGGCGCCGAGCTCACGCGACAGACGGACGAACTGGGGGCGACCGTCTCGGTGTTCGGCAGCCTGTTCGAGGGCATCGACGTCGACGTCACGCCCGCGCTCGACGCAGCAGCCGCCGCCGCGGTCGTCGAAGGTCGGACTGGTGAAACCCTGGCTGGTGAGCGCATGCCGACGCTGTGCGTCTATCCGGGCACCGACGGCTATCACCTGGCGTACCGCGCCACGGTGTTCACGGCGGATGGCGCCAGCAGCTACGTGATCGACGCGACCGATGGCACGGTGCTCCACGAGACGAGCGGGTTGCGCACGCAGTCTGCCGTCGGCAAGGGGACAGGGGTCCTCGGCGATCAGAAGAAGATGAGCGTGACGCTCGACAGCGGCACCTACACAACGCGGGATCCGCTGCGGCCACCGTTGCTGACGACCTACGACCTGCGCGGCAATCTGCAGCGCACGCTCGATTTCCTGAATGGCCGCACAACGCTCGGCGTGTCGGACCGGGCAAGCGATACCGACAACGTGTGGACCGATGCTGCGGCGGTCGATGCGCACGCGCAGACCGGGTTTTTCTACGACTACTACTTCAAGCGGTTCGGCCGCCGGGGCCTCGACAACAACAACCTCCGCCTGCTGAGCATCGTCCATCCTGTGTCGCGCGCGGCGATCGGGACCCAATCCGCGGCGACGGTCGGCACCTACTACCTCAATGCCTTCTACGCGGGCGCAGGGGTGATGGTGTACGGCGAAGGGCTGCCGCCAGCGATGACGGCCGGCGGCCAGCACTGGGACTACCTCGCCGGGGCGATCGACGTGGTCGCCCACGAGCTGACCCACGGCATCACGGACTACACCTCCGACCTGATCTACGAGAACGAATCGGGCGCCCTCAACGAGTCGTTCTCCGACATGATGGGCACGGCGGTCGAGTTCTTCTACCAGCAGCCAGGCGCCGGCCCGATGCAGGCGGACTACCTGCTTGGCGAGGACGTCATCACGCCTGGCGGCATCCGCTCGATGGCCAACCCCGGCGCGTTCGGCGACCCGGACCACTACTCCAAGCGCCTGGTCACGCCGAACGACAGCGCGCACGACAACGGCGGCGTGCACACGAACTCGGGCATCCCGAACCACGTGTACTACCTCGCCATCGAAGGGGGCACGAACAGGACCTCGGGGCTGTCCGTAGAGGGCGTGGGTCAGGCCAACCGCGAGCAGATCGAAAAGGTGATGTATCGCGCCTTCACGCAGATGATGCCGTCCAACGCCACGTTCTCCGTCGCGCGCGCCGTGACGATCCAGGCCGCGGTAGACCTCTACGGCGCCAGCAGCGCGGCCGCCCGCGCGATCACCCAGGCCTGGACCGCCGTGGGGGTGAACTGATGCGGGCCACTGGAAGTCGGAGGACGGAGGCCGGAGGGCGGGGCGCCTGTGCGTGTCCGCGTTCCTGCGTTCGTGCAGTCGTGCATTCGTGCAGTCGTGCATTCCTGCATCCCTGCATTCCTGCATTCCTCGGATCACTGTTCCTGCTCTGCTCCAGCGTGTCCGCGCAGGATGCGGCGCTGGGCCAGCGTCGGCCACAGCCACAGCGTCCGCCGGCGCAGCGTCCCGCGCGACCGGCTGCCGCCCGGAGCACAGCACCACCGCTGCCCGGTCCGGAACGCCTTCGCGTGATCGTGAACGGTGGCGTGCTGTTCGCGCCAGGTACGTTCAGCCAGAGCTTCACGCTGACGAGAAACGTCGAGACCCTCCCAGTGCAGACGAGCCTTTCGCTCGGTGTCGCGCCTTTCTTCGACGGTGGCGCGCGTGTGCGTGTCACGCGGACACTGAGCATCGGCGCCGTGGGTTTCCTGTCGGCGTCGAAGGCCGACGGGTCGCTCGACGCGCAGGTGCCGCACCCGTTCTACTTCAACCAGCCCCGCGCGATCGGCGGAACGCTCTCGCGCCTCGACCACAGCGAGCGCGGCGTGCACGTCGAACTGGCCTACCCGATCTCGGTCGCTCACGGTCGCGAGATCACCGTGTTCGGCGGACCGTCGTTCGTGCACGTCCAGCAGGCGCTGGTCACCGATCTTGCCTACACCGAGAGCTATCCGTTCGACACCGCCACCTTCTCGAACGCAACGACCGGCGCGGTCACCGCGAACGCGTTTGGGGCGAACGTCGGGGCTGACGTGACCTGGCGACTCGGGCGCAGCGTCCGCGCAGGCGCGCTGGTGCGCTACACATTCGCCAACCCGACCCTGACGGCGGCCCCCGGCAACAGCGTGTCGATGCACGCCGGCGGCTATCAGGTCGGCGGCGGGCTTCGCATGCTCATCCAGAAAGGCCCCCCGCGCGCACCCCGTCAGCCACGTCCGGCGAGGCCGGCGCGGCCACGGCGGTGACACGAAGGTCGTCGGCCGGGGCCCCATCGCGCTAGAATGGGGTTTCCCATGCCAACTCTCTTCGAAAAAGTGTGGAACGCGCACGCCGTGCGCACGCTTCCCAGCGGCCAGACGCAGCTCTTCGTCGGACTCCACCTCGTGCATGAGGTGACGAGCCCGCAGGCGTTCGACATGCTGCGCCAGCACGGCTGGACCGTGGCGTACCCGCAGCGCACTTTCGCCACCGTCGACCACATCGTTCCCACCAGCTCGCAGAAGCGGCCGTTCATCGACCTCACCGCCGAGGAGATGACTACCGCGCTCGAGCGAAACTGCCGTCAGTACGGCATCCAGCTGTTCGCGCCGGGCGACGACGCGACCGGGCAGCAGGGGATCGTGCACGTGATCGGCCCCGAGCTGGGGCTGACCCAGCCGGGCATGACGATCGCCTGCGGCGACAGTCACACCTCCACGCATGGCGCCCTCGGCGCCATCGCGTTCGGCATCGGCACCTCGCAGGTCCGCGACGTGCTCGCGTCGCAGACGCTCGCGATGGACCCGCTCAAGGTCCGCCGCATCGAGGTCAACGGTACGCTCAAGCCGGGCGTCTATGCCAAGGACGTCATCCTGACAATCATCCGTCGGCTCGGCGTGAATGGCGGCGTCGGCTACGCCTACGAGTACGGCGGCAGCACGATCGACAACATGTCGATCGACGAGCGCATGACGATCTGCAACATGTCGATCGAGGGCGGCGCCCGCGTCGGCTACGTGAACCCGGACGAGAAGACGTTCGCGTTCCTCAAGGGCCGGAAGTACGCGCCGCAGGGCGACGCCTGGGATCGCGCGGTCGCCTGGTGGAAGTCGCTGGCGAGCGATCCGGACGCGACGTACGACGATCACGTCGTCATCAACGCCGAGGAGATCGAACCGACGGTGACCTGGGGTATCAACCCGTCACAGTCGGTCGGCGTGTCGGAGCCGATCTCCACGAAGGACCAGGAAGCGCTCACGTACATGGGCTTCACGGACGGCCAGAAGGTCGCCGGCACGAAGATCGACGTGGCCTTCATCGGCTCCTGCACCAACGGTCGCCTCTCGGACCTCGAAGAAGCGGCGCGGTTCGTCAAGGGGCGGCACGTCGCTCCGCACGTGAAGGCGCTCGTCGTCCCCGGCTCGCAGGAAGTGCGGCGTCAGGCCGAAGCGAAGGGGCTGGACAAGATCTTCACGGCCGCCGGGTTCGAATGGCGCGGAGCAGGCTGCTCCATGTGCCTCGCCATGAACCCCGACAAGCTGGTCGGCAACCAGATCTCGGCCTCGTCGTCCAACCGGAACTTCAAGGGACGCCAGGGCAGCCCGACCGGCCGCACGATGCTCATGAGCCCCGTGATGGTGGCGGCTGCCGCCATTGCCGGCGAAGTGACCGACGTCCGCCTGATGCTCGAGGAAGTCACGGCATAGGGGGACACAGCGATGCAGGAATGCAGGAATGCAGGAACGCAGCAACGCAGGAATGCAGGAATGCAGGACGCGCTGTAGCAGTCACCCAGCCGCCAGCACAATTAGCGATCAGCGATTCGCCTTTAGCGATTCGCCTTCAGCAATTAGCCTTTAGCAATTAGCCTTTAGCGATTACCAATGGCCCCCATAACCGTTGTGACCGGTCGCGCGCTTCCGCTGCGCGGCAACGAACTCGACACCGACCGCATCATGCCGGCGCGGTTTCTCAAGGCGGTCACCTTCGACGGCCTCGAGAAGCACGTGTTCGAGGACGATCGGAAGGACAACCCGAGCCACCCGTTCAACAACGCGGCCTATCAGGGCGCGTCGCTGCTGGTGGTGAACGAGAACTTCGGCTGCGGCTCCTCGCGCGAACATGCGCCGCAGGGGCTCCTGCGATGGGGCATCAAGGCGATCGTCGGCGAGAGCTTCTCGGAGATCTTCCGCGGCAACTCGTCGGTCCTCGGCGTCCCCTGCTTCACCGCCGCGAAAGCCGACATCGAGAAACTGCAGGCCCACATCGAGCAGCATCCCGATGTGGTGGTCACCGCCGACCTCAGCACCGGGCGCATCACCGCCGGCGACGTCACCGTGCAGGGCGCACTGCCCGCGGGCGTGCGTGACGCGTTCCTCACCGACAAGTGGAATCCGACAGCGATGCTGCTGGCCGACTACGACGACGTGAAGGCCACCGCGGCGCGGCTGCCGTACGTGGCGGGATTCTGATCCGGCTCTGGGCTTCAGACTCCCGGCTTCAGGCACCGTCGGCTTCCGGCCGGGAGCCGACCCGCTCCTGAGCCTGAAGTCCGAAGCCCGAAGCCTCTCTCATTCGGACAACAGCCCCAACAACTTCGCCGTCAGCGCGGGACCCAGGTCGTCGATCTTCGAGATCCGGGTCGCATTGCTGTAGAACTGCGACACGTCCACGCCAATGCCGATGGCGGCGAGCTTCACGGGCGAGCCGCGTTCGATGTGCCGCACCACCCCGAGCAGGTGGCCATCGAGGTAGTCGAACCCGTTGGCCGCGAACGTCGCTTCGTCCATCGGCGTGCCGTCCGAGATCACCACGAGAATGCGGCGCTGCTCCGGCCGGGCGAGCAGCCGCCGATGGGCCCAAGCCAGCGCTTCGCCGTCGATGTTCTCCTTCAGCATCTCGTCCCGCAGGAACAACCCGAGCGCAAGGCGCGCGCGACGCCACGGTGTGTCGGCGGCCTTGATCACGATGTGCTCGAGTGCATTGAGACGACCAGGCTCTGGCGGGTAGCCATCAGCCGCCCACTGCCGCGCGGGCTCGCCGCCGTCCCATTCCTGCGTGGTGAACCCGAGCACCTCGCACTTCACGCCGCACCGCTCGAGCACCCGTGCAAAGATCTCGACGGTGAGCGCCGCGATCTTCATGGGCCGTCCCGCCATCGACCCTGAGTGATCGATGAGCAACGACACCACCGTGCTCGGAAACGGCGATTCGAACTCCTGCTTGAAGGGACGTGCCGCCCCGCCGCTCGCCACGAACACGGGCAGCCTTGACGGATCGAGAAACCCGTCGTCCTGGTCGAAGCGCCACTCGCGCGTCTGCTTCGCCATGAGCACGCGCATGAGCCGTTTGGCCAGTCGCGAGACGAGCGACCGCACCTGCGAGAAGTCTGCGTCGAGCGCGAGGCGCAGGCGCTCGAGTTCCTCGCGGCTGGCGAGCGCCGTGGCATTGACGATGCGGTCGAAGGCGGTCGTGTAAGCACGGTAGCCAAGCAGCGCCGCAACCGGGTCATCGTCTGGACGGGGCGCCTCGGTGTGTGAACCGCTCTCGGAGTCCTGGGTGGCTTCTCGTGGCCGTGTGCGGCCGGGCAGCGCATAACGCCCGCGTCGGATGTCCGCACCAACGGGGGTATCGGGGATCGCGAAGCCGCGCGTTGCGCCGCGCGGCACATCGGTCGGCACCTGTCCGCTTGCAGCCACGGCCCATGCGGCCGCCTCGGCGGCGAATCGACGCTGGTCCTCGAGCAGGTCAGCAAGTGCGGCGAGCGCGCCGAGGAGAGGCGGGCTCAGCGTCGCGCCGGCGAGCTGCGCGATCTCGCGCTTCTCGGCGGGGGAGGCGACGCCGCTGAACCGCTCAAAGGCCAGCCACCGGAGGCCGTCCTGGTCGACGCCGGGGAACTGGACCAGGTTCTCGCGGATCCCCTGCAGCCACCGCGCTCCCAGCGCATCGAGCCGCGCGCGTGACAACGAGTCGTAGAGCGAGGCAGCCGCAGCCTCTGCGGGTCGACACGTGGCATCCACGGTGTCGTCGTGAAACCGAGTGCGAAGGGCCAGCCGGTCGGCATGCGCCCGCAGCGGACCGAGCGTGACCGCATCGGATGCGAACAGGTCCGCGTCGGCATCCGGCGCCTGGCCGAGTGTGCGGGTGCAGGCGGCAATCGCCTCGATCGTGCGGCTGTTCACGTCAGCGGACCGGCGGCCCCTTCGGTGCGGGCTCCGCGGGAAGATCGTGGCCGATGCAGCGCTGGTAGTACTCGGCGACCAGCGCCCGCTCGTCTTCATCGCAGCGATTCAGGAAGGTCAGCCGGAACGCGAGGGCGAGATCGTGGAAGAGCGTCGCGTTTTCAGCCCAGGTCACCACGGTGCGCGGAGACATCACCGTCGACAGATCACCATCCGCGAATCCGCGTCGTGTCAGCGCGGCGAGCGCCACCATCGCGCTGACCGTCTGCCGTCCCTGCTCGGTCCGGTACTCGGGGCACCTCGCGAGCACCACGTTCATCTCCTGATCGTGCGACAGGTAGTTCAGCGTGACGACGATGTTCCAGCGGTCCATCTGGCCCTGGTTGAGCGGCTGCGTGCCGTGGTAGAGCCCCGTCGCATCGCCAAGACCGATGGTGTTGGCCGTGGCGAAGAGGCGAAAGGCCGGATGCGGCTCGATGACCCTGCTCTGATCCAGGAGCGTCAGTCTCCCTTCGACTTCCAGCACACGCTGGATCACGAACATCACGTCTGCGCGCCCGGCGTCGTACTCATCGAACACCAGCGCGCAGGGACGCTGGAGCGCCCAGGTGAGGATGCCGGGCTGGAACTCGGTCACCTGACGGCCATCGCGCAGCACGATCGCGTCCTTGCCGATCAGGTCCATTCGCGTGACGTGGCCATCGAGGTTCACGCGCACACAGGGCCAGTTCAGGCGCGCTGCCACCTGCTCCACGTGGCTCGACTTGCCGGTGCCGTGGCGCCCCTGCACGAGCACGCGGCGGTTGTGGAGGAACCCCGCCAGCAGGGCCAGCGTCGTCTCGCGCTCGAACACATACCCGGCATCCAGCGGCGGCACATGCTCGTCGGTGAACGAGAAGGCCGGAACCGTGAGATCGGTGTCGATGCCGAAGACGTCGCGGGCGGAAACGGTGGTGTCAGGAAGGGTGGGGAGAATGCTCGTCACGCGTATCACACCATTTTAGGGCTTCGGGCTCCTGGCCTCAGGCCTCGGGCGCAGTCGACTTCGGGCCTGGAAGCAACGCGGCCTGGAGCCAACCCGGCCCGGAGTCGGGAGCCTGAAGTCCGGAGCCTTCGGCAGGTGGCACTCAGGCCTCTTCCTTCGAGGCCTCTCGTGCGACCTGCAGGAACGCATTCGCCGCATGTGAACGGTGGGCATTCCGGCAGACGAGCGTGAGCTGGCGCTTGCGTGAGATCCCCTGCACCGGGACGGCGACGAGGCGACCGCTCGCGATTTCGGTCACGGCGCACCGACGCGGAAGCAGCGCCACGCCGAGTTCGAGTTCGACCGCCCGCTTGATGCCGTCGAGGCTCGGCAGCGCAATCACCATGTTGAGGGTGATGTGCTGCTCCTCGAAGAGACGCAGGACGCGTTCACGGGCCGGCGAAGGATCGTTGTGGGCGACGACCGGCACGCCCGCCGCGTCCCCCATCGTCACCTGCTTGCGCTTCGCGAACGGGTGATGCGGCGGCACGAGCAGCACGAGTTCGTCCTCGCCGACAGGCACCTCGAGCAGCCCCTCCTCCTGCGGCCTGAAGGTCAGCGCGCCAAAATCGAGGCTCCCCTGCTGCACTTCGACGGCAATCTGCCGCGCCGGGACGCGCCGGACGTCGATCGCGATGTCCGGGTACTTCTCGCGGAAGCGCTTCATGAGCGGCAGCAGCGTGTGGATGGCCGCTTCGTTCGCACCGATGAGCACGCGCCCTCGCCGAAGGTCGCGCAGCTCGCGCATGGCGGACTCGGTTTCTTCAGCCAGCCGCACCAGCCGCTGGCCGTAATTCTGGAGCACGCGGCCCGCGTCGGTCAGCGTGCCGCTCTTCGAGGAGCGGTCGAAGAGCTGCTCGCCAAGGTCATCCTCGAGCCGCTTCACCGCCTGGCTGACCGCCGGTTGCGTACGGTGCACCTTCGCGGCGGCGCGAGAGAAGCTACGCTCTTCGGCGACGGTCAGGAAGATCCGGAGCGCGGTCAAATCCATAAATCGAGTTTATTGTAAGGTAAAGATTATCGCTTTGACTTCTAATCATGGCGGGGCTACAACAATCTCCATGAGCCACGATTCCACCCGTATTGTCGTGTTCGACACCACGCTGCGCGATGGTGAGCAGGCGCCCGGTTTCTCGATGGACGTGCCCTCCAAGCTGAGCATGGCGCGTGCGCTCGATGCGCTCGGGGTGGACATCATCGAGGCGGGCTTCCCCATCGCCTCGCCGGCAGACGCCGAAGCGACGCGGCAGGTGGCCCTCGAAGTGCGGCGCCCCGTCATCGCGGCGCTGGCGCGTTGCCGTCCGAAGGACATCGAGGAAGCCGCGCGGGCGCTCGAACCTGCCGAACGGAAGCGCATTCACACGTTCCTGGCGACGTCCGATCTGCACCTCTCGGCCAAGCTGCGCATCACCCGCGAGCAGTGCCTCGAGGCGATCGTCGACAACGTGAGCCGCGCGCGCAACTTTACTGACGATGTGGAGTTTTCGGCAGAGGATGCGACGCGCAGCGATCGCGACTTCCTCTGCCGGGTTGTCGAGGCTGCCATCAAGAACGGGGCGACGACGATCAACCTGCCTGACACGGTCGGCTACGGCGTGCCCGATGAAACCCGCGCCTTCTTCGCGGACATCATCGGTCGCGTGCCGAACTCCGACAAGGCAATCTTCAGCACGCACTGCCACGACGACCTGGGCCTCGCCGTCGCCAACTCGCTCGCGGCCATCGACGGTGGCGTCCGCCAGGTCGAGTGCACGATCAACGGCATTGGCGAGCGGGCCGGCAACGCATCACTCGAAGAGATCGTCATGGCGCTGCGCGTCCGCCAGGACCGGCTCCCCTACGACACGGCCATTAACACGCCGCTGCTGTTCGAGACGAGCCAGCTCCTCTCGAAGCTCACGTCCGAACCGGTGCAGTCGAACAAGGCCATCGTCGGTCGCAACGCCTTCGCGCATGAAGCCGGCATCCACCAGGACGGGATGCTGAAGGACTCGCGCACCTACGAGATCATGCGTCCGGCCGACGTCGGGCAGCCTTCGAACCAGCTCGTGCTCGGTCGTCATTCCGGTCGCCACGCCGTTGGCCAGCGCGCCGAGCACCTGGGCCTGACGCTCACGCAGGACGAGCTCGCCCAGGTCTACCACGCGGTCGTCACGATGGGCGAACACCGCAAGTCGATCGGCGACAACGACATCCGCCGCATCGTCGAACGCGTCCGCTCGGGACAGACAGCGGAGGTCGCGGGCTGAACGGGGCCGGCGCCAGATTGCGAATCGCGAATCGCTAATTGCTAATCTGAAGGCGCAGGGCGTGTCACTCGCCGGCGTGGCTTCACTTTAGCGATTAGCATTCGGCGCTCAGCAATTGACAGGATTTCCCCCATGATCCCCCTTCGGGACGTCATCCCGTCCCGGACGACCCCTTACATCACCGTCACCATCATCCTCATCAACGCCGTCGCGTGGATGTACGAAGTGTCCATGCCGCGGCAGCAGCTCGCGGTCTTCCTCGACATCTTCGGCGTGGTGCCGGCCGACTTCGTGCCGACGACGCTGCTGACCTCGATGTTCCTGCACGGCAGCTGGTCCCACGTCATCGGGAACATGTGGTACCTCTGGATCTTCGGGGACAACGTCGAGGACCGCATGGGCCACGGCCGGTTCATCGTGTTCTACCTGCTCTGCGGGTGTGTGGCGGCGTTCGGACAGATCCTGCTCGACCCCGAGTCCACGGTCCCGATGATTGGCGCCAGCGGCGCAATCGCGGGGGTGATGGGTGCGTACTTCGTGCTGTACCCGCAGTCGCGGGTTCTCACCCTCGTGCCGTTCATCATCTTCGTCGACATCATCGAGCTGCCGGCCATCTTCCTGCTCGGCTTCTGGTTCCTGATGCAGCTCTTCTCGGCCGGGGCCATTGCGGTCACGGCCAGCACCGGCGGATCGGGAGGCGTCGCCTTCATGGCCCACGTCGCTGGCTTCGTGATGGGGCTGATTGGCGTCTTCGTGTTCCGCAAGAAGCGCCAGGAGCCGTGGATGTATTGAGGTTGGAGGTTGGAGGTTGGAGGCTGGGGCTCACGACCGCGATTTGAGCGCGCGATCGATCCTGGCGATCTCGAGGACGATCGTCTCGAGCGCGTCCTCGTACGCATCGGGCGGCATCGTCTCCTTGCGCGCGCGGAGTTCCTCGAGCTGCTGCTCCAGTTCCGCCCGTCGGCGCAGCATCGTGGTGCGCACCGGGTTGCCCGAGTCCTCGATCGGGGCGTCGGCCCGCAGGTACGTCGTCCGCGCGAGCACGCCGTCAGGCCCCTGGTCGTCGATCAAACGTCCCACGCCGTCACCGTCGTCGTCCAGCATCGGGTGTTCGGTCGCGAGCTGCGCCCGCTGCTCGAACCAGTCCTTTACCTTGGCGCTCATGTACGCGAACGCTTCCCACACTGACGTGCGGCCGTTCTTGTCGAGGTCTGCGGCGGCGTCGCGATACGCGCCGAGCACGAACTGTGGAAGGACCGTCTCGAACGTCTGCGCAGCCGAATCGTTGGCGGTGATGACGATGTGATTGCGGCCGGAGAGCGCCTCGATGAACGGGAAGCTGCCGCTCGCCGCGTCGATGAACACCAGGCGCGACGGAATCGGCTTCAACAGGTCCGCCCACTCGCGCGCGCTCAGGTCCGGTCCCACGAGGTTGAACTTCGCGGCATCGCCGTCTGAGCCGGTGCCGTGCCCGACGAGCACAATCAGCACGACGTCGTCCTTCCCCGCGCGGGCCCGGAGCTGGGTGATGGCGGCGCGCACGTTCTCGCGCGTCGCCTTCTGTGCCCCGGCGAACTCCTCTTCCGCGAGGACGAGCACGTGATCTTCGGGATACCCGAGCGGTCCCTGCAGGAGCTGCACGAAGGAGTTGCGCCACTCGTCGTAGCGCTCGGCGTACTCGGCCCCGCCCGATGCCCCGGTCACGACCAACGCGAAGCGCTCCGCTGCCGACAGCGGCGTAGCCCAGGCCAGCGCGACAGCGAGGGACAGGGCGAGCCCTGCAGACGAGCGGATAGGTCTGCGCCCGCACTCGCTGCGCGCTGAGGTCGCCCGTTGCTGCTGCCTGAGGTATGCCGCCACGTCCGCGTTCAATCCAAGATCTGGGGTCTTCACTTCTGACGTCTGACTTCTAACTTCTAACGTCTTCTCGCTGCCTCATCTCATTCCGACCATCCGCCGCATCACCCACTCCGCGCTGAGCACGAGCAGGACGAGCGCGAACGCCCAGGGCTCGTGCCACAGGTCGCGCCGCTCGGGTTCGAGCGACTGAGGGGCATTGGACGACAGCGCCGAGAGCACGCGTCCGAGTTCGTCCGCAGGCGCGTACTGTCCGCCCGTCTGACGGGCGAGGCGCCTGAGAAACGCCTCGTTCAGCCTCGGATCAGCATATTCAGGATCCGCACCGCCCGCGTAGAACCACCGGTCGGCCACACCGAGCAGCGTTGGCCCTCTGCGGGCCTCGGCGCGCAGCCGATACAGCCCCGGTGCGTCGATCGCGACCGTCGCGGCATGATGCCCGGTGCCTGCAGGCCGCAGCGCCAACGGTGAGGGCTCACGACCCGGAGCGGTAAGCGTGGCCTCGACCGTGGCATCGGCGACGAGCTGAAATCCGGCGTCGCGCGCCTCGAGGTCAACCGTGATGGAGTCGCCGGGGACCGGGTTGTCGGGCGCAGCCACCGTCACCGGGTCTGGTGCGTCGCTTGCCAGCCAACGCGCCGCCTGGCGCCAGAAGACGTCGTAGCTGCGATCCTCGGCCGGCCTGAGCATCTTCCATCGCCATGACGCCTCGCCGGAGAAGATCATCGAGCGTCCGCGGCCGTACCGCTGGACCGCGACGAGCGGCACCGCGGCGCCGTTTCCCGCTTGCGTGACCGCCAGCACCGTCGCGCCCGGGCGTGGACCGCCGACGGGCGAACTCGACGCGAGCGGGGGCAACGTTGCCCACTGCTTGCGCGTCGCCTCCGGCGTCGCCGCGATGCGCATGATCGGATGCTGTGCGCCCTCCTCCGTCAGCGTCACGGCGTTCGGCGCCGTGCCGCCCTCGCCATCGGCCCGCGTCGGTGCGCCGCCCCTCCGATCGTTCAGTTCGACGGGCAGCGCCTCTTCCAGGGGGGAACCGGCGATTCCACGCTGGAGGAAGGTGCGCGACCCGAGCAGAAGGATGCCGCCGCCGCGCACGCTGACAAAGTCCGCCAGCAGATCCATCTGTGCGCGGCCAAAGAACTCGCCTTCGAGGTTGTTGATGACGACGGCGTCGTAGGCGAACAGCGACTCGCGCGTGGTGGGAAACCCCGTGACGAGACCTGCGCCGCGGCCACCACCCGCCTGGATCAGGAACGTATCGCGTCCGCTGTCATCCTTGCCCTTCCGCACGATGGAATCGATTTCGACGCTCGGGTCCTGTGACAGCGCGCGGATGAGGAAGCTGTGCTCGTATCCGGGAGAACCGGCCAGCATGAGCAGCCGGCGCTTGCGGGCCGCCGGGCTCAGGAGCACCGAGCGGGTGTTGTTCTCCGTGATGGTCTCCCGTGCATCCGGCACGATTTCAGCCGTGAACACCGTCGCGTTCAGCGGGTCCGGTGCGACCGAGAAGACCTCGTCGCTCGGGGACCCGTCGGCCGCGGGAACCACGCGCCTCGTGTCCGAGAGCTGGCCGTTCGACAGCAGCCGGACGTTGTACGCGTCACGACCGAGGCCATGCGTCACGCTGGTCACGTGCAGGTCGACGAGTGCCTGGTCGAGACGCGGGTCGCTGGCGGTGATCCCGACCACCTCCCGGTCGGGCACGCCTTCGGCCGATCCCACACCGATCGCGAACACCGGCGCTCCTGCCGCGGCGAGCGAGGTCCGCGCCCCGGCGCTAGACGTGTCGGCGCCGTCGGAGAACAGGAGCACGCCGGCCACGCGCCGCCCGCGCACCCGCTCACGCACGCTCGCGACGGCGGCGGCCAGCTCCGATCGACGTGCATCAGCGGCCAGCCCGTCCTGTGGCGCCTCTTGCACCCCCTCGCCGACCCTGAAGATCTCGACCTTCGCGACACGGTTCAGCGCGGGCAGGACCTCCGACGTCAGGAGCTGCTGGACCTGCGCGATGCGCGTCGAGCCGTTCGCATCTGCGATGCGCATGCTGCGCGAGCTGTCGAGGAGCACCGGCACGACGACATCCCCGGCGTTCGCGGGCGGTGACAGCAGGACGGGTCGGCAGGCGAAGAGGAAGACGGCGACGAGCGCCATCGCGCGCAGGGCGATGAGCCCGGCGCGCTGCACGCGCGTGAGCGGGACGAACGGCCGACGATAGGCGAAGAACGCCATCCCGGTGAGCCCAAGCGCCACGACGGCGATGAGCCACCAGGGGAGCGGTGACGCGAAGTGAATCAGGGCCGTTTCCTCGCGGCGAGCGCCTTGAAGTAGGCGTCCACCTGCTGCTGGTACTCGGCAGGGGCACGCTCGTCACCGCCGGACGCGAGGCGATCCTTCGATCCCTTCTCCTGCAGCTTCTTCGAGGCTGCCGTTTCCACCGCATCGAGCGCGAGCGTCACCTGCCGCGTGAGCTCCTGCCACTTGGCGAAATCCTGCTTGAACCCCTGCGTGCCAGGCGCGGACAGCACCATGCCCTGCCCTTCGAAGGTGGATCCGGGACCGCCCTCCGCGCGAGCGTTCTCGCGCTGCGTCTCGTTCATCAGCTCACGCACCTCGCGGAGCTGCTTCGCGATCTGCTGGCGCATCTCCTGGACGGACGCCGGGTCGCCCGAGGTCCCACCCTGTCCCTGGGCCGGCTTGCCGTCGTTCGTCGGCTGGCCCTGCTGCGCTCCCGGCTGGGCGCCACCCCGCTGCTGCCCGGACGCCTGGCGGTCCATTTCCTCGAGCTGCTTCGTGAGCGAGTCCATGCGGTCCCGAAGGTCGCGCGCACGCGCCACCTGATCGTTCAACCGCCGCGACTCGTCATCCTGCGGCGTCTCGACCAGGTTGAGCCGATCGGCCAGGCGATCGAGCGCACGCGCGAGTTCCTGTTGTGCGCCGGCCTGGTTCGCCGCACCGGGCTGCGCGGTCGGCGTGCCCTGCGGCGGGCCGCTCGCGCGGCCGCTCGCACCGCTCTGCCCGTTCGCGGTCGCCGAACGGCGCATCGCCTCGGCCGACTGCTGCATCCGCTCCGCCAGCCGCTGGTTCTGAATGTCACGGGCGGCGTCCTGCGCTGCCTGCTGCAGGTTGGGCGCGGCATTGGCACGGCCGGGCGTCCCCTGCCCACCAGGCGTGCCCTGGCTCTGCTGACGCAGACCGTCCTGCACGCGCTGCAGCCGCTCGGCCAGCCGCTCCTGCTCGCCCGCAAGGCGCCGCAGCGTGTCGCTCGCCGCCTGCCCTTCTCGCGCACGGGAGGACTCGGACGCGATCTGCCGCTGCGCGTCCGCGAGCTGACGCGCCTCGAGCTGCAGGTCGCCGAGCGCCCGTCGACGTCCTTCCGCCGTGCTCCCCTGGAGCTGCTGCTCGAGCTGACGCAACTGGTCCAGCGCCTGCGCGCCGCGCGCACTCGCCTGTCCAGTGTCCGCCCGCTTCAGGTCGTTGGCGGCGCTCCGCATCTGCTCGGAGATGTCGCGCATCTGCTCCGAGCCCTGCTCACCGTCAGCACCCTGCGATCCAGCGCGCGCGTTCTGGCTGTTGCCCGGCCGCCGTTGGCCGGACTGGCCGGACTGGCCCTGCGATCCGGCGGTCTGTCCCGGCTGTCCGCTCGGCTGGCCCGACTGGCTCTTCTGCCCCTGCTGCCCGGGCTCGCCTTGCTGACCGCCCTGTTGCTGCGCCTGCTGCTGCAGCTGCTTCGCCACCTGCTCCGCCCGGTTCTGCAGGTCGTTCTGCTCGCGCGTCAGGCTGTCGAGTTCCCGCTTCCGTTCCTCGGCCGACATCGAGTTCTGGTTGCGCGCGAACTCCTGCTGCCGACGGACGAGTTCGTCCTGACGCCGCGCCAGGTCCCGGATCCGATCCACTGCGCTCGCGTTGCGATCTTCGGTCTGTTCGGCGCTCGTCTTGTTCTCGTAATTGGTCTGCTGGTGCTTGGCCAGCTCCTTGTCGAACAGGCTCGAGAGGTCCTCCGTCGACCGGTTCTGCCCCGCACCCTGCCCCGCCTGCTGCCGCTGGATCTGACGCTTGCGGACGTCGGCTTGCGCCTTGAGCAGCGCGTTCAACGCCTCCATCTCGTGGGGCAGCGCCTCGGAGGTTTTCAGCCCGTTCAGCGAGGTGACCGCTCGCCCCATCGCCTTGGACGCGGTCGTCATCGCGTCTTCTTCGGCAGTCGCCTGTCCCACGCGAGGCACCGGCGGCTGTCCCGCTCCGGGCTGCGGACCGTCAGGTGGCGCGGTGGGCCGCGCACCGGGTCTCGTCCGGCGCGGGTCGCGCATCGTCGTCTCGCGGAAGGCGCTCGAGGTCTGCTCGACTCGAAGCTTCAGGTCTGCTTCCGACTTCGCGACAGCACGGATGTCGGATTCGGACTGGGCACCCTGTGCGTCGCGCGATCGGCGATCGAGCTTCCAGGTGGCGACGACGATCTCCTTCTGCGCCGCGACCAGGTCGTCCAGCTGCGGGTTGCCGCTGCCGCCGCCCATGGCTGCCTGCGTCTGTGCCAGCGTGAACTCCTCCTGGAACGGCTTCACCTCGAGGAAGAAGATGTCGCTGCGCGATTCGCTGGCCCGCTTGCCGCGCGGCAGATCGCGGGCGCGGACGTAGTAGCTGACGAAGTCGCCCGGCGCAACGTCGAGGTCCTCGAGGTACAGCATGTACCGACCCGTCACGGCCGTTGAGTGCGGCGGGATGCCGAGCGGCACAACCTTCTCCGCGCCGCCCTTCACGGCGTAGACGAGATCGAGTGCCGCGACGCCGAAATCGTCCTGCGCCTCCGCAGCGATCTCGACCTCCTCGAGCCGCGTCACGCGGCGGTCGCTTGCCGGCCGGACGATGTGCACGTCGGGCGGACGGTCGTCGAGAATCCTGATGAAGTACTCGGTGTCGCCCTCGCTCTTCATGCCGTCCGCATCGGCGAGCGCCACTCGGTAGGAGCCGTTCTCCGCAATACGGAGGGCCGCTGTCAGCAGCGTGGGCGACTGCGCCTGGAGTGCCAAAGCCTTGTCGGCCGCGAGCATCATGCGGCCATTCGCCACGGGCACGTCCGTGTGCACCTTCACCACGACCTGCGTGCCCTCAGGGCCGTAGATGTCGCCCCCATCCTCCTCGACACGCGGCGCCAGCCCGAGCGACGAGGGATAGGAGTACTCGACGTCGATGCGGGCCACGCGCGGCGGCTTGACGACAGCCACGTCGAATGGCGCCGACACGAGGCTGCCAGCGGTGACCTTGTACCGGAAGGAGGTGGTCAGGGCGGGGAGTTCGAGGCGGAAGTGCCCCTGGCCGTCACTCTCCATCTCGGTCGGCTGCCACTCGTCCGTGCCTGGCGCGGCGTGCAGCAGCTGCGCGACCACTGGCGCCGTGTTGCCGACCAGGTGCGCCTCCACGACCAGACCACGACCAGCCTGCACGCGGGCGTTGCCCGGAAGGACCTCCAGCGTGACGCGCGAGGGGAACAGCGTGAGGGCGAGGGCGTCGAAGCCTTGCCGCGCGGCGTGTCGTGCACCGACAAGCACCAACAGCAGCACCGCGAGGCTGCCCGCCGCACGCAGCGCGCGCCGGCGGATCTGCTCGCCCGGAACGATGGCGTGCGCGTCCACGGTCGCGGCGGCGCGGGCCGCATCGCGCACCATGGCTGCGGCGAGCGCGGGCCGCTGGTCGTCGGTCCGGACGGTCGCGACATCCACTGCGCTGACGAGCCGCTCGTCGAGCGATGGCTCACGCTCCTCGATGTAGCGCGCGACGCTTCGCTCCGACGGCACGTGGCGGGCCGGCCAGGCCGCCCACACGATTGCGCCGAGCACGGCGAGCACGGCTGCCAGGGCGAGCATGGCCAACGCGACAGGCGCGTGCGCGAGGCCGTGCGACAGGAGCCACGCTGCCGCGATGACGGCGCCGCAGGCGAGCGCGGCGCGCGTGGTCACGTCGAGCAGTACAAGGCGGCGCCACCGCGCCCGCACGCGGTTCAGCAGCTCCTGGATTGGCGCGAACTGCTCGCTCATCGTCTCGTCACGCGACCCGTGTCGCGACCCAGCTCTCCGTGATCAACAGGATGAGCATGGCCGCCAGCACATATTGCCAGATGTGCTGCCGCTCTTCCGTTTCCCGCGCCACCAGGCGGGTGCCCGCCTGGGCAGCCTGCCCGAAGGTCGTCACCGCACTCGAGAACTCATCGGTCGTCAGCCGGCCCGGGTCGGACTCCGCTGGGTCCACGTTGACCGCTACCAGGTTGGACGCCCGACCGCCCGGTGCGGCTGCGATTCCGGGGATCGGAGGCACGCCAGCCGGCACCTCGGCCACGAGGTAATCGGATTGACGCTGCGTGCCGCCGGAGAGATAGCGCACCGCCTCATGGAGGAACGGAACGAACGTGGCGTGCAGGGGGAAGTCGTTGCCCCGATTGTCCAGGTCGGAGGCAAACACGAGCGTGTGGCCGCTGCCCGACGCACAGTCCACTAGCGCCGTTTCACCGCTCGTGAATCGCGCGAGGGTCTGGCAGTCTTCCGTTCGGAGCAACGCGACGCGCTGGAACTGGACCAGCCCAAGCGCGCCCTGGGTCGTGCCGAAGGCGCGGATGACCGGATGCCGCACGTCACTCGGACCCCAGGTCCGGGTGACACGGCTGCCGGGTGCACCCGCGCCCGGATTCACCGCCGACAGCCGCGGCCCACCGAGGAGTTCCTGCAGCACGTCCCCATCCACGTCCGGACCCGCAGCCACGATCATGCCGCCGCCTTGCTTCAGGTACTGGGTCAGCAGTTCGCGACCGTGATGCTCGAGTGCGCGCGTCGACAGCAGGATCACGGCCGTGTGGGCGTCGAGCTTCGTGTGGTCCCACGTGGCGAGGTCACCTGCAGCCGCTGCCTCGACCGCGTAGGCGCGCCCGTCGGCGCCCGCGGCGCCGAGCGCCTGCTCGAGATAGAACGCCTCGCGTGCGAGATCGCCCGCCGTCGTGATGACCAGCACCGAGGCGCGCGACGCCGTATCAAGCACGAGGAACCGCGTGTTGTCTGCGGACGCGCCGGATTGGTCGTCCACAGTGATCGAGGCCCATCGGGCCCGTGGCAGCGCAAAGCTCGTGACAGCGGACTGCCCCGCACCGATCGGCACGGTCGTCTCGCTCGCGACACGGGTGCTGCGGTTGTTGTCCGGTCCGTCGTGCACATTCAGGGCGACACGTGCCGCGACGGCCGCCGCGCCGGTGTTCCGGACGGTGGCGACGATCCGGTCGCCCGCGATCTGCGCGCTGGTGACCGCCAAATTCGCCGGCGCTGCCCCCACGTCGAGCACCTGCACCTGCACGCCTTCGGGCACCGTCGCGCGATCGCCGGCGTCCCACCCGGTCTCCTGCAGGTCGGTGACGAACACGATGGTGCCCGGTCGGCCACGCAGCAGGTCGACCGAGGCGTTCAACGCCGCACGGTACCGCGTGGCTCCCGCGCCGGGCTGCGTCCGATCGATCGCTGCCGATGCGACAGCGCGATCCGCCGACGGCTGGCTCACGACCTGGGCGCCGTCGGCAAAGGTGACGACAGCGGTCAGGCTGCCGGCCGAAGCGTTCGCGATCGCCTGCTTCGCGAGCTGGCGCGCCTTGTCGAACTGCCCCGGTGCGGACAGGCTCAACGAGGTATCGAGCGCGACAACCGTCGTGGCTCCTGACGTCGCCAGCGTGGAGGCGAGGAACGGACGTGCGAATGCCAGCGCCAGCAGCAGCAGCGCCGCCACGCGCAGCGCGAGGAGCAGCAGTTCCCGCAGCCGACGCCGACTGGAGTGCTCGACCGGCGCGTGCCTGAGCAGGTGGACGGCGGCGAACCGCACGCGGGTCTCGGGCTCACGCCGCAGCAGGTGCAACACGATCGGCACCGCAGCCGCAGCCGCCCCGATCAGGAACAACGGTGACAGGAACCCCATCAGAAGGCGTGCTCCCGCGTGTGCAGGTACTGCATCAGCGCGAGTTCGAGCGGATCCGTCGTGGTGAGCAACTGGTAGTCGATCCCGGCACTGCCAAGTTCACGGCGGTATCGGTCGATGAGCGCCTGCATGGCCTCGATGTAGTGCTGGCGCACGACCGCTGGCACCGCCAGCACCTCGGCCTCGCTCTCCATGTCCTGGAACCGTGTCGCACGCTCGAAGGGGAACTCGAGTTCGTGCGGGTCCAGCACGTGGAAGACGACGACGTCCGTGCCGCGGAAGGTGAAGTGCTTCAGCCCCTTGATCACGCGCTCCGGGTCGTCGAGCAGGTCGGAGATGAGGACGACCATGCCACGCTTCGTGATCGACGAGGCGAGCTGGTGCATCGGCTTGGCGACGTTCGTCTTCTGCCCGAGCCGCAGCCGCTCGAGTGTCACGAGCATGGCACGGAGGTGCCCGGACCGTGCGCTGGCCGGCAGCAGGCCGACGATGCCCTCATCGAAGGCGGTGAGCCCGACACCGTCGCGCTGCTTGTTCATCAAGTAGGCGAGCGACGCGGCGAGGCACTGGCCGTACTCGAACTTGGTGATCCCGCTCGAGCCGTAGCCCATGGACCCGCTGACGTCGAGCAGGATGTGGCAGTCGAGGTTCGTCTCCTCCTCGAACTTCTTGACGTAGTGCCGGTCGCTGCGCGCGTACACCTTCCAGTCGATCGTCGAGAGATCATCGCCCGGCATGTACTGCCGGTACTCGGCGAACTCGACGCTGAACCCCTTGAACGGGCTGCGGTGCAGGCCGGTCAGGAAGCCTTCGACGATGGTACGGGCGCGCAGTTCGAGGGTGCCGAGGCGCGCGACGACCGCCGGGTCGAGAAATTGCCGTGCCCGCGCCCCCGATGCCATCGCTTACATTCCGCTCTTCGGCACGGCCACTGCCTCGAGCAGCCGGTCGACGATCGCGTCCGAGTTGATCCGCTCCGATTCGGCGTAGAAGTTCGTCATCACGCGGTGCCGCAGGATCGGCTTCGCGAGCGCCTGGATGTCCTTGATGGAGACGTGATAGCGGCCATGCATCAGCGCGCGTGCCTTGCCGCCGCGCACGAGCGCCTGCGACGCGCGCAGCCCGGCACCCCACTTCACCCACTTCTCCACGAAGTCCGGGGCACCCGGACGTCCCGGACGCGAGGCATCCACCAGGCGCACGGCGTAGCGGGCCACCTCTTCGGCGATGACCACCTCGCGCGCGAGTTCCTGGAACTGCAGGATGTCCGGTCCGCTCAGCACCCGCTCGGGCCTCGCCTGCTTCGCCCCGGTTGTCTTCGTCACCACCGCCACCTCATCGTCTTCATTGAGGTAGTCGATGACGAGGTTGAACATGAAGCGATCGAGCTGCGCCTCGGGCAGCGGATAGGTGCCTTCGAGCTCGATCGGGTTCTGGGTGGCGAGCACGAAGAACGGCTGCTCGAGCTCGTACGTCCGCCCGGCAGCGGTGACGTGATACTCCTGCATCGCCTCGAGCAGCGCCGCCTGCGTCTTCGGCGGCGTGCGATTGATCTCGTCGGCGAGGATGATCTGCGCGAAGATCGGCCCCTTTACGAACCGCAGGCGACGCCCGCCCGAGTCCTCGTCGAGGATTTCGGTCCCGGTGATGTCCGACGGCATCAGGTCCGGCGTGAACTGGATCCGCTTGAAATCCAGGTCCAGGATGTCGGCCAGCGTGCGGATCAGCAGCGTCTTCGCGAGACCAGGCACACCGGTGATGAGGCAGTGCCCGCCCGTGAACAACGCGACCAGCACGTGGTCGATGATGTCGTCCTGCCCGACGATGACCTTCCGGAGTTCGGTGAGGATGCGCTCGCGCCCTTCGGCGACACGTTCGACGCTGGCAGGGCCCGTGTTGGTCGATCCGTTCAAGAGATACCTCGGGGAGACGCTCGCAATTGGTGAATTGGTGAGTTGTGAGTTGGTGAGTTGTGAGTTGGTGAGTTCCCAATTCACTCACCAGCTCACTAGTTCACCAGATCACCAATTGCCTTGCGTGAGTTCCTTAGTGTGTGAGGGCGTAGACGACCTCGTTGATGCCCATGCGGTAGGCCAGCGACGTGTACTTCAGGTAGCCGGGATACTCCTCCGCGTTGGACCATTCCCACCCATCGCCCATGTCCGTGTTCCAGTTGATGTAGAGCATGGGACGCTGATTGTCGTCGAAGATCGTGCGCAGGTGCGCCACGAACCCGCCTTTTTCCCAGCTCCGGCCGGCCATGAAGGAGCCGAGCCCGGCCACCTGCGGGTAGCCATCGAGCTTGTAGAAGCAGCTGTAGATCGGGTGGTCCTTGGGAAAGTCCACGATCTGGCGGTCCGGGAACACCTTCTTCATCTCCTTCTCGAAGTGCTCCCACTCGTACGGTCCGTGGAAGTCGTCGAAGAGCGCGGTGCCGCCGCGCAGCAGGAACTCGCGCAGCGTCTTGGCGTCGCTCTCCGTCAGCGCGAGATTCCCGGGCTCGACGAAGTAGATCCAGGGGTTCTGGAACAGGCGCGGGTCGTCCAGCGTGAGGACGATGGGGTCCAGCACGTCGATCGACGTGGCCGTGCGGAGCCGCCGCGACAGGTTCTGCTCGGCGGCCGGGCCGTCGATGAGCCACGGCTCGCCGTAGAAGTCCTGCCCCTGCCGCGTGCCCTCGGTGTTGTAGTGGTACTTGATGCGGACGAATCGCCACTGCAGCCCCGCGAACCGGTCGTCCGCGCCAGTCGGCAACTGCGCGTCGACCCTGGGCTGCAGAGCGGGCACCAGCGTGAACGCAAGCACGGCGAGCGCCGTCAGCAGGCGGCGCGCCGCTGGCTTCACGGCCGTGCCTCGGCGAGCTTCAGCAGCAGGTCCTGTGCGCGCTCGTAGCTCGGGGCAACCTCGAGGGCCGCGAGTGTCTGCCTGCGGGCCTCCGCGCGCTTCCCGCTCTGGAAGTAGCTTTCCGCCAGATCGGTGTAGGCGGCGGCCTGGTCGACCGGGTTCATCGCCACCACCGCCTTGAACTCACGCGACGCGGCGTCTGCCTTGTTCTGCCGCATGAGCACACGCCCGAGCTGCGCCCGCGCGTCGGCATCGAATGGATCGATGTCGACGATGCGGGTATAGACCCGCTCGAGGCGGGTCGGCTCGGTCATGCCGCTGTCGCGCATCAGCTTGGCGAGCTGGCGAGCCGCATCGATGTTGTTGAAGTCCACGTCGACGAGGCTCTGCAGGGCCTGGATGGCGCCGGCATTGTCGCGACGGGCCTGCGCGATTTCCGCGATGAGGGCATGCGGGCTGTCTTCGCCGCCCTGCTGCGGCACCAGCGTGGCGGCCTTGCGGAAGGCAGCGACAGCACCGTCGAAATCGCCCGTCTTCCGGAGCTGGACACCAAGCGCCATCTGGGCAATGTAGTTATCAGGGTTCTTCGCCGCGTACGCCTTGACCTCGTCGAGCGACATCTTCGCCGGGTTCACCCCCTCTGGCGGCTCCTTCAGCGCGGCGCGCATCGTCCCGTATTTGTCTTCCATGCGGCGATCGAAGGCCGCCTGCATGTCCGCGAGGCCAACGCCGATGGCCGCTTTCATGGCGGCATCGGTCTCGAGCCCCTGACCGTAGGCACGCAGCAGCTTGTGCAGCCCTTCATCGCCGTAGGTGGCGACGATGTGCTCGACGAGCAGCGAGGCCTGGAAGTACGCGAGCCCGATCCGCCGCGGATCCTGGAAGGAGGCGTTGAGTTCAGCCAGCTTGATCGTCTGGCCGCGGTTCAGCAGCCCGGCGAACTCCACGTCCATGCCGCGCGCCCACTCCGGACGCGCGATTTTCTCTTCGTATTCGGAGATACCTTCCGTCAGCCAGCGTGGCACGCGCTGGTTGGACATCTGCAGCGTGATCACGTGCGCCAGCTCATGCCAGAGAGTGCCGGCCCACTGGAAGTCGCCCGGCGGCCGCGCCTTGGGCGAATCCATCGTCACCACCCGCCCGAAGCAGGCGCCGAGCGCGCCGATCATGCCGGGCAGTCCGACGTTGCGGACGGCGAAGTCGTCGTGCTTGGGGAAGATCTCGATGAGGATCGGGCCCTTCGGGGTGAAGCCGTACCGCTTCGTCATCGCGGCCATCGCGTCCTTCGCGAGGGCGACGACCGAGTCCTGCATGACCACCGCATCGGCCTTGTCCATGCGGATGACGAAATCGCCTTCACGGATGGTCACGAACTTGTCGAGCGTGTCCATCATCTGGAGCAGGTTGTACGAGACGACGTCGTACGGGTGCTCCTTGAAGGACCGTTCGAGCGCGGCGCGCGCGCCCTGTTCGTCTCCCGTGCGCAGGAGGTGCGTGCCGAGGTCCGACAGCGCCCGCGGGTTGTCGGGATCCAGCGCGAGCCCCTTGCGCACCAGCGTGACCGCCTCGTCGAACCGGTAGTTGTGCGCGGCGAACTCGCCCGCGAGTCGATAAGCCTCGCCGTATTTCGGCGAAATCGACAGCACCTTCTGGATGCTCTGCTCGAACTCCGGGGTCTTGTCCTCGATGTAGGCGAGCGCGCCGAGCAGCGCATGCGCGTCGAGGCTGTTCGGGTTCACCTCGAGCGCCTTCTGGATCGACGTCCTCGCATCGTCACGGTGCCCGGCATCCGCCGCTTCGGCGGCGATGAAGAGGTGGGCGTCGACCGACGACGGATTGATCTCGAGCGCCTTCTCCGCGGTCTTCACCGCTTCCGGTGGGTTCTGCTCGCTCATCGCTTCGGCCATGCCGACGATGGCGGGGGTCCACTTCGGGTCTTCCTTGAGGGCTGCGTCGAAGGACTTCATCGCGTCGACCGTGCAGGTCTGGCAGCGCCCCTCGATGAACATCTCACCCCAGGCGGTCTGGATGGCGGGGTCGCGCGGGGCGGCCGTGGCGGCGTCGCGGTAGGCGGCGTTCGACTCGTCGAACCGGCCCAGGGCGCGCAGGGCGCGGGCGGCGCGGGCGAGGTCGGCCGCGCGGTTTGCGGTGGCGGCTGAATCGGCCACGCGACCCAGGATCGCGGTACCCTCGTCCCGGCTCAGCATGCGCAGCAGCAGGCCCAATTCGAGCGCCGAGTCGCTCACCGGCTGCCGCTGGGCCGAGGGGCGCAACAGATCCTCAGCTTCCTTGTACTGTCCCCTGGCGATGAGGGCGCGGGCGTGGATGGACACCAGCGTCGGATCGAACTGATCCTTGCCGGTGATCGACGCGACCTCGTCGTACCGCCCTTCGTTGAGGGCGCGCAGCGCCAGCTGAGCCGGCGTTTGCGGCGCAGGCATCGGCTGCGACGGGCGGCGCACCTGCGCGACCGCGACGGTAAACGATACGCCGAGCACGAGCGCGGCGGCCAGACCGAGCGCCTTGCGCGTCATTCGCACATTATATAGACGCTCGGGGACGGGGATTGGGCGATAGACGTTGGGCGAACGGTCTTCGGGCTTCAGGCTTCAGGCTTCAGGGCGGGTCGGCTCTCGGCTGGCAGGCCATGGGCGGTGGGCGGTGGGCGATGGGCGCTAGGCGATGGGCGATGCGCCGTGGCCTGCGGCAGCTTCCGAGTTCAGGCTCAAGGCTTCGGGCTTCCGGCTCCCGGGCGGGTCGGCTTCGGGGACCGGCTGCGGACTTCCGGCTCTAGGCGGGCCTCGCGGCTCGGAGCGTCGTTCGTAGCGGGCGGGCTTCAGCCCGCCCGACGTTCACAGGGAAAGACCTCGCTCCAACCGTAAGACGCCCGCTACCGCACCATCAGCTCGGCGGCCGCGATGCCCTGCTCGCCGCACGTTGAGTAGAAGAGCATCGTCCTCCCCTGCTCGTCGAACACGAAGGGATCACGGATCTGGCGAACGGGCTCCTCGACATCGCCGGGTTCGGACGGCGCGACGGGCCTGTCGATGCACTCGTACGGCGCCTCCGGGCGCAGCACATCCTGTGGTGCGCTCGCGCGCCAGGTGCTCCAGTCGGCCGTCAGCTCGATCGTGGACACGAGCACACGCTCAGGTGCGTCGCCGATCCCAGTGAAGAACACGTGCAGCCGATCGCCGCGCAGGAGAAGCCCCACATGCCGGACACGGTTCGCGTACGCGGTGTCGCGGAACGGGTTCGGCCCGACCTCGAAGCTGCCAAGCGGATCCGTCGACCGCGCGAGCTGGCCAAGCCGCGTCACGCCGTAGAACCAGCCGCCGTGCTGGAACACGCGCAGGTAGCTCTGCCTGGTGATGGCCGGGCGCACCTCGAAGTGGATGCCGTCGGTCGACTCCGCCGCCTGCGTGAACTGCCCGTACCCCCGCTGCCGTGCCCAGGCGCGCGCCTCACGCGGGTCGCTCGGCCATCGCTCCCCGTTCGTCCACCACCCGTGCAGCCACATCACGAAACGGCGGCGTCCAGGGTCAACGAGGATGTCTGGCGACGCCACGTGCGTGTAGAAGTCGGCCAGGGTTTCCTGCGGATCCGGCTGCGACCTGTAGAACGCCGTGTCGCGGACGTGCAGCACACCTGGCTCGTACACGTGCCACGGGCCGGTAACCGCGTCGGCATACGCCAGCCGGATGAACTCGCCCATGTGATTGGCGAAGTACATGTAGTAGCGGCCGAGCGGATGTTCGACCCAGTCGGGCACGCGGATCACGGTGGGACCGTTCACGTTGCCGCCCAGCGTCGCGGAGCTGTTCACCGTGACGAGCGGATTCTCCGCGACGCGCGTCGCCGTAAACTCCTGCGCGCTCACCGGCGCGGCAAAGTCAGCACTTAGGGCGCCGACGAGCAGCGTGGCCGCAAGGAGTGAGCGGTACGGCGACTGTGCGGTCATGGTCAGCGCATCGTAGCGCAGACGCCGGCCGTGGACAGGTCCGCCTAGACGTCGACCGTGCCCTGTACTACCGCCACGACATCGCCCCCAATCCAGATGTCGCCATCCTCCTGCGTCACATGGACACGGCCATCCCGCCCGAGCGCTCTCCCCTGGCGCGCGACGTAGCGCGCCGGCGCACGCCCGCTGCCGATCAGCCACTGCGCGAGGCCCGCGTTGAGACTCCCTGTGACCGGGTCCTCGGGAACACCGAGCGTCGGCACGAAGGCACGCACTTCGAAGTGCGCGTCGCCACCGGCCGCGTACGGTCCGACAATCCCGAGCTTCAGTCCATGCATGGCGGAGAAGTCCGGCCGCAGCGCGAGGACGGCATCGGCGTCCGCCAGCATCACGGCAAGCCAGCCGGGTCCGTTGTCCACCCACTCCAGGGCCACTATGGCATCCGGTTCAATCCGCAACGCCGTCGCCACCTGTGCGCGCATCGCATCGTCCGCAGGACCGCTGCGCCTCAGGGGAGGCGCGGCGAATGCGAGCCGTGCGCCGGTGTACCGCACTCGCACGAGCCCGACGCCGCACTGCTGGACGACCTCACCGTCGCGCGTGGGACGACCGCCCGCGAGCAGCCACGCGTGCGCGCTGCCGAGCGTCGGATGCCCCGCGAACGGCAGTTCGCCGCCCGGCGTGAAGATGCGGACCCAGTAGTCCGCACCCGGCTCCGTTGGGTGGAACAGGAAGGTCGTCTCGGACAGGTTGGTCCACCGCGCGAACGCCGCCATGTCCAGATCGGTCAGGCCGGCGGCATCGTGCACCACCGCCAGCGGGTTGCCGAGGAGCGGCTGTGTCGTGAATACGTCCAGTTGCGTGAACCGTCGCACTTTGGTCATCGTCTGCACCCAGCAAGAGCCGCGGCCCGAGCGTCTCGAGCCTGGCGCCCATCGCCCATCGCCTACCGCCTAGAAGAGCTCTCTCCACGTATAGAACAGCGTGGCGTTCAGCGCCTGCATGGCCATGAACGTCGCCAGCCAGCCGGCGCGGTGCCGCACTGGAATGACGGTTGAGCACCAGATGAACGCGGGGAACAGCACGGACGAGAACCGCCCCATCGACAACATGCCACCCGCCGCCATCGGCGGCAGGATGTTGATGAGGATGAACACGGCGTAGGCAAGTCCGAGCCGGCGCGCCACCGGAATTGCACACGCGAGCGCGAAGAACGCGCCGATGGTGTTGAGGAAGTCGGTCGGCACGTAGGTCGAGTACGTGTAGAGCCCGGCGTTCACCAGCCAGTCGTAGCGGTCGGCAATCAGCGGGGCGAAGCCCACGTACTCCCGGCCCCACGCCGCGTGGCCGGCAGCCCACTGGAGCGGGTTGCCGGTGAAGTACCACATCCACCCCGAGTAGAGCAGCACGCCAACACCCGGCATGGCCGAGGTCAGCATGGCCGGCACCAGCGCAGCGAACCGCTTTCTCCCTGGTTCACGCTCGATGTTCTGGTCCGCTCCGCCATTCAGCCACCGCGGCAGCCACGGCGCAATGGCGATCAACGCGAGCGGAATGGAGAGAAAGCAGCCGTTCGGCCGCGTGAGCCCGACGAGCAGCCCCCACAGCCCTGCGGCCACGAACTCACGGCGGCGGAAATGGAAGAACGCGGCGGTCGCACCGAGCAGGAACAGCGACTCGGTGTAGATCGCGCCGTAGAACAGCGCGAACGGATAGGTCGCGAGCAGCCACACCGTGAAGCGCGCCGGATCATCCTCGCCAGTCAGTTCCCTCGCCAGGCGGAAGAGGTACGTCAGCGCGACGAAGAAGCAGACGAAGACCACCACCGTTCCCGCCGTCACGTACGCCATCGTCTGCCCACCGAGCAGCCGCGCGGCCAGGCGCCAGATCATGGGGAACGCCGGAAAGAACACGACGTTCTGCTGGCCGTGGTAGTTGGGGTTGAAGTGGTAGCCTTCGGAGGCGATGCCGAAGTACCACGGCATGTCCCAGCGGACCTGAAGGTTGGCGGCCTCGTTGTCCGACAGCCGATACGGGGCGCGCCCTCCCGCGCCGAAGCCGAAAACGACGACCGCCATGTAGCCGACAAAGAGGATCGCGGGCCGCGTGCCGACCAGCGCGCCGAATGCGGTCCGCGCAGGCGTCGTCGCAAGGTTCGCACGGAGACGGCCGGGGAGGTCGGCGTAGATCGGAGGACGCGGCACGAGCAGGTGTCGAACGACCGCGATCAGTGCGGCGACGGCGAAGACCCGGTACGGCGAGGTGAGCGCCACCCGGATGCCGCCGACGCGCATGCGGAATCCGCCCCAGGCGGCAACCACCGCTGCGAGCAGGACAATGGCCAGGCACGCCAGATCGAGGACGCGGGCCCAGGGCGGCAGCGTGGATCGGGGGTGCTCTGGCGGGCCGGGCTCGGAGGACATTCGTGCTGGAAAGCGGCGGGATTACCCGCGCCGGAGTATAGCACCCAGCGCTCGGGTCTCGAGGCGCACGCGGACCAGCATCAGCCCGCCAAAGAGCAGCGTCCCGAGGAGACCGGCCACCGGAGCGCCAGCAATCATCGCACTGCCGGCGAGTTCGCCAACCACGCCGACGTAATTGGGGTGCCGCAGCCACCGATACGGCCCCGAGGTGACCAGCGGAGCCTGGGGCACGACGATGACGCGGAAGGTCCAGCACTGGCCGAGCGTCAGGATGGCCCACCACTTGAGCAGCTTGCCCGCCACGAGGACCGCGAGCCCGACGGCGACCACCACCGTTGGCGGCGTGGGGCGCAGCAGCCCTTCCCACAGCATGGCGAGGAAGACGCCAGGGTAGGCCACCTGCATCAGCGGGTACACGTCATGACGCGGCTCGACGCCGCCACGGGCGCGCTGCAGGCGTTCGTTGCGGCGCGCGCGGACCGCTTCCACGATCATCGTGCCGAACACCACGAGCGCGAGGAGCGCGAGGCGGATCAAGGTCGGCTACGCCGTGGCCCGCGCGCAGTCGCTCGCGTGGCGGATGAGAAGCCTGATGCTGGCCGGCATGGCGCGCGCCGCGAGGGTGGCACCCCGCACGCCCATCGCGCTGCCGACGAGCGCGCGCAGCGCACGGTTGAACCGCCACTTGGCTGCAAATTCCTGCCGACGGGCCTGCTCGAGATGCGCGTGCACCCCGTTCCAGCCGTGGGCGAGTGCGCGGATGGCGGCGTCAGCCGCGAGTTCGCCGCCGCGCAGGGCAAACCGCATCCCGTCGCCGGTCATCGGGTCGATGAACCCGGCGGCATCACCAGCGAGCAGCAGGCCGGGCGGCATCGCGGCGCCCGGCACGGTGTCGACCGCCAGCGGCCCGAGCACGAGCGGCCGGGACGCAAACTCCACGTGCGTGGTCCGCTCGCGCAGGATCGGCTCCGCGTCGATGATCCGGCGGAGCGTGCCGGCAGGGTCGCGGAAACCGTCCTCGGCGGCAGCAGCGGGACGCACGACGCAGAGGTTCGCGAGACCGCCTGGCAACGGCGCGACGCCCACGTAGTAGCCGCGACGGATGTGCATTTCGCCGAAGGCTGACAGACCCTCCATGCCGGCCGCATGTACGCCGATGGCCCACCGACGCGGCTTCTCCGGGTGGCGCGTGAGCCCAAGCGCGAGCGCGAGCGCCGAGCGACGGCCGTCGGCTGCGATGGTGACCGGCGCACGGAGATCGAACCGCACACCCGTGGGTCCCGTGCACGCCACGCCTGCCACCCGCACGCTGCCAGGCTGCTCCTCGACAATCGGGCCAGCCGCACGCACCTGCGTCCGCACGTCCACTCCAGCGCTGGCCGCCGCGTGCACGAGCGCAAGGTCGAGATCGTCCCGCCGCATCGAGACACCTCGCAGCCCGCGCGGATAGCGACCGTCCACGACCACGCCGTCGCCCGTGACGCGCATACCGTCGATGGGCAGCCCGTGCCGCTCGATGCCGTCTCCGATCCCGAGGCGACGCAGGATGCCGAGCGCGCCCGGGTTCAGGGTATCGCCGCACAGCTTGGGCCGCGGCAGGGCGGCGCGATCGACAAGGCACACACGCGCGCCCGCGCGCGCCAGCACGAGCGCCGCAACCGAGCCCGCCGGGCCGGCGCCGATGACGAGCACGTCACACGCCATGTGCAGTGCAGATGGCAGATCTCACCTAACGCCCCGCACCCATGACGATGGCGCTGTTCTTGGAGCCGAAGCCGAGGCAGTTGCACAGGGCGGCCTCGACCTGCGCCTCACGACCGACGTTCGGGACGTAATCGAGATCGCACGACGGATCCGGCTCCCGCTGGTTGATCGTCGGTGGCAGGAAGCCGCGCTGCATCGCGAGCGCGGTGGTCACGATCCCCGCGGCGCCGCTTGCGCCCTGGGGGTGCCCGATCATCGACTTCACGGAGGACCCGGCGATGTGGTCGGCGCGCGTGCCGAACAGCTCGCGCACGCATCGCGACTCAATCGCATCGTTCAGCACCGTGGATGTGCCATGGAAGTTGACGTAGCCGATCGCATCGCGGGCACGGCCCGACTTCTCGATGGCCTTCGCCATGGCACGGACGATCTGCACGCCGTCGGGAGCCATCTGGACGCGGTGGTAGGCGTCGCACGTCGACGCATAGCCGTCGATCGAGGCGTAGACCGTTGCACCGCGTGCTCGCGCATGGTCCTCGCGCTCGAGGACCAGCATCCAGGCGCCCTCTCCCAGCACGAACCCGTCGCGTGCCTTGTCGAAGGGACGGGAGGCGGCGTGCGGCGTGTCGTTGTGCCCCACCGATACCGCGCGCATGCGGGAGAACCCGTACAGCATCCCCGGCGTCACACAGGCGTCCGCCCCTCCGGACAGCACGATGTCCGCTTCACCAGAGCGGATAGCCGCCACCGCATACCCGATGGCATCGGTCGAACTGGTGCAGCCGCAGGACAGCACGTGGCTGAAGCCGTGCAGCCGGAGCGAGATGGAGACCTCGCTCGACATCATGCCAACGATCGAGATCGGGATCGCGTAGGGGGTCACCTTGCGTCCGCGCTCGACGAAGAAGTCGTAGTACTGCTTCTCCCCCACGTCAATCCCGCCTCCGCCGCTCCCGATGATCACCGCGGCGTTCTCCTCGCTCGCCCGCAAGCCGGCATCGTTCCAGGCTTCACGCGCAGCAATCACCGCGATGAGCGCGGCTCGGCTGTAGCGCTTCGGGTCGGCCCGGTGGGCGGGATCCCACGTATCTTCTCCCTCGATCCTTGGCACGTCGTCCGTGGTCACGCCAAGGACGGGCGCGGCAACGCGACAGGGGATTGAGGGGTCCAGGTCATCCAGGATGCGCGCACCACTGTCGCCCCGACTGATGTGCGTCCAGAAGGTCTCCCGACCCACACCGAATGGCGAGACGACTCCGATTCCTGAAATGACGACCCGATCCACGACAGGCTGGTTATAGCATCAGGTGACCGAGCACAGGGAATTGGTGAATTGGTGAGTTGGTGAGTTGGTGAATTCGTGAGTTGGTGAATTGGTGAGTTGGTGAATTGATGAAGCCGGCAATCAAACGCATCGGGCTCGTGCTATTCGTGGCAGCCGTCGTGCGTGTCGGCTGGTGGTGGATGCACCTGTCGGACGTCACGAGCGGCGGGCACGCCCTGCGCGCGGCGTCGGCAGACACTGGGCTGCTGACGGTGTTCGCCCTGCACCACAGCCTGCTCGCGCGCCCTGCTGCGAAGCGGTGGGTGACAAAGTGGGTGCCTGCCGATCTCGTACGGAGCGCCTATGTGTGGGTGGCCAGCCTGCTGCTGATGGCGGTGACCTGGCTCTGGGTCCCCATCGGTGTCGATGTGTATCACGCGTCTGGCGCCATGCACGTGCTGCTGCTCTCGGCGCAGGTGGCCGGCATCGCACTCAGCATCCTGTGCGTCAGGAAGATCAGCGTCAGCGAACTGGCCGGACTCGCCGAGCCGAAGCCGACCGACGTGCTGCAGCATGACGGGCCATACCGGTTCGTCCGCCACCCGCTCTACTCGGGCTGGGTGCTCATCTTCTTCGGCACGCCGGTGATGACCGGCGACCGGCTCCTGTTCGCCACGGTCACGACCGCCTACCTCCTGATAGCGATGCCCTTCGAAGAAGCGGGCCTGACGTCGCAGTGCGGCAATCGCTACCTCGAGTACCGAAGGGTCGTCCGCTGGCGTCTCATCCCTTACATCCACTGATATCCTGAACCCATGGCGACCGACCCCGCTCGCACCTACCCCAGCGAACTGCCCCTGCTCGCGCTGCGCGAAACCGTCGTCTTTCCGCTGACCCTGCAGCCTCTGGCCATTTCGCGACCGCACTCTGTCGAAGCGGTCAATCGGGCGCTCGCTGGCGATCGCCTGCTGTTCCTCACGCTGCAGACCGCCAGCGTGGAGGAGCCCCAGCCCGGGGATCTGCGCGAGATCGGCACGATCGCGGTGGTCCGCCAGATGGCCAAGGCGCCGAACGGCGTGATCCATGTGATCGTCGAGGGGCTCCAGCGCGGACGGGCCGACCTGATCTCGAGGAGCGCGAACTCGCTCCGCGCGATGGTACGCCCCCAGCCTGAGTCGGCCGAGCGGACCATTGAAATCGACGCCTGGGTCCGCCGCCTGCGCGAACTGATCGACAAGGCGCTCTCGGTGGCCACGGGCCTCTCGCAGGAACTGCGGACGATGGTGCAGGGCCTGGACGATCCGCTCCGGCTGGCATACGTGCTCGCCAGCCTTCTCGACATGAAAGCCGACGAGAAGCAGCAGATTCTCGAGGCGAACCAGCTGATCGACAAACTGTCGTCGGTGGCCGCCGCGCTGAATCGCGAGATCGCGCTCCTGGAGCTGAAGGGAAAGATCGAGTCAGCCGCGCAGCAGGAGATGACCGACGCGCAGCGTCAGTACTACCTCCGGCAGCAGATGAAGGCGATCCAGGAAGAGCTCGGCGAAGGCGAGAAGCCGGAGATGCAGGAGCTCCGTGCGCGCATTGCCGACGCGCACCTGCCCGAGCACGTCAACACCGCCGCGCTTCGCGAGCTCGAACGGCTGGAGCGCATGGGCCAGGCTTCACCCGAGTACCAGATGATCCGGACGTACCTGGACTGGCTCCTCGACGTGCCGTGGTCGAAGACGACAGAGGACCGGCTCGATCCGGTCGCGGCGCGGCAGGTGCTCGACGAGGATCACTACGACCTCGACAAGATCAAGGAGCGCATCGTCGAGTACCTGGCGGTGCAGAAGCTGAAGGCGCAGCAGACCGGGTCGATGGCGATGAAGGGCCCGATCCTCTGCTTCGTCGGGCCCCCAGGCGTCGGCAAGACCTCGCTGGGCCAGTCGGTCGCTCGCGCGATGAACCGGAAGTTCGTGCGGATCTCGCTCGGCGGCGTCCGCGACGAGGCGGAAATCCGGGGCCACCGCCGCACCTACATCGGCTCCATCCCGGGGCGCATCGTCCAGGCCCTGAAGCAGGCGGGCGCGATGAATCCCGTCTTCATGCTGGACGAGATCGACAAGATTTCAGCGGGTGGTTACCAGGGCGACCCGGCGGCGGCCCTGCTCGAGGTGCTCGACCCGGCGCAGAACTCGACGTTCCGCGATCACTACCTCGAGGTGAACATCGACCTCTCGAAGGTGCTCTTCATCGCGACGTCCAACCAGCTGGGGACGATCCATCCCGCCCTGCTCGACCGCATGGAGATCATCCAGCTCGCGGGCTACAGCGAAGAGGAGAAGCTTCACATCGCGAAGCGGTACCTCGTCCCGCGGCAGCTGACCGAGCATGGCCTCTCGCCCGAGCAGATCCTCCTGGAAGACGCGGCACTCCGGCGCATCGCCAGCGACTACACGCGTGAGGCCGGCGTGCGGAACCTGGAGCGGCAGATTGGCGCCGTCGCCCGGAAGGTGGCGGCCAGGGTCGCCGCATCCAGCGAGCCGCTGCCGCAGACCGTGATCGGGGGCGACGACGTTCCTGACTACCTGGGGCCACCGCGTTTCCAGCAGGAGCTCTCGTTCCGCGTGTCACGTCCCGGCGTCGCTACCGGCGTGGCCTGGACCGAAGTGGGCGGTGACGTCCTGTTCGTGGAAGCGAGCCTGCTGCCTGCGGGCCACCACAACCTGATCCTCACAGGCCAGCTCGGGAACGTGATGCAGGAGTCCGCGCGCGCGGCACTGAGCCATGTCCGCGCTGTCTCGAAGGAGCTCGGCATCGACCCCGATGTGCTCGAGAAGCACGACCTCCACGTGCACGTCCCGGCCGGCGCGATTCCCAAGGACGGCCCCTCTGCGGGCGTGACCATGGCCACCGCCATCGTCTCGGCGCTGAAGAACCAGATCGTGCGGCCCGATGTCGCGATGACCGGCGAGATCACCCTGAGCGGCCTCGTGCTCCCGGTCGGCGGCATTCGCGAGAAGGCACTCGCCGCGAAGCGGTTCGGCATCAAGACCTTCATCCACCCGTCCCGCAACAGCGCAGACGTGGCCGAGTTGCCGCCGGAAGTGAAGGAGCAGATGACCTTCGTTCCGGCGTCCACGCTCGAAGACGTGCTGAAGGTCGCACTGCCACAGCCCTGAGTTGTCCGTCGTCTTCTACATCTCCGGTCACGGCTTCGGCCACGCCTCGCGCAGCGCGCTCGTCGTGAACGCGCTTGGTGAGCTGGCACCCGAGCTCCCCATCGGGCTCCGGACGACGGTGCCGGAGTGGTTCTTGCGCGCCAACGTACACCGGCCCGTCAACATCATCACCGGTGCGACCGACACTGGAGTGGTCCAGCCGGACAGCCTCAGCATCGACGAGGCGGAGACCGCACGGCGAGCGCGGGAGTTCTACGCGGAGTTCGATACGCGCGTGGAGCGCGAGGCGGCCATCCTGCGTGAGCACCGCGGCACGCTGGTGGTCGGCGACATCCCGCCTCTCGCGTTCGCGGCTGCGAGCGCGGCAGGTCTCCCGTCGGTCGCCATCAGCAACTTCACGTGGGACTGGATCTACGGGGGCCTTCCCGGCTTCGACAGCGCTGCCCCAGGCGTGCGCGAGCAGATTGCAGCCGCAAATGCGCAGGCGACGCTGACGCTGCGGCTGCCGTTCGCGGGTGGATTCGACGGCATGCGTCCGCTCGAAGACGTGCCGCTGGTCGCGCGTCGAGCGACCGTGACGCGCCACGATGCCCGCGCCCGGCTCGGCCTTCCCTCCACACAGCGGCTCGTGCTTGCGACGTTTGGAGGACATGGTGGGAGCGTGCCCCTGGCGAGCGCCGCCGATGACCCTCGTCAGCTCGTGGTGGCCACCGAGTACGAGGTGCCTCGAGACGCGCCACGACATCCCAACCTGCGCGTCGTCACGAGAGCCGATATGCAGCGCGCCGGCGTCACGTACACGGACCTGCTCGCCGCCTGCGACGCAGTCGTGACCAAGCTCGGCTACGGCATCGTCTCGGAGTGCCTGGCGAATGGAGTGCCGCTGCTCTACACGCTGCGCGGTCGCTTCATCGAGCAGGAGGTCTTCATGCGCGAGATGCCTGCGGTGATGCGAAGCCGCCTGATCGATCGCGAGGACCTGGTCGCGGGCCGCTGGGGCGACGCGCTCGATGCGCTCCTCGCCCAACCAGCCCCCGCATCGACACTCAGGGCAGACGGCGCCGACGTCATCGCACGCCGCATACTGGCACGGCTTCAGAGGTAAGCACCCCCCTCAGAGGTCAGCGCACGAACGTCGGAGGTCGGAGGTTGGAGGTCGGAGGTTGGAGGTCGGAGGTTGGAGGGTGGAGGTTGGAGGTTGGAGGTTGGAGGTTGGAGGTTGGAGGTTGGGGCGTTGGGGTTGGGCGGACGGGCTGAGCCTTGGAACCGATGCGGGCCCAGTTCTGACTTCTGAGTTCTAGCTTCCAACCTCGGAACGGTATCGTCCTCGCATCGACCTCAATCGGATCCGCAGCAGTTCCTTCAGCATCTGCCATCCATCGCGGAGCATGTTCAGGCGCGACTCGGCGCGGTAGTGCCACTCGATCGGCAGTTCGACGATGCGGAGCTTCTGGGCGCGGGCGATCGCGAGCACCTCGACATCGAAGGCCCAACCATCCACAGTGACACGGGGGAAGATCGACTTCACGGCTGCTGCCGTGAACATCTTGAACCCACACTGTGAGTCCTCGATCCCTGGCAGCACGAGCCACTGAACCCCGAGGTTGAACGCGCGCCCCGCAATGTGCCGGTAGGCGGGCTCGCCCACGCGCCTGGCGCGCAGCCCTTCCCGCGATCCGATTGCCACGTCGAAAGGGGGCGCCTCGGGGGGCAGGAATCGAGCGATCTCGGCGATCGGCATCGAGAGGTCGGCATCGCAGATGAACCTGAACTCACCCCGTGCTGCCATCAGTCCCGCCTTCACGGCCCCGCCCTTTCCCCGGTGAGGCTCACGCTGGACGACAATCCTCCCCTCTTGCGAGGCTGCGGCCTCCGCAACGCGCACGGTGCCATCGGCCGATCCGTCGTCGACGACACGGATTTCCCAGTCCCAGGGCTGTTCTCGCAGGTACTCCGCGACCGTGACGAGCGTGGCGCCGAGGCGACGCTCCTCGTTGTAGGCGGGAATCACGACGGACAGGAGGACCGGCGGCATACGGCTAGCGCGGCGTCAGCAGCCTGGCCTCTGGACTGCAGGTCGCGTATGGGCCCGGCAGGAGGAGCAGTGAGTTGAGGAACGGCACCATCGGCGGAGAGAGCGCGCTCCCGCCCGCTTGCGCGCGACGCATTTGGTACTTACGCCAGGCCGTGTCGGAGATCAGCACCGGACGCGCAGCTGCCGGGTCCAGCAGGTATCGATCGATGACCGGATCGAGCGGAGTTGTGGCCTCGGTCACCGGACGCACGCGCCGGAAATAGTAATAGAGCGGATGCCAGATGCCCTCGGGCATGTCGATGTAGATCCCGGCGTTCGTGCCGGCAGAGGCCTGCACCTGCTGGACGCACGCGGCCGCGCTCCGCATGGGATGGGCTCCCCTGCTGGTCCATTCGAGCTGGCCGCGGTACGCATCCAGTGGCATCACGTTGAACACGACGATCGCCACCACCAGTTTCGTCACCCGCGCGCTGCTGCGTGTGACGATCGCCGCAACGAGGATCAGCGCGATTGGCCGCCAGATGCCGGAGCTGCGGAACACGGTGCGGCCGCCGACGTCGAACTTCAGCCCGCCCAGCGCCACGGCGCCGATCGCCAGTGCCGCGCCGACCGTGACGAGCACCATGGCGATTCGTCGGGCCCCCGGGCTCACGGGCGATCCGAGGAGCGGTGCCAGTCGTGTGGCAACGCGGTCCTCCGCCGCTTCGAGCAGGCGCCGCAGCGGCGCAGGCGCGAGCATCACCACCAGGGCGACGAGATAGCCGGCCGCGAGGGTGATGGGCGGGAGATATGGGTAGGCGTAGTGATAGAGCTTCGACGTGCCCGCAGAGATGATGGCCATCGGCACCGCCGCCCACAGCAGCACCACCATCCCCTCGAACCAGCGTCTGCGGGCGGCCTGCACGAGCAGCGTCACGACGCCGGCCACGATGAGCCAGCGCATCTGCTCGTTCTCGAACTCCTTCCACATCTGCTGCAGGTACCAGTACCAGGGGTGCAGGTGCGTGGGATCGAGGTACGCCGTCATGCGCTTGAGCACGTGCTCACCGAGGATCGTCTCCCAGAGCTGCGAGCCGAACCGCACGTGGGCGTACGCGAACCAGGGCGCGCACAGCAGCAGCACCAGCCCTGCACACGCGCCCCAGAGCCGCCACTCCGCGAACAGCCGGGCGCGTACTCGAGGCGTCACCACCACGGCCGTGGCAAGCATGAACGGCAGGAAGAGGGCCGCGACGAACTTCGTCATGAACCCGAGGACGAACCACAGGGATGCGGCCACCGCGTGGCCGGTGCGGCCGCGGGGCTCGTCGACCGCCGACCAGCGCAGGACGTGGAACACGCCGCCGCAGTAGCTCAGGACGAGCGACGCCTCCATGTTGTTGGAGCGCAACCCATGCGCGAACAGCAGGGGCCAGTGGACGAACAGCAGCAGTACCGCGACCGCCCCGCACACCGGCCCGGCGAGGATACTGCCGATGGCGAACACGTAGACGAAGGCGGCGCTGCCGGCCACCGCGTCGAGGAAGCGGAGGCCAAACTCGTCATGCGGCAGCAGGCCGGCCTTGATCGGGGCGGCCACGAGCCAGAACTTGAGCGGCGGCTTCTCGAGGAACACGGCCGTCTCGCTCGGGCTGCTCTTGGGCTCGAGCCAGTCGCCGACTTCGAGGATGCGATCGACTGCGAAGGAGTAGATGGCTTCGTCGGTCTCGAGATCGGGAATCCCGAGACCGTTGAAGAGCGGCAGGCAGAAGGCGACGAGGACGAGGACCAGCCAGATCCGGCTGAGTCTCAGGCCTTGATGCAAGTGACGAGCGACCAGATCCTCGGGATGTTCACCTTCTCGATGGACACTGGCTTGAGCCCGGCCTGCGCGAGGAATGCCGGGAGGTCGAGGTCAGACTTGAAGCCGATGTGGACCGTGAAGGGCGAGATCGCCCGCTCGAGCCACGCCAGCACCGGGTTGGGGCTGAGGAAGTGGTTGAGGACGACGATCTTCCCGCCGGGTCGGCAGACACGCACCATCTCGCGCACCACCGCCACCGGGTCGGGCACGACGCTGATCAGGTACGGGGCGTACACAATGTCGAAGGAGCCCTCGGCGAACTTCAGGTCGGCGGCGTCCATTTCGAGGAGCCGGACGTTCGTCAGCCCTTTGCGGGCGACCCGCTCGCGCGCCTTCTCCAGCATCGAATCCGATAGGTCGATGCCGGTGACGTGGCAGGTGCGCGGGTACAGGGTCGCGTTGATGCCGGTGCCCACCCCGACTTCGAGCACGCGGTCTCCGTCCTTGATCCCCATACGCTGCAGCGCCTGCACGCGACCGGGATGAAGGGTCGGACCGAACGTGAAGTCGTAGATCGACGCGAGCTTCTCGTAGACGCGGGCGACGAAATCGTTCTCGACAACGGTCACCGACAGCGCCCGGGTGGCGACATCGCTGCCGACGATTTTGTCGTGCTCAGGCTCTGGCGAGTCGAATAGCGGCATCAACAGCCTCGACGATTGCGGCTCCATGCGCGACCCCGCCCAACTCGCCGGGTCTGCCACGGATGAGACAAGTCCGACCGACTATACATCCGGTCAGTCAGCGAAGTCCATCGAGGACGCCAAGCGCCGCATCGATGTTGCCGGTCTGGGTCGACACCTGGATGCCCTGAACGGCATGGCGCAGCCCGGCGGCGATTTCATGCGCAATCGCGATGCCCTCGGCTGCGGCCGCGTCCTGCCCGTCGGCGCGACGCATCCGCTCCATCAGGCCTTCGGGCACCCGCACACCGGGCACCTCGTTCGCGATGAACTCGGCATTTCGAGCCGATTCGAACGGAAACACGCCGGCAATCACCGGAAGGCCGGCCGATGCGATGCGCGCCAGGAACTTCTCGAAAGCGGGCAGGTCGAAGATCGGGCGGGTCACGATGAACTCGGCGCCTGCCTCGACCTTGTATTCGAACCGCCGCAGCTCCTCGTCGAGGTTGGCCGCGCCGGGATTGACGGAGACACCGATGTGGAAGGCCGTGGGCGCCCCAATGGGCTGCCCACCAATGTCGGCGCCGTGATTGAGCCGTGTGACGAGGTTGGTCAGGCCGATCGAATCCACGTCGAACACGGCCGTGGCATCTGGATAGTCACCCACGCGGCCGGGGTCGCCGGTAATCAGCATCACATTGCGGAGCCCGATCGCGTGGGCGCCCAGCAGGTCGGACTGGATGCCGACCAGGTTCCGGTCGCGGCACGCGTAATGAAGCACCGTCTCGATCCCGGCCTGCTGCTCGACCAGCACGGCCAGTGCGAGCGCGCTCAGGCGGGCCCCCGATCGCTGCCCGTCGGGGATGTTCACCACGTCGACTCCGTACCGCTTCAGCTCGCGTGCGCGCTGGATGGCCGGTTCTGCTTCGAACCCACGGGGCGGCAGCAGCTCGACGCCGAGCACGAAGGTGCCGTTCGCCAGCGCTCGCGCGAGGTGCGATTTCTGCTCGCGCGGGACGGGAGGCGCCACGATGGTCGTGCCGACTTTCACGCTCCCCCTGGCTTCCGCTTTCGTCACCGACGCCGGCACGTGGGCACCGCGTACCGCTGCCTTGATCTGCCGGATGTGCTCCGGCGTGGTGCCGCAGCAGCCGCCCACGACGCCCACGTTGTGCAGCATGAAGCGTCGGGCGTAGGACGCCATGTACTCGGGCGAGCAGAGATAGATGTTGCGCCCTTCGACGTCGCGCGGCTTGCCGGCATTCGGCTGTGCCGACAGCCGAAGCGCCGTCACCGCTTCCATGCGCTCGATCGTCTCGAGCATGGGGCCCGGACCGACCGCGCAGTTCACGCCGAGGATGGTCGCGCCACGCTTCTCGAGCTCCGGCGCAAACCGCTCCGGCGGCGTGCCATCCAGCGTGTTCCCGTCCTCCTCCGTCGTCATCTGGGCGATGATCGGCAGGTTGGTGAGCGACCGTACTGCGTCGATGGCGGCGCCGATCTCGTTCAGGTCGCGGAAGGTTTCGAGGATGAACAGGTCCACGCCGCCTTCGAGGAGCGCCGACGCCTGCTCACGGAAGTACTCACGCGCTTCGTCAACACCGGTCTTGCCCCATGGCTCGATGCGGATGCCGAGCGGGCCGATGGCGCCCGCGACATACGCGCGATCGCCGGCCGCGCGCCGCGCAATCTGTGCGCCGGCGATGTTGATGTCCCGCAGCTTCTCGGCCAGGCCGAACGATCCGAGCTTGATCCGGTTCGCTCCGAACGTGTTCGTTTCGAGGATGTCCGCGCCCGCGAGCACGTACTCCTGGTGAACCGCTTCCACCAGGGGCGCCTGCGTGAGGTTCATCGCATCGAAACTCTTGTTGATGAACACGCCGCGCGAGTAGAGCATCGTGCCCATCGCGCCGTCGCAGACGAGCACGCGCTCGCGAATCGCATCAGAGAATGGAGTCATAGTGCGTGGTCGCGCATTCCGTCAGGTATCCAGGCGCTCACAGCGGAACGTCTCGGCGTCAATCAGCAGGTAGGACTTGCCGACGACGTCGAGGCCGATCGAGCGGACGCCCTGGCGGACCGAGTCGGTGAACTCGTGGTGGTGGCCGAACAGGTGCAGCCGCGGCCGCATGGAGGTGAGCACTTCGCTGATGACGGTCTTGCCCGCGTCGATCCGTCTCCCCGCCGGGTAGAAGGGCCGGGGCGCTTCGTGCGTCAGGAACACGTCGATGCCGGTCAGCGCCTTGCACGCGAGGACCTCATCGCGGACGAAGTGCCGGCGCTTGTCGTCGCGGCTCTTGCCGAGCTTCATCGAGCCGCTGCCGATCCGCTTGCCGCGCGACGGTGGGAGCAGCGCCACGGGTGAGTGGTACCAGCTCGGCGCGAAGGTGCCGCCAAGGGCCGCCACCTTCCAGGGGCCCACCTGGTACGGTCCGCCATTCGGCAGGTAATGCAGCGTCGGCGCGGGCGATCGACCGGCAATGGCTGCCGCCACGACGTCAAAGTCCTCGTTATTACCCTTAATCCAGTAGAGCGGCCTTGGCGGCGTGAAGTACTCACCGTCGTTGCTGGCCATGTCCCCGACCTGCACCCACAACTCGACATCGGGATGCCGGGCCATGATGTCGACGACGGCGTCGAAGGCGCCGTGGATGTCGCCTAGCGCACCAATCTGCATGGGTGGATGAGCGCGGGCTGGTCGGGCGGACGGTCAAAGGGCGGGCATGCCTCCTGGCCCGCCCTGCCTGACGGACCTACCCGTTGGCGCTCGCCCCCGTGGTGGCCGGGACGAGGAGGTCGGTCTTGTCCCAGACGAAGTCGTCCTTGCTGTAGACCGCCAGCTCGTAGTCCTTGCCCATGAAGATGGCGCCGACCGGACACGCCTCTTCACAGAAGCCGCAGAAGATGCAGCGCGTCTTGTGGATCTGGTACACGGCGGCGTACCGCGGTCCCGCCTGCACCGTGCCATCGTTCTCCGCGGGCTCGAGGTAAATCGCGTCCGCCGGGCACGCGACCGAGCACAGGCCGCAGGCGACGCACTTCTCGAGTCCGTTCTCGTCGCGCATCAGCACCTGCTTGCCGCGCCACTTCGGAAACACCGGAACCTTCTCGTCCGGATAATCCACAGTGATCGGCTTCTTAAACATGTGCCGGAACGTGGTCGCAAAGCCGACGATCAAAGGACGAATCAGAGCCATTGCTCTCAGTTTACCCCGCCGATAAGATCCAGTAAATCAAGGATGCCCGGCCCACAGTTCCTCTCAGCCGAGCAGGTGCTTCTCACGACGCTTGTCGTGAAGCTCGCCGTCATGGCGGCGCTGGCGACCATGCTGGTCCGCTACCGCCGATTCCGTCACATCCTCATCTTCGAGCGGCGTGGCTGGGGCGACCGCCTGATCATGGTGTTCGCCCTGGGCCTCCCGCTGACGGCCGGCGTCGCATCGCGACTGCTCCTGAACTATAACGCGGCCGACCTCACGCTCGAAGGCGCCTTCGTGGTCGGCCTGATTGCCGGCCCCTACGCCGGGGCGATCGTCGGCCTGCTCGTCGGCCTCCCACCACTCGCGAATGGCGAGGTGATCGCACTCCCCTTCGCGGTTGGATGCGGGTTCGCGGGCGGAGGTCTCCGCGAGCTCTGCCCGAAAGAGGCGATCTGGCACTTCTCACCGTTCGTGGTCACCCGGCTGCCGATCCGGATCTGGCACATGCTGCGACAGCGGCAGATCGACTGGCAGGTCATCCTGCTGATCGCGCCCGTCGGGCTCGAGCTCATTCGCCAGGGGCTCGGCGTGCGCTGGAGCGAACACCACCGCCTGTTCTACCTGCATGCCGATCCGCTGTGGACCTTCCCGGTCATCGTGCTCGCCACGGTGCTGACCGTCGCCACGCCGATCAAGATCTGGAACAACGCGCGCATCGAGCACCGCCTGGAGCAACAGGAGAAGCTGCTGCTCGCCGCCCGGATCGAGGCGCTCTCCAACCGGATCAATCCCCATTTCCTCTTCAACACCCTCACGTCCATCTCATCGCTCATCCGGACGCAGCCGGACACTGCCCGGGTGCTGATCACGAAGCTCTCGGGCCTGCTGCGCCGGCTCATGCGCAGCACGGACCATTTCGTCACGCTCCGAGAGGAGCTCGAATCGATCGATCAGTATCTGGACATCGAGGTGGTCCGCTTCGGCCCGCAGCTCAAGGTGCTGAAGGAGATCAGCCCCGACACCCTGGACGTGATCGTCCCCAGCATGCTGCTGCAGCCGATCATCGAGAACTCCATCAAGCACGGCCTCTCGCGCAAGGTCGGCGGTGGTCGCATTACCATCAGGACAGCAAGGCGGGGTGACCGCTCGCTCATCGAGGTCGAGGACGACGGGCTGGGGATGACGGAGGAACGGCTGAAAGAAGCACTCGAAGGGGGCATCGGGCTGAGCAACGTCAACGAACGGTTGCGCACGATCTACGGCGCCGCCTGCACGCTGAAGCTCGCCAGCACGACCGGCCGGGGCACGCGCGTGAGCGTGGAGATCCCCGACCTGGCACTCCCCGAGCGGATCCCGGCATGAGCGACTTGCGAGCCGTCCTCGTGGACGACGAGCAGCTGGCGCGTGAAGAACTCGGCTACCTGCTCGGCCAGCTTGGCGGCGTCGACGTGATCGGCGAAGCCGACAACGGACCGGCAGCCGTCGAGACGATCGATCGACTGCAACCCGACCTCGTCTTCCTGGACGTGCAGATGCCCGGGCTGACCGGCTTCGAGGTCGCACGCCGGCTCATGGACCTCGATGCGGGCGCCCACATCGTCTTCGTCACCGCGTTCGACCAGCACGCGATCGAAGCGTTCGAGGTGAACGCGGTGGACTACCTGCTGAAGCCGGTGGACCCGGCGCGCCTCGACACCGCCGTCCAGCGAGCCCGGCGCCGCATTGCGGCGGAGCGGCATCCCGGGGAGGGCACCGCAGGGGCACTCGGAGAGGATCAGCTCGCGAAGATCCTGCAACTGGTCAGCGAACGGCAGAGCCGACGGGAACGGCTCGCCGTCAAGGTCGGCGAACGCCTGCTGCTCGTCCAGGCCGAGGACATCGTCCATGCCTCGGTCGTCGACGAAACCATCACCATCGTCACCAGCCAGTTCTCGGGCACCTCCAACTACAGGACGCTGGACGAGCTGCATGCGCGGCTCGACCCGAGCGTCTTCTGGCGCGTGCACCGGTCCCACCTGGTGAACATCAACAAGATCAAGGAGATCGTCCCGTGGTTCAGTCGGAACTACATCCTGAGAATGAAGGACGAGAAGGCGACGGAGATTCCGGTCAGCCGCACGCAGACCAAGCGGCTCAGGGAGTACCTGAAGATCTGACCGGCACGCCGGCGCCTGCTCCGTTCGCATTCTCGGCTGAGGCCCTGGACGCACACCGGACCTCTCCGGCGACCGGTGTGCGCGGCACTGACGCTGGTTACGGACAGGCCGAGGACGGCGCCACCCTGGGCGTGCCGCTCGAACTCGCACCGGCTGGTGCGGGCGGGGCATCGGCCGTGCTGCAGGCGAACGGTCACTCACGGCTGCGGCAGGTGCAGGAGGAGCTGATCGCGTGGATCAAGACGCTCTTCTCCGCCGCGGTCTACGCGATCCTGATCGTGACCTTCGGCTTCCAGGTCGCGCGCGTCGAGGGCCAGAGCATGGCGCACACGCTCGAGGACCAGGATCGGCTGATCGTGAACAAGCTGATCTACCGCATCTCGGAGCCACGGCGCGGCGACATCGTGATGCTCTACTACCCGCTGAACCCCGACAAGTCGTTCGTGAAGCGGGTCATCGCGGAAGAAGGGGACAGCGTGCGGATCGTCGATGGCCGCGTCTACGTGAACGACATCCCGCTCCAGGACGACTACGTGTCCGCCGAGTATCGCAGCCACGACGACTGGGGCCCCCAGATCATCCCCGAGGGCTACTACTTCGTGATGGGCGATCACCGCAACAACAGCTCGGACAGCCGCCACTGGGGCATGGTGCCGAAGAAGTACATCATCGGGAAGGTGCAACTCCGCTGGTGGCCGGTGCCAACCGCTCGTGTCTTCTGAGCGGTACGCGGGGGTCGCGCGGGTCCTGACGCGCGTCCTCTTCCTCAACCTCGCCGTCGCGCTCGCGAAGATCGCGTACGGGTACTCGAGCGGTGCGATCAGCATCCTGTCCGATGGCTTCCACTCGCTGACGGATACCGCATCGAACGTCGTGGGGCTCGTCGGCGTGTACGCCGCGAGGCGCCCACCGGACGAAGACCACCCCTACGGTCATCGCAAGTACGAGACGATGGCGGCCGTCGGCGTAGTCGCGTTCCTCGGGCTGGTGATGCTCGAGGTGCTCCGCAACGCCTTCAACCACCTCACGGGACGGTCGGCTCCGCCCGACATCACGGCATCCGGGTTCGCCGTGATGATCCTGACGGTCATCGTGAACGTCATCGTTGTGCGCTACGAGTCAGCCGCCGCCGAGGCGCTGGGCAGCGAGGTGTTGCTGGCCGATGCGACGCAGACGCGCGGCGATGTGTTCTCGTCGGTGACGGTGATCGTCGCGCTGGCCGGAGCGCGGGCGGGCGTGCCGGTGCTCGACCCGCTCGCGGCGCTCGTCGTGGCCGCGTTCATCGGGTACTCCGGCTACCAGATCGCCCTGACGACCACGAAGATCCTGAGCGACCGCATCGTCATGTCGGAGGCGGACATCGAGCAGGTGGTGATGAGCGTCGAGGGTGTGCTCGGGTGCCATCAGATCCGCACGCGCGGATCGGCGGACCACGTCTTCCTCGATTTCCACGTGTGGCTGCCCGCGGACATGCGACTCACTGATGCACACGACATCTCGCACGTCGTCAAAGACCGGGTCATGAGCCGGTACCCGCAGATTGTCGACGCCGTGATTCACCTGGAGCCACCACCGCGGAACGGCGAGGATTGACGGTAGAATCGTCGGCGCACATGCGAGTCCTTGGCGCCCTGCTGCTGTCCCTTCTTGCTGCGTCTTCAGTCTTTGCCCAGGGCGGCGACCCACCGATCCAGGGCCCGCCACCACCCGAACTGCCCGAGATGATCGCGCGCGACGCGCAGGGGCGCATCACGATGCGCGCCATGCGCACGCCGTCCCCGATGGTCTTCGACGGCGTGCTCGACGAGCCGTTCTACCGCGACGTGAAGCCGGTCGGTGACTTCATCCAGCAGGAACCAACTGAGGGAGCGCCGGCGACGGAGAAGACGGAGGTCTGGGTCTTCTTCGATCGGGACAACCTCTATGTCTCGGCCAGGATGTACGATTCGCAGCCGGACAAGCGGGTTGCCACGGAAATGCGGCGGGACGCCAACAACCTGTTCAACAACGATCACTTCGGCGTGTCGTTCGACGGCTTCTACGACCGGCGCAACGGCTACGGGTTCGTCGTGAACGTCTCCGGCGCGCTGCTCGACTGGTCGACGACGAACGAACAGCCGAACAACAGCTGGAACGGCGTCTGGGACGCGAAGACGAGCACGTTCTCGGACGGCTGGTCGGTGGAGATCCGGTTCCCCTTCCGATCGTTCAGGTACAGGGAGGGCGGCACCATCTGGGGCATGAACTTCCGGCGGCGGGTGATCTACAAGAATGAACTGAGCTACCTCGCGCCGGTCCTGGCGTCGTGGGGACGACCCGCCATGTCGCGCATGTCGGCTGCGGCCACCGTGGTCGGCATCCAGACGCCGCCAATCGGCAAGAACATCGACGTGAAACCGTACGCGCTCGGGTCGCTCCTGACCGATCGCACCGCGCGGCCTCCCGTGTCCAACGAGGGGGACGGTAATCTCGGCGTCGACGTGAAGTGGGGCATCAAGCAGACGCTCGTCGCGGACCTGACGATCAACACCGATTTCGCACAGGTGGAGGACGATCAGCAGGTCGTGAACCTCTCCCGCTTCAGCGTCCTCTTTCCCGAGAAGCGCGACTTCTTCCTCGAGGGGGCCGACACGTTCAACTTCGCGAACGGCTCCGCGGGAACGGGCGGCACGGGCGGCGGCGGCGGGCAGGCGGGCAGCAGCCAGAACACCAGCACTGCGCCGCTGATCTTCTACAGCCGGCGGATCGGCCTGAACAACGGGCTCGAGGTGCCGATCCGCGCTGGAGGCCGCCTGCTCGGACGGTCGGGGTTGTGGCGCTACGGCGTGCTCAACATCCAGACCGCGGCGTCACAGGACGCCAACAGCCCGTCGACGAACTTCAGCGTCGTGCGCGTGAACCGCGACATCTTCCAGCGGAGCCGCGTCGGCGCGATCTTCACGCGTCGCGATCCGGTGGCCACCACGAGGTACGGCGCGCAGGGCAGCGAGAACCTCGCCTACGGTCTCGACACGCTGCTCAGCCCAACGAAGGACACATCGATCAACGCGTACCTCGCCAGGACCGACTCTCCCGGCCGGACCGGCGACGACACGAGCTACCGCGGCAGGTTCGACTGGAACGCGGACAAGTACGGGTTGTCCGCCGAGCATCTCTCGGTCGGAGCCGACTTCAACCCTGAAGTCGGGTTCCTGCGACGCACCGCGTTCAGGCGCTCCTACGGGCAGGCGCGCTACAGCCCGCGGCCCCGCAAGTTCTTCGGGGTGCGCAAGCTGTACTACATCGCGAGCATCGACTACATCACCGACACGCAGAACCGTCCGGAGTCGAAGGAAGTCCAGGGCAACTTCCAGTTCGAGCTGAACAACAGCGACACGTTCTCCTTTGACGTGAGCCGGAACTACGAGCGCCTCGTCAACCGCTTCGAGGTGGGCAAGAAGCTGTTCGTCCCCGCGGGCGAGTACGAGATGACGCAGTCGCACGCCACGTACACCTTCGGGCAGCAGCGGCCGCTCTCCGGATCGCTGACCGCGGCACGGAGCGGCTTCTACGGCGGGACGTTGACGGAGCTCACGTGGAGCGGCCGCGTCGAACTCTCGAGGCAGTTCTACTTGGAGCCCCAGCTCTCGTGGAACAAGGTGGATGTCCCGCAGGGCAAGGCCAACAGCAACCTGTACAGCAGCCGGGCCACCTACACGCTGTCGACCCGCATGTTCGTGTCGGCGCTGATTCAGTACCAGTCGCGGACCGACAGCGTCACCACCAACGCCCGCTTCCGCTGGGAGTACCTGCCGGGCAGCGAGCTGTTCGTGGTCTACAGCGACGGGCGGACAACGGTGGATGCCTTTGGCCGTTCGGTCGGCTTCCCCGAGCTGCAGAACCGATCCTTCATCGTGAAGGTGACGCGGCTGTTGCGCTGGTAGAACCGTTCACTTGCGCGTGATGCGAACCTCGAACACGCGCGGCCAGAGCTTGCCGGTGATGAAGAGGCGATCGCTCTTCTCGTCCCACGCAATGCCGTTGAGGACGTCGGTGCCTTCGCGCTCGCGAGGCGTCAGCAGGCCCCGGAAGTCGATGTAGCCGGTCACGACGCCGGTGGACGGGTCGATGCGCGCGACGTAATCGGTCTGCCAGACGTTCGCCAGGATCTCGCCCTTCACGAGTTCCAGTTCGTTGAGGTTCTTCAGGGGCTGGCCGGCGGCCATCACGCGGAGGCGCCTCTTCTCGGTGAACGTGGCGGGGTCGAGAAACCGCAGGTACTCGGTGCCGTCACTCATGATCAGCATCGTCTTGTCCTGCGTGAGCCCCCAGCCCTCGCCGGTGTACTTGTACTGCCGCTTCGGTGCGAAGGTCTGGCGGTCGTAAACGAAGGCGACGCCGGTCTGCCACGTGAGCTGGAAGAGCTCCGTACCGCGGACCGTGATCCCCTCCCCGAAGTACTGCGGCGGCACGTCACGCTTCTGCAGCACCTCCCCCGTTTCGATCTTCACCCGGCGGATCGACGAACGTCCATTGAGCCCGGTGCCTTCGTAGAAGATCCCATCAACCACCTGAAGTCCCTGGGTGAAGGCGTCACGATCGTGTGGGTACGTGTGAACGACCGTGTACCCGAAGACCGGCATGGCGCTGCCGGACTGCCACGCTGCGAAACCGGGGGTTCGGCGGACCAGCATCAGGGCCACCACCAGAAGGCACGACGACAGGAACCTGCGCACACGGGCCATCATACGTGAGAGCGCCGCGGTCGAGGCGCGCTAGCGGGTGAACGTGCCGGACTTGCCGCCGGTCTTCTTCATCAGCCGGATGTTGCTGATGACCATGCGCTTGTCGACCGCCTTGACCATGTCGTAGATGGTGAGCGCCGCGACGGACACAGCGGTCAGCGCTTCCATCTCGACGCCGGTCTGTCCGGTCGTACGCACGCGCGCCTCGATGTCGTAGCCGGTCGCCGTCGCGATCAGCTCGACATTCGCGCTGGAGATCGGGAGCGGATGGCAGAGCGGAATCAGCGCGGAGGTCTGCTTCGCAGCCATGATGCCGGCGATCCGCGCCGTCTGGAGCGGGTCACCTTTCTTCACCGCGCCTGACCTGATCTGCGCGAGCGCCTCGGCCGACATCCGGATTGACCCGCGGGCAATGGCCTCACGCGCCGTGACCGGCTTGTCGCCCACGTCCACCATCGTGACGCGCCCCTGCTCATCGACGTGAGAGAGACGCGACGTGCCGCTGCTCGATCGCTTGGCCATGAGAGTACCCGCGGGTCGCTACTCGTCGTCCTCGGCGAACTCACCGTGCGCGAGGAAGAACGAAAGGCTCTCGAGCGACACGGTCAAATCGACGCCCTTCACCTTCACGTCCTCCGGAACCTGCAGTGTACCGGGCGTGAAGTTCAGGATCGCCTTGATGCCTGCGGCGACCACCACGTCCGCCACTCGCTGTGCCGCTGACGCGGGCACGGCGAGGACCGCGATGCTGATCTGGTCGCGCTTCACGTGCTTGCGAAGGTCGTTCACCTCATAGATCGGGACGCCCGATCGAGACTGCTGCCCGACCTTGCCGACCTGATTGTCGAACAGCGCGGCGATTTCGAAGCCTTCCTGGCGGAAGCCCGGATAATCCGCAAGCGCCTGGCCGAGGTTGCCGGCCCCGATGATGCCGACCCTGAGGCTGCGATCGAGACCGAGGATCTGACGCAGGTGCCGCTTGAGGTCGCGGACGTAGTAGCCGACGCCGCGCACCCCGAACTCACCGAAGTACGCCAGGTCTTTCCGGATTTGTGCCGCGTTCAGGTGGAACTGTTCGGCAAGGGACTGCGACGAGACGGTCCGGGCCCCTTGCGCCTCGAGTTCGGTCAGGCATCGCAGGTACACGGACAGGCGATTCGTCGTCAGTTCCGACACGTTTTCGCCGTGCTGACGGGACTTGGGCGCACGCACCCTGGGTTTGTTCGGTTGTTTCACAAGCGACGCCAGATTGTAGCAAAACCCCGTGCTAATATCCGGGCCATGGCCCGTCCCGCCCCGGATGCCTCCGGCACGGCCTCCCCTTCTTCCACCGCCTTCGAGCCGTACATCCCAGCGTCACACGCGCCAGCTGAGTTCACGCTCAAGGCGGTCGTGATCGGGGCGCTGTTCGGGCTGCTGTTCGGCGCATCCACCGTCTACCTGGGCCTTCGCGCCGGCCTGACGGTCAGCGCGTCCATCCCGATCGCCGTTCTGGCGATTTCGGTCCTCAAACGTCTCGGCGGCTCGACGATCCTCGAGAACAACATCGTCCAGACCATTGGGTCCGCGGGCGAGTCGGTCGCAGGCGGCGTCGTCTTCACGGTCCCCGCATTGATCTTCCTCGGGTCCGGCGCGAGCTACTTCAACTACTTCCAGATCACGATGCTGACGCTCGTCGGCGGCATCCTCGGCACGCTCATGATGGTGCCGCTGCGCCGTGCGCTGATCGTGAAGGAGCACGGTGCCCTTCCCTATCCAGAGGGGACGGCGTGCGCGGAAGTGCTCGTGGCCGGGGAGCGCGGCGGCAAGTTGGCGTCGCTGGTCTTCAGCGGCCTCGGCGTCGGTGCGCTCTGGAAGGCGCTCTCGTGGGTGTTCAACCTGTTTCGGCAGGAGATCGGCTACTCCACCGCACGGACCAGCCAGTTCCCCAATGCCACGCTGAACGTTGACATCTCGCCCGAGTATCTGGGCGTCGGGTACGTCATCGGTCCCCGCATTGCCGGGACGATGTTCGCGGGGGGCGTGCTGTCATGGCTGGTGCTGCTGCCACTGCTCAGCATCCTCGGGAACTACATCACGGTCCCGTTCCCGCCGATTCATCCAAACTTCGCGAACAACCCGGCGACCGGCAGGCCATTCCTCATCTCGGAGATGGCGCCCGGGCAGTTGTGGAGCGCCTACATCCGCTACATCGGGGCGGGTGCGGTGCTCGCGTCCGGGCTCATCACGCTGGGCCGGACCATCCCCACGATCATCAGCTCCGCCGTTGAAGGCATGCGGGGTTTCGGGGCTGGCTCGAACACCGCGGTGGCCCGCACTGAGCGTGAGCTGCCGATGTCCATCGTCCTCATCGGCACCCTGCTGCTGGCGCTGGTGCTTGCCTTCGCCCCGCGGATGCCCCTGCAGGGAAACCTGCTCGCAGCCATCCTTACCATCATCTTCGGCTTCTTCTTCGCGACCGTCTCCTCGCGCATCACGGGCCTCATCGGCACGTCGTCAAACCCGATCTCGGGGATGACAATCGCCACGCTGATCCTGACGTGCCTGCTGTTCGTGGCGCTGGGCTGGACCGGAGACACCTACGGACCTGTCGCGATCTGCGTTGGTGCCGTGGTCTGCATCGCTGCCGCGAATGCGGGGAACACGTCACAGGATCTGAAGACCGGCTACCTGGTCGGCGCCACGCCGCTCTACCAGCAGCTGGGGCTGCTCGTCGGCGTCCTCGCCTCCGCGCTGTCTATCGGTTTCACGACGCTGTACTTGCATGAGGTCTTCACCATCGGGTCGAAGGACATCGCGGCGCCGCAGGCCACGCTGATGGCGACGATCATCAAGGGGCTGCTCAGCCAGAACCTGCCGTGGGGGCTGGTCCTGGTTGGCGTGTTCGTCTCGCTCACGCTGGAGCTGTGCGGGATCCGGTCGCTCTCGTTTGCGGTTGGCTCGTATCTCCCCATTGCGACCACCGCGCCGATCTTCGTCGGTGGGCTCGTCCGCTGGTGGGTCGAGCGGAGCACCGGCATTGCAGAGGAGTCGGACCTTGGCGCGGGCACGCTCTTCAGTTCGGGTCTGATCGCCGGCGGCTCCATCTGCGGCATTCTCTACGCCGTATTGGTCGGCACGAAGACGATCGGCCCCTTCCAGGTGGTTGGCGCGATGCTGCCGTGGCTGCACGACGAATCAGGGATCGCACAGGTGGGCAGTGCACTCCTCTTCCTGGCGCTCGCGGTGGTCACGGTCAGGATGGCGAAACGCCGCGTCATGTAGGCGCGTCCCATTCAAGGACAGGGGCCGGAACGACGTGAAACGACTGATACTGCTGTGTGTGCTCGTCGCCAGCGTCGCCGGCGCGCAGCCAAGTGCAACGCGGCGCGCCACGAACGTCGCTGCCCTGCTCGCCCACGCCGAGTTCTTCCACACGCGCCCTGTGATGGTCGTCGGGGAGATGAAGCTGCTGGACACGGGCGAGTACCGGCTGACCAGCGACGGCCTCTCGCTCCGCGTGGTGAGCAAGGGCAGCACCGCCGACGGTCTCGTCGAGGTGCGCGGCGAGTTCTGGGATCTGGGGAAGTTCACGGCAGACGACCCCCGGCTCGCGGGCTACGATCTCAAGCGGACCTTCGGCGTCGATCCGGCGGGCCCCTGGCCTCGAAGCGGCCAGGCGACCGCGCTCATCGCGTCTTCGGTCTCGCCAGTCTCGCCACCATCGGCGCCGTCGATCCGCAACATCGTCCTGTTTCCTTCGCGCTACCTCGATCAACGCGTGACCGTCGTCGGGCAGTTCGGCGCACGCAATTTGCTCGGTGACCTGCCGGACGCACCAGGCCAGAGCCGGTGGGACTTCGTGGTCCGGTCCGCCGACGCCGCTGTGTGGGTGACGAACCTGCGACCGCGCGGCAAGGACTTCGAACTGGCGCTCGACTCGCGGATCGACACCGGCCGCTGGATCGAGGTCTCGGGGACGCTGCAGCAGGGCCGTGGGCTGCAGTGGCTCAACGCAGAAGGCGCGACGATCAAGATCACCACCGCGCCGCAGGACACGCCCGATCAGCCGGTCATACGAGTGGCCGCTGCGCCGCCGCCAGAGGTGGTCTTCAGCGCGCCGATCGGCGGCGAGACCGACGTCCTGCCGACCACCACTGTGCGGATCCAGTTCTCGCGGGACATGGACCCGGCGACGTTCCGCAATCGCATCGCCGCGCGGTATGCCAGCGGGAACGCCTCGCCAGTGCCCTTCACGATCACCTACCTACCCGGGAACCGCGTGCTGGAGATCCGGTTCGCCTCGCCGCTCGATCGCTTCTCGAAGGTCGTCATCGAACTGCAGGACGGCATCCTCGGGACCGACAAGCTGCCGCTCGCGCCTTGGACGCTCACGTTCGAGACGGGATGAGGCGAACGAACGTCGCTACGCGCGCTCTTGCTTGAGGTCGCTCACCAACGCCTCGATACGCCCGCGGACCTCCGCGATGAGCGTGTCGCGATCGTTCGAGGTCAGCCCTTCCGTCTCGACCGGTGCTCCCACGGCGATGTCGACGACGACCGGGTGGATGAGCCAGCTGCCACGCTGCATCGCAGCGCGGCCTCCGCGGATGGCGACCGGCACGATCGGCGCCTGCGCGAGGATCGCCATGTGAATGCCGCCTTTCTTGAACGGCAGCAACTCGTCGGTCCTGCTGCGGGTCCCTTCAGGGAAGATCAGGAACGAACTGCCGGAGCGTATCGCACGCGCGCCGTTCTCGATGGAGCGCATCGCGGCGTCGCGATTGCGGCGATCGACAGGGATGAACCCGCCAAGCCTGAACGCACGCGCCAGGATGGGAATCTGATCGAGTTCGTGCTTGTAGAGGATGTGCATCCTCGGATGCAGCGCCTCGAAGAGCACGGGCGGGTCGACGTTGCTCTGGTGATTCGAGCAGTAGACCGCCGCCCGGTCGAGAGGCAGGTGCTCGCGCCCCCGCACCCGGAATCGGATGCCGGTCGTGAAGAGCGCCAGCCTGACGCCGAGATGGCCGAGGATGTAGAGCAGGTCCTTCCACCGGAACAGCAGCGCCAGGAGCATGCCCAGCGGTCCAGCAACGAGGACGTACAGGGAAACGGCCACGTACGTCGCGACCGTGCGAAGCGCCGGAATGATCACCGGGCTGCATCATAACGAAAAAAGCCCGCCGGCTGAGCCGGCGGGCTGTGTCGGGCGTGAGTGGCGCGCGGCTTACGACGCGGCGCGCGCGGTGCGACGCGCGGCTGATGCGGCCTGCGCGCGCGGTGGCGGCACGGCGGCGGTGCGGCTCACCTTCGGGCGCGGTGCCGCAGCACGGGCCTTCGTGGTGAAGCACTGCTCGAGTGCGCGATCGACGCGGTCCTCGATGGCCGCAGCCTTCTCGCACATGACTTCCGAGACTTCCGAGATGATGAGGAACTTCGCGCGATCGAGCATGCGCTTCTCGCGGAACGAGAGGCTCTTCGACTTCGCCAGGAACGTGAGGCTCTTCAACACATCCGCGACGTCGTAGATCGAGCCGCTGCGCATCTTGTCCGAGTTGTCCTTGAACCGCCCCTTCCAATTCTGGTGATTGTCGATCTGACCGTCACCGAGAAGCCCGAACAGTCGATCGACGTCCTCGTCGCTGATGGCGCGCCGCAACCCGACGCCATCGGCATTTGCCACGGGCACGAGCACGGTGGTGTCGTTGGCCACAATCCGAAGATGGTAGAAACCGCAGGTAGTACCGAGGATCGTCTTCTCCTCGATCCGCTCCACGATTCCAAGACCATGATTCGGGTAGATGACCTTGTCGCCGACTTCAAATATCACGGTTCCCCCTGTCAGGAGCTACTGGATGGTAGGCCGATGAACTCAGCCTTCGCGCCTACGCTTCGGCGAGACCAGCCGGAGCCTCGGCGGAGGCAGTACCGGCAGTTCACTCAGTATAGCCGACGCCGTACAGGCCCACAACCTGAAATCCTCGAAAACAGGCGCAATTCAGCGACTTTCGCCTCTGCTTCCACCCTGCTGATCTTACCGCGGCGGACCCACGCCCGACCCGTGCGTCCGCCTCGGCCAGATGGGGCTAAGCTGCTGCGGAGAGGCACGTTGTGGCGAAGCTGTGCCGCTCGAGTTCAACGCGAGCTGCGCCATTGGCCGGGATCGATCGGAGGGCTTGGCTGGGAGCGACTTTCGTACACGGCTCGCGGGGCGCGCCGGCCGCCATCGCAACAGCGCAGGCGAGTCAGGGGAATCGTGGCTGCACCGTCGCGGAGCACTGGGAAACGCCCCGGCCGAGGTCGTGGGGAGTGCACGGTCCCGGCGCAGAACGACGCGGTATACTGCTCTTCTGTCTTCGACGCCGGAGTGGTGAAACTGGCAGACGCGCGGGACTCAAAATCCCGTGAGGTTTACTCCTCGTGTGGGTTCGATTCCCACCTCCGGCACCATCAGCACGCAAGAACCTGGAGATTTCGGGCTCCGGGCTTCAGCCTCCGGGCTCTGGGCCCAACCTCCGACCTCCAACCTCCGACCTGACCTCTGCCCTCCGCCCTACCGCGGCACCTCGCACGTGAAGTTCGCGGCGTCATCGATGCTCCCCGTCCCCCTGTAGCGGGCGACCTGCGGATGCGGACACAGCGGCCGCGTGCGGGTGACCGCGTTGTTCTCGCGGTGTGTGGCGACCACCGGTCCCGGCGACTGCCCCTTCTCCACCCAGTTCTCCAGAGCGGTGAGCATGTCGAACTCGTTCGGGCCTGGGCCGCCACTGCAGTGATGCATGCCAGGGACGAGATACAGCTTCGCGAACACGTCCATCTGCTGCTGGCCGCCGACGGTCTTCAGCACGCGGTCGTAATAGCCGACGGTCCCGTACGCGCTGATCGCCGGATCCGACCATCCGTGGTACAGGAGCAGCTTCCCGCCGCGGTTCTTGAACGGACGCAGATCGGGATCGAGCGGGCTGAGGATGTCGCTCATGGTCTTCATCCGGGCGAGATCCTGCGGGAACCTGAAGACACGCCAGTTGAAAGCCGGATCGTCGTTCTCCAACGCGAGGAATCGCATGTTGGACTCGGCGAGCCCGTACCCGCTCGGCAGCCGCCGCCCCGTATAGGCGAGCGTGCCGTCCGCCTGCGTCGTCGGATCCTCCGGACCCGAGATCCACGCGCGCCACCCCGTGGCACTGCCCTCGTGCCCGACCGGGAACCCCCACGCGTACGGTTCGCCGTTGATGGAGGCTCCCTCGTAAATCTGTTTCACGACTGCGAGCTGTCCGTCGTTCAGGCAGTTCGGTCCATCGGCCCCGCTGCACTTCAGCGACTCGGGCTTGAACGAGCACCGACGCGGATCGGTGACGAGTCCATCCTTGAGGCCGTCCGCCTTGTCGCACGCGGCCAGCGTCGCCTTCGAGAGCAGCTCGATCTTCTCTGCGGGCAGGAAGTTCTCAGGCTTCGCGAGCATCTTCTGATAGACGAGCACCCGTCCCACCTGCATCGGGGTGCCGGTGGCAGGATCGCCGCCGATGATCCCGTCGAAATCCTCCGGATAGCGCTGCACTTCCATGAGCGCCTGCCGGCCGCCGTTGGAGCAGCCTTCGAAATAGGCGTGCTGCGGCGCGCGCCCGTAGAACGCGCCTGCGAGCGCCTTCCCCGCCACGGCGGTCGCGTGCGTCCCGCGATGGCCGTAATCAATTTCCTTCGCGCGGTTCGAGCCCCAGCTCTGATCGTCCGCGCTGTGTCCGGTATCGGTGGATGCGGATGCGTAGCCGCGCTCGAGCCCCTTGTTCAGTGAGCCGATGCTGCCGCCGAGGCCGCCGACGCCTACGAAGTAGTACTTGCCGTTCCAGCGCTCGGGGAAGCCAAGCCGGAAGTTGACCTCATTGCCAGGAGTCGCAGCATGCCCATCCACCTGGCAATGCCGCGGCACTCGATCGGAACCGTCGACCACCTTCGCACCCGTGATCGTCGTCCCCGCCGGCGCCTTCGCCTGCAGGCTCGCAACGGTGCAATCCGCAAGCGTGGACGTGGTGCCCTGCGTGAACACATGGACTCCACAGGCGCCGACAATCGCCACTGTGGTCGTGGAGGCGAGCTGAATGAGTCTCCGCATGGCCCAAGATGCTACTGCACGTCGCGCGCGCCGATGCAATCGACCCGGCTCACGGCGCACTTTTGATACGCGGGCCCGGAAGCGCATGCGTTTTCTCAGGTACACTCAGCTCAGGAGGATCAAACGTGGCTATCTCCCGTGAAGAATTGCTTCGGCTCGCTCGGGCGGGCGCCGTGGCACGCGTGCAGGAACTGCAGAACGAGCTCGAGTCGATCTTCAAGACGTTCCCTGACCTGCGCCGGGGAGCCGCGGGCGCGAAGCGCACGCCGGCACGGCAGGCGGCTTCCGCGAAGCAGGGCGCTCCCGCAGTATCGAAGCGCGGGTGGACCGCGGCTGACCGAAAGGCGGTGTCCGACCGCATGAAGAAGTACTGGGCCGCGCGGCGCAAGGCCGACGCCGCCAAGTAGGATGATCGTCGCTCCGCGACGGAGCGACACACCGGCGTCAGGGATGTTCGATCGTGATCGTGAACGGCGTGTCCGCCGCAAGCGTTCCCGGGTCGAACACCTGCACGCAATAGCTGCCCGCGTCGGCCGACGTCGTAATCTGCGGCGACCCGCCTGGCGCGGTCACGACCGACACCGCAGGGCTGCAGGGTCCGCTTCCGGCAGGAACCCCCACCGCCACTCCCGCCTGAACGCCGCCGTTCCCAAACGCGGTGAGGGTCACCCGCACCGTTCCCGCTGTGGACGTCGTGAACGCGCGCGACGTGCTGCCCCCTCTCACCAGCAGGCTCGCGAACGTGTCGGTCGTCGGTGCCGTGACCGTTGTCGTCGGTGACGTGGTGGTACCGGTGCTGCAGCCGCAGAGGGTGCACAGCAGGACAGCAAGCACGGGAAGCGGCGCTCTCATATCAGGTGTGCACGATCCGGATGACGAACCGGACGTCCGATCGCAGCGCGCCGCGGTCCGCCAGGTTCACGCAGTAGATGTTGTCCTTCGCCCCAGATACCGTGAGCTGCGCCGTCAGCCGTGGCGATGTGTCCACATCGCTGGCCGTCGCGCAGCCGAACCCGCTCGGCACACCGACGCCGACCTTCAGCGTCACCGGAACGGCCGGGCCGATCGTGGAGGACGACAGGCTGGCTAGCGTGACGGCAACCGAGCCGGCAGTCGTCACGGTGAAGGAGTAGAAAGCCGTTCCGGCGGGCGAGAGGTTCCCGGTGAAGAGCTCCGTGGATGCCGTGGCTGTCGTCGTGGAGGGGGACGTCGTGGACGAGCCTCCGCACGCTCCGGTGGCGAGCCCCACCAACGAGAGCAGCACGGCGACAACGCCTCGATTCCGCGCCGTCATGAGTGCGCCACCGAGGCCGTGAACTGGATGGGAGCGCTCAGCGTGCCGGCGTCGTACACCCGGACACAGAACACACCGGGCCCGTAGACGCCGGTCAACTGTGCCGTCGCGCCCGGCGTGGCCGATGTCGACAACGATGTCGTGCACGACGTGCCGCTTGGCCGACCAATGCCGAGACCGAGCGTGATGTCGTCTGGCAGGTCGGTCCCGGTGACGGCGGTCAGCGTGACCGCCACGTTGCCGTAACTCTGCATGGAGAAGGAGTAGAAGACGCCGCCGCCGACGTCGATGGTGGCGCCGAAGCTTTCGTTGATCGTGGCGTCCGCCGCCACCGTGGACGGCGATGTGGTCGATGATGCAGTGCCGCCGCAGGCGGAGGCAGCGAAGGTGGCGACGCACGCAAGCGTGACCGCCACACGCGAACTCAACATGCTCCCATTGAACCGGTCGCCGGTTGAACCTGTGTGATGGCGCGGTGAAAAATCTGTGACTTCGTGTCTCAGCATTCCGCGGACGTGATTGCACCGAGGCGTGTTTCGTTGAGCCGGTAACCGACGCCTCTGACAGTCTCCAGAACATCCGGCGGAAGCGCGGGGTGGAGTTGGTGCCGCAGCCGTTTCACGAGCGCGTCCACACTGCGAAGCGTGACGAACGTGTCGCGTCCCCAGACGGCATCGAGGAGTGCCTGCCGATTGAACACGCGGCCCGGCGACGACACGAACACATGCAGGAGCTGGAACTCCTGCTCCGTCAGGCGCAACTCGTGGTCGGCGGCGCGGACACGCCGCCGCGCCGGGTCCACGACGAGCTGACGTACGCGGACGACGCGGTCGCCGCCGTTCTCCTCGACCCGCTCCGCGTGCGAGCGCGCGCGCTCCACGCGGTCGAGCCGCCGAAGCATGGCGCGAACCCGCGCAACGAACTCGCGCCCCCCACACGGAACCGTCAGGAACCCATCGACTCCGCGTTCGACCAGTTCGATGCCACGGGCGTCTGCGCCAGCAGGCACGAGCGCGAGGAACAGCAGGCGGACACGCGCACCGGTGGTGCACGCGTCGACGACCGGCACGGTCCGTTCGCCCAGCGATGCATCGTCCAGGATGAGGACGCGCACTGGGTGATTTGGGGCGGCGCGCAGGAGTTGATCGCCCGAGCACGTCCCGATCCGAAGCCCTTCGAACTCGAGCAGTTGCCTGAGGTGATCGCGACTTCCTCCGAAGGGCTCGACGAACACCACATCGAGTGGGCTGGACAGGGTCGGGTGCGGAGGAGTGTGCATCTCAGCAACGCCGCTGCCAGTGCCGCGCCCGTGTGAATTCAACGACTTGGCGGCGCCTGTCCACTCGAGAGTGCGCGAGCGCGTGTCACGTGCGGCGGACAGCGCAACTCAGGCCTGTCGCTTGCAGATCCGTGGTCGACACACGACTTCCAGACGAGGTGCTTATGGGATTGCGAGATACGTACGGGGCGGCCATTCAGGTGGCGAAGAGCCTGCACATGCAGGGAGCGGCCGAAGAGCGTGACGGCAAGCTCCATTTCCACGGGACGGTGCAGAACCAGGAGGAGGCAAACCGGATCTGGGACGCCATCAAGACCGTCCCGAGCTGGCGCACCGACATCATCGCCGACATCCGCCCGTTGAACACCGCTCCCGCTGCGGCAGCCCAGAGTGAAGCGGCCGCGCAGACTGCACCACAGACGTACACCGTGAAGAGCGGCGACACGCTCAGCAAGATCGCCAAGGAGTTCCTCGGCAGTGCTGGCGCCTACATGGAGGTTTTCAACGCGAACCGCGACCAGCTCTCAGACCCCGACAAGATCAAGGTGGGCCAGGTATTGAAGATCCCAGCGAAGCACTGACCCGGGGGAATGCGGGAATGCGGGAATGCAGGAATGCAACAATGCACGCTCACAGGAGCGCACGAATGCTGCAATCGCTCGTGCGTGACTGCGTGAATCTTCCAGCGCGCTGTCTTGCGTTCTTGCGTTCCTGCGTTCTTGCGTTGCGTTCCTGCGTTCCTGCGTTCCTGCGTTTTTGCGTTTCTGCGTTCTTGCGTTCCTGCGTTGCCGTGTCGCCGCCAGTCAGGAGCCGCTGCCTCCGAACCGATGCCGCACGAGCAGGTCCACGGCGTGCCAGCCGTCGCGCCAGCGGATCTTCTTGCCAGCCTGCCGCGAGCGTGGCGAGAAGCTGACGGGCAGTTCGATGATGCGCACGCCGCTCTTGAGCAGGTTCACGGTGATCTCCGGTTCGATGTCGAACCGGTTCGCGGTGAGCCGGAGGCCTCGCGCGATGTCGCCGCGCATGATCTTGTAGCAGGTCTCCATGTCGGTGAGCTTGGTGCCGTACAGGAGGTTCGTCAGGAAGGTCAGCCCTGCGTTGCCCAGCCGCGAGACGATCGGCACGTGCGAGGCATCGTTCAGGAAGCGCGACCCGTAGACGACGTCAGCGCGCCCGGCGAGGATCGGCTCGATCAACGTGAGCAACTGCGCCGGATCGAGCTCGAGATCCGCGTCCTGGATCGCCACGATCGAGCCCCGCGTGCGCGCGAATCCGGTACGCAGCGCCATGCCCTTGCCGCCGTTCCGTTCGAGGTGAACGGCCGTGATCAGCGGACTCCGTGCGGCCGCGGCGTCCAGTGCCGCCGCCGTCCCATCCCGGGAGCCGTCGTTCACCGCGATCACTTCGATCGGGACAGGAAAGCCGATGGCGAGCAGCCGATCCAGGACGGCGCCGATGGTCGCTTCTTCGTTGTAGACCGGGACGATGATCGAGAGCAGCGGGTTCACGCGCGTTCATGATACCCGGATGAGGCGGGTCCTCCGCCTACCGCGACGGGTCACACGAGGTCGGACCTCGCCGCCGGACGACGGCGGCGGTGCCGAACGCCTGCATGACGTCGAGTTCGTCGCGCACCCCCCTCGGCAGCGCGGGCAGGTCCGCAATGGCGTACGGGAGACCGCCTGGCGTGAGCCAGCGAACCACCGCATCGGTCGGCTCGTACGTCCGGTTGTCGCCCGTGCGGGGGGACATGCGTGGGTTGCCCAGCACGGCGAGATGCAGCCAGTACGCCGTCTCATCGTCGCCGACGAGATACTCGACGCATGGGGCGGGCACGTGCGCGCGAGCCCAGCGCCCCGCATCGTACAGCGGCAGCGACGTGGCCGGCGGCAACGGATGCAGCAGGCGAGGATTGCGCAGGAGCGGTCGTCCAACGATCACGCCGAGCGCGATGACCACAGCCCACGCCACCACCGCGCTCGCCCGACGTTCACCGCCGCCGGCACCGAGGCGGCTCGCCATGGCGTCCCAGGCTGCTCCGCACGCCAGCACCGCGCAGGCGGCCATCGGCCACAGGAGCAGGTACCCCATCTTCAACGCCATGTAGGGCTGAGGCGCTCCCGCGCGTTGGGCAAGGATGAAGAAGGCACCAGCCTGCAGAAGGGCAGAGGCCAGGAACACGAGGGTTGCGAGCCCACGCGTGCGCACCAGACCAACCAGGACTCCGAGCGTCGCGAGTGCGACGAGCACGGGACCGTACGCGGACATGGATGGCCACGGTGCCGTGCCTCCAGTGCCCGCCAGTTGCAGCCATCCCAGACGCCCGAGGATGTACAGGGCCGCCACCACCGCGATCGGCGTGAACGCCAGCAGCAGGCATCGAACGCGGGAGGCCACTGACATCCGCCGCTGCGCCATCACCAGCACGCCTCCAGCAAGCGCGGGTGCCCCAACGTAGACCGGCCACGTGAGGAATGTCGCCGACCCCGCCATGGCAAACACCAGCAAAGGGGCGGTCGAGGGCGTCTGCCACCAGGCGGCGCTGGCCCACCACATCGCGACCACGAAGAGCTCGGCGACGACCTGCGCGACGAAGCCGAATTCGGTGAAGCCGCGCACGAAGTACTGAGGAGACGCGAACAGCAGCACCACGCCGACCAGTGCCAGAGGCCTGGGCGCGGTTCGAGGAAGCAGGCGCAGGCCGGTCAGGAGCAGGAAGCCTGACTTCAGTGCGACCGTCGCGGCCTGCACCGTGTGGAGCGCCCGCAGCCCGTCAGTGCCGGACCAGGCTCCGGCAAGCGCCGAAAGCACATGGCTGCCAGGCGTGTACTGCGCCATCTCGCCGAGGTACCGCTCGAGCGACGGGTCGTGCACGAGGCGCCAGTGCTCCTCGATGAAGCGGATCAGGATGAGATGGTGCGTGAGGTCGGGTCCGGTGCTGAGCGGCAACAGCGTTGGCGAGGCAAGCCACAGCAGCCAGCCGAAGACGCCGAGGACCGCTGCGAGGAACAGCGCGACGTCGGTCCGAGTTCGAAGGGCCGGACGGACGACGGCAGCGGCCGCGACGACAGAGAGCACGGCGAGCGCGAGCATCGGCACCGGCAGGAACCGCAAGCCGATCCGATCCGCAACGTAGGATGCGACAACGACGGTCGCGAATGGGGCCAGCAGTGAGACGGCGAGCCGCTCGGCCGTGCTCAGGGGACCGGAAGAACTCTGGGAGACGGGCACCTCCACGCGAGCATAGCGCGAGCAACGCGCCAACGCGACAGCACGACGACGTCACATGCGGAACAACCGCGTGAACTTCACGATGAACGCGCGGTTGCGCAGCGCAGGAAACCCGGTTGTCAGCGTGTCGCGGTTGTCGGTGAGCACGACGAACAGGTCGCTGCCCGGCTGGTACTCCCAGCGGAAACGGATGTTCGTGTTGAACGTGCTCGCGGTGGAGTTGTACTGCATCAGCGCGCTGGCGCTCATGCGCGGGGTCACGGTGTAGGTCGCCCGGCCGGTCACCAGCGTGGACGTGAAGTCCCCTTCCGGCATGCGGACGATGTTGAGGGTGATCCCGGGTTCCACCATGAGTTGCGGGGTAATCTGCACGCGCCCACGCGATGCGCTGACGCCGGTGCGCGTCCCGTTGTAGAACTCGCCGCGCTCGAGCGACACGTTCGCCGAGAGCGGACGCTGCGGGCCGAAGTTGTAGATCACGTGCGCTTCACGGAACCCGTAGCCACCCACCGGGATGGACACGCCAGGCGAGACCTCGAACGGCTTGTCAAGCGACTCGTAGTTCTGCTGCAGTTCGATCGCGGCCGCGTCGCTGTTCTGGAACTCGGCGCGGACCGCCACCTGCGCCTGCCGTGACTGCAGGCGGTTGCTCGGGTCCGTGATGTAGTCGAACTGCGCCTCGTAGAACATCTTCCGCACGGTCGTCGAGTGCGGGCGCGGGCTGTATCTGGCATACGCGGAGTTGCGGGCGAACGCGGTCCGCCGGGTGAACGCGAGATCCGGACGGAAGTTCTGGTCGAGCGTCAGGCGCTCGACCTGCAGTCCGTACTTGTCTGCGTTGTAATCGAGCTGTCCGCGGTAGCTGAGGTTCTCGCCCGAGAGCCCGGGGTTGTCGCTGGCGGCCACGTAGCTGTTGAAGTTCAGGTTCTGGAAGAAGGAGAAGACGCCGTCCAGGCCGACCGTGCTCCCGTGTCCGGGGCCGAACGTCGAGCGGGAGCGATCGGTGAAGAGGATGCCGACCGCACTGCGACGGAGGATGTCGCGCTTCACCCGAACCACGCTGAAGTTGGTGGGGTCGAGCGCGCGGGCGGGCACGTCGCCGGTCCTGATGTCGATCACGCCGATGCTGTAGTTGCCAGCCTTGCCCGTGACGCGTCCGCCGACGTCGATCGGGACCTCCTTGCCGTCCTGCAGCCCGATGCGTCGGCTGAAGAACATCACCGGCACGTCGGCGGGGATCGGATTGCCGAAGTTGGTTGCGCCCGATCCTGGAGGCCGGTTCGACACGCCGCCGAACGCGAAGATGCCCTGCCCTTCGAGGAAGAACTCCCGCTTTTCCGGGAACAGCACGCTGAAGCGCGTGAGGTTCGCCTGCTGCTCGTCTTCCTCGACCTGCGCGAAGTCGGTGTTGTACGTCACGTCCGCCGTGATGCCGTCCGTGATGCCGATCTTCATGTCACCGCCGACGTTCCTCTTCGCGGCGTTCGACGAGGAGGCGCCGACCGGACGATCGGTGGTGACGCCGCCGATCGCGTAGGGCTTCAGCTCGAAGTTTCGGCGCGCCTGCGGCGTTTCGAGGCCGACCAGCGTGGCGGCAGACGAGAGCTTGTTGATCGCGCGGCGACCAAGGGCGCCCGGCATGCGGGTAAGGTACTGGTTCTCGTTCTTCCACTTCACCACGCGCTTCAGGTTCACACCCCAGTCGTGCGACCCGGGAGGAAACCTGAGCGACTTGAAAGGGATGGCCATCTCCACCGTCCACCCGTCGTCGACGCGGGCGGTGCGCGCGTCCCAGACCGTACTCCAGTCACGGTTCATGTCCCGTTCATCGGTGATGTAGCCATCGTAGAGGCCGCCAGCGAGGCTGATCTGGAACAGGAATCCGTTACGTCGATCGTGGAACGTGTCGAACACGACGCCGAAGCTCTCGTTGTCGTTCGTCCCCTGACCGTCGCGCCGCATCTCGGTGATGATCTCGCGGTCGGGCTGCGAGTCGTGCAGGTGCGCGGCGACGTAGATGTATCGGTCGTCGTAGAACAGCCACGCCTCAGTCGGTTCGGTCGCCGGCTCGCCCTCGAGAGGTTCCTGCTGGAGGAAGCCGTCGATCGGCGGCACCTGCGCGTAGATCTCCTCCTTCAACTGGCCGTCGAGAACGAGAGGGCGCGCGACGCGGATGGCCCGTATCGTCACCTGCCCTTCCGGCGTGCGGGTGACGACCGGGTCAGTGGCCGCCGCAGGCTGGCGACCTGACGATTGCGCGCTGGCAAGCGAGGCGGTGAGGCAGAGAAGGGCACCAACGATGGAAACAGATCGGAACATCTGAGGACTGCGTGAACAAGGAGTGAAGCAGGTCGGCCTGACGAGCTCTTCACTTTAGCAGGACCATTGCGATTTCGGCGTCAATTGCCCATTGTCGAGTTCGTGGCTGAACCGTAAAGACCGGCCCGTCCTTTGCTGTTCTCCTCAGCGTTGAACGCGACGGCCGAACGCCGCCGCATGAGGAGGTAGAAGGAGCAATGTTGTTCACACTCGCGCTGATTCTCTTCGTCGCGTGGCTGCTCGGGCTCGTCGGCGTCTACACGATCGGTTCGATCGTGCACGTCCTGCTCGTCATCGCGCTGGTGCTGTTCCTGGTGGGCATCATCAGCGGACGCAGGACGGTCGTCTAGCCATCAGCTGCCATTCAGGATTGGAGGGGCCATGAACCGCGATGAGATGGAAGGCAAGGCACAGGCGCTCAAGGGCAAGATGAAGCAGGCCGCGGGCGATCTGACGGACAACGAGCGGATGAAGAACGAAGGCATTGCCGATGAAGCCGCCGGTGACACGCAGGATGCGATCGGCCGCGGCCGTCGCAAGGCCGGTGAGTTCATCGAGGACATCGGCGAGAAGATCAAGAAGTAGCGCTCGCGGCACGAGCGAAGGCAGAGGACGGAGGTCTGAGGTCGGGGCAGGGAGCCGGTGTTCCCCACTCCAACCCCAACCTCCACCCTCCAATCTCCCCCTCCATCCTTCCTGCATTCCAGCGTCTCCGCCATCGTCTCCGGGGCCGGGCGCTTCCGCATGTGTGCACTTCAGCGGTCGTGCGTTTCTGCGTCTGTGCGCTTCTGCGTCTGTGCGTTTCTGCACCTGTGCATTTCTGCATTTGTGCATTTCTGCATTTCCCCGTTACTCCGTAGCATTGAGGCATGTCCCTGGCGCGCCGTGCCCTGCCCATCCTGCTGCTGCTCGTCGTCATCGGGGGCGCACTCGCGTGGTACGTGACCCATCGCGTCGATTCGACACCGGTGCAGGTGGCACCCACGGTGCCGGAGCGGTGGACGCTCGTGACGAGTGATGGGACCGACCCGTGGATTGTCGCGGTGAAGCCGCCGGACACGCTGACCGCCTCGCTGTTTGCCGAGGTATCCAGGCGGGCGGGCGCCGCGCTCGTCGCCCCTGCACACCCGGCAATCCCGCTCGTCCTGCGCTCGGAATTCGATGAGGCGCTGCAGGGCGCCTTTGGCGTGGACTCGATCCACCGCATGGCAGCGGATGCGGCGCTCGACGGCGGCAAGGCGTTCGAGCCGGTCTGCCTGGCGCACCAGACGGTGGACGGCGCCGAGGGACGAGCCGACCTGTACTTCGTGCCGTTCGAGTCGGCCGGGTTCAACCAGTTGCGGGTCAGCCTGATCCCCGAGCATCCGGAGCAGGCCGGCATCGGCGAGTACGACCCGGCGCTGATCTCGCCGGTGCTGGTGATCGGCGCCACCGAGAACGGCTTCGATCGCTGGTGGCCCATTCGCGTCAACCGGGATCGCGACTGCCAGGCGCCGGTCACGTCCGCACGTCCGTAGCCCACCAGAGGGGCCGTCCGGCGCTCCGGTGCTGACGTGCTAGAATCCGCGCGGACGTTCACGTCCATGAGGGACGGACGCACCCGCACACGCGGTCCTGGAGGATCTTCGAACGATGGCCCCTGCACAGTCGCGCCGCGACATCCTGAAGACGCTCGGCCTTGCCGGCATCGGCCTGTCGGTGGCCAACCTCCCCGGGTTCACGCTCCCCGCGCTGGCGCAGGGCGAGACCGTGGTGCCCTTCAGCGACTTCCCTGCCAACTTCAACCCGAATCCGAACGCCACGACCCGGAACTACGACATCCGGAAGATCGACGGCCCGTACACGCCGCCCGATCAGTTCTTCACGACGCAGCATTACGGTCATCCCACGGTAGATGCCGCCAGCTGGCGCCTGAAGGTCAGCGGCATGGTGACCTCGCCGCTCTCGCTGTCGCTCGACGATCTGAAGAAGATGGGCAACCGCGAGCTGATCGCCGGCTTCGAGTGCTCGGGCAACAGCCCGCGGCTGGTGCAGGGGTTTGCGGGCAACGGCAAGTGGACCGGCATCCCGCTGCGGCTCGTCCTCGATCAGGCAGGCGTCTCGCGCGACGCGCGAGAGTTCGTCTTCTTCGGCGCGGACAAGGGACAGGAAGAGATCGAGTGGCGCACCCAGAAGTTCACGGTCGAGCAGCAGTTCGGCCGCAGCCTCACGCGTGAGCAGGCGCTGTCGGGCGAGCCGTTCCTCGCCTGGGCCCTCAACGGCCAGCCGCTCACGGTCCACCAGGGCTCGCCGCTCCGGCTGCTGGTGCCGGGGTGGTACGGCGTCGCGAACGTGAAGTGGCTGTCCAACATCCACGTGCAGGCCGAGCCCTACATGGGCAAGTTCCAGACGCGCTGGTATCGCACGCTGCGCGAGGAGAACATCGGCGGCGTCGTGATGCCGAAGGAGACCGGCGTCTCGAAGATGCGGCTCAAGTCGGTGATTGCACGCGTGACCACCTCCGGCAACAAGAACTACAAGGTCACGGGCTTCGTCCTGAACGACGGCACACCGATCCGCTCGGTGGAGGTGCAGGTCGACGGTGGAGCCTGGCAGAAGGCGACGCTCTCGCCGGACACGTCGGCCACCTACGGATGGAAGCTGTTCACGTTCGACTGGAACACCCCCGCTGCCGGTGAGCACACGCTCGTCTCGCGCGTCACGGACACCAACGGCGTCGTGCAGCCGACCGCCGCAGACCTCGCGAACAAGAAGACGTTCCTCGAGGACAACGGACAGTTCCCCAGGAAGATCACGATCGCGTAGAGGCTCCAGGCTTCGGGCTCCGGGCTTCAGGGTTGGTCGGCTTCAGGCCGGAGCCGACTCGGCCCGGAGCCTGGAGCCAGCAGTCTGTAGCCTCTCTCGGACGCTTCATTGGTAACGCACACTGCTCTAATGTGCGTTACCAGTGGAACGTCCACCCCTCCCGCTCCAGCTCCGCCCTTCGCGCACGCCCCTCGTCGACCGCCTCGTTCCGCGTGGCGAAGCGCTTCGACGATGTGAGCGTCGTCCCGTAGTAGACCAGCAGGTCCCATTCCCCTGTGTCTGGTGCTGGCCGCAGTTCGGCGTCCACATACAACTGCCGCTTGCGAAGCCGCCAGATCCGCAGCCCCTCCGATCGGTCGCCCGCCATCGCATCCAATTCTACGGAGAGTGACGCGCGCAGCGACAGATGTGTCGCAACTTGTCGTTGCGACCGATCGTGCCGTGTGCAAACATCCGTGCGCTTGTTTCAGTGCACCACCATTCCCTGGGAGGAAGAATGAGGAAAGCATTGAGGATGTGCCTGCTCGCGCTGGCCGTCCTGGCCGTGAGCCACGGTGCTGCGTTCGCGCAGCAGAACGGCAGCATCTCTGGCGTTGTCCGCGACACGTCCGGCGGCGTGATGCCCGGCGTCACGGTCGAGGCAGCGAGCCCCGCGCTCATCGAGAAGACCCGCACCGCGATTACGGACGCGGACGGTCGCTACAGCATCATCGACCTGCGCCCCGGCACCTACAGCGTCACGTTCACGCTGACCGGCTTCAGCACGGTGAAGCGTGAAGGCATCGAACTAACTGGCGGCTTCACGGCAACCGTGAACGCCGACCTGAAGGTCGGCGGCCTCGAGGAAACGATCACCGTGTCCGGCCAGAGTCCGCTCATCGACACCCAGAGCGTGCAGCAGCGGAAGTCGCTCACGAGCGATCTGATCGACGCGATTCCCACCGGCCGCAGCTTCCAGAGCCTCAGCGTGCTGGTGCCGGGCGTCAGCATCGCACTCGGCAGCCAGGACGTCGGCGGCACCGGTGGTGAGCGGTACCAGACGCTCTCGGTCCACGGCAGCCGCTCGGACCAGATGCCGCTCGTGATGAACGGCATGCCCTACAACAACATGAACAACACGGGCGGCGGCTACAACACGACGCTCGTGCAGAACACCGGCACCGTCCAGGAGATGACCATCACGACCAGCGCGCTCTCGGCCGAGTGGCGGTCCAGCGGTGTGCTCAGCAACACGATTCCGAAGGAGGGCGGCAACACGTTCCGCGGCTACTTCTTCGGCAACTTCAGCAACAGCGGTCTGCAGAGCGACAACCTGACCGATGACCTCAAGAAGATCGGCCTCACGCGCGTGAACAGCGTGAAGAAGATCTGGGACGTGAACCCGGCGGGCGGCGGGCCGATCATCAAGGACCGCCTCTGGTGGTACGGCGGCTTCCGCTATTCGGGCGCACAGAACTACATCGCCGGCATGTACAAGAACCTGCGTCCGGGCGCGCCGCAGTACTGCGCCAACCCGAACGGCTGCCTCTACGGCGACGCGTCCCATCCGACGACCCTGGTGCCGAACTCGCAGGACCTGACGCAGCCGGCGGTCGGCGGCGACACGTGGACGCGAGGTGAAACCCTGAACCTCACGTGGCAGGCGGCGCAGAAGCACAAGCTCACCTTCTACGGGCACTTCAACCAGCGGCTGGTCGACTGCAACAACTGCGCAGCCACGGTCTCCCCGGAAGCGGGCCTCTACTTCACGCACCGTCCCGAGTACATCCTCCAGAGCACCTGGAGCAACCCGGCGACGAACAAGCTGCTCTTCGAAGGGGGCTTCACCTTCTACAACGAGCGGTGGATCTTCGGCCCCGAGCCGTACAACGTGAACGGGTACGGTCCGGAGGCGGTGATCTCGAAGACGGAGTCGGCGCTCGGCATCACCTACGGCGCCAACAACGTGTTCACGACCGCCTACAACCACCAGTGGAACTTCCGCGCGGCAGCCAACTACGTCACCGGTTCGCACTCGTTCAAGGTGGGCGTGCAGAACATGTGGGGCACGCGGCAGTACACGTACGACACGAACCAGGCCCAGGCCTGGTCGTTCCGCAACGGCATCCCGACCTCGATCACCCAGTACGCGCGTCCGCTCATCGACCTCGAGAAGCTGAAGTCTGCGCTCGGGCTCTACGCGCAGGACCGCTGGACCGTCGGGAAGCTCACGCTGAACTACGGCGTGCGCTTCGATTACCACAACGCGTACGTCCCGGCGCAGACGCTGGCTGCCATCCCCTTCGTCGGCGCACGGCAGTACGAGGCGATCTCGAACGTGCCGAACTGGAAGGACATCACGCCGCGCGTGGGCGCCACCTACGACCTGTTCGGCAATGGCAAGACCGTGGTGCGCGGCAACTGGGGGCGGTACCTCGCCAGCGAGTCGACCAACATGGCCACGCTGAACAACCGGGTGAACACCTCGGTGAACAGCGCCACCCGCAGCTGGACCGACGCGAACGGCAACTTCTTCCCGGACTGCAACCTGTACAACTCCGCCGCGAACGGCGAGTGCGGGCTGCTGAACGCACCGCTCGGCTCGCTGAACATCGCCGCCCGTTACGCGGACGAGATCACGAAGGGCTGGGGCGTGCGTCCGAACGACCAGGAGTTCGCGCTCGGCTTCCAGCACGAGGTCCTGCCGCGCGTGGCCCTGGACTTCCAGTGGACGCGGCACACATTCGGCAACTTCGTCGCGAGCGAGAACACGTCGCGGCCGCCCTCCGCGTACGACCAGTTCTGCGTGACGGCGCCGACCGGACCAGCGTCCACCTCGGGCTTCACCCTGCCCAACGCCGGGCAGCAGGTCTGCGGCTTCGTCGACCTGAACCCCTCCTTCTCGACGACGGTGCCGTTCTTCGTCGTGCAGAAGGCGAGCAACTTCGGGAAGGTGAGCGACGTGTACACCGGCTATGACCTGAACATGAACGCGCGCCTGCCGCGCGGGGGCATGGCGTCTGGCGGCGTCAGCATCGGCCACGAAGTGACCGACATCTGCGATGTGGCCGACAAGGTCAGCGTCACCTACGCAGCCGTGGCCGGCGTGGCCGCCTCCACGGCCGGGACGCTTGCGCCGACGTACGGCTCGACCGGCGCAGCAGGTACCCCGAGCACGCTCTACTGCCGTGTGGCGCCGCCGTACCAGCCGGATGTGAAGGGGCTCGTCAGCTACCCGCTGCCCTGGTGGGGCCTCACTGCAAGCGGCACGGTCCAGAACCGGCCCGGTCCGCAGATCCTCGCGACCTACACGGTCACCAGTGCGCTCGCGCAGAACCTGGGTCGGCCGCTCTCGGCCGGCTCGGCAACGACCGGCCTCATTGCGCCGGGCACGCTGTATGGGGATCGCTTCACGCAGATTGACGTGCGCGTCGGCAAGAACTTCCGGTTCGGCAGCCGCCGCCTCTCCGCGTCGATGGACGTGTACAACCTGCTGAACAGCAGCGCGATCCTGACGCAGAACAACACCGTCGGCCCGAACTGGCGGACGCCCACCAGCATCCTGCAGGGACGACTCGTCAAGTTCGGTGCGCAATTGGACTTCTAAGCGCACCGAACTTCAGGCTCTGGGCTCCAGGCTACAGGCTCTCGGCCTTGTCGGCTTCCGGCTGCGACACTCGTGGTGTCCGGCCTGAAGCCGACCGGCCTGAAGCCCGAGGTCTGGAGCCTGAAGCCCGCATCAGTCCCACCAGCCCCACCAGCCCCACCAGCCCTGACCGCCTGCCTGCCCCGCCCTCCCCCTGCCTGCCGATCCTTGCCCGCAGCCGACAACGACCGGAGCCCGAAGTCCGGAGCCTGGAGCCTCTGCCCGCGGCGTAAGATCCCCTCGTGAGGCTCCTGGCACTCGCCGCAGTCGCGATCCCGCTCGGCCTCGGCACCACGCTGCCGGTCCCTGAAGCGAATCCGATCACGCCGGAGAAGATTGAGCTCGGGCGGCGGCTCTTCGCGGATACACGCCTGTCGAAAGACGGCACGATCGCGTGCACCTCCTGCCACGATCCGGAGCGCGCGTTCACGAAGCCGGACGCTGTGTCCCCTGGCGTATTCGGTCGCAAGGGTCGACGCAACTCGCCGACGATCCTTAATCGCGTGTGGGGACGCGTGTTCTTCTGGGATGGGCGCGCTGCGACGCTCGAACAGCAGGTCCTGATGCCCATTCAGGATCCAAACGAGATGGATCTCACTCTTGAAGAAGCCTCGCAAAGGGTGGAACTGCCTGTCGACAAGATCGCCGCGGCACTCGCCACCTACGTGCGCGCGCAGATGTCCGGCGACACGCGCTATGACCGCTTCAACAACGGGGAGCGCAGCGCGCTGTCAGCACAGGAACGTAACGGCCTGCGCGTGTTCCAGGGACGCGGCAACTGCCTGATGTGCCACGTCGGCACGAACTTCACGGACGAGAAGCTGCACAATACCGGCATCGCGTGGGTGCCCGCCTCGTCCGAGGCAGGAGCGTCGGGCCGCTTTGTCGATGACGGGGCATTCGAGGTGACGGGCAAGCCTGAAGACCGCGGCGCGTTCAAGACACCGACGCTGCGAGAGGTCGGCAGGACAGCGCCTTACATGCACGACGGATCCCTCGCGACGCTCGAAGAGGTCGTCGACTACTACGACCGCGGCGGCCGTCCGAACCCGAACCTCGATCGCGACATGCAGCGCCTGGATCTCCCTGACGAGGACAAGCGGGACCTCGTGGCGTTCCTCAGGACACTCTCCTCCGCTCGCTGACACCCGTCGAGGGCAATGGGCGGTGGGCGCTGGGCCATGGGCCATAGGCTTTGGGCTGCGGGCTTTGGGCTGCGGGCTCGGGGCTCTGGGCTCTGGACGGATCGCGCGGGTCGCGCCGCAATCGCGGCCAACGGCACTACCACGGAGGTCACGGACACGCGAAGACAGCGAGTGGTCCTGAAAGGGCAGGCTGGGCGGGCAAGGCGGGCGGGACTGACTGACCCACCGACGTTCTGCATTCTGACTTCTGAGTTCTAAGTTCTAACGTCCAACGTCTAACGTCTGCCGTCCAACGCCTTCCCCATCCACGCCCAGAAGTGCCGTTCGTCGTCTGAAGAGGCGTGCGCGGCTGCGGCAAGCTGCTGCGCGAGCACCGTGTTGCCGCTCTTCATCGACGCGTAGGCCAGCAGTGGGCTGGCCGTGGGGCCGGTGAATCCGCGCTCGAGTGCCACCGACAGCCAGCGTGAGGCGCCGGCGAAGTCCCGTCCTGACAACGCACGCAGCGCGCGGGCATATTCCACCGCACCACTCACATCGTCGCGCGTGGTTTCCGCGATGCGCTGCTTCACCTCGTCGCTCCCGAGGATCCACAACGGCAGCGTGCGAAGGGTCGTGCCGGACAACACGCCGTCGAGGTCCTCGATCTGGCGCAGCGGCTGGCCGCCTTCCCAGTAGACGCGGTTGATGATCCGCTGCTGCTCGAAGTACGGCAGCGACCGCTCGATGAGGTCGGGCGGAAACAGCCCCCGCACGAACGCCGAGGTCGAGAACGCCGTGCGCGCCCGCTCCACGCTCAGCACCGAGTCGTACATCGTCGTGACCGCCTGATCGCGGCCGTAACCCGGATCCGACAGCGACGGACGTCCAGGGTGCGGACGCAGACGCTGCGGGAAGTCGTCTACCAGCGGCGGCGTCTCCTGGGTGAGGGTCTTCAGGTACGCGGCATCCCCGATGAACGTCGCGCCGATCTGCTCCGGCCGCTCCAAGGCCACTTCCCGCAGCCGCGCCTCGAGCCCCGGTGTCTGCCAGGGCCGGGAGAGGTCCGCAAGCGACCTCGGCCCTGTCGTGCCACGCGAACCGACCAGCATCAGGTCGAATGGCGTCGCATTCCACAGCGAGCAGTCGCTGAACACGTCACAGAACGCCTTGACGATCGTGTTGACGTCCGTGCCCGGGTTGGGGCGAGCCACCGGCACCCAGTAGGTGGCGATGCCTCCTTCGCGCAGGCGGCTCCGCACCAGCTCGAAGTACTCGCGCGTGTAGATGTTCACCGTCCCTGGCGTGCGAGGCGGCGGCGGCTCACCGGTGATGAGGTCGAACGCGTCGGCGGTGGTCTGCAGGAAGAAGCGGCCGTCTTCCGTATGGAGGCGTACGCGCGGGTCCTCGAGCGGGCGCGAACCGGCCTCGTAGATCACGTCGCTCAGCTCCGGTATCTCGCGTGAGATCTCGACCACATCGATGGTTTCGACCGACGGGATGTGCGTGACGGCGCCGACGGTCACCCCAACGCCGTAGCAGACGACCAACGCATTCCGGAGAGGACCGTCGTGAAAGAGCATCGGGTAGTATGCGAACCCACGCATGTACCGCTGCCCCTGCAGGGCGGTGCCGGACATCGAAAAGCCGTTCGTGACCAGACGGCTGTACACGGGCCGACCGAGCCACCGCTGCTGCATGACGAACAGCGTCTCGGCAGTGCCCTCGCGCGTCGCCACGACCTCGGAACCATCGTCCGCATACGCAGCAGCGGCGCGCAGGAAATACGCCGAGTCTGCTGCGCCGAGCGGAAGGAGTGCCACACCGACAGCCAGCACGGCGCCCATCACCAGTGACGGAACGCGGCGCATGGCGATGGGAGCGCGCCGGACGCGAAGGCCCAGCGCGGCGAGTGCGCCGACGATGCCGTAGGCGAGTGCGAAGGTGGTGATGCTCCCCTTGATCCCAAGGTTGGGCAGCAGCACCCATGTGGCCAGCGCGGGACCGACGATGGCGCCGAGTGTGTTCGCAAGAGCCAGTGAGCCGGTCGCCTCGGCAGCGCCAAGCCCGGTTCGGTGCAGCGCGTCGCCGGTCAGCGTGAACAACGCTCCGGAAAGCAGCGACGTGATCACGGTCAGCTCGCACGCGAACCACAGGACGCTGGTCCATGCGCCGACTTGCGTGCCCTGGGTGACGAAGCTGAACAAGGTGAACGAGCCGATCACACTGAGCCCGGTCGCGCAGGCCAGCACTGCCAACCACGTCGCGGCGTTGCGTCCACGACCGAGCCAGATTGCGCCGACGATGCCGCCAACGCCGATGCCGGAGAGTACGGCTGCCAGCATCACGCTCGTGGCGAGCGTGGTGACGAGCACGTACATCGACAGGAAGCGGAACCAGACCACCTCGAGCCCGAGCAGCGCGCCACCGGCGACGGCAGTGGACAGGAGCAACCAGCGGACCGCGCCGCGGTCCTGCGGCGTGCCAGCACGCTGCTCGTCCTGCTGGTGTCCCGCGTTCGGGATCTCGTCGGCGTCAGCCGATCGAATCGAACCTGCGAGCAAAGCCGCGCACAGGTTGAGGCCTGCGGCGGCGCACGCCGTGCCGGTCACACCAGCCGCGCCGATGAAGAGGACTTCTGCACCGATCACGCCGACCACCGCCCCGAGCGTGTTCCAACCGTAGAGCCGACCCAGTGCGGGACCGAACGCCGCTCCCCGCTTCGCCAGCACGGAAACGAGCAGCGGCAACGTCGCTCCCATGGCGCCCGCTGGCACGATGAGCAACCCGAACGCGATGGCCAGCCGTGCTGCATTGAGGGTCGCCGCGGAAGTCGTCAGGTGAGTCACGCGACCCACGACTGCCCCGACGTGCGGCAGCAACACGCTGACGGCGATGCCTGTGATGGCGACCAGGAGTTCGAGCGTGATGTACGCACGGATGGGATGCGCAACCCGATCGCCGGCGCGCGCAGCCGCGGCGCTGCCTGCGCCAACCCCGGCCATGAACGCAGAGAGGACGACCGTGACAGCCGGGAGGCTGCTCCCGAGGACGAGGCCGCAGCGATAGAGCCAGACCACCTGGAACATGAGCCCTGCGGCGCCTGAGAGAAAGAAGGCCGCGGGCAGCGCGAACGATGCGGGCATTCCCGCAAATGATATAACTCTCCGCCGGAGGCCTCCGGATGACGCGCATTGCCCTCGCCCTGCTCGCGGCAGCGGCACTCTCCGTCGCACTCGCCGCGCAGCAGCCGGCATCGACCGAACCGATCCTGTCGCCAGGCCCCTCGGCCGCGCGCTTCCCGCGCAACACCGAGGAGTTCGACAGGATGTTCAACGAGATCAAGAACTGGGGCCGCTGGGGCACGGACGATCAGCTCGGCGCGGCAAACCTGATCACGCAGGAGACGCGCAAGAAGGCGCTCGCGCTCGCAAAGAACGGCATCACGGTGTCGATGGCACATGCCCCACTCAAGGAGGTCGCGCCGGACAACCCGAATCCGTTCAACCACACGATGAACCGGGGGCTGACCACCGACACCTACAGCGTCAGCTATCACGGGTACGCGCACAGCCACATCGACGCGCTCTGCCACTTCCTCTGGAAGGACCAGACCTACAACGGCTTCCGCCGCGAGGAGGTCCTCAGCGAGAAGGGCTGCCTGAAGCTGTCGGTCGACAGCTACAAGAACGGGGTCGTCACGCGCGGCGTGCTCATCGACATGCCACGCCTGAAGAAGGTGCCGTGGCTCGAGCCGGGCACGCCGGTGTTCGTCGAGGACATCGAGGCCTGGGAGAAGATGGCGAACGTGAAGATCGGTCCCGGCGATGCGATCTTCCTGCGCACGGGCCGATGGGCTCGGCGCGAGAAGCTCGGGCCGTGGGCGGTCGGCCGCAACGAAGCGGGATATCACGCCTCGGTCGCGCCGTGGCTGAAGCAGCGCGGTGTCTCGTTCGTCGGGAGCGACGATGCGCAGGACGTGATCCCGTCACTGGTGGAGGGCATCACACTTCCCTTCCACACGGCGATCCTCGCGGGCCTTGGCGTCGACATCCTCGACAACCAGGATCTCGAAGCGGTCGCGGAAACGGCGGCGAAGCTGAATCGCTGGGAGTTCCTCCTGACCGTTGCGCCAGTGCCGGTCACGGGCGGGACCGGCTTCCCCGCCAATGCACTGGCCATCTTCTAGACTTCCGGCTTCGAGCCCTGGGCTTCCGGCGGGTCGGCTCTGGGCGAAGCACGGCGCCGGGCTACAGTCCCTGCCGGGTAGGGGACGGGTTGGAGGTTGGTGAGATCGGTCGTCGCGTCGGGCTTCGCCCGACGTCCGGGATTCGATGTCGTAGCGTCCGGCTTCAGCGGGACGTGCATGGAGCGCGTATGAAGGCACAGATGACGTTGGTGGCAACCCTTCTCGTGGCGATGCCGGTGTTCGGGCAGAATCCGGCCCAGGGCCGCAGCGGCGGAGCACCTGCGGCGCAGGAGCAGGCTGCGCCCGCACCGCCCCCGGGATCCGCTGGCATATTCAAGTCGAACACCGATCTGCAGACGGTGCTCAAGGCGGCCATCGCGAAGACGAATGACATGGCCACCTCGCCGATTGCCCTCACGGATCAGTACCGCGTGAACATCGTCCATCGGCCGAAGGCCAACGGCGCGATTGCGCATCCGGGCAACACCGAGCTGCACTACATCATCGCGGGCACCGGCACGGTGACGACCGGCGGCAAGATCGTGCGGAAGCCTGGCGCGCCTGCCAGCGAGGCCACGATCGAAGGCGGCGAGTCGCACGACCTCAAGCCGGGCGACGTCATCATCGTCCCCGCCGGGTCAGCGCACATGTACAGCAAGGTGAACGGGGAGATCACCTATCTCGAAGTGCGGTTCGTCGCGCCGAAGTAGCCACGCGCTGCGCGCGTTTTCAGGCTTCAGGCTTCGGGCATGTCGGCTCCGGGCCAGGAGTCGACGGTGCCTGACGCCTGGAGCCTTGACGCCCGCCAGGCGTCCTGCAGTCGGGCCGGCCGCATCCCGACTCCGCTTGGCCCGTCACACGCACTCCATTCGAGGCGGGCTCGGCGCTGCGTCGGGACGGCGACCAGCCTCGAGCGGATGCCTGGCGCTCACACTTCGTCGGCGCTGACGACGACGCCGAACGGCACGCCGAGCGCCTCGAAGTGGCGCGCCCCGCAGCGGACCTTGTCGGCCTCGCTGTTCCGCAGCTTCAGGAAGTCGCGCGTGCTCTTGGTCTCGCGCACGCGCATCCAGCCTGCGCGCGAACTCGCGCTCCACTTCCGACTCGTACACGACGTAGTCGTAGATCGGTGCGGGCAGCGACGGCTGGTGTTCGCCGGCGCGTCGAACAGCTCCCAGGCGTCGAGCACAGCAGAGGCATCTGGCACCTCGATGTCGTTCCACGTCGGCACGATATCGGGACCGTCCAGCGCCTCGGAGTCGGTCCGCAGCGAACCCCGAGGCGGTCATGTCCACGCGGTCGACATATCAGCGAAACTCGTCGAAGAATCGTTCTTTATTCGACATGTGACGGACGGCAGCGTCAGCGTCTACCGGAGTCAGCTCACGACGAAGCGGACCGTGAACAACTCAGCACGTTCGACATAGGTGAGCATTCGACGCTGCACTTCATCGAGCAGTTCGTCCTTCTGCTGCTCCACCTCCCGCCAGCTACGGTCGTAGTCGCGCGCGTTAGCCACAAGCGAAGCCAGTGCGCTCCATGTCGAGCTCCGTGCTCTCCGTGGTGGCGCTTTTCGTCCCGCGGCCCCGGGCCAGGAGTCGACCGCGCTGAAGCCAGAAGTCCGGAGCCAAGAGCCTGCCCACGGACTACCGACCAGCGCCCATGGCCCTTAGAACCTGAACAGCCGATTCACCTTCACGACCAGCGCGCGGTTCTTCAGCGTCGGGAAACCAACAGGTATCGTGTCGCGCTCGTCGGTGTAGACGACGAAGAGCTCGCTGCCCGGCAGGTATTCCCAGCGGAAGCGCAGGTTGGTCGAGAAGAGCCGGTCGTTCGAGCTGTACTGCACCAGGCCGCTTACGAACATCAACGGCGAGAACGCGTAGTCGGACCTGGCGCGCAGCACGGTGGTCGTGAAGTCGCCCGCCGGCAGCGTGACCGCATTCACCGAGACGCTCGGCTCGACCGAGAGGCGGGTCATCACCGACACGCGCGCGCCGCTCACAGTGAGCGCGTTGATGTGCCCGTTGTAGAACTGCCCCTTCTGGAACTGCACGGTGCCTGAGATCCGCCGCTGCTGACCGAACGCGTAGCGCGCCGTCCAGTCGTTGAACCCGTAGCCGCCGGACGGAATCGTGACGTTGCGTGCGACCCTGAACGGCGACGGCAGGAACTCGAAGTTCGTGCCGCCTTCGAAGGAGAACTGGTCGCTGTTCTCCCGCTCCACGTTGATGCGCCCGGTCTGCTGCCGCGACTCCATGCGCTTCGACGTGCTGCCCTCGATGTACTCCACGCCCGCCGTCATCGTGACCTGGCGAATGCCTCTGATGCGTTTGGGCCGCGGGCTGTAGCGCACTTCGCCGAACGTGCGCTCGAAGTTGCGTCGCCGCAGGAAGCCGACCTCCGGGTTGAACGCGTCGCCGACCTTGACCCGCTCGAACTGCGCACCGTACTTGTCCGGCGCGTACTCGACGCGCGCCTGGTAGCTGGAGCCGTCGCCGCTCACGTTGTCGGTCTCCGTGCGCGCGTAGTAGCCGCCCATCGTGAGGTCGCCGAAGAAGTTGAACACCCCGTCCAGGCCGTACGCCTGGTTCGCGGCCCCCGGCACGTCAGCGGACTGCGAGCGGTTCGTGACCATGGCGCCGATCGCGCTCCGCCGGAAGACGTCGCGCTTCACGCGGACAACACTGAAGTTCGTCGACGGCGACTTCGAGGCCGACTCCTCGCCGGTCTGGATGTTCAGCAGTCCGAGGCTGAACTTGCCGACCTTGCCGGTCACGCGTCCGCCCACGTTGATCGGAACTACGCGCCCGCCGTTCAGGCCGATGCGCCGGCTGTAGAACAGCAGCGGGACGGTGCTCGTCGATGACCCACCGCCTGATGAACCAGTGGTTGGGAACGACGCGAAGCTGAAGATGCCGCGTCCCTCGAGGAAGAACTCCCGCTTCTCAGGAAACTGCAGCGAGAAACGGGTGAGGTTCACCTGCTGCTCGTCCACTTCGACCTGTGCGAAGTCGGTGTTGTACGTGAAGTCGGCGGTGAGGTTGGCGGTGATGCCGTACTTCGCGTCGACGCCGAAGTCTCCTTCACCCTTGTTGTTCACGAGCGGTGACGCGACGCGATCCGTTGTCGAGCGTGCGATGCCGTAGGGCTTCAACTCGATGTTCCGGCTGGCCGGCGGCAGGTCGAGCCCGACCAGCGTCGCGGCGGCCGAGATCCTGAAGAACCCCTGGGATCCCCCCATCACGGTCGGCAGCGGCGTGAGGTGCGCCCACTCGTTCTTCCGGCGGATCGCCCGGCGCATCTGGATGCCCCACGTCTGGCCTTCGCCGGAGATGTAGCGGATCGACTTGAACGGCACGGCCATCTCGATCGTCCAGCCGCCCTCGAAGCGGCCGGTGCGCACTTCCCAGACCGGGTTCCAGTCGGCGTTCGAGTTCCCCTCGTCCGCTTCGGTGAGATCGATGCGGCCGCCGACCGGGTTCGAGTAGAAGACGTACCCGTTCCGCCGATCGTGGAACGTGTCGATCATGAAGCCGAAGTGATCGTTCTGCCGGACCTGATTCGCATCGCGGCGCATCTCGTTGGCGACCCATTTCGCTGGCGGCGCCGAGTCCCAGCAGCGGGCAGCGACGTAGAACCGCTCGCCGTCGAACATCACCCACGCTTCGGTCTTCTCGGTCGGATCCTCGCCGTTCCGAGGCAGCGTCTGGATGAAGTCCGTGATCGGCGTGATCGACGAGTAGATCGCCTCGTCCAGACGGCCGTCGATGCGCAGCGGCTCGTCGAGCTTCACCGCCCGAACGGTCGCCTGTCGGGCCTCGTTTCTCGCGATGATCGCCGGTGGAACGGGGTCAGGGGGCTGCTGGGCGGCCGCGGTCGCAGCCAGCGCAGCGAGGATCGTGGTCAGACACGCGCGTCGCACATTGACCTCAGGGTACAGAAGCACTGATGGCAATCGGCATGGGCCGCAGGCCCGTCACGACTGCGGGCGCGGCCTGTCGCCCATCGCCCATGGCCTGTCAGATCCTCAGAAGCGGAACAGGCGGTTCACCTTCACGACGAACGCACGGTTCCTCAGGTCGGGGTACCCGGGCCTCGTCGTATCGCGCTCGTCGGTGTAGACGACGAACAGCTCGCTGCCGGGCTGATACTCCCAGCGGAAGCGGAAGTTCGAGCTGAACACGTGCGTCGCCGACGAGTACTGCACGAGTGCGCTCACGAAGCGTCGTGGATTGAACCCGTAGTCCGTGCGCGCCACAATCACCGCGTTCGTGAACGTGCCGGCAGGCAACGACACGTGGTTGACGGTGAAGGTGGGCTCGAGCGACCAGTTCTTGCGGATCGCGAACCGTCCCGTGCTGAAGCTCACGGCGTTGATGTCGCCGTTGTAGAAATGCCCCACCTGATAGGCGAGGCTGCCCGAGAGCCGGCGCTGCTGGCCGAACCCGTAGGTGGCCGTGAGGTCCGAGAACGTGTAGCCGCCGACCGGAATCGTCACGCCCTGGGCGACCGTGAAGGGCCGCGCGAGGTACTCGTAGCGGTTCGTGGCGACGACGCTGATCAGGTCGCTGCTCTGCTTCTCGATCAGGAAGCGTCCGGCAGCCGCGCGCGATTCGAGGCGCCCGGTCGTGTCGGTCACCAGGTACTCGTAGGTGCCTTCCGACGTGTACTTGCGCACGCGCTTGCTCCGCTTCGGACGCGGGCTGAAGCGGGCCGACGCGAACGAGCGCCGGAAGTTGCTGCGGTTCGTGAAGCCGACCTCTGGGCTGTAGTTCTGGCCGACCTTCAGGTAGTCCACGCGCACACCGTAACGATCGGGCGCCCAGTCGAGCCGTCCCTGATAGCTCGTGTTGTTCGTGTTCCGTCCCTCCACGTCGGAGCGTGCGACGTACCCGCCCATGTTCAGGTCGTTGAAGAACGAGAACAGGCCGTCCACGCCGTACGCGAGGTTGGAGGCGCCCTTCACCAGCGTCGAATGATCGCGGTTCGTGATCATCGTCCCGATGCTGCTGCGGCGGAACAGGTCGCGCTTCAGGCGGAACACCGTGAAGTTCGTGGCCGGCGTCGCGGCAACCGGCTCGTCGCCTGTCTCCAGGTTCAGCGCGCCGATCGTGTACTTCCCGACACGGCCGGTCAGGCGCCCGCCAGCGCGGATCGGAATGGCCCGCCCGGCTTCGAGCCCGATGCGCCGGCTGTAGAAGAACGTCGGCGAGCCGGTCGACGGGCTGCTGTTGCCGCCGCTGCCGAAGCCGAGTGTGGCGCCGCCGCTGTTCGCGCCCGCCTTGCCGAAGTCGAAGATGCCGCGCCCCTCGAGGAAGAAGTCGCGCTTCTCTGGGAACTGGATGCTGAAGCGCGTGAGGTTCAGCTGCTGCTCGTCGACCTCGACCTGCGCGAAGTCGGTCTTGATGGTCACGTCCGCCGTCAGGTTCGCGGTGATGCCGTACTTGATGTCGCCGCCGTAGCTGCCGGTCAGGTCGTTGTTGACCTGCGGGTTTTTCAGCCGGTCGGTCGTCGAGGTGACGATGCCGTAGGGCTTCACGTCGATGTTCGCGCTCTGCTGCGGCAGGTCGAGCCCGACCAGCGTCGCCGCCTGCGAGATGCGGAACACGCTGTTCGGTCCACCGTTGGCCGCCGGCAGTGCGGTCAGGTGCGCCCACTCGTTCTTGCGGCGGATCGACCGTCGCATCTGGATGCCCCACGCCTGGTTCTTGCCGGCGATGTAGCGGATCGACTTGAACGGGATCGCGATCTCCGTGGTCCAGCCGCCATCGAATCGGCCCGGCCGCACTTCCCACACGGGGTTCCAGTCGGCGTTCGGGTTGCCTTCGTCCGTGACGAGCTGGTCGGTAAAGCCCCCGAGCGGGTTCGTGTAGAAGTTGTAGCCGTTGCGGCGGTCGTGGAACGTGTCGAGCAGCACGCCGAACATGTCGTTCTGACGCAGCTGGTTCGTGTCGCGCCGGAGCTCGTTCGCCACCCACTTCTCTGGCGGGGCCGAGTCGTACAGCTTCGCGGCAATGTAGATGTACCTGTCGTCGTACATCACCCACGCCTCGGTCCGCTCGGACACGGGCTGCCCATTCGCCGGCACGGTCTGGATGAACCCATCGGCCGGTTCGTTCTGCTCGTACACGGACTCGTCGAGGCGGCCATCGACCTTCAGCGGTTCGGTCAGCCGGATCGCGCGCACGACCACCTTGCCGTTCTCGCGCACGATCGTCTTCGGGGCCACAGGAATTGGCAGTTCGCCGACCGACGCCGCGCCGGTCGCCTGGACCTGTCCCTGCGCCTGCGCCGCGCCCGCACTCATCGCCATGGCCGCTGCCACGGCCGCCCACACAGCTCTCATCGTCTTTGCCATCGGCCTCAGAACCGGAAGAGCCGGTTCACCTTCACCACGAACGCACGGTTCTTGAGATCGGGATACCCAGGCTTCGTCGTATCGCGTTCGTCGGTGTAGACGACGAACAGCTCGCTGCCGGGGCGGTACTCCCAGCGGAAGCGGAAGTTGCTGCTGAACACGTTGCCCGTCGAGGAGTACTGGACGAGGCCGCTGATGAACATGCGCGGGTTGAACCCGTAGTCGGTGCGGGCACGAATCAGCTTGGTCGTGAAATCACCCGCCGGCAGCTTCACCGAGTTGATCTGGATGCTCGGTTCAACCGACCACTGTTTCAGGATCGCGTACCGCGCGGCCGTAAACCCGTAGGCGTTGATCGTCCCGTTGTAGAACTGCCCGGTCTGGTAGGAGACGGTTCCGTTCAGCCGGCGCTGCTGCCCGAGCTGATACGACATCGTCACGTCGTTGAACGGGTAGCTGCCCTTCGGAATCCGGACACCGGGCGCAATCGCAAACGGCGCCACGAGCAGTTCGTAGTTCGTCCCGCCTTCGACGACGAAGAGGTCGCTGTTCTGCCGCTCGAGGGCGAACCGGCCGGTCTGGTTGCGCGTCTCGAGCTGCCCCGCCGCGTTCTGGATGTACTCGAGGCTTGCCTGATAGGTGAACTGGCGGATGCCGCGGAACCGCTTGCGGGGACGGGGGCTGAAGCGGGCGGATGCGTACGTGCGATCGAATCCGTAGCGACGCACGAAGCCGACCTCAGGGTTGTAGTTCTGGCCGACGTCGAGGAACTGCAGCTGCAGGCCGTACCGGTCGGCCGCGTAGTCGAACCGCCCCTGGTAGCTCTGGTTGTCGGTGTCCTTGCCGTCGGTCTCGGACTTCGAGTAGTAGCCGCCCATGCTCAGGTTCTGGAAGAACGAGAACGACGCGTCGGCCCCGTACGCGAAGTTCGACGCGCCGGGAACGACCGTGGAGTTCGATCGGTTGGTCGCCATCGCGCCGATGCTGCTGCGGCGGAGGATGTCGCGCTTGATGCGCGTGACGGTGAAGTTGGTCGACGGGGTGCTCGAGACCGAGTCCTCCCCCGTCTCGATGTTCACCACGCCGAGGCTGTATTTGCCCGCCTTGCCGGTGACGCGTCCGCCGGCCCTGATCGGAATCACGCGCCCGGCGTTGAGGCCGATCGCGCGGCTGTAGAACAGGCTCGGGGTGAGCGAGTTGCTCGCGCCGCTCGCACCCGCGAGGCTGTTCGTCGGACCACCACGACCGAAGTCGAAGATACCGCGTCCCTCGAGGAAGAAATCGCGCTTCTCCGGGAACGAGAGGTTGAACCGCGTGAGGTTCACCTGCTGCTCGTCGACCTCCACCTGGGCGAAGTCGGTGTTGACCGTGATGTCGGCCGTGAGGTTCGCGGTGATGCCGACCTTCGCGTCGAGCCCGGCGTTCGGCTCGAGATCGTTCGAGATGCCCTTGCCCACGTCACTCGACACCTTCGAGATGCCGTACGGCTTCAGCTCGATGTTCTTGCTGGCGGCCGGCAGGTCGAGCCCAATCAGGGTCGCGGCCCGGGACACGCGGAAGATGCTGGTGGACCCGCCGGTTGATGCGGGGATGAAGGTCAGGTGCGTCCACTCGTTCTTGCGGCGGATCGAGCGGCGCAGCTGGATACCCCACGTCTGGTTCGTGCCCGAGTTGTAGCGGATCGACTTGAACGGGATCGCCATCTCGGCGATCCACCCACCGGGGAAACGGCCGGTGCGCACTTCCCACACCGGGTTCCAATCGACGTTCGGGTTGCCTTCGTCCGTGACGATCTGGTCGGCAAAGCCGCCGAGCGGGTTCGTGTAGAAATTGAAGCCGTTCCTGCGGTCGTGGAACGTGTCGATGAGGAAGCCGAACATGTCGTTCTGGCGCAGCTGGCTCGTGTCGCGCCGGAGTTCGTTCGCCGTCCACTCCTCCGGCGGCACGTCCTCGTACATGCGGCCCGTCACGTAGAAGAAGTTGTCATCGAACATCACCCAGGCCTCCGTCCGCTCGGTCGAGGGCTTCCCCTCTGCCGGCACGGTCTGGATGAAGTCGGTGATCGGCGGCACGTCGGCGTACACCGACTCGTCCAGCCGACCGTCGATGCGCAGCGGCTGCGACAAGCGGGTCGCACGGATCACCATGCGGCCGTTCTCGCCGCGCGAGATCACCTGCGGCGGAACGGGCGGCGGCGGATCCTCAGTTGAGGACGGGGCGGAAGACGAGCCCTGCGGAGGCCTGCGCTGGGCGAGCGCCGGCGAACAGAGGACGAGCACGGCGAGCAGGGACAGACCCGCTCGCCTCCACATGCGGACAGCAGACTTCATGCAGGACCGGGGACCACACAGATGATGACAATTCGCAGATCGTCCCGGGCCCCTGCGCACGCGCCATCCACGTACCGACGACGGCGTCGGGCAGGGCAGCAGCAGGTTCGCGACGGGTAAGCGTCGCGCATTCGGACAGACCCAGGTCGACCTCCAGACAGGAACCCCGTCCGAGCGGACGGGCGCCAAATTGTACTGGATTTCGGCGGTCGGTCCGGCGTGGCAAATCGTAAAAAGTCGCTGAGACTGCTGGGCTTACACGCTGCTGCACCCCCGCGGCGTCACTCGACGCCGAACGCCAGCAGGACGTTGCCGGTCCGGGCGCGGTAGTCGCCCGAGTTCACGTACAGCATGCCGCCGACGACCACCGGCGCAGGCCCGTTGAGCGACGCGCCGCGTGCTCGCACGCGGTTGACGGTCAGGAACTCGCGGTTCGTGTCGTACTGCCAGAGGACCGAGCCGTCCTTCGTCGAGTACGCACGGATGCCGCCGTCGAAGGAGCCGGACAGCACAGCACCCGGGATGACGGTGACCGCCGCAGACTGCGCTGCGTTGCAGCCACGCCCCTTCTGCCCGCAGAGCAGCGGATCGGGTGGCGGCGCGAACCAGGCCCGCTCACCGGTTGCCAGCTTCACGGCATGGAGACCACCGGGGTTCGGCCGGTTCTGATCGGCCACCGGCAGATAGGCATGCTCCGCATCAGTGGCGATGCCCCACTCGATCCCGCCGAGCGCGCCGCCCTGGCCGGCGCGGTACTCCCACACGACCTTGCCGCCGTGGTCGGGGTCGAGCCCATACGCCACACCGGACTTCTGGCCGCAGACGATGATGTCCTTGCCGTTCGGCAGCGTCGCCAGCACGGGCGACGCGCCGAAGTCGAAGTCTGGCCCCTGCTCGCCCACGCAGTTGGGCTCGCCGCTCCGGCACCCATAGACATCGTTCGGCGCCAGCTGCTGCGACCACTTCATGGCGCCGGTCTTCAGGTCGAAGGCCACGATGGCATCGGTGCCCGGCTGCGAGATCGTCCCGCTATAGGTGTTGCCCACGCCGGCGTAGATGAGGCCGCGCTTCACGTCGATGGTCGGCGCAGACCAGATCGCGCCGCCGGACGGGCCCCACGACTCGCCCCCGTCCGGGCGCTTGCCCATCAGTGCGGGCGCCTCCGGAATAGGGAACGCCCGCCAGACCACCTTCCCATTCGCGACGTCGAGCGCGACGATGGCCCCGCGGAAGGTGCAGCAGTTGTAGGTGGGGCTCTTCCCCACCTCCTCGTACGACGACGTGGGTACGTAGAGCCGATCGCGATAGAGCGCCGGCGAGCCGGTCAGGCGAATGAGCGGATGCGGGTCCACCTGCACGCTCCACACCTCGGCGCCGGTGCTCGCGTCGACGGCGTACGCGTAGCCCTTCTGGTCCGAGAAGTAGGCGTTGAACGTGCCGGGAGCCCCGGGCCGCGGGCCGACATTCACCGAACCACGGACACCGCCCTTCGCGACGTAGGTCCACGCGACGCAGCCGCTCTTCGCGTCGAGCGAGAAGACGGTGCCGTTCTGCGAGCCCACGAACACGCGGCCACCCACGACGGTCGGCTGTGCCCACGCGGACGTCGCCTCGGGGAGGCCCAGCGCCCACTTCAACGTCAGCTTCGGGAGTTGGTCAGCCGTCAGCCCGCCCACCTTCGCGGGCGCGAAGTGGGTGTTCTCGGCGTCGATGCTCCAGCCGTTCCACGCCGGGCCGCCGGACACGCCAACGAACGGCGCGGCGCTGGTGCAGCGTCCAGCCTTCGGGTCCACCTGCACGTCGGCCCCTACGCTCTTGCCGGTCAGGTACTCCGCGACCGCGCGTCGCTCCGCGCCGGTCAGGGACAGGCCCTGATACCGCATGGCACCGCCGGTCAGCGCCGCAATGATCGACTCGGGTGTGCGATCGCGCAGTTGCTCCGGCGCCGGCGCACGAGACGACGCCCCACCGTCATGGCAGGTGGCGCAGTTCGCGCGGAACACGGCACTGCCGTCGGGCGCCTGGGCATGTGCCGCGACAGCAGCACAGAGCCACATCGCCACGGTGGCTGACACGGACAGCGATCGGACGTGCATGGATACTCCCGTCTGTTGGGGATCTCGTCCCCGCAGCACGAGAGTCTACGGCAGAACGGCGGGAAGCGGGACCTGTTCGAGTCGGCCTTGCCGGACCTAGACGGTCCGGACCTGAGCGCCTGGTGCCGCGAGGAGGGCGCGTTCGACATCCGCGCCGGAGGTGTCCTTCGGTTGGGCGATGCCAACGAGAATCTTGCCGTTGGTCACTTCCGGGTCGTAGAGCTTCGGGACGCGACGTCCGAGCCCGGCGGTGATGATGAGCGTGACCACCGTCGACAGGATCGCCCCCAGCATCGTCATCTCGAAGATCACGATCAGGTTGGGATACCACGCGACGATCGGCATGTTGCCGACGTCGATCGGCCAGTCCTTCTCGGCGAAGGTGGTGAGCCAGGTGCTGAAGAGCAGGCCCAGCAGGGCGCCCCCGCACGCGATGTACCACTGGAAGCTGTGGTGCCCGATGTGGCTGAACTCGTATTCCTCCATCGGTGCGGCGCTGATGACCGTGATGTCGTGGTCCGCGTAGCCGGCGGAGCGCAGGCTGTTCACGGCGCGCTGTGCGGCGTCCCCGTTCGAGTAAAGCGCGTACACCGACTTCATGCGTGGCTCTCCCCAAGGCGCTGCTCGCTGACGGCAGCCAGGTCCTCTTCAGGACGTTCACCCGCACGCATTTCCCAGATCGAGATAATTGGGACGAACTTGGCGAACAGCGTGTAGAGCAGCGTCATCGCCGCGAACGTGGCCGCGGTGATGACGATTTCGGTCGGCCGCGGGCTGTAGGTGCCCCAGCTGTACGGCAGGTACTTATGCGCCAGGGACGGCACGACGATCAGGTACCGTTCGAGCCACATGCCGATCACCACGCCAATCGACGCGATCACGCATCCCGTCACGGTGCGCAGCCGGCGGATGCTCAGGATGATGACCGGCAGCACGAAGTTGACGAGCACCATGGTCCAGAACAACGGGGAGAACGTGCCGCTCTGCGTGACCCTGAAGGTGTTGATCTCGGCGGTGCCGTTGCCGTACCAGGTGGTGAGCCGCTCGTTGAACGTGAAGTAGCCCCAGAGCAGGCTCATGGTCAGCAGGAGCTTGCCAAGGTTTTCGAAGTGGATGTCCTGCAGGTAATCCTGCAGGTGGAGCACCTTCCGCAGGGTCGCCATGGCGATGATCAGGCCGGCGATGCCGCTGAAGATGGCCCCCGCGACGAAGTACGGCCCGAAGATCGTCGAGTGCCACATCGGCACGGGCGCCATCGAGAAGTCGAACGACACGATCGTGTGGACCGAGACGGCCACCGGGATGATGGCGATGGCCATGATCTGCATCGCCGTTTCGAGCCGGTGCCACTGGTGCGTGGTGCCGCGCCAGCCGAGCGCCAGCGCGCCGTAGATCGTCCTCTTCACCCCGGTCGTGCGGTCGCGCACGAGCGCGAAGTCGGGAATCATCGGCAGGAAGAGGAAGAGCAGGCTGCCGGTCAGATACGTGGAGATGGCGAAGAAGTCCCAGACCAGCGGCGAGCGGAAGTTCGGCCAGATCAGCCGCTGGTTCGGATACGGCATGAGCCAGAAGAACAGCCACGGCTTGCCAAGATGGATGATCGGGAAGAGACCGCCGATCATCAAGGCGAAGGCGGTGATCACCTCGGCGCAGCGCGTGACCGGACGACGCCAGCCAGCGTTCACGAGGCGCAGGATCGCGGAGATGAGCGTGCCCGCGTGGCTGATGCCGATCCAGAAGACGAAGTCGGTGATGAGGAAGCCCCAGTAGACCGGCCATCGGATGCCGGTGAGGCCGAAGCCGCGCCACATCTGGAAGAACCAGGCGAAGAGGCCACAGGCGACGATCGTCCCGAGGAAGGCGACGAACACGTACCAGAGCGCGCCCGTGCGGTTGAGCGGACGCAACAGGTCGGCGGCGAGACGATCCCCTGACGTGCTCATGCGTGCTCCACACCCTGGAGGTAGGTGACTTTCGGCGCGGTGCCGAGATCTTCGAGCAGCTTCGTTCCGCGCGGCGACTCGGCGAGGCGGGAAACCTCGCTCTCCGGGTCGTTCAGGTCGCCGAACACGAGCGCCTTCGAGGGGCAGCCCTGCACGCACGCCGGCTTGATGTCGCCGTCCTTGACCTCGCGCTTGTCGGCGGCGGCGGCATCCTTGCCCGCGGCGATCCGCTGGACGCAGAACGTGCACTTCTCCATCACGCCGACTTCACGGAGCGAGACGTCGGGATTGAGCTGGAGGTGCATCGGCTTCTCCCACACGGGGTTGAAGAAGTCGAAGAAGCGGACGTTGTAGGGGCAGGCGTTGGCGCAGTACCGCGTGCCGATGCAGCGGTTGTAGACCTGCGCGTTCAGCCCTTCGTCGTTGTGGTGGCTCGCGTAGGTCGGGCAGACCGGCTCGCACGGGGCCGCGTCGCACTGCTGGCACATCACCGGCCGGTAGTTGACCTTGACGTCCGGGAACTCGCCCTCGAAGTACCGCTCGACGCGGATCCAGTGGATCGCACGTCCGCGAGAGGCCTGCAGGTCGCCGACCGTCGGGATGTTGTTCTCCGCGCGGCAGGCTGTGACGCACGCTTCGCAGCCGGTACAGCGGTCGAGGTCGACCGCCATCCCCCATCGATGGGCCATTACCTGGTCTCCCCTTCGTGCGGGTTCTCGCGCAGCTCGCCGCGTGCCGAGAACATGATCAGCCTGCCGTCCGGCTCGCTCACACGGGCGACCTTCACGCGCGTCGCCGCCCACGCCAGCGTGCCGGTGTCCTCGTGCGTCACCGGCGCGAGGATGTCGATCGGGTTCACACCGCGGCCGGATGCGTAGCGCGTGAAGTTCGTGTGGCCCTGCCCCACCGGCATCGCGACGATGTCGGGAGAGAGCGCCGGGTTCAGGAAGGCGGGCGCCTTCACGGCACCATTCATCGAGGTGACCTCGACGACATCGCCGAGGCCGATGCCAAGGCGCTCCGCCGTCTTCGGGTTCAGCTCGACCCAGCTGCTCCACATCGCAGAGGTCATCGGGTCTGGCAGTTCCTGCAGCCACGGCAGGTGCGCCAGCGAGCCGTCGTAGAACGCCGCGGACGGATACGGAAGGAACTGGAGCGGGTACTCGCCCGCCTCTCCGTTGAACGACGGGTCGACGAACGTGACGGGCGACGGCTTCGCGTCGGCGCCGGTCGACGGGGCCGCAGCCCCCTTCGGCAGGTCTCCCCACCAGCCGGCCTGCTTCTGCGCGGTGCTCCACGCCTCGTCGCCGAGCGGCGCAAGCGCCGCCTTCACGTAGGCGTCGTAGGTCGTGGCGCCGAGGTCGATCGGCTTCTGCAGCTTCGAGGCGACCTGCAGCAGCACATCGCCTGTCGCGCGCGTGTCGAACAGCGGCTTCATGGCCGGTGCCGCCACGCTGACGACGGCCTGCGCGGATCCGGACTCGGGCAACGCATCGACCCACGACTCGAGGAACGTGTGGTCCGGCAGGATGAGGTCGGCCAGCACGTTCGTCTCGTCCACGACGTGCCCGAACGCCACGATGAACGGCACTTTCACCAGTGCCTCGCGCACCTTCATCGCACGCGGCGCCCCGAACACCGGGTTCACATCGTCGACGACGAGGACCTGGGGCACGACACCCGCGGCAAACTGCGCGAGCGATGAACGGGCTGCGGCCGGCGCGTGGACCAGTTGCGGCGTGAACGAGAGACCGCCTTTCCGGCTCACGGCCCCGACCAGTTCATTCAGCGCGTTCACCGCGAGTGCGGTGAAGAGGCCGTTGGTGTGCGCGAGCGGCACGCCGCCGACGATGGCGACCGACGGTTCACGTTGCGCGAAGTCGTGTGCGAGGCGTTCGACCCGCCTGGCCGCGACACCTGTGATGGAGGCCACGCGATCCGGGTTGTAATCAGGCAGGCCCGCGGACCAGCCGTCGATGAGCGCGCCCGCGCGGCCGCTGTCGGTCGGGTGCAGCTTGTCGCGCATGATCACGTGCGCGAGCCCGAGCGCGAGCACGCCTTCGGTGCCGGGCTTCGCGGCGACCCATTCGTCGGCGGTGGCCCCGGTCGGCGTCATGCGCGCTTCCACCTGCACGAGTGCGCCCCTCACGCCGACGCGCCCACGTCGCATCTGCCCGAACGCCGCCGCCTGCGCGACCGGCGCATTCCAGGTGCCGAGGAAGTCGGCGCCGAAGGCGAGCACGTAATTCGCGTTCGCGAGATCGAACGTCGGCAGCTGCGCGGCGCCGAAACTGAGCTGGTTCGCACGACGGAGCAGGTCGTCGGAGAACAGCTCGTACACGATCGGGGCCGGCGCACCGAAGCGCGCAGCAAACTGGTCGAACAGCAGGCGGCGGTGGCTCCGACGGCCGCCGGTCAGGATGGCCAGCGCCTTCGTGTTGTCGGCACCAGCGAGCGCATCGAGTTTGCCGACCACCTCGCCAATCGCCTGGTCCCACGTGATCGGCTCGAACGTGCCGCTCGTGCGGCCGCCGGTCCGCTTCAGCGGCTGGACGATGCGGTCGGGGTGATAGGTGATCTGGATCGCAGCCTGCCCGCGGGCGCAGAGGCCGCCCTGGCTGATGGGGTGCGTCGGGAAGCCCTCGAGCTTCTTGGCGACCCCCTTGCGAACGACCCCGGACTGGCCGTCCTTCGTCACGTCGACGTCGGCCATCATCACGCGGACGTTCAGGCCACAGCCGGCGCTGCACAGCGGGCACACGCTCGGTTTCCACTCGGCCACGCCCGGAACGAGTTCCTCGTCGGGGACGAACCGGATGATCTGGTGTTCGGGCACGCCGCACGACGCGAGCGTCGCGGAGGTCCCGGTGATCGCGGTGAGCTTGATGAAGGTTCGGCGGTCCATCAGTAGTGGCAGGTCAGGCAGTCATTCGGGGCGTGCTTCTCCCGATGACAGGTCACGCAGAAACCCATGTTGTGGTCGACATTGCGCTGGGCCACCGTCTGGTGGGCGATGTCGCCGTGGCACGTCGCGCACTCGACGTTGGCGCGGATGTGTGGAGCGTGATTGAACCTGACATGCGCGGCCGGCGCGAAGCCGTAGACGCGCTGCCAGCTCAGGTCGATGCCCTTCTCGGACATCTGCGTGATCTGCTGGATGCGCGGGCGATCGGTGGCGATCGCGGCGTGGCAGATGAGGCAGGTGTTGACGCTGGGCAGGCCGGCCTGCGGTCCCTTCGTGACTGCCTCATGGCAGTACTCGGTGCAGGCGAGCCCCTTCTCGACGTGTGTGTTGTGCGGGAACTCGATCGGCTGCTTCGGGGTCGACTTCACCCAGAAGAAGTCGTTGACGGCAGCGCCCAGCGTGTCACGCGCGGTGGTGAGCCGCGGGGAACCTGAATGCGCCTGGGCGGTGAAGGGAGCGGACGTGTAGGGGGCGGGCCGGTCGTCGAGCCAGCTGCACCCGGCACCCGCGATACTGAGAACGATACAGGAGAGGACCGTTACGTAGCGCATCGTGGATGCCGGTGCAGTTGGAAGTGAGCCGTCTTACTTCTTCTTCGGCCCCAGGCTGCGAAGGTAGTTGACGACGTTCCAGATGTCCGTGTCCGTCATGCGCCCCTTGTAGCCTTTCATCTTCATCTCGGGGCCGGCGCCATCCCTGATGACCATGAAGATTTCGCCGTCCGTTGACCCGCGGTCCCATTTGGCATCCGTGAGGTCTGACGGATGTGAATCCTTCGGGGCCATCGGACCGTTGCCCTTGGCATCGGGACCGTGACAGAACCGGCAGTTCTTCGCGTAGAGCGCCTGGCCGGCCGAGATCGACTCGGCGTTGGCCGCGACCGGATTCTTCATCGCCTTCCCCTCGGCGCTGCCGCCGGGGTTCTGTGCGCTGAGCGAGGTCGCCGCCACGAGGGCGAGACCGAGGCCGAAGATGAGTGACGACACGCGGTGCATGGTTCCCGCTTCTCCCTTGCTTGACTCTGGTGCTGCGAGTTTCAAGAGGCCCTGTTCCCCGCTGAGCTGAACGCTCAGGCGAGACCGTCAGGTCCCTCGCGCCCGATCACTGACGTGATGCTGTTCGCAGGATTAGGGGCGCTGATGCGGGGGATTGTGCCATAGCACTGACCCTCCCGCAACAGCCATTGGCTATACTTTTCGCGTGTTGCAGATTATTCCGTCACGAAGCGTGTTCGCGGCCGTTGCCGTCGTCCTGATTGTGGCGCGCTGTGGCGCCGCGCAACCCGAAGCCGACGCGACACCGCGCGCGCCCGAGTCGGTGGTGCGTCTCCAGCAGGCGGCGATGAACGGCGACCTGACACAGGTGAACGCGGCCATTGCCGCACACGATGCGCTCGACGCGCCGGGCGATTCACGGATGACCGCGCTCGGCATCGCCGCCCTGTACGGACGAGCCGACGTGATCCGCGCGCTTGCCGGTGCGGGCGCGAGCGTCGCGGCCGATCAGGACGGCGAGAGCGCACTCGCCGTTGCCGCGCACGAGGGGCACGTCGCTGCGGTGGAAGCCCTGCTCGCGGCTGGCGCGCAGGTAAACGTCAGCGACAAGGATGGGATCACGCCGCTGATGGCGGCAGCCGCTTCCAATCGTGCCGGCGCGATCCGCGTGCTGCTCGGCGGCCGCGCGGACGTGAATGCGGTGAACCGTGATGGCGCAACCGCGCTGATCGCCGCCGCGTACGGCGGGCACGCCCAGGCGGTCGAGGCGCTACTCGCGGGAGGTGCTGACACCGCCATGCGCGATCGTGCGGGCAGGACCGCGCTCATGGCCTCGGCGCTCGGCGGGAATCCCGCAGTCACACGCCTGCTGCTCGATCGCAAGGCCGATCCGCAGCTCGAAGACAACAACGGCATGAACGCGCTGGTGTACGCCGCGTCAACCGGGCAGGACGACATCGTGTCGATGCTGCAGAAGGCCGGCGTGCGGAACGGATCCGACATGGCGCTCGCCTTTGCCGTCCGGGGATGCCGCGTGCCGCTGGCCACTTCCCTGCTCTCGTCAGGCGCGAGCCTCGACGCGGAACTCGGGGGCGACCACCTGCTGATTCTCGCCGCCGGCGCGAACTGCGCACCTGCGGTGAACCTGCTCCTCTCGAAGGGCCTGAACGTCAACAAGGCCAATGACGAGGGGATGACGGCGCTGATGCGGGCCGCCGGCGAAGGGTTCACCGAGATGGTATCGCTGCTCCTTGCCAAAGGCGCGGACATGGAGCTGCAGAACAAGAACAACCAGTCCGCCTGGCTGTTCGCCGCGATGGGGAATCACACGGAGGTCGTCGACCTCCTGCGCGCCGACCGCGAGGCACGACAGAAGAAGGGAACGGCGCCCCAGCCGCGCTGAAGGATCGTTCAGGGCCTCTTGGGCGGGTAGGGCGGGTGGGGCAGGAACGTTGAAAACGCTGAAACGCTAAAACGCTAAACGCTAAAACGCACGAACGCTGAAACGCACGAACGCTGAGACGCACAAACGCTGAAACCCAAGAGCGCTCTGGCCGCGGCGCTCCGAGGACCCTCACCGCGCCAACCTCCAACCTCCAACCTCCAACCTCGAGTCCCGAGCCCCGAGCCCCGAGTCCCGAGCCCCGAGCCCCGAGTCCCGATCCTGTCAGTGCGTCATGCCGCCCGGCTCCCCCGTCGGAGGCGTGTCAGTTCCCGAGGGGCGCGGATCCACCGACGACGCGCGCGCCTCGCCCGTCGTCGGGACGGCCGTGGCGGTGTCGCGCGGCAGCGTGGTGCGGGCGGCGACCGGGCGTGCCGCACGCGACGTCGGTTTCGCGAGCTTGACCTGCTGCCTCACCGTCTCGCCTTTCGCGATGATCAGCCCGAGATTCCGGCGTAGCTTGCCTGCGCGCAGCTGAATGTCGTGTGAACCGGCGGCGAGGGAAAGGACGACGGGTGTCGTCCCCTGCGGCTGGCCGTCGACAATCACCTCCGCCCCGGCAGGAATGCTTGTGAGCTCGAGCGTGCCGCGCGCGGTGTCCACGAGCTGCAGGAGTTGCCTCGCGGCACCGAGCGACCCGCTGGCGCCAACGATCCCCGCCAGCAGCACGAACGCGCTGGCGAGACGCCAGTTCCACCACCACCGCCTGTGCTCGACCGCCTGGCCGGCAGGAGGCGTCCACGGCGCGTCAGCGACACGAGCCTCGCGCAAGGGCTGTGCGGGAGGCGTTCGCCGGGCACTGTGGGACCGCACGCGGCCTGGCGTCACCGCGCGGTGCGCCGCCACGGGCGCCGCAATCGCCAGCAGCCCGTCTCCACCTGGCGCCGCAGACGACGTGCGGCCGGCGCCGAGTTGCAGCGGAAGCGCATGAGCCCCGGGCATTGCGCCGCGGACCCCAGGCAGGTCGGAGGCCGGAACGTCCGTGCGCACCGGGTCGCTCGCCTCGTACCGCCGGAGAAAGGCCGCAAGCGCCTGAGGCTGAGCGAGCAGTTCGCCCGTGCCGAGCACGCGATCGAGCACCTCGCGCGCCTCGGCGGCCGTCCCGAACGGAGGCTCGGGGCCGATCTGCAGCGCGCGCGCGAGCCAGCCGCGCACGCCAGCCGGCAGCGGCTCGTAGCCGCCGTCCGGCGAAATGGCCACGGTCGACGCGAGCAGATCGGGGATCCGCGTCGGGAACTCCTCGAGCCGGACAGGACGACCGATGATCAGCGCGAGCGCCACGAGTCCGATCTGCAGGACGTCCGCGCGCTGGTCGATCCGGTTGGCGGCAGGTTGCGGCACCGGGATCCGGAGCTCGCTCCAGTAGCGCTCACGCGAGTAGCGCAGCAGGTCCAGCGCCGACCCGAACACGTGATCGGTGAGGATGACGCGCGCATCTGGCGTGACGATCAGCCGTTCGGGGGTGACCGCTCCGTGCGCCACATCGGTCCCGAGTTCCTGCAGGGCCGCCACGGCTGGCACCAGCTGGCGCACCCCGCACAGCGCCGCGGTAATGCCGACCGGCACCTGACGGGCCTGGGCACCGCACAGCAACTCGCTCAGGCGATAGCCCGTTGGCGCCTCGACTTGCACCAGCAGCTCCGCGTCCGCATCGCGTCGCACGGTCGCCGCCCGTGCGACGTTCGGATGACGGAACGCCGCGAGACGCTCCAGCCGCTCGCCCACGGCGAAGTCGAACGAGGTGACCGCGCTCAGCGCGACGCGGACGCGCAGGACGTAGCGGTCCGCGTCGGCGGTCGGCACACGTTGCCCGAGACCGTCCTCGAACACCATGCGTGAACAATCGGCAGATTGACGGGCAGCTTCCATGACTGCGATCCCGAACCCTGGGCAGGCACACGGGATGATGCGCAATCAGTGCCGTACTGGTCGCGGTCGCGGAAACCTAAGCGGGTGAAGGATTAAGCGGGGGAAACGGGGGCGAATCGAGAGGAACGCTTCGGGGGCCGGATTACAGGTCCGTCCGTGCCCCCCGAATTGTGTAACGACGCTACTCGGGCGAGATCGAGGTTCGGCCGCAATCGTCGCAACGCAGATAGATGACCGGCAGCGATTCCGAGCGCCCGATGACCTTTGCGCTGGGAACCCCACAACGGGGGCACACAATCCCGCTGGCCGATGGACGTTTTGCCATAGCTTACTCCCCCCACATCTTAGACCGCTTCAGGGCTTGGGAGGATCCCCAAAAGTGATCGGGCCGCGATAATCAGCTGCTGAGCTCGGCTATAAGCTCTGCCATATCAGGGGGCAACGGCGCCTCGAACCGGAGCGGCCGCCCGGTCACGGGATGGTCGACGCCGAGTCGCCAGGCGTGCAGGGCCTGCCGCGGAAACTCAATCGTGCGGAGGCTTTGCGGGCCGAAGACGTACCGCTGCTCCCCGATCAGGGTATGTCCGCGCAGTCGAGCCTGGAGCCGGATCTGGTTACGCCGACCGGTGACCAGGCTGACCTGGATCAGCGCCGCGCGTTCCCCGAAGGTCTCCAGCACGTCGTAGTCGCACGAGGCACTGCTCGCCCGTGGGTCGCTGGGATGCGTCTCCTTCTGGACCAGCGCCTCCTGGTCCCAGACGAGGTGGTCTCGCCAGGTGCCACGGGCCGGGCGTGGGACTCCGTACACCAGGGCGAGGTAGATGCGCTGGGCCGTGTGACGACGGAACTGGTCCTTGAGCCGCGCCTGCGCATCGGCCCGCGTCGCGAACATCACGAGGCCGGAGGTGTCCCGATCGATCCGGTGTACCACGAGTGGACGTCGGCGCCCCTTCGACCTGAGATGGTCGGCGAGCGCCTCCTCCACCGACGGCGCCTCATCCCGACGCGGCAGCGGTACGGTCAGCAACCCGGCGGGCTTGTTGACGACCACCAGCACATCGTCTTCGTACACGATCGGGAGTTCGCCGGCTTTCGGCGGACGCTGCGCCACACGGCGTGAACTGCCCGGACGATCCATCCAGAGCCTGACGCGCGTACCCGGTTCGAGCCGCCGCGCGCCATCAGCGGGACCGACCTCCACGTCGTCCACGAACACCTTGCCGCGCGCGAGCGCATCGGTCGCGCGTCCACGCGAGGCCAGCCGCCCTGCTGCCGCAAGAAACTTGTCGAGCCGCAGGCCTGCCTCGGCCTCCTCCACTGTCCAGCGATCAGTCATCCGCTCTCTGCCGCCGTGCACACGCGCGCGATCGTCGTTCGTCACGCGTGCACGCCTACGGGATCATGACCTGTGCGTCGTGCGGATGCCACAGCTGTGTTTGTGTGGCCAACAACGTGGCCGATATACTCCGGGGGAGCAGTCGGCGCATGAAGCGTTCACAACCAGCCACGCCATCAGTCAGGCGACCGCGCGGCCGTCCACCGGTTCACCAGGAATCCTGGTCCAAGGTATCAGTGGTGCTGTTCGACCGACAGGTGGCTCGTCTCGACGCCTTCGGCACCGGCAAGCGGCGATGGAAGGGCAAGCCCCTGTCCCGCGCAGAAATCATCCGCGCGCTCGTGGATGCCGTCATCGAGAGTGGCCTCGAGGTGACCAACGCCACCTCCGAAGCCGACCTGCGCGGCCTCGTCGCGCAGCGCCTGCGCAGCCGCTAGGCTCCCTCAGGGCGCCTGCCGCAGGCGAACGTTCCGCGCGTCCCGGGCCGTGCAGGGACGCGTCCTTGCATGTCCTTACGAGACACCGCGCCGCTGGTGCGGTCCCCTTCAGGTCCGACGTTCATGCCTTCACGCACCGCACCAGTTCGCGACACGCTCGACCATCTCGGCGACTTCACCGCCACACCGCGGCTGGTCGGCATCTCGGCGCTGGCGATCGCCATCGGCGCCTGCGCGTCGGTCGTCGCTGCCGCGCTGCTCGCCCTTATTAGTTTGTTTACAAACTTGTTCTTCTACCAGCGGTTCGCGCTGGCGCCCGCATCCCCTGCGGGCCACCACCTCGGGCCGTTCGTGGTGATGGTGCCGGTGGCCGGGGCGCTGATCATCGGGGCGATGGCGCGCTTCGGGTCCGAGCGGATCCGCGGCCACGGCATCCCCGAGGCGATCGAGGCCATCTTGATCAACGGGTCACGGGTCGAACCGAAGGTGGCCGTGCTCAAGCCGCTCTCCGCCGCCATCTCCATCGGGTCTGGCGGACCGTTCGGCGCGGAAGGCCCGATCATCATGACCGGTGGCGCACTGGGCTCGCTCATCGCGCAGTTCTTCAGGCTGACGAGCGCGGAGCGGAAGACGCTGCTGGTATCCGGCGCGGCCGCAGGCATGTCCGCCACCTTCGCCGCGCCAGTGGCGTCGGTGGTGCTCGCGGTCGAACTGCTCCTCTTCGAGTGGAAGCCACGTAGCGTCGTGCCGGTCGCGCTTGCGAGCGTGACCGCTGGCGCAGCCCGGCGATACCTGCTCGGCGCGGGCCCGGTGTTCCCGGTGCATCCACATGCGGCGGTCATCGGCATCGTCGCGCTCATCGCCTGCGCCGTCGCCGGCCTGCTGGCAGGGGTCGCGTCAGCGCTCCTCACCCAGGCGGTCTACGCCGCGGAAGACCTCTTCGCGCACCTGCCGATCCACTGGATGTGGTGGCCGGCGATCGGGGGGCTCGGCATCGGCCTCGGCGGCCTCGTGTTCCCGCGCGCCCTGGGCGTCGGGTACGACGTCATCGGCGACCTGTTGCAGGGTGACGCCTCGATGACGCTCATCGCCGGTGTGCTCCTGGTGAAGAGCGCCATCTGGGCGTTCTCGCTCGGGTCCGGCACATCAGGCGGCGTGCTCGCCCCGCTGCTCATGATGGGTGCTGCCCTCGGCGCCCTCGAGTCCCACGCCTTCCCACAGGTGGACGCCGGGTTCTGGCCGCTGATCGGCATGGCCGCGATGCTCGGCGGCACGATGCGCGCGCCGCTCACCGCCGTGGTCTTCGCGCTCGAACTCACCCACGACGTGAACGTCCTGCTACCGCTGCTGCTGGCGGCGTCCACCGCGCACGCATTCACGGTGCTCACGTTGCGACGCTCGATCCTCACCGAGAAAGTCAGCCGCCGCGGCTTCCATCTGAGCCGCGAGTACGCGGTGGATCCGCTCGAGATCATCTTCGCGAGGGAGGTGGCGCGCTCGTCGGTTGCCGCCCTGCCCGCGTCGGCAACGAAGGCGTCGGTGTCCGCGGTGCTGCGGCACGACACCACTGCGCAGCACGAGCAGCGGCTCTTCCCGATCGTGGACGACGGCGGTGGGTTACTTGGCGTCGTGACCCGTCGTCAGTTGCGGGACTGGCTGGAGCGGGACGAGGCTCCGACCACGCTCGGCGAGATCGCGCTGCCGCGTACGGTGATCGCCTACGCCGACGAGCCGCTGCGGATCGTCGCTTATCGGATGGCGGAGTCGGCGGTGACGCGCGTACCGGTCGTCTCACGCGGAGACGGCACCTTCGTGGGCATGATCGCGCTGCGCGACCTGCTCTCCGCGCGCGGGAAGATCCTCGAGGCGGAACAGCGACGGGAGCGGATGTTCGCGGTGCGGTGGCGCTTTCCCGGGTTGGGGCGCGACTCGGAATCGGCAGCCTGACAGGCAGGCGGACGCATCGAGTTGAGACGAAGCTGCGCAGCGGCGCTCGTCAGCCAGCGAGCGCCGACTCCGAGTCGGTCACCTGATAGGTGACGCTCAGGATCAGCGTGAGCGCGAGGCACACGGCGGCCGAGAGGTACGGCATGCCGTCGCCGTACCGGGCGAGCGCGGCGTTCCCCCACACCGGCCCCATCGCACGACCGAGGCTTTCCATGGCGCCTGCGGCGCCCTGCACGCGCCCCTGCTCGTCGCCACGCCCGGCGCGGCTGACCAGCGCCGACACCGTCGGGTGGCCGAACCCGATGCCGAGCGCGAGCGGCACCAAGGCAATCGTGAAGCCCCAGACGGTCTGCGCGAACGTCGCGCCGACGAGCCCGACCCCTGCACACACGAGCCCGAGGATGAAGGTCGGCTTGTCGCCGAGCCTGTGGACGATCGGCCTGATGAAGCCCCCCTGCACGACTGCGCCGAGGACGCCGAACGCGGCGAAGAAGTAGCCGGTCTGCGACACGTCGAAGCCGAACCGGTGCGCGACGAACAGGGCGAAGGTCGTCTGGAAAATCGCGAAGGCGAACCAGTAGATGAAGTCGATCCAGAGCATGCGCCGCAGGCCTGGGCGCTGCATCATCTCGGCGAGGTTCCGGAACGGCATGCCGGTCCCCGCCGCCGCGCGGTGGACCGTCTCTGGCAGCCAGAGCCACGCCATCGCGGTCGCCACGAGCGTGACGGCCGCTGCGGCCCACACCGGGGCCGTATAGCTGTACTTCGCGAGGATGCCGCTGAGGGCCGGGCCCATGATGAAGCCGAGCCCGAATGCCGCGCCGATCAACCCGTACGCGCGGGCGCGGTCCTTCGGCTCCGTCACGTCCGCAACGTACGCGCGTGCGGTGGAGATGTTGCCGCCGGAGAGCCCGTCGATGATCCGCGCGACGAACAGCATGGCGATCGAGTGCGCCATGGCCATCAGCACGAAGCTCACGACAGTCCCGAGCAGGCTGAAGATGAGCACCGGCCGTCGGCCGTACCGATCCGACATGTCCCCGAGCGCGGGAGCCGCAATCAGCTGACAGGCCGAGAACACGGCGAACAGCAGCCCGATGGTCAGCGGCGAGGCGCCGAACGTCTCGGCGTAGAACGGCAGCAGCGGGATGATGATGCCGAAGCCGACGAGGTTGACGAAGATCGTGAGGAAGATGACGAGCAGCGGACGTGTCACTCGCGTGTGCCTCTCCCGGCGCGCGGCCCCTTGAAGTCGCGCACCGGCGGATGATCGAGGTTCGCCAGCCGCCACGCCGTCTCGTAGACCAGCTGCGTCACCCGGGTCAGCTTCGGGAACTCGATCCGCGACACCTCGTCCGTGTTGGCGTGGTAGTCGGGGTGGAGCCCGGTGGTGAAGAAGATCACCGGAATCCCCTTCGCCGCGTAGCTGTAGTGGTCGCTCCGGAAATACAGCTGCTCGGCATCCGCAGGATCGTTGAATTCGTAGTCGAGCGTCAGCGGCCGATCGAGGGCTCGATTCGCCTCGAGGTTGATCTGGTGCAGCTCGCTGCTGATGCGGTCGGATCCAACCAGGTACACCGTGTTCGATTCGCTCGTCTGGTTGTCCCGGTTCCTGCCGATCATGTCGATGTTGAGCTGCGCGACGATGCGGTCCATCGGCACGGTCGGGTAGTCAGCGAAGTACCGCGAACCCAGAAGGCCACGCTCCTCCCCGGCGTGCCACACGAACAGCAGTGACCGCTTGGGCCGTTGGCCCTGCGCGAAGGCACGCGCCAACGCCATCAGCGCCACCGTCCCCGATCCGTCGTCATCCGCGCCGTTCCAGATGCGGTCCTTTTCTTCCCCGGCCGTCACACGGCCGGGGGCCTGCGGACGCTTGTCGTCCTTGTCCAGCTCGGATTCGGCATAGCCCACGTGATCGTAGTGAGCGCCCATGGCCACGTACGTGTCCTTCAGCCGCGGGTCGCTGCCCTCGACGACAGCAACCACGTTCTGGGTGAGCTGGGTGCGCAGGACGTCGTAGTCCGTGTCCAGGTTGAAGGTGATCGTCACGTCGTCCAGCCGGAAACCGGCCAACGGCTCACGAGCCTCCGCCTTGCGCTTCAGCTCCTCGTACTTGACCGGTGCGTTGCTGAACAGGAACTGGAAGAAGGCATCGTCGCCGGTCGCCGTTGGCGGCAATGGCTGATCGAGGCGTTGCGTGGTGACGAAGTCGGGCCGGGCCGGACGGCCATTCTGGGCATCGTCAGGCCGTGGTGGCTGGGCATTCTGCGGTGACGAAGGCCCAATGGCGGCCACCGCCTTCACCTGCTCGGTGAGCCAGCGGCCGCGCCCGCTGAGGAGGCGGCGTCCCTGCTCGCTGTCGATCGCCTGGGGTCCGGCAGTGCCCAGATACACGACGGCGGCGCCTCTGTAGTCCTTCCCGGCCAGGTCCGAGTATTTGGAGCCTGGGGCGTCGAGGCCGTAGCCGGCGAACTCGATCCGGTCGACGGTGAAGCGCCGCTTCGCGCCGATGTTCTTGGGGAACGAGATCCCCTCGCCGTCCTTGAATGTCCGGCTCTCGCGGCCGACCTTCACGGTGACTGTCGAATGGCTCGTGCTCCTGACGCTGAGCACCTTGACGCGCTGGAAATAGCCGAGGTCGCCGCCGCGGGGTGCGGCTCCCCATTCCTGCAGGTGTGACTGGATGTAGCCGGCCGCCAGGCCCAGCCCTTCGGTGTAGACGGCGCGCCCTTCCAGTTCGTCGGAGGCGAGATAGGTCAGCCACTGCCGCAGATCCGTCGCGTCGATCGAGCTGCGTCCGCCGGCGGCGCCGACCGTGCCGGCCAGCACCGACACGACGCAGGCAATCGACAGGACTGTCTTCCGAGCTGACATGAGACGACCTCCGTCCTACTATAGCCGCTTGCCTTGTCTTCGAACTTCAGGTAAGGTTTTGCGCCTAAGCTTCCGCTTGCCCACCGTGTCTTTTCGCCAGCACGCCCTCGCGGTTCCCGCGGTTCCCTCTTCACAGCAAGGAGACTACTGATTGGCTGTCCGGTTGTTCGTCGGTAACCTGTCCTACGCCACGACCGAGGCGGACCTGCGCGCCTATTTCGGCGCCGTGGCCCCACCCTCGCAAGTCGTGCTCCCCGTCGATCGGGAAACAGGTCGCCCCCGCGGGTTCGCGTTCGTCGAGTTCATCGATCGCTCCCACGCCGAGACGGCGATTCAGCGCTTCAACGGCCAGATCTTCAACGGGCGCCCGCTTGCGGTGAGCGAGGCGCGCGCGCGTGAGGACCGCGGCCCGGGTGGCCCTGGCGGTCCGCGCCCCGGCGGGCCCGGCGGATTCGGTGGCCCACGCCCTGGTGGGTTCAGTGGTCCGCGGCCCGGTGGTCCAGGCGGACCTGGTGGTGGCTTCAGCGGTCCCCGTCCCGGCGGGTTCGGTGGTCCACGTCCGTTCGATCCCGCGGCACCGGCGCCGCCCCGCAGCCGGAATTTCGGACCCGACGCCAAGCCGCAGCGCGGCCAGAGCGCGAAGGCCAAGAAGAAGGGCGAGGATCGTCCCCGCGGCCCCATTCCGACGAAGTTCACCGGCCGTTCCTTCTCGCTTGATGACGGCGATGCCTCGGACGAGACGATGCCGGACATCGACGATTTCGCCACCAGCCGTCAGGACGACGGCGACGACACCGAGGAATGACAGGCGGGGGCCTCAGGGCCCTCGCATGACCACCAGGCTCACACCCTTCTCCACGGGTAGCGGCACCAGGGTCCAGGTGCCGCGCCCGTGTTGCGTCACCGTCCTCCCTCCGATCACGCCGACCGCGGCGCCAAACACCACATCACTGAGGTAGTGCCGGTTGTCGTGCAGCCGCGACGCGGCGACGTACGACGCAGCGGCATAGCCCAGCGCGCTGGCGCGCCACCCGAGATGGCGTTCGATCACGGTCGCCGTCGCGAACGTGATTGAGGCGTGGCCCGAGGGGAACGAGTGCTGGTTGCTGCCGTCCGGGCGCTCTCGCTGCGTCGCGTACTTCACGCCGGTCGTGAGGGCTGACGTGACTATCTGCGCACGCAGTAGATCCATCCCAAGGTGGGACACCTTGTCGCGGTGCGCGGCGCGGCCCACACCGTAGACGCCCAGTGCCGCGCCGATCTGGACGGCGGTGTTGCCGACGTACTTCCCTGGCGCAAACACGAACCGCGCGGCCTGCTGGGGACCGCGTAACCGTGCGTTCAGCTCGTCATCCCACGGATGCAGCCCCGCGGCAAGCGCACCACCCGACGCGGCAATGTACAGGTTCGGCAGCGCCGGCAGGTGCTTGACGTCGGCACCGAGACCGCTCACGAGTGCGCGGATGCCGGTGTGCGGCGGGGTCGGCGGTTCCTTCTGCTCGGGGTCCTTCGGCGGCGAGGGTGCAGCCGGGTTCTGTGCCGCCACTGGCGCGGCGACGGCCGCCGCAACCGGGTCGTCGAACGCGAGGAGTGAGGGCAGCGGTATCGTGCCCATCGCAGGGCGGCTCGCGACGAGAACGACGGCAAGTGCAGTCAGCACGTGCTTGCCGGGTCCAATTCCAGTGCCACGTCGCACTGCCACGTCTCGCATCGGCAATTCGCCATTCACCAACCTGCCAGCTCACCAACTCCCAATTCACCCGCTCACCAAATGTAAGATCACCCGATGCCGGACACCGAGAACGTCTGGGCCATTCTCCTCGACCGCATGCGCCCGAGCATCGACTCGGACGAATACCGCCGTTGGTTCTCCAACTCGACCCTCGCCAGCGACTCGGGCGACCAGATCACCATCTGGGTGCCCGGCATGCCTGACGTGCGTCACCTGACGCTGCACTACCTCGACCGGATCTACCGGGAGCTGTCGGGCATGAACCGCAACAACGTCACCGTGCGCTTCATCGCCACCGGGTACGAAGACGACGAGGAAACCTGGGACGAGTGAAAAGACTGTGACGGCCGGGCCGGTCCGCCACTGAGTGGCGCGGGGGCGCTACCATGCGGACAGGCACCTGCCTATGTGGTACCGCAGCCTTTACTGGCGCATCGCGCTCGGCTTCATCGGCGGTCTTGCCCTGCTCCTCGTCGTGCAGGCGATGCTCTTCGTGTGGATGATGTCGGCCGCCGGCTCCGCCGTGCCGAACCAGCCGCCGGACAGGCTCGCGCAGGCGGTCGCGGTCGATGTCGCGCAGGCGCTCGAGCGTGACGCCACGCTCGACATCGAGCGGTACGTACGGCAGGAGTATGCGAAGGACACGCAGCCGTTCTTCGTCGTGCTGGCCGATGGACGCCTGTTCGAGGTCGGCGCCCGGTTTCCCGAGCCGCTGAAGACCGAAGCGCGAGCGCGCCTCGACGTGCTTCGCACGATGGAGCCCGAACGGCTCGCGCGTGGTGGGTTCGGACGTGGTGTGCCCTTCCGATTTGGCGAGCGGCGCGGAGGCGCAGACGGCCGCCCGCCCCAGTTGGGAGAGATGCCACCACCCGGAACGCCCATACCTCCCGGGGGCGACGAGCGGCCGGGTTTCCCACGGCGAGAGGATCGGTTGCAGGGGCCGGGTGTGTCGGGCCCTCGTGGTGAGCGCGTGCGCGACGGCGGACGTGCTGGTCCTCCCGCCTTCCGCACGGGTCGTCCCTGGCCGATCGTGGCACACGGCACGCTCGCCGGCCTCGTCATCGTTCCCCCACAGACGCCGTTCACGTTCCTGCTGACGCGCTATGCACCGACGCTGGTGACCGTCGCCGCCGTGACGTTGATCGTCGGCGGCGCGCTTGCCGCGTTCGCGATCTTCGGACCGGCGCGGCGCCGTCTGAAGGCGGTGGAAGATGCCGCACGGCGCCTGGGCAGCGGCGATCTCAGCGCACGCGCGCCGATGACCGGCAACGACGAAGTGGCCGCTGTCGCGTCGGCCTTCAACGCGATGGCCGACGACCTCACCGCGCGCACCGAGGCGCTGGTCGCAGCCGACCGCGCCAGACGGCAGCTCCTCGCCGATGTATCGCACGAGCTCAACACGCCGGTCACCGCGATGCGGGGCTACCTCGAGACACTCGCGATGCCCGAGCTCTCGCTGGACGAGGCGACCCGCGCCCGCTACCTCGCCATCGTCGGCGACGAAACCGCGCGCCTCGAACGGCTGATTGGCGATCTCCTCGACCTTGCGCGGCTCGAAGGGGGAGGCGGTGCGCTGGAGATGGCGCCGGTGAAGGTGGCCGACTTGTTCGCCCGCGTCACCGCGCGGCACGAGCGCACGGCGCAGGACGCGCATGTGATCGTCGATGCTGTCGTCGAGCCAGGCGCGGAGACGATCGTCGGCGACCAGACCCGCCTCGAGCAGGCGCTCCAGAACCTCGCGGCGAATGCGCTGCGCGTGGCGCCGGCCGGCAGCCGCGTCAGGCTCCGCGCACGCCGCGACGGAGAGCGCCTGATCGTCACGGTGGCGGATGAAGGCCCAGGCATTCCGCCCGAGCACCTGACGCGTGTGTTCGACCGGTTCTACAAGGCCGACCCGTCACGCGCGATGCAGCCGGGCGGCGCGGGTGGGAGCGGGTTGGGGTTGTCGATCGTGAAGGCGATTGTCGAGCGGCACGGCGGCACGGTCGCGGTGACGAGCGAGCCTGGCAGGACGGAGTTCCGGCTGCATTTCACCGCCACGCAGCCGGAGGTTGGACGTTAGACGTTAGACGTTAGAAGTCAGAAGTCAGAAGTCAGAAGTCAGAAGTCAGACCGTAAGGGCCGTTTCAACGCTCCGCCACGGACGTCGCTGAGCAGGGAGTCACACTGTTTCCGCTGCCGAGCCCGTGTCACTCCCTGTTCGCGGTCTTTGATCCCGGTGCCAGTTCCGGCCCCCGGTCGCGAGTCCCGGGTCCCGGGTCCTAGGCTCGCCTGCTGCTCCACGGATGCGACGGTCCGAGCCCGCGCAGCGCGTCGGCTGGCGCCTGCACCCCTTCTTCGATCTGCGCGAGGATCTGGGCCCGGATCCAGTCGACCGGCTCCGGGTGACGCGCGACGAAGGCCTGCCACTCGGCTTCGGTCAACGACACGGAGATGACGCGGTCTCGTTCTGCGCTCATGGCTACCAATCTACTCTCGTCGAGCAACAGCTCGCAGATAGAAAGTTGTCATTCCACCGATTCGCCACGCTCATGTCACCGGGCCGGCGCCCGGTTTCGGCGCCAGCTCGAGGCCGCCCTTGATTTCCTCGAAGGCAACGAGGAGTTCGTGCACCATCCGCGGCACCCGGTTCGCCCGCGCGTAGACCCAACCCGTTTCGCGGATCAGCTCGTGCCCGCCGATGCGTGAGCAGTAGAACTGCCCCTCCCGCACCTCGCGTGCAACGGCCTGGTAGGGAACGATGCTGATGCCGAGGCCGGTCTTGACCATCGCCTTGATGATTTCGACGTTCTCGGTTTCCATGACGACGATCGGTTCGATCTTCTCCGTGACGAACATCGAGTCGATGACGCGCCGCGTGGCCGAGCCAGGCTCGAACAGGACGAACGGCTCGCCCGCAAGGTCCTGGGCGGACACCCGCTTCTTCTTCGCAAGCCGATGGGTCGGCTGGGTCACCAGCAGCAGTTCCTCGCGAAGCACGGGGACGGTGACGAGATCGGACTCCTCGATCGGCAGCGTGAGCAGCCCGGCGTCGTGACGCCCGCCGCGGATCTCCTCGACGCCGCGTGCCGCGGTCGCCACCGTCACGCGGATATCGAGCTGCGGATGCACCTGCTTCAGGTGCTGGAGCAGCGGCGGGAAGACGTAGAGGCACACCGTCATGCCGCCGGCCAGGCGCAGCGTGCCGCGCAGCGCCCGCGTGTGATCGGTGATCCCGCCAACCGTGTCGCGGATGTCCTGGAACACGCGCTGCCCGAGCTGCACGAGGTTCTCGGCAGCCGGCGTCATCCGGACCTGGCGACCGATGCGCAGGAACAGCGGTTCTCCGAGTTCCTCTTCGAGCAGCGCGATTTGGCGGCTGATGGCGGATTGCGAGACGTGCAGCTTGCGGCCGCAGGCGGTGAACGATCCTGTTTCGGCAATTGCCTGGAGGATCTCGAGCTGCCGCAGGTCCATGGGTCAGGTCAGGATTGCAGAATTGCCCGATTGCGGCAAGGATCGTACGAGCCAATGGACGCGCATTACTTCGTGATCGGCACCGACGGCCGCCAGTATGGCCCCCTCTCCGCGGACGAGGTCCTGACCTGGCTCTCCGATGGCCGCGTGAGCCGCTATTCCCGGACCCGGAGGGACGATGGCACCCAGTGGGTCGCCTTGAAGGACCTGGCGGAGTTCGAGGAGGCGACCCGCTCGCCCTTCGCGGACTTCACGCCCCCCTCGGCGGACACAGCCGACGCCATTGCGCGCTACCAGGAAGTGGCGACCGCTCCGCCCCTCGAGAAGCTCGACCCGGTGTCCTGCTTCAAGCGTTCGTGGTTCCTCATCATCAGCGACTTCCTCGTCCTCGGCGGCTGGACGCTGCTGGTGGCGATGGCGATCTCCACGATTACGCTGATCCCGCGCGCGGGCGTCATCATCGGCGCCGTCCTGAACAACCTGCTGATGTGCGGGATCTACCTGCTGTTCATCCGGCGCATGCGCGGTCACCGCGCCACGTTCGAAGACGTGACCTCGCCGCTTCGGCGCATGGCCCCGCGGATCATCATCGGCGGCATGGTGCAGTCGCTCGTGACCGCCCCGCTGATCATGGCGACGCTGGCCACCGCCTCGTCACCAACCACCACCTCGATGCTGCTGCTCGGCGTGCTGTTCGTGCCGTCCGTGTACCTGATCGTCGGCTACGTGTTCATGCTGCCGCTCATCGCGGACCGGGAGATGCCGATCTGGACGGCCATGGAGACGAGCCGCCGGGCCGTGCATCGCCAGTGGTTCCCGATCTTCGGGCTGCTGCTGGCCGCCGGCATGCTGCTATTCGTCTCTGCCGCCGCACTCGGCGTCGGCCTTGTGCTGACGCTCCCGCTCTGCACAGGCGCGCTGATGTACGCCTACGAGGACCTGTTCGACCAGCGCTGACAGGCGGAGCTACGGGCGTTCGGCCACAGGCGCGTGGACCCGGATCTCCGCGATCCACCACGGCAGCGTCGGCTGCATTTCGACCTGCCGCAACCGAATGTACCGCCCGCGGACGCGCGCCAGGTCGAAGGTGATGGGGACACGCTCCGGCTGATCGATCGCCGCTCGCACCGCCAACGCCCCCACAGCACCGCCCCACACGGACAACCACTCCAGCCCGTCGTCCGAGACGTCGATTTCGAGCGCCTTGGAGTAGCCGAACGAGTACGCCGCCATCTCGAGCACGACTGCGCCAACGTCACGCACCGCGCCGAGATCCACGGTCACCTCCTCGCCACCGGCCTGCGGCGCTTCGGTCCCCCACGCGGTGAAGAGATCACGATCGAGCATGCGCGCAGCGTGCTCCTGATGCGCAGAGGTCTTCACCCCCGCAATGGGGATCACGTCACCGAGAGCGACAGCCGCGCGAGGCCGCGAAGGCACGATGAACCGGTCCCACGTCCCGGTCGACGGACCTGGCGCGAAGCCCATCGTCTGGAACACGCGCGTGAGGTCCTCGGCGCCGGTCTGCGATCGGTCGTACGCGACGCCGATCGGCCCGAAGGACGACAGCTCGAAGAGGGCGGAGAACTGCCGGTCGCGCAGCGCTTGCGTCAGCGGGAGGATGTGGGGCGGCAGGTAGCCGCTCACGCCGTTGACCGTCGGCACGCCGTGCGTCATCGACCGGTACAGTGCACCGAAGTCCGTGTTCGTCTCGCCAATGGGCAGTTCGACGACGGCCGCCACGTGCTCCCAATGGGAGATGCCGTTCGCTGGTGCCGCGGCAACCGGGAGGCTCACCCACCCGTCCACGACAAGTCCGACGGTCACAGCCGTGACAATCGCCACCCGGCGAGGCCCGTGCGCCCAGGTTCGAACAGCCCACGCGATGAGCACCGCCTGGCATAGCGCAGCGAGCATGAGGAAGCGCGCCGGCACCCGCATCACGTCGAACCCCGGCAGGTGCATCAGCCAGGCATACGGTGGCTCGTAGAGAAATGGCCGCCCAAGCAGGCGCGGCTCAGGCCCCATCGCCAGCACGTACATCGCAACCGCAGCGAGGACGTAGAACGCCGGGACCGATCGCTCGCGCCACATGCGCCGGGTCCAGCCACTGCCGAGGAAGGCGACCACGCACAGCATCACGGCAATCGAGAACGGTTTCCGGAACTCACCAACGGTCAGCGGCCCCACCGCCCACGGTCCCGCGACAACGACGCTCAGGGCGACAAGCAACGGTGCGCACGCGAGGAACACCAGCACGCGAGGCCAACGCACGACGCTGTGCACGCGGACTGCATGCCGCCAGAGCACGTACGCACCGACGACCGCGAGCACGATGACGGTGAGACCGGGAAATGCCGCTGTCTCAGGGCGGGTGGGACCAAGCCTTCCGCCCCAGACCAGCAGGCTGTCCGGCGCGGCAACGAAGTCGGCGAGGTCGACGCCGAAGTCCTTGATCTCGTTGATGTCGCGCAGGAGGTGCAGGCGATCGTGCACGACGCGGTACTTCAGCAGGATCGGCAGCAGCGGCAGGCTCGCCAGCGCACCCGCAGCCATGATGGGCAGCCCGCGGCGGAACGGACGCGCGAACCAGAGGGTCCACAGCGCGATGAGCACCGACAGCTCGAACAGCGCGTATCCGTTGGCCAGCACCTGCAGCAGCCACGCTCCCCCGAAGAGCGCGAGCCATCGTGGCCGGCTGTCGGTCAGGTAGCGATGCAGCGAGAAGAGGACGACAGGGGCCCAGTAGTACGAGAGCACCTGGACGTGCGACAACTGCTCCGCGCGGTACGGCGCGAGCATCCACGCAAGCCCACCAACGATCGCCGCATCGTCGCGGCCGGTCAACTCGCGCGCAAGCAGGTACACGCTGAAGCCGCTCGCCCAGAACGAGAGCACGTACACCGCATTGAAGGCGGCGACCGGGTTGCCGGTGACTGCCTGCACCACGCCCGACACCGGCAGCAGCGAGAGCAGCACCTCGGACAGCGCGATCACGTCGCGCGCCGGGAAGAACATCGGCCCATCCCACCATGCCTGCGTCAGCGGCAGCGCGCGTGTGCTCCACCAGAGGATCCAGGTGTTCAGGACGGAGTCGCCGGCGTCGTGGGCGTAGCCGGAGCCGAATGCGCGGAGCAGCGGCCAGAGCAGGAGGCACGTAACGGCGGCGTAGATTAGCGCCGCGCGCGGAGTGGGTTTCATCGTAGGGTCGCGAGAACGGTCGGTGATGTTACGAGCGTCGGCGCTGCGGGGGCCAGTAGCCGAACTCCTCCTCGAAGCACACCCCCTCCAGATCCGCCACCCTCGCCTGGAAATACGCCTGCGCGTCGGCAATCGCCTGGTTGTAGATCGTCGGCGCGATTTCCTTCAGGACGAAGTCGAGCATCAGCCCGGCCTTCAGGTCGCCGATCTCCTGGTCGAGTTCCTCGGCCACGTATCGCTTGATCGAGGCGTGCAGGTGCTTCAGCTTCTCAGGCGGCAGTTCGATGGACATCTCGGGTTTTCACGCCGTACTGTGGGGATCACCGCTCAAGGACGCGGAACCTGCGCGAAAGAACGCATGAACACCTCGCGGTCCTGCGGATCGGCGATGGCGTTGCCCAGGCGTTCGGCCTCGGCGTAGTGCTCGGCGTGCAGGGCGGGCTCACCGCCGCTCTTCGCGGCGGCCGCAAGCGTGGCATGCGCGAACGCCTGCTCCCAGTCGGGCGCCTCGTGCTCGTTGAAGTAGTTGAACGCGAGCCTCGCGTACCGCAGGCCGAGCGTGCTCTCCCCCGCCAGTGCGTGCGCCATGCCGAGCAGCATGTTGGCGCGCGCTTCGTGCAGCGACGTACCCACGCGCGCCCAGTGCCAGGCCGCCGCATGCGCCGCGTGCAGCATCTCGTGCACTTCGGACGGCGTGCGGTCAGGACGCTCGACGAGTTCCCACGCCCGGTTGTTGCACGCCACCGCGAACCGCTTCTGCCAGGTGGCGATCTCTTCCTGCGACGGACGCTCGGACATTGGGGGGATCTTAGATCAGAGGGCGGAGGACAGAGGTCGGAGGACTCGGGACTCGGGACTTGGGACTTGGAAGCATCCCGCCAGTGCGTGCGTTGTTGCGTTCTGCGTTCCCGCTCTAGGTGTTGTTGTCAAACACGTTGTTCA
>JAFDVO010000007.1 GCA_018268955.1 Acidobacteriota bacterium | reverse complement strand
TGACTTTAACCACGGACTGCTAGCCATGGGGTGAAGCCGTCGACCTTGAGCCGAGCGTACAGGGCCCTGACCCCATCTTTGTCGCCGGATGAATGGCAGAGAAACCCCCTGAGCTCCGCGTTGCGCGTCACCTTGAAGGTGGCCGGCTGTCCTTCGAGGCGCAATGCTCCAGGCTGAGGATCGAGCATCATCAGCCGCTCCTCGGCAACCGCCTGCAGGTCACTGTGGTTCTCCGAGGTCGCGACTAGGGTGTCGCCGACCACTTGGAACCCAGCATCGTGTTCCGCGAGAACCGCGTTAACAATGTCCGTATCCGGCACTTCGTCACCCTGCTGGGCGCGCCTCTCGCAGCCATTCAGGAACGCGACGATGAATCGCGGTCCGTTGGTGGCCGCCTCTCTCATCAATTGTTCCAGGTCGTATCGGGCATAGTTAGTTGAACTGCTCGATGGTGTAGAGCTTCCGTGGAAGAGGTCTTTGAACAGCTCGTACACCGCATCGCCCGGAGACGTGACAGAAAAAGATGCTATATTTCTGTCAAAACCATGGGCAAGCAAGCCGCCTCCGTGGACTCTCAACTGCTCGCCAGGATGCGCCAGCAGGGCCCGGGGACCGTCTTCACGCCCGCGGATTTTGTCGACCTCGGCCCCCGCAATGCCGTCGATCTGGCCCTGAGCCGAAACGCCAGGGCTGGCAACATCCGCAAGCTCGCACGTGGAGTCTACGACCTTCCGCGGCGAGACGCCCGGCTGGGTGACCTGTCGCCCTCCCCGGACGACGTTGCGTCGGCTCTGGCTGGCCGTGACGGCGCACGTCTCCAGGCTAGTGGGGCGCACGCCGCCAACCTACTCGGCTTGTCGGACCAGGTGCCAGTGCGTCTGACGTTCTTGACCGACGGCCGGTCCCGCCGGGTACAGCTGGGCCGGCAGCAGATCATCCTGAAGCACACCACCCCGCGCCAGATGGCGACGGCTGGCCGCATCAGCGGCACCGTCATCCAGGCGCTGCGCTGGCTCGGCCGAGACCACGTGGACGACAAGGTGGTGACCACGCTTCGTCGCCGGTTGTCCGACGCCGAAAAGCGCCAACTGCAGCAGGACCTCCGCTACGCCCCCACGTGGGTCGGCGACGTCCTGCGCCGGGTTGCGAACCCTTCGGTGAAGTGATGGACGCCTTCCTCACGCAGCCCGTCGAACGCCAACGGGTCGTCTACGAAGAGGCGGGTCGTCGCCTCGGCCTCAGCGCCGGCAGCGTGGAGAAGGACCTCTGGGTGTGCTGGACGCTCCGCGCTCTGTTCGGCCTGCCCGTCTCTGGCCCGCACCTGACGTTCAAGGGCGGAACGTCGCTGTCCAAGGGGTGGAAGCTGATCGATCGCTTCTCCGAAGACATCGACATCGTCATCGACCGTGAATTCCTCGGCTTCGGCGGCACTGAGGCTCCGGAAGAGGCACCCAGCAACAAGCAGCGGTTGAAGCGTCTTGAAGCCCTGATGGCCGGGGCGCAGGCACACATTCGAGATGTACTCAGCCCGGCGCTTGAACAGGAGATCCGGCACCTGCTGCCCTCGAAGGCCGCATGGACGCTCGAAGCTGACGCCGACGATCCGGACGAGCAGACCTTGCTGTTTCACTACCCATCAGCGATGGGCGCTGCGGCGTACGTCCGGCCAGTCGTGAAGATCGAGCTTGGCGCTCGCTCCGACACCGAGCCCTCCGCCACGCCGGAGATCACGCCGTACCTGGCCGAGGTCTTCTCCGACGAGGTGCCCGGCTCCCGGTTCTCCGTCCGCGCTGTGGCCCCCGAGCGTACCTTCTGGGAGAAGGTAGCTTTGATCCACGAGGAGACCTACCGGGAGGGCTCCGCAGCGCCGAAGGCTCGACTGGCCAGGCACTACTACGACCTCTGGTGCCTGATCACGCGGGGAACCGCCGAGCACGCCCTCCAAGACGCGGATCTGTTCGAACGTGTCGCCGCCCACCGCGCCGTGTTCTTCCGACGAAGCCGCGACGCGCAGGCGTCCTTCGCGCCGGGATCGCTGCGGATCGTCCCGGCCCCCGACCGCCTTGCCCAGTGGCGACGGGACTACGACGCCATGCGCGAATCCATGTTCTTCGGCGAGGTCGTAGTTGACCACCAGCGAACAGAACTGCAGGTTGATGCCCTCAGCCCCCGCCTCAGTCGCGATCATGATTTCGCCGCGGTCCTTGAAATATTCCACCAAGGCCGAGCGCATGTCCGCCGTCTTCGAGCCGCTGATGCGGTCGGTGCCTTCGTGTCGCGCGCGCCACTCCGCATAGATCCCGCGCGACTGCTCGTCCGTGTTCGACCCATTGAACAGGACGGTGCCGTCCTTCCAGGGGCTGTCGGCGAGCAGGCGCTGGAGGTAGAGCTGCGTCTTGCGCGATTCGGTAAAGATGATCGCTTTCCGGGCGCCCCCCAGTTCCGCGGCTTTATCGAAAGCCACCCGAAGAGCCTTCAGCAAGGCTGCGCCCTTGGCGTTGCGGGTGATCGACGTCGCCAGGTCGCGAAACGAATCGAGGTCAGCAATCTCCTTGCGAAGCGCCTCCTGGTCGGCCGCGGACAAGGCTGGCACTGGTTCGGCGTCTTCGTACCATTCGTCTGCGGTCTCATCGAGGAGCTCGTAGTCCTCGTCCAGTTCGCTGAGCAGCGTATTCGCCGGCCCCTGCTTCGCCAGCACCGCCTTGAGACGTCGAGCTAGCGTATTCAAGGCTCCCGCGATGGCGAACGACGACGAGGCCAACAACTTGCGCATGACCAGCGTCATCAGGGTTCGCTGCCCCGACGGAAGCGCCTGCAGGTTATCGCGTCGCAGGTAGTCGGAGACCAGGTTATAGAGCTGGTCCTCGGACTCGTCCGGCGTGAACTGTTCGACGAGCGGCAGACGGCGGGTGTACGAGACGTAGGCGGTGACCTGACGGCGCAGCGTGCGGTGACATACGGGTGCAAGGCGGCGCTTCAGGGTGTCAAACACCTGCGCCTGCGACAGATCACTGAACTGCTCGCGAAAGCTCCGCAGGTCGCCGAACACCTGGTCGTCGATGATGCTGACGAGCCCGAACAGCTCGAGGAGCGAGTTCTGGAGAGGCGTCGCGGTGAGAAGGATCTTCGGCGCCTCGGCGAGCGCCTGCTTCAGCGTATTGGCGATGACGTTCGACGTCTTATAGACGTTGCGCAGGCGATGCGCTTCGTCCATCACCACGACGTCCCAGTTCGTGTGGTGGACGTCAGCAGCCTTGTTCCGTGCGAACTGGTAAGAGCAGATCACAATCTGGTCGGCTGCCTCGAACGGACGAAACTGACCGCTCTTAATCGCCTCGTTATACGATTTCGACTCAGGATGTGGCAGGGGAGGAAGAACTTCTCCGTCAACTCCTGGTGCCACTGTTTCCGCAGATTGGACGGCGTGATGACCAGGATCCGCCGTTTGCGCTCGGCCCATTTCTGGGCCAGCACGAGACCCGCTTCGATGGTCTTGCCGAGACCCACTTCGTCCGCAAGCAGGACACCCTTCGATAGGGGCGAGCGGAATGCGAACAGGGCGGCCTCGACCTGATGTGGATTGAGGTCGACTTGCGCGTCCACGAGGGCTGTGGCGAGCCGATCGTCGCTGTCGGGCGGGCAGCGACGGGTCAGCTCGTAGGCGAAGTACTTGGCATGGTACGGGGTCAGCGTTTGCAGAAGCTCGGTCGATGCGGTCACAGTCCGGCTCCGAGACGATACCAGCGAAACAGCTCGAATACCTGAACGCGATCCTCCTCGTTGACCAACAGTCGCCCTCTGTCCGCAGCCGCCAGACTGACCACGTCCGCATCAGGGTCGGTGAAACCTTGCAATACCCGGCCGACTGCCGCTGCAGTCTCCGCATCAAGGTACGGGCGTCCGTCGGCTCCTAGCAGATAGGCGCATGTGTATTCCCACGGCACGCCCTGCCCGCCGAACTCCACGCCGTACCGGCGGTCGTCATCCTCCAAGTAATGCCCCAGGCAATGCAGTAGGCTGCCAAGGTCCTTGCCCGCCTTCCGGTCGCTGAAGGCAACCAGTTTCAAGAGAGCGTACAAAGGTAGCGGTGCGAGCGGAAGTTCGGGACCGTCTTCAACCGGAGTCATGACCGCATGCGGCACCACGTACCGAAAGCCGGCCATGTTGAACGTCACGCCGTCCTCGAATTGCAGTTTTCCGCTCGGCGCCAGGCCCTCATCGTACGGAAGGATGTCGAGGAGCCCGCCGCTCGCGTGCCGGAGCCGGTGTGGCACGCGGGTTCGCGCGAAGCCGTATCCGGCGAGGCCATCGATGATCCTCTCAAACTCGGCGAGACTCGGTGTGATGACCACCACGTCAGCATCGTTGGTCATCCGAGCTGGGCGTGCGTCGAGGAGCAGTTCCGGCACCAGCGCACCGACGATTCCGAACGGAATACCGAGTTCACGCAGACCTCGGTCCATGTCGATGACCACGGGCAGCAGGCGAGCGTCAATCCGCGGCATCACCCAGGACTCTCGGCAGGATAAGTTCGGCGGCTTCGAGCGCCTGGCCCGTGCCTCGGTAACGGAGTTCAGCGTACGCCAGGAGGTCAGGTGCAATCGGCAACGTGCCCGGCGCTGTCTCGGGAATCGCAAGCGGGCCTGGAGGGTCTATCACGAGCAGGTTGCCGCCTCGAGGTGCCGGCTGGGCCACCAGCGCCTTCTGCACGTCCCGCTGCTCGAAGATGTGAGTGGCGGCGTAAACCTCGGTCTCTTCGGCCCGGAAGAAGTGAGTTCGTCGCTCGGCAGCATCGGCTCCTGTGATCGCCCACTCGTTCCCCTTGGGCCCAAGCACCTTGCGTAGCTGTTCCCACACCGCGGCTTTGCCTTCGGCGCGTACCTGAAAGCGCAGTTCCTTGAGCTTCGGCCGGAGCGCCTCGCAATAGGCCTGCACCCACAGTGCGACGAGCGCCTGTCGATCGCGAACCGCTCGAGCGCCGGCGCGTTCAGTGACAAGCCCTCGCGCGGTCAGGTCAGCGATGCACGTCGCGGCGGTGCCGAGCGCCACGTCGGCCTCCTCCGCCAAGGTTCGGTATGGCGCAGCGGTCAGTTCAGGTCGAACGAGGATGGCCATGACGGTCTTCACCCACGCTTTGTTCGGACGGCGAGGAGCGGGGGCGGCGACCTTCGGCGGACGCTTCCCCTCGACGTGAACAAAGAGCCCCTCCGCGGCCAGGTGGGCATTGCCGGCGAGGTCGACATAGTCGATTCCGGCCCGTTCGAGTGCTTCGGCTTGTTGTGGGCGGATATGCGGCGCCAGGAGGAGAAGGCGGTCTTCTTGGTGTCCGGCGACGCCGGCCTGACGGCGCCGCAGTTGGTCGATAACCACGGCTACGTCTTGGAAGCGCAGATGCCGCTTTTCCTCGACCAGGTATCGGACCGGGTGTTTACCCGCCTCGAAAGTCAGCACGCCATCGAAGTTCCGCACGGGTGCGTTCCCTACCCGGAGCACGGCTTTTGGGATCCGAGCCTCGATGAAAGGCCTGTAGGGGTCGAGATCGTGCGGCTGAGTTCGCCGTGCCATGTTCAACATAATCTCATGTTCATTAATAATGAACAACGTAATTCATTGAACGTCAACCGACTAGAACCGGTGACTCTTGACACCGTGCGCTATGCTCGCGCGAAGCGCGCGCGCGCTTCCGGACCGAAGGCGCGAGCATAGCGCATGGGTGAGCCTCAGGCCGCCGCGCGCGCGCAGCCACGCCAGGCAGGCTTCACCTCCACCACGGACGATCGCACATGCCAAAGAATCCCAGAACCTGGGTGGTTCGCGCAGGGAAGAACGCGTCAGCAATCGATGACTTCAGGACGAACTCTCTGGTTGCAATCGGGTGGCATGAAGCTGGACCGGTTGACCCGGCCGTTGCCGACGAGGAGTTGACCGAACTCTTCGACCGCACCTTCCCAGCAGCCAAGCCGGCTGGTCGCCGGGTATGGCAGGCGCAGGTGAAACGCTTCCTCACGGAGATAGAACCTGGCGATCACGTGGCGACGTACGACCCGAACAGCCGACTGTATCTGCTCGGAACTATTGAAAGTCAGCCCACCTGGCGCAACGGCCCCCTGCCGCGCGTCCGCAAGGTCAAGTGGACCCACCAGACCCCACGCGACGTGCTGACGGTCGAAACGCGCAACGGCCTCGGCTCGATCGCCACGCTGTTTCGAGCCAGCCACGATGCCAGCCGCGAGCTCTGGGCGAAGGCCGCGCCGATTGGAAGCGCAATTCCAGAAGCCCCGCCACCTCCCACTACTGTGCGTTCATCAGCAGAGGATGAAGAGGCTCAGGCGGAAACCATTCTTCGAGAGGACGTCCGCGAGAAGTCGGAGCAGTTCATCGAGGATCGCATCGCCGCCCTCGATTGGCAACAGATGCAGGAACTCGTGGCGGGCATCCTTCGCGCGATGGGGTATCACGCCACGGTAGCAGCGGACGGACCTGATCGCGGCGTCGACATCTTCGCTTCACCAGACGGGCTCGGATTGCAGGAGCCGCGGATCTTCGTCGAGGTGAAGCACCGAAACGGTGCCATGGGTGCCGACGAACTGCGCGCGTTTCTCGGTGGCCGCCGAGCTGGCGACCGATGCCTGTACGTGAGCACGGGCGGATTCACGAAAGAAGCCCGCTATGAGGCGGACCGCGCCGTGGTGCCACTCACCCTCATCACGCTGCCCCGCCTGCGCGAACTCCTGCTACAGCACTACGAGCAGTGCGGCGACAGCAACAGTCCGTTGGCGCCATCGAGCCGCTCGGCGTCGGTCGCATTACGCCACGGTTTGATGTGGCTCGCCTTCAGGTGCCTCGGTTCGTCGACACGCGTCACGCGACACGCACCCTCCCGCAAGAGCACGTTCGACCTGAACACGCCCTGCCCTCGTCGCGCGCGCACGACCTGCTCGCGGAAGGTTGGCCCGGTGAGCGTCGCATCAACAGCGGCGGCCGCTTCCGCGTCAGTCAGCTCGGTTGGTGCCTGGAGCGTAGCGATTGTTGAGTACGCGTCCCAGTACGCCTGGCCGATCAACCCGATGAGTGCGTCTGCAAGCGCCTGCGGCACCTCCGCGAGGTACACCGACTGGAGGCCGTCGCCACTCTCCTGCAGCGGCGAGTACTTCGCCGGCAGAAACGGTCTGATGACCGCCGCGTGATCTTTAGGACGGATCTGATTGTTCAGCGCGCAGTAGTCGACCGGAACGAACCAACCTTCCTTCGACCAGTTCATGCCGGCCGATCCGAAGTCGGGCTTGGGTCCGGTTTGCGCGCTGCCGGTGACGACGCCGATCGCCTTGATGCGCGTGTCACAGAACGAGAACACGACATCGCCAGGTGCGACCTCGCGCATGTTCTCGTAGAACTGGTTCCGCGCGCCGTTCGCATTCCGCTTCGGCGACCACATGAAGCTGCCGCGAACTTCTTTTTGGTACGTCTGATTCTGGTTGACCCACCAGTAGCGCATCACCGACTGTGGCCCAGACTATACCGCTTTGTGCGAGTGTCAAGTCGCGCAGGACGCGTCGGGTCCAGGCGCGTTCAAGGCCGACCAGGTTTCACGGGTCTGACCATCCTACGCTCCGCCTGAAAGTCGCGCCGGGCGTTGATGCCGGTGCGACCTGTGGGCGCGCGTCAGCGCGTCCAAGGCGCGGTGGGACGCTGCGCTCGCGAGCATCGCGGCGTTCCACGGCGCCGGCAGGTTGCACCGGCTGCACGCAGTGCACCCGGCGTGAGCGCGATAGCACACACCGGTCGACTGGCCGTCGCATTGCGACGGCGCAGCAACGTATCGAGCGGCGACTGAACTCTTGCCCTTCTTCTGCGCTGGCATCCGCGCGTGAACAGCGTGCGCCCCAGGCTGTGACACGCGAGACAGGAGCGACCCCGATCGCCGCGCACGCCACGCGCGCCGCGTTTCGGCGCAAGGAGGGGTCGCTCCTGTCTCGGGACGTGTCGGCTCGGGCGTCAGTGAGACAGTCGCTTTGGTGTCGTAACGTACGCGCCGACAGTGACTTGCGGGCACGCGGCGTCGAAACGCAAGCCGAAATCCAGACCGAACGTTGCGTACCGCAGTCGCGGCGGTCCACGGGCCGCGTCCGCGCCTCGTTGCGAGCCTCGTGCCTGCGCTCGAGTGCCGTGAGTGGTAAGGCAGCGCCGACGCCTGGAACAGGATGCCAGCCGCAGTTGTGGGCCCAATGGCGTGGCTCGGAGACGACGCGACACCGCTCGATCGGTCGGGGCGGCAGCATGTCTCAGCTCTCGGTTGAATGCTGGCCGCGCGTGATCTCCCTTGGCCTGTCGAGCCGTAGATGACCAACGCACGCTGACCATGGGCACCCTCACCAAGAGGCGGGCCTCGGTATCGAGCAACGCCGCACCCGAGGGTCAGATTCGCGCTGAGGGTCACGCCCAAGTTCACAACTGAATGCCTGGAGGTCACGCGGCGGCCCAGTCACAGTGGCCGCTGATACTGTTCGCGGGCGTCGGCGGACCTCGCCGGCCTCGGTCCTCTCGGTACGGTTCCTGCCCTCCAGACGCCCGCACCGCACATGCCGAACGCCACTCTTCGACGGCCCGACGTCCTCCGGTTCGGCCTCACGCAGGCCACCGGCGAAGGGCTCCGCATCACTCGCCGCACGCTCTACGTGATGCTCGAGCGCCGAACCAATCCGGCCGTCGTCCGTGCCGGTCGGCCCCGCGTCGTCTTCGCCACTGAGGTTTTGCTACAGTGGCTCCGCCAACAAAGGGCGTCATCCGCCGCTCGCAAAGGAGCAGCGTGATGAGTGTACGAGTCAGTCACAGTCGGGGTCACACAGGCGAGTGGGAGGTGGATGTGCGCATCCTCCTTCCGACCGGGAAGTGCTACCGCAAACGGCTTCGCCGGTTCAAAGGATCGCGGACCAACGCCAGGCGGTGGGGCGAAGCGCACGAACGCGACGTGCTGCGGAACGGTCCGCCGAAACGAGAAAAGGAGGTGCCGACACTCGCAGGGTTCAAGGATCGCTTCCTGAACGACTACGCGCGCGCCAATCGCCAGAAGCCCTCGGGGATCTCGAACAAGGAGATCACGTTGCGGGTGCACCTGATTCCTCAGCTCGGTGCCAGGCGCCTGAACGAGATCAGTAACGCCGACATCCAGCACGTGAAAGCACACATGTCGGCGTCGTCACCGAAGACCGTGAACAACGCGCTGACGTGTTTGAGCAAGCTGCTGAAGGTGGCGGTTGAGTGGGGCGTGATCGAGCGGATGCCCTGCACGATCAAGCTGCTGAAGCCGGGCGAAGGGCGCATGACGTTTTGGGAGTTCACTGAGTACGAGCGCTTGGTCGCGGCGGCGTCCCGACTCGATTCGGGCGTACTGGTCGCGGTGCTGCTCGGGGGCGACGCCGGTCTCCGGGCCGGCGAGATGCGCGCGTTGAGAGTGGACGGACATCGACTTCAAGGCGCGCAAGCTGTTCGTGGCGCGGTCGGAGTGGCGGGGTCAGGTCGGGACCACCAAAGGCGATCGCATGCGGATGGTGCCCATGACCACCCGACTCGCCGAGGCGCTGCGCAAGCATCGGCACTTGAAGAGCGATCGCGTCCTCTGTCAGGCCGACGGCAAACCGATCGTCGCAAACACGCTGGCGTACTGGATCGAACGCGCATCCAGGACGGCGGGGTTGGCGACGACACGGAAGCCGAAAGGCGCCGGGCCGCACGTGCTCCGTCACACGTTCTGTTCGCACCTGGCGATGCGCGGCGCATCGCCGAAGGCGATTCAGGAGCTGGCGGGGCACCGGGATCTGGCCACGACGCAGCGCTACATGCACCTGAGCCCGTCAGCCCTCGACGCCGCGATCGCGCTGCTCGAGCCCGGTCTCAGGGGACGCACGGGGGACGCAGCAGGTGCGGAAGAGGCGAATTGCTGAAGATTAAACGCGTTAGGTGGTGAGCCAGGAAGGAATCGAACCTTCAACCCGCAGATTAAGAGTCTGCTGCTCTGCCAATTGAGCTACTGGCCCACTCGAGAGTGGTTGGGGGCTCACGGCGGCACGCAAGGCACCGACGCAAGACCTCGATGATACCACGGCTGTGGCGCAGGACAACAGCTCTTCGTGCTCCGTTGTGCGCTCGGAAGCGCGAGGGCGGGGCTGAACGCAAGCGCGAGGGCGGGGCTGAAGCCCCGCCCTCGCGCCCACCGCCGACGGCAGCTACCACCACGATGACGCGCACGCTCGCCCGCCTCTGCGCTCACGTCCACGAACGACCGGGACGACCGCGACAAAGACGGGCACGCTAAAGCATGCCCGCTACGAGTGGTCCGCGCACTGAAGCCCCGCTACGAGGACCGACTTCAACGGCGGACACCTCCACGACAACGATGCGCTCGCCCACTACGAGTGGTCCGCGCACCGAAGCCCCGCAACGCGACCGACCCCGACGGCGGCTACCTCCACGACAAAGACGCGCACGCTCGCGCCTCTGCGCTCACGTCCACGAACGACCGGGACGACCGCGACAGAGACGGGCACGCTAAAGCATGCCCGCTACGAGTGGTCCGCGCACCGAAGCCCCGCTACGCGACCGACCCCGACGGCGGACACCTCCTCGACAAAGACGCGCACGCTCGCCCCTAGGCGTGTGCATCACGCGCTCCTCGGCGTCGCACATGGGCAGGGGGTCCCGCCCGTCCGATCGAAGACGACGGTCATCGCGGCGGCGCGACGCGCACGGGCGACACGACCGACTCGCTGCGACACGCGCGCACAGCAGAGACGCGCGCGTCGACATCCCCCCTGCTCAGCTAACGTCCCGGCGCTCCCGTGCCGAACTAGGAGATATCGACCACCAGCACGCGCGGCGCTCGGGCCGCGTCTCGTGCCGCGTCGAGCGACGCACCGCCAGCATGTCGTGATGCCGGCACTCCTGGCACTCCACACGACGAGTCACAGAGGCACCGGCTGCAGGCACGCAGCAGCACAGCCGAGAGGCAGAGGCACCGGACGTGATCGACAAGGACACGACCCGACAGTACAGCTCATCGTCCGTCGAGGAGCAGTTCTTCCTCAGCCACCCGGTGCCGCTGTGGGTCTACGACCGCGAGACCTTGCGCTTCCTCGCCGTGAACGACGCGGCGGTCGAACAGTACGGGTTCTCGCGCGAGCAGTTCCTCGCGATGCGGGTCGCGGACCTCAGGGCCGGCGCCCAGCCGCCCGCGCTCGACCGATCACCCGCCCATGACGGCCGCCGGGTGCACTGGCGGCACACCGGCGTCATCCAGCACCGCACCGCTGACGGGCGGATCATTCACGCCGAGCTGACCACCCACGACCTCGTGTTCAACGGCCGGCCAGCGATCGCGGTGGCCGCGTACGACATCACCGAGCGTATCCGGGTGGATAGCGAATGCCACGAGGCCGAGCAGCGGCTCAGCGAGGCGCAGGCACTCGCCGGTCTCGGCTCGTGGCAATGGGATGCACGCACGGACACCGTCCTCTGGTCGGAGGAGATGTACCGGATCGCGGGCCGCTCGCCCGAACTCGGCGCGCCAAGGTTCAACGAGCAGGAGGCGTTCTACGCACCCGAGGATTGGCCCCGCCTTGTCGACGGCGTGCAGCAGACGCTGAAGACCGGGATCCCCTACGCGCTCAAGGTCCAGATCCGTCGGCCTGACGGCAGCGCGCGCTGGATCGTCACGCGCGGCGCCCACCTGCACGACGCGACAGGCGCCACCATCGGGCTCCACGGCACGGCGCACGACGTGACCGAACGCCACCTGCACGAGCAGGCCCTCGAAGCCGTGAACAAACGGCTCGCCGAGTCAGAGTCCCGCTACCGCGAGCTGGTCGAGAACCTCGACGATGTCGTGTTCGCGCTGGACACGCAGGGCACGATCCTGTTCGTCTCGCAGGCGGTCGAGCACTACGGGTACGCGCCCGAGGAACTGGTGGGCCGCACGTTCGCCGAACTGGTGTACCCGGACGACCGCGCGACGACACTGGCACAGTTCGCCGAGACGCTTGCCGGCAACCGCCAGAAGCGCGAGTTTCGCGTCGTCGACAAGCACGGCCAGGTACGCCATGTCCGCTCGTCCAACCGCGCCCGCATGCGTGATGGCCACCCGATCGCGGTCACGGGCGTCCTGATAGACATCACCGACCAGCGACGCACGCAGGACCAGCTGCGGGCCGCCGGACGACTCGAAGCGGTCGGCCGGCTCGCCGGCGGTGTCGCCCACGACTTCAACAACCTGCTGGTCGCCATCAACGGCTTCGCGGAGATGGCACTGCTCGACGTGCCTGAAGGATCGCAGCTGCATGACGACCTGGCCGAAATCGTCAAGGCCGGCAACCGCGCTGCCGCACTCACCCACCAGCTCCTTGCCTTCAGCCGCAACCAGACCCTGCGGCCCGACTGCGTCGACCTCAACGACATCGTCACGGCCATGGAGCCGATGCTGCGTCGGCTCATTGGCGAGGACATCGACCTGGTGATCGCCTGCGCACCGGCTGTGCCGCGCGTTCGCATCGACACAGGGCACCTCGAGCAGGTGATCATGAACCTCGTCGTGAACGCGCGCGACGCCATGCCGCAGGGCGGTGTAATCCAGATCGGCACCGGCCAGCCCGGGTTCCCGGAGAAAGACCTCCCACAGGGGCTGACGCAGGATGATGTGGCGGTGCTGAGCGTCTCGGACACGGGCGTCGGCATGGACGAGACGACGCAGGCGCACATTTTCGAGCCGTTCTTCACGACGAAGCCACTGGGCCAGGGCACGGGGCTGGGGCTCGCCATGGTCTACGGGTTCGTCAAGCAGAGCGGCGGCGCAATCTCGGTGCAGAGCGCGAAAGGAAGCGGCTCGACGTTCCGCATCGCACTTCCGAAGGTGCAGAACATCGACGCCGAATGCGCAACGTGCACGCAGCCGGTCGAGCGCGGCACCGGCACGGTGCTCGTGGTCGAGGACGACCTGACGGTGCGCAACCTGGTCCAGCGGCTGCTGGAAGGGGCGGGGTACCAGGTGCTCACGGCCGAGAGTCCGGATAGCGCCGTCGAGGTGTGCCGCACACATGACGGCACGATCGACCTGCTGCTCACCGACGTCGTCATGCCGCAGATGAGCGGCCCGGCGCTGGTCACTCGCGTGGCGGCTGTGCGGCCGTCCATGCGGGTGCTGTTCATGTCGGGCTACACGGGCGAGGACGTCGCTGCGCGCGGGCTCGCGGACGAGCGGACGCCGCTGCTGCACAAGCCGTTCAGTGCGGCGTCGCTCACTGAGGCGGTCAGGCGCGCGCTCGAAGCCGGGCGGGGCTGAAGCCCCGCCCCTACGACCGGTAGGCCACGACGCGCGAGCAGCTACGCGTCGCGCGTGCATCCGCCCGCCCCTACGACCGGTAGGCCACGACGCGCGAGTAGCTACGCGTCGCGCGTGCATCCGCCCGCCCCTACGACCGGTAGGGCACGACGCGCGAGCAGCTACGCGTCGCGCGTGCATCCGCCCGCCCCTACGACCGGTAGGCCACGACGCGCGAGCAGCTACGCGTCGCGCGTGCATCCGCCCGCCCCTACGACCGGTAGCGCACGACGCGCGAGTAGCTACGCGTCGCGCGTGCATCCGCCCGCCCCTACGACCGGCAGGGCACGACGCGCGAGCAGCTACGCGTCGCGCGTGCATCCGCCCGCCCCTACGACCGATAGGGCACGGCACCACGCCGCTGCCCTGGGCGCTGTCGGAGCTGCAGCCGAGCAGTCAGCTCTCAGTTCTCAGCTCTCAGTTCTCAGTTCTCAGTTCTCAGCTCTCAGTTCTCGGTTCTCAGTTCTCGGTTCTCGGTTCTCAGCTCTCGTTCTGAGTTTTCGGTTCTGAGTTCTGCCCCCTGACCGCCGCGTTCTGCGTTCCGCGTTGTGCGTTCTGCGTTCTGCGTTCTGCGTTCTGCGTTCTGCGTTCCGCGTTAGCGGAGCGCCGCCGCCCTTTCCTTCAGCAGCGTGATGAGCGCGGTGACGCGCTTCCTGTCGGCTGCGCTGGCGGAATCGGCGGTGGGCTGGAGCTGCGTGGCCAGCGTCTCGAGCTGCGCGGCGGTCTCGCCGCTGCGGGCGGACCTGGGAGCAACGCTGTCGGCGCGATCGAGCGCCGTCCGCACGGCGTTCGCGCGTGCGGCAGGAATCGCGTTGGTGCGCGCCAGCTGATCGAGATACGCACGACCGACGACCGCCGTGTTCGGCCACGTGACGCGGGCCTGCTGCTGCGGGTTGAACGTGTCGACGTGCGCGAGCGTCGCCGCGGTGATTTCGTTCTGCGAGAGGAACTCGCTCGGCTTGAGCCGGAACACGTCGATCCCGCGCGCGATCTCGCTGCCGTAGATGCGCCCATTGAACCAGTAGGCGGACCAGTAGCCGCCGAGAAACAGCTGCTTCGCATCGAGCGGGCCCCGGTCGAAGAACGCGATCTCCTGCGGGTGCGCGGGGTCCGTGAAGTCGAAGACCGAGATGCCGCCCTGATACCAGGCCTGCACCATGATGTCGCGACCGGGCACGGGGACGAGCGAGCCGTTGTGCGCGACGCAGTTCTCCTGCTCGGTCTGTACGGCTGGCATCTTGTAGTAGCCGGCAAACTTCAGCTTGCGGTCGACGATGTCGAAGATCGCATCGGCGCCCCACGTGGGCGGATCGATCGCGCGGCAGCGGGGACGGGCGCCCCCGCCCCACTCATCGGTGAACACGACCTTCGTGCCGTCGTTGTTGAAGGTGGCCGAGTGCCAGTAGGCGAAGTTCCTGTCGACGACCTGGTCCACGCGCGCTGGATGCTCCGGGTCCGAGATGTCGAGCAGGATGCCGTTGCCGGAGCAGGCGCCGGCGGCGAGGCCGAGCGCCGGGAAGACCGTGATGTCGTGGCACTGGTTCGTGACGCTCGTCTTCTGCGTCCCCTCGCCATGCGTGCCGCCCATCCAGAGCCCGGCGATGTTGCCGGTCGACGGGTCGGCGAAGATGCGGGGACGGTTGACGATTGTCGCGTCCTCGGGCCGCGCGAGCGGCACCTTGATGACGTCGATGCTGAAGAGCGCCGTGTTCTGATCCTCGTTCGGCGCCTTATCGGAGCAGCCGCTCAGCTCCTCACCCGGGCGGACCGTTGCGGTGCCTGACCCGTAGACATAGATGTTCGCCGGATCCTTCGGGTCGGGGACCAGCGTGTGCGTGTGCGAGCCGCGGCAGGTCTGCACCGCCGCCACCTGGCGCGGGTGCGTGACATCAGTGATATCGAAGATGCGCACGCCGCGGAAGCGCTCGTTCGACACGGCCGTCTGGTGCCCCTGCGTGCCGCAGTCGAGCCGACCACGCGTCTGCTCCACCGACATGAACAGCAGGTTCTTGAACACCGACACATCGCCCTGCCCACCAGGGCACACGACCGACGCGATCAGGCGCGGGTCGCGCGACTCCTCGATGTCGTACACGTTGAAGCCGTGATAGCTCCCCATGAACAGGCGCCGACCATCGAACGCGAGATCGGTGTTGTTGAAGTCGAGGCGATTGGCCGTCTTCGGATCGAACGCGGGCGGCCCTGGTGCGGCGGGCGGTGCCGGGGTCGCCGCACCTGCGGCGGGCGGTGTGTCCGGCTTCTCGGCCGGAATGGGATCACCGAGCGGTGTCTCTGGATTGAAGAAGCCGGCCGGCTTGCCGATGGTCGCCACCAGCTCCATGTTGCGGATGGCCTGCCCTGCGTCGCGGATACCGGCCTTCAGCCCGACCCGCGGATCCGCCTTGCCGGCAGCGCCCTGCGCGGCAATCACCGCCATTCCGCCCGAGAGCAGCCCCGCAAGGATCAGCGCGTAGTTCCAGTGCCCCTTCATCTCGAGTACTCCCGCAGCATGCCCTGCATCCGTTCGATTTCCGCCGATTGGTCGGCGACGACGTCGGAGACGAACCCGTAGATTTCCGATTCCTGCGCGGCGCCCGGCTGCTTCATCAGGTCGTCCACCATCGTGATGGCGCCCTGATGATGCTGAATCATGCCCTGCAGGAACAGCCGGTCGAACGCGTCGCCGTTCGCGGCCGCGAGCTGCTGCATCTGCTCGGGCGTGAGCATGCCGGGCATCATCATGTGCTCGTGATGATGCGCGAACTGATCGGGTGCGAGCTGCCCGCGCGCCACCAGCCACTCCTGCATCATCTTGATCTCGTCGGTCTGCGACAGCTCGATGCGCTTGCCGAGCGCCTGCATCTCCGGATGACCTGCGTGCGTCTTCAGCAGTTCGACCATCTCGACGGCCTGGGCGTGATGGCCGATCATCCCCTGCATGAACTCGACGTCGGCGCTGGTGAACCGCACCTTTGAGAGGTCCACGGCCTGCGCCGCGTCAATTTCCCGGCTGGCCTGTCCCGGTGCGCCGGGCTGGACGATGGGTGGCGATGCAGCAGGCTGTTGCTGGGCATGCGGCACCTGAGCGGTTCGACAGCCGACCAGACCGACCACGACCACGGCAGCCCCGATGAGGTGCGTGAGCCTGACGATGTGCATGGCTTGTCCAAGCTTACACGCTGGCGAGAGACGAGCCCAGAAATGCAGGAGCGCAGGAATGCAGACATGCAGGAACGCAACAATGCACACCACACCGCCCATCGCCCATCGCATCGCCTATCGCCAACCGCCCAGGGCCTATTGTCCACAGCCTAGCCGTTTGCGGGTGGCGAGCGGATTGCGAACGATCTGCGTGAACATGAGGAGGGATGACCTGATGAGAACGTTCACGTATGCGGCGCTCGCGTCGATGGCAGCGTTCACGCTTGCCTGCAGCAATGGCCAGGGGGACAACTCGAGCGGGAGCCGCGGCCGCAACGAAGGGATCGGGGGCAACAACACGCAGGCAATGGATGCGCAGGGGAACGGGCAGGCGCGCGCGTCGCTGACCGGCTGTCTCCTCGCAGGCGGCGACGCGGGGTCGTACGTCCTGCAACTCGCATCGGCGGGGGACACCTCGACACAGGGCACGTCGAGCGCCACGCCGTCCGCCGGAGGTGCCTGGGCCGCTGGACAGACCTACCGTGTGGTCGCGCAGCAAGGCAACGACGACCTGCAGAACAACCTGAACAAGCGGGTCGTGGTCAGCGGGTATGTCGAAAGCGGCAACCAGACGGTCGGCACCAGTGGCTCGTCGACCGGCAGCAGCAGCGACAACATGGCGCGCAACGGCAACAGCGCCAACAACAGCAACATGGCGGGCGCATCCGGGGTGACGAGCGGCACGCCGGATCAGAACGGCATGAGCGCGTCCCGCCGTACGAACCCGGAGGCTGGCTCGACGAACTCGATGGGGAACGGGGTCAGCTCCAACGGAAGCGGCATGCAGACGATCCGAGCCGAATCGATCCGCAAGGTCGGCGACGAGTGCCAGGCCAGAGCGCAGTAAGACGCTGATTGCTAATTGCTGACTGCTAATTGGTGATTGGGGCGCGGAGCGAGGCCGACTGGCTGCCATGCTCGCTCCGCGTCGCCGCATCCTGCAGCGACAGGCATCGGCGTCGCGACACCAGCTCTGGCCGTGTGTCGCCGCGCTCCTCCGTGTTGCAGCCATGACACTCAGCGATTCGCGTTTAGCGTTTCGCGTTTGCGTTTCGCGTTTGCGTTTAGCGTTTCGCGATTCGCGTTTAGCGTTCAGCGTTTCGCGTTTAGCGATTGACGAGCCCTTTCCCTTCCACCACGTCGTAGCGCTTCCCTGTCGCGAGGTTACGGAACTCCTCCACCCGGCCGTTCGGCCAGCTGACAACGGCCCGTTCGACCACGTCGCGGTGGCCGACCCCGAACGTGACCGGCAGTTCGGACTGCGAGAGGTAGCTCGACCCGCCACGGACCATGCGGCTCTGCGTGATGCCGCCGTGCGTGATGCGGACCGTCGCGCCGATGGCGTCGCGATTCGACACCGTACCTGTCAGTTTGAATCGCACGCTTTGGTTCGCGGATTGCCGGTCGTTCCTGAAGAGCACGGCCGGTCCGTTGTTGGTCGTCAGCAGGATGTCGAGATCGCCATCGTTGTCGATGTCCGCAACAGCGAGCCCCCGGCCGACGCGCGGCTGCTCGAACCCGCCGCCTGCCTGCGCCGCGACATCGCGGAAGGCGCCGCGGTCGTTCAGGAACAGGTGGGGCGGCTGTGCGTAGCCGACATTCCCCGGGATGTTCCGCACGGTGTCGTCGATGTGCCCGTTGGCCACGATGAGGTCGACGTCGCCGTCGAGATCGAGGTCTGCGAACACACAGCCGAAGCCAAGCCGGTTCTTCGACGGCTGCCCCACACCCGAGGCGAGTGCCACGTCGCGAAAGCGTCCGGCCTGCTCGGCCCGGTAGAGGCCGACCATCTCGCCCTCGAAGTTCGTCACCGCGATGACCGGTCGGCCCGAGTTGTCGATGTCGGCCACGTCCACGCCCATGCCGGCGCGCGCCTTCCCGTCCGCGGAGAGCGCAATGCCCGCCGCAAGGCCGACCTCCCGGAACCTCCCGTTCTTCAGGTTGCGATAGAGCTTGTTCGGCTCCGTGTCGTTCGCCACGAAGATGTCCGGCCAGCCATCCTGGTCGTCGTCCAGCAGCGCCACGCCGAGTGCCTTCGATCCCGAGTCGAAGATGCCGCACGTGGCCGTGATGTCCTCGAACGTGCCGTTCCCCCGATTGCGAAACAGCCAGCAGGTCTCGCCCCGATACGCCTCCGGCGTGCAGTAGGACTTCTGCCGGCCGTCGAGGCTGCAGAACACGTCGCGATCCGGCGACCAGCGAACGTAGTTGCAGACGAACAGATCCAGCCGCCCGTCGCGATCGATGTCCACCCACATCGCCGACGTGCTGAACGCCTCGCGCTTCCCCAGGCCGGCGGCCGCTGTGACGTCGACGAACGTGCCCTTGCCGGTGTTGCGGAACAGGCGGCTCTGCCCGACGCACGTGATGTACAGGTCCGGGAAGCCGTCGTTGTCGAAGTCCCCGACCGCGACCCCCATGCCGTACATCTCGATGTCGAGCCCCGCGGCCTTCGTGACGTCCGTGAACGTGCCGTTGCGGTTGTTGCGATACAACGCAAGGGTCGACCGCTGCCGCCGATGGCCCGGCCAGTCCATGCCGTTGATCAGCAGGATGTCCTGCCAGCCGTCGGCGTCGTAATCGAGGAACGCGCAGCCAGAACCGAGCGTTTCAGGGAGAAACTTGCCGCCGTACGCGCCGTTGTTGTGGCGGAAGGTGATGCCCGCGCTGCGGGTCACGTCGACGAGGCGAAAGCCAGGTCCACCCTGCGCGCTGAGCAGCTGCTCGAGCGTGACCGTCGCGCCAGCCGCGCCAAGCGCCGAGCGACGCAGGAACTCGCGCCGGTTCACAGCGGGTTAATCAGCCCGTTCTGCAGGGCGTACATCACGAGTTCCGCCGTCTTGTGCACGCCGAGCGCGTTCATGATGCGCGCGCGGTGCACGGCCACGGTGTTCGCGCTGAGGCCAAGCCTCGCCGCAATCTCCCGGTTCGACAGGCCGTCGCAGATCAACTGCAGCACTTCGAGTTCGCGCGGCGTGAGGCGGCTCCGCTCTTCGCCGATCTTCGGCGTGCGGTCGATGGCCGGGTCCACGACGCGGGCGCCGCCGTACACCTGCTTCACCGCTGACGCGAGGTCCAGATCCAACGCGCTCTTCAGCACGTAGCCGCGTGCCCCGGCGTCGAGCGCCTGGCGGACCAGCGTCTCCTCCGAGTGCATGCTGAGCATCAGCACCCGCGCGTCCGGCTGCTGCCCCACGATCGTTCGCGTGGCGGCAATGCCGCTCATGCCGGGCATCGCGGAGTCCATGACGACGATGTCGGGATGGAGGTCGGTGAAGCGGGCGACGGCTTCATCCCCGGTGCTGGCCTCGCCGACCACCTCGATCTCCGGATCGTCCTCGAGCATGCGACGGAAGCCGCGGCGGACGAGGGCGTGATCATCGACGAGCAAGACAGTGATGCGGTGGTTCATGCAGCGACAGGTCCCTGGACCGGAATCGTGAGACGAACGAGTGTACCCCCGCCCGGCGGCGAGACAAGCTCGAGGGCGCCGTGGACAAGTGCGGCCCGCTCCCGCATGGTGACCAGCCCGAGGCCGCGCCGCCCGCCGTCGACGGCGAGCCCACGCCCGCGGTCCTGCACGGTCAGAGTCAGTTGGCCGTCATCCCAGAACAGGCGCACCGCTGCGTCGTGCACTCCAGAATGGCGCGCCACATTGCTCAGCGCCTCCTGGAGAATGCGGTAGACGTGAATCGACACGTTCTCGTCGAGAGGGGGCAGATCCGCCGAGCGCTCGTAATCCACCACGAGCCCGAGCTGCCGTTCGACCGTCGTCATGTACCAGTCCACCGTTGAGCCGAGCCCCAGTTCCTCGAGGATGGACGGGTGCAGCGACTGCGAGAGCCCGCGGACGTTGTCGAGCGCATCCTGCGACACCTCGGCGATCTCGCGGAGGTCCTGCCGCAGGCTCGATCCGTCCGGCGCCTGGCGCGCGGCACGCCCGAGCATCGAGCCGATGGCGGTGAGGATCTGCCCGAACTCATCGTGCAGTTCGCGCGCGATTTCCCGCAGGGTCGATTCGCGGGCGCCGATCAGCTGCTGCGCCAGCTCGCGTCGCTGATCCGAGAGTGACGCCAGTTCACTGAACAGGCGCTGGCTCGATCGGATCAGGAACACGCCTGTGCCAACGATCGCGGCGAGCGTCGCGAAGAGGAACCAGCGCACCTGCCGCTGGACGGTCGCGTAGATCTGCTGGACCTGCTCCGCGGTCTGCGCTTCGCTCTCGTTGTTCTGCACGAGGAACCGGGCGACAGCCGTGCTGAGCGCCGCCTGCCGCGGCTGCAGCGACAGGCGCACCTGGCTGCGGGCCTCGTCCGCATGGCCACCGGCCGCCAGCTCGAAGATGCGCGCGGATGCGTCCCAGAACTGCGCGACGGAGCTGGCCAGGAACCGCGCCTGCTCAGGTGTGCGCCGCGCGACGGTCACCGCCTCCTGCTGCGCCAAGGCGTCGTCCAGGTCCGCACGGATCCGATCGAACTGCGCGGACCAGGCCTGGATCGGATACGTCTCGTCGGGGTCCAGCATGTCGCGCATCGCGAGGGCGATCTGGTTCAGGTCGCCCTGGATGCGCAGCAGCAGCAGCGAGTCGCGACGATTGCGGTCGGTCAGGTCGGTCTGCAACTGCCGCAGCCCCGTGATCTGGCGAGAGATGTACCACGAGTACGCCAGCACCGTCGCGAGCGTGACGATGAGGCCGAGGAGCAGCGTGGCGGTAGGAGTGCGGCGCAAGCGGAAATGCTAAAGGCTAATCGCCAATCGCTGATCGTTAAATGCTAAATGGGCTTCGGGCTCTCGGCTCTGGGCTTCCGGCCTGGTCGGCTCCAGGCGCCACACACAGGCTTCCACACGTTGCGCTGCAGGGCTCCTGCGACCCGCCGCGGTGCATTCCTGCATTGCTGCATTTCTGCATTTCAGCGTTTTGGCATTTCTGCGTTCTTGCGTTTCAGCGTTCCGCGTTTCGCAGCTCGTGCCGCCCCCTACCGCCTCCGCGTCTCCGTGAAATCGAGATAGCGGTGTCCGTTGACCGTCGAGATGTGGGCGATGACTTCGTAGCTGCCATCGGGCGTGCGGGCCGTCTCGCTCGAGCGGGTGACGTTCCCTGACCCCGGGGTCGCCCCTTTCGTGAGCCCTTCCTCGACGGCGCGCCCGGTCATCGACGCCGGCACCTGGAGGCCGAGCAACCGCAGGATCGTCGGCGCAAGGTCCGCATTCGAGGTGGGCACCGCACTCGTCGCTCCGGCACGGAAGTCCGGGCCCGCGGCCATGAAGGTGTTGTGGATGTCGTACGGGCTCGACGTCCCATGGCCCGCCACGCCCCCCTGCGTCGTCTGGCCCGGGAACCCCCCGGGGTTCCTGTCCTCGGTCCAGTTGCCGGACACCATGATGTCGGACGCGCGGGCATGGTTCCAGCGCGCGACATTGTGCGACAGCGTGCCGGGCACGACACCCTGCATCGAACCTGGCGACGCGGGTCGCGTGAAGATCGCGCCGATCTCCGGACGCCTCTGCAGTTCGCCCACGATGGCCTTCACTCGCGCGGGGTCGGCAGCGCCACGGAAGTTGATCGCGCCTTCGGTGACCACGATGTCGCGCGCGCCGTCGGGCATCACTCGGCTGAACGGCGCCACGACCTGCGCCAGGGCCATCGTTCCGGTCTGCGTCGAGAACCCATGGTCCGACGCGACGATGATGTTCGTAGTGTCCAGCAGGCCGCGTTGCTTCAGCGTGTCTTCGATGCGACCGATCTCGGCATCGACGTAGCGCAGCGCCTGGATCGTCGTCTCCGACCCGATCCCCTTCTGGTGCGCCGTCGCATCCGGATCGCCAAACCAGATGGCGGTCACGTCGGAGTTCAGCTCGCCGAGCCCGAGCGACAGGTACACGTCGACCGCCCACTTGTTGCGCGCGTTGTTGGGCACTGCCTCCGCCGGCCCCTTGCCGGCCACGGCGGTCACCTTCGTGGCCAGTGACGGCGGGTCGATGAAGTCCGGGTTGATCACCGCGCCGTTGTAGACCGGGTGATTCAGGAGCAGCGCAGAACCGCTCGAGCCCGCGCTGATGACGACGAAGCGGCGGCCCGCTCGCTGCAGCACCGAGCCGAGCGTCGGAGCAGTCAACAGATCGCCTTCGGCACGCTCCATCGCGAGGAGCTGGGTGTGGTCGGCCGTGTTCAGTCCCTTCCCCGGAAACGCCTTCTCCGAGTAGATGGTGTTGCCCAGCAGGCCGTGCGATTCCGGGTACGTGCCTGTGGACATGGACGACGCGTTCACGCGCGTGACGGTGGGGAACACGGAGTGGTGAGCCGTGAACACGATGCCGCGCGCGCCGAGGGCGTGCAGGCGGGGCATCACCTGTGGGGTGATGTAGTCGGGGCGGAGCCCGTCGATCACCAGCAGCAACTGGGTGTGCCGCCGGGCCTGGGCATGCACGCCAGACGAGCCACGAGGACCGATGAGTGCCGAGTTCGCGAGGACGAGCGCGCAGGCCAGCGCCAGGAACTGTCGCCGAGCAGGGATCATACGGGCTGTATCATCCCTCTTTTCGCGTCGTGCGGGTACGCCGACGTCCGTCAGGGCTCAGCGCTGGGCAACTGGCGCGAGCGACATGTCTGTCACCCACTCCGGATCCGACGCGATCAGCTGGCCGGTCACATCCGGCGGCATCGGCTTGCCGAACAGGTAACCCTGCCCGTACGAGCAGCCCAGGCGCCGCACCTCATCGCACTGCGCGAGGGTCTCGATGCCTTCAGCCGTCACCGACAGCCCCAGCTCGGTGGCCAGCACGATGACCGCCTTCAGGATGGCCGGATGGCGGCTCTCGCGCGCGATGAAGGATCGATCCAGCTTGATGCCGTTGATTGGGAGCAACTCGAGGTACGACAGCGAGGAGTAACCGGTGCCGAAATCGTCGAGGACGATGCGGAAGCCAGCGTCGCGGATGCGGTTCAGCACTTCGATGGCGTGGTCGGCGTCCGCGATCGCGGTCGACTCGGTGATCTCGACGACGAGTTGCTGTGGCGTCAGCCCGGATTCATCGAGCATCTCCAGCAGGCGATCAAGCAGGTCGACCTCACTGAACTGCGGGCCGGCGAAGTTCACGTTGATCCGCAGGTCGGCGGCCTGCGGGTGCCTGGCTTGCCATTCCCTCAGCAGCGCGCACACGTCCGCGAAGAACGTGCGCCCCGCCGGCACGATCAGCCGGTTCTCGAGCAGCAGGGGGATGAAGTCGCCCGGTGGGACGATGCCCCGCTCGGGCCGCTGCCAGCGGATCAGCGCCTCGAACCCGTACAGCTTGCCCGAGCGCAGATCGACGAGCGGCTGGAAGAAGGGGATGAACTCGCGGCGCTCGACGGCGAGCCGCAAGGCCGTGTCCAGGTGCATGCGCTCGATGACCTGATCGCGCATGTTCGCGTCGAAGACCTCGGAGCGCCCCTTGCCGGAGGCCTTCGCGCGGTACATCGCCGTGTCCGCGTCGCGGAGCATGTCGTCCGCCCGCTTGTACTGCGGCCCCGAGAGGGCGATGCCGATGCTCGCGTTCGTGAACACGTTGCGCCCCGCGATGTCGAAGGGCGCGGACAGCGCACGGTGGATCCGCTCCGCCACCTGCGTCGCATCCACCACGTTCCGGACCTCGTGGAGCAGCACGACGAACTCGTCACCGCCGATGCGACCGATCGTGTGCTCCGGAGGCAGGCCTTTGGGCGTCGTGTCGTCCGTGCTTCGGGCGATCGTGTCGCTCGAACGCAGGCACTGCCGCAGGCGACCCGCGACTGCGCGAAGCAGCTCGTCGCCGAACAGGTGGCCCATGCCGTCGTTGATCGTCTTGAAGCCGTCGAGATCGAGGAACAGCACGGCCAGCACGGCGCCGGTCTTCGTTCGTCTTGTCGCAAGCAGGCGGTCGAGCCGATCGACAAGCAGCACGCGATTCGGGAGGCCGGTCAGCGCGTCGACGATCTTGCCGTCGGTGATGTCGGACTGCGAGCCGGCCATGCGGATCGGGCGCCCCTGGTCGTCGCGGATCGCAAGGCCGCGGGTCAGAACCCAGCGGAATGCGCCGCCCTTGTGGCGCACGCGGTGTTCGTTCTCGAAGTGCGCGGACCGCCCGGCGAGGTGCTCCTCCAGCTCGTAGTGCAGGCGCGGCAGGTCTTCGCTGTGGACACGACCGAACCACTCGTCCGGTCCGTCGCCCACCTCCTCGTCGGTGCAGCCGACGATCGCCTTCCACCGGGTCGAGTAGTAGAGCCGGCCGGTCTTCAGGTCCCAGTCCCAGAGCCCATCGTTCGCGCCCTGCGCGGCGAGCGCGTAGCGCTCCTCGCTCGCGCGGAGCCGATCCTCGGCGTCCTTGCGCGACAGCTGCGTCTTCAGGCGGGCCAGCGCCACCCGGTAGTCGATCGGCTTCGTGATGTAATCGCTCGCGCCGAGCTCGAGCGCGTTGACGATATCCTCGGCCTCGCCCTTCGCCGTCACCATCAGCACCGGCAACTGCGCGTCCGACCAGCGGCGGCGGATCGCCTGCAGCACCTCGAGGCCGCTCAGCCCTGGCATCTGCACGTCGAGCATGACGGTGCTCACCTGGTGTGTATCCAGGTACGACAGGGCGGCGGCTCCGGACTCGACGGCCACCGTCTGGTAGCCAGAGCGTGTGAGACGGCGCACCAGCAGTTCACGGTTCACCGCCTCGTCGTCCACGATGAGGATCGGGAGATCGCTGCTGCTCGTCATGCCGACACTCCGGTTGGGAGCAGGCGCGTAATCTTCTCCAGCAGGCGCGCGAATTCGACCGGCTTGGTCTCGAACTCCTGGCAGCCCGAGGCGAAGGCGGCCTCGCGATCGGACATCATGGCGTGCGCTGTCAGCACGATCACGGGGATCGCGACTGTCGCCTCGTCCGCCTTGAGGCGGCGCGTCGCTTCGAGGCCATCGATGTTCGGCAGGCTGACGTCCATGAGAATGAGGTCCGGCCGGTCCATGCGCGCACGGTCGATGGCGAGGAGGCCGTCCTCGGCAAGGATGACCGCGAAGCCGGCGCGCTCCAGCCGGCGCGTCAGCATGTCCGCGTTGAACGCGTTGTCTTCGACGAGCAGGATCCGCCGCTTCGCGGCAGCACGTGCTTCCGCGCTCACGCCGTCCTCCGCTCCGCCATGATGACCGGCACCTCGCAGGCCGGCTTCGCGAACCCCGAGAGGACGGAGGTCAGCACCTCGACCATCCTTTCCGGGCTGAGGGGCTTGGTGAGGTGGGCGATCGCCCCGAGTTCGAGGCTGCGTGAATCGATGTCGAGCATCGAGGTCACGACGACCGGCACCCGCGCCCACTTCGGGTCGTCGCGCATGGCTTCGAGCAGCGTCCACCCGCTGCGGCCGGGCAGGATGATGTCGAGCACGACCGCGTGTGGGCGCTCGGCCTGCAGCTTCTGCCAGCCATCGTCCGCGTTGATGGCCGAGATGACGCGGCACCCCAGCCGCATGAGGATGCGCTGCACCAGGTCACGGGCATTCGGGTCGTCGTCGACGACGAGAACCGTGTAGCCGTTGGACTCGACCGCTGGGGCGCTGAGGGCCTCGCGGTGGCCGCGGGGCCGCTCGATGGCCACGGTCTCCGCGCCGCGGATGTCCCGCGGCAGGCGCAGGTAGAAGGTCGTCCCCTGGCCCTGCTCGCTCTCGACCGAAATGGACCCGGCCATCATGCTGGCGAGCTTCCGGCTGATGGCGAGCCCGAGGCCGGTGCCGCCGTAGCGGCGCGTCGTGGACGCATCGGCCTGCGTGAACTCCTGGAACAGACGGCCGATCTGCTCCGGCGTCATGCCGATGCCGGTATCGGAGATGGCAACCAGGATGACGTTGCCCGGTTCACAGGTGACGCGAACGGTAATGCGGCCCTTCTCGGTGAACTTGATGGCGTTCCCCACCAGGTTCAGGAGCACCTGCTGCACCTTGGTGCGATCGAGGCGCACCTGACCGACCGGCGTCGGGATCTCGAGTGAGAGCGCGTCTCCCCGCCCTTCCGCCATGTGCTCCGACGTCGTGACCACGCTGCGGACGATGTCGTCGAACTCGAAGTCGGAGAGCTCGAGTTCCATGCGGCCGGCCTCGATCTTGGAAAGGTCGAGCACGTCGTTGATCAGCGACAGGAGATGCCGGCCGGCAGTGAGGATCTTCACGAGGTCCTGCGCCGAGGTCTCGTTCCCCTGGGCCTCGGCATCCTCCTTCAGCAACTCGCTGTAGCCGATGATGGCGTTGAGCGGCGTCCGCAGTTCGTGGCTCATGTTCGCCACGAACGCGCTCTTCGCCACGCTGGCCTGCTCCGCGGCGGCCTTGGCCACCAGCAGTTGCTCCTCCGTGCGCCGGTGCTGTTCGATCTCGAGTTCGAGGGAGCGCGTTCGTTCGATGACGCGCTCTTCGAGGCGCTCACGGGCCTGCTGCAGTTCGGCGTCGCGCTGCTCGATCGTCTGAAGCATCTGGTTGAACTGATCGACCAGTTGCCCGATCTCGTCCGCGTGCTCCTTGACGGCGCGGCGCGAGTAGTCCTGGTCGCTCGCGACCGACCCAGCCACGTTGGAGAGCCGCAGGATCGGGCCCGAAATGGCGCGTTGCATGCGGGACGCCAGCGCATACGCCACGGCGCCGGCGAGCGCCAGCACGGCTGCGAGGATGGCCGCGTACCGACGGAGTCGGTCATCGAGATCTCTCAGGCTGCCCTGCACGTGCAGGGTTCCGATCACGCTGCCGTTGAGGACGATGGGGCGGCTCACGACGAGCGCGGTGCTGACCTGCCGCACGCCGGGCCCGAGCACCCGGCCGCCTTCCTTGAAGCCCTTCCCGTACTGCGCGAGCAGGGTGCGGTTCGGCAGTTCGATGCGGGCGGCCTCGATCGAGGCGTCGCCACGCAGTGCCGTGAGCGCTTCCTCCGCTGCCGCGGGGTCGGCGAACTGCACAGCGGCCGTGCTGCTGGCGGCAACGACGTCGGCCACGCTTTCGAGACGGGCGGTGACCTGGCCTGTCGCGCTGAGCAGTTCGTTCACGACGACGCCGGTGCTCACCAGCGCCAGCGCCGCGCCGCAGGCGGCCATCGTCACCAGCGAGAGCCTGGTACGGACGGACAGGTTAGACCAACGCGTCATGCTGTCGTCCTCCTCATCTCGACGGCGGCGCCGCGCCCGACGTGGTCGGCGCGCCGTGCACCCGTTTGGCCAGCGCGAGCAGCTTGGAGCTGATGCGCACCCCCGCGGCGTCCGCCGCGGCGATGTCGACATCGAACGTCATGCGACTGTTCGCGACATACATGTTGATGGCGGCCCCCGTGCGGTCCGCCACGTCCTCCGTAATCGTCAGGACACCGCCGCCCTTGTAACGGCCCTGGATGTCGCGCACCTGCGCACTTTCGGACTGCGGGACGAACACCGCGTGGCAGATGCCGAGGTCCGGCACCGCGCTCATGGTGCGGATCTGCACGCGGTGGCCGCGGATCGGGTCGAAGGTCAGGGCGTTGAGCTTGGCGGTGATCGGTGAGCCGTTGTAGACGCAGAGCAGGAACGGCTCGCCCGGAGGTACGCGCTCTGCCGGCCACTCGACGAACGGCAGGAAGTTCCGCACGAACGCGGCCTTCACGCCGTACTCGTCGAACTGCCCGTGCATCGTGACGGGCAGGACGAGCAGCAGCGCGAGTGCGGCTCGAAGCGGATGATGGAGCGAGCGGGTCACGAAGTGGCCTGTCAGCGGCTGAAGGTGGCCTGAACCAGGATCGAGCGCTCGGCGGCACACCGGCCGAGCGAGAAGAACTCGCCAATGAACTCCTTGTGCTCGCTCGCGAGCAGGTTGCGACCCACGACGGCAAGGTTGATCGACGACAGGCGGAAGCCGACCCGCGCGTCTGCCGTGACGTAGCCGGGGATTCCGGTGGCGGGCATGGCCGACGCGTAGCGCAGCGCCCCATCGAGTTCGACGCGGGCCGGCAGGTTCACCGCCGCCCGGGCAAACCCGTAGGACTTCGGCTCATCCGTGGACGGCAGTCCATCGGTGGTCGGCGGGACGCTCGTGTATCCATTCAGCCAGGTGGCCCCGCCGTTCAGCCGCAGGCGCGCCTGCGGGCGCCACTCGGCCGCCACCTCGAATCCCCGGCGATACTGCGACAGGTCGAAGGCGAGCGGAATCGGCGCCACCAGGTGCGGAACCGGGACGGGATCGAACACGAACGTGCTCGGGCCGGAGACCACGCGAAGTCCGCTGTACCGCTGGTCGAAGATGCTGACGTCCAGCGAGGCGACGTTGCCGAACTGGAGTCGGTAGCCGCCTTCATAGCCGGTCATCTTCTCGGACTCGGCCTTCGTCCCCAGCCCCTGGAGGCGGATTGCGATCGGCAGCGGGACGTCGGGCCGCAACAGGGTCATCAGCCAGAGCTGCCCGTCGGCCTCGCCACGACTCGGGAGGCGAACCGCGCGGGACACGGCGCCCCAGAACGATTGCCGCTCGTTCACCGCGAAGATGCCACGCACGTTCGGCTGCGGTTCCCACCCCGTGTAGTCGTTGTGCTCCATCTTCAGGCCGCCGGTGAGGCGGAACCGGTTGCCCGCAAACGCAATGTCGTCCTGCGCGAAGACGCTGTGCCACACGAGCGTGCGCGCATCGGTGGCAAAGACGGTCCATGTCGAGCCGACGAGTTGGTCCGCGGAGTAGCGTTCCGTGGCACCAAGCACCAGCGTGTGCCGCTGCCCGATTCGCTGGGTCCGCTGCGCCTCGATGTTCACCGTCTTCCGCTCGTCGCGCGCGAAGACCTCGCTGATGTTGCTGTACTCGAGGCTGCCGCGGAGGATCGTCTCGCCCGACGCATCAGGCCGTCGCCACTCGCCGCTGCCGAACGCGCTGGTGTGCTCGATCTCCCCAGCCGTGACCTGCGCGAACGGGGGCGTCAGCGTCGGGAACAGCCACGCGTCGTTGATGTGGCTGTGCGCATAGGCCGTCTGCACACTGACTTCGCTGCCGTTCGCGCGCTTCGAATCCACGCGCGCGCCGAGGCGCCAGTTGCGCCAGTTGTCGTCGGCCGACACGGGAACCGTGAACGGAAGCGTGGAGCCGTCGATCACCGATCCGGACGCGTCGACGCGCAGGGCCGTCGCCGCGGACAGCGGCCGACCGCCGGAGAGCGAGAACATCCCCCGGTCCTCGCTGCCGGTGGCTGCAGTCAGGTGGATGCCCTGGTAGGCGCTGGCAGAACGCGTGATGATGTTGATGACGCCGTTCACGGCGTTGGCGCCCCACAGCGTGGCACCCGGCCCGCGAATCACCTCGATCCGCTCGATGGTGTTCAGCGGAATGTTGACCAGGTCCCAGACGACGCCGGACCACAGTGGCGTGTAGACGCTGCGGCCGTCGACGAGCACGAGCAGCTTGTTCGCATACCGGCCCGTGAAGCCGCGCACAGAGACCGACCACTTGTTCGCGTCGATGCGGGCGACGTGAACGCCAGGGACGAGGCGCAGCGCCTCAGGAATGCTGGTTGCGCCGGAGCGACGGATATCCTCGCTGGTGAGCACCGAGACGGCGGCTGCCGCGTCCTGCAGGCGCTGGGCGCGTCGCGACACCGTCGTGACGTCGACCTTCATCAGGTCTTCGATGCTCATCTGTGCCACGTCGGGTCCACTCGTCTGCGCGAAGGCCGGGGTCGAGCTCAGGGCACAGCACGCGGACAGGGCCACTGCGGCCGCGTGACGACACGCGCGCGGCGCACGCGACGTGACACTCGCACGATTACGAAAGGCAGTCGACATTAGTGCGGATCTCACTCGTTCCCCCCGTGCGATGGACGCAAGAGGACCCCATGCGAGCAATCCGCGTGGCGTGTCCATCCCGGCAATCCGGCGCACGGACGGACTGCCGATCCTCTTATCGGGCAAGGCCCGTTACCCCATCAGCGTTGGCGACGTACTCCGCGTGCATCCCCTGATCACCGACTGACGCTGGCCCGGATCGTCAGGGACCGCTCGGCGGCTGCCCTGCTGAGGCCGAAGAACTCGGGGACGAACTCACGCCGGCTCGCCGAGGTGAGGTTCCGTCCAGCGAACGACAGGTTCACCGACCCGATCCGAAACCCGAGCCTGACATCAGCCGTCACGTAGCCCGGCACACCCGTCGTGGCCAGCTGAGACACGTAGCGGACTGCACCGTCCAATTCGACGTGCGCCGGCAGATTGAGCGAAACCCGCCCCACCCCGAGCCGCCGTGGGGGGTCATCCGTCACGGGCACGCCGACGATGGTGGCGGGCGATCCGTTGTTGTAGCCGTCGAGCCATGACGCGGTACCCACCAGCCGCACGCGCGCGTGCGGTCGCCACTCGGCGGCGGCTTCGATGCCGCGTCGGCGCCCTGACGCGGTGAACGACAGTGGCACCGTCGCGTCGACATGCGGCGCCGGCGTCAGCTCGAAGGCGCCAACCTCAGGTGCGCTGACGCTGCGCAGGCTGCCGTATGTCTGGTCAAAGGCGCTCAGGTCAATCGATGCGGCGGACCCGAACTGGTGCCGATAGCCGGCCTCATAGGCGTGCATGGTCTCGGCGTCGAGCCGACCCAGCGCCTCGAGCCGCACACGCACGGGAACCGGCGATGTCGGAGTGACGCCGGTGAGCAGCCACAGCGTCGAGTCCGCTTCGCCCCGGCTCGGCAGGCGGACCGCACGCGAGACGGCCGCCCACATGGCCTGCGTATTGGTGATGGACCAGAGCCCGCGGACGTTTGGCTGCACCTCCCACCCGGTGTAGTCGTTGTGCTCCATCTTGAGGCCGGCGGTCGCGCGCACACGACCGCCCGCGAACGTCACGTCGTCCTGCCCGAAGATGCTTCGCCACTGGAGCGTGCGCTGCGGTGGCGAGAACTGCACCCACGTCGACTGCGTCAGGTCGTCGCGGGAATAGCGCTCGCTGAGGCCGGCGACGAGCGTGTGCCGGCGGCCCATTCGCTGCGTTCGCTGAGCCTCGAGCGCCAGGGTGAACCGGTGCTCGCCGGCGAAGCCTTCCTGCACGTTGGAGTGTTCCACGCTGCCGCGAACCGTCGTCTCACCGGGCGCCGCCGTCCCCCGCCATTCAGCGGACGTGAAGGCGACCGCATGGCGCGCGACGCCGGTCGTCACCGCGCCATACGGCACAACGAGCGTCGGAAACAGCCATGCGTCGTCGATGCGGCTGGCGGTGTACGCAGCCTGCACGCTGAACTCGTCTCGCGCGGAGATCCGTGAGTCGGCTCGCATGCCGACACGGAGGTTGTGCCAGCGATCGCTCGAGTCCGGGGACAGGGGCGCCGGCTGCGACGCATCGGTCGTCGCCAGCGCCACGTCGCCGCGCACGGCGGACGCGGCCGTGACCTGGCGGTCTGCGGTCAGCGAGAACAACGCGCGGTCCTCGGTGCCCGTGGCCGCCGTCGCCTGGACACCTGCCGAGGCGGACGCGGAGCGGGTGATGATGTTGATCACGCCGTTCACCGCATTCGCGCCCCACATCGTGGCGCCTGGCCCGCGGATGACCTCGATGCGCTCGATGGTGGCCAGCGGCACGCTCACCGCGTCCCAGATGACGCCAGAGAACAGCGGCGTGTAGACGCTCCTGCCGTCAATCAACACGAGCAGCTTGTTCGAATACCGACCCGTGAATCCACGCACCGAGACCGACCACTTGTTGGAGTCGATCCGCGCGACATGCACGCCAGGCACGAGGCGCAGGACATCAGGGATGCTGGTGGCACCCGAGCGACGGATGTCCTCGCTCGTCAGCACGGTCACGGCCGCCGCCGTCTCCTGCAGGCGCTCCGCGCGCCGCGACACGGTGGTCACGTCCACCTTCATCAGCTCTTCGATGCTCATGCCCGACACGTCAGCGCGGGTGCCCTGAGCCAGCGCTCCGCGCGCGATCAGCAGCACGGTGACGGCTGCAAGCGCCGTGCGGCGGAACGGGTCGGGGAGGCAGCGGGAGAACGGACGGGGGCGGGAGGGTCGGGTGGTCATCGACGCGGTCGGACGAGCGGCCATCTTCCTGTCATGGTTCGAAACGACGGCCACATCGGATCGAGCGTAGCCGCGCCGAGCGACGGGTCACAATTCCACTTCAGGGGGAGCGGCGTACCACGTTCCGGGTGCGTCCGACCCTGCCGTCTGCCTGCTTATCGGCAGATACATCCAATGCATGAGGTTGGCGCGAAATCCGGCCGTGAGCACGAGTTAGCGTGGATGGACGCGGGAACGGCCCGTAAAGTCCGGCCACGCTCGGACCGATGCCCGATCTGAGCGAATCATGAGCCACACCCAGTCCTCATGCCCGGCCCTCGTGTGCCTGTGCCGATCTCTTCCGAGATGCCTGCTCCTGACGGGCGCTCTCATCGTCGGCGTCATCTCGACCGCGCAGGCGCAGCCCACCGCCGTCCCTCCTGCCACTGATCAACCCGGGAGCGACCCGTCGACGATGTCGCTGGAGCAGCTGCTCGGGGTCGAAGTGGAGTCGGTCTTCGGTGCATCGAAGGCCCTGCAGAAGATCACGGAAGCACCCGCATCGGTCACGGTCGTCACGGCGGAAGAGATCGAGCGATTCGGGTGGCGGACCCTGGCTGACGTGATGCGGAACGTGCGAGGGTTCTACGTGACGAGCGACCGGACCTACGCGTTCATCGGTGCGCGAGGGTTCCAGCCTCCGGGCGACTACTCCACCCGCGTGCTGGTGACGGTCGACGGCGTCCGGCTGAACGACGTGGTCTACGAGCAGGCGCTGCTCGAGGAAGACCTGCCGGTCGACCTCAGCACCGTCGAACGCATCGAGTTCATCCGCGGTCCCAGTTCATCGCTGTATGGCACGAGCGCGTTCTTCGGCATCGTGAACATCACGACCAGGGCGGCGGATCGGGGGCCACGGCTCGAGGCCACCGTCGCCGTCGGGTCGCTGGGCTGGAAGGAAACGCGCCTCCGCGGCCACCACGAGTTCACCAACGGCGCGTCGGTCAGCATCAGCGGCGTCCTCGTGAATGCCAGTGGTGCGTCGTCGCTCTACTTTCCCGAATACGACACACCTGAGACGAACAACGGGATTGTGCGGGACCGGGACTATACGCGCCGCCGGAACGTGCAGATCCGCGCCGACTACAAGTCGGTGACCGTATCAGCCATCCACAACGCACGTCGGCGGGGTATGCCGACGGCAGCCTACGACAGCATCTTCGGGTACGATGCCTCGGCGGAGGACAGGCACGACCTGATCGGCGCCTCCTGGCAGCGTGCCCTCGGCCACGGCTGGACCGGCACGCTCCGCGGCGCATACGACCGCTACCGGTTCATCGGCACCTACGGGTATGTCTGGGACACCGCACGAGGGCCGGCGGTCGTCGACTACATCGATCGCTCACTCGGCCAGTTCCTCAGCGGAGAGGTGCAGTTCGCGCGTACGTTCGGGACCGCGCACCAGGTGACCGGCGGTGTCGAGCACCGCGCCAACCTCGATCAGGACCAGTTCAGCTACATCAGGGAGCCGTACGAGGATCTCTGGAGCGATCGGCGCGGCTCGAACACAACCGGGTTCTACATCCAGGACCAGTGGCGGATCACGCGGCGGGTTCTCGTCAACGCCGGCCTTCGCGTCGACCACTACGCGCGCTTCAAGGACCCGGTCAAGCCGCGTCTCGCGCTCATCGTCCAGCCCACGGACCGTACCACCATGAAGGTGGTCTACGGCGGCGCGTTTCGCGCACCGAGTTCGTACGAAAATTTCTACGTGACACCGGGTCTGTACAAAGCCAGTCCCGAACTCGGCCCGGAGCAGATCCGGTCCCTCGAGGGCATTATCGAGCACTACGCCGGCCGACGCGTGCGCCTCTCTGCCAGCGTCTATCACAACACCGTGAGCAACCTCATCACGCTGCAGACCGATCCGGCGGACGGCCTCTACTTCTACGCGAACGGCGGCGCCGTGCATGCCACCGGCATGGAAGCGGAGGCGGATGCCAAGTGGCCAGGCGGACTGCAGGGCCGCGTCAGCTACGGGTTCGGCCGCGCCATCGACCCGGTCACTGGCAGCTGGATCGTCAACTCGCCACGGCACGTGACACAGGCGCTGCTCGCCGTGCCCCTCCGTGACACGATCTTCCTCTCGATGGAGCTGCAGGCGCTGAGCGACCGCACCGATCGCAATGGGAACCGCGTGGGTGCCTACGTCCGTCCGAGCATGACCCTGAGCGGCGCCGTTGGCGCGCGTGCGCGCGTCGGGTTCACCGTGTGGAACGTCACGAACACCAGGTTTGCTGATCCGGTTGGCGATGATTACCATCAGGCCAGCATTGCCCGCGACGGGCGGACCGCGCGTCTGCAGCTCTCCATCGCATTCTGAACGCCTCGGCTCGTGCAGACCCGTCTCGTCCTGATCCTTGCCCTGGTCACGTCATGCGTGGCAGGTGCACGGCTGTGCGCGCAGACGGCGCTGGCCGTCAGGGGCGCCTTCGTCTACAACGTGCTCAACTTCGTCGAGTGGCCTGCGACGGTCCTTCCGCCCGGCAATACACCACTCCGCGTCGTTGTGGTGGCCCCGGGGCCGCAGCCTCAGTTCGAGGCAGCACTCGCCGGGCGAAGCATCAAGGGCCACCCCCTCGTCGTCGAGACCGTCCACGACCCTGAGCGCATCGACGACGCGCACGTCGTCTTCATCACGGCCGACGCCGTCTCGCTGCTCCGGCCGGTGCTGCGGCGGATCGATGGCCGGGCCATCCTCACCCTCACCGAACAGAGCCTCGACACGCCCGTGGACACGATTGTCGCGCTCGGCATCAAGGACGCGAAGCTCGCCTTCTCCGTCAACCTCGATCTCGCGGACGACGTGGGCCTGCAGATCGCGCCCAACCTGCTGAAGCTCGCGAAGAACGTGAAGACGTCCCGCGGCAAACGCTGACGTTCCGAACTCGGAAGTGAGAATTCAGAAGTCAGAAGCTCTGAGGTCGCACTTCTGAGTCCCAACTTCGGAACCGAAATTGTGGCGGCTGCCCTCACGAAAGTGGGGGTCCTCCGATTCCGCGCGTCCCACTCCACCTCGCATCACGCCGCGTAGACACAAGCGCGTCAACAGGTTAGCTGCCTCAGACCTCAGCGGTACACCGGTTGCTCACCAGGAGGCAGCGCACCGCGACGTCGCGGGTCGCTCGGAGAACACGACATCATGCAGACGTATTTCCTCATCCAGCGCCTGGTCCGCACACTCTCACCGCGGCAACAGGGCGCGCTCAGGAAGCTCACGCTCCTGGCGATGCTCCTGTTCATGACCGCGGCCGCGATTCCTGCGCAGGCAGGAGGCCGTGGCCGGGGTGCACACGTCGACGAGCAGGTTGCCCGTCGACTCCGGGATCCGCAGGCGGTCGCGACCTCCGACGGCACCGGTCGCCATCGCGTCATCGTGACCATGAAGCCGGGCCGAAAGACGGCCGCCCTCAAGGGCCTGCGGGCTCGCGGTCACCGGATCACGCACGACTTCACCGTCGTGGACGGTTTCGCTGGTGAGTTGACGGAGGACGCACTCCGCGCGCTGGCCGATGACGATGACGTGGAATCGATTGCGCTTGATGCGGACGTCCGGGCAGATGGCATCACGTCGAGTGTCGCGGGCAGCGCACAGGGCACCCCGTACTCGCTGCGCCGCACGCTGGGCATCGACTCCGCCTATGTGCTGAACGCATCGTCGACGTTCGGCGTGGCCTCGAGCCTCTCCTGGTCCCACACGGTGCCTTCCGCTGAGAATCGCCTCCTGGTCGTCCGGACGGCACATCGCAATGCGAACGTGCTCGTCAATGCGGTCAAGTACGCGGGCGTCGCGCTGACCAAATTCGCGGACGTCAACAGCCCCGGCAACTCCGCGAAAGCCACGCTGTGGTACCTGACCAACCCGCCGGTCGGCACGGCCACCGTGACGGTCAGCCTGAGCGGTCCGGTGTACGCGGACGCAGGCGCCACAACCCTGGGAGGAGTGGATCAGGCCGGCCCCATCAGCAACCTGTTCTGGAATGCCGGACAGACCGCGACGGCGTCCGTCTCCCCGTCAGCGCCGTATGGCGACCTCGTGCTCGACGTGATTGCCGCGAACGGCGACGCGGTCTCGACCACGCCCGCGGCCGCATCGACGGCACAGTGGAACGATGGGACCGGCAAGAAGGCTGGTGACATCCGGGCCGCGGGGAGTTCCGCCCCCGGCCGCAGCGCCGCTGGGATGTCGTACACCCTTGGCGCGGCAAAGCCCTGGGCGATGGCGGCGGTCATCGTGAAGTCGGCGGCCGGCGTGCTGGCGGGTCGCACCGGCGCGGGCGTCACGGTCGCGGTGATCGACTCAGGCGTGCTGCTCGATGGTGGCGGAACCTCGCGCATCAAGACGACCCGAGACTTCACCACCGGGAACCCAAACCCACCAGCGATCGCCCCGGCCGATGCCTACGGGCACGGCACGCACATCGCCGGCCTCATCGGTGACGACCAGGCCGAACCCGCGATTCGCGGTATCGCCCCTGGCGTCCAGTTCGTCAGCCTGCGCGTGCTGGACCAGCTCGGTGCAGGCTCGACGAGCAACGTCATCAACGCCATTCAGTGGGCCATCGCCAACAAGGCCACCTACGGGATCGACATCATCAACCTGTCCCTCGGGCATCCCATCTACGACAACGCCGGCAACGACCCGCTGGTGAAGGCCGTGGAAACCGCCGTGCGCAGCGGCATCGTCGTCGTCGTCGCGGCTGGGAACTACGGGTTCAATCCGATCACCAACAGCACCGGCTTCGGCGGCATCAGCTCACCCGGCAACGCGCCGTCGGCGATTACCGTGGGCACGACGAAGACGTTCGACACGACCTCCCGCACTGACGATCTGGTGGCCGACTACAGCTCACGCGGTCCCACGTGGAAGGACGGCTTCGCGAAGCCGGACATCGTCGCGCCGGGCCATCGGCTGCTCGGTCCTGCCGTCTCGAGCCAGACGCTCTACACCGTCCTGCCGACGATGGCGGGGCCGGCGTTCGCCGCGAACCGCGCGTCCATCTATCTCAGCGGGACGAGCATGTCGGCCGCCGTCGTGTCGGGCACCGTCGCGCTGATGCTCGAACAGGCAAAGGCGACGTTCGGCGCCAGGCCGACACCGAATGCGCTGAAGGCCATGCTCGAGGTGACGGCCTTCCCGATGAGTGACACCACCGGTGCGCCGTATCACGCGCTCGTGCAGGGTGCCGGCGCGCTCAACACGGCAGGTGCGGTCACCGCCGCGCGCGCGGTGGACCCGCGGGTCGCTGTGGGCGGCTACTGGGTGGCCACGAGCGTCGCGGACAACACGACCATCGACGGCCAGAACATCGTGTGGAACGACCACGTGGTCTGGGGCGACAACGTGGTGTGGGGCGACGTGCTCTACAACAACAGCCCTGCCTGGGCCACGAACGTCGTCTGGGGCGACAACGTGGTGTGGGGTGACAACTTCAGGGGCAACACCTCCGCCACGAACATTGTCTGGGGCGACAACGTCGTCTGGGGCGACAACATCGTGTGGGGTGACAACGTGGTGTGGGGCGACAACGTGGTGTGGGGCGACAACGTGGTGTGGGGCGACAACGTGGTCTGGGGCGACGTCTTCGTCCAGCCGTGAGCCCGACCGTGATGACGTCCACTCTGAGTCACGTCGCACATCAACGAGTGTCGCCATGGAGATGATGCCCCATCGCTACGATGTCCCGAGCGTCACGGTCGCTACCGCCGCTCCGGGGCTGTTCGGCTCACTGTCGCTGCCGAATTTCGAGACAACGCACGAGGCCGACTGGCGCGAGGGCCTGCCCTCGCTGGTCACGCCTCTCTGCACGCTGCGCGAACTGGAGCTGTCCGACGCACCGTCGCTGCTCGCGCACCTGACGACCGAACAGGTGGCCCGCTTCATCTCGCCGCCGCCTGATACCGTCGAAGGGTTCGAGGACTTCATCCGCTGGGCGCGCCTCCGCCGCTCACAGGGGCGTTACGCGTGCTTCGGCATCGTCCCCCTTGGCGCCACCCACGCGGTCGGCATGTTCCAGGTCCGGCTGTCCGGGTACGGTGAAGGGACGGCCGAGTGGGGCTTCGTGCTCGGCTCGGCGTTCTGGGGCACAGGCATCTTCGTCGAGGGAGCGGCGGAGGTCCTGACGTTCCTGTTCGAGGAGCTCGGGCTCGAGCGGGTCGAGGCTCGTGCCGTCCTGCAGAACGGCCGCGCGAACGGCGCGCTGCGAAAGGTGGGGGCGGTCCGCGAGACGGTCCTGGCGGGCACCTTCGAACGCAACGGGCAGGTGATGGATCAGGGGCTGTGGGTCGTCACGCGCGACGCATGGCTGCGGGGCCATCCAGACGCGGCGCTGTCCGACGAACGCTGCGCCGTCTGGTTGTGGAGCTGATCATGATCGGGCTCAGGCCTCAGGCACAGACGTGGAGCGCTGCCGGCTCGGCATCGAGCTGGGCCAGGCGACGCTTCAACGTCGGCGTCGAGAGGTCCATCAGCGACGCGGCCTGCGCGGTGGACAGGCGAGCCTCGTTGACGACCCGCAGCAGCAACGTGCTGACCATGTCTGGCAGGTTCCCCGAGGGGCGGTCCGGCGCACGCAGCAGGTCGTCGAGCCGCAGGCGCACGGCGCCCCACGATTCAGGACGACGGCTGCTCGCCACGTCGGCTTGGGCCTGGCGGAGCTGCCGCGCGTACGTGGATTCCGGAAGGCCGACCAACGTCGCCGCACGTGCGAGCACGCCGGCCGACTGCTCACGTGCGAGCAGCACGAGCTCGTGGGCGAGCCATCGTGCGAGCGGGAGTGCGACCGGTGACGTGGCCGTCACCGCAGCCACATCGGTGACCAGGCGCTCGCGGAGTGCCTCCCAGGCGCGATGGAAGCTCGGAGTCGCGCCAGAAGGATGCTCCACCTCAGGGCTGGACGACGCCGCTCGGGGCACCAGCCGCGGGGACGCGATGGCAGTCCCGCTGTCGGATGCGACGACTGGCAGCTGCAGGTCGTCGGCGGTCACCAGTTCGCTCTCGGTGAGCACCACGGCCTGCAGCACCAGGTTCTGCAGTTCGCGCACGTTCCCCGGCCACGGGTACGCCAGGAGGCGTTCCTCGGCGGCCGCGTCGAACCCCGCAATCGGCTTCGCGTGCTCCTGCGCGAAGCGGTCGAGGAAGTGCCGTGCGAGGAAGAGCACGTCGTCCGCCCGTTCGCGCAGCGGGGGAATGCGCAAGCGAATGACGTTCAGCCGGTGAAAGAGGTCCTCGCGGAAGCGGCCGGCCCGCACTTCATCCTCGAGTGAGCGGTTCGTGGCCGCGATGATGCGGACGTCGACGCGCTGCTCCCGCGTGGCCCCGACCATGGTGAGCGTCTTCTCCTGCACGAAGCGGAGGAGCTTGGCCTGCACTTCGAGTGGAAGCTCGCCCACTTCATCGAGGAAGACCGTGCCGCCCTCTGCCTGCACCAGCCGCCCCGCCGACCGCCGTTCCGCGCCGGTGTACGCCCCCCGTTCACGGCCGAACAGCTCGGAGTCCATCAACGACACCGGTATCGCGCTGCAGTCGACGATCGCGAGCGGCCCATGACGCCGTGGACTCAGCTCGTGAAGGGTCCGCGCGAGCATCTCCTTGCCGGTGCCACTCTCCCCGGTAATCAGCACGGTGACCTCGCTCGAGGCGACGCGCCGTGTGCGGCCGAGCAGGTCCTTCATCACCGAGGAGCGATGGAGGAAGTGCGTGTGTCCGAGGACCGTGCGGAGGCTGTCGAGTTCCGCCTTCAGCCGCTGCTGCTGCTGTCGTTCGCGCTGCCGCTGCGCAGCGACGAGCCGCTCGCGATCGAGCGCGAGCGCTACCTGCGCAGCGACACTGCTCAGCACAGGGAAATCGCTCTCGTCCGCCTTGAGCAGTTCGGGGCGCCCGAGCATGTACAGCGTGCCCATCGCGCGTCCGTCCAGAATCAGCGGCACGCCGTAACCGACCAGCGGCCCGTTGGACCCGCGCAGCGCAGGCACCTCCAGCGACATGCCGATCGGTTCCCGCTTCGCATAGGCCTCTTCCACCAGCCGCTGCTCTTCGGACTGGAGGTCGCTGGCGACGAGCGGTGTGCCCGCACTGGCATGGTCGACCCGGTTGAGCCCTGCGACCAGCTGAAGCTGCCCTCCCGCAGACGGCTGGAACAGCGCGACGCGCAGGGCGGAGAACAGCGAGAACATCCGGCCGACGACCGCCTGTGCGAGCGTGGCGCCGGTGGCGGCGGACAGCGCTTCGAGCACGTCCCACAGCAGCCGCATGTTGCGGTAGTCCTTGTCGGAGTGCCCGGTGAACACGCCGAGCAAGGGATCGAGCCGCTCAGCCGCCGCCAGGCTGCCGTCCGGCCGCCACAGCACGGTCGTGCGGCACCGGTCGGCGTGTGCGGCGGAGAGCGCCTGTGCCGCGCGTCCCATGAACGTGACCGGCTGCACGGCCGGCCCGTCCTCGCTCTGCCAGGAGGCAACGCCACCGGCGCACGCGAGCTGGAGTTCGTGTTCGAGGTAGCGGTGCTGCTCCAGTACGCGCCGAAGCTTCTCGCCAACGAGCACCGCATCGTCCGCGGACACGTCGGGCAGCGGCAGGGCGAACGTGGCGCCGCCGTACCGCATCACCGCATCGCTGCTGCGCACGAGGCGATAGACCACCTGGAGGAAGTCGCGGACCACGGTGTCACCGGCATGACGCCCGTGCTTCGCGTTCACGTCGTCGAGCCCTTCGAGCTTGAGGAACAGGAGCGAGAACGGCAGGCGATGGGAGGCGGCACGCTCGAGGCCGGCTCGTACCGCGGCCACGAGTTCCGTGCGACCGGGCAGGCCGGTGACCGGATCGGCGAGGACCGCGTCGGAGCAGACGAAGGCGGATGCGAGCGCGCCCGCGATGTCAAGCACGGCCGGCCAGTCGGTGTCGTGGAGGCGCGCGTGCGATCCACGTTCCCAGCGCAGGCCGAGCCAGGCGATCAGCGGCGGCGCACTCGCGCGATCGGACAGGCGGCGGACCGCCTGGGCCGGAGGCGCCGGCCCGGCCTGGCGGGTCCACAACTCACTGAGGAGCGGAATGGGAATCAGCCAGCCGCCGTGAGCTGCGCTCGGCACAGTGCCGGGTCCGTCCGCGCGCTGACGCGAGGCGGGTGCCTTCTCGGCGGCGGCAGCGGCGAACGCGGCGGCCCCTTCGAGGGTCGCCAGTTCCGGAAGCGGGTCGGCGTCGCCCACGTGCGCAAGGATCGCCGGCGCTGCGGAGTTCCACGGGGTCGGCACCCACACCGACCCGCCCGCGGCTCCACACTTCAGCGCAACGCGGCGAACGCTCGCCGTCAGCAACGGCAGCAAGGTGCTCACGGCGACCAAATCGGCACCTCATCTGTCGACTTCACTCTCAACCTCAACCGTACATGGTCGATTACGCACACATGCTGACCGGGGCGCTGCCCACGGCCGTACGGCGGCTCTTCGTGTCGAGTGGGGACCCGGCGGCTGCTGCAACCCGGTCGGACGCTGCGCTGAACGCCTACACGAGCAGCGTCATCGTCTGCGCGGGCGCGCTCGCGGCACTCATGCTGCCCGAGGCCCTGAAGGTCTCGCCTGTCGCGTTCGCCCTGCTGCTCGCGGCCGCGGTCACGACGTCGATGTTCAAGCTCAGTCTCCAGCTTCCTGGAGGCGGAGCGACGATGTCGATGGGGTACACCGTCGGGTTTCTCGGGCTGACGATCGTCGGGCCGGAAGCGACGGCGCTCGCCGTGGCTGCGGGCATCTGGGCGCAGTGCACGTACCGCACGGAACGGAAGACGCCGATGGACATGCGGCGTCGCCTGTTCAGCATGGCGTGCGGGATCATCACCGTCTACGTTGCCGGCGTCACGTACCTCCGCATGGGAGGCGTGCCGGGTGTGGATCCCGCCCAGCCGCTCACCGTCCCGCTGACTGCCTGCGCGCTCGTGTATTTCGTGCTCAACACGGGGCTCGTGGCGGGCGCCATTGCCCTGTCGTCACGTCAGCCGCTCGGCACCGTGTGGCATCGCAACTTCCTCTGGAGCGGCCCGAGCTACTTCATCTCAGCCGGTGCGGTCGGGGCAGGCGTGTGGTTGTTCGAGCGTGCCGGGGCGCTGGCGGTGCTGTTCGCGGGAACGCCCCTCGTCATCACGTTCCTGACCTATCGGGTGTACCTCGGACGCGTGGCCGAGGAGCAGAAGCAGCTGCGCGTTGCCAAGGATTACACGCAGAGCATCATCCACTCGATGAACGAGCTGCTCTTCGTCGTCTCCCCTGCCGGGCTCATCACGACGACCAACGCCGCCGCGTGCGACCTGCTTGGCTATGCGGAGGGCGATCTGGTCGGGTCGCGGTTCGAGGCGCTGCTCGCGCCCGGCACTGCTGACGCCGCAATTGTCGACCTGCTCTCTCCCTCGACGGTTCGCAACATCGAAATCACGCTCCGTGCACGACACGGGGCGGATATCCCCGTGCTGTTCTCCTCGTCGCCCCTCGTGGCCGGCGGGCAGGGCGAACAGGGGCTCGTCTGCCTGGCGCTCGACATCCGAGAGCGCCATCGCACGGAGCAGGCGAAGCGTGAACGGATCGAGCACCTGCGCCTGCAGCAAACCGCCCTGGCGGACCTCGCACGGGAACAGGCGCTGCACCTCGGTGATTTCGAGGCAGCCGCCGCTCTCCTGACGGACACGGCAGGCCGCATGCTCCAGGCGCGGCGCACGGACCTCTGGCTGCTCGATGGACAGCGGCTCTCCTGCGTCGACTCGTACGACGCGATCCACGAGTGCCATACACGGCAGGACGCCATCGAGCTCACCAGGGCCGCGGGTCTCGTCGAGGCCCTGGCCGTGCAGCGCGTGGTGGCCGTGACCAGCGATGACGAGGCGCGGCGCGCCTGGACGTTGATGTCGGATACGACCGCAGACGGGAACGTGTCGGTGCTGCATGCGCCCGTGCGCGTCGGCACCGATACCGTCGGTGTCGTGACGTTCTGGCACCGGGCGCCCCGGCACGAGTGGCTGCTCGAGGAGCAGCATTTCGCAGGGTCGATCGCCGACCTGGCGTCACTGGCCATCGGCTCCAGGAACCGTCGTCAGCAGCAGGAAGAGTTGATGCGGGCCAAGGATGCGGCCGAAACCGCGAGCCGCACGAAGAGCGCGTTCGTGGCGAACATGAGCCATGAATTGCGGACGCCGTTGAACGCCATCATCGGCTACAGCCAGCTGCTCTGCGAGGAAGCGGCGGACCATGGCGCTCTCGAGATGGTGCCCGACCTGCAGCGGATCGAGAAGGCGGGCCATCAGCTCCTCGGGCTCGTGAACGACGTGCTCGACTTCTCGAAGATCGAAGCCGGCCGCCTGACGCTCAAGCCCGAGCCGTTCGACGTGGTGGCGCTCGTGCGAGATGTCGTCCTCGACAGCCGCCTGGCTGCCAGGACAAACCAGAACCAGCTGGTCGTCGAGGGCGATGGAAGCGTGATGCTCTACGCCGACCCGCACCGCGTGCGGCAGGTGATGGTCAACCTCGTGAGCAATGCGTGCAAGTTCACGCATGCGGGACAGGTCACCGTGCGCGTGCACACGAGCTCGAACGGGTGGGTGGCGATCGACGTGCAGGACACCGGCATCGGCATCTCGGACGAACAGCTGTCCCGCCTGTTCCAGGAGTTCGTGCAGGCTGACGTGTCGACCACCAGGCGCTTCGGCGGCACCGGGCTCGGCCTCGTCATCACGAGGCGGCTGTGCCGGATGATGGGGGGCGACGTGTTCGTGCACAGCGAGCCGGGCGTCGGCTCCACCTTCACCGTCAGCCTGCCGCTCGTGGCGGAGTACGACCCGGAAGAAGCGCTCGTGGTCAGCAAACGGAGCTGAGAAGAGGGGACTCGCTCGGGACTGGGACTGGGGACTGGGAACTCGGGACTCGGGACTGGGGGCTGGGGATTCGGGACTCGGGTCGCTGCCACAGATGCGTTTGTGCATTGCTGCATTGCTGCATTTGTGCATTTCTGCATTTCTGCATTTCTGCATCCCTCACGACCTGTCCGTGCCCTAGAGCTCCCGAAGCGCCGACGGGATCGGCAACCGCGCGGCGCGCAACGCGGGAAGCAGGCCGCCAACGAGGCCCATCGCGAGCGCGTACGTGAGGCCGAGGACCAGCAGTTGCGGCGTGACGCGGAACGCGAATGCCACCTGGCTGAACGTCTGGAAGTTGATCGTTGACGCCTGGTAGCCATTGAACCCGGCGTACGCGGCGGCCCCGCCGATCACGCCACCGATGGCACCAAGCACCATCGATTCGACAAGCACGGAGACCACGACGGAGCTGGTGTCGAACCCGAGCGCCCGCAGCGTCGCGATCTCGCGAGCGCGTGTCGCCACGGCGGTGTACATGGTCAGGATCGCGCCGAACACCGCGCCAATGCCCATCAACGCGGCGATACCGAAGCCAATCGTCTGGATGAGGCGCGTCAGCGTCTGCGACTGGCCCGCGTAGTATTCGTTCTCGCGACGGATGGAGACGTTCAGCTGCGGGTTGGCGGTGAGCCAGTCCTTGAAGGTGTCGAACGCCTCGGGCGTCTCGAGGCTGGCGAGCAGCGACTGATAGGTGTTGCCGCGCCGGTAGACGCCCTGCAGGACCCGGGCGTCACACCAGATCTCCGTCTCGCTCACCCCGCCATCGGCCTCGAAGATCCCGACCACCTCCCACCGGTTCTGGCCCGAGACAACGGTGTCCCCGACGTTCAGGTTCACGAACTGCCCGTTCGCCCCGCGTCCGGCGATCACTTCGTTCGTGCCGAACCGGAACATGCGGCCGGCGATGAGCGAGACCTCCGGACGGATGGTGACGCCCATAGGCTCGATGCCGCGCATCGGGACGTTGGCCGACGAGGTGGGCGCCGACTTCTTCGGCAGGTCGATGATGACGTAGAGCTCGGCGGAGGTGAGAGCCAGCTGCCCCTCCCTCGCCAAGCCGGGAGCCTGGCGGATCACGTCGACCTCCGTGCCCGAGAGGCCGCTCGTCATCTCGCTGTCCGCGCCGCTCCGCATCACCAGCGCGCGTCCTCGCGACCCTGACCCCTGCATCGCCATCGAGAATCCGGACGCGATGGACAGCACCGACACGAACACCACGACGACGCCGGCAATGCCGACGATAGCGACCGCGGAGGAGTTGAGCCGCTGCGGGATCGTCCGCAGGTTCAGCAGCATGATGACGAGTGTCTGCCTGAGCCAGTACACGTCAGTTCCTTCTGAGCGCGTCGACGATCTTCAGCCGCATCGCGGCGACGGCGGGCATCACGCCCGCCAGCAGCCCCATCGTGAGCATCAGGCCCACCCCCATCCAGACATCGCGCGCCGGCAGCACGAAGATGGCGAGCAGCCCGCCGGTGGGATCGCCCTGCTGCGCAATCAGCCAGGCGAGCGTGAGGCCGAGGCCGCCACCGAGACCGACGATGAAGAGCGATTCGGCGAGGACGAGCGCGAGAACCGCGGGGCCCGTGAAGCCGAGGGTCTTCAGCACGGCGAGTTCGGCGGTGCGCTCGCGGACCGACTGCGCCATCGTGCTGGCTGCCACGAGACCGAACATCACGAGCACCACCGATGACACCGCGATCATGATCGAGCCGATGTCACCCACCTGCTTCGCGAAGCTCTCGACGAACCCCTTCTCCGTCGTGGTCTTCGTCTCGGCCGACGAGTTCTCGAACATGGCGTCGAACTGGCGACTCATCTCGACCGCACGTGAACCATCGGCGATCTTCACGATGTACCAGCCGACCTCCCCCTTCAGGATCGTGCGGTTCTCCTCGAGGTAGTCGTAGCGGAAGAAGAACTGCGTCTTGTCCACGGCGGGATCGGCATCATAGATGCCGCTGATGTTGAACTCCCACACGTCACCCACCTTGGGCCTGAAGATGGTGCCCTGCAGCGGCACACGATCACCGACCTTCCAGCCGAAGCGGTTCGCCAGGTCGCGGCCGACGACCGCGCCCTGCCGATCGTCCAGCCAGGCCTTCATCTGATCTGCCGGGAGCCTGTACTCCGGGTAGATCTTCATGAACGGCTCGGGATCGACGGCGATGTTCGCGAAGAAGTTGGCCGGGTCCTGATAGATGCCGTTGAACCAGGTGTTGTGCGTGACGACGTCGACGCCGTCCACGGCCTGCAGCCGCGCCATGTAGGAGTACGGCAGCGGCATGATGAGGCTCACCTTGTTGATCAGCACAAGGCGATCGAGCCCCGCGATCTCCACGCCCAGCGCGAAGGAATTCCGGATCGTCATCAGGATCCCGAACAGCAGGAACGCGATGAAGATGGCGAGGAGCGTGAAGGTGGTCCGGAACTTCCGTCGCCAGATGTTCTTCCACACGAGCGGCAGGAACTTCATGCGCTCACGTTCTCCACGAGCACACCCTTGTCCAGGTGCAGCGTGTGCCTCGCCCGGTCCGCGGCGCGCGGATCGTGGGTGACCATCACGATGGTCTTGCCGTACTCGCTGTTCAGCGCCTGCAGCAGCTCGAGGATTTCGTCCCCCGACTTGCGGTCCAGGTCGCCGGTCGGCTCGTCGCAGAGCAGCAGGGTCGGGTCCGTGACGATGGCGCGGGCAATGCCGACCCGCTGCTCCTGGCCACCCGAAAGCTGGCGAGGATAGTGGTTCGCCCGCTCCGCCAGGCCGACGACCTTCAACGCGAGCTGGGCGCGCGCGCGGCGTTCACGGCGCGAGAGCTTCGTGAGCAGCAGCGGCAGTTCCACGTTGCGCTCGGCGGTCAGCGCGGGGAGGAGGTTGTACAGCTGGAAGACGAACCCCACGTGCGCGGCGCGCCAGCGTGCGAGGGCGCTCCCGGACAGGCTGCCGATTGAGACGCCGCCAACCTCGATCACTCCCTGCGTCGGCGAATCGATCCCGCCCAGCATGTTGAGCAGCGTCGTCTTCCCGGAGCCGGAAGGCCCCATCAGCGCGAGGAAATCGCCGTGCGGGATGTCGAGGCTGACACCCTTGAGCACGTCCACGCGCTCGCTGCCTCGCGTGTAGAACTTGTGAACGTCGCGGATGCGCACCAGGGGCGTGTCTGCCATCGCTTGCTCCTACTTCGTCGTGACGACCGCGCCAGTGGCGAGTCCTGCCGGTGGGGCAACGATGACCCGTTCGCCGGATGTCAACCCGGCGATCACCTCGAGCTTGTCGCCATCCGTGCCACCGGTCCGAACAGCACGGCGCTCGACCACGCCCGCGTTGACGACCCAGGCGTACGCCCTGTCACCCTCCGTGCGGATCGCGTTCTTCGGCACGAGCATCACGGGCCGGTCCGCGGCGGCCTGCGTGTCGGCCTGCTTCATGAATGTCACCTTCACGCCCATGTCCGGGAGGATGCGGGGGTCCAGCGCCTCGAAACCGATCCGGACCAGCACCGTCGCCTTCTGGCGATCGGCCTTCGGAACCGTGGTGATCACGTGCCCGGGGATCTGCCAGTCGGGATAGGCGTTCAGCACGATGCTGACCGGCTGCCCATCCTCGACGCGGTTGATGTAGGTCTCGTTGACGTCCACTTCGACCTCGAGCGAACGCATGTCCACGAGCGTGCAGATACCGGTCCTCGTGAAGCCACCGCCGGCGGAGTTCGGGGAGACCATCTCTCCCGGTTGCGCGTCCTTCGAGACCGCAATCCCCGCAAACGGCGCGCGGACGATGGTGTTGTTGAGGTTCTCGCGCTCGACATCGATCTGCCGCTCGGCGACCCGCACCTGCTCGCGGGCCGCGTCGATGCGAGCCACGTACGCGTCGACGTTGGCGCGTGCGGTGTCGAGGTCCGCCTGGGTGTTGAGGCGGTCGGCCGACAGCTTCTCGGCGCGCGTCAGCGCGAGGCGTGCCTCGGTGAGGCGCACCTCGCTCTCGCGCAGGTTCCGCCGTGCGGCATCGGCCTGCGCCTCTGCCAGGGCGAGGGCAGCCCTGAACTGGGAGTCGTCCAGCCTGGCAAGCACCTGCCCGTCCCGGATGGCCATCCCTTCCTCGACGTTCACTTCGACGACCTTCCCGGTGATCTTCGACGACACCGTGGCGCGACGACGGGCGGTGACATAGCCGGAGGCGTTCAGCACCGAGGCCTGCACGCCAGCGGCACGCTGGCTGACTGCTGCGGTCTCCACCTCGACAGGACGGGGCCGGCTGGCATACCGCATCGCGGCGGCCCCCAGCAACGCAAGCGCGACGAGCAGGACGAGCCACTTGATCCAGGGCCTGGCCTGTCGTTCCGGTGGACGTTCGATCTTCAGGGCGGCGAGTTCGTCTTTGAGCGAAGGCGGCATTCGAGTTGCTCAGATAGGACGGTCCGAGTGCGGGCGACGTTCCGGACCTGCAGGCTTGTCGGACACGTCGACACGGAATCGACATCCCGATGGTACCGGGACGCGGCGCCTCGAGGTGGAGTTCCCCGACGAACGGACGTTTTGGCAGGACGAGCGGTCTTTAGAAGTCTTTAGAACCGCGTCAGGACACGTCAGCGCGGTTCGGGCCATTGTCTGGCGCGCGTCAACTGCGAGGTCGCGGCCACGAGGGTTGCGACCCTACCGACGCGGGAGTCCACCATGCGAAACAGCCTCGCGCGCTCGACAGCGGCGGCCGTCGGCCTGCTTGTTACCATGAGCACCGGCCACGCGGCCGCGTCCTCCATCGTCTTCCCCGTGAATGCCCAGGCCCAGGTGCAGGCGGTGACCAATATCGACGGCACCACTGCCCCGACCGCGGCGACCCAGTCGGTCAGCCTCGCCCCGGGCCCGACCACGACCGCCAGCGTGACGGGAACCAGCGGGGCTGCGCACGCCTCGGTGGACATGACGACCGGGCAGCTGAAAGTGGATGCCACATCCACGAAGGGGTTCACCGCGACGGCGATCGGCTGGGAGTTCATCACCTTCAGTGGATCGGCCGCCGTCGACTTCGCGCTCGCGGTCGACGGTTCGCTGAGCAACACCGTGGGTGGCGGCATGGTGTACGTCGAACCCTCGGTCCGGATCTACGACGTGACCTCGTGGAGTAACTACTTCGCCAGCCTGGGCGACACCCAGTACGTCGCGTACAACGGCGCCGGTTCGCCCTTCCCGTTCGTCGCTGGTTCCGCGTGGGACATCGAGGCGGTGCGGGGCGCGACATCAGGCGGGTGCACGATCTACGGGATTCCGAGCGCGGACTGCACCGTGAACTCATCAGGGACGGTGTTCCCTGTCGACATGAGCCTGCGCGGCACGTTGAACGCGGTCGCGAACCAGATCTACCTCGTCGAACTGCAACTCTCCACGGCCACCTACAACCAGCAACTGAGCCTCGTTCCGCAGGTGAGCGACTTCTCGCACACGGCCACGTTCGGATTCACCAACCTGAACGGGCTCACGTTCCAATCGTCCTCCGGCCAGTTCCTGGCGGCGGAGGTCCCGGTGCCGGAACCGGGAACGCTCACCCTTGTCGGTCTCGGCATGGTCGCCGCAGCCACTCGTCGTCGCGCACGACGGTCGAGCTAATGGAGGAGCCCTGAATTCGCGCGCGTATCCGCGCGAGGCGCAAGGTAGAGTTGTGGCGTGACTGTTCCGCCTGCGCGAGGTGACGGCTTCACCATCTGGCGCTTTGGAGTCGCCCAGTACGACGATCGTCGACGCGAGTTGAAGGTGGACGGCAGGGTCGTTGACGTCGAGTCGAAGCCGCTCGACGTGCTCCACTACCTGCTGCGGCACGCGGGGGAGGCGGTGACCAAGGACGAGCTGCTCGACGCTGTGTGGCCGGGCGTGACGGTCGTCGACGGCTCGCTCGCCACCGCCGTGTCGAAGCTGCGCAAGGCGCTCGGCGCGGACGCGGACGTCATCGTCACGCTGCCGAAGGTCGGCTATCGGCTCGCCGCCTCGGTCCATCGCTGTGTCGAGCCGAACCCGTTCCCTGGCGAGGTCGTGTTCGTTGCCGGAGGTGAGGTGCCCCGCCGCCCAGGGTGGCGGCTGCTTCGCCCGCTCGGATCGCCCGGCAGCGAGGTCTGGCTTGCCGAACACGCGAAGACGCGCGAGCAGCGCGTGTTCAAGTTCGCGCTCACCACGGATCGTCGACTCGGGCTCGAGCGCGAGGTCACCGTCTCGCGGCTCCTGCGCGAGGTGCTGGGCGATCGCGACGACTACGTACGCGTGCTCGAGTGGCAGTTCGACGCGCCACCCTACACGGTCGAAAGCGCCTACGGCGGCATCACGCTGGCCGACTGGTGTGATGAACGGGGCGGCCCGGCGGCGGTGCCGCTGCGCGAACGGCTGGCCATCATGTCTGCGGCGTGCGAAGCGGTCGGCGCCGCGCACGCGGTCGACGTGCTGCACAAGGATCTCAAACCCTCGAACATCCTCATCTCGTCGCGCGTGGACGGCACTCCGCTCGCCAAGGTTGCGGACTTCGGAAGCGCGTCGCTTCTGAGCCCGGAGCGTCTCGCGAGCATCGGCATTACCAACCTCGGCTTCTCCGAACAGGCGACCGAGCCCGCGACCGTCATGGGATCGCTGACGTACGTGGCGCCCGAACTGCTCCTCGGGCAAATGCCGACGCCGGCGTCAGACGTGTTCGCACTCGGCGTGCTGCTCTATCAGATCGTCGTCGGCGACTTCCGGCGGCCACTCGCGCCTGGCTGGGAAGCGGACGTGGCGGACGCCGGGCTTCGAGCCCTCATCGCCAGCGCCGCTGACGGCCGGCCGGACAGACGCATGGCCGGGGCGGCCACGCTCGCCGAGCGCCTGTCACAACTGACCCCGAGTGATACGCCTGCTCCGCCACTGTCCCCACGGGGAAGGGCCGCGCAGACACGCGGCACCCTTTCGCAGCTGCGCGTCATGCTCGTGGCCGCGCTGGGGCTGCTGGTGCTCGCCGCGGGCGGGACGCTCCTGTGGCGCACGAGCAGCGCGGGAACCGCCGAAACACGAACGGAAGCGGCGGTTCCTGCACGCATCACGTCTCTGGCCGTGATGCCACTCGTCAACCTGTCAGGCGATCCCAGCCAGGACTACCTTGCCGACGGTGTCAGCGGAGCGCTGATTGCGGACCTCTCCGGGATTCGGGCGTTGCGGGTTATGTCGTGGTCGACCACTGGGTCCTTCAGGCATTCGGACCGAACGGTCGCGCAGGTCGCCCGCGAACTGGGGGTTGAAGCGATCATCGAGGGTTCACTGGCACGCACGGACAGGCATGTCCGGCTTACCGCCAGACTGGTCCACGGGCTGACCGGTGCCACGGTCTGGACCCGCAGCTACGAGGGAGACACGACCGATCTGTTCAGCCTGCAGCGCATGCTGGCGCGGCAGATCGCCGAGGAAGTCGGCGTCGCCATCCTGCCGGCTGAAACGCGAGCGCTCGAAGCGCGGTGGGTCGATCCGCAGGCCTACGACCTGTACCTGCGGGGTCGGTTCTTCTGGAACCGGAGGACGCGCGATGACCTGCTCAGGGCGGTCGACTACTTCTCGCAGGCTGCGACTGTCGACCACAAGTACGCGCTCGCGCACGCGGGGCTCGCCGACGCGTATGCGGAACTGGTCGGCTTCGGCAACCTCGCGCCGTCCGATGGGATCCCGAAGGCGAAGGCGGCGGCGGGCCGGGCCATCGCCATCGACCCTGGGCTCGCCGAGGGGCATGCCGCGCTCGCGTATGCGCATGCGGCAGACTGGGACTGGCACGCGGCCGACGCCGAATTCCGCCAGGCGCTCTCGCTCAACCCAGGCTATGTCGTCGCGCTCTACCAGTACGGATTCTTCCTGTCGCTCATGGGGAGACAAGCGGAGGCAATGGATCTGGTCGAGCGGGCTCTCGCGCGCGACCCGCTCTCGCCTGTCGTGCGATATCGCGCAGGCAGGGTCTACTACCAGGCGCGGCAGTTCGAGAAGGCGCACGCGCAGTTCGAGAAGATCCTCGAACTCAACCCGAGCGATCCGCTCGGCATCTACGGGCACGGCCTGGTCTATGCCGCGCAGGGTGACTTTGCACGGGCGCTCGACTACCTGGACCGGCAACCGCTCCAACGAGGGTTCGACGCGGCGGCTGTCCTGGCTGCCTCAGGCCAGCACTCCGACGCACGACGCCGGCTCGAGGCAGGCATCCGGCGCCATGAAGCGGCCCATGACTACCTTCGGCCGGGCTGGGTCGCCGAGGTGTACGCGAGCCTTGGCGATTCGGCGGAGGCGATCAAGTGGCTGCGCCGCGGATACGCAGAACGCGACGCGTGGCTTGCGCTGGTGAAGGTATGGCCGGCCTTCGATCCGCTTCGCAGCGACCCCGCGTTCGCCGGGCTGCTGGCGGACATGCGTTTCCCGCAGTGACACGCCTGCTCACGAGTCCCCAGTCCCGAGTCCCCAGCCCCGCGTTCCGAGTCCCGAGTCCCGAGTCCCGAGTCCCGAGTCCCGAGTCCCGAGAATCCGAACCGGTCAGTGCTCGCGCGGCGCGAGTTCGCAGCGATTGCGTCCGCGCGCCTTGGCAGCGTAGAGCGCGCGGTCGACCGCCAGCGCCACGGCGGAGAGCGTCGGCTGCTGGCTCGACGTGGCGATGCCGACGCTGACCGTGACGTCGAGGCCGGCAACGGGCGTCGCGTTGACGCGGGCCCTGAGGCGCTCGGCCACTTCCATCAAGCGGGCCTCGTCGGTGGTCTCCACGATCGCGAGGAACTCCTCGCCCCCGTAACGCCCGAACACATCGTTCGCCCGGAGTGCATCGGCCATCCGACGCGCCACCTCGCCGAGCACGCGGTCCCCCGTGAGGTGGCCGTGCGAGTCGTTCACCTGCTTGAAGCGATCGACGTCGCACATGATCAGCCCGAACCCGCCATGGCCCTGCGTCACCCGCCGCCACGCGCGCGCCAGCGCGTGGTCGAGCCCTCGACGGTTGAGAACCCCGGTCAACGGATCGGTCGTCGCTGCCTGCTGGAGACGCCGCTTCTCGGCCAGCAGCCGCCGTGCCTGTGTCAGCCCCACGCCGTAGCTGCGTGTCTTCTGCACGACGATGGAGACCTGCGCGGCGAGGCGCTGGAAGGCCGCGACGTGACGCGCTTCGAAGGTCGCTTCGCTACTGCTGGTGAAGAGCAGGAACCCGAGCAGCGCACCGTCGGCCACGAGTGGACACGTCAGGCTCGAGCGGGCACCCTCGTCCACCAGGTGTCGCAGGAACGTGGCGCGCGGCCGCGCAGCGAGCAGCGTGGCGAGCCGGTCCACGACCAGCGGCTCTCCGGGGCTCGCCACCTCGAAGCAGCCGCTGCCGGGAATCGAGCAGTTCGTGCCCTCGGGCACCGTGAGCCGCCCGTCACGCGATCGGCTCCAGTACGCGATCGTGGCGGCACCGTGATCCGCCAGGAACGCACACGTGATGCTGTCGAATGGAATCAGTCCGGAGAAGCCATCGAACACGCGGTTCAGGACGGCGTCGAGCAACTGGTTGCGCTCGACGGCAATCTGCTGGACGAGACGGTCGAGCGCCTCTTCGCGGCGCGCGACGTCCGAGGAGATGGCCGCCAGCGTCGAACCAAGCTGGTCGATCGGATCGAGGTCGTCGGTCAGCGCCGACTCGGCGCGGTCCGCAGGCCGCTGTTCTTCGGACAGGCTCATGCCGAGGAGACAAGCATCGCCGCTGCCGTGTGGCGCGTCTGCGCCGAGCCGCGCGGTTCTTCAGGAAACTGCCGGGGTAGTCGCCCGCGCCAAGCGCTGTGATGTGTCGGCCACCCGACATCCTTGACGGCCTGAAGACATTTCCGCTCGTGCCGATTAGTACAGGCTCTCGAGGCGCGCGACTCGGAACCGGGCGCCGGACCTGGGAACTCGGTTGCGCTCCGCGCCGCTACAGCGTCTTCACCGCTGCGCAGCGCCGTTCCGTGTGCAGTTCCCGCGTTCCTGCGTTCCCGCGTTCTTGCGTTTTAGCATTCCTGCATTGCTGCATTCCTGCATTCCTGCATTTCGCGTCTGCGCATCGTGTCCTCACCGCCTGCGCCCGAACGCCTGCCCCTGCTGGCGAACGATGTCGAGGAGGTTGCCCATGGCGAGGTTCACGTCGATCAGGTGCAGCCCCCAGTTGGCGAGGACCTGCTGGCCCGAGCCAAGGTCACCGATGATGTCGTCCGTGCGCGGGTCGGCCGGATTGCCGTGGACGGTGACCTCCAGGTAGGTCGCGTTCTCGCTGGTGCGGCAGGCGGCGGTGAGCAGGCCGGGGACGCTGACCCACGGGGTGTCGATGCTCGCGCCGCCGGACACCCACGGCTGCGGAGGCGTCGTGCTCGTGATGGTTCGCCCCTTCGCATCGAGGTAGGCATGGAGGTCCCCGCTGCCGCCTGCGAGCGCCGCCGGATTCGTGCACGCGCCAGCCATGCCGGGGGCCGTGACGTGGCCGAAGAGCGCATTGGCGGGTGGCGGCACCGTCGATCGATAGCTCGAGAAGGTGATCACACAGCCGGTGTCCGTGGCCGTGTGACAGAGTGGCAGGCTCTTGAACGAGCCGCCGACATCCTTCCCGGCCGGCACCTGCACCGTCGTCCCCATGAGGATCGCTGAGACGATCCGCTTCTGCTGCGGAGTGCCTTCGATCTCACGCGCAATCAGCGACGTGAGGATGAACGAGCCCTGCGAGTGTCCGATCAGCACGACGCCGCGCCCGCGGTTCTCGTGTTCGAGGTAATACCGCCACGCATCCCGCACGTCGTCGTACTGCGGGCCACTGGAGAGGCTGCCGAGCCCGCCGGCCATCGACCGGCGAAGGCCCGCGAGCGTCACCTGGCGGTACATCGGGGCGAACGGGCGGCAGACCTGGCGGAAGCGCGCGAACTGCTGGGCGATGACATTCAGTTCGGCCGCGTCTGGCGTCATGTCGCTGTAGATGCCGGGGTCGGTCGAGATCGTCGGGTAGACGTAGAAGCAGTCGATCGGCGGGGTGGACGCCGGCACGAACGGCTCCTTCGACAGCGAGCCGTCCGCCTTCACGACGGTCGTGGAGAGATCGATGTCACACGCGTCGTGGTGTCCGGGCCGGCACAGCCAGTTCGCGTCCTTGCTGTAGTCGTTCGGCGCGACGGTCTGTGGCGCCGGCGCGGGCGCGGGCGCCGCGCCACCTGCCTGCGAGGGTTGCGCCCTCGCGATCCCCCCACAACCAACAACGAGGGTGATGATGCTGGCCAGCAGACGCGACTTCGACACGGGACGCTCCTTCATCGGGACTCGGGGCTCGGGCGGGGATCCTGCGTTCGTGCGTTTTGCGTTTGTGCGTTTGTGCGTTTGTGCTTGGCCACCCTCGTGCCTTGTCGCCTGCGCTCAGCACTCCGCCTTCCGCGTGACGGCCATGTCGATGTCGAGGTGATTGCGGTTTCCCTCGCGGCGGTACCGGACGTCGCGCGCAAGCGACTTCACGATGTGGACACCGAGCCCGCCGATGCGGCGCTGCTCGATTGGGACGTCGAAACGTGGCGTCGGCGCGTCCAGCGGGTTATACGGCACCCCGTCGTCACGGATCTGGATGTGGAGCGTGCCGCCATCCAACCGGAGCACCACGTCGATCAGGTGCTCAGCGGTGTCGTCGTAGCCGTGGACGATCACGTTGATGACCGCCTCGTCGAGCACGAGACGGATGTTGAAGAGGTCGTCGTCCGAAATGCCGTGCGCCCTGCAGAATGGCTCCAGCAGGGAGAACATGCGGGCAATTTCGCCGCGATCGTTGCGGAGGCTGAATGCCAGCTCGGACGGACTCATGCGTCGGTCGTATCGGCCGGTGACCGCCCCGTGCGGAGCCCAGCCGCAGGAATCTTCCGCTGTGCTCCGCTGGGTGTCAACAGGCACGGCTACGAGCGGTCGGGCCGGCGGGCGACGAGTTCAACAGGGCGTCGTGCCGCCAGCAGCCTCGCCGCGAGCGGCTCGATGTCATGCCGGGTGAGCGGATGGGCCGAGACATGCCCCAGCGCCTCGACGGCGAACCCGAGCTCGAGCAGCCGGCGAGGCAGTTCGTCGATTTCGAAACCGGCCGCTCGCTGGAGTTCGGGATGCCATTCGGCAATCACGGTCACCGCCTGCTGCGCGAGGATCCGCGACATGCCCCCGATTACCTCGAGTTCCGCCCCTTCGACGTCGATCTTCACGAGGCGGACGTCGCCATCGACGACATCGTCCAGCGGCACGACGTCCACCCGCGTGACACCGGTCACTTCGGCGTAGCAGCTCTCCGCAAAGAGGCTGTTCACCGCGCTTACGTCGCCGCGCAGGAAGAACTCGCGGATCTCACGACGACGCCCGGCGGCCGCGGCCAGGACCGTGACGTTGTCGCACGCGTTGCGTGCGAGATTGTCGCGCAGCACCGCCAGGTTGTCGCCAGCGGGCTCGAGTGCGACAACGCGTCCTCGCGCTCCGACGATCCGTGAGGCGTGAACGGCAATTGCGCCGATGTTGGCCCCAACGTCCACGATCGTGTCGCCGGGTCGTACGAGCCGATCGAGCAGTGTCCGCATGCGGACGTTGCCCGCAAGCACGGACGCGCGGATGCGACGAGTGCCGGGAATCCGGAGGGTCGTCCGATCGACCGCGATCGTGTCGGAACCAAGGGATCGCAGGAGCGCGGGCGCGATGGCCGCATACCCACGCAGGAGCGACAGGCGGGGCACCGTGGAGTTCACGCCTGACGGCTCTGCAAAGCCGACGCCGAGCTTCGCGATGTGATTCAATGAAGTGTTCCCCCGTTCATGGCTGCCGCGACCGCTCCCCTTCGTCTCGCCTTTCTGGGCTGCGGGTTCATCACCCGCATTCATAGCCGCCACGTGCGCGCGCTTGGCGACCTCATCCGGCCGAGCTACGCGAGCCGTGATGCCGGGCGAGCGGAGCAGTATCGCCGACGGTTCGGTGGCGCCAAGGCGTTTGCGAGCTATGACGCCGCGATCGCTGACCCCGACATCGATGCGGTTGTCGTGGCGGTGCCGCCGAAGTTCCATCTGGACCTGACGCTCCGCGCCCTCTCCGCGGGCAAGCACGTGCTCGTCGAGAAGCCGGCATTCCCGACAATGGCGGATTACGAGGCGGTGCGAGAGGCGCGGGATCGGGTGGGCCGCGTCGTGCTGGTCGGCGAGAACGACCACTACAAGCCGCTGTGCGTCACCCTGCGCCACCTGCTCGCCGCCGATGACATCGGCGAGATGGTGTTCGCGCAGTTCTCGACCGTGGCCCTGCGACTCAAGGACGCGCACGACTGGCGCAACGACGAGGAGATGGCCGGGGGCGACGCCTTCTTCGAGGAGGGCATTCACTGGCTCCACATTGCCGGCAGCCTCGGCCCGAAGATCGTGTCGATCGAGGGCTATCGGCCGTCCGTGTCCCGCACCGGCCCTGACCGGCGCGCCAAGAGCATGATGGCGGCGTTCAGGTACGACAACAACGCAGTCGGGACCATCTACTACTCGCGGGAGATCCCGTCGCTGATGCAGGGGCTTCGGATCTCGAAGCTGATGGGGCGGAAAGGATCGATTTCCTTCGAGTCGAACGGGCTGTTCGTCTTCCGGCACGGAGGCTGGCGCCCGCGCCTCTACATCCCGGGCCTGCTGTACGACATCCGCGGCTACAAGGCGATGTACCGCGACTTCGCCGTCAGCATCTCGCGTGGTCGCGCACCCGAGATGAGCCTCGAGCGCGCCATGGAAGACCAGGCCCTGATGGATCGGATCTATGGCAGCGTCGGCTAGCGTGCAGGGTCCGCGGTCCGACAGCTACGACCTGATCATCATCGGCAGCGGCGCAGGCGGTGGCACCCTGGCGCATGCGCTCGCTGACAGCGGCGCGCGCATCCTGGTGCTCGAGCGCGGGGACTTCGTTCCTTCCGAGCCGGAGAACTGGAGCCCCACGGCTGTGTGGAAGGAGCTCCGATACCGCACCACCGACCGCTGGCTCGACGACCGCGGCGAGCTGTTCCAACCGTATACGCACTACAACGTCGGGGGGAACACGAAGTTCTGGGGGAGCGTGCTCTACCGGCTCCGCCGCGAGGACTTCGGCGAGGTCCAGCACGTCGACGGCGTGTCGCCGGCATGGCCGATTACGTACGAGACGCTCGCGCCGTACTACGAGCGCGCCGAGCGCATGTACCACGTGCATGGTGAGGTCGGACACGATGCAACCGAGCCCTCGCGCGGACCGTGGCCGGAAGCCCCCATCCCTCACGCCGCGAACATGGCGGCCATCGTCGACCGACTCAGGGGACTGGGGTTGCACCCCTCGCCCTTGCCGCTCGGCCTGGTGCAGCCTGGAGAGGCGGGCGGGTGTGTGCTGTGCAACACCTGCAACTCGTTCCCGTGCCGTATCCGGCGCAAGAGCGACGCCGAGGTCTGCGCGGTCGTGCCAGCGACCGCGCGCAGCAACGTCGAGCTCCTCACCAACGCCTTTGCACGCCGCCTGATCACCGACGCGACCGGGCGACACGTGGAGGCCGTCGAGGTCGAGCACTGCGGACGCGTATCCACGCTGCGTGCGCCGGTCATCGTGTCATCATGCGGCGCGGTCCATTCGGCGGCGCTGCTGCTGCGCTCGGCCACCGACAAGCACCCGAATGGGCTGGCGAACTCCTCCGGCCTCGTGGGGCGCCGGTACATGGCGCATCTCGCGACGATGATGCAGGGGTTTCATCCGACACGGGTGAACCACGATGTCTTCCAGAAGACCGTCGCGATCAACGACTTCTACTTCGCGGGTCCGCAGACGCCCTATCCGCTTGGCCAGATCCAGTCGCAGGGGCGCACGCACGGAGTCATGGCGCAGATCGTCGTACCGTGGATCCCGCTCTGGGCCTACGAGGCGTGGGTGGCGCGCGGGGTCGACTGGCTCGTGATGTCTGAGGACCTCCCGAACCCGGAGAATCGCGTCACCGTGGAGAACGACGGCCGCATCCGCCTGACGTATCAGCCGAACAACGAGCGGGCACATCGAGAGCTGGTCCGGCGCTTCACCCACATCCTGAAACAACTCGGTTTCTGGAAGGTGATGGCCTACTCGCACCGGACACGCAACACGACGCACCAGTGCGGCACGCTCGTGTTCGGGCACGATCCGAAGACCTCGGTGCTGGACCCCTTCTGCCGCACGCACGACATCGACAACCTCTTCGTCGTCGACGCCTCGTTCTTCCCCTCTTCGGCGGCGGTGAACCCGGGCTTGACGATCATTGCGCAGGCGCTGCGCGTGGCGGACCATATGCGAGCCACGTACTTTGGGTAACGCCACCGGCGGTGCGCGCGCTGACCGCCACCACGGGAGTGCGCGGAGCTCGCGGAGATGCTTCTTGGAAACACCCGTCTCCGTGGCCTCGGTGGTGGAGCGTTTCGAAACAGGCTCTTGGCAATCAGCGATAAGCGTTTTGCGTTCAGCGATTAGCTAGCGTTCAGCGTTTAGCGATTAGCGATTAGCAATTTGACGATTCGAGGTTGACCTTGAAAGCTCGCTCCTGGAGTCATATCGGCATCACCGTCTCGGATTTCAACAAGGCGGTGCGGTTCTATTCGGACGTGTTCGGGTGCAGCCTCGTCGGCGTTTCGGACGCCCCGCCGGACCGTGTGCGTTCGTTCTTCGGGGTCGACGGCCCTGCGCCCGCCTGCAAGATCGGCTGGGTGCGCGTGCGCGGCGGAGGCATCCTCGAAATCTTCGCGTTCGAGCCGAAGCTGCCGGCGGAGGCACGGATTCCGTGGAACCGGACCGGCCTCACGCATTTCTCGTTCAACGTGCGGAACGTGCACAAGTGGTACGACTACCTGGTGAGCAAGGGGGTCGAGTGCGTCTCGAAGCCCGAGCAGTCACCTCGAGGCCACTGGTTCTTCTTCGCGAAGGACATGGACGGCAACCTGATCGAGATGATCGACCTGAAGGGCATGCACTACGTGCTGCAGTTCCTCGGCGCCCTCGGCGGTGTGGTCTTCCGGCGCGGCAGGTACCGGCAGTACTTCGAGTGAGGGCGAAGGGTGCCTAATTGCTAATCGCTAATCGGCAATCGCTAATCGAACATCGCTAATCGCTAATCGCTAATTGCTAATCGCCTTCAGCGTTTCGCATTTCGCATTTAGCGTTTAGCGTTTAGCCTTTCGTCTTTAGCGTTTCGCGCGCTCTTCTATGAGCGGCACCATCAGGTCGGGCCTGTCGGTGATGAGCGCATCGACGCCCCACTCGAGCAGCCTGACTGCATCGGCCGGGTCGTTGACGGTCCAGACCTGGACCCCGAGTCCGGCGCGATGCGCGTCGGCGACGAACCTCCGGCTGACGACGCGAGTCGGACCGCTGCGTTCTGGTATCTGGTAGCCGGACCACGCCGGCCTTGTCACCGGCCAGCGCAGCCACGATCGATACAGCGCCAGGCGCACTTCCTCGCGCGCGGCGCTGGTCGCGAGGGCCGGCTCCTCTGCGCGCACTGCACGAAGGACGCTGGACCCGAACGCGCCGACGCAGGCGCGGTCGATCGCATTCGCGCGCCGAAGCGTCTCAACGACCAGTCGCCCGAATGCGGCCTCGTTCTCCTTGGCCTCGACGATGACACGCACATCGCGGCAGAGCCGCAGCACATCCTCCAGTGCAGGCACGTGGACGAGGGCCAGCTCGGCTGCGGTGTAGGCGGCCACCGGTCCACGCAACCGGGTCGTGCGTTCGAGCGTCTGATCGTGGTGCACCACCACGCGACCGTCGCGTGACGAACGCACATCGAGCTCGATGCCGTCCGCGCCGAGTTCGACACCGCGGTGGAACGCGGCCAGCGTGTTCTCGGGCGCGAGTGCCGCACCTCCGCGGTGCGCAAACACAAGCGGACGTGGCGAGGTAAAGAAAGCGTGGCGCACGAAGGTGTTCAGTCTAGTTCGGATATGATCCGGGGCATGTCGGCCTCGATCCGCACGCTCGGCGATCTACGACGGCACGCCGGCTCCCATCCTCGCAGCGTCAAGGACGAAATCCGCGACAACCTGGTGCGCAAGCTCCAGTCGGGCGAGCGCCTCTTCCCCGGGGTGATCGGCTATGAGGACACGGTCATCCCGCAGCTCGTCAACGCCATCCTCGCACGACAGAACTTCATCCTGCTCGGCCTTCGTGGTCAGGCGAAGAGCCGGATCCTGCGGGGGCTGATCGATCTCCTCGACGAGCAGGTGCCGGTGGTGCCCGGCTGCGAGATTCACGACAACCCGCTCAACCCGATCTGCGGCGCCTGTCGCGCACGCGTGGCTGCGGAGGGCGATTCGCTGCCCATCGGCTGGCTGCCGCGCGACGAGCGGTACGTCGAGAAGCTCGCCACGCCCGACGTGACGATTGCGGACATGGTCGGCGACATCGATCCGATCAAGGCCGCGCAGGCGGGCCTCAACCTGGCCGACGAGCTGACGATGCACTATGGCCTGCTGCCCAGGGCGAACCGCGGCATCTTCGCGATCAACGAGCTGCCGGACCTCGCGGGCAAGATCCAGGTCGGCCTCTTCAACATCCTCCAGGAAGGTGACGTCCAGATTAAGGGCTACCCGATCCGCCTGCAGCTGGACGTCATGATGGTGTTCACCGCGAACCCGGAGGACTACACCGCGCGCGGGAAGATCATCACCCCGCTGAAGGATCGCATCGGCTCCGAGATCCGCACCCACTACCCGTCTTCCCGCTCGAACGCCGTCGCCATCACGGCGCAGGAAGCGTGGACGAGCCGGCCGGGGCTGAAGCTCGAGATCCCCGGGTACGTCCGGGAGGTCGTGGAGGAGGTGGCGTTCCAGGCCCGTGCGGATCGCAAGATCGACAAGCGCTCGGGCGTCAGCCAGCGGCTGCCAATCACCACGCTCGAACTGGTCGTCTCCAACGCGGAACGCCGTGCGCTGATGAACGGCGAGAAGGTGGTCGTGCCGCGTGTCACCGACGTCTATGCGGCGCTCCCCTCGATCACGGGCAAGTTCGAGCTGGAATACGAGGGTGAACTGAAGGGCGCGGAGACGGTCGCGCGCGACCTGATTCGTGCGGCCATCGGACACGTGTTCACCGGCATCTTCGACGGCGTCAACACGCGGCGCGTGGTCGAGTGGTTCGACCTCGGTGGCTCCCTGCCGCTCAGCGACAGCAGTGCCTCCGACGACGTCATCCGGCAGACGCGGAACGTCGAAGGGCTGATGGATCTTGCGGAGAAAGCGGGCGCTGCCCCAGGGTCCGCCGCACCGCTCGTCGCCTCGGCCATCGACTTCGTGCTCGAAGGGCTTACGGCCCAGCGCAAGATCAGCCGCAGCGAGGACCAGGGCTACGTCGCCGACAAGGAGCAGCAGACCTCGCGGCGCCAGCGCCGGGAAGAACCGCCCACCGACGATGACGACTTCCAGCTCCCGGGCGGGAAGAAGAAGCGCTACTACAACTGAAGTGAGACGTTAGACGTTAGACGTCAGACGTTAGAGGCGTCCGAGTTCTCACGTCTCACGTCTTACGTCTAACTTCGGCGTGAGCCGCATGAAGTATCGCTACACCAAGTTCACCGGCGACCTGCTCGACGAGATCGACCTGCAGGATCTCGTGTCGAAGCTGTCGGACCTGCTGCTCTCGAGCGGCTTCGGCAACCCTCGCGACTTCGATGCCGAGGAGCGGACCATGCAGGCGCTCCACGACGCGATTCTCGACGCGCTGTTCAACGGCGGCGTGCTCCCGGAAGAGACGATCGAGAAGCTGCTTGGCGACCCTGCCGACGGCGATCAGGAAGGCACGCGCTCGAAGCTCGAGGAGCTGATCCAGCAGATCATCGAGCGCATGGGCGACGAGGGTTACATCACCCTGCCTCCCGACCTCGACGCCGAGCGGCAACGTCGCCAAGGGGCCGGCGCGGGCGCCGGCCCGGATCAGCCGCCGCAGACCTTCGAGGTCACCGACAAGACGCTGGACTTCCTCGGCTACCGGGCGCTGCGCGATCTGCTCGGCTCGCTCGGCAAGAGCAGCGCCGGTCGGCACGACACACGCGAACAGGCCACCGGTGTCGAAACCACCGGCGCGCCGAAGCCGTACGAGTTCGGGGACACGCTGAACCTCGATCCGGCAGGCACGCTGCTCGCCGCGGCGCAGCGTGAACTGCGGACCGCGCTGGCGGAAGGTCGGCCGGCGTCACGCCGCATCGCCGTCGAGCACGAGGATCTGATGGTCGTCCAGGGCGAGTACCAGAGCTCCTGCGCGACCGTGCTCATGCTCGACTGCAGCCACAGCATGATCCTGTACGGCGAGGATCGGTTCACGCCAGCGAAGCGGGTCGCGCTGGCGCTCGCGCAGCTGATCAAGGCGCAGTATCCAGGCGACGCGTTGAACGTGGTGCTGTTCCACGACTCAGCCGAGGAGATTCCGCTGTCTGAACTCGGCCGCGTCAGGGTGGGCCCGTACTACACGAACACGCGCGAGGGGCTCAGGCTCGCGCGCCGCATCCTGGACCGCCAGCGCAAGGACATGCGCCAGATCATCATGATCACCGACGGCAAGCCGTCCGCCCTCACGCAGCCGGACGGCCGGATCTACCGCAACGCCTTCGGCCTCGACCCGTTCGTCGTGACCGAGACGCTGCGCGAGGTCGCCGCGTGCCGCAAGAGCAACATCATGATCAACACGTTCATGCTGGCGCGCGACTACGACCTCGTGAGCTTCGTCCGCCGCGTGGCTGACATCTGCAAGGGCAAGGCATACTTCACGACGCCCTACACCCTCGGCCAATACGTCCTCATGGACTACATGGACAAGAAGACGAAGACGATTCATTGAACCGCGAATTGCCAATTGCAAATTGCTGACTCTAATCTGCTCGGAGTGCCTTTCACTTTAGCGATTGGCGATTTGCAATTAGCAATGTGATTATGTCCGACCTCCTCCCCATCTTCCCGCTGCCCTCCGTCGTGCTCTTTCCGGGCGTGTTCCTGCCGCTCCACATCTTCGAGCCTCGGTATCGGGACATGGTCGCCGATGCGCTGTCGACCGACCGGATGATTGGGATGGCCCTCCTGAAAGAGGGCTGGGAAAGCGACTACGAGGGGCGTCCGCCCGTGTACGCGGTCGGGTGCAGCGGGCTGATCACCCACGCCGAGCACCTGCCGGACGGCCGGTACAACATCATCCTGCGCGGGCTGGATCGCTTCCGGATCCTCCACGAGGATCACGCCAGGGCTTACCGACGGGCGCTGACCGAACCCTTGCACGAACCGACGCTCTCGAGCGCGGACAAGATCATGCTGAAGGGGCAACGCGCCAGGATCGAAAGCCTGCTCTCACCGTCCGGCCAGAGTGCCGGCATCGACCCGAGGGCGGCGGCGGCCCTCGCAGACGATGACCTGATCAATGCGCTGGCGCAGTACCTGGATCTCGACGCGATTGAGAAGCAGGCGCTGCTGGAGAAGCCCTCGATTCCGGATCGTGCAGGAGCGCTGATCGAGCTGCTCGAGATGCGCTCGATGCTCGCGCGCACTCCTTCGTCATCGTCCGCGCAGGCGCACTAGCACCTGTCAGCCACCGAGAAACTCCAACGCTGAGCACCGGCGAACGCGGAGCCACACTGCTCCGACGCACGGACGCGAGGCGTCAGCGAACGCGCGCGTCTCGCTGCTGGACGACCCGCCTGACGATCTTCTCCCCGTGGAACCGGCCGTTCTCGATGAAGATGGCGCCGGTGTCGAGCCCGCCGACCAGCCCTCCCGCCACGAACACGCCAGGCACGTTCGTCTCCATCGTCTCGGGATCGAAGATCGGCTCCCGCCGGTCGCCGAGCTGGACGCCCGTGCTCTCGAGCAGCGTGAAATCCGGGTGGTAGCCGGTCAGGAGCAGCACCGCGTCGGTGGGCACCTCGATCCGCTCGCCGCTCTTCACCTCCACGAGCGCCGACGTCGGGCGGATCTCCACCACGCGCGCCTCGAAGTGGGCGCGCACCGACCCCTCCTTGATCCGGTTGTCGATGTCCGGCCTGATCCAGTACTTGATGCGGTCGGACAGCGTGGCACCGCGGTGCACGAGCGTCACCTGCGCCCCAGCCCGATAGAGTTCGAGCGAGGCAATCGCGGCTGAGTTCTTCCCCCCGACGACAAGGACGTTCTGCTGGTAGTGGGCGTGCGGATCGCCGTAGTAGTGCCTCACGTGCGGCAGGTCCTCACCGGGGATGCCCAGCGTATTCGGATGGTCGTAGTAGCCGATCGCAAACACCACGGCTCTCGTCTGGCGTCCCTGTCGCACGCCGCGGTCGGACATGGTGTCGACGATGAAGATCGGCTGGCCGTCGATGGTGTCGCGCGTGATCGCGGTGACCTCCTCGCCGAACGCGATTGGGATGCGGTAGGCGTCGACCACGCGTCGGTAGTAGCGGAGTGCTTCGTGGCGTGTTGGCTTCTCGTACGGTGTGACGAACGGCAGGCCGCCGATCTCGAGCAGGTCCGGCGTCGTGAAGAAGGTCATCCCGGGCGGAAAGTTGAAGATGGAATTGACCAGCACTCCTTTCTCGATGACCTGGTAATCCAGCCCCGCTTCGGACGCCGCTATCCCTACAGCCAGCCCCGCCGGGCCGGCCCCCACGATGATCAGGTCACGCACGGCCATGGAGACATTCTAGGATTTCAGATTGCTGATTGCAGATTGCAGATTGCGGATTCGACATTGGCGATTGCAGACTGACCTTTCGTCGGCGAACGCGCGCCGCTCGTCGGGCGGAAAGAGCGTCCGCCCGGGATTGGCGCTATCGTGACAGCGTGGATTCGACTCGCGTGAGCCCCGCTCCCGCAGGCCCCGTGCGGTCCGGGGAGCGTCCGTCGCCTGCACGTCGTGAGCTGACGTACTTCGTGCGCCTGACGCTGGGCTCTGCCGCCGCCGCCCTGCTGTTTTTCGGCGCGTATCACGGGTCTTGGGGCAGCATCGTCGCCAACGTGGTCACCGCCCTGCTGTTCTCGGCGACGATCGGCGGGAGCCTGCAGCTCATCCTCCCGCGCATATCGCCGGTGATCTTCCGGCGAGCGCCAGCGCCGCTGAACTGGGCTCTTCTGCTGGCGGTGATGATGGCGGTGGCAGCCGCCGGCAGCGCGCTCTCCATCGCGGTCATCGTCGGGCTCGGTTGGTTGCCGCGTGGGTCCGCCATCCAGTTCTTCGCGGATTCGATGCGCATATCGCTCGGCGTGACCCTGACGTTCGGCGTGGGCGTCACGCTGTATCAGCGTCTGCGCCATCGCGCCGACGCGGCCGAACTGGCGCTGCGGACCAAGGAGCGCGACGAGGCCGATGCGCGCAGGATGGCCACGGAGGCGCGGCTCGCGTCGCTCGAGTCACGCGTACAGCCGCATTTCCTGTTCAACACGCTGAACTCGATCGCCGCCTTGATCCCGGAGGATCCGGCCGGTGCCGAACGCATGACCGCACAGCTCGCGTCCCTCCTGCGGTCGTCGCTCGCGAGTGCCGACGCGCCGCTGGTGCCCCTCGAGCAGGAACTGCGGAGCACCGAGGACTACCTTGGCATCGAACGCGTGCGGTTCGGCGATCGCCTTCGCTACCGCGTGGAGGTCGCGCCTGCGTGCAGGCGCACGCTGGTGCCGCGGTTCTCGCTGCAGTCCCTGGCAGAGAACAGCGTCAAGTACGCCGTTGCGCCCCGCCGCCAGGGCGGGCTGCTGCAGATCGCGGCCGAGGACCACGGCGATCGCATCCGGCTCATCGTGGAGGACGATGGCCCTGGGTTCGACGGGACGCTGGCGGAACCCGGTCACGGGCTCGCGCTGCTGCGGGAGCGGATCGCGTTGTCCTATGGCGCGTCGGCGTCACTGCGCATCGACAGCCGGCCAGGGTGCAGTCGCGTGATGCTCGAGGTGCCCCGATGATGCGTGCCTACATCGTGGACGATGAGCGCCTGGCCGTCAGCCGCCTGGAACGCCTGCTCGTCCAGACCGGACGCGTGCAGGTGATCGGGACGCAGACCGATCCGGAGGCGGCGCTCGATGCGATCAGGGGCGTTGAGCTGGACGTCCTGTTCCTCGACATCCAGATGCCCGGGCTCTCGGGGTTCGACCTGCTCGAGCAGCTGGCGGCACCTGTGCCGGTGATCTTCACGACGGCGTATGACGAGCACGCACTTCGTGCGTTCACCACGAATTCGATTGATTACCTGCTGAAGCCGGTGGCGCTCGATCGGCTGGAACAGGCGCTCGACAAGCTGCAGCGCCTGACGCGCGGTGCGGGACAGCCGGACGTGCGTGCGCTCGCGCGTGAGCTTGCCGTGCACCTCGGGCACCCGAGACGACTGGAACGGATCGCGTCCAGGTCGGGGGAGCGGACGCTGCTGCTGGACGTGACCCGCGTCTCCCATTTTGTCGCCAGGGACAAGCTGACGTTTGCCCTCGTGAATGGGCGGGAGCATGTCATCGAGCAGTCGCTCACCGAGCTGGAGGCACAGCTCGACCCGCGGCGGTTCGTGCGCATTCACCGATCAACGGTGGTGAACACCACCTTCATCGGAGAGCTGCACGCGGACGTGGACGGCGGGCTAATCGTGCGGTTGCGGGATGAGCCGAAGACCGAACTGGGCGTTGCGCGGGACCGGACGCGGCTGCTGAAGGAACGGCTGGGAATCTGACGCACCGAGGTCAGAGGTCAGAAGTGGACATCTCAACTCTCCACTTCTGACTTCTGACCTCTGACTTCGGGGACGAGCGCTACTTCTTGACCCCAGAGCCCTGCATCACGAACTGGCCGTTCATGACGTCGAAGCTCACGGCAGCCTTGTTCTGGCCGTCGGGCGTCATGGTGATGCTGGCGTCGAAGGCCTGCCCCTGGAACGCGCCCTGGAACTTCAGCACCAGGTTGTCGCCCGACTTCGAGATGTCGTCGATGGCCGTCGGGCCGGGCTGCATGGCGCTGTTCAGCTCGCCGGTCACCTTGCCGTTCGCGTCCTTGAGCGTCAGGGTCTGCTCGAACGCGCCCTGCGGCGTGTCGAGGGTGATGGTCCACGTGCCGAGGAACGACGCCGCATCGGCGGCGGTGAGCGCCGACTGTGCGAAGACGGCGAGGGGCGCGAGGGCCAGGGTGACAACGGCGATCGTCCGGACGAACCACTGCTTCATGCAACACTCCTTGCGGTGTTCTGTTGAACTGTCGGGGTGAGACGAATCTTAGCACCCCTAAGTTCCAGACGGGAGCGCCGGGACGGTCGGATCGGCCAGGAAGCGACGCAAGAGCCTTCTGCGTTGTGGCATTTCCGCATTTCCGCATTTCCGCATTTCTGCATTTCTGCATTTCCGCATTTCTGCATTTCAAGTGTCCCTCCCCCGGTCCGTTGGCCCGACTATTTGCCCGTTCACCCCCGCCTACCGCCAACTCGCCGGATCGTTCTCGCCGCAAGCCGTTGTTCCACTAACATTTACGGCAATATTGGGCCCGCAGCCGCCATGGCACAGCGGGGTCTGCCGACCGACGGCAGTCGCCTGACGGCCCCACACGTATTCACAGGAGACGACACGAATGCACGCGCCCAACAAGTACTTCGAGAAGGGGCTCTCCATTGCGGCCAACGGCGCCTGGGTGGTGTTCAACGCGCTGAACAAGATTGGCCAGAACCCCTCGTTCACCCCGAAGTGGTCGGACAAGCCGCTGCTGAAGTCGTATCAGAAGACGAAGCCGCCGCTCGGCTGGCCGCGTGAGACCGACTCGCTCTGCCCCGTCTGCGTCCGCGAGGCGCGCCAGGCGATTCTCGACGGCAAGAAGGACGTCAGCGTCCTCCTGAACGAGAAGGTTGGCGAGATCAAAGCGACGATCCTCGAGCGCGACGGCAAGATCCTGATGGTGAAGGATTGCCCGCAGCACGGCCACTTCGAGGACGTGATGGCGATCGACACCGACTTCTTCAAGCACCTGGAGTCGGTCTTCCCGGGCCGCGACATCCGCGCGCACAACGACGAGAAGCTGCACAACCACGGCAGCAGCACGGTCCTGCACGGGCGCGGTGCGGTCCTCACGGTGGACCTCACGAACCGCTGCAACATGATGTGCGACCCCTGCTTCATGGACGCCAACCAGGTCGGCTTCGTCCACGAGCTGACGTGGGAGGACATCAAGCAGGTGCTCGACAACGCGGTCAGCATCAAGCCGCGCCGCCAGATGTCGGTCCAGTTCTCGGGCGGTGAGCCGACGATCTCGCCCTACTTCCTCGACGCGGTCCGCTACGCGCGCAAGCTGGGTTACGCGAGCGTGCAGGCCGCGACCAACGGCATCGAGTTCGCGAAGGATCCGGAGTTCGCGAAGGCGGCGGCTGACGCCGGCCTGCGCTACGCGTATCTCCAGTTCGACGGCATAGGCAACGCCGCCAACTCGCACCGCCGCGTCGGCAACCTGTTCGACGTCAAGCTCCGCGCGATCGAGAACCTCCATAACGCCGGCGTCGACATCGTCCCGGTCGTGACGATCGTGAACGGGGTGAACAACGAGCAGGTCGGCCGCATCATCGAGTTCGCGCTCGACAACCCGCGGAAGATCAACTTCCTCTCGTTCCAGCCGGTGTCGTTCACCGGTCGAGACGAAGAGGTGACGCCGGAACGGCGCGCGGCGCAGCGCTACACGCTGTCGCACCTCGCCCACGACGTGAAGAACCAGACCGGCCTCGGCGAGCCGGTCCGCGACTGGTTCCCGATTTCCTTCATGGGCACCTTCACCGACTGGGCCGACGTGGTCCACGGGCCGAACAAGGAGTGGGGCCAGCTCACCTGCGGATGCCACCCGAACTGCGGCGTCGGCATGGCGGTGATGATCGACAAGGAAACGAAGGAAGCGGTGCCGGTGACCGCGTTCCTGAACGCCGAGCAGCTCGCGAAGGACGTCGCGTCGGTGACCGACGGCAACCGCAGCCGCAACATGTCGGTCCTCGGCATGGCGCTCGCCCTGATGCGGAACTACGACCCGTTCAAGGCGCCGACCCACTTCAAGCTGTCCGACCTGCTGAAGAAGTTCGACAAGACGTTCGGCGCCACCAAGGCGGCCGAGGCGGGCAAGTACGGCAAGACCAGCGGCAACATCACGAAGGACGACATCGCGAAGCGCCGGCAGGACCGCTGGAACTTCCTGTTCATCGCCGGGATGTGGTTCCAGGACCTCTTCAACTACGACTTCCGCCGCACGGAGATGTGCATCATCCCGTACGCCACGCAGCAGGGCGAGATCTCGTTCTGCGCCTACAACACGGGCATTGGCTGGCGCCAGATCATCGAGAAGATGCACATGACGGCCACGCTGACCAAGTGGTACGAGGAGCACGGTCGCCACGAGATCTTCGCGGGCAACAAGAAGGTGCCGCTCACGACGACCGAGCACTCGCTGGTGCTCAACGCCGAAGCGGTGGCCAAGGGCGCGCAGACGGATCTCGACGAGATGGGCATCGCGAAGAACGCCCGCGAGGAGAAGCTGCAGGCCCGCAAGAAGGAGCACGACCCGAAGTACCACGCCGAGATGGCCAAGCTGTACGCCGAGCACGTGCTCAAGCAGCCGCCGACCATCCAGATCCAGGGCCTCGGCAGCAAGAAGAAGCAGGACGTCCAGGAAGTCCTGCACAAGCCGCAGGTCTGACGCGCGCGGCGTCGCCCCGGCGGCAGGGGCTCCAGGCTTCGGGCTCTCGGCTCCAGGCCGGTCGGCTCCGGGCGTCGGGGCTTGTCAACGACAGGACGTAGGCGCCACGCTTCAGCGTGGCGCTCAAAGACGGAGGGTCGGCAGTGTTCACGCACTGCCGGCCTTTTCTTTTTTCGCTGGACCGCTCCCCCACGCCGGACACACGTATAATCCTCGCCTTCCGGAGGGACACATGCGCGTGCTGGCCGTCTCGGCTTTCGCTGCCGTCTGCCTCATGGGATGCCCTGTCCTGCGCGCGCAGGACACTGGCGAGCCCCCTGCCGTCAACCCGCTCTCCGGCAACGCCGTCGCCATTCAGACCGGCATGGGCCTGTTCCGATCGCGCTGCGCCGATTGCCATGGCATGGACGCCCGCGGCGTCCGCGGCCCCGACCTCACGCAGGTCTGGGCCAGCGGCCGCACCGACGGCGGGCTGTTCCGGACACTGCGCCGTGGCATCCCGGGCACCGAGATGCCCTCCGTTGGCCCCCGCACTCCGGACGACGAGGTCTGGAAGATCCTGGCGTACCTGAAGACACTCGCTGCGCCAACGGCCACGGACGTGGTCGCGGGCAACTCGCAGAACGGCGAACGCGTGTTCCGAACGCAGTGCGCTGGCTGCCACCGCGCCAACGGCACGGGCGGGCGCCTCGGCCCGGACCTGTCCCGCATCGGCATCGCACGCGCGCGGAACGCAATCGTGCGCCGCGTGCGCGGCGCAACCGAGGACTTCCTCGACGGGTACGAACCCGTGATCATCACGCTGAAGAATGGCCAGACCGTCCGTGGCGTGCGCAAGAACGGCGACCTCTTCTCGGTCCAGATCATGGATGGCCGCGAGCGCATCCAGGGCTACCTGCGCGCTGATGTCAAGGACGTCCAGCCCGGGAAGCAGTCGGCCATGCCGGTCTTCGGCCCTGAACGGCTCAGTGAATCAGACCTCAACGACCTGCTCGCGTATCTCGGCACGCTGAAGGGGTTCGACCCTTCGGTGAAGTAGGCGACAAGGAGACCGCCCATGCGCCCCATGATCCCGCGCTTCGTCCGGCTCGCCCTCGTGTCCGCGGCTGTCCTTGGCGTCACGCTCGGTGCGCAGCAGGCCACGCCGCCCGGTCCGGTCACGAACCAGGAACTCCTGGACGGGCTGAAGGCCGATGGCAGCAACTGGCTCACCTTCGGCGGCAACTACGCGAACCATCGCTTCAGCCCGCTCACGCAGATCACGCCGGAGAACGTCGGCTCGCTTCAACCGAAGTGGACCTTCCAGACCGCCACGCTCGGCAACTTCGAGACAACCACGCTCGTGCGGGACAACGTGCTCTACGTCACCGGTCCCCTGAACGTGGCCTGGGCGGTCGACGCACGGAGCGGCCGGCAGATCTGGCGCTACCGGCGCGAACTCCCGGACAACCTGACGGCCTGCTGCGGGCTCGTCAACCGCGGCTTCGCCGCACTCGGCGAACGGCTCTTCATGGTCACGCTCGATGCGCACCTTCTCGCGCTGGACATGAAAACCGGCGCCGTGGTGTGGGATGCGATCCTGGGCGACTACAAGACCGGCTACGCCGCGACCCTTGCGCCGCTGGTCGTGAAGGACAAGGTGATCGTCGGCGTCGCCGGCGGCGAGTACGGGATTCGCGGCTTCATCGATGCCTACGACGCGCAGAGCGGGAAGCGGGCCTGGCGCTTCTACACGATCCCTGGTCCCGGTGATCCGGGCAACAACACCTGGCAGGGAGAGTCGTGGAAGATCGGCGGCACCGGCGTGTGGGTGACCGGGGCCTACGACCCTGAGACGAACGCGATCTTCTTCGGCACTGGCAACCCGGGTCCCGATTACCACTCGGAAAGCCGCGAGGGAGACAACCTGTATTCGTGCTCGCTGGTGGTGCTCGATGCCGACACCGGCACGCTGAAGTGGCACTACCAGTTCACGCCGCACGACGTGCACGACTACGACTCGACCGAGGTGCCGATCCTCGCGGACATTCCAATCAGCGGGCAGCCGCGCAAGGTCGTCATGTTCGCGAACCGCAACGGGTTCTACTACACCCTCGATCGCACCACCGGCCGCGTCATCGTCGCCAAACCGTTCGTGCAGACGACGTGGGCGAAGTCGATCGACGCGCAGGGGCGGCCCATGCTCCAGCCAGGACACAGGCCGGACGAGAAGGGAGAGCGCACCTGTCCGGACCTCACCGGCGGGACCAACTTCTGGCCACCGTCGTTCGACCCGCGGACGCGGCTGTTCTTCGTCAATGCCAGGGAAGCGTGTGCGACCTTCTACGCCTACAAGCCTGAATATGTCCCTGGCCAGCGGTTCACCGGCGGCGCGCAGCAACTCGTCAACAATCGCGACGAGAAGCCATTCGGCGCCTTCCGCGCGATCGATCCGGCCACGGGCGAGCGCAAGTGGGAGTTCCTGACGCCAACGCCGTCCCGCGCCGGCATCCTGACGACCGCATCGAACCTGCTCTTCACGGGCGACGGCGAGGGCAACCTCCTCGCGCTGAACTCACGGACCGGCACGCTCCTGTGGCGCTATCAGATGGGGGCCACGTTGCACGGCACGTCGCCGGTCACCTACATGCTCGACGGCAAGCAGCAGCTGCTCGTACCAGCGGGAACGACGCTCACGGCGTGGGCGTTGCCAGACGGCGCGGGGAACGCCACGCGGTGAACACAGGGTTCGGGCTCCGGGCTTCGGGCGCCGGACTCCGGGCTTCTGGGCGGGTCGGCTCCGGGCTGGGGCTCGGGGCTTCGGGGCTGCCACCGACAGGACGTAGGCGCCACGCTTCAGCGTGGCGCAGAAAGACGACGGGCCGGCAGTGTTCATCACACCGCCGGCCCGTCTGGTCCGTCAACTCTGAACTCTGACGTCTGACTTCTAACGTCTGACTCGCTACGCGAGCGCTTTCCCGTACAGCGCGAGCAGCCGGCTCCACGCCTTCTCGGCCTGCGGCTCGTTGTAGACTCCGGAGTCTGGCGGGCACCAGCCGTGCGCGGCGTTCGCGTAGACCTCGATCTCCGCGGGCAGCTTCGCCTTCTCGAACGTCTCCTTCAGCACGTCCTTCTCCTTCGGCGCCCGTGCGTCGTCGTTCGACGCGACGCAGATGAGGAACTGCGCCTTCGTCTTCGACGCCTGCAGGTGCGGGCTGTTTGGCTGATCCGTCACCAGCCCGCCGCCGTGGAAGGAGGCCACTGCACCGACGCGGTCGGGAACGGCGGCCGACGTGCGGAAGGCAATCGGCCCGCCCATGCAGTAGCCCTGCGTCCCGATCTTGCGGTTCTTCGCGACGGAGGGCTGCTGATCGAGCCATGCGATGAAGGCCTTCGCGTCCGTCATGTGCGTCGTCTCAGTGAGCGCCTGCATCAGCGGCATCAGCTGCGGGATCGGCGTCGCAGCGCCCTGCTCCGCCGTCGGCGCCTTCTTCACGCGGTAGAACGGATTCACCACGACAACGGAATAGCCGGACTCCGCGAGCCGCTTCCCCATCTGCCTGAAGGCAGGACGCAGGCCGAAGATGTCCGGCCAGATCAGGACACCCGGGGCCGTGCCGGTCGCCGGGTGCACGAAGTACGCGTCGGCTGTTCCGTCTGGCGTCTTGATGGTCACGTCGGACTCGGTCACCGCCACCGCATTCATCACCTTGGGTAGCGCCAGGGCAATGCCCGCGCCCACCAGCGCGCCGAACTGGCGCCGGGTCACCATGCCCTTCGCTTCGTATTCCAGCCGGTCGTCTTCGAAGTGATCCTGATCGCACATAAGAGCCACTGCCTCCCCGCGCGGCACACCGGGCACGCGCTCGTGCCGGTCACTTTACACGATCGGAGGGCGGAGGACTCAGGTTGGAGGTTGGAGGTTGGAGGTTGGAGGTTGGAGGCTGGAGGTTGGAGGCTGGAGGTTGGAGGTTGGGGGTTCGCGGTTGGGGCTTCGAGTGGACGATGCGCGGAGGACGACGGAGAGGCGGGCGACGGGCTGAGGCGTGACGAATTCGATCCTCCGGTACACCGGCAGCCGCGCACACGCGGAGACGTCGAGCGCAATGAATCCGGCCCGCGAGCGGCGGCACGCGTCGTGAACGGTCATTCAGGGCGGGGGAACGGAGGTCGTATGCAGATCAACGAGCTTCCGCCGTACGACGTGACAGACAACGAGACCAACTGCTGTCCGCGCTTCCACCCGGAAGGGTGGGACGGGCAGGAACTCCACTTCAAGGAGAAGCCGTTCGTCCGCGCGTCGACGGTGAGCCTGTTCCACGTCCCGTTGAACATGAGCTCGGTGTTCAGCCGCACCTACGAGGCGATCCGTGCGGCGCACGCCGAAGGTGGAGGGTTCCTGGTGATGAGCCACGACGAGTCCCCGTGGCACGCCGAACACCTGTTCGCCGTCTCTGGTCCGGTGGAAGGCGCGGACATGGTTTACATCAGCGGCGATTTCCTCACGAAGGTGTTCGAGGGCGGGTTCTCGAACGCGCGACTCTGGGTCGACGAGATGAAGCAATACGTCGAGCAGAAAGGCAAGACAGTCGAGACGATCTACTTCTTCTACACGACGTGCCCGAAATGCGCCCAGCACTACGGCAAGAACTACGTCGTCGGCCTCGCGAAGACGCACTGAGATGGAGGGCGGAGGACAGAGGTTGGATAAGATCTCCCCATGGACCGTACGTTCATGTTCGTCGGCGCACTGATGGGGTTTGTCGGGGTCGGGCTCGGTGCGTTCGGCGCGCATGGCCTCAAGGGGCGGCTCTCGCCGGACATGCTCGCCGTCTTCGAGACCGGCGTGCGCTACCAGATGTATCACGCCCTCGCGCTGCTCGTCGTCGGCGCCCTGATGACCCGCCTCGAGGGGCGCGCCATCGTGGTAGCCGGATGGAGCTTCACCGCGGGCATCCTGATCTTCTCGGGGAGCCTCTATGCGCTCGCGTTGACCGGCGTCACCATGCTTGGCGCCGTCACGCCGATCGGCGGCGTGGCGTTCCTCGCCGGATGGGTCGCGCTGGCCATCGCGGCCTTCTGACTCTGAGTGCTACGCACTCTGACGTCGGAACGTCAGCGCCCTGGGCGCCTCGGGGTGGAGCGGGCCGGGGCTTTCGGCGCGGGCTTCGGCGGAGCGGGCCGGTAGGAGATCATCACGTTGCTGATGATCGCAATGGGCCGTCCTTCCGCCGAGTAGGTCTGGGTTCCGTCCGCGCGCTCCACCGTCAGTTTCTCCCCAAGGATGGACACCTCGTTCTCCGCCTCGGGAATGACGATGCGGATGGACTCGGTGCCGGTCGGCGCCACAGCCTTCACTCCGGCTGGACCTGCGCCACCCGAGATCCGGTCCACCAGATCCTTCGCGGTTCGGAACTCGCTCTGGACCACGGCACGGCTGATGAGCGTGTTGTCTGCCGTGAGCGCGCCGACGATCGCCGTGTACCGGGCGAACGCGGAACGCTTGTCCTTCATCTGCTCCTCGGAGTAGGTGTGGCGGTTGTGCAGATCGAAGGTCAGCGTCACGTCACCGCGATGCGGCGGGAGCGGGATGATGATGCCGTCGGCCGGATTCCGGCCGGTCAGCACGTCGCAGAACTCGCGCTTGGTGGTCACGCCGCTGCCGAGCGGCGTGGGGCACTTCATCTCCGGGGCCTCGACCTTGGGCTGTGCGGCTGGCGCCGGGCGCCGGGCCGGTGCCCGGCGTGTCTGGGCTCCTGCGAGGGCGGGTGCCACCAGCACGCAGCTGAGCAGGAGGGCCGGGACGAGACGCATGCGGTCAGTATAGCCGCAGCCAGAGCCACAGCACCCCGAGCGCAAGCGTCAGCACGGTCACCGGCACGCCGACACGCGCGTAGTCGACGAACCCGATGCGGACACCGCGCCGCTTCGCGCCTTCGATCACGATCAGGTTCGCAATCGATCCGACGACGGTGAGGTTGCCGGCGAGGGTGCTCGACATGGCGAGCGTCAGCCACGCTGTGTGCGGATCCGGCAGCCTGGGTACGATCTTCGCGAAGAGCATCACCGCTGGCACGTTGCTGATGGTATTCGCCAGCACCGTCGCTGTCGCGCTGAGGCCGGCAACGGTCGCGACGCCGAGGGGCGCCAGCCACTCGAACACGCGGGCGTCGAGCCCTTCGCGCTCGCCTCCCTTCACGAGGACGAAGAGGCCGACGAACAGCATGAGCAGGTCCCAGTCGATCGCCTGGTACACCTTTCGGGGTCTTACCCGCCGCGTGAGCAGCAGCGCCGCTGCCCCCGTCGCGGACACCACCGCGGTGTCATAGCCAGCGAGGAACCCTGCGAGCACGGCGGCAGTCACGATGACCGTCTTCCAGAGCAGCGCCCGGTGCATGCGCACGGGGCGGGTCGCCGCGGCGGACAATCGCACGGTGGCCAGTTCGCGACGGAACAGCAGCCAGATCACGCCGGCGTCAACGGCCAGGCCCACGAGGGACACCGGTCCGAGAACGGCAGTGAAGCGCGCGAAGCCCAGTCCCGAGAGGCTGCCGATCAGGATGTTCTGCGGATTACCGGTGATGGTCGCGGCACTGCCGATGTTCGAGGCGGTCGCCAGCCCGAGCAGGTACGGCACCGGCGACAAGCGACGCTCGGCAGCCACGTCGATCACGAGCGGCGTGAGCACCAGGCAGATGGTGTCGTTCACGAACAGCGCCGAGAGGATCCCGGCGGCGGCCACGACGAGCAGCAGCAGCGCTGCCGGGTGCCGAGCGCGCGTCGCGGCGATGCGAGTCACCGCCGCGAGCCCACCAGCGAGCCGCAGGTGGGCGACGATGATCATCATGCCGAACAACAGGATGAGGGTGCGTGCGTCGACGGCGGCAGCCGCCGCATCGAGATCGATCGCACCGGTCAGCACCATCAGGACGGCACCGACGACGGCCACGCCGGTGCGGTCGATGCGCAGGAAGGGGATGCCGCCCGCGGCAATCGCAGCGTAGGCAGCGACGAAGATGGCGGTAGCGATGGAGCTACTCGTCGCCGCACGCCTGCACGGCGGCCAGGCGGGAGCCGGTCGCCGTGCCGCTGCGCAGCTTGATCAGTTCGAGGAACTCCATGCGGGTCCTCGCATCCGTGCGGAATGTGCCGAGCATCGAGCTGGTGACGGCGAACGAGTTCTGTTTCTCGACGCCGCGCATCGACATGCACAGGTGCGTCGCCTCCACGACGACGGCGACGCCGAGCGGCGCGATCTTCTCGCGGATGGTCTCCGCAATCTGGCTGGTCAGCCGCTCCTGGACCTGCAGGCGGCGGGCGAACACGTCGACGAGTCGCGGGATCTTGCTGAGGCCGATCACCTTGTTGCTCGGCAGGTAGGCCACGTGGCACTTGCCGAAGAACGGCAGCAGGTGGTGCTCGCACAGACTGTAGAAGTCGATGTCCTTGACGATCACCATCTCGCTATAATCCACCGTGAACAGCGCGTTGTTGAGCACCTGGTCGATGTCGGCGCGGTACCCGCTCGTCAGGAACCTCATCGCCTTCTCGACGCGCTTCGGCGTGTCCACGAGCCCCTCGCGATCCGGGTCCTCCCCGAGCTCCGCGAGCAGCTTTCTCACCAGATCCTGCATCGTTCTATTGTACATGTCGCTGCACGCGGCCATGGGCCATGCCCAGTCGGCGGACGCGCTCTACGCCGACCGCGAAAACCCTGACAGTGCCCGTCAGGCGGAAGCCATCCTGCGGGCCGATGCCGCGCGCGACCCCGGCTCGTACGAGGCGGCCTGGAAGCTCGCGCGGATCTCCTACTGGCTTGGCGCGCATGCCCCGGAGCGGGAGCGTCGTCACTTCCTGGACCAGGGCGTTGCGGCCGCAATGTCGGCGGCACGGCTGCAGGCCGACCGGCCCGAGGGGCACTTCTGGGCCGCGGCAAACATGGGCGCGCTCGCCGAGAACTACGGGATGCGAGTGGGCCTGAAGTACCGCACGCCCATTCGCGAGCATCTCGAGGTGGTGCTGCGTGTCGACCGGGCCTTCATGGAAGGATCGGCGGATCGGGCCCTCGGCCGCTACTACGCGAAGGTCCCGGCGCTGCTGGGCGGCAGCCGGACGAAGGCGGAGCAGCACCTCCGCGCATCGTTGGAATACAACCGATTCAGCACGATCTCGCACTTCTTCCTCGCCGAACTGCTCCTGGATCAGCGACGTACGGTGGAGGGACGGGCCGAACTCCAGCGGGTGCTCGATGCCCCAGTGAGCACTGAATGGGCGCCGGAGGATCGCGACTACAAGCGCAAGGCGTCCGCCCTGCTCGCCTCCATGCGCTGATGCGGTTTCAACGTCGTGGTGGTGAGCGTTGTGAAACGGCATCACGCACGGAGCGACCACGCGTGAACGATAAGATCCACAGCACCGCGGAAAACCCCGCGTGCCGCGCCACGCCGCGCAACGTGGAGCGTGTCGTCCCCGTCTTTAGGAGTGGATGGGTCAGTTCGCGCCCAGTACCGCACACATGCGTGGACAGCCCATCAAGCACGCGCGCAGGGTACGCTCAGCAACTGAACCGCGCACGCGTGGCACGGGTCGTGAATTATCCGGGGCAGGCGGGAGACATTGGCGATGCTGACACAGAGCGTGAGCACGACGAGCCGAATGGCGAACGCGACCCAGCGGGTGCTGATCGTCAATGGCAGCCACGACATCCTGGAGATGCTCGAACCGCTGCTGGATGCGGGCAACTACGACGTCATCTTCGTGGAGTCCAGTGGCCACGCGTACTCCCAGATCAAGCGCGTGCAGCCGGACCTCGTCATCCTCTGCATCCGCATGGACGATGCCGAGGGGTTGTCCGTTCTCTCGATGCTCAAGCTCGATGCCGAGACCCGCGACATCCCGGTCGTGACCTACACGACACCGCCGGATGAAGAAACCGCGGACGAGGACGACGAGGACGACGAACCGTTCTTCAGCGGTGCCCCGGCGGCCAGGCTGATGAACTGACGTGATATAGTGCCGGCCGCATGGGGACCCCAGCGGCCGGTCGTCACGAGCGCCGCGCCTACGAACGCACTGAAATCCTCGGAGATCTCCGGGGCGAGATCATGGTCTACGAGCCCATGGTCGTGCGCGACATCAGCCACGGTGGCGCGCTCATCGAGTCCACCTTCCCGCTCCACATCGACTCCCTCCACGACGTCCGCCTCGAACTGGGCACCGACGCCGTCATCGTCAAGGGACGGGTGGTCCACTGCAGCGTCGGCGACATGGACCGTGAGTTCGTCGTCTACCGCTCAGGTGTGGAGTTCATCGAGCCGAGCGCTGGCGTGCGGGAGATCATCGCGCGGTTCATCGAGCGGACCCGGACGGCCCGCCTGGGCGACACATCAGGCCGCGCGGCTACTTGATCTTCAGGTGCTTGAGGTAGTCGCCTGAGGGGATCCGCTCCGCGCGACCGAGCGGCGCGTTGTAGAAGTACACCCACGCCGGGGCGGTGCGGCCGTCATCGAAGGTGACCGGGATTTCCACGCGGCGGTACAGGCTGGTGTCCGGCGCTTCCGGGCTGAATCCCTCGATCTCGTCGAGGGTGGCGAGCGCCTTCACGGGGTCCAGCATCTGGTGCACTTCACCGTGCACCTGATCTTCGTTGGCGGGGATGGCGGCCGGATAGATGCCGAGATCGAACAGCGCAGCGCTGATGCGCCCGCGGCCGATGGGCTTCAGGACGCGATCGAGGTTCGCACGCCCGGGGCGCTTGAACCCACTCATCAACGTGCCATAGAAGAACACCAAGTCGGTCATGGGCTGGAGGAGTCGCCGTGCGCGACGCCAGCGCCAGCTTACAGCATCCCTTTCCTGAAGGGAAATGCCGAGCGGCGAACCGACGGCGGGTGCAGGGCCCGGTCAGCGCACCGGCGCACTCGCGGGGCCGACGCGACGTGCTCCGATCCGGCTCAGTGCATCGATCGCGGTGGCCGGCAAATCGAAGGACAGCGAGACCATCGTGCCGCTCCCGCCGAGTTGGAGCGACTGCAGTGCACCGGCAATCTCCGGACGCCCTGAGGCCTGCATGCGGCCCAGCGCGAGGAACCCGCGTACGACATCACGCAACCCGTTCGCCGACTCCTCGTCGCGAGTCTCGGCGCGAAGGCTGCCGCGAATGCCACTGTCGATGTGTGCGGTCGCTGAGAAGAAGGTGACGGAAGGGAGCTGCTGGGCGACGCCGTTGGGCAGGGTGGCGCGTGAGGTGAGGGCGTCGAAGCGACCGGCCGCCCAGGCGTTGCCATCGAGATCGCGGATACGGCCCATCATGTCGTCGTTCGTGGCGATGCTCGAGCCACCCGTTTTCAAGTCGACGGCCCCGCGAATGAGCGCAGGGCTTCCGACAGCGACGAGGCCGGGCTCGAGGAACGCGAGCGACACCGAGCCTCCCTTGCCGCTCTGCCCGCCGCCGACCACCAGGCGCACGCCCTTGTATTCCTCCACCTGTGCGCCGTGTTCCCGCATCAGGGCCTCGATTTTGACCTGGTCGAAGCGGCCACGGGCGAGGACCATCGGTGCCCCCGGCATCTGGCCAACCTGCTCTCCCGTCGGGACGATGGCGGCGAGCACGTGGTCGATGTCGGTTTCGATGTTGATGCCGGTCTGGTTCTGGAACTCGCCCTGACCATCGGGCTTCATCGGGAGCGCTGACCGCACCTTCTGGCGCAGGTCCGACAGCATGATGTCGTGCACGTCCGCATACGCGACAAGGGCAGCGTTCGCCGGGACGAACTGCAGTTCGTCAGGCCCACCCTGTCGGGTAAAGGCGCTGGTGGAGAACCCCGTGGAGTATGCAACGAGCCCAACGCCGAGGCCCACGCCAAGCGTCAGCAGCGATCCGACGACGAAATACCGGGTCTTCGTGGTCATGCCGTCCCTCACCCACCTATACGGACATCCGCCGACTACTGTTCCAGCACGTATTCACGCGATTCGACGGTGCGGGCCGCGACCCACAGGGCCGCTCCAGTCAATATTGCCAGCGCGAGGAGGCTCGGCGCCACCCCCGGCACATCGGAAAAGGCCTGCAGCAGGGCGCTGATGGCGGAATCCTCGGGCATCGCGTGCGGCACGAGCGCCTGCAGGTAGTAGGCAACCGTGAGGTGCTTCAGGTACCCCGGAAACAGCAGCACGGCCGGTTCCCACCCGAGTACGAACACGAGCCCGGCCACAAGCGGCCGCCGGACCCTGGCTCCAACCCAGCCGAACACGGCGCCGTACGCGGCCAGCCCTGCCGCCAGCATCCCGAGGTCGCCGACAAGCGAAGGGAACTGGGCACCAATGGACCCGCCGTTCAGCGGCACCATCAGGAAGAACACCAATACGACGGACGGCAGGATCAGCAGGACCGTGCAGGCCAGGTACGCCAGGTACTTGCCGACCAGGACAGCGCCTCGCGGGATGGGCCTCGTGAAGAGATACGTGAGGGTGCGGTTCTCCACCTCGTCCGCAATGAGCCCGGTGCCGTAGAAGACGCCGAGGATGGGAACGATGAAGCGCACGTAGAGCAGCCAGATCATCAGGCCGAAGATACCCGGACCACTGACCGAGGCGCCGTTCACACGCAGCGCATCGACGGGGGTCAGCGCCCAGACGACGCGGCTGATCACGGCGAGCACCACTGGCCCCCCCACGAGCAGCGCCAGGAACACCGACCGCCGGGACCAGAGCATCTCGCCCAGCGAGAGGTCGAAGATGCGCAGGACCGATCCGACGTACGAGGGACGACGGGCAGTGGCGGGGGTGGACATCACTTCACCAGGTACTCGAAGACGGCGGCGAGGTTGTCGTCAGGCGAGGTCACCTCCCGGATGCTCCCGAACTCGTTCGACGCGGCCATTGCCGTCAGCCGCGCGTAGAACAGGTCGGGCTTGCCGGTCTGCACGACCACCGCGTCCTCCTCGAACCTGAGGCTCAGAACATCATCGGCCCCGAGGAACTCGCGAGCGAGCGCGCGAGGCTGCTCGGCTCGGATGTGGACGGTGTGCGGGTGCTCGTCGATGAGGTCCCGGATCTGGTGGACGTCGCCCTCAGCCAGAATCCGGCCCTGGTTGATGAGCAGGATGTTCGAGGTCATCGACTCGATCTCGTGGAGCACGTGGCTCGAGACGATGACACTGCGGCCGGTGCGGCCCCACTCGCGGATCAGCCGGATGGTTCGCCTGCGGGCAATCGGATCCATTCCCGACAGCGGTTCATCCAGGATCAGCAGCTCGGGTTCGTGGGCAAGCGCCTGCGCCATCTTGACGCGCTGCCGCATGCCCTTGCTGTAGGCGCCGATCTTCTTGTTGGCCGCATCGCTCAGGTCGACCATGTCCAGCGCGCGGCGTGCGGCGGCTCTCGCGTCTGCGTCACTGAGGCCGTTCAGGCCGACGAGCGCGCTCACCCACTCGAGCCCGGTCATCCGCTCGTAGAACGCGTCCTGTTCCGGGCAGAACCCGATGCGGAAGTACAGATCCGGATGCTGCCAGATGGGGGCGCCGAGCACGCTGATGCGCCCCTTGCTCGGTTGCAACTGGCCGGTCACCAGCTTCATGAACGTCGACTTGCCCGCGCCGTTCGGCCCGAGCAGCCCCGTGATGCCGGGCGGCACCGACACGGTGACGTCGTTCAGCCCAATCACCTGCCCGTACCACTTCGACACGCCCTCGGCGACGACGATGCTCACGCGACCACCTCGATGCCGCGCACGCGACGTTCCAAGACGATGGCCGACGAGACGATCAGCAGGGCGATGACGACGAACGCGCTCCACACCGGCATATGGAAGCGGGGCTCGAGCCGGAAGACGACGTCGCCGATCTGCTGCAGGTCGAGCGGCACCGACAGCCACGCCATCGTCGAGTCCCGCGTCAGCCCGCGCACAATCCCGTAGACCGCCTGCGAGAAGAAGATGAGGCCCGCGTAGAGCACGCCGACGTACCGGCTGCTTTTCGAGAGGGACGACAGCGCCAGCATGGCCAGCCCCACCGCGGAGACCTGAATCAGCGAGAAGATCGTGATAGCCGGTACCAGGAACAGGTTGCCCAGGAAGAACGCGAAGCTGCCGGCGAACATGACCTGGATCACCAGCAGCAGCATGGCCGGCAACCACGTCACCAGGAGCAACAGCGCGAGCAGGATCGCGAACTTGCCGAAGATGTATTCGAGCCGGGTCAGCGGACGCGAGAGATAGATCTGCAGGGCGTTGGCGCGGCGGTCGTTCGCGATGAGCCCGGTGCCGGCGTACACCGTGATGAAGAAGAGGAAGATCTCCTGCTGCTCGAGGAAGCTGCGGAACATGCGCGCATCCGGCGCCAGGAACTGCGCCTGCGGGAGGTTTGCGGCCGCGTAGATCTGGACGGCCCGCACGAGGAAGGGAATCCAGGAGAGCAGGAGCAGGCCGATGAACGCGCGCCTGGCGAACAAGGTCCTCACGCCGGCGCGTGCGATGACCGCCCACGCGCGGCCCGCGCCAGCCCGCTGCCCGCCATATCGCCGATAGCCCTGATCGTGGATCGGCACGCGCTAGCGCTCCCCCACCGCGCTCGCAAACACATCGTCCAGTGTCGGGACACTGGGGCGCAGATGCCGGACCTGCACGCGCTCGGCCGCTGCCATCGCGAAAATCCGCCGGGCCGCGTCGCCCCCGCCGTCCGGCACGAACACGCGCATCACCTCGTCGTCTCCCACGTGGCACTCGAGCCCTGCTGCGCGCAAGCGCTGCACGAACGCGTCCTGTCCCTCTGGGGCCTTCACGCGAAGCTCGAAGACCTGGCCGCGTGGCTGCTTGAGCCCGGCGATGGGGCCTTGCGCCGCAACACGCCCGCCATCCATGACGATGACGTGCGTGCAGGTGAACTCGATGTCGGGCAGGAGGTGCGACGACACGATGACGTTCATGCCCTTGGCGTGAGCGAGATCGTGGATCAACGCAAGCATCTCGTCCCGGCCCTTCGGATCCATGCCGTTGGTCGGCTCGTCGAGGAACAGCAGATCGGGATCGTGCACGAGCGCCTGCGCCAGCTTGATCCGCTGCTTCATGCCGGTCGAGTAGGTCTCGACGTTGCGGTACCGCGCCTCTCCGAGCCCCACGTAAAAGAGGACCTCGTGCGCCCGCTGCATCGCATCCACCCTCGGGAGCCCCGACAGCTCGGCACAGTACGCCACGAAGCTGACGGCATTCATGCCGGGGATGTGCGCGTCGTTCTCCGGCATGTAGCCGATCCGCCCGCGGATCTGCAGCGGCGCGTGCGCCACGTCGAGCCCGAGCACCTGCATGCGCCCGCTCGTCGGCACCACGAACCCGAGCAGCGACTTGATCAGCGTGCTCTTGCCGGCCCCGTTCGGGCCGAGCAGCCCGACGGCGCCCGCGGGGACCGACACGGTGACCTCACGCAGTGCGGCCTGCTGGCCGTACATGACGGTCACGGCCTCGAGCGTCACCACCGGCAGCGGCGCAGTCATCAGCTGGTTATACGGACGAGAGCCGCTACAGGTTTCCGCGGAGGCCGAGCGCATCGGCCTCCGGGCGCATGAACGCGATCACATTCGTGATGTGCTGGTCGAGAGGGATGCCAAGCGATTCGGCCCCGAGGCGCAGGTCGTCGCGGCTGACCGCGCGCGCGAACGCCTTGTCCTTCATGCGCTTGATGACAGACGAGGCCTCGAGGTCCAGAATGCTCCTGCTCGGGCGGATCAGGGATGCCGCTGTGATGAAGCCGGCCATCTCGTCGCACGCGAACAGGGTTTTCTCGAGCCTCGTTTCCCTTGGCACCCCGCTGTAATCCGCGTGCGAGAGAATCGCACGGGTGACCCACTCCGGGTACCCCAGCCCCTTCAGGATCTCGACCCCTTTGAACGGGTGGTCCTCCGCCGAGGGCCACCGGTCGTAGTCGAAGTCGTGGAGCAGCGCCACGACACCCCAGCCACGCTCGTCTTCCCCGAACTGCCGCGCGTAGCCGCGAACCGCGGCCTCCACCCCGAGGGCATGCTTCAGCAGGCTCTCGCTCTTCGTGTACTCGGTCAGCAGGGCCCAGGCGGCCTCGCGGGTCAGCCCCATAGGTTCACGCAGACGGTGATCAGGACAGCGTTGATGAAGTCGATGAAGAAGGCGCCGACCATCGGGACGACCAGGAAGGCGCGAGGCGCGGGTCCGTAGCGATCGACAAGCGCTTCCATGTTGGCCATCGCATTGGCGGTTGTGCCGAGCATGAACCCGCAGAGCCCCCCGCTCATCACCGCCGCATCGTAGTCCTTCCCCATGAAGGGAAACACCGGCCAGAAGCAGACCGCCGCGATCAGGGCCACCTGGACCGCGAGGATGACGATCATCGGGAGCGCCAGCCCAGCCAGCTCCCAGAGACGCAGCGTCATCAATGCAAGAACGAGGAACAGCGACAGCGCCACGTTGCCGAGGTCGTCAATGGTCTTCTGCGACAGCCCGATCATCCCGGTCGCGTCGTCCACGTTCCTGATGACGGACGCGATGAGCATCGCCCCGATGTACGCCGGCAGCGTGAGTCCGGCCGCTTCGAGCTCGCCGCTGACGATGGAGCCGGCCCACATCGCCACCAGAATCACGACGAGCGCCTTGAGGAGCGCATAGGACTCCTTGTCCTCCCCTGAAGGAACGCTCTCCTTCGGCTCGGGCAGCTGTTCCTCGACGAGGTGGGTTGCCAGCGGTGGATCCGTGTGCTTGGTGCTGTGCGGCGTCGCGAGCGCGTGCCGACGGACGAGGAGCGTGCCGATCGGTCCGCCGATGAGGCCGCCCGAAATGATGCCCGCCATCGCCGAGGCCACCGCCACCGTCGATGCCCCCGGCACGCCGGCTTTCTCGAACAGCGGCGCGAAGGCGAGCCCCGTTGCGGGTCCGCCCGTGAGCGTGACCGATCCGCTCAGGACGCCGAACAGGGGATGCTGCCCGAGTGCGGCGGCAATACCCGCCCCGACCACATTCTGGAAGAGAGCCAGCACGCTACAGATGAGCGTGAAGATCAGCACCTGTGGTCCGCCCACGCGCAGCAGCGAGAGGCTGGCGCCGAACCCGATCGTCGTGAAGAACGCGATCATGAGCGGCGCCTGCAGGCGCGTGTCGAAGGTCACCAGCGTCGTCCCACGCGAGCGGGCGAGCGCCACAATCGTCGCGACGATGAGCCCGCCAATGACGGGCGCTGGCACGTTGTAGCGGGCAAGCACCGGCGCCAGGCGGCGGACGAAGTGCCCCGCGAAGAGCACGAGCCCGGCACACGCGACGGTGTTGATGAAATCGAGCGCCAACATGGGATATAACCCGACCGGATTCTAATTCATGGACTCTCCTGCCGTGACGACCCGCACCACCACCCCTGCAGACACCCACGCCAGCGGACTCGACACCGAGTTCACGCGTGGCCTCGGGCTCTACGACTCCACCATGGTCGTCGTCGGGTCGATGATTGGGTCGGGCATCTTCCTCGTGTCGGCCGACATGGCACGCACGATCGGGAGCCCAGGGTGGATGCTGGTCGGCTGGCTGATTGCCGGGGTGCTGACCGTCACAGCGGCGCTGTCCTACGGCGAACTCGCGGCGATGATGCCGCGCGCCGGCGGGCAATACGTCTACCTGCGCGAAGCGTTCTCGCCGATCTGGGGGTTCCTCTACGGGTGGACGCTGTTCCTCGTCATCCAGAGCGGCACGATTGCGGCAGTGGCGGTCGGCTTTGCACGGTACTCGGGCGTGCTCGTCCCCTGGATTGCGGAGGATCACTATCTGGTTCGGCCGATTCACCTGACGAGTGGCTACGCGCTGTCGCTCTCGACGGCGCAGTTCGTCGGAGTCGCGCTGATTGCGCTGCTCACGTGGACCAACACGCGCGGCCTGCACTACGGCCGCATCATCCAGAACATCTTCACAACGGCGAAGGGCGGCGCGCTCATCGCGCTGATTCTCGCGGGGCTGCTGATCGGGCGGAGCAGCGCTGCGGTTGCCGACAACTTCGGGAACCTCTGGACGGTCCGCGGGGCCTCGGACATCGTCCCCGGCCTGAACGCCGCGTCGGCGTTTGGGCTCTTCATCGCGCTCTGCGTGGCGCAAACCGGCTCACTCTTCTCTGCCGACGCCTGGAACAACATCACCTTCACCGCCGGCGAAGTGAAGGATCCGCGCCGTAACATCCCGCTGTCGCTGGCGCTCGGGACGGCGGCCGTGATCGGGCTCTACCTGCTCGCCAACCTCGCCTACCTGGCGACGCTGACCTTCGCGCAGGTGCAGCATGCGCCGTCCGACCGGGTCGCCACCGCCACACTCGACGTCGTCTTCCCTGGTGCGGGCGCCGTGATCATGGCGGTCGGCATCATGATCTCGACCTTTGGATGCGACAACGGGCTGATTCTCGCCGGTGCGCGTGCGTACTACGCGATGGCCAAGGACGGGCTGTTCTTCCGCTCAGCCGGTGAACTGAACGCCGCCCGCGTGCCTGCGTGGGGCCTCGTCCTGCAGGGGGTGTGGTCGGCGATCCTTGTCCTGCCGCGCACGTTCGACCCCGCGACGGGCGCCTACGGCAATCTCTACAGCAACCTGCTGGACTACGTCGTGTCCGCGGCGCTCATCTTCTACGTGCTGACGATCCTCGGGGTCTTCCGCCTGCGGCAGACACGCCCGACCGCCGACCGCCCCTACAAGGCCTTCGGCTATCCACTCGTTCCCGCGCTCTACATCGTCGGCGCGCTGACGATCCTCGGCGTGCTCTTCATCTATCGCCCGTCCACCACGTGGCCGGGGCTCGCGATCGTCCTGCTCGGCGTGCCGGTGTACTTCTACTGGGCGTCTCAGGCCAGGAAGAGCCCGTAACGAAATCCCTGTAACGCAAAAATGCAGCAATGCAGGAATGCTACAAATGCGGAAACGCAGAAATGCAGGAACGCAACAGGAACACCGTAAGGAAGGCGCACTGCAGAAATGCTGGAATGCAGGAATGCAGGAATGCCGCAAACGCGAAACGCGGGGACGCGGGAACGCAGAAGAGCGGCGCGGGCGCGGCACTGACTGTCGTAGCCGAGCGGCACTGACTGTCGTAGCCGAGACGCTTTAGCGTGACGGACAGCACGGCGTCTGCTCAACGGCCCGAAGAGATTGCGACGTCCAGTGCCTTGTGCACGACGGCGAGCGTGAGCGGTTGCAGGTTGTAGAGAGGCAGTTCGTCCGGAGCCGCCCACCGGGCATCGACGGCGTCCGACGCGGCATGCACTTCACCGTCGACCACCGTGCAGACGTAGTCGATGAGGACGTAGTGGAACTCGACCCGACCATCCGCATCGGTGTGGATGCGGTCGAGCACCTCGACGATCGGCCCGACGGCGACGATGAGCCCGGTCTCCTCGTAGACCTCGCGCTGAATCGCGGCGACCAGCGTCTCCCCCGTCTCGACAGCGCCTCCAGGCAGGCTCCACTCGCCCGCAAGCGGCGGCTGCCCTCGCCGCACGAGCAGCGCACGCCCCTCGTCAACAACGATGGCGCCGACGGCCACGATGGGGCGGGAAGGATAGGCGCGGCTACTCACGATCGGAATGCATCAATGCAACAATGCAACAATGCAACAATGCAACAATGCAACAATGCAGCAATGCAGCAATGCAGCAATGCAGCAATGCAACAATGCAACAATGCTGAAACGCACAGCTGCCATGGACGCAGTCCGAACATCGTCCCTGCGTACAGCTTGTGAGCCACAGCGTCTTCAGCGACACCCGCCGCGTGCATTCCTGCATTCAGCATTTTGGCAGTCGCCAGTGGCGTCTAGATTCCCATGACCTTCACAACCACCCGCTTCCGGCGCTGGCCATCGAACTCGGCGTAGAAGACCTGCTCCCACGGGCCGAGGTCGAGCGCGCCGTTGGTGATCGGCAGAATCACCTGGTGCCCCATGATGGTGCGCTTCAGGTGCGCATCGGCGTTGTCCTCGCCAGTCTGGTGATGGCGGTAGTTCAGGCCGGCCGGTGCGAGCTTCTCGAGCCAGACGCCGAAGTCGTGGATGAGGCCATCCTCCCAGTCGTTCACGTACACGCCCGCGGTGATGTGCATGGCAGAGACGAGCACCATGCCCTCCTTCACGCCAGATCGTCCGACGATATCCGTCACCTTGTCGGTGATGCGGATGAACTCCTGCCGATTCTTCGTGTTGAACCACAGGTAGTCCGTGAAGACCTTGGTCATTGGTGAATCGGCGAGTTGGTGATCTGGTGACATGAGTACGAGGAGCTTTGAACAGGCTCGAAGTTCTGACTTCTGAATTCTACGTTCTAACTTCCAAGCGCGAGCGCCGCGTCTGCGTTCATGTCCAGGGACGACGTGATGCCGGCACGCAAGCGGCGGAGACCGGCCGCGGCAATCATGGCCGCGTTGTCGGTCGACAGCGTGAGGTCGGGGACGAACGTCGGGATCTCGCGTGCCTCGCCGTACGCCTTGATGTCGGCGCGGAGGCGGCTGTTGGCTGAGACGCCACCAGCGACACCGACGCTCCTCGCTCCGTGGATCATCGCAGCCTTGAAGGTCCGCTCGACCAGCGTCTTCACGACCACGCGCTGGAAGCTGGCGCAGAGGTCCGCGATCTCCTGCTCGCCGAGGTCGGCTCCCTGCTCACGGCGAAGCGTCACGTGGCGCAGCACCGCAGTCTTCAGGCCGCTGAAGCTGAAGTCGAGATCGCCTTTCAGTTGCGGCGCATTGCGATCCGCGTGGGTGAGCCGCGTCCCGGGCCAGCGCACCGCCGTGTCGTTTCCCTGCTTCGCGAGCCGGTCGATCACCGGCCCGCCCGGATAGCCAAGGCCCAGCAGCTTCGCCACCTTGTCGTACGCTTCACCCGCCGCATCGTCTCTGGTGCGGCTGAGCAGTTCGTACGAGCCGGGCGACTTCACCAGGTAGAGGCTGGTGTGTCCGCCGGAGACGACGAGGATCACGGCGGGCAGGGGCAGCTCGCCGTTGTGGAGGACGAGCGACTCGATGTGCCCGGCGAGATGATGGACGCCGACGATCGGCAGGCCAGCCGCCGCAGCCGCGGCTTTCGCGAACGAGACTCCGACGAGCAGCGACCCGACGAGGCCCGGCCCCTGCGTGACGGCGACCGCACCGAGGTCGGTCCAGCCGACCTGCGCATCGGCGAGCGCCTTCTCGACAACACCGCAGATGTCGCGCACGTGCTGGCGCGACGCGAGTTCCGGCACGACGCCGCCCCACTCGCGGTGAATCTCCACCTGCGACGCGATCACGTTGGACCGGATCGCCCACGGCCGCGCCACGTCGCCGGTTTCGGCGATGACGGCTGCGGACGTTTCGTCGCAGGAGGTCTCGATTCCCAGAATGTTCATTGGGCACAATCGGCAGGTGGGGCTGGTGGGGCTGGTCAGGCCCGTTGGCCTGGGGCGAACCAGCCAGACCCGCCTTACCTGCCTTACCTGCCAGCCAACGGTCGGCTAGACGCCGCTCTCCGCGAACGCCTGGCGCAGCGACTCTGTGTACGGCGCCCGGAAGATCCCCTTCTCGGTGATGATGCCGGCGATGAGATGGTGCGGCGTCACGTCGAACGCGGGGTTCCAGACCGATGCCCCTTCCGGCGCGAGCTGATTGCCGCCGACGTGCGTCACCTCGCGGCTGTTGCGTTCCTCGATGGGGATACCCGATCCGTCAGGCGTGTTCAGGTCGATCGTCGAGAGCGGCGCCGCCACGTAGAACGGCACGTTGTGCTCGCGGGCGAGCACGGCAACCGAGTAGGTGCCGATCTTGTTCGCCGTGTCGCCATTCGCGGCGATGCGGTCCGCGCCGACGACAACGAAGTTGACGCGGCCCTGGCGCATGAGCGCGCCGGACATGTTGTCGGTGATCACCGTGGTGTCGATGCCGTCGCGCACCAGCTCCCAGGCCGTGAGCCGAGCGCCCTGCAGGAACGGTCGCGTCTCATCGGCGAAGACCGCCACCTTCTTGCCGGCTTCCACCGCGCCGCGGACGACGCCGAGCGCCGTGCCGTAGCCGGCGGTCGCGAGCGCACCGGCGTTGCAGTGCGTGAGGATGCGGGCCTCGTCCGGCACGACCTGCGCACCGAAGGTGCCCATCGCGCGGCAGCTCGCCACGTCTTCATCGTGGATCTGGTCCGCCTCGCGATCCAGCCGGTCCTTGAGCTGGTCGACCGATTCGCCAGCCGCAACACCTGCGGCGAACGATCGCTTCATCCGGTCGATGGCCCAGAACAGGTTCACCGCCGTCGGCCGCGTGCCGGCCATCAGGTCGCAGACCTTGTAGAACTCGGCCGCGAACTTCTGCGTGCCCGTGACGGTGCTTCGGCGCATGCCGAGTGCGATCCCCAGCGCCGCCGCGACCCCGATCGCCGGAGCGCCGCGAATCACCATCGTCTTGATCGCCTTGGCGACCTCAGCAGCCGTCCGGCAGCGCACGTAGATTTCCTGCGCCGGCAGCTTGCGCTGGTCGATCATCACCACGGTGTCGTTGTCGCGAGCAATTGTCGGAAGCACGAAGCCATTCTACTCTCGCAGTTCGCTCGACCAACTATGGCGGTCACCGACACAGATTGCCAATTGCCAATCGCTGATTGCTGAATTCAATTGCTGATTGCTGAATTGATGACGGCTGGCCTGAACGACCGTCGTGTCGCCGGAAGTGCGGCGCGCGAGGCACTGGGGCATCGCCAAGCGCCCGCCGTTTATCGCCCATCGCCCAGAGCCCTTGCCCGCGGCCCGGAGCCGACCCGCCTGGAGCCAGGAGCCTGAAGCCTGAAATGCGACGCGCGAGGAATTGAGAATCGCCGAGCGTCCGCGGCCGAGCGCGCCCACCGCCCATGGCCTATCGCCTATAGCCCTTGCCGGTAGCCTGGAGCCGACGAGCCCCGGAGCCTGGAGCCCGAAGCCCGAAGCCTGACGTGGTCTAACCCCGTCAGAGCAGGCGCGCGTCGAAGGGGAGCGGGAGCAGGTCCTTCATGCGGAACGTGCCCTTGTCTTCGGTGAGATTGGCGAGGAATACGTCGATGTCCCCGGCAAACTCCCAGAGGATCTGGCGGCACGCACCACAGGGTGGGGTCGGATCGTTCGTGTCGGCGACGACGGCAACGGCGCGGAATTCGCGGTGCCCTTCCGACAGCGCCTTGAACATCGCCACGCGCTCGGCGCAGACGGTCAGGCCGTAGGTCGCGTTCTCGATGTTGCAGCCGGTGACGATCGTACCGTCCGCCGTCTCGAGCGCGGCACCGACCTTGAAGCCCGAGAAGCGCGCCACGGCGTGCTCACGTGCGGCACGTGCCGCGTCAACAAGCGCATCCTTCTTCGTCATCTCAACGTCCCGTCTGCAGGACCGCATGCACCGGCAAGGCACGATCGGTGGTCAGCGGTGCGCATTCCGACTGCGATTGCCCTTCTCGATTAGCGATTCTCGATTAGCGATTCGCGGTTAGTGATCCTCAGGCCCTCGCGATTACTTCCTTCAGCAGCCCGATGAACTGCCCGCGCACGCGCTTCGCCGTTTCCATCACTTCGTTGTGATCGAGCGGCTCCGGCAGCACGCCCGCGGCCATGTTCGTGATGCACGAGATGCCGAGCACCTCGATACCCATGTGGCGCGCGGCAATCGCCTCGGGGACGGTCGACATGCCGACCGCATCGGCGCCGATCGTGCGGAGGAAGCGGATCTCTGCAGGGGTTTCGTAGCTCGGTCCGAGCAGGCCGACGTACACGCCGTGCGGCAGGGGCATCCCGATGGCCCGCCCTGCTTCGTCGGCGATGCCCCGCAATCGCTTCGAGTAGACCTCGGACATGTCGGGGAAGCGCACGCCGAAGCGCTCGTCATTCGGCCCGACGAGCGGGTTGCTGCCGATCAGGTTGATGTGATCGTCGATCACCATCAGCGCGCCCTGGGAAAACCCGGTGTTGATGCCACCCGCCGCGTTCGTCAGCACGAGCATCTTCACGCCCAGGAGACCAAGGACGCGGACCGCAAAGGTCACGGTCTTCAAGTCGTGCCCCTCGTAGGTGTGGCAGCGTCCGGACAGGGCCGCGATGGTGCGACCGCCAACCGTTCCAACCACCAGGCGTCCCTCGTGGCCGACGACTTTCGACGCGGGCCAGTGCGGGATGTCGCCATAGGGCATCGACACCGCATCGCCCAAGGTGCCCGCGAAATCTCCAAGCCCCGACCCGAGCACGATCGCGAGATCCGGCACCGTCTGAATCCGGCCGCGGACGTAGTCCGCCGCCTCCTTCACGTCCTCGTAGTAACCCATGCGTCTCGTCCCGCCCTCAGTTCATCCGGAGCGCTCCGAGAAGAACGGTGCTCCACACAGCCGTTCCGCTCAGAAGGGAGGTTCGGATGAAGCTTCATCGTAATGCGAAGACCACACCGGCGTCGCGGTTCCCGATCACGACGCGGGTCAGGTTTGAGGATTGGACGCAGGGCGGCACGGTCGCGAATATCGGTGCGCCGATGCCGGATGGGCGATGCGGCGGTTCACGTTCGAGACGGAGCGCTTCCACGTTCGGGACGGCGCTTTCACGTTCGGGACGGGCTTTCACCTTCGTAGCGGCGGGGCTTCAGCCCCGCCGTTGATCGTCCGCGTCAACCTGTTACCCAGCCGCCCGCGCCGGGCGGGCTGAAGCCCGCCCGCTACGATCGTCAATCGCAACGCACGTCCATTCGTGCCAGCGGGGTTTCACGTTCGAGACGGAGCGCTTCCACGTTCGGGACGGAGCGCTTTCACGTTCGGGACGGAGCGCTTTCACGTTCGTAGCGGCGGGGCTTCAGCCCCGCCGTCTGCTGCGGAGGCCGCTGCTGAAGCCTCGCGTCTCCTTCATCAATGGGCCGCTCTCGTCACGACCGCGATCAAACGTCCCCCCGCATACACGTAGTCTTTGGCGGACACCGGCGCGCCGGCGACGTACGTCCATTCGGAGAGCAGCTCGCCGTCGCCGTTGTCGTACTCGATCCGAATCGCGTTGACGGATCCGGGGGCACCCTGCTTAATTTGGTGTCCTTCGCGCGCAACAATCCACGGCAGTGCCGCCACCTGCCTGCACGAACTGGTCTACGGCGCCGTCTGGGTAGAAGACGCGGCGAGCCGCGATGTCGACGAGCCAGAACTCCTTCGTCAGGTAGAAACCGCAAGGGTCAGCCGCCGCCGACGGGCACGCAGGCGATCGCCACCGCGCGGAATGAATGGCGCCGTCGACCGTCCTGACCCATGGCCCATCGGGGAAGCCCTGCGGCTCGGTTCCGAAGAAGGCAACGTCGGCGAAGCCCTCCGGACCAAACCGCCATTCGGCTCGGTTCGAGTTGTACGTCCGCTGCAGCCGCAACACCGATCCCGCATCCCCGGGCAATTCCAGGTCCGTGAACGTCAGCAGCACGTTGCCGGAGGCGGTGTCGATGTGCTCTTCAGGCAACTGCGAGAAGTACGCTCGGTGGAGGTTGAATCCGCCTGCTTGCAGCGGCCCCTCCTGGGCGAAGGCGGCGTGACCTGCGGCCATACCTAGGAACCACGTCAACACAATCCGCGTTCTCATTACCGCCTCCATCGCCGACGTTTGGATCCTGCTCACCCGCTTCGAACATCAAACTTCCAGCAGCCTCCCGTCGCTCCGCTACTCCGCTCACCAGGTACTTCAAGTCGGCGAAGTAGTTGCGAGCAGCAGCTCGTCGCCCCCCCCCCGCGCAATACCGCTTCGTGCGTGCACCACGTTATTGCGAACGAGTTCGCAGTGGGAATGCTCAGCACGGAACGGGTAAGGAGCCCGCCGCGAGCGAAGTAGCTGCACTCTTGCTGCGGTCAGAACGCGTTCACGTATTGCGGCTCTTCGGATGACGCACGGAACGGTCGACAACTACCTCAAACAAGAGGGACAGGGCTTCGCGCTCGCGAACAAAGAGCTCTGCCTGCTGCCAGCTGTCCTTCAATAGGTCGGCATTCCGTTCGATTGAATAGTCGATACTGTTCTCCAAAGATGGCTGGACCCCGTCTGCCCGCTCAAAGAACGCGTCGATGCCAAGCACCCTCACTCCCGCGTCACGACATCTACCGATAAAGTCGCGCGCATCCGCGTACCGAAGAAGCCGGAGCCCCGCCAACAACACGAACTTCCCGCGAAACTCCGCATCGATGTCAAAGTGGTTTCTCATGGCACGAACGGATTTCACTATTGAAGAATCTGGTTTCCAAGCGCTGGGATTAAGGCGATTGCTGATCTGGACAACTTCTCCCGTCACATTGTCCCTGATGACGTGAGCGCCGCTGCGCTCGAAGTACGCGGTCGGTTCCCTTCCCAAGTAGTACATCGCCCGGGCTCCAGCCCGTTCAGCGGATGCCGACAGCACCTTGAGCGTGCCGCCCAACTCGGCTAAGTTGAGGGCCTTAGCTGTCGTTGTCAAACACGTT
>JAFDVO010000006.1 GCA_018268955.1 Acidobacteriota bacterium | reverse complement strand
TATGGAAGGGGCATCGCTCATCGGACAAATGGTGGTCTGGGGATAACAGGCTGATACCGCCCAAGAGTTCATATCGACGGCGGTGTTTGGCACCTCGATGTCGGCTCATCGCATCCTGGAGCTGTAGCAGGTTCCAAGGGTCCGGCTGTTCGCCGGTTAAAGCGGTACGTGAGCTGGGTTTAGAACGTCGCGAGACAGTTCGGTCTCTATCTGTGATGGGCGCAGGAGATTTGAGTGGGGCTGACCTTAGTACGAGAGGACCGGGTTGGACGGACCTCTAGTGTATCGGTTGTCGCGCCAGCGGCAGTGCCGAGTAGCTACGTCCGGAAGGGAGAAACGCTGAATGCATCTAAGCGTGAAACCCTCCACAAGATGAGATCTCCCTGGGAGAAATCCCCTGAAGGCTCCTGGAAGATGACCAGGTGATAGGTCGGGTGTGTAAGCGTGGCGACACGTTGAGCTTACCGATACTAATCAGCCGTGAGGCTTGACCATAAATCGTTTTACATGCACGCAGAAACCGCTGCGTGGCTGGTTGGTCAAAACTACCGTTTGCAGGATATTCAGTCGTCTCCGCTCCTGGCGTAGGCTGGAGCGGACGCTCTTTGAGATTGTCTGGGATGACTCACTTCGCGGCTCGGAAATCGCGAGCGCTCTGTGGGACCCCAGGCAGACAAGATACCGGGTTCATCACCCGGGACCACTTTGCCGGTGGTCATAGGATCAGGGTCACACCCGTTCCCATTCCGAACACGGAAGTTAAGCCTGATACCGCCGATGGTACTGCACGCGAAAGTGTGTGGGAGAGTAGGTCGCTGCCGGCATTATCTCGACAAGGCTCGTGAGTTCGCGCTCACGAGCCTTTTTTTGTTTATGCGAATGTACTGCGGGCTTCGTCGACGCGAGACTGAGAATCGCGCCTGGAGAAAGCGACCGGGCCGCGCGCGCAGTTGCCGGCTGACGCCGTCACCTCCGCGCGCAGACAGCCCGGTCTCAGGCGTGGAGCCCCGCGTCAGCGATCGAACAGACCGCTGTGCCGGCTTTCAGCCAGATACCGGGCGACACGAATCTTCCGCATCGCGCTCTCCGAACTCATCGAACGCACGGTCCCGTAGATAGGACGCTCCGGCCACGGGCGGTCGTAGCGCCCGAGTACCCACATGTAGCCGGCATACGAGTTCGGGTCACGCCCGTCAAGGCTCCACCGGTTCATCAGCGCCGTCATCGTGTCCAGCGCTTCGACAGGCGATGCCGACCACTCCAGAATCTTCTTACCCCAGAGCATCCGCATGTAGTTGTGCATCCAGCCGTCCCGAACCATCTCGCGCTGCGCTGCGTTCCAGAGCGGATCGTGCGTCGCGCCGGCCTCGAAAGCGGCACGGTCGTAGACAAACGGTCGGGGATCGTCCGCATGACGCAACAGGGTCTGCTGCGCCCATTCAGGAAGGCCCTCGAACCGGTCGTAGTCGTGCGGACGCTTCGCGCACGTGCTGAACCCGAGCTCGCGCCAGACGACGAGCTGGTCCAGGAACGCTTCCGCGGGGTTCGAGACGCCCCACCACCCCTCACGTGCGCCGCTTGGTCGACCGCCGAGTCTTCCAACCGTCCACTGCTCATGCTTCATGACCGCATCGAACACATGGTGGGCGGCGATGTGGCCGAAGTGCAGGTACGGCGAGAGCCGGCTGGTTCCCCGGTCGTCGGGGTGATTGTGTCGTTGGTCATACGACGAGAGCCGCTCATTGACGAACGCCCCGAGCGCCACCTCCGCAGATCTGGACCCGCCACGCATCCCGACCGGCCGAACCACGTGGTCTATGGGCAGCGCCTCGAGTGCGACCGGAGAACCAGACAGCAGCTCCTGTGTTGCAGCCGGCCAACGCGTCGTCACGTCCAGCGGCAACGCCTTCAGCCGACCGGGAAGGCTGCTGAGGTCCGGCGCAGGCGAGGGCCAATCCGAAAGGTGCGACCGCAGGGCCCCTTGCATGAACCGCCGATGGTGAACCGCCGCAGGGTAGGCCTGCGGAACGGCCGCGAGCGGCAGGAGCCCGTTGCTGTCGACAACTTCGAGGCGAACCGCCACCCGATCCGCTGCGGCCCTGACGGCCTGAGGCAGGAAGAAGCACGGATAGTCATCCGTCACGATGACCGACGCGTCGGCGCTCAGCCGCTCGAGCAGGCCGCGTCCTGCACCGACGTACGGCTCCACATACGGGTAGTAGAGGACGGGGCCGTCCGCGAACGCCCGCTGGTTGTCAGCCATCCCATCGATCACGAAGCGGTGCAGGCGCTCAGACGCGTACGGATAGTCAACCCGTAGTGCCTCGAGCACGACCAGCGGCCGACCTAGCTCACGGGCCCACGCCGTCGCGCGGTTGAGGGAAAAGTTGTAGCGCGCCCGTCGATTCGCAATCATCCAGTAGAGGACGAATGAGCCGCCCGAGTTGACGCCGCGATCGTTTGCGGCACGGACGCGCAGGGGCGGCGCACCTCCCCGGAAACCTTCGTAAGCAGACAGCATCAAAAGGTTAGACTCACAAGATGCGGGACGAGATCTTTCCAGTCGAGAAGTCCGACGAAGAATGGGCCACGCAGCTCTCGCCTGAGCAGTACCGCGTCTTGCGCCAGCACGGCACTGAACGTCCGGGCACCAGCCCCCTCAACGACGAGAAGCGAACGGGCACGTTCCGCTGCGCCGGATGCGGACAACCGCTCTTCGACGCCGCCACGAAGTACGAAAGCTGCAGTGGATGGCCGAGCTTCTTCGCCCCGTTGGACGGCGCGATCGGCACACGCGAGGACCGCAGCCACTTCATGGTACGCACCGAAGTGCATTGCTCGCGATGCGGCGGGCACCTCGGGCACGTCTTTCCGGACGGTCCGCGGCCCACAGGCCTCCGCTTCTGCATGAACGGCGTTGCCCTCCAGTTCACCCCGACCGAGCGCGAACCTGAAGAGAGGTAAGACACGGTGTTTGGAAAACCAATGAGGATGCCACGACCTGATGAAGCACTGCCGGGTCGCGCCGAGCCTCTGGCCGTCCCTGCGGTCCACTTCGTCAACGGCCATGCGCTGCGTGGGCCGTTCCCCTCCGGACTCGAGACGGCGATGTTCGGAATGGGCTGCTTCTGGGGGGCCGAGCGGAAGTTCTGGCAGCAGGCCGGGGTCTATTCGACAGCGGTCGGTTACGCGGCCGGGCTCACACCGAATCCGACCTACCGGGAAGTCTGCACCGGCATGACCGGCCACAACGAGGTGGTCCTCGTCGTGTTCGATCCCCTCGAGATCACCTACGACGATCTCCTGCGCCTCTTCTGGGAGAACCACGATCCGACCCAGGGCATGCGGCAGGGCAACGATGTGGGGACACAGTACCGGTCCGGGATCTACTGCTTCTCGGACGCGCAGCACGAAGCCGCCGTGTGCAGTCGCGACGCGTACGCGGCGGAACTCGCACGCGCCGGCTACGGACCTGTCACCACTGAAATCCTCGACGCGCCGGAGTTCTTCTACGCCGAGGAGTACCACCAGCAGTACCTCGCGAAGAACCCGAACGGCTATTGCGGCCTCGGCGGAACCGGCGTGTCCTGCCCAACGGGCCTGAGCACCGGCGCCTAATCGACCGTATTCCTCGCACGGCGGCGGCAGCACGGCTCCCGCCGCCGGCACGCATGCCGACCCTTTCTCCACTTCCTCTTGACGCGGTCCTTCCTGACATCCGCGCAGCGCTCGACCGCTCGCGAGCCGCAGTCATCGTTGCGGACCCGGGTGCCGGCAAGACCACCCGCGTTCCGCCCGCGCTCATCGATAGTGGCCCAGCCATCGTTCTCCAGCCGCGGCGATCCGCCGCGCGAGCCATCGCCCGCCGAATCGCGGAGGAGCGCGGGTGGCGTCTCGGTCATGAGATCGGCTGGCACATCCGCTTCGAACGGAACTTCAACGCCGCCACCCGTCTGCTCATTGCCACCGAAGGGATCCTGACCGCCAGGCTCCAGGGCGATCCCCTGCTCAGCGACTTCACCACCGTCGTCCTGGACGAGTTCCACGAGCGGAGCATTCACGCCGACCTCGCGATCGCCTTGGCGAAGCAGGCGATGCTCGCGCGAGACGACCTCCGGCTTGTCGTGATGTCCGCCACCATCGATGCGGACCGCGTCGCCGAGTACCTCGGCGGGTGCCCGATCATCCGTGTGCCGGGCCACCAGCACCCGCTCGTGGTCGAGTATCTGCCCGACACGGCAACTGCATCGGCGACTGCCCGGGCGCTCCAGGACACATCCGGCGACGTCCTGTGCTTCCAGCCTGGCGCAGCGGAAATAGCGCGCGCCGTCACCGACCTTCGAGCCGTGCTCTCGTCCGATGTGGAGGTCGTACCCCTGCACGGCGGTCTATCACCCTCCGAGCAGGATCGGGCCCTGACACCCACTCGCACACGTCGGGTCGTCGTGTGTACGAACATCGCGGAGACCTCGTTGACGGTGCCCCGCGTCCACGCGGTCGTGGATACAGGGCTTGAAAAAGTGGCGCGCTTCGACGTCGTGCGCGGGCTCGACAGCCTCGTACTCGAGCGTGCATCGCAGGCCAGCGTCGACCAGCGGGCCGGCCGCGCGGCCCGCCTCGGTCCCGGACGCGCCTACCGCCTGTGGTCGCGGTCGGACAAGCTGAAGCCGTTTCGTGAGCCCGACATCCACAGGATCGACCTGGCTGGCGTTGCACTCGACGTGCTCGGGTGGGGCGGTGATCCTGGGGCGCTGCAGTGGTTCGACCCGCCACGGGCCTACGCCCTGGACGCGGCGCTCGCCTTCCTGCGAAGAATCGGTGCAACGGATCATCGCGGTCTGACGCAGATCGGGCGCGCCATGCTTCGCCTGCCCCTTCCGCCGCGTCTGTCGCGGATCGTAATCGAGGCTGGCGGTCACCCGCGAGCGGTACGAGCCGCAGCACTGCTTGCCGAGCGTGTCGCGCAGCGGCCGGGCACCGCAGTCGCATCCAGCGATCTCCTCCCACTGCTCGACCAGTGGGAGCAGCTGCCAGTACAGTTCGGTGAGACGGCGCGGCAGATCGCACGGGTCGCCGCACAGCAGGGCACGTCACGTGGCGCCGACGACCTCACGGACGACGAGCTTCGTCGCGCTGTGCTCGCCGGGTACCCCGACCGCGTGGCCATGCGTCGCGAACCCCACTCGCGGCGGTTCCTGCTCTCATCTGGAACCGGCGCCGTGCTGTCACCAGAGAGCGCGGTGCGCGACGCCGCGTTCATCGTCGCCCTGGACGTGCAGTCGTCAAGCGACGTTTCGAAGCCAGACGGGCGAATCAGCCGCGCGAGCGCGATCGAGCGCGAGTGGCTGGTCCCGACAGTCCGGACGGTCGAGCACGTGATCGACGATCACGGTCGCCTCCGTGCGCGCGAAGTGGTCCGGTACGACGCGTTGCGACTGGCGGAACATCCGGTCCCGCCCGATCCCGACGTCGGTTCCGAGCTGCTCGCGACGGCATGGCTGGAGCGACCACCAGGCGGGCACGCGACGGCGCTGCTGCGCCGCCTCGCGTTCGCCGGGTGCGAGGTCGACCTCCCTGCCCTTGTCCGTTCGGCGGCGTATCAGGCGGGGAGCGTGGACGACATCGACATCCACTCAGTGCTCGGTCACCACGTGCTGGTCGCGTTGGAACGGGACGCCCCGGAACGGCTGCCAGTGCCGAGCGGTCGGACCGTGGCTCTGGAGTACGCGGACGATGGGACCGTGACGGCTGCGGTGAAGCTACAGGAGCTGTTTGGCCTCGCGGACACCCCACGCGTGGGCCCGAAGCAGGTGCCGGTGCTGCTGGCGCTGCTGGCCCCGAACGGCAGGCCGGTCCAGCTCACACGCGACTTGCGCAGCTTCTGGGAGCGCACGTACCCGGAGGTCAGGAAGGAACTGAGAGGGCGCTACCCGAAGCACCCGTGGCCCGAGAACCCGTGGGCGGCGGCGCCAACCCACAGGACGAAGCCCAGGGGATAGCGCTACAACGTGCGGATGGCGATCGCCCGTACGACGATGGCGTCCTGCGCGAACTGCCGCTCGAGCGCGAGGCGGTACCCACGCCACCACTCCTCGTCGAGCGAATCGACCATGACCTCGACCATCACCATGTCGTCCCTCTCGACCGAACCGTCCTCACGCTGCCAGAGGCCGGTCGCGGGCGACCGGACGTAGGCGGTGACGCCGCCAAACCGTCCGGTCATCTCGCGACGGACCGCCGCATAGTGCGCATCGGGGAAACGCTGGCCGCCGTTGTCGAAGACCGGCAGCAGGATCTGGACGAGATGCACGCTACTTCTTGAGCTCGCTGGCGATCACTTCGACGTTGCTCTTCACGCGCGCCTCGGCGGCCGTGTATCCCGCGTACTTCGCGGGCACCTTGTACTCCGCTGTCATCGCGTCCACGCTCTTGCCGGCCGCGACCCCGTTGCGGACGAACTCGAGGAAGTCCTTGTTGAACTGCGCGTACTCGCGCAGGTCAGCCATCGTCATCTGCGTACCGTGTCCGGTGATGATGACGTCCACGTTCTTGATGGTGTCCGCGCCCTTCGTGAGTGAGTTCCCGATCTCCACACCGCTGCCACCGTTGTTCGCATCGAGGATGGGAGCGGTCTTGCCTGAGAAGATGTCACCCGCGTGCATCACGCGCAGTGCCGGCCAGACCACCCATGCGTCACCATTGGTGTGTCCGCGGCCGAAGTAGTACAGGTCGATCTGATCCGCTCCGCTCCCGAGCGTCATCCGATCCTTGAAGGTCTGCTTTGCCATGCCGCGGCCGTTGTTCTGCGTGAAGATGTTTGGCGTCGGCGGCTGGTTGAGCCCCGTGACCGGGGCCATGCGCTGCATGTTCGTCTTCGTGTTCTCCTGGACGACGACATCGACCGTCGCGGGGAACTCCACGTTCCCGCTCACGTGGTCACCGTGCGTGTGCGTGTTGATGATGCGCACGACCGGCTTGCTGGACAGCTCCTTGATCTTGTCCAGGATAGGCTGCCCCCAACCCGGGTTCTTGGTGTCGACGACGGTGATGCCGTTGCTGCCGACGAAGACGGCCGTGTTCCCACCGCCGCCCTTCAGCACGAACAGGTTGTCCTTGATCTTCTCGACCTCGATGACCTTCGGCGCCGGCGCCGCCTGATATGCCGCCAGCGACATCGAGAGCCCGCCAATTGCGATCAACCCGCCGAGCAGCCATGCCCGCTTCATGCGATCCCTCCTGGAAAGAAGACCCGTTGGATGAACCAGAACGTCCCTGCCACCATGACGGCGACCGAGCCGCCGACCGCGAGCCGCCGGCCAGCAACCTCACTGCGCGCGCGGAGCGCGGCGAACGCGCTGGCGACGGCGACAACGACCACCAGTTGCCCGACTTCGACCCCGAGGTTGAACGAGAAGAGCGACCAACCGAGCGCGGTACGCGGCAGGTCCATCTCGCGGAGGACGTTGGCGAACCCGAATCCGTGGATGAACCCGAAGCCGAACGCGATCCACGCGCGCACGTCCTTGCCGTCGCGCACCAGCAGATTGTCCGCGCCGACGTAGACGATGCTCAGCGCAATCGCAGGTTCGATAATCCGGGCGGGTGGGCTGAACACATTGAGCGCCGCCATCGACAGCGTGATGCTGTGGGCCACGGTGAAGGCACTCACGACCAGTGCGAGTTGCCGGATCGTGCCGCCGAGGAGCAGCAGCCCGACGAGGAACAGCAGGTGATCTGGGCCGATCAGGATGTGCTCGACGCCCGCCGGCACGAACTTGCGGACGACGGCCCAGATGCCCTGGCGTGAGCCGGAGAAGAACTCGACGCGCGTCTTCGAGAGGTCGAGGATCGCCTGCAGCGCGAGCGTGTCGTCCTCGTAGAAGTTGACGAAGGATTGATGCTGCGGGTCGTACGGAAACATCTTCGCGTCGAGTGAGAGCGATCCCGGGCGCGACGTCAACGCCAATCGTCCCGTGATCCGCACCGACTGCCGGTCGGGCAGCGCCTCGGGCGAAGACCACGAAGGCTGCGGCAACGTCGTGCCGTCCGCTTGCATCCGGACGCGCGATGCCAGCAGGGTCGTGATGTCCGCACCGCGTGTGCTGAGCGTATCGGCCTGCAGCAGGCGCTCGGGCGGATCCAGGTTCAGGTCGTGAGCGACGTCGATGATGTGCGCGACGACGTCAATGGTGGCAACGCCGTCGTTGACCCGCACGTCGAGGTAGCTGAAAGGGGTCGGGTGCGCCGACGCACGCTGCGGAAACAGCAGGACCAGGGCAGCGACGATGACGGCGGCAGCGGACCTCATAGCCGGGGCTCAATGGTAACGTATCCGGACTTCGCAACCGGCCCTCATGCAGCCTGTTTTCATTGCAGACCCGGACGACCCGCGGGTCACGCCGTTCCGCTCGATCGGAGACGCTGAGCTGCTTCGCACGCGGGACCTGTTCGTCGCGGAGGGGCGGCTCGTCGTGGAGCGCGTCCTTGCGGATGCCGCGTATGCGGTGCACTCACTCCTCCTGAATGGTCCATCACGAAAAGCGCTCGAACCGGTGCTTCGCAGGAGCGGCTTCGACGGGCCTGTCTTCGAGTGCGCGACCGCAGCGTTCGAAGCGATCACCGGGTACAACATCCATCGCGGCTGCCTGGCGCTGGTTCACCGTCCTCCAGTGCGGACGTGGCGCGACATCGTCTCCGATGCCGGACGTGTGATCGTTCTCGAGGGTGTCACGAACGCCGACAACGTCGGGAGTGTCTTCAGGAACGCGGCCGCGTTTGGTGTGGACGCCGTCCTGTTGGACCCGGCGTGCTGCGACCCGCTGTATCGCAAGGCCATTCGCACCTCGATGGCGGCGGTGCTGCGTGTTCCATTTGCGCGCGCAGATGCGCTTCCCGCGGTCCTCGACGAACTCCGTGCAGAGGGGATCGCCGTTGCCGCACTGAGCCCGAGGGAGCCCTCAGTGCCGCTGCAGGCATTCGCGCCGGCCATGAAGGGCAGGAGAGTTGCCCTTGTCGTCGGTTCGGAAGGACCTGGGCTCAGCGACGAGGTCGAGGCGTCGGCGGACGTCCGCGTGAGAATCCCGACGACCAACGCAGTGGACTCGCTGAATCTGGCCGTTGCGACCGGGATTGCGCTCTGGATGTTGTCTGATGTCTCCGCCGGCACGTAGGAGCGAGTGCATCGGTGATTGTCTATCGGCCGGTTGACAGACGCAGCGGCGGAAGCAGACGCGATTGAGCGCCCGGACGGCTCTCTGATACAACTAGGGACCCGTGAACATCCCAGTCGAGTACGACACGCACCGGAAGATCCGGACCAGGAACAAGCTGTACTACCGCGTCAATCACTGGCCGATCTGGATTTTCGTGTTCTTCATCGCGCCAGGGCCGCTGACCTTCGACCTGTTCGAGCGTGGTTTCGACTCACGCATGGTGATTTGGCTGAGTGTCGTCCTGATCGGCACCGGCATCGCCGGGCTGCGAGGGCGCCTGCCCGGCTGTGAGCCTGCGCCGTACATCATCCGGTTCACGGAGGATCGCCCCAACCCGCTGTATCGGCGGGTCTGCTACACGTTCGCGTGGGGCGAGGCGGTGGCCTTTGCCGTCCTCAACATCGTCGGGCTGCTGGTTGCGATCGTGACCGGCCACTGGTACTTGAAGCAGATCTACCGCTACGCGTACTTCCCGCTCGCGGGGAGCGTGTGGCTGCTCGGCGCATTCGGCCAGTTGCCGCGCGTAAAGGCCTCGACAAAGGGTGAAGGGCACGAGCGGCGGTACTTCTACGGCACCGTGTGGGCCGTGGCGATCGCGCAGCCGATCCTGTGGTTCCTCTGGAAACTGCTGCCGCAGACCCGCCTGTTCGACTCGTTCAAGCTGGCTGTCTTCATCGGTGTCCTCGCATTCGTCGGCAACCTCGCACGCCAGGGACGGCTGCCGCGCACACGTCCGATCGTACCGGGCGAACTCGCCGTCTCCGACTGACGGCTGCCCCTTCCTTCAGAGCAAGGCCGATTATGATCGCGGGCCATGGCCACACGTGAAGGCTGGCAGGGCTGGGACGAGTACGCGCCGTTCTACGACTGGGAGAACGCGCGCACCCTCGGTCGACGCGACGTGCCTTTCTGGCGGAACGTCGCGCGTCAGGCCAACGGTCCGGTCCTCGAACTCGGGTGCGGGACCGGACGCATCTCGCTTCCACTCGCTCGTGCAGGGGTAGACCTGATCGGGATCGACCGTTCCGGGCCGATGCTCGCCCGCGCGGCGAAGCGGCTGTCCGCGCAGCGGCGGCGGGAGGGTCTGAAGAAACAGACCCGTCTCCAGCTCGTTCGCGGAGACATCCGTCACCTGCCGTTCACTACCGGCAGCTTCGATCTGGTGCTCGCCCCGTACGGCATCCTGCAGTCGCTCATTCGTGAGCGGGACCTGACGGCGACGCTGTCATCGGTCGCTGATGTGCTGGCGCCCGGCGGCCTGTTCGGGGTGGACCTTGTCCCCGACGTGCCGAACTGGCGTGAGTACTCGAACAGGATTCAGCTCAAGGGGCGCGCCGCTGGCGGCGTGCACCTGACCCTCGTCGAGTCCGTCCGGCAGGACCGCGCGAAGCACCTGACGATCTTCAACCAGACCTACATCGCCCGTCGCGGTGGTGAATCGAAGGAGCACTCGTTCGACCTGACCTTCCGGACCGTACCGATCCCGACGTTCGTTAAGCGCCTCGAGAAGCACGGCTTCGGCGTGGAGGCGGTCCTCGGCGATTACAGAGGCGGCGCCTGGGATGAACGCGCCGACGTCTGGATCATGCTCGCCCGGAGGCTGTGATAAGATTTCTGGTCCCCATCTTGTTGATTTAACGAGGGTTCCAACATGTCCGGCCATTCAAAGTGGCACACAATCAAGCATAAGAAGGGCGCGGCAGACGCCAAGCGCGGCAAGCTGTTCACGCGCATCATCAAGGAACTGACGATTGCCGCCCGCAACGGCGGTGGCGACCCCGACACGAACCCGCGCCTGCGCACGATCATTGCCGAGGCGAAGGCCAACAACATGCCCTCGGACAACATCAAGCGCGCCATCCGGCGTGGCACGGGCGAAGAGCCGGGCGTGTCGTACGAAGAAGCGCAGTACGAGGGCTACGGCCCCGGGGGCGCCGCGGTGATCATCGACGTGCTCACGGACAACAAGAACCGCACGGTCGGCGAACTGCGCCACATGCTGACGAAGTACGGCGGCAGCCTCGCCGAAACGAACGCCGTGGCCTGGATGTTCTCCAAGAAGGGCTACATCGTCGTGGGCAAGGACAAGGTCGCCGAGGATGTGTTGATGAACGCCGTGCTCGAGGCTGGCGGCGACGACATTGCGGACGATGAGGACAACTGGGAAGTGTTTTCGTCGGTCCAGGATTTTCCCGCCGTGCTCGAGGCCGTGAAGGCGCTCGGGATCGAACCCGCCGCCGCCGAGATCTCGATGATTCCGCAGAACTATCTCAAGCTCGAAGGCAAGGCCGCACAGCAGATGGTGAAGCTGATGGACGTCCTCGACGATCACGACGACGTCCGCCAGGTCTGGTCGAACTTCGACATCGAGGAGAAGGAGATCGAGGCCTCGCTGGCGTGACCGTTCGGCGCGCGTACGGTCACCCCGGCCTCGTCGGGAGATGAAGATCTTCGGCATCGACCCGGGGTCGGAGCGCACCGGTTACGGGTGCGTAGAGACCGACGGGTCACGCCACCGGATCGTCACCAGCGGCGCCATCCGGACTCCGGCCTCGGCCTCGTTCCCAGAGAAGCTCCTGCACATCCACACCGGGCTGGCCGCGCTCCTCGGCGAGTGCCAGCCCGATTGTGTCGCCATCGAGAACCTCTTTCACGCGAACAACGCCCGCAGCGCACTGAAACTCGGTCACGCGCGTGGCGTCGCCATGCTTGCCGCCGTGCAGTCAGGTGCCCCCGTCTTCGAGTACACCCCTGCCGAAGTGAAGCGCGCTGTCGTCGGCTACGGTCGCGCCGAGAAGCAGCAGGTGCAGCAGATGGTGAAGCTCATTCTCGGGCTCGCCGAACTGCCGACCCCCTTCGACGCATCCGACGCGCTCGCGATCGCGATCTGCCACTGCCACTCCCTCGCACCCGCCGGCGTGAGCGTGCCGACGACGAAGGCGTCGACCTCGCGCGCCGCGACGAGCTGGCGTCACTACCGGCCAGAAGGCACATGATCGCGCACCTCCGCGGCCGCATCTTCGACAAGCAGCCGAATCGGATCATCGTCGACGTGAATGGAGTCGGGTACGACGTCGCCGTTCCCCTGTCGACCTTTTACGGGCTGGGCGAAGCCGGTGCCGACATTGCGCTGCGCATCCATACGCATGTGCGGGAGGACGCGCTGCTGCTCTTCGGCTTCGCCACGCGCCTCGAGCTGGATCTGTTCGAACGCCTGATTTCGGTGAGCGGCATCGGCCCGAAGGTGGCGCTCGCGGTGCTCTCCGGGATCGAGCCGAACGACCTGATCAAGGCCGTGCAGCGCGGCGACCTTGCGCGCCTCACGGCAATCCCCGGCGTCGGCAAGAAGACCTCCGAGCGCATCGTCCTCGAACTCAAGGACCGCCTGCCGCTTGCAGCCCACGCGGAACCGGGCGACACGGCAGCGTCGACCCCTTCCGCGCTGAAGGACGACGTGCTGTCGGCGTTGATGAATCTGGGCTACCATCGGCCTCTTGCCGAGAAGGCGGTCGACGCGGCGATCAAGGCGAACGCCGGCGACTTCGAGCAGACGCTTCGCCAGGCCCTCCGCGAGCTGGCCAGGTAGGCGATGGAGGATCGACTGGTAACGGCCTCCAAGGTCGACGACGACGCGCAGTATGAAGCGGGGCTTCGTCCACGCGTGCTCGATGACTACATCGGGCAGGACCGCGTGCGCGAGAACCTGCAGGTGTCCATTGCCGCCGCGAAGCAGCGGGGCGAAGCGCTCGACCACGTCCTGCTCTATGGACCGCCCGGGCTCGGCAAGACGACGCTGGCGTATGTGATCGGCAACGAGATGGGGGCGCCCGTGCGGGCGACGTCGGGTCCGGTGCTCGAGAAGCCTGGCGACCTGGCGGCCATCCTCACGAACCTCGCCGAGCGCGAGGTGCTGTTCATCGACGAAATCCACCGGATGTCGCCGTCCATAGAGGAGATCCTCTATCCGGCACTCGAGGACTACGAACTGGACATCGTCATCGGACAGGGCCCGAGCGCCAGGTCCGTGAAGGTGCCACTCCAGAAGTTCACGCTGATCGGTGCGACCACGCGCGCCGGGCTGCTGACGTCGCCGCTGCGCGCGCGGTTCGGCATCGTGCATCGGCTCGAGTTCTACGAGCTCGCGGACATGAACGAGATCGTGCGCAGGTCCGCGCGGATCCTGGGCGTGCCGATCGCGGATGCGGCCGCGGCCGAAGTGTCGCGCCGGTCGCGGGGAACGCCGCGCATTGCGAACAGGTTGCTCAGGCGCGTCCGGGACTTTGCGCAGGTGCGCGCCGACGGTACGATTACGCTCGAGGTGGCGCATGCGGCGCTGAAGCTCCTCGAGGTCGACGAATACGGCTTCGACGAAGTCGACCGCAAGCTGCTGCGCACGATCATCGATAAGTTCGGAGGCGGTCCCGTCGGGGTGAACAGCCTTGCCGCTGCAATCAGCGAGGAGCGGGACGCCATCGAGGACATCTACGAACCGTACCTGATCCAGATCGGGTTTCTGGATCGGACGCCGCGCGGGCGCGTAGCCACCCCGCGTGCCTACGAATATTTCGGACTGACAGCGCCGGGAAGGGATTCACGACTGTGGTAAGCGCTCAGGAGCAGGGGCCGGTGCGAACGACGCCGCGATGCGCGGGCCGCCCCGTGTACATCAGGTCGCTGGCGACCTACGTGCCGCCGCGTGTGCTGACGAACCGCGACCTGGAGAAGATGGTCGACACCACCGATGAGTGGATCCTGCAGCGCACCGGCATCCGGGAGCGGCACATCGTCGACCCTGGTGTGGCGACGTCGGACCTGGCCAAGGAGGCCGGACTCGAGGCGATCCGTCGCGCGGGGCTGACGCCCGATGACATCGGCGTCATCGTGGTCGGCACCGTCACGCCCGACATGATGTTCCCCAGCACGGCGTGTCTCGTGCAGCACAAGATCGGGGCGCACCATGCGTGGGGATTCGACGTGAGCGCCGCCTGTTCCGCCTTCACCTACGCGCTGACGGCAGGCAGCCAGCTCGTGGCGGCGGGGTGCCATGAGCACGCACTGGTGATTGGTGCCGACGTGATGTCGAGCATCATCGACTACACCGACCGATCGACGTGCGTGCTGTTCGGCGACGGAGCGGGCGCTGTGGTCGTGTCTGCTGCGGCGGCGGGCGAACCGTCCATCATCGACTTCGAGCACGAAATCGACGGCAGCGGTGGACCCGCGCTGTGCATGCCGGCTGGTGGCAGCCTCCGTCCGCCGTCCCGCGAGACGGTCGAGCAGCGGATGCACTACGTGAAGCAGGACGGGCAGACGGTCTTCAAGTTCGCTGTGCGGAAGACCGAGGAGATCGCGCGCCGGATCATGGAGCGCAACCGCATCAAGCCCGAGGATCTCGCGCTGTTCGTGTCGCACCAGGCGAACCGCCGCATCATCCAGGCGGCCGCGGAGAAGCTCGGGGTCGACCAGGGCAAGGTCATCATCAACATCGAGCGGTTCGGCAACACCACCGCGGCCACGATCCCGCTGGCGTTGAACGATGCGATCAACGAGGGACGGCTGAAGAAGGGCGATCTCGTCCTGCTGTGCTCGGTCGGCGCCGGCTTCACGGTCGGTTCGGTCCTTCTGCGCTGGGGCTACTGAATCATCAACCTGCAAACGGGCGGAACAGCCCGCCGTCACCATTCTGCATTTAGCCTTTAGCAATTAGCATTTCCCTGTGCCTCGCATCTTCCTGCTGTCGCCGGCAAACTGCAGTGGGAAGCGTGCGCAGATGGTGCTTCAGCCGCGTGCGGAGTTCGACCTCGCACGACGGCTGCGCGCCGAAGGGGCTCCGCTCGGCGAGGTGTTCGCCTTCGTCAGCGGCCTGTACTTCCGGGGCAAGCTCGCGTACGCCAGTCGCTTCGCGGCGCCCCCGGAACTGGACCATCCGCTCATCGGCAGCGGCGTCCACGTCATCACGCCCAATGCGGGCCTCCGCAGTCCAGACACGGTCGTCACCGCTGACGCACTGCGGCAGTTCGCCGGGTCCGGCATCGACGCGGAGAACGAGCGCTATCGCGTGCCGCTGGAGCAGAGTGCGCTTGCGCTGCAGTCCGAGATCGGCGACTCCGACGTGGTCCTGCTCGGCAGCATTGCGTCCCCGAAGTATGTGGACGTGCTCCTGGGGATATTCGGTGAGCGCCTGCATTTTCCGGCAGCGTTCGTGGGTCGCGGCGACATGAGCCGCGGTGGGCTGCTGCTACGGCAGGTCGCTGCCGGAGAGGAACTGCCCTACATCTCGGTGGCCGGCGCGGTGCGCACCGGCGTCCGCCCACCGAAGCTCGAGCCGCTGCGAGGCCGGTCGTCTGGCACCGAAGATGCGAACGGCTCACCTGTGACCAACCGCGCGGGCGCACCTCGGCGCAAGACCAGCATCGGCTGACGATGGCGGCTGCACTGGCAATCCCGCCCGACGAAGAGCATGCCGTCGTCCGCATCGACGGACGCGAGGTCCGTCTGACCAATCTTCCGAAGATCTTCTGGGCGGAGCTGGGGCTCACGAAACGGGATCTGTTGCAGTACTACCTCGATGTGTCAGGTGTCCTGCTCCCTCACCTGAAGAACCGGGCCATGGTGATGAAGCGGTACCCGCACGGGGCAGCCGGCGAGTTCTTCTTCATGAAGCGCGCCCCCTCGCCGCGACCCGAATGGGTCGAGACCTGCCGCATCGAACACCACTCGGGCAACATCATCGACTTTCCCATGGTGCAGGACCGGGCGTCGCTGCTCTGGGTCATCAATCTCGGCTGCATCGACCTGAACCAGTGGTACGCCACGTGTGATGACGTCGATCGCCCGGACTACCTCCACTTCGACCTCGATCCGGGGGCCGGAGCAGGGTTCGAGCGCGTGCGCGAGACGGCGCTCGTGGTGAAGGCGGCGCTGGACGAGTTGAAGATGCCGTCGCTCGTGAAGACGACCGGCTCCAAGGGCTTGCACGTGTACGTGCCGATCGTGCGTGGGCCTGTGCAGAAGGAGGTCTGGACGTTCGCGAAGGCGTTGGCGCAGACGCTCGCGGCGCAGCATCCCGCGTTGATCACGGCGGAGTACCGCGTGGCGAAGCGCCCTCACGGCCGGGTGCTGGTGGACTACAACCAGAACGCATGGGGACGCACGCTCGCGTCCATCTACTCCGTGCGCCCGCGTCCGGAGGCAACCGTCTCGACGCCGGTGACCTGGGACGAAGTTGCGAACGGCGTGCGCATCGAGGACTTCACCATCAGCAACGTGCCCGCGCGCGTTGCCGAGACAGGCGACCTCTGGAAACCCCTTCTCCAGAAGCGCGGCAGAGTGGACCTCGCCGATCTCCTGCGGCACTGAGCCGGCTTCGTCCGCCAACTCCCCAACTCCCAAGCTCACCAACTCACCAACTCACCAACTCACCAACTTCCTGTTGTCTCCCGCTCAGTCGCCGAGGAGTTCGCCAACCCCCTTGAAGTCCTCGACGTGATCGCAGACCGCCTTGACGACCATCAGCATCGGCACGGCGAGCAACATCCCCCACACACTCCAGACCCATCCCCAGAAGAGCAGCCCCACGAAGACCGCCACCGGATTCATGCGGGCGGCGCGGCTTGTCAGCCACGGGGTCAGCAGGAACCCCTCGAGGCTTGTGATGACCAGCGCCACAGCTGATGTGAGCAGCGTCATCTCGATCGTGCCGAATTGCAGGAAGGCCACTACGGCGGTTCCGCCGGAGACGATCACCGGCCCTACGTAGGGGATGGAGTTGAACACGCCGGCCATCAGCCCCCACATCGCTGCCTGCTCGAGGCCGATCCAACGGAACGCGATCCACGTGGCCGTACCCACGACGGCGCTCGTGAACACCTGCACGAGCAGGAACGACTCGATCTGCCGGTCGATCTCCTGGAGGATCTGTACCGTGATCTTCTTCTTGGTCAGGGAAGGGCCGACGATCTTCACCAGCTTGCGTCGATACAGATCTCCGGTCGCCAGCAGGAAGTAGGCGAGGAACATGATGAGCAGCAGCTGGCCCGCGGCGGTCGCGATGCCCATCGAGCCCCACATCACGTAATCGCCCACGTCGAACGGCCGATCCTCGATCTGCACGCGGGTGACGCCAGGCTTCACCGGCTCCGGCGTGGCAGACGCGGCCGCCTTCTGCAGTTCAGTGGCGGCCTGCTGCACTTTCTGCAGGGCATCGGTGGTGCTGCCCTGTTGCTGTTCCAGCGTCTGCCGCAGGTGGCGCGCGCCTTCGGGAAGCTGCTGGATGATCTGTTGTGCCTGCCCGCGAAGCTGGTACAGCAGCCCTCCGCCTGCGCCGAGCAGCAGCAGGAGCAGCGCGCCGGCTCCGACGCTCCGCGGCACGCGCCATCGTTCGAGTCGCGTGACGGCCGGGTCGAGTGCATAGCTGATCAGCAGCCCCAGGACGAGCGGGATGAAGACGCTCTGTGCGTACTGCAGCACCAGCACGGCGGCGATGACGGCCATCATGGTGATGGCGGCATTCCGCATGTCAACCGGGATGGGGACGAGCGGCCCGGCGTCGGGCGAGGGCCCGTCGACAACCGCCGGCGGCGGGGGAGACAGCGCCTCCGCGCGTGAGACGAACTTGGCAGGCTCTGGACTCATGATCGCAGGTCCTCTCGCTGCAGGGCCTGATTGATGGCGAGCGCCGCCTTGACCCCTTCGGCAGCCGCGACCACCACGAACTGCGCGTCACGCGACGCGTCGCCGGCGACGAACACGCCGGGCACGTTGGTGTCTGACAGCGTGCCGGTTTCCACGGTTCCCTTCTTGTTGAACGTGCAGCCGAGTGTTTCCGCCAGGTCGCAGCGAGGATGCTGCCCAGTGGTGAAGAACAACGCATCAATCGGCTCGACGCGATCCTCGAAGGCCACCGCTGACATCGCACCTTCCTCGTGCTCGATCCGGACGAGCTTCGACGTCACCAGCGCCACGCCGTTGCGTTCGAGCCGTTCGAGCGCGCCTGACTGCAGCCTCCCACCGTTGGTCAGCAAGGTAACGTGCGGGCTCCAGGTCGTGAGTGACAGTGCGAGCTGCACGCCGCTCTTGCCCTGTCCGAACGCGGCCAGCCGCCGGTCGCGGTTCTCCCATCCGTCGCAGTACGGGCAGTGGAAGATCGACGTGCCGTAGCACTCACGGAATCCGTCTATTGGTGGGAGTTCGTCCACCACCCCTGTGGCAATCAGCAGGAAGCGCGCGTGTTCCTCGTGTGTGCCCGCAAGGGTCACCCGGAACAGGTCACCTTCGCGAACCGCCGTCTCGACGTGTACCGAGCGCCAGTCCACGCCGTACTTCTCCAGCTCGGCACGGCCGATGGTGTTCAGCTCCAGCGGAGAGGTACCGTCGCGCGTCAGGAACCCATGCAGCGCGCGCGAAAACCGATTCCGCGGCCGCGCATCATCGCAGACGAGTACACGACGCCGGCAACGGCCGAGCATCAACGCCGCGCTCAGCCCAGCCGGACCACCACCCACAACGATCACGTCGAACACGCGGCCGACCTCTGCAACTCGAGGGCCGGGAGTGTGATCGGGAGGCCTGGCGGGCTGGCAGGGATGCAGGGCGGCGGGCGGCGGGGGCAGGGCAGGTCGGGCAGGTAGGGCTGTCAGTCGCGCTCCCACCTCACACTCACCAACTCACCAACCCACCAATTCACCAATTCACCAATTCACGAGATTTGTCAGTACGATCCCCTCGTGCTTGTTCGTGAGTTCGATTTCGACCTGCCTGCGGAGCTGATTGCGCAGGAGCCCCCTGCAGAACGGGGGACGTCACGGCTGCTGCACCTCGACCGTGGGACGGGAGCCATCGCGCACCACACGGTGGCTGACCTTCCACGGCTGTTGCGGAAGGGCGACCTCCTTGTCGTGAACAACACGCGCGTGTTCCCTGCCCGGCTGCTCGGCCGTCGTGACCCGAGCGGCGGTGCGGTTGAGTGCCTGCTGGTGACACGGCTCGTACCTCCGGATGCGGCCGGTGCTGAGTTGTGGGAAGCGCTCGTCCATCCTGGGCAGAAACTCAAGCCCGGGGCTCGCGTCGTCTTTGGCGGCCCGGTCACGCTTCACGGCGAGATCCTCGAACGCCGCTTCTTCGGTCGACGGGTCGTTCGTCTCTGGGCCGAGGACGGCGGTCCGGTCGATCGCGCCGTCGACGCGATCGGGCACATCCCGCTGCCGCCGTATATCAAGCGCCCTGATGCCGCGGCGGACCGCGACCGCTATCAAACCGTGTTCGCGCAGACCCGAGGCTCGATCGCCGCACCGACGGCCGGCCTTCACTTCACGCCCGCGATCCTCGAGGCGCTGACCGCTGCCGGTATTCAGCGGGTGGAGATCACGCTACACGTCGGGTACGGCACCTTCCAGCCGATCCGCGTCGACGAGGTCGAGGCACACCGGATGGAGACGGAGCACTTCGAGGTGAGCGAGGCGGCGGCCACTGCGATCAACGCCGCTCTCGACGAGGGCCGACGGGTCGTGGCGGTCGGGACGACGACCACGAGGACCCTCGAGTCGATTGGCCGCGCCCACGGTGGCCGCATCGAACCTGGAAGGGGATCGACCGACCTGTTCATCTACCCCGGATTCGAATTCCGCATCCTCGGCGGGCTGTTCACGAACTTCCATCTCCCGCAGTCGTCACTGCTCATGCTGGTCTCGGCGTTTGCCGGTCGGGACCATGTGCTCAACGCGTACCGCGAGGCCGTCGCGCACCGATATCGGTTCTACAGCTATGGTGACGCGATGCTCATAGGGTGAAAGGCACGCACGAACGCACACACGCACACACGCACACACGCACACACGCACGAACGCTAAAACGCATTCGTGCATTTGTGCATTGCTGCATTTCTGCATTAGGTTGTCACCACCCCCATGCCGTTTGATTACGAGCTGTTCGATCTCTCGGGTGTTCGCACCTATCCGCTGAAGTCGCGCCCGAGCAAGGCCAGGGCGGAGGACTTCGCCCGCCCTGCCGGTGCTCACGCGTCCATCGGTGAGTTCCTCGATGCACTGCCCAACGTGCTCGCGGCCGCTGACCTGCGCGCCGTGGCGCGCGCCGTGGTGCAGGCCACACGCGCCGGATCTGGTGTGGTGTGGGGAATCGGGGCGCATGTCATCAAGACCGGTCTCGCGCCGGTGCTGATCGACCTGATGGAGCGCGGGTTCGTCTCGGCCATCGCAACCAACGGTGCGGCAGTCATCCACGACTTCGAGGTGGCACTCGCCGGAGCGACCTCGGAAGACGTCGATCAGTCGCTGGGGCCAGGCACGTTCGGCATGGCGGACGAGACCGGACGGCTGTTGAACGGCGCCATCAACGCCGGGGTGGAGGCCGGGCTCGGGATTGGGCAGGCGGTATCGACCTACCTGCACGAGAAGCAGCCGCAGCATGCCCGGTCGAGCCTGCTGGCCGCGGCCGGTCGCCTCCGGATTCCGGTCACCGTTCACGTGGCCGTTGGCACCGACATCATCCACATGCACCCGGCAGCGAGTGGCGCCGCACTCGGCGAGGGGAGCCTTCGCGACTTCCGCTACTTCGTCTCCAACGTGGCCCGGCTCGAGCAGGGCGTCTTCATCAACTGCGGTTCCGCCGTGGTGCTGCCCGAAGTGTTCCTGAAAGCGGTCGCGCTCGCTCGCAATCGGGGCCTCTCGCTCAACGGCCTGACGACCGTCAACATGGACTTCATCCGCAGCTACAGGCCGCAGACCAACGTCGTCTCCCGGCCGACCGCCGGTACGAACGGCAAGGGCTACTCACTCGTCGGCCACCACGAGCTCATGATTCCGCTGCTGGCGGCGGCGATCCTTCACGCCGATCGTTGATGCCTGCCGTGCTATCATCTGGTGTTCCGGCGCCGGAGTAGCTCAGTTGGTGAGAGCACGCGTCTCATAAGCGCGGGGTCGGCGGTTCAAGTCCGCCCTCCGGCACCATTCGACTGTGCTCGGCTAGCCCCGAGCCCGGTCGAGGGGCACCCACAGTCCTTCCGTTTCATCGTCGTTCTCCCAACGCTCGTTCCGGGGGCTCCCGCATGTCGCTGACCGACGCCGTTCGGCGCACACTGGCGCGGCATCACCTTGCGGGGCCAGACACGCGCGTGGTGGTTGCCTTCTCTGGCGGGCCCGATTCCACCGCCCTCTTGCACGTGCTCCGGGAGCTTGCGCATGCCGGCGACCTGCGGCTGGTCGGCGCCGCTCACCTGAACCACGGGCTTCGCGCAGCGGCGCCCGAGGATGAATGCCACTGCGCCGAGGTTGCTGGCGCGATGGGCTTACCTTTCGCCGCCGATCGCATCGACGTCCGGGCGCTCGCGCAACAGACCGGACGGTCCATCGAGGACGCCGCTCATCACGCCCGCACCGCCTTCTTCTCTCGCGCGGCCGAGGTGCTTCGCGCGGACGTGGTGGCAGTCGGGCACACGAAAGACGATCAGGCAGAGACGTTCCTGCTCAGGCTCATCCGCGGCGCCGGGAGCCGCGGCCTGGCGGCCATGTATCCCCGGAGCGGGGTCGTCATCCGGCCCCTGCTCGAGTGTTCGAAACGCCAGGTCCGCGCGTTCCTGAATGAACGTGCCCTCAGCTGCCTGCACGACGAGACGAACGACGACGTGGGGATCCCGAGAAACCGGGTTCGGGCGGAGTTGCTGCCGCTCCTGGTGCAGCGGTTCAATCCACAGGTGGTCAACGCACTCGCCGCGGCCGCCGCGCTCGCCCGAGCAGACGAGGCTCTGATCCGGGCGCTCACGGCAGAGTGGACGGCTGCCCATGTGGAACGGCCCTCGCCAGGGACGTGGCGGGTCGACTCGGGATCGCTCGCGACGGCACCGCAGGCGATCGGCTTCCGTGCCCTGCACGACCTGATGAGCCAGGCGTCTGCGGGGCGCCCGATCGGCCTGGGCACCGTCCTTCGGGGGTGGTCAGTGGTAACCGGCGAACGACCCCGCCTCGATGGTCCGGGTCTTTGCTTGGAACGCCACGGCGGGTACGTCGTCTTAACGAGTAGACCCGCCGGTCCAGTCGGTCGCCACCAGGCCGTTTCCGCCGGTCCTGCGCCGAGCATCAGCCAGCCACTCCCCATCCCCGGAGAGCTGGTGCTGCCGGAGTGGGGCCAGGCGATGTCGGCCGAGGTCATGCATTCGGCTCACGACGCGCCGCTCCCCAACGGCGCGACGGCTGTGGTGCCGAAAGTATTGGTGGCCGACGGACTGGCGGTCCGCACGCGCCGCGCGGGCGACCGTGTGCGGGTTCCGGCAGGGCATCGCAAGCTGCAGGACCTGTTCGTGGACCGGAAGGTCCCACGGGGCGAGCGGGATCGGATCCCGATCGTGACGACCGCCGATGACCGGATTGTGTGGGTCGCCGGGCACGTGCTCGACCCGGACTTTCGCGTCATTGACCCCGCGCAAGCCGTGGTAGTCTTGAGACTTAAGGGTGTGGGAGGCTCGTGTTGAATTCGACGTTGAAGAGCTTGCTGTTCTGGGTGGTGCTCGTCGTCGCCGGCGTGCTCATCTGGAACTTCGCCACCAGGTACGACGCCCGCGACCACAGCCTGAGTTTCAGTGAGTTCATGGCGGCCGTCGACGCGGGCAACGTGCAGCGCGTCGTGATCACCGGGCAGGAGATCACCGGCACCACCAAGGACGCACCGAACCAGACCTTCCGCACCTATGCCCCAACGCAGTACGAGGGGCTTGCCAACAAGCTGATCGATCGCGGCATTGCCGTGCAGTCGAAGGAACCGACCGCGAGCCCGTGGGCCTCGCTGCTCTACAACTGGGCGCCGTTCCTCGTGATGATCGGCTTCTGGGTCTTCTTCATGCGCCAGATGCAGAGCGGCGGCAACAAGGCGCTGTCGTTCGGCAAGAGCAAGGCGAAGCTCTCCTCCAGTTCCCAGAAGAAGGTCACGTTCAAGGACGTGGCGGGCGTGGACGAGGCCAAGGAGGAACTCCAGGAAATCATCGAGTTCCTCAAGGAGCCCCAGAAGTTCCAGAAGCTGGGCGGCCGCATTCCGAAGGGCGTGCTGCTGATGGGACCGCCTGGAACCGGCAAGACGCTGCTGGCGCGTGCCGTGGCTGGCGAGGCGAACGTCCCGTTCTTCTCCATCAGCGGCTCGGATTTCGTCGAGATGTTCGTGGGCGTCGGCGCCTCGCGCGTCCGCGACCTGTTCGAGCAGGGCAAGAAGAACGCACCCTGCATCATCTTCATCGACGAGATCGATGCCGTGGGTCGTCATCGCGGTGCGGGTCTCGGCGGCGGTCACGACGAGCGCGAGCAGACGTTGAACCAGTTGCTCGTCGAGATGGACGGTTTCGAGTCGAACGAGGGGGTCATCCTCGTCGCAGCGACGAACCGTCCCGACGTCCTCGACCCCGCGCTGCTGCGCCCCGGCCGATTCGATCGCCGGATCGTGGTCAACCGTCCCGACGTCAAGGGACGCGAGGGCATTCTCGCGGTGCACACCCGCAAGATCCCGATGGCGGACGACGTGGATGTGTCCGTGCTGGCGCGGGGCTCCGCGGGGTTCTCCGGCGCGGATCTCGCGAACCTCGTGAACGAGGCCGCGCTCAACGCAGCCCGCTACAACCAGAAGGTCGTGCGCATGCACGACTTCGAGTTCGCGAAGGACAAGGTCCTCATGGGCTCGGAGCGCCGCTCGATGATCATCAGCGACGCCGAGAAGCGCATCACGGCCATCCACGAGGCGGGCCACGCGCTGCTCACCGTGTTCCTGCCGCACGCGGATCCGATCCACAAGGTCACGATCATCCCGCGCGGGATGGCGCTCGGCCTGACGATGCAGTTGCCGACCGACGAGAAGCACAACTACTCGCGGGACTACCTGCAGGATCAGATCGCGATTCTCCTTGGCGGTCGTATCGCCGAGGAGATCACGATGAACAGCCTCACCACGGGCGCCGGCAACGATCTCGAGCGCGCAACGGACATGGCCCGCAAGATGGTGTGCGAGTGGGGCATGAGCGACGCCATGGGGCCGCTCACGTTTGGCAAGAAGGAAGAGCAGATCTTCCTCGGGCGCGAGATCGCGCAGCACCAGGATTACAGCGAAGACACGGCGCTCAAGATCGACCAGGAGGTGAAGCGCTTCGTCACCTCCAACTACGAGCGCGCCCACAAGATCCTGAGCGATCACAAGGACGTCCTGCTGAAGATGGCCGACGCCCTGCTTGCCCGCGAAGTCCTTGACGCCGAGCAGGTCCGCCGCCTCGCCTCCGGGCTCGAGATCGACGAGCCGAGGCCAGCGGTGCCGGCCGCCGCGGCGCCGGTCGAGGAGGAGAGCCGTCCTCGCGTGAAGGAGCGCCCGGCCATCGTCCCCGCGCTCAACACACCGGTCACCCAGGAATGAGCGTTCGCTCGACTCGCGCCTAGGCGCAGGTCGTCCACCGCGCACTCGCGGCGGACGACCTGATGCGACGTCCTTCCGTGTTTCCGCCGCGTCCTTCCTTCCTCGTCCCGCTGCCCCACGGCGGTCCGCTCGCACTCGGTGAGCGGCCGCTGGTCATGGGCGTCCTCAACGTCACCCCGGACTCCTTTGCCGACGCCGAACGCCTGGACACGGCGCGCGCTGTTGACGTCGCGCTGGCGATGGAAGCGGCCGGAGCGGACATCCTCGACCTCGGCGGCGAGTCAACGAGGCCCGGTGCGGTGCCCGTCGAGCGTGACGAAGAACTGAGACGCGTGCTTCCGGTGCTCAGGGCGCTGGCCGGACGGGTGAGGATCGCGATCTCGATCGACACCTACAAGGCTGCGGTTGCCGAGGCAGCGGTTGCCGAGGGTGCGTCGCTCGTGAACGACATCAGCGGCCTCCAGTACGATCCGGCCATGGGGCCGGCCGTTGCCCGGTGCGGCGCCGGCCTCGTGCTCATGCATACGCGCGGACGCTCGGCGGACATGTACGCGCACGCCAATTACCAGGACGTGGTGGCGGAGGTGGCGGAGGAACTCAGGGCCGGGATCGCGCAGGCGGAGGGTGCGGGGGTCCAGACCGATCGCATCGTCATCGATCCCGGGATCGGGTTTGCCAAACGCCCGTCGCACAGCTATGGTTTGCTGGCGGGATTGGCGGACCTCGCGTCGCGCCTGGGCCGGCCTGTGCTGGCGGGACCTTCGCGCAAGTCGTTCATGCGGGAGGCGCTGGGTGACCGGCCGCCGGTCGAGCGGGACTGGGGCACGGCTGCCGCCGTGACGGCCGCCGTGCTCGGCGGCGCCCACATCGTCCGCGTCCACGCCGTGGCTGAGATGGTGCAGGTGGTACGGGTGGCCGAAGCCATCCGTCGCCACGCGAGTGCCCGCTGAACGGAACTGACCACATCGTGATCGTGACCTGGATCGACACGCTGCTGAAGCGACCGCCGATCGGCTGGTGGGACCTCGCCGACATCCTCGTGGTGTCGATTCTGATCTACGAGATCCTCAAGCTGATTCGCGGCACGCGCGCCGTGCAGATGGCGGTCGGCGCCGGGCTGCTGGTGATCCTGTTCTACGGGTCCCGATACTGGCAGCTCACCACGTTGAACTGGCTGGTCCGCAACATGATCGGCTACGTGGTCTTTGCGATCATCGTGCTGTTCCAGTCGGACATCCGCCGCGCGCTGGCCCACTTTGGACGCGCTCCATTCTTCAGGTACCTGGCGAAGGCTGAATCCGCCGAGGAGTCGATCGAGGAGATCGTGGTCGCCGCCAGCATGCTGTCGGCACAACGTGTCGGTGCGATCATCGCCCTCGAGCGCCAGATTGGGCTGCGCAACTACATCGAGGGTGGGATTCCACTCGACGCGGTGCTCACGTACGACCTGCTCGTCAGCATCTTCCAGCTGAAGTCGCCGCTGCACGATGGCGCGGTCATCGTGCGTGAAGACCGGGTGGCGGCCGCTGCGTGCTTCCTGCCCCTGACGGTCAACCCGCGCTTGAGCAAGGAACTTGGTTCGCGGCATCGCGCGGCGATTGGCCTCACCGAGGAGAACGACTCCATCGCCATCGTCGTTTCCGAGGAAACCGGGAAGATCTCCGTCGTCGTCGACGGGCAGATCGAGCGTGGCCTGACCGCCGACGCACTGCGCGATCGGCTGCGATCGCTCGTCATCAACAAGGCGACCCGGCGCAAGCGGGAGGTGCAGGCGGCATGAAGGCGCCCTGGCCCTTTCGGTACCTCGGGCTCAAGCTGCTGTCGGTCGGGCTGGCCGTGCTGCTCTGGCTGTTCGTGTCTGGCGAGGATGTCGTCGAGCGCGGTCTTCGTGTGCCATTGGAATTCCAGCAGTTTCCCGGCGGGCTCGAGCTGATGGGCGAGGCCCCCTCGAATGTCGACGTGCGCGTGCGTGGCGCATCGAGCGCGCTGTCACAGCTTGGCGCGGGTGACATCGTGGCGCAGATCGACCTGAAGTCGGCTGGCCCTGGCCGTCGTCTCTATCAGCTGACGCCCGAGCAGGTGCGCGTGCCGTACGGCGTGCAGGTCGTCCAGGTGACGCCGCCCTCGATCGCGCTGGCATTCGAGAACTCGCTGTCGAAGAGCGTGCCCGTGACGCCCTCGCTCGAGGGCGAACCGGCGCCTGGCTTCGTTGTCGGCACGGTGTCGGTGGATCCGCCCGCCGTGGAAGTTGTCGGGCCACAGAGCGCGGTGACACGCGTGACCGAGGCGATTACGGAGGCTGTCAGCGTGGCCAATGCCGCCGCTCCCGTGTCCGACGCGGTGACGGTCGGCTTCCAGGACGCCGCGCTGCGGCTGAAGTCCCCCCGGCAGGCCCGTGTCACTGTGGAGATCGTGCCGGGCCCCGTGGAGCGTACCGTGCACGAGCGCCCGGTGCACATCGAACACGTGGGCAACAATCTCGTCGCGCGACCCACCCCGAACGCCGTGGAGGTTGTGCTGCGCGGTAGCCGGGAAGGCGTGAACCGTGTCACCTCCGAGGAGGTCGTGGCGTCGGTCGACGTTGCCGGGCTCGGCCCCGGCAGCTACACGCTGCCCGTGCGCGTCTCGAATCCCCCGCGGGCTGGTGTGGCCCGCATCCTTCCGGCAACCATCCAGGTCCAGATCACCAGTGGTAAAGATTGACACTCACGAACCGGCTCGCCTTTTCGGAACCGACGGTGTGCGCGGCAAGGCCGGCGCGTTTCCGCTCGACCATGCCACGGTGCGCCGACTTGGCGCGGCGCTCGTCCGGGCGCTGCCGCACGGCATCGAGTCCCCGCACCTGCTGATCGGCCGCGACACGCGCGAGTCCGGTGAGTGGATCGAGGCCGAACTCGCACACGGCGCCGGAGGTGAAGGCGCGGAAGTGACGAGTGTCGGCGTGGTGCCGACCCCGGCCGTCGCGTACCTGACGCGGGCGTTCGCGGAGTACGACGCCGGCGTCGTCATCTCCGCTTCGCACAACCCGTTCGAAGACAACGGCATCAAGGTCTTCTCCGGGCGAGGCGAGAAGTTCACCGAAGCCGTGGAACGGCAGGTGGAAGCGATCGTCGCGGACCCTTCGTGGGACGTCCGCGACGGCGCACCCGACGAAGTGCCGGGCCTGGTGCTCGTCGACGCGTACCTTGACCACCTGCGCGCCGTGCTTCCCGATCCGTCAGTGTTCAAGGGGTTCCGCATCGCGATCGATTGCGCGAACGGCGCGACAACGACCGTGGCGCCTGGGCTCTTCCGCAGCCTCGGCTTCGACGTGATCACGATGGGGGACCAGCCCGACGGCCGGAACATCAACCTCCACTGCGGCTCCACGCACCCCGAACGCCTGGCGGAGGTCGTCGTGCAGTCAGGGGCGAGGCTCGGCGTCGCGTTCGATGGCGACGGCGACCGCGCGATCTTCGTGGATCACCGTGGACGCGTGGTGAACGGTGATGCGGTCCTGCTGATGTGCGCGCGACACCTGCAGCGCGACGGCAAGCTGCCCGGCGACGCGATCGTCGCGACCGTCATGAGCAACATCGGTCTCGAGATCGCCCTCCGCGAGTCGAACATCGGCATGATCCGCTGCCCCGTGGGCGACAAGTACGTCATGGAGGAGATGCTCAAGCGCGGCATCGCCCTCGGCGGCGAGCAGTCTGGCCACGTCATCTTCTCGGATTACCTGTTCACTGGTGACGGGCTTTGTACCGCACTGCACGTGCTGCACACGATGCAGACGAGCGGTCGCACGCTAGCCGAGCTTGCGGACGATCTCGTCAACTACCCGCAGGTGCTCCTCAACGTGCGCGTCCGCGAGAAGGTCGACCTGGCAAGCGTCCCTGCTGTCGCCAGGGTCATTGCTGACGTGGAGCGGCGCGTGGCGGATCACGGTCGGCTGCTCGTCCGGTACTCCGGTACCGAACCGCTGCTGCGCGTGATGCTCGAGGGCAAGGACCAGGACGAGATCAAGGCGTGGGCGCAGGAGATCATCGACGTGGTGTCACGCGAGATCGGGTAGCGATTCTTGCAATAGCAAACACCGCCCGGACGCGCCGCCGTGACCCGACCGGTCGCGCCCTCGTGCACGCGTCGTTCCGGCTCCGCAGCAACTGCACGCAACAGTCAGCAACTTGCTTTTCGCGATCAGCCATACCGAATAGGCGATTCCCGATCCGATGGTCCGACTCTCCGTCAACGTCAACAAAGTGGCAACCCTCAGGAACTCACGCGGGGGAGCTGCGCCCAGCGTCCTGGAGGCGGTGGACGTCTGTCTCGCGGCGGGTGTGAAGGGGATCACAGTGCACCCCCGCGCCGACCAGCGCCACATCACGCCGACAGACGTCCGCGACATCGCGGCGCGCCTGAGGAACCTCAGGCCGGCCGTCGAGTTCAACATCGAGGGCGATCCCCGGCCGGACTTCCTCGAACTGGTGCGCGAGGTCCAGCCGGAGCAGTGCACGCTCGTCCCGGTCGTGCCGGGCGAGGTCACGAGCCAGGCCGGGTGGAGCCGAGTGCCAGGGGCTGAACAGTTACCCGGGGTCATCGCGGAACTGAGGAGCCTCGGCGTGCGGGTCAGTCTCTTCCTGGACCCGCTCCCGGAAGCCATAGCGCTTGCGCAGCTGGCCGGCGCCGACCGTGTCGAGCTGTACACGGAACCGTTCGCCCGGGCGTTCGAGCAGGGCCCGTCCGCGGCTCAGGCTTCATTTGCCAGCTATGCCGCGGCCGCCCGCGAGGCGCACGCCAGGGGCATGGGCGTCAACGCCGGACACGACCTCGACCTTCAGAACCTCGTGCTGTTCCGGACCTTGCCGTACCTCGACGAGGTTTCGATCGGCCACGCCATCATGTCGCGCGCGCTGTTCGTCGGTCTCGAACAGGTCGTCCGCGAGTACCTCGACCTCCTCGCGAACTGATTCGCACGCGCCCGCACGGAGTCACAGCTGCGCCCGCACAGGTGCCGCGCGTTGCAAGGCGGCCTCGAGTTCGACGGCAAGTGACGAGAGCTCCGAGGTCACGCAGGTGGCGTGTGTGCCCGTCGTGATCCGCACCTCAGCCTGCGGGGCGGCGCGCTGCCACGCCTCGAGCGCCCCTTCGCTGCCAGGGCCGGACACGATCGTGACCGGCCCGTCGTAGCGTCCGGGCACATACGCGATCACCGCGCGGATGACGCGCTCCCACGCATCGGGGTCGTGCCGCATCGATGCGGTCGATTGCAGGGCTGCGCCGTGAGCTGCGACGAGTTGCCGCCCGAGCGCGGCACTCACCTTCCGCCGCATCCAGGCCCACCGTTGTGCGAGGGTCGCGTCCCTTGCGAAGCGCAGCCCCATGACGAGCCGCACCATCAGCTCCACGCGTCGGGCGTCGTCGAGCCCCGTGAGGCGCGCGACACCCGACACCGAGCGTGCGAGCACGCGGAGCCGTGGTTCAACAGGCGAGGGGTACACCAGCAGGACGTTGACGATATCGCGGTGGCCACGCAGTTGCCGCGCAAGCTCCCAGGCGACGAGTGCGCCGTGGCAGTACCCACCAAGCACGAGCGGACCACGCGGGTAGGTCGCCTCAATGTGGCAGCGGTGAGCAGTCGCGAGCTGTTCGATGGAGCGTGGCGCGGACGCGGTGTCGGTGCTGCTGCCGAGGATGTACAACGGCTGGTCCGGAGGAAGCTGCTCAACCAGCCGTCGGCAGTACAGCCCTCCTCCGTTCACATCCCCGTGCGCAAAGAACAGCGGGGGACGCGCGCCCTCCTCCCGCAGCACCACCATCGGGGCATGTTCGCGCTCGTCCCACAGCCACGAGGCGAGGCCAGCAATCGTCGGCTGCGTCAGCAGACGCGCCAATGGCAGGCGGGTGCCGAAACGGCGCTCCACCTGCTCCACCACCTGGGCGGCGAGGAGCGAATGCCCTCCGAGCGCGAAGAAATCATCGTCGATTCCAATAGGCGTGATGCCGAGCGCCTCTTCCCAGATCGAGACGAGCTCGGCCTCCAGCGGATCTCTCGGTGCGCGGCGGGCGCGTCGCGAGGACGCGTCGTGCTGGAGACTGGCTCCAACCTCCGACCAATCGAGCTTGCCGCGGGGTGTCAGGGGCAGTTCGTTCAGGACGGCAATGGCACTCGGGCACATGAAGCCGGGCAGCCGTCCCGCGATCCACGCCTGCAACTCGGAGGCACTCGTGGACGGGCTCACGACTGCAGCGACGAGGCGCCGATCGCCTGGGTCGTCGACGATGTCGACCGCGGCCTGTTTCACCCCTGGGTGCGCGAGCAACGACCGCTCGATCTCCTCCGGTTCAATGCGGAATCCGCGCAGCTTCACCTGCCGGTCGATGCGCTCGATGAACTCGATGTCGCCATCGGCATTCACACGACAGCGATCCCCCGTTCGGTACAGACGTCCCCAGTCCGGATGCTCGACAAAGCGATCGGCCTGCTCCAAGGTGGCACGGTGGTAACCAAGCGCGAGCCCGTCGCCGCCGATGCACAACTCGCCGACAACCCCGGGCGGCACGAGCGCGAGCTGGTGATCCAGGACGAACGCGCTGGTATTCGCGAGCGGTCGTCCGATCGGAACAGACCTTCGCGGCTGGACGTCGCGCACCAGATGCCAGGTGCTGAATGTCGTGCCTTCAGTCGGACCGTATCCGTTCACGAGCCGTTCCGGTGGTCCCGCGGCCAGCACGCGTTGCAGCGCGTCCGGTTGCGCGCGTTCCCCGCCGAAGACCACCGTGCGGAGCCTCGCAAATGTATCGGGGGCGGACGAGGCCACGCGATTGAACAACGCAGTGGTGACGAACAGGACCGTGAGCGCGTGGCCGGCGATCGCCTCACGCAGTCGTGATGCGGAGAGCAACGTGTCCGGGTCGAGCGCGACCAGCGTTGCGCCGTTCAGGAGCGCTCCCCACATCTCGAAGAGCGAGGCGTCGAACGCCGGATTCGACGCAAGGCCCACCCGGTCGCTCGGACCGAACGTGACGTAGTCCTGACGGGAGACCAGCCGGACGATCGCGCGATGCGGAATGACGACCGCCTTCGGCCGGCCGGTGCTTCCCGATGTGTACATGAACGCCACCGGGTCGCCCGCACGCGGCTCGATCTCGATGCGCGCGGGGTGTTCGCCGATGCGCCGTGTGAGCGGATCGAGCACCGGAATGCCCCACGCGGTGTCCCGGGGGGCGCCGGTCGCGACCATCGCGACAGCACCGCAGTCCTCCAGGAGCGCTGCAATGCGCGCGGGAGGGTCACCTGGGTCGATCGGCGCGTAGACCGCGCCAGCAAGCACGGCCCCGAGCACGCCGACGACGAGCCCGACCCCGCCGCGGGCTACGACGGCAACCCGATCCCCGGGCGCCACCCCACAGGCGACCAGTTCAGCGGCGAGCCCCTCTGCCTCGCGTTGCAGGTCCGCGTATGAGAGCGTCAGGTCACCATCGATCACTGCAGGCGACGTGGCCCGTTGCCGAACCTGCTCGCGGAACAAGGCGGCGAGGGAGGCGTCGCGTGCGTAGGCGCTGGCTGGCCCCTGCGCCGACGACAGCACGCGCGTGCGCTGCTCGTCCGTGATCCAGCCAAGCCGGTCACCCGGCACGCGCGGCTGCGCAACGGCGCTGCGGGCGAGCTGCTCGAATGCCGCCAGTGCATCCGTCATCGTGGCTTCGCGGAACAGGTCGCAGCTGTACTCGAACGTGAGCCGAGTGCTCTCACCTTCATCGAACACGAAGAGCGTCAGGTCGACCTTGCTTGTCTCGTACTCGACCGGGAGACGCGTGCAGTCGAGGCCGGGCATCGCGAGCGGCGGCAACGGCTGCCAGGCGAACATCGCCTGGAACAGCGGGGCCGACGCTGGACCGCGACCAGGCATGATGCGCCGGAGCAGCAGGTCGAGCGGGACGTGCTGGTGTGCGAGCGCATCGAGCATCTGCTGCCGGGTGGTGGCGAGCAGATCCAGGAACGACGCGTCGCTGCGCATGCTGAAGCGCGGCGTCACCGTATTTACGAACGGTCCGACGACCGCCTCGAGCTCGACGGCGTCGCGCCCGCTCGCGGGCGTGCCGAGCACGAAGTCCGTTGCGCCGGTCCAGCGGCGCATGAACAGGGCGTACAGCGCCATCCACGCCACGGCTGGTGTCGTGTGATGCTGACGTGCGAACGACTTCACCGCGGTCGACAGCGCTGACGGCAGCACGCGTGAGACGCGTGCGCCGCGCCCGCTCGGGTCAGGTGGCCGGGAGTAGTCCGTCGGCCACGGGAGCGGGGAGGGAAGATCCGCCAGCAGGCGGCTCCAGTACTCGGCGGCCGGGGCCGCGGCGCCCCCGCCTTGCTCGCGGCGCCACTCTGACACGTCGGCGTACTGCAGCGGAAGGGCCGGCCAGGCCGGTGTGACCGCGCGCACCAACGAGCCGTAGGCGACCGCCAGTTCTCGCGCAACGATCTCCAGTGACCAGCCGTCGCAGATGGCATGGTGCAGCGTGAGGCAGAGCACGTGGCGTTCCGCAGCGGTCCGAATCAAGCGAGCCCTGAACAGCGGACCGGCTTCGAGATCGAACGGCGCCGACGCCTCGGCGGACAGCAGGCGATCGATAGCCGTGTCGGGCGCGTCAGGCCATTCCTCGAAGGCAAATGGCAGCGGGTCGACACGTTCGTCGATCACCTGCAGCAACGTGCCGTCCCGCCGGGTCAGGGTGGTGCGCAGCGCCTCATGACGGTCCGCGATCAGCGCCAGTGCGCGCTGCAGGGACGAATGGTCGACAGGCCCTCGCAGTCGGACCGCGCATGTGACGTTGTAGGCGGCGCCGGTCGGATCCCCAGCAGCCGCAAGCCACAGCCGCTGCTGGATGGGCGACGCCGGTACGAGCAGCCGTCCGGTCTCGCGGACGTCTGTTACCGCCACGTGCCAGCCTCGCGTGCCCGTGCCGGGCGAATCCTGCTACCCGTGAGGGGCGCAGCCACACCGGTGCCTGCCCCCGCGTCAGCGTGCGCGTCCACCCACGCTGCAAGCGCCCGAAACGTCTGTCGTTCGAACACCACGCGCAGGGGCATGTCCACGCCAAACCTGGTCGACACGCGGGCCACGAGCTGCGCAGCCACCAGCGAGTGTCCGCCCACGTCGAACAGGCTGCTGTCGACGCCAGGGACGGCCACACCGGTCAGCGCCTGCCAGGTGTCACAGAGCCACTGTTCGGTCGGCGACGAGGCGACCGCCTGGACGGCGTGCTGCGTAGGTGCCTCAATCGCGCCAAGCGCCGTTCGGTCAAGCTTGCCGCTCGCGGTCCGAGGGATGCGCGCGACCTCCACGATCTCGCGAGGCACCATGTACTCGGGAAGCCACCGACGAAGGAAGCCCCGGATCTGCACTGGGTCGAGAGAGCGGCCGGAGTCTGATGGAACCACGTAGGCGCGAAGTACGTCGTCGCATCCGTCACTGCGCAGCACCACCGCGTCGCTGACCTCACCGTGCTCGAGGAGCTTTGCCACGATCTCCTCGGGTGCCACCCGGAAGCCGCGGACCTTCAGCTGGGAGTCGAGCCGCCCGAGGTACTCGAAGGCACCACCGCGAAGACGGACGCGGTCCCCCGTGCGGTACGCCCGACGAAGTGGCTCGATCGGGTGTTGCGTGAACCGAGCGTCTGTCAATGCCGCGTCCTTGCGATACCCGCTCGACACGCCGGCGCCGCCAATGACCAGTTCGCCGGCTGCGCCCACAGGGGCCGGTTGCCCGCATGCATCCAGCACGATCAGGTCGCAGTTCCAGATCGGGTGCCCGATGGGCACGGGCTCCACCGCCGCTCCGCTCGTGAGATCCGCAAAGGCGGCGACGACCGTGGTTTCCGTGGGTCCGTAGCCGTTGAGCAGACGCGACGTGGGCGCGACGGACGGCCAGCGTGCGACCATGTCCGCTCGCATCGCCTCCCCGCCGACCAATGTCAGCCGGACCGAGGCTGGGAGCTGCGCCCCCGACGCCACCACCTGATGCCAGTACGACGTCGGCAGGTTCAGCACGCTGATGCGTCCCTGCTCGAGCCGACGGACGAACGTCTCCGGGCTCGCCAGCATGTCGTCGTCGCGCAGCACGAGCGTCGCGCCTGCGAGCAGCGTCGGAAAGATCTCCTCAATCGCCGTGTCAAAGGCCAGTGACGCGAATTGCAGCGCGCGGTCGACCCGGGTCAGCGCGAACCGGTCCACGGCGTACGCCGTGTAGTTGGCCAGCGCCCGGCGCGGTACTGTCACGAGCTTCGGTGCACCGGTCGACCCAGACGTGGCGATGAGGTACGCCACGGATTCAGGACCGTGGGCTGATGCGGGGAGCAACTCCCTCGATATGGCGCTGATGGCAGCACGTGCGATCGGCGGCAGTTCAGCGGAGCCGGAGACAAGGCGGTCGAACGAGACGACGTTCGCGTCGCGGTCCGAGCCAGACGCGATCGTCAGTACCGGCTCCGCGAGCGCGCGAAGCTGCTCGAGGCGAGCGCGCGGCAGGTCTGGCTCCACTGGCAGCCACGCGGCGCCAATGGCGTGCAGGGCAAGGATGGCGGCGACGAACTCGGGTCGGCGCTCGCCGCTGACGAGGACGATGTCGCCTGATGAGACCCCGCAGGTCCGCAGGGTATGCGCGGCGGCAGCAATCCGATCCGCCATATCGTGATAGGACCACTGCGTGCCGCCCGACTCGATCGCCGTCGCCTCAGGCCGGCTCCTGGAATGCCCGAGCACTGTGCCGACGATGTCTGTCTCGGGCGCCGCGGGTCGCTGCGGCCCGGTACCCAGTGCGACGACCTGCTGTCGTTCGTGTTCGCTCACCAACTGCAGATCGCTGACGTGCATCGCCGGGTTGCCGGCGCACTGCTCCGCAGCCGCACGGATCCAGCGCACCATCGCCGCGTGCTGCTCAGGGTCGAACACGTCGTTGTGCGTGTCGACGTCGATGCCGACTCCGCGAGCCGGAGCATCCCAGACATGCAGGGCGAGGCTCTCGCGTTCGTGACCGGCCGAGAGCCAGTCGTGCTCGGTCGGATGTCCACCGAACCGCATCGTGTGGCTCGACTGCACGTTCACCAGCACGTCACAGGCGCGCTCGCGCACGTCGGTGGGCGGGGCACCATGACGCAGGCTCTTGAGCAGCGCCCGCACCGCTCGTGACGCCAGCGACTGAATCGTGTCGCTGGGCACGCAGTCGACCACGATCGGCACGACGTCCATGAAGAGGCCCACCGTGGCCCGCTCGTGTGGCGTGCGGCGCTGATGAACGGGGACGCCGAGCGAAATGCGGGCGGCGCCGGTCAGGCGATGGAGCAGGGCGACGATGGAGGCAGCGATCAGCCCGAAGGGGCCGAAGCCCGTTCCGGCCGGACCCGCGACCGCAAACGCCTGCCGGATCGCTGCGGCCTGACACCCGGTGATCGGGATCCGCGAGCGGGTCACGCCGGTCGATCGCTTCTGCGGATGGATCCCAAGCAACGGCAGCGGCGCGATGCCCTCGAACTCCGTCCGCCACCATGCATCGTGTTCACCGCTGGTGCAGCGGACGTTGCGTGCGTGATCCAGCCACCCCGGGAACCTCGGCTCGGACACCCCCGGCTCGCGAACGTCCTGCCGCTCGTACAACGCCGCGAGGCGTTCGCAGAGCAGGCGCACCGACCAGCCATCGGTAATCAGGTGGTGGAGGACGAGCACCCAGGTGAAGCGGTCGGGGCCGTGTTCGAGAAGCGCTGTGCGTACGAGCGGGCCACCCAAGTCGAACGGGTGGTGCACTGCCTCGTGCAACCAGGCATCCTGCTCGGACGACGACATCGACGAGAAGTCGATGAGCGGAACGCTGACATCACAGGCATCAAGGACCGACTGCCGGGGACCACCCGGATGCAGCGCGATGCCGATGCGCAACGCGTCGGTCGTGCGGACGAGGGCGCGATAGGCGTCGGTGAAGCGGACAGGATCGACAGGGCCGTCGATGTGCAGCAGGCTGGCGACGTTGTACAGCGGCGCGTCAGGCACCCGTTGTTGGTCCGCCCACATCCGCACCTGCGTCGGGGTCAGATGTGCGCGTCGGCGCATCCGGCGTCCTGGCGAGGCAGTGATGCTGCCCAGGTACTTCGTGAAGTCATCGAGTGCCCGCCCGGCTGCGGCGTGCGTGAATACATCCGTGCTGTAGCGGAGCGCCAGCTGCGTGCGCGTGCCGCGGCTGTCCAGTTCGAGGGATGCATCCGCCTGCGTGCCTGGCAGGTCCTGCAGGATCCGGCGGATGGGGAAGCGCTCGTCGGCCTGGATGGCCGACGGGCGGGGGCGGGTGAATCCGACCTGCGCCAGCAGATGCGTGGCGCGCTCCGATCGGATGCGCTCGAGCACCCGCTCGATTGACGCATGGCGGTGGCGGACCGCGTCGCCCACCTTCTCTCGGACGTGGCGCACAAGGCCGGCGTAAGAGCCGGCGCCCGCGACGTCGATGTGCAGGATGGCCGTGTTGAGCACGGGGCCGATCACGCCGGCGAAGACCGGGTCATGTCGGAGCGAGATCGGCGTCGCCACCAGCACGCGATCCTCGCCGCAGCGCTCCGAGAGCCAGGCTGCCCACGCAGCAAGGCCGGCGGCGAACATCGTCGTCTGCTGATCGCGCGCAATCGCGGCGAGCCGGTCCGCCACGCTGCGGTCGAGCGAACGGTGAATCGTGTCGCCCGCCAGGTGGCGCCGTGCGTGTTCGCCGGCGTCGCCGCCGAGCAGCAGGGGCGGCGGAAGGTCGGACAGTTCAGCTGCCCAATACGCCACGTGCTCGTCGAACCGGCCTGCGCGGTCCATGGCGTGCTGCCATACGCTCACGTCGGCGTACTGCAGCTGCGTATCGTCATGAAGCGGGTCCGGGCCACCGAGGCGCCACGCCTCGACGAGCGCGGTGGTCAGCAGCGGAATCGACCCGCCGTCGAACACCAGGTGGTGGAGCGCCAGCGCGAGGCAGTGGTCGCCTGGTGCCGTCCTGAAGAGCACCGCGCGCCAGGGGAAGGGAAGGCTTGGGTCAAAGGGTTCGTCAGCAAACGCGCGAGCGGCCGCCCGGTAGGCCGACTCCCGGTCCGCACCGCTCTCCAACTCGCGGACGTCCAGCGAGATCGGCACTGCGGGCCAGACACTCTGCAGTGGCGCTCCCTGATACGGGCCGACCGTCGTCCGGAGGATCTCGTGCTGGCGCGCCACCGCGCCGAGCGCCCGTGCGAGGCGTGGTATGTCGATCGGACCGACAAGGCGCAGCAGCAGCGGGACCGTGAGTGAGGCAGATGGTGCGCTGGCCTCATGCGCCAGCCAGAGTGCCCGCTGGATGAACGAGCACGGGAAGCTCTGGGCGTCTGGTGGCGGCGCGAGCTCGTCAAGAAGAGCGTCGCCAAGCTCATGCGCGCTGAGCAGCCGCGTCAGCCGCTCGTGGCGGAGCGACCGACGGATCGTGTTCGCACTGGGTCCGTGAGCGCCATGCGACGCGTGGATAGACGAGGGGCGGGACATACGACGCGAAACGGCTGTGTTGCAAGAGGGGATCCACGGATTCCTTGTGCGAGGGCGGGTCGCATGTGCCCTGACGCGCGACGATCCACCCCGGTGGCGTAGCAAAGCTGAACGGCCGATGGCCTGAACCCAGCCGCCGTGAGTACGGCGCTGACGATCCGGTATGATCGACCGCTGAGACCCATGAAACCCGAGTCGATCGCGTTCGGCATTGCCGGTGTGGTGTTTGGCCTCGTCGCCGGTTGGATCATTGGCAGCCAGCAAGCCACGCTGCAACCCGGCACGGCAGCGCCAGTCGCTGCGTCGGCGCCGGCCTCCGCCCCAGCCCAGGGTTCGTCCGCGCCTGCTGCCGCAGTGCTGGACGACAACAAGGTGAAGGCGTTGACGAGCGTCGCCGAGCAGCAGCCGGGCAATGCGCAGGCTCGGGTGGAACTCGGCAACCTCTACTTTGATGCCGAGCGGTATGCCGATGCCATCAAGTGGTATGCGGAGGCGTTCAAGATCGACCCGAAAGACGTGAACGTCAGCACCGACCTCGGGGTCAGTTACTACTACACGAACCAGCCCGACCGGGCGCTCGCGCAGTTCGAGGAGTCGCTCCGGATCGACCCGAAGCACACCAAGACCCTCCTCAATCAGGGCATCGTCCGTGCGTTCGGCAAGCAGGATCTCGCCGGGGCCGAGCAGTCGTGGCAGCAGGTGCTGCAGCTCGAGCCGAACAGCCCTGAAGGGCAGGCCGCGAAGCGCGCGCTGGACAGCCTCAAGTCGGCGCACCCGGGTGGCAGCACGGCGGCGGCGCCGAAGCCGGGCGCCTGATGATCCGCTTCATCCTGCTCTCGATTCTTCTGACGCTGCTGTTCCGGGCGATCTCCCGCCTGTGGACCGGCATCGTACAGGGAATGCAGGGGCCGGACACCTACCGGCGTGCAGGTGGTCGTGCGGGCGCCACGCACGTGCCGCAACGCGGGGTGCAGATGGCGCGGGATCCGATCTGCGGCACCTTCGTCGTGCCTGAGCGATCCCTGGCGATCTCTGGCAGCAACGGCGAGCGGACCTGGTTCTGCTCCGCGACATGCCGCGACCAGTACGTGGCGTCGCGCGCCGCAGCCCCACGCACCGCGCCACAGGGACGCACGGCATGACCGTCGAATCGCAACTCCGCGCCGACATCGTCGAAGTGGGCCGCCGAATGTATGCGCGCGGCTACACCGCATCGAACGACGGCAACATCAGCGTGCGGCTTGGCGACGACCGGCTGCTCATGACCCCGCGCAGCGTGTGCAAGGGGTTCATGACGCCGGACATGATGTGCATCACGGACCTGGACGGCAAGAAGCTCCAGGGCGATCGTGACCCGTCCTCCGAGATGCTGATGCACCTCGAGGTATACCGGCAACGTCCCGATGTCCGGGCCGTGTGCCACGCACATCCGCCCATCGCCACCGGCTTCGCCGTCGCGGGCATCCCGCTCGACCGCGCCGTGCTCGCCGAGGTGCTCACGACGCTCGGCAGCATTCCAATCGCCGAGTACGCGACACCGTCCACATCTGAGCTCCCAGCAGCCGTGCGGAAGTACGTGAAAGCGCACGACGGCATGCTGCTGGCGAACCACGGCGCGCTCACGCTTGGCGGCGACGTCCTGTCCGCCTACTACAAGCTCGAAACGATCGAACACTTCGCGAAGATCAGCCTCGTCGCCCGCCTGCTCGGACGCGAGAACCTGATCGCGCGGGACGAAGTGGATCGGCTGCAGGCGCTCCGGAACAACTACGGCATCAAGGCGCCGGCGCCCATCTGCCCGGACGTCACGGCCGTTGGGGACCTGCTGGCCGGCCCCGACCCGGTCACCTGCCAGATCGTCCAGGCGCCCGAAGGCGATGGCCGCAGCCGGCTGGTTCCGGACCCGATCGTCCCCGGTGCGCCGCTGCCGAACGCCACGGCCGCCGGGCCGGATGGGGACGAGGAAATTCGGTTAACATACCGCGAACTCTCCGCGCTCATCGAGGACGCCATCCGGTCGCTGAAATGAGCCAGCGGAATTGCTAATTTTCTAATCGCTGATTGCTGATTGAAATCCGGTCCGCACTCGGTGAGTCCAATTAGCAATTGCCAATCAGCAATTTGCAATGTCGGAATCAGTGGAGACGCTCGATGGGTGAGGCACTTGGGATGGTCGAAACGAAGGGCCTGGTCGCGATGATCGAGGCCGCCGACGCCATGGTGAAGGCGGCGAAGGTGAGCCTGGTCGGCTGGGAGAAGATCGGCGCCGGCTACGTGACCGCCATCGTGCGTGGCGACGTGGCCGCGGTGAAGGCCGCGACCGATGCAGGCGCTGCCGCCGCTCGTCGCGTCGGGGAACTGGTCTCGGTGCACGTCATCCCGCGTCCGCATGCCAACCTCGAGGACGTGCTGCCGATCGGCAAGGCGAACGCGAAGGCCTGAGGGCTCGGTGCTCCTCGCAAAGATCGTAGGCACGGTCGTCGCCACCCGGAAGGACCCGCGCCTCGTCAGTAACAAGCTGCTCGTGGTGCGGCCGGTCGATCCGAAGGGGAAGGCCGATGGCGGCTACCTCGTGGCGATCGACACGGTCGACGCCGGGGTCGGCGAGACGGTGCTGATCGTCTCGGGCAGCTCCGCCCGCATGGCGTCCGGCATGAAGGACTGCCCGGTCGACGCGGCCATCGTGGGCATCATCGACACGGTCGAAGTCACCTCCTGACATGCAGATCGCACGCGTGATCGGCACCGTGGTCTCCACCCGCAAGGACGAGAACCTCGCCGGCATCACCCTCCTGATGGTGCAGCCGCTCACGCCGACGCGCGAGCCGGTCGGACGGCCGCTCGTCGCTGTCGACGCGGTCGGGGCTGGCGTCGGCGAGGAGGTCTTCTTCGTCCGCGGCAAGGAAGCCAGCTTTCCGTTCTATCCGGTCGAAGCGCCGGTCGACGCCGGCATCGTCGGCATCGTGGACCACTTGTATACGGAGTGACGGCCATAGGCGGTAGGTCACAGGCGCTCGGCCCGGCAAAGGGCCAGCGGCGATGGCCCAGCGCCCGCGCCTGCTGAGATGCAGATTGCCCGCGTCGTCGGGACGGTGGTCTCGACACAGAAACACAGGAAATTCGAGGGAGCCAAGCTGCTGATGGTGCAGCCGCTCAACCTCGACGACACACCAAAGGGCGCGGCGTTCCTGGCGATCGATGGTGTGGGCGCTGGCGTGCACGAGAAGGTGCTCGTCGTGCTCGAAGGACGAGCGGCGGGTGAGGCGCTCGGCCGCAAGGCCGCGCCGGTGGATGCCGCCATTATCGGCATCATCGACCAGGTTGACGTCGATGTCGATCTCTGAACAGGAACTCCGCACGATGATCCGCGAGGCGATTGCGCGCCACCGCGGCGGCTCCTCTCCGGCACCGCCCCCTGCTCCCCCTGCACCGGCGCGAGCCGAGGGCATCCACATCCACGCCAGCCACAGCCTTTTCGTCCTGTCACCCGCACCCGATGGCGACTGCGTCATCGAGCCCGGGCATCGCTGCGACCACTGCGGCTACTGCAAGTCACTTGGACACTGACGTTCCGAAGTTGGAACTTGGACGTTAGAAGTCGGAATTGATTACGAGCCTGTTTCGAGAAGCTCCACCGGAGGCCGCGGAGCGACACGGTTCCCAATAGAATCTCTGCGAGCGCCGCGGTGGTGCTATTACCCGAGCGCAGCGCCACGTTCTGACTTCTGAGTTCTGAATTCCATGAACATCTTCGTCACCCGTAAGCTTCCGTCCTCGGTGATCGCGCGGCTGGAGTTGGTCGGCCACGTGGAGGTCTACTCCGGAGAGTCCGCCATCACGCGCGATGAACTGCTCGGAGCCGTCGTCGGCAAGCACGCGCTGGTGACGATGCTGACTGAGCAGGTGGATGCGGCCCTGCTCGACGCCGGCAAGGACCTGAAGGTCGTTGCCAATGTGGCGGTCGGTTACAACAACATCGACGTCCAGGCGTGCCGTGCGCGCGGCGTCATCTGCACCAACACGCCCGACGTCCTGACCGATTCTGTGGCGGACTTCACGTGGGCGCTCATCCTCGCCGTGACGCGTCGGATTTCAGAGGGAGAGCGGCTCGTGCGCCGGCATGAGTGGAAGGGCTGGGCGTTCGACTTCATGCTCGGCACCGAGCTGCGGGGCAAGCAGCTCGGGCTCGTGGGGCTCGGGCGCATTGCCACCGCCGTGGCAGACCGTGCGGCGGCGTTTGGCGTGCGCGTCGCCTACACCTCGCGCAGCGAGCGCGCGTTACCGAACGCCGAGCGCATGTCGCTCGATCAGCTGCTGAACTCGTCCGACATCGTCTCGCTGCACGTGCCACTCACCCCGGAGACGCGCCACCTGATCGACCAGAAGGCGCTCACGCGGATGAAGCGGTCGGCGTACTTGATCAACACCGCACGGGGGCCGGTCGTCGACGAAGCGGCGCTCGCCTGGGCGCTGAAGCAGCGGCTGATTGCGGGCGCCGCGCTGGATGTGTACGAGCAGGAGCCGACGATTCACCCGGACCTCTTCGAGCTCGAGAACGTCCTGCTCGTGCCGCACCTCGGAAGCGGCACCACCGAAACGCGAACGGCCATGGCCGACCTCGCGGCCGAGAACGTCATCGCCGTGCTGGGCGGCCAGCCAGCGGTCACGCCCATTGGGTGACGGCGATTGCCCAGGAAACCAAAACGCCCGGCGAACGTCGAGGTCGTGATGCGCACGCTCTCGCGTGCGATCACCGGCCTCGAGTTGCCCGCCATCGAGAAGATCTCCGAGAGCCAGAAGGAGGACCCGTTCCAGGTCCTCATCGCCACCCTCCTCTCCGCGCGCACGCAGGATGCGACGACGCACGCGGCTGCCACGCGGTTGTTCAACGTGGCCCCCACGCCGGCGGCGATGGTCACGCTGTCCGTGAAGCAGATCGAGCGGCTCATCAAGCCGGTCAGCTTCTTCTACACGAAGGCCAGGCACGTGAAGGCCACCTGCCAGAAGCTCCTCGATCAGTTCGACGGACAGGTGCCCGGGACGATGGAGGAGTTGCTGACGCTGCCGGGGGTCGGGCGCAAGACGGCGAACCTGGTGCTGATCCTCGCGTTCCGCAGCCAGCAGAACATCTGCGTCGACACGCACGTGCACCGTATCTCCAACCGCCTCGGTTGGGTGCAGACGCGGACGCCCGAGGAGACGGAACACGCGCTCTACGCGGCGACCGATCGCGAGTGGTGGCCTCACATCAATCTGTACCTGGTCACGTGGGGGCAGCACATCTGTCGTCCGAACTTCCCGCGCTGCACCGGGTGCGTGCTCTACGACCAGTGCCCGAAGATTGGCGTCACCGCGATTTCGAAGCATCCTGCGCCGGAGCGGCTTGCGTCATGAGCCTGCACGTATTCCAGTGGCGTCGGGTCGCTTTGGCGCTGGCCTCGCTGGCGGCGATTGCGGCTGTCGTGTACGTGTTCGTGAGCCCTCGGCTGGCAGCGCAGCCTGCGGTGCCCGTGATCGTTGTCGAGACCAGCCAGGGGAGCTTCGCCTTCGAGACCTTCCCGAAGGAAGCACCGGTCTCGGTCGAACACATCGCCGCGCTGGCGAAGAGCGGGTTCTACGACGGGCAGCGCGTGCACCGGGCCATTCCGCACTTCCTCGTGCAGTTCGGCGATCCGCAGACGAAGGATCCGGAGAAGCAGGCCGTGTGGGGCAAGGGGGCCGACGCGTCGAGCGGCCATCCGATCGGCGTGGCGGAGATCTCCTTGCAACGGAAGAACGTGGCGTTCGCCGTCGGCCTCGCGCACATGGGCGAACCGGCGAAGGCGGACAGCCAGCTCTACATCCTGCTCGAGCCCAAGCCAGACCTGGACGGGCAGTACGTCGTCATCGGGCAGGTTGTCGAAGGGCGCGAGGTCCTCGGCAGGCTGTCGGCTGGAGACAGCATCCGCCGGGTATCGGTCCGCGAGTAACCGGCGCCTGGCCGTGCGCCGGGGCTGCCTACATGAGGGTCGGCTGAATCGGCTCGCCGCCGACGACGAGGTTGCGGCCGAGCCGCTTGGCCTCGAGCAGGCGCGCATCTGCCGCCGCCAGGAGCGTTGCGCGGTCGCGTCCATCCTCGGGGGCGAAGGCCACGCCGGCCGACAGCGTCAGCTTCAGCGTGACGCCGTTCGGCAGGACCGTCTCCGTTGACGCGAGCGTGGCGCGCACACGTTCGAGCAGCGCGGTGGTGGCCGCCGTGCGGTCCGATGGGAACCCGAGCGCGAACTCCTCGCCACCCCAGCGCCCAACCAGATCCGTCTGCCGCAGCGTGTCGCGGATCACGCTGGCCACCGCCTTCAGTGCAATGTCGCCGGCGTGGTGCCCGTACTGGTCGTTCACCCGCTTGAAGTGGTCGACGTCGATCATGGCCACGGCAAATGGCTCCCCATTGCGCTCCGCGCGCAGCAGTTCGCCGTGGAGCTGCTCCTCGAAGGTCCGACGGTTGTAGAGGCCGGTAAGGCCGTCGTGCGTGGCTGTGGATCGCAGTGTCGCGGCCCACGAGGCGATCGACGCACACACGCCCCCGAAGAGCATCAGCGTGGCGATCCGCTCGATCTGCACGCCGACGCTGATCGTCCCGTGCTGGACGATGTCGGGTGTGACCGTGTCGGGCCAGATGCGGATGCCCCAGAAGACCAGGACGGAGTACTGCACCGCGCAGGCAACACCGCTGAGGACCGCGAGTCCCGGGCTGAAGCGGATGCAGGTGCCAACCATCGCCAGGAAGTACGCGCAGAAGGTCACGCGGCTGTTGAGCACCACCGAGGGCAGGTTGTGCACCAGGTCGGCGACCATCAGCAGCGTCACCGCCGTCACGTCGCCAAGCACAGTCGAGACGGCGAGCCACCTGGGACGGTTACCGCGCCTCGTCGCAAGCAGGACCAGCGCCGACCCGAACACCGCGATCAGGTTGAATGGCAACGAGTCGTTGAAGTCGCCGTTGTTCGGATCCAGCAGGACGACGAGCGCGTTGATCAGCGTCAGGCAGCTGACGACGAGCAGGCGGGCTCGCGCGACGCGATGCTCGCCCTGCATGGGCAGGTCGGACGCGAAAGGGTCCCCCCGCCAGACGTCCGCCCACCAGTCGTTCAGCCGCCGGAACGCGCGCATAACTCAGCCGTGCAATTCTGACATACGCGCTGCTGCCGCCCGAGGCAGACGTCGCCGGAACGCGAGCCCGAAGCCAAACCTGGAGGGAGGAGCCGGCAGCGGCTGCGTTACCGTTTCACGCCCGTTCGGCGTGCGCGCGCTGGAGCCGCTGCGGGCGTTGGTGTGAGAGTGAAGCGATCGGCGACCCGGACGATGCCCGCGAGGTCGGGGAACTGCGCAACGAACTCCGGCGGGTACTCGCCGGTGAGGGGTTCGCCGAGCTGCTGCTTGATTTGTGCCGCGTTGGCGACCGACTTCGCCGAGAAGTGGTTGTTCGTGTAGACGTACGTCTTGCGCACGAGCTCCTTTGCGGCTCCCGCAGTGTCGCTGAACTCGCGCAGTTCGTCGGCGGTGTAGAGGTAGTTGTAGCGGTCTTCGGATGCGTCGTGCGTCCACCACTGCGCCGCGTTCCGGCCGTGCAGGCGCATGTAGTAGAAGCCCTTCACGTTGGGCAGGCGGTTCTGCCGGATCGAGAACCGGAACTTCGGCTCGTCGATCTGTACCCAGGCAGCACCTGCGTCGTTCAGGAGATCGAGCGTCTCACCGAACGCGTCGCTCCAGCTGCTGTGCCGCACTTCCACCGCCACGGCGTAGTCGTTCAGGGCACGGAGCAGGTCTGACAGGTAGTCCCGCTCGGCCGGACCGGCCTTGAAGCTCGGTGGGAACTGTGCGAGCACCGCGCCGAGCTTGCCTGCTGACGCGAGCGGGTCGATGCCGCGGCGGAACTCGTCGAGGTCTGCCGCGTTCGGCCTGATCAGCTCGCGGATGGCGGCCTCATGCCCTTCAGGGGCGTGCATCGACCTGCGCAGCGCCGACTCGTACATCTTCGGGTGCGTGAACTTCTGGTACAGCTTCACCGAGAACTCGAAGCCGTCAGGCGTCCGCTCGACCCAACTGCGCGAGACGTTCGCGCGCGGTTGCCCGTAGAAGGTCGAGTTGACCTCGACGGTATCGAAGTGCTCGGCATAGAACGACAGCTCGTCGAAGCGCGTGGGCCTCTTCGCCCTGGTCGGATAGAAGACGCCGTTCCAGGTGCCCTTCCCGGAGGGATAGCTCCAGCCCGAGGTGCCGATGCGCAGATCACCCACAGGGATACAATAAATGGAGAAGGCGAATCGCTGATTGCTAATCGCTAATCGTTAGTCGCGAATTGCTGATCGATCACGCCGATCGTATTCGGGTCGGTGACGCCGATCGCCTGCACGGGCGAAGAGGCACGCCTTCGGCAATTAGCAATCAGCATTTGTCAATCAGCAATCCCTTTCATGCTGACCATCAACGAGATCTTCCATTCGATTCAGGGCGAGTCGAGCCGTGCGGGGGAGCCGTGCGTGTTCGTGCGGCTCACCGCGTGCGACCTGCGCTGCATCTGGTGCGATACGCCGTACGCCTTCCACGAAGGGAAGAAGCGTTCGGTGGAGGACGTCATCGCCGAGGTCGAGCGATACGCGTGCCCACTGGTGGAAGTGACTGGCGGCGAACCCCTGCTGCAGGAAGACGTCTATTCGCTGATGGAGCAGCTGCTCGCACGTGGCCACACGGTGATGATCGAAACCGGCGGTCACCGCTCGATTGCGCGCGTGCCGGCCGACGTGATGAAGATCGTCGACGTGAAGTGCCCGGGCAGCGGCGAGGCGCACCGGAATCACTGGGAGAACCTGGCGCTCGTCGGCCCGCGTGACGAGGTGAAGTTCGTCATCAAGGACCGGACGGACTACGAGTACGCGCGGGACGTGGTCCAGACGCATGCGCTCGCCGGCAAGGTCGGCGCGGTCCTCTTTTCGCCGGTCCACGGCGTGCTGGACGCCAGGTCGCTCTCCGAGTGGGTGCTTGCGGATCGCCTGCCGGTCCGCGTGCAGCTCCAGCTGCACAAGTTCATCTGGTCGCCCGAGACGAGGGGCGTGTAGATGCCGCGCGCGGTGGTCCTGCTCAGCGGAGGGCTCGACTCGTACACGGCGGGGGCGATGGCCAGGGCGGAGGGCTTCACGCTCGACGCGTTGTCGATCCTCTACGGCCAGCGTCACGCGCTCGAGCTCGAGGCGGCGCGGCGCGTGGCACACGCGCTCGGCGTCGAGCGGCACCTCGAGCTGCCGCTGGACCTCCGCGCCATCGGCGGCTCGTCCCTCACGTCGGACCTTCCGGTTCCAGAGGGCAGGGACCTCTCGACCGCGGAAATCCCGTCGACGTACGTGCCCGCCCGCAACACCATCTTCCTGTCACTCGCCCTCGGCTGGGCCGAGGTCCTCGGCGCCACCGATCTCGTCATCGGCGTGAACGCGCTGGACTACTCGGGATACCCGGACTGCCGACCCGAGTTCGTCGAGGCGTTCGAGCGGCTCGCGAACGTCGCGACACGGGCCGGCGTCGAAGGCGCCCGCTTCCGCATCCACACGCCGCTCATCACGATGTCCAAGGCCGACATCATCCGCACGGGCCTCTCACTGGGACTCGACTACGGACTCACGCACAGCTGTTACAACCCCACGCCAGTAGGGCGCGCGTGCGGTCGCTGCGACAGCTGCGTGCTGCGCGCGAAGGGATTTGCCGAAGCCGGTGTGCCCGACCCGGCGCTCGCGCGTTGACTGCGTCAGAACATATTTCTTATACAAACTACACGCGACCGCAGAAGCCTCACCCCTAAGCTCGGCCACGTCGTTTCCGACAAACAACCGGTCATCCGCCGACTATCGCGGTTTCGACGATCGATGGATGACACGATCACTCGGCGGATCTGCGCTCGATTCGAGGCATGTCAATTGCCTGTCCGCCGCCGATACCGCAGCTGCGACGAGATACCACTCGTAAAGGGAGGCGCACATGCGACGGTCGGCGATGAGAGCGTTTGTACTGGCACTAGCACTGGGCTGCGCCGCTCGCGCAGCGTCGGCGAACACCATCTCCATCGGTCTCCTTACGTACGACGAAGGGGTACTGCAGGGAGGGGGCAATGCGTTCGATATCACGAACCTCTCGGGTTCGTCGGCCTTGCCTCCGGACTATCCGGTCACGACGCCCGTAACGATCACGGTGACGAGCCTCGTGGCGAGCTACTCGAACGCGGGTGGCGGGTCGCTGACGATACCGGGCAGCAACTTCATCGCCGATCCGACGGGTAACGTGACCTGCGGCGTCGCTGGCGATGCGTCACTGGGAGGCTGCAACATCGGTGCGTACACGATCACGAGTGCGACGCTCACCGGCACCTTCAGTCCGGTGACGGGGCTCGGCGGCCTCCCTCCCGGGTTCGGCGGAATCCTTGGCCCCTTCAGCGCCACCATCACGCCAGCAGCCGGCGCATTCCTCGTGCCGGGCGATTTCGCGGTCGTTGACGCCACGCTCGTCGCAGCGACAGACGTTCCGGTACCCGAGCCGTCGTCAGGTGTGCTGCTCGACATCGGCTGCATCGGTCTGCTTGCGGCCTGGCATGTTGATCGGTCACGGCTACTGCGGCGCGCCGAGAGCACGACGCTGTAGTTCCCGACGACTGCCACACCCTGCAACCTTATCTGGGGGCCGCGCATGCAACTTCAAAGAGCATCGATGTCGAAGTGTGTTCTCGGTGGGCTTCTCGTTCCCACGTTCCTGCTTCTCGCTCAGTCGTCGTCGTTCGCCCAGAGCCTGACTGCGGCAGCCAACCCTGCATCGGGAGCGGCCGGTGTCAACAAGTCCTATGTGACCGGGTCCGGGTTCCCTGCCGGATCGATTACCGACGCCACCGTCCGTTTCGGATCGAGTTGCGCCGCGCCATCCATCGCGAGTGCTCCGGTGACGCAGGTTGTGGCGAGCGGCCCCCTGCGGCGGTTTCAGTTCCTGATCCCTGCCTCACTCGCGCCGGGCGTGTACCGCGTGTGGCTGACGGGGACGGGTGGAACCACGACCTTCAGCACGCTGACCAACTCGAGCTGTTCGGCCATCACCGTTACGTCAAGCGTGCAGGGGACTGCTTCCCTCGGTGCGGCCATCAGCGGAGCGGCGGTGACATTGAAGGACGCGAGCGGGAATTCGGTGAGCGGCACCACCGCATCCGACGGGACCTTTGCCCTGAACAGCGCCGGGCTCACGCCACCCTTCCTCGTCAAGGTGGTGCTCGCCTCGGCTTCGGGCCAGTTCCCCGCCGGGACGACGCTCTACAGCGTGAGCGCGGACGGCAATGCGAGCTCCCACATAAACGTGAACGTGCTGACTGATCTGCTGCTGCGATCGTTTTACAGCGCCCAGGGCATCAACCCGGACGCGGCGTTCGCCAGCCCCCTGGGCGGTAACGCAGCGCCGTCGCCGGTCGCGGTGCTCTCGATTGCGAATCTCATCATCCCCGCCATCCAGCTGTTCAGCGGCAACGACGGGATCACGTTGACGCCCGATACGCCGGCAAGCGGGGCGCTCAACGTGATTTCGAGCCCCTACGTCGCATTCCCAGCCGGGCTGACTCCGCCGCAGGGGAGCCTCGACCTGCTGCTGCACCAGATCACGACAGAGTCCCTGGGCGCCGACGGGGCGGTGACGTTCGTTGGCCTCAACGCGGGCACTGCCACCGAGACGGTGACGCCCGTGTACGGCAACGGCCAGATCACACTGAATACGATGACGAGCGACTCTGGAACCGCTGGCGCCACGGCCGCGTCTTCGTCGGCTCTCGCACTGACAGTTGCCCTGACGCCGGTCATCGACGGTGTGAACGCGCTGCTGGCGGGCTTCGCAAGCACCGTCAATGCGAAAGGAAGCGGGCTTGTCGGGAGCGACCTGCGACCGTTCGTCTCCGACAGCTACCTGAATGACGGCATCGATGCGGCGGGAGTCTCGGCCCAGCAGGCGACTGAACTCGCCGGCCAAACCGTCGACGACCTTCACGCGATCGGTATCCGCAGCTTCGATGCAGGTGCGCAGATTGCCGACGTGACGATTGCCGTGACGATTTCCTCCGCTGGGCAGACGTTCTCCGGCACTGATCGCGTGATCGTCCGGAACGAGGCCGGCAGTTGGAAGCTGTTCGGGAACCAGCGGCTCGGCGAGGCGTTTGTCGGAGTCCAGGCGCGAGTCGCCCAGGGGGCGCCGTCGATTGGGCTGGGAGTCTTCAGCGGCACCTTCGCCTTCGCCAATCTCCGAGCTCCCCACGGAGTCGTCACACAGGTGACCATCAGCGGTCCCACGTCGAACCCGGCGTTGAAGCTGTGGAACGGCAACAACTCGATGGCCCTGTTCCAGGGCGCACAGGTCATCGACGCTGGAGTGACCTGGGACGAGTTCTTTGCCCTGTCTACCAACCTGGGGAGCAACTTCAACATCATCATCGGGGAGGTGCCGCCGGGGTCGCCCTTCACGTTCAGCCTGGCCACGACCACGTCGGGCAACCAGCAGTACGCAGAGACCAGCGCCGCCGTCACCACTGAGCTCGTTCAGTTCACCACGTTCAAGAACGGCGGAATTCCCCTCCACGTGGGTCTCGCCGGGCTGCTGAATCAGGCCGTCAGCTTCAAGTTCAGCGTGCCTCGGACGTACCCGGTGGCGGGTGTCAGCCTGCGCGCACAGATCAGGGATGGAGCGGCGAACGACCCGAACGCCCACAGCTGCTTCATTGAGTCCTCGGCGCCGCTGACGCTCGACTTCGGAACGCACACGGGGGGCGGGACCATCGCGTTCCCGGCCAACATGTCGGCATGTGACCCCAGCCTGAACAGTGCAATCGCGTTCATTGACGTCTTCCTGGAGGCGGACGGCACATCAGGCGAGACGAGTCTGGCCGAATACTCCTTCCCGTACTAGCTGGTTTCCCGGCAGGGCAGTGCCTCGCGACCCGCGCGGCACTGCCCCACTTACGTGCGCCGGCCTGAGCTCACAAGTCCGATGCCCCGAGCCAGGAGCCGACCAGCCCGGGAGCCCGAAGCCGGAAGCCCTTAGCCCGTAGCCTCCATGTACCTGCGCCGAGCGCTATGATCGCCACGCATGGCAACCGCGCGGCTCTACTACGACGCTCCCACCCTCCGTTCGTTCGAGGCTACTGTCACCCGCGTGGAGGCGCGTGGCGGCGACGAATCGGATGTATGGCTGGACCGCACCGCGTTCTACCCGACGTCCGGCGGGCAACCGCACGACCTCGGCACGCTCGGTGACCTCGCCATCGTCGACGTGCAGGATGACGAGGGACGGAACCGTGCGACATGTCGTGCGCGGGACGGCCCCGACCGTCGGCGCAGCGGTGCACGGGGTTGTCGACTGGACCCGTCGCTTCGATCACATGCAGCAGCACACCGGGCAACACCTGCTCTCGGCCGTCATCGAGCATGCGTTCAAGGCACGCACCGTCAGCTTCCACCTCGGGGCATCGTCCAGCACCATCGACATCGATCGCGAGCTGAGCGCCGCGGACATCGCCCGCGCGGAAGCCGAGTCGAACCGAGTCATCTGGCAGGACCTGCCCGTGTCCATTCGCTACGCGACCGAGGAGGAGGCGCGCGCGCTGCCGCTCCGAAAGGAGTCGGCGCGCACAGGGACGCTGCGCCTGATCGACATCGAATCGACCGATCTCTCTGCCTGTGGCGGCACGCATGTCGCGCGAACGGGAATGATCGGGCAGTTGCTCATCGCATCGTGGGAGCGCTTCAAGGGTGGGCAGCGCATCGAATTCCTCTGCGGTGGGCGTGCGCTGGCACGGGCGCAGCAGTTGCGTGACGTGATGTCGGCGTCCATCCGCCTGCTCTCCGTGATTCCGACCGAACTGCCGTCGGCCATCGAACGGATGCAGCAGGAGGCGAAGGATCGGAAGCTCGCGCTCGCCGCGGCCCAAATCGAACTCGCGACACACGAAGGCGCCGCGCTGGCGGCGTCCGCGGAACCGCTGGGCGCTATCGCTGCAGTGCTGCGTGTCGCTGAGGGAGACGCGAACCGGCTGAAGGCGCTCGCCTCGGCAATCGCGCAACGGAGCGGCGTGCTGGCAACTCTGGTGTCCGCGAGCAGGCCGAGCCTCGCGGTCGCCGCTCGGGCCTCCGACGTCAGCCTCTCGTGCCAGGACCTGATCGCTGCCATCGCCGGCGAGTTCGGCGGACGCGGCGGAGGCCGGCCGGACATGGCGCAGTGCGGCAACCTGCAGGCGGACCCCACTCGTGTCCTGGACTTTGCCCGTAGCTGGATCGAGCGGGGAGGTCCGCCCCGCTCGCCGCTCACGCCTGACGCCTGACGTCCGCCGTGTTCAGCGCCTGAACTCCGCGAGTGCGATGACGACCGCGTCCGTCACCCGGTCGACCTCCGCCGCCGGCACGCCGTAGTTGTTCGCCATGATGTCGAAGGCAAGCACCTCGCCGTCGGCGGTGCGCACGAACCCGGCGATCGCGCGCGCGTTGGTGAACGAGCCGGTCTTCGCCTGCACGCGCCCTTCCGCAGCGGTGCCCTTCATCCGGGCGGCGAGCGTGCCCGCCTGGCCGGCAATCGGCAACGACGCGACGTAGGGGGCGCGAAGGCGGTCGTCGGCGTATACGTGCTCGAGCACGGAAACCACGAGCGCCGGTGTCACGAGGTTGTATCGCGAGAGCCCCGAGCCATCCGCCATCACCAGCTCCTGCGTGCTCACGCCCCATCCGTCGAGTACGCGCTTCACCACTGCGATGCCGGCTGATGCCGTGCCTTGTTCGCCCTGCTGGCGACCGAGGGTCCGCAGGAACGTCTCGGCATAGAGGTTCTGGCTCAGCTTCATCAGCGTATCGGCCAGTGAGGGGAGGGCGGGCGATCGATGGACCAGCAGCGGCGTCGCGGACGCAATGGCAGGCGGATTCGGCAGATCGTCCACATCGACCGGTCCGCCCGTCACCTGGATGCCGCGGCCCTGCAGCGACTCGTACAGCGCGGTGGCGTAGTAGAGCGTCGGGTTCGCCACGGCCACGTTCCGTTTTTGCGGCACCGCGTCTGTTGCCACCGTGCCGCTGACGATCGTGCCGGGCGCACCAGCCTGCGGCTTGGCGACGACGCGCGTCGCGTCTCCGCTGGCCACGGTGGCGGCTCGATTCACCACGGTCACCCGCGCAAAGGGTGGCGTGAACGTGAGGACGGCAGGTGCACCGACGCTCGCGCCTGGCGAGACGACGATCTGCGCCGTGCCCTGGTTGAACTGGAGGCCGCTCGCGGGCGCGGAGTAGGACTCGGCCATGTCGTCCCACATCCAGCCGGCGCCGTACCCGTCGCCGCTGAACACGCGGTCGTCACCGATGATCCGACCGCCGATCATGGTGACGCCGAGTTCCCGCAGCCGCATCGCCCACGATCCGAACACCGCCGATGCCGTGCCGTCCCAGTCGTCGAAGCTCGGATCGCCAGAGCCGATGACGACGAGGTCCCCGTACAGCACGCCGTTGCTGATCGTGCCGGTCGACACGACTCGTGTTTCGAACGCGTGGTCCCACCCGAGCTGATCGGCCGTTACCGCGAGGGTGATCGTCTTGAGCGTGGACGCCGGTGTGAGCAGACGGTGCGCGTTCACCTCGACGAGCGGTTCATGCGTCGACAGCGACCGCACCGACACGCCCCACGTCCCTGCCGCAACGGCAGGGTCCGCCAGCAGGTCGTTGACGCGCGTGCGGAGCGCGTCGATGTGCGTGCGTGCGCTGGATGGGGGCGGAGGCGGGGGAGCCGGGGTCGCCGGCGCTGGCGTGCGGTGGCACGCCAGCGTCAGCCCGAGCAGAAGGACGGCTGCGCTGAGCCGTCCCGTCATTTGGTGAACTCGTCGATCGACTTCAGGGCATCGTCGAGCTTCGTGGGATCGATCTTCGCCACGCCCGGGTCGTCCGGACGCTTCGCGAACGCATCGGAGCCGCTCTTGCCGAATTGCACGCGGTCATCCTGCTTGCCTTCGTCGAACTTGACGGCCACCGTAAGTACGGGGGCGTCGAGTCCCGTCTTCGCCTTCGCGTCGGCGTAGCTGATGGCGCGGATGTCGGCGAGTGCGGCCACGAATGCCTGGAACTTGTCCTTGTCCGGCTCCGCGGCGCTCGGGGACACGCGCTTCCACGTGCCGGCCGAGTTCTCGTCCTTGCCCTTCTCCTTCTCGAAGACGAACGTCTTGCCGTCCTTCGTGAGCTCGAGCCGGTTCGCCGTGTAGGCCCGCATGTCGAAGAGGTCCTTGCGGCGGTAGTCGTCCGCGCCCTTGCGGAGGTCGTCGGCTGCAGCCTTCTGGATCGTGTAGATGTCCGGCCGGTCGGCCACCTTCGCGTAGACCGTATCCTCGCCGGCGGGGCCGCCGACCAGCACCGACACGCGGTCGTTCCCCAGGTGCAGGTTCACTGACGCGGACGGCTTGTCGAGACCGTAGCGCTTCAGTTCCTCTGCCGTCGCGGACGGGCCGACGACAGAGCGCATCTGCAGCGACTCGACGGCCACGACGAGGCCGTCAGCCGCTGACGCATCGGCGCGGGCGGCGATCGGCTTCACCATGGACCACTGCGTGTCCTTCTTCTCCAGTTCGAAGCCGCCGGTGTCCATCGCGACGTCGAGCCCGCTGACCTTCGAGCGGTCGAACGTGAGGATCGCCTTGTCGCGCAGGTCGAACGTCGACTTGTTGAACGTCGAGCTGTTGTACTCGCCGATCAGCACGACGCGCGTCTCGCCGTCCTTGCGTGCATAGAGGCTGCCGCCGGTGGCCGTCTTGGTCCCGATCAGGAGCTTTCCCGAGGGCTTGCCCGCACCGGACTTGAAGGCGACTTCCACGCTCGGCGTGTCGAGGCCGTAATCCTTCACGTCACTCGGCTTCTCGTCGACCACGCGGGTGATGTCGAGGCCGGCAAGGGCGTTGGCGATGCCCGATGCATCCATGTCGGACCCGCGGGTCTGCACGGGCGCGGTCATCATCCACTTGCCGTCCTGCTTGCGCAGCGTGGTGACCTCACCCGCGTCGTTCTTGACCGTCAGCTCCTCGATGTCGTCCGAGGAGAGCTTTGGGAACAGGCGATCCTGCGAGCTGCTGCTGCTGTCCTCGGCCTTCGACGCGACGTAATACGCGTAGCCGCCGAGACCAACGAGGACGATCAGCAGCGCGATCGTCGACTTCAAACCGCGCATCGCCTAGCGCCTCCGCATCCAGCTGTAGATGCCGACGCCGAAGACGACGAGCGGCATCAGGAGCCACGACGCATAGGTCAGCACCAGCTGCTCGGTTGCCGTGAGCGACTTCAGCCGGCGGTCCGCCGCTTCCTTCGGACGGATCGAGATCAGGTTCTCCTGCTGCGACAGCCAGCCGATCGTGTTCATGAACAGGTCCTTGTTGCCCGAGAACCCGAACACGACGTTGGACGCGAAGTCCGAGTCGCCGAACACGACGACGCGCGTTTCCGGCTTCGGCGCATCGTTCTGACCTGCGGGCGGATTCGCGTCGGCCTTTGCCGTGTTGACGGCGGCCGCAAGCGTAATCGGGCCAGGCTTGTCGCCCTTGGCCTCGTCGAGCGAGACCTCCTTGCCTTCCTGGATGGACTTCAGGTCGGCCTCGGCCCAGCTCTGTGGGCTCGACTCCACGATGGCCGTCGCCGTGTGGCCGTTCACGCCGCCCGACACGACGGTGAGGCCGCGTGCCAGTGGGTATGCGGACGCCACCCGGAAGCGATCGGTGATCGGGTGTGCGGGGTAGCTCGCGGCAATCGGCATTTCGGGACCGGCGCCGAGCTGGCGACCGATGCCGCTCGCGTCGACGACGAGCGTGTTCGTGACGTCGATGCCCCACTCGTGCGCGAGCGCGATCAGGTTCGTCAGCGGCTGCGCGTTCGCCGCATCCGGCGGGTCGAGCATGAGGAGCAGCTTGCCGTTGTTCTCGAGGTACTTCTTCAGCGCCTCGATCTCGGGCGGGAAGAAGTCGGTCTTCGGGCCGGCCACCACGACCACCGTCGCATCGTCCGGCACCTTGGGGCTCTGGGCCAGCGCGAGCTTGTCGACGGTGTAGTTCTCGTTGACGAGCGCGGAGTTGATCGCCTGGTAGCCGTCGCGATCCCCGGAGCCCGTGTCGTGCTCGCCGTGCCCCTGGGTGAAGTAGACCTTCTTCGTCTGGCCGCTCACCACCTTGATGATGGTGTTCGTGATGTCCTGCTCGGTGTTGCCGGTGGTCCGCTCGGAGCGCCCCTGATAGTTGAAGATGAGCGTGCCGTACTGCTGGACCTTTGCGGCCTGGGCCACGGCCGGCTTCTTGTCAGGGTCGATGTACTCGGTCGTGATCTGCTTCGAGTTGTACTCGTATTCCTTCAGGCGATCCCGATAGCGCTGGAACTCCTGCTCCTTGTCGAACACCTGGACCTGGAGCGGCTTGTCCAGCTTCGCCACGACGTTCTTGCTCTGGTCGGCGAGGCTGAACTGCGCGTTCGCGGTGAGGTCCCACCGCTTGTTCTGCTTCTTGCCGATGTAGTTCACCGCGACGAGGATGCCGAGGACGATGAGCGTGCTCGACGCGGCGAGCGTGCCGTAGCGGCCCGAGCGGGTCCCGAAGAACGCGCCGATCTCGCGCCACTGGCTGACGATGTAGACGACGATGCAGGCCAGCCCCGCCCAGGCGAGGTAGACCGCGAACTGCGACTGTGCCGCGCTCATGTAGCCGACGCCGACCGCGCCGCGAATCCCGACTGCGGCGAGGACGAGGGCGATGCCGAGCCAGCTGATGATGTTGAAGATGCGAGTCATTAGCCGCGCCACCGTTCCGTGTCGACCGACTTGGCGGTCAGGAAGAGCCCGAAGGTAATCAGGCTCAGGTAGTAGATCACGTGGGTCGTGTCGATCACGCCCTTGGCGAAATCGTCGAAGTGATCGATGAGCGAGAGATACGCCGTCAGGTCCGTGAAGAAGCCGGTCGAGAAGCTCCCGAGCCAGCTGATGACCCAGAGGATGAGCAGCGCCGAGAACGTGCCGATGTAGGCCACGATCTGGTTGGTGGTCAGCGTCGAGATGAAGAGGCCGACCGACAGGAAGCTCCCGCCGAGGAGCAGCATGCCGATGTAGGTCGTGAGGATCGGCTTCCACTCAGGCGTGCCGTACGCGAAGAGGAGTGCGACGTGCGGCAGCGTCACCGCCAGCATCACCGCGTAGAGTGCGAGTGCGCCGACGAACTTGCCGAGCACGATCTCGACGTCGGTGATTGGCGAGGTGAGCAGCAGTTCGATCGTGCCGCTCCGCCGTTCCTCCGCATACGCCCTCATCGTCATCGCCGGGATGATGAAGAGCAGGAGGATGAGGACGTTCGAGATGGCGGGGCGCAGCAGGTCCTGGTTGATGTTCAGGGACTGCGGACCCATCATCGGGTTCACGTTGAGGCTCGCCCGCACGAAGTACTGGAGCATCACGGCGAAGAAGTAGCCGTAGAGCAGGGCGAACAGGCCGATGACGACGTACGCGATCGGCGACGCGAAGTAGGACTTCAGCTCCTTCTGAGCGATGGCCAGGACGTTACGCATTGACGGGTTCCTCCGCGGCGGCCTGCGCCGACTGTTCCTCGGTCGTCAGCGAGAGGAAGATCTCTTCGAGGCTGACACGCATCGGACGCAGTTCGAGGAGCCCCCAGCCGCTGCCGACGACCGCCTGCGCGAGTTCGCGGCGGATGTCGCGCCCCTGTTCGCTGGCGACCTCGTAGCCGATCGACGTGCCGTGGCGTTCCGACTCGGCGACCTTGGTGACGCCGGGCACCTGTGCGAGTGCGGCGGCGGCATCGGCCCCCTGGGCATCGACCTGCACGTACATCGACACCGTGCCGCGTAGCCGCGCCGTCAGGTTGTCCGGCGTGTCCTCGGCGACGACGTGGCCCTTGTTGATGATGACCACGCGCTGGCAGGTCTGCGAGACCTCAGGGAGGATGTGCGTGCTGAGGACGATGGTGTGGTCGCCGGCGAGTTCCTTGATGAGCTGACGCGTCTCGATGATCTGCTTCGGGTCGAGGCCGGCGGTCGGCTCGTCGAGGATGAGGACGTCGGGGTTGTGGATGAGCGCCTGGGCGAGGCCGACGCGCTGCTTGTAGCCCTTCGAGAGCCTGGAGCAGAGGCGCTGCGCCATGTCGGCAACCCGGGTCCGCTCCATGACGTACTTGATCCGCTGCTTTCGATCCGATGAGGGGACGCCTTTGATCTTGGAGACGAAGGTCAGGTAATCCTCGACCGTCATGTCCGGGTAGAGCGGCGGCGTTTCCGGCAGGTAGCCGGTCTTCCGCTTGGCGTCGACCGGGTGCTCGAACACGTCGTAGCCCGCCACGATGGCCTTCCCCTCGGTCGCAGGCATGTAGCCGGTGAGGATGCGCATCGTGGTGCTCTTGCCGGCGCCGTTGGGGCCGAGGAACCCGAGAATCTCCCCGCGTTCGACGCGGAAGCTCACGTCATCGACCGCGGTGAAGCGCCCATAGCGTTTCGTGAGGTGTTGAACCTCGATCACGACAAGACTCCTAGAGGTGATGGAAGAAGGACGGCGCGAGCGGGCGCCGCGCCAACGAAAAATCCTAACCGAAAGCGTGGAAGAATGGGTAGTTCCGGACCATCATGATTCGCGTCTGGAATCGTCTGGAATTCATCGCGTTCATACGCGTCACACGCCGCGCACGCGCAGGTGCGCAGGGGGACTCATGTCTGTAGACGTTGGACAGCCGGCACCGGACTTCACGCTCGTCGACCAGGACCGCAACCCGGTCACGCTCAGCGAGCAGAAGGGTCGCGCCGTCGTCCTGGCCTTCTTCCCGGCGGCCTTTTCGTCGGTCTGCACGAAGGAACTGTGCACGTTCCGCGATTCGATGGCGCGCCTCAACTCGGCCAGCGCGCAGGTCTACGGGATCAGCGTTGATACCTTCTTCACGCTGAACGCCTACCGCGAGCAGCAGGGGCTGACGTTCCCACTGTTGAGCGACTTCAACAAGGAGGTCATCCGGCAGTACGACTGCTACAACCCGGACATGATCGGCCTGCACGGCATCGCGAAGCGCGCGGTGTTCGTCATCGACGCCAACGGGATCGTCCGCCACAAGGAGGTGCTCGACGACGCCCGGAACGAGCCGAATTACGACGCCGTGTTCGCGGCACTCCGGACCGCGTAGTCCACTGAACTTCGAATTCAGAATTCAGAGTTCAGAAGTTCTTTCTGACTTCTGAATTCTGAGTTCTGACTTCTCCTCCGCCCTCCCGCCTTCGCACGCATTGTGAACGCGCCCTCGGCGCTGTGCTTCGGCGAGCAAGCCGACCCTCAACCCCAACCCCAACCCCCAACCCCCAACCTCTAACCTCTAACCTCTAACCTCTAACCTCCGACCTCTGCTACGATGAACATATGAGCACTTGGTCAGATACTCAAGATCTCGCGTCCGAGCTGTTCGACCGCGACCTCGTCACCGAGCTGGCGGACACCTTCAAGGTGCTCGGCGACCCGACCCGGGTCCGTATCCTCGACGTGCTGTCCCGCCAGGAGCTCTGCGTCGGCGACATCGCCACCGTGCTCGGGCTCGGCGAGTCGGCCGTGTCTCATCAGCTTCGGCTGCTTCGAAACGCGCGGCTCGTCCGCCAGCGTCGCGCCGGGCAGCAGATCTTCTACGCCCTCGACGACCACCACGTGACCCGCCTCTTCGCCCAGGCGCACGAGCACGTGCAGGAGCGTCGCGGGCGTACCGTGCCGCAGCCGGGCGCCACCGGAGCCGAGAAGTCGGACCCGCCCCGAGAGCCAGCACCCGCAGCCGCCGAGCAGGAGCGCTGACCATGGCGACCACCTGCACCGTCTGCGTCCTGCACGCCGAGTCGACCTTCAAGATCGAAGGGATGGACTGCCGCGAAGAGGTGGCGCTCCTGGAGCGCCGGTTCCGCAGTCTCGTGGGCCTCGAAGGATTTCACGCGGACCTGATGGGCCAGCGGCTCCACGTGAAGTACGACGCCTCGAAGCTCACGGCGTCCACCATCGCCGCGGCCGTGGCTGATGCCGGCATGCGCGCCTGGCTCGAGCATGAAGAGCCGCTCGGCGTCGAGGACCGCTCCGCGCGCACCCGCCAGGTCCTCCTCGCCGCGTCCGCCGGGTGGTTCGCTGGTGGGCTCATCGTGACCTGGCTGCACGGCTCGCACCTGCTCGAGGCCATCTGCTTCGCCGCGTCGCTGGCCTCCGCACTCCCGCTCACGGCCCGCAAGGCGTGGGTTGCACTCAAGCACCGGTCGCTCGACATCAACGTCCTGATGCTGATCGCCGCTGCCGGCGCCATCGCGCTGGGGCAGTGGTCCGAGGCAGCAGCCGTCGTCTTCCTGTTCGCCATCGCGCAGATGCTCGAGGCGATGACGCTCGAACGCGCACGCAACGCCGTGCGCGCGCTCATCGATCTGGCGCCGACCGAAGTCCTCCTGAAGGACAGGTCGGGTGAGCATCGCGTGCCGGTGGACACCGTCAGCCCCGGCAGCATCATCGTGATCAAGCCGGGGGAGAAGCTGCCGCTCGACGGCGAGGTGGTCGCCGGCGCGAGCGACGTGAACCAGGCGCCGGTCACGGGCGAATCACTGCCGGTGGACAAAGGGCCCGGCGACGAGGTGTTTGCCGGCAGCATCAACGGTCGCGGCGCCCTCGAGGTGAAGGTCACGCGCTTCCGTCGCGACACGACGCTGGCGCGCATCATCCACCTCGTCGAGCAGGCGCAGGGGCAGCGCGCACCCGCACAGACCTTCGTCGAGCGGTTCGCACGCATCTACACGCCGGCGGTCATCGCGCTCGCCATTGCCATTGCGGTCGTGCCGCCGCTCGCGCTCGGCGCGGCGTGGGACACGTGGGTCTACCGCGCGCTCGTGCTGCTTGTGGTCTCCTGCCCGTGTGCCCTGGTGATCTCGACCCCAGTCTCGGTCGTCGCCGCGCTCGCAGGCGCGGCGCGGAGAGGCGTGCTCATCAAGGGGGGCGTCCACCTGGAACGGGCGGGGCAGGTCCGCTGCGTCGCCTTCGACAAGACCGGCACGCTGACGCGCGGCACGCCCGAGGTTGTCAGTGTCTACCCCTTCAACGGCAGCTCCCACGACACGATCCTCTCGCTCGCCGCGTCGGTGGAGCAGCGTTCCGAGCACCCGATCGCCGAAGCGATCATCAGGCACGCCACCGACCGCGGGCTCGCCTTCGACGCAGGCGCATCGGTCTCAGCCCTGACCGGCCGGGGCGCAGAAGGGCGCGTGGGCGCCAGCGCGGTGCTGCTTGGCAACCATCGGCTGTTCGAGGACCGGGACCTCTGCTTCCCGACACTCCACGCGCACGTCGAGGACCTGTCGTCCCAGGGCCAGACCGCCGTGATCGTCGCGCGGGACACGGAGCCGATTGGCGTGATCGCCGTGGCCGACCGTCCCCGTGAAACGGGACGAGACGCGCTCGACATGCTCCGGCAGCAGGGCATCGAAGCGGTCGTGATGCTGACCGGGGACAGCTACGGCACCGCGAAGGTGATTGCGGCGGAACTCGGCGTCGACGACTTCCGCGCCGAGCTGATGCCGGAAGACAAGGTCGCCGCCGTTCGCGAACTCCGCGAGAAGTACGGCAGCGTCGCCATGGTGGGAGACGGCGTCAACGACGCGCCCGCGCTCGCGCTCGCCGACGTGGGGATTGCGATGGGCGTTGCCGGCAGTGACGCCGCGCTGGAAACCGCGGACGTCGCGCTGATGTCCGACGACCTGCTGAAGATCCCCTACGCGTTCCGTCTGAGCCGCTCGACGCTGCGCAACATCAAGACGAACCTCGCCATCTCGCTCGCGCTCAAGGCGGCCTTCGTCGTCGCCGCCGTTACAGGGGTTGCCACACTCTGGATGGCCATCCTCGCCGACACCGGCGCCTCCGTCATCGTCGTGGCGAACGCGCTCAGGCTGCTCAAGAGAAGTTAGAACTCTGAATTCGAAAGTCAGAACTACACTTCTGACTTCTGAATTCTCACTTCTGACTTCCCTGAGAGATCCACACCCTCGCGACGCGCAGGCGATCGAGGGCGATGACCTTCATCTGGCGGCCTTCCACGTCGATCGTGTCGCCGAGGCGCGCGCGGCGGCCGAGCCTTCCGAGCACGTAGCCGCCGAGCGTCGTATAGGTGTCCTCGTCGATGTGCAGGCCGAACTGCTCGTTGACGTCGGTCACGAGCGTGAGGCCGTCCACGTCTGTCGACCCGTCCTGGTGCACCACGTTGCCGCCAGGTCCGGTCGCCCCGACGATTCGCTCCATCAGCCACTCGAACGTGACGAGCCCGGCCGTTCCGCCGTATTCGTCGATGACGATCGCTTCGCGCACGCCCTTCTGGCGAAGTGAGGCGAGTAAATCGTCGGCCGCCATCGTCTCGGGCACGTTGAGCGTTTCGCGCGCGAGGCTCACAGCCGTGAAGTCGCGCTTCCCAGAGGACACCGCCTTCACGACGTCGATCGCGTGGAGGATGCCGACGACGTTATCCAGGCTGTCGCGGTAGACCGGGATCGTTGCGAACCCGGCGCTGCCGACCGCCTGCAGCAGCGCATCGCCAGAGAGCCCGGCCTCAACGGCCACCACTTCGGTTCTCGGCACCATCACCTGCCCGGCGGTCAGGTCGGCGAAATCGAAGACGCGGTGGAGCATCTGCTCCTCCTCCTCCTCGAGCACCCCCGCTTCCTGACTCGCCGTGACCAGCATCTTCAGCTCTTCTTCCGAGTGGACCATCGCGTGGCCGCCCGACCCACGAAGCCCGATGCCGCGTACGACCGCGCGCCCCATCCCGTTCAGCAGGCGGATGAAGGGCCAGAAGCCGCGCATGAACAGCTCGGTCGGCTTCACCACGAGCAGTGCGGTCGCCTCCGAGCGTTCCAGCGCAATCGTCTTCGGCGCGAGCTCCCCGAGCGTGATGTGGAGGGCGGTCACGATCGCGAAGGCGATCGCCACGGAGATGCTGTGCGCCGTCGCTTCGGCAATCCGCGTGGGCAGGAAGGTGATGCCCGGGCGCACCAGATCGGCCAGGGCAGGCTCCCCGATCCAGCCGAGGCCAAGGCTCGCCATCGTGATGCCGAGCTGCGTCGCCGCAATATAGCTGTCCGGGTCGCTGATGGCCCGACGCACGGCCCGCGCGCGCGTGTGCCCTTCGGCAATGAGCTGATCGATGCGCGTCTTGCGGACCGTGACGATGGCGAATTCGGCGGCGACGAAGAAGCCGTTGGCGAATACCAGCGCGAGAACCGCGGCCAGCCGCCACAACAGCTCGGAGAGCGTGTGCTCCATGGCCCACATTCTAGGCCGGAGGCCTGAGCGGCAGAGCTGTGGCCGCGCGGAGCCGCAGCACGGGCCGATGTCTGGTGTTGAGCGCGGTGGCGAACCGCCAGCTCGAAGGCCGCACTGTTGCGGTCGGGTTATCCTCAAGCTCGACAGAAGCGGGCGTCGTTCCGGCGCCCACGATCAGGGTGCGAGGCACCCCCAAGGAATTCGATGCTGAGCCGTCGGTTCGTGTTGTTTGCGGGTGCTGCGTTCTTTCCCCTCGCCGCCCTTCTGACCTACGGCCTCTATCACGAACGGTTGGACACGGTTCAGGCCGCTCGCGAGTCGGTGCTTCGCGCCACCCGCGTCATCTCGGCGCGTCACCGGCGGTTGCTCGAACGGGCACAGGGGCTCGCCGCCCTGCTCGCCGCGCTTCCCGAAGTGCGCCGGGGCGACACGCCCGCCGTCAACGAGGTGTTTGCCGGCCTCGTGCGCAGCCATCACGAGTTTCCGAACGTCCGCCTGAGCAGCCTGGACGGGCGGATGGTGGCGAGTGCGCTGCCGGGCCAGCCCGCCTCCAGCAACGCGGGCCGCGACTGGTTCGAGCAGGTCATCCGGACGTCCAGCTACGCCATGAGCGGCTACTTCGTCGGCGTGACCACCGGCAAGCCGGTGGTCGTCCTCGGGTATCCGGTCTTCGACGACAACCAGCACCTGGCGTCCGTCCTGTCAGTGACGATCGACCTGAACGGCCTGGCCGACACGTCAGGTCACGAGCTGCCGGCACGCGCGGAGATCACCGTGCTCGGTCGCAGTGGTACGGTGCTCGCCACGAGCGCGCGTTCCGGGCGCACCGATGCAGCGCCCGTCGCGCCCGCGCTGCTCGAAGCGGTCGAATCCGGTGCGCCGGAAGGGGTTCTCGACCTCACCGCACCTGACGGCGAATGGGTGGTGGCGTTCGTCTCCCTGCCGGTGGCCCCGGACTCGGAAGGGATGTCCGTGTCAGTGGCCGTTCCGCGTTCCGAGCTTCTGCCGCCCCTCAGCCGCAGTGTCGTGCTCAGCGGAACAGGTGCACTGCTGGCGGTCTCGCTGCTCTTCACCTTCGCTGCGGCTCGAGGCCGCCGCCTGTTCGTCTCGCCTGTGCGCGCGCTCGAAGACGTGATGACACGCCTGGCGGGTGGCGACCTGAGCGCGCGGCCAGACGCCACACTCCTCAACGACACCACGGAGTTCGGCCTGCTTGCACGATCGCTCCACAGCGTCGGCGTGCAGTTCCAGGCGCGCGAGGCCGCCCAGGAGGCCGAGCGCCAGCGGCTTCGCGCCATCTTCGACGCGTTCTTCGGCTTCGCGACGCTGCTCTCGCCGGACGGCCGTATCCAGGAGATCAACGCGGTGCCGCTCGATGCACTCGGCTCACGCGAGCAGGTGCTGGGCCGCTCGTTCACGGAAGCCGGCGCGTTCCCGCCTGAGGTGGCGACGGTGGTCGACGCGATGATCCACCGCGCGGCTGGCGGCGAGACGGTGCGGGCGGAGATCGGTCCCGGCGACGCCCAGGGGCGGCCACGTTTCCTCTCCGCGCAGTTCTCCCCAATCCGCTCGGCGGACGGCAGGATCGTCAACGTCGTCGGATTCGGCATCGACATCACCGAACGTCGCGAGGCCGAGGAGACCCTGCGCCTGCGTGAGCGCGAGCTGGCAGAACTGAACCAGACGTTGGAGCAGCGGGTTGCCGACCGCACGCGCGAGCTCGAAGCCACCAACCGTGAGCTCGAAGCGTTCAGCTACTCTGTGTCGCACGATCTGCGCGCACCGCTCCGCGCGGTCGACGGCTTCAGCAGGGCACTGCTCGAGGACGAAGGCCAACGCCTGAGTGAGGCCGGCCAGCAGGATCTCGAGCGGATACGTGCCGCCGCGCAGCGGATGGGTGAGCTCATCGACGCACTCCTGCGGCTGTCGCGGCTATTGCGCGAGCCGATGGAGCTCGAGCGCGTCGACGTCTCCCAGATGTGCCGCGACATCGTCTCGGAATTGGGAAACACTGAATCGGGAAGGCGTGTGGCGGTGAACATCGCGCCGGGCCTCCTCGCGCGCGGCGATCGTCGGCTGCTGCGAGCGGCGCTCACCAACCTGATCGAGAACGCGTTCAAGTTCAGCGCATTCGTGTCCGCACCTCAGGTGGAGGTCGGCGGCACGGTCGCGGACGGTCACCGGGTCATCTACGTGCGCGACAACGGTGAAGGGTTCGACATGGCCTACGCGGATAAGCTGTTCGTGCCGTTCGAACGGCTGCACGCCCCGGGCCGCTATCAGGGCTCCGGGATCGGGCTCACGACGGTCCAGCGGATCGTCGCCCGCCACGGCGGCCGCATCTGGGCGGAGAGTTCGCCGGGGCAGGGTGCCACCTTCTTCGTGGATCTCGGACGGTCATGACCTACACGGAACCCAGGCGCGTCTTGATCATCGACGACAACCCTGACGACGCGGAACTGACCGCGCGTGCGCTGCGCCGCTGCCCGGTCCCGAGCGTCGTCTGTGTGGCCGGCGACCCGCTCACGGGGCTCGGATGGCTCACAGGTACCCTGCCGCCGCCGGCGAGCCTCGATCGACTTCCAGCACTGGTCCTCCTCGACATCAAGATGCCGCGGCTGGACGGCTTCGAACTGCTGCGTCGACTGCGGCAGCACCCGCGTACGCACGCCGTGCCGGTCGTGCTGCTCACGTCGTCGAATGAGGAACGTGACGTCGTGGACGGGTATGACGCCGGCGCCAACGCGTTCGTGACGAAGCCGATCACGTCGGAGCAGTTCCTCGAGGCGGTCCAGGCGCTCGGTCGGTTCTGGCTGGGGCACAACCGCGTTCCTCGCGACGGGGACGGTGGACTCCGATGACCGATCTGCTGCGCGTGCTGCTCGTGGAGGACAACGCCGATGATGCGGCGCTGGTCGTGCGGTCGCTCGAGCGTGCGGGTCACAGCGTCTCGTACGAGCGGGTGACCTCGGCCGATGCGTTCGTCGCTCACCTCGAAGGTCGTGAGTGGGATGTGGTCATTTCCGATCACATCGTGCCCGGCTTCGGGTCCGAGGCGGCGCTCCGCATCGTTCGTTCGGGCCACTACGATCTCCCGTTCATCGTGGTGTCGGGGCAGATCGGCGAGGAGGCCGCTGTCGACGCACTCAAGGCGGGCGCGGACGACTACGTGATGAAGGACCGGCTGGCCCGGCTGCCGCCCGCAGTGGCCCGAGCCATCGCGCACCGCGCACTCGAACGGCGCCAGCGGCAACACGATGCGGAGGTGCAGCGCGCCCAGGCCATCGAAGCGCTCGGGGCGATTGCCGCAGGCATCGCGCACGACGTGAACAACGTCCTGACGGTCATCATCGGCAACCTGCAGCTCGCGCAGATGCTCGATGCCGGTCCTCGCGCGGCCGAGCACCTCGAGCAGGCGTATCTGGCGGCAGAGCGTGGGCGCGACCTGGTCCGGCGCACGCTGGCCCTCGGACAGGGCGGGACCGAACTGCGCGAACTCGTGCGGCCGTCAATCGTGGCGGAGGAGGTCGCGTCACTCCTGCGGCCGGGTCTCGGTGCCGGAATCCAGCTGGACGTCGAGGTGTCGGCGGATACGCCGGACGTGATCGCCGATCCGACGCAGCTGTTCCAGATGCTGATGAACCTCGCCTCGAACGCGGCCCAGGCTATCGAGACGGATCATGGGCGCGTGAGGATCACGCTCGCGCGGGAGCCGCTGTCCGAGTCGCATCGTCCGGTCGCGTCGCTTCCCGATGGCGAGTACCTGCTGCTGCAGGTCACGGATACGGGGAAGGGCATGGACCGCGCCACCGCCGCGCGCGTGTTCGAGCCGTTCTTCACGACGAAGCCGCGAGGTCAAGGATCGGGCCTCGGGTTGGCGGCCGTGCACCACATGGTCCAGCGGCACGGCGGCGCCATCACGGTGCGGAGCGAGCCGGGCCAGGGCACCACGTTTTCCATCTACCTGCCGGTGATGCCGGGGCCGTCACCTGACACCCACGGCGATGAGGCACGGCCGGCCGATGCGGCCACCGTGGCCCCGCGGTCGGGTGCAGCACCGGGCACGATGCCGAAGCACGTGCTGTATGTCGAGGACGATGTCCTTGTCGCCTTGGCGACCTCGAAGTACCTGAGGACGCTCGGGTACGTCGTCACTGAGGTGCACAGCGCGCGGGAAGGGATCGAGGCGGTGTTGAACCGGCCCGACGGATTCGACGTGGTGCTCACGGATGAGCGGCTGCCGGGCATGAGCGGAAGCCAGATGGCGGCTGCGCTCGCACGAACGAGACCTGGGCTTCCGGTGATCATCGCGTCCGGCGTGAAGCCGGTCGACGGCGCGCTTGCGTTGCCGAACGTGCTCGAGTGGCTCTCCAAGCCGTACGCGGATCTGACGCTGCGTCGGGCGCTCGAGCGTGCTCTCGCGGGAGCGGGCGTTCGCAGCCCGGACTGCTGAAGGCGCCTACGCCTTGCGGTTGGAGAAGAAGTGGGCGTCGACGAAGGCGTCGATCTGCGTCTGCGCCTGCACGTCCATCGCCTCGAACTGGATCCCCATGCCGGCGTGGCGATCACTCCAGGCAACGCGCCCTTCGGCTTCGATCTCTCCCGCCGCGCCGGGAAGGCGGAAGCGCACGCGCAGGCGCGTGCCGGCCTCGAGCGGGCTCGTCGTGCGGATCGCCAACCCGCCGTGCCCCAGGTTCATCGTCAGGGCGGCCGCAATCGAATTGCCGACGCGGTACTGCACCGGCACCCCGAGCGTCATGCGCGGGCTGCTGCGCCGGTTGAAGCTGTCCGGGAACAGGTGCGGGGCGACAGCCGGCGCGATGTTCTGCGGCGCGCTGTACTCGTTGATGTAGCCGACCACGCCGAAGCCGGCGAGTTCACGCACTTCCTCGGCACTGCCGATCGTCCCGCTGAAGACGAGGATCGGAATCTGCGAGTCAGTGTCGAGCTTGCGGACGGCGGCGACGAGGTTGGTGCCGCTCGACTTCGACAGCCGCAGATCGAGCAGCAGCAGGTCCACGCCGTCGATGCCGCCGCGCAGCAATCCGAGCAGTTCGCTGGCTGATTTCAGCGTGACAACGCGGTGTCCCGCCTGCTCGAGCGCAGACTTGTAGCGGTCGCGCACGAAGGCGGTCTCGTCGGCGACGAGCACGGTTTTGGTGGACCCGGCGAGGCTGTGCATCAGAAAGATGTCGCGCTATACTGACCTTCTTGTTTGCGAGCGCGTTCGGCGGATTCTGGCACGTCGTTCCACGCGTTGCCAACCGCCGCGACTCCCTGCCGAGGATTGTATGGTCACGTGCCCTGAGTGCGATGCGGAAGTCGAAGTCGACGAAACCGATGCCGAAATCGGCGATGAAGTGAGCTGCTCGGAATGCGGCCAGACGCTCGTCGTGAGCAGCGTCGATCCGCTCGAGCTCGACTTCGCGTCTGACGACGACGAAGAGGACGAGGACGACGACGATCTCGAGGACGAAGACGACGAGGACCTCGAGGACGAGGACGACGAGGAAGACGGAGCGGACTGGGAAGACGAATGACCGAGAAGGAACGGGCCCTGCGGGAGACGCTCTCCTCGCTGGGCTCGGTCATCGTCGCCTACAGCGGCGGCGTGGATAGCGCGTATCTCGCCTGGGTGGCACACGACACTCTCGGCCCGCGCGCGGTCGCCATCACGGCAGACAGTCCCAGCTATCCAGAGCGCCATCGCCAGATGGCGACGCAGATCGCCGAGCAGTTCGGCCTGCACCACGAGATCATCCACACGCAGGAACTCGAACGCCCCGAGTACCGCGCGAACCCCGCCAACCGCTGTTACTACTGCAAGCACGAGCTCTACACGCACCTGACGCGCATGGCGTCGGAGCGTGGCGCCGTGGTCGTGGACGGGAACAACGCCGACGATCGTGGGGACTATCGCCCCGGTCGGCAGGCGGCGCGTGAGTTCGGCGTGCGCAGCCCGCTCGATGACGCAGGCCTGACCAAGGCGGAGATCCGCGAGCTGGCGCGTCACGCGGGGCTGCCCGTGTGGGACGAGCCGGCGTCGGCCTGCCTGTCGTCGCGCATCCCGTATCACACGGAAGTGACGAACGAGAAGCTGCGCATCATCGAAGAGGCCGAGCAGGTGCTCCGCTCGCACGGATTCCGCGTGTGCCGCGTGCGGCATCACGATGAGCTCGCGCGGATCGAACTGGGACGCGATGAGCTCGCTCGTGCGCTCGAACCCGAGATGAGCGCCGCCATCGTGCGCGAGCTGAAGGCGGTCGGCTACCGCTACGTGACGATCGACCTGCAGGGATACCGCACCGGCAGCCTCAACGAGGGGTTGCTGCTCCGACCGGCGTGACCCGTTCCGAACGCCTGATTGCCGGGGTGCTCGGCGCGATGTTCATCGCGCTGCACCTGCCGTTCCTCCCGCCGACGCTCGAGGACCTCGACTCCATCAACTTCGCGCTCGGCATCCGCCAGTACGACGTCTCGCAGCACCAGCCACATCCGCCCGGTTACCCGCTCTACATCCTCGTCGCCAAGCTGCTGCACGCGGTCGGCCTGTCCGAGGTCCACGCGCTCAGCCTGATCGGCGTCGTCGCTGGCGGCCTTGCGCTGCTCGCGTTGATGAAGCTGTTCGCCGCCCTCGAGCCGGAGCGCCGGGACAGCCCGTTCACGTGGCTCGCCGTGCTCGTCGTCGCGGCGAGTCCGCTGTTCTGGTTCACCGCTGCGCGTCCGCTGAGTGACATGACCGGGCTGGCGGCGTCGCTCGGCGTGCAGGCGCTGCTCGCGTCCGCCTCCGGGGCAGCAGCGGTGATCGTCGGCGCATTTCTGGCGGCGTTCGCGGCAGGGATCAGGTCGCAGGTCGTCTGGCTCACGCTGCCGATGGTCGTGCTTGCGGTGTGGCGCCTCCAGCGAACCGAGCGCCTGGGCACCGCGGTGCGTGCGTTCATGGCCTACGCCGCGGGCGGGCTCGCGTGGTTCGTGCCGCTGGTGATCGTCTCCGGCGGCCCTGCCGCCTACCTGAAGGTGTTCTACAGCCAGGGTGCGGAGGACCTGAGCGGCGTCGCGATGCTGGCCACGACGCCGACGCCGCGACAGGCACTGCTGGCGTTCCAGTATCACTTCATCGGCCCATGGGGAGAGTGGCCGATTGCCGCTGCCGTCCTCGTCCTCGCCACCGCCGGGTTCGTCGTCGTGGCGCTGCGCGATCGGCGCGCGCTGGTGACGTTGCTGGCTGGCTTCGGTCCGTATCTGGTGTTCGACCTGCTGTTCCAGGAAACGATCACCACGCGCTACGCGCTGCCGCTGGTCATCCCGCTGGGCTACCTTGCCGTGCGCGGCGCGTCGCTTGCGCCTCGTCCGCTTGCGGTGGCTGCCGGCCTCGCGATCGTCGCGTCGGTGGCGTGGGTGAGCGACCGCGCGATGTTCGGGTTCCACGCCATGGAGGCGCCAGCGTTCCGGATGCTCGGGGACATGTACGTGGCGTCTCACCCGGAAGGCGCGGCCCTCCCGACCACGCCGGTGCTCGCCATGCATCGCCGGGAGTACTTCGACCTGCGCCGGCCCTTCCAGTGGGTGGGCGATCGACTGCCGCAGTTCGCGCAGCGGCTGTCAACGCCGCCGAAGCACGAGTGGCTCGAGGTGGTGAAGTACTGGAATGCCGGTGGTCGCGAGCCGGTGTGGTTCATTGCCGATCCGCCGCGCAGCGACCTCGCGCTGTTCAAGTATCACCGTCGGCCGGTCCTCTACCGCTGGCCGTTCACCCCGACGATTCTGCTCGGTGGCGCGCGTCCGAACGAGATGGACTGGCACGTCATCGAGCAGCCGGATTGGTACCTGGGCGAAGGGTGGGCGTTGACGCCCGAAACGGCCGGCACTGCGCGCGAGGACGGTAAGGGGCCTGGGTACGCGCCGATCTCCGGCTGGATCCGTCGCTACGCGCAGCCGGCGACGCTGATGGTCGGCGGGCGCAACCTGGCTGACGCCGGTCCCAACGCGACGCTGCGCGTGAGGGTTGATGGTCAGCTCGTGCTGGACGACGTCGTCGCGCCAGGGTTCTTCCTGCGGTTCATTCCGCTGGCGTCCACCGGCGCGTCCGGCGACTACGCGCAGGTGACGATCGAGTCGGACAATCGCCAGTTGGCCATCGAGCAGTTCGACGCGCAACCGACGGGACGCGTCATCTACGGCTTCGGCAACGGCTGGAACGAGCAGGAATACAACCCGCGGACCGGGGCGTTGTGGCGATGGTCGACCGATCGCTCCGCGATCCGCGTGCGAGCGGAGGGGCACGCCCTGGCGCTGACGCTCCGTGGCGAGATCGAGGAGGCCTCCACCTCGCACGTCAGCGTGAAGGCGGGCAGTGCCACCGTCGCCGCCTTCGACGTGGACCGCACGTTCACGAAGACGGTCCTCATCCCGCAGGCACTGCTCACGCAGCCCGAGACGGAGCTGACGATCGAGAGCAGCCACTACTACGTGCCCGCCGAGAAGAAGTGGCGCTCGCAGGACCGGCGCAAGCTCGGCCTGAAGCTGTACGAGTGCTCGCTCACGCCCGTCTCGTAGGCTGGAGCGTTTCGCAGGGTTCAGCTAATCGCTCTCACCTGGATGCCCGGGCCAGGGCGACCTTTGGCTGGCGGAGATCGGCGCTCACGAAGGTCACGTGACCTCAGCGGCCGGCAAAGAGTCGAGCCGACGCGTCTTCCTTTCCCCTCGCGCGGCTGAGCCGCTGACGTCAGCCGCGCCTTCCGCGTGCGGCCGTGCGCGCGTGCCGCCGTGCGCGTTCGCGGACTCGCCGCGCAAGCACTGCGGCGGACTGGCCGGTCGCTTGCTCCCAGTACGGCCAGAGCGTTCACCTCCTCATCGCACATACCGAGAATGCCCGTGAGTGCCGCGCGTGCACCGTCAGTCGCGCGGCTGAGTTATCGCAGGGACGACGCTTGGTGCGTCGGGAGAACGACAACAGAGCAGTACGCGGTGGGCTGACGCGCTCGTGAATTACAAGGAACAGATGAGATGCGTCACACAATCACTGCGGTCGAGACGTCCTGCGGTACCCCTGATCACGAGCCGTTGCATGCACAGGTCGATCGGCGTGTGCATGACGAGGGACGAGCCGAATCGTGCCGGCTGGTCGTCTGGGGCACCGGCCGATGCGCGCAGGAGTTCGTCGCGCACCTTCGGCCCGAGATCGACGTCGTTGCGTTCGTCGATGGGAATGCCAGCCGGTGGGGCGCGGTGCTCAACGACAGGCCGGTCGTCGCTCCGGCGACCCTCGCGGAGCTCGTGTACGACCGCCTGATCATCGCGAGTGTCTACGTCGCGGAGATCCTCCAGCAACTGGAGTCACTCGGGCTGTTCGATCCGTCCACCACGGTTGCGTACACAGGGCCGCACGACTCGTGGCAATGCCACGACCTGCTCGTCAGCCGCTTGTTCAACAAGCTGCAGGTCGGGCTGACCACGCGCTGCAATCTCGTGTGTCAGCACTGCCCGCGCGACACCGACCCGAGCGTCTATCGCGATCTCGGTCTGGCCCAGTTCCGCAAGTACCTCGCCGGCTTCGACCCGAAGCAGTTCCAGGAGTTCCTCATCAGCGACTTCGGCGAGAACACGATCCTCAAGGACTTCGTCGCCTATCTGCGGGTGGCGAAGCAGATGGGGTGGAACCAGGTCGAATTCGTCACGAACGGCACGAACGGCAAGCGCGAACTGTGGGAGACGATCTTCGGTGAAGACCTCGCACGCCGCGTCATCGTCTCGATGGAGTCCGCCGACCCGGAAGGGTTCGAGCACGTGAGAGGCTTCCCGTGGGCGCGATTCTCGAAGCACGTGGCGACGATCGCGGACTGCATTGCAAAGCACGGACGACGAGCGGAGCTGGTCTTCAACGCCGTATGCATGAAGAGCAACCGTCACGGGTTGCCGGACATCGTCGACTTCGCGGCGCAGCACGGCGCGAAGCTCTACATGGTTCACCTGAACCCGTCTAACACGTTCTACAACCCGCTGGGTCGCCCTGAAAACCACCTGGATTGTGTCCCCCGTGACGAGATCCTCCCGATCTTCCGTGAGGTGAAGCGCAGGGCCGCCGCCCTCGGCGTGCCGCTCTGGCTGCCCGAAGCGTTCCCGGAACTCGATGAACACGCGCCAGCGATCCCGGCAGAAATCTCTGCGGCGGCGCAGGCGCTGCGCAGGAACGAGCTTCTCTGCACGCAGCCGTTCAGATGGGTGGAGGTCGGCGACAACGGCAACGTGTACCCGTGCTGCCAGATGGCGAAGCGTTTCCCCGTTGGCAACCTGAACACCCATACGTTCGAGGAGATCTGGAACGGGCCCGGGTACCGTCGCCTGCTCGATGGCCTCAAGCCAGGCGGTACGCCGATCGACGTCTGTGCCCAGTGCAACATGTACCGCGGCAAGAACTTCTGATGCCGCCTCGCACCCACGATCCTCAAGCCCGGTAGGACCATGCTGCTCGCCCGACTGCTCAAAGCGTACCGACGGCACGGATTCCTCGCACGGACAGGCCTGAACCCGCGGTACTTCGACGACCCGGATTGCCCCTTCACGCATTTCCAGCGCGCGAACGGCGAGACGATGAACGTCGGAGGTGGGCTCGCGCCGCAGGAGATCCACTTCCTCGAAGGGCTGTGCGAAGGTGCGTACCGACCGCGCCGCATCCTGATCGTCGGGAACGCGTTCGGCTGGAGTGCGATCGCGCTGGGGATGATCCTCCCGGAGTCAGTCATTGTTGCGATGGATGCCGGGCTGGAGGGCAGCGCCGCCGGACTCGGCGCGTCGCTGACGATGCAGATCGCCTCGGAGGAGCACCTGTCCGTCCGCGTGGTCGACGCCTTGTCTCCGAGGGACGTCGCGCAGGTGGTGGCGACCGAGTTCGGCGGTGAACCGCTCGATCTCGTGTTGATCGACGGTTTCCATGCCAACGAACAGCTGACACGCGACTTCGCTGGTGCCCTGCCGCACGCGTCACCGTCATGCGTGTTCGTCTTCCACGATGTGCTGCACTGGCACATGGTCGACGCGTTCAAGAAGCTTCCGATCCCGGCGAGCCACGAGCGCCGCATCCTGACCCGCTGTCCGTCAGGGATGGGCGTCGTCTTCCCCTCGACGCTCGACGCCGCGGCACGCGATGCGATCGACGCGTTCTGCGACGAGACGGTCGACCTCGCCGCGTTCCACGCCTCGCTCGGTGCCGACGACGCGCACGCGGGGCCACCATTGCGGGCGCGCCTGTCGCGTGGCTGGCGCATGCGTCACCTCGGCATGGCGAGCACCTACGAGATGGAAGGAGATCCGGAGCGTGCCGAGGAGCAGATTCGGCTCGCCGCGGAGGACGCAGCTGGCGATGCCGAGGTGCTCGTCCGGATTGCTGTACACCTGATGGAGCGCGACCGGTGGGAGGATGCGGATCGATACCTTCAGGACGCGCATGGCCTTGCGCCCGCGTGGGACCAGCCACTCTTGGAGCGCGCACGCGTCGCGCTGCATCTCGGCCAGGACGATGTCGCCGCGCCGCTGTTCGCAGAGGCGGCGCGCCTCAATCCGCAGTGTGCCGTCGCATGGTATGAACTCGGTCGTCTCAGCTACCACAGCGGGGACGACAGCAACGCCGTCACGCAGTTGGAACGAGCGATCGCGCTCGAACCGGCGTGGGATGCGCCCTGCCATGTGCTCGGCCTGGTCAAGGGTCGTCTGGAGGGCGCGGCAGCCGCGATACCGTGGTTCGAGCGAGCCGTTGGCCTGTCACCAGGTCACCTCCACGCGCACTACGACCTGGGCCAGGCACGCGTCGCGCTCGGAGACGATCGTGGGGCCACGGCGTCCTTCGAACGGGCGATGGAGATCGACCCTGACTGGGCACCGCCGTACTACAGTCGCGGCCTTGTGGCAGCTCGCGCCGAGGGGCCTGCGGCCGCGGTGTCGTGGTTCGAGCGTGCGATTGCGCGCGATCCCGACTGGGGCTGGCCGCTTCTGGAGCTGGGCGCCATCAGGTACCATCAGGGCAACGACGTGGCTGCGCTCGCGTTGCTCGAGCGGGCCGTCGCCGTGGATCCGGCGTCAGCGGCTGCCCACCACGTCCTCGCGCTGGTTCGCAGCCGCCTGCATGGCGACGCAGCAGGCCTTGCTGACTTCGAACGGGCCATCGCCCTCGCGCCTCAATGGGAGGCCCCTTGCTTCGAGCTTGGGATCCGGTTGCGGCGTCTCGGCCAATGCAACGACGCCATCACACAGCTGGTCCGCGCAGCGGAGTTGGGGTGCACAGAGCGGACGCTGTGGTACGAGGTGGGTTTATCCCGGCGCGCAGTGGGCGACGACGCTGGCGCGCTCGAGGCGTTCGAAGCGGTGCACCATCGTGCCCCGAACTGGTCCGCGCCGCTCAAGGAGCTCGGCGTCTGCCTGCGACAGCTCAATCGGCTGCGTGAGTCGGTCGACGTCCTCCGGTCGGCCCTCGAGCGTGAACCGGACTGGGCTGGCGCGCACTACGAGCTCGGGCTCTCCTGCCGGGCGCTCCATGACCTCTCGCTGGCCGAGCATCACTGGCGGCGGGCAGCCGATCTTCGCCCGGGATGGGACGCACCCCGCGTTGCACTCGCGGCGCTGTCCGCCCCCGCCTCTCGCTAGCGTCACACCCGCTGAGGCTTCCTGGCAAGGCAGAGCAGGGAGCTGCCGAACGGGTTGTTCACGCCCGCGCGCAGCCAGAGGCTTTCGAGCATCAGGGCGGCGGTCAGCACGGCGTTCACCGGTGCCGCGGGGACGCTGATCTCCTGGTCCGCCTCCTGCTCGGCGGAGAGGCCGCGCATCCGTTGCAGCGCCCGCGCCGCCGCCATGGGCGGGAAGAGGACTGCGTTGGTGTAGGTGATGCGTTCGATCTCGAACCCGGCGCCGGTCAGGAGCCCTGCGAGGCTCTGCCGGCTGTACCGCCGGAGCTCGTGGCTGAGCACCGAATGATCCCCGCGCAGCATCTCCATCGCCGCGACATTGACGATCAATGAGGCGCCCGGCTTCGCAATGCGGTACAGTTCACGCGCAGCCGCGTGCTCGACGACGTCGGGCAGGGAATACAGGACATCGAACGACGTGACGATATCGAAGGAGGCATCCCGAAAGGGGATGGCGCCGATCGAGGCGCGCGCGAGGCGGGTACGTCCGGCTTCTCGGCCGAACGCGAGGCCGCTCGCCGTGAGGTCGAATCCGAACGCCTGGCCGTAACGTCCTAGAAGTCCAAGGTTGTTGCCCGTTCCGCACCCGCAATCGATCAAGCGCAGGTTGCGGCGACCGGCCGCGGCCCGATCGAGCAGCGGCGTCACGAACGCACGAAAGCCGCGAAACCAGAAATGACGTTGTTCCGCGAGGGCCGTCGCACGCAGCAAGTGGTCCATCGCACGTCATTGTAGTCTTGTGAAGAATTGACACCCGCGCGTACGCTTTGTAAGCTGCGGACTCTCCACCCGAGGAGTGTGACGATGACCCGGAAGCACGTTTGGATGACAGCACTGGCGCTGACCACGGTGATGACCGTGGGCGCGTGCGCCAAGAAGGTTCCACCGCCGGCGCCCGCGCCGCCACCACCGCCACCGGCTGCTCCGGCTCCACCGCCACCGCCGCCGCCACCACCACCGCCGCCACCACCGCCACCGCCGCGGCAGCTGAGCGAGGACGAGATCTTCGCGCAGAAGTCGCTCGATCAGCTCAACGCCGAGCGTCCGCTGGGTGACGTCTTCTTCGATCTCGACGAGTCGACGATTCGCGACGATGCGAAGGCTTCGCTGTCGAAGAACGCAGACTGGCTGAAGCGCTGGGGCAGCACCGCGATCACCGTCGAAGGGCACTGCGACTCACGCGGCAGCGCGGAGTACAACCTCGCCCTCGGCACCCGCCGTGCGAACGCGGTGAAGGATTACCTGGTGAGCCTCGGAGTGCCCGCCAGCCGCGTCACGGTCATCAGCAAGGGCAAGGAACAGCCCTTCTGCTCGACCGAAGACGAGTCCTGCTGGTCGCAGAACCGTCGCGGTCACTTCATCATCACGGCGAAGTAGGCCGGGAAGGCCGGGAAGCAAAAGGGCCGGGCGGGCAGGGCAGGCAAGGCGGGTGGGACTGATGTCCCGCTCGCGTGTCTCCCCGGCTCACCCGGCCCTTCGTCTATTTCCCAGCAGCCCTTTCAGCTACCAGCCCTACCTGCCCTACCCGCCCCACCAGCCCTACCTGCGCCACCAGCCCTACCTGCCCCACCAGCCCTACCTGCCCCACCAGCCCTCCCGTTAGCCCCGGCACTCCTCTGCAATCTTCTGCGCGGCGGCGCGCGGGTCGGCGGCGGCGATGATTGGCCTTCCAACGACAAGGTAGCTCGCGCCTGCGGCGAGCGCGCCAGCGGCGGATGCGGTGCGGTTCTGGTCACCCTTCGCGTCACCGGCGCCGCGGATGCCGGGCGTGACGATGGCGAATCGTGGATCGCAGGCTTCGCGAATGAGCGTGATCTCCTGCGGGGAGGCGACCACACCGTCGAGGCCGGCGTCCTGGGCGAGCAGCGCGAGCCGACGCACCTGATCCGGGATCGGCGTGGTGATGCCGGTGGCGGCGAGCCCCTCCTGGCTGAAGCTGGTGAGGACCGTGACGGCGATGACGAGCGGAGGGCCAGCCGAGCGCTTCGCCGCCTCCTCGTCTGCCGCAGCACGTGCCGCGCGCATCATTTCGAGGCCGCCGCCCGCATGCACGTTGACCATCCACACGCCGAGCCGCGTCGCGGCCGCCACCGCGCCAGCCACGGTGTTCGGGATGTCGTGGAACTTCAGGTCGAGGAACACGCGGTCCCCCTTCGCGACCAGTTCCTCCACGAAGGCAGGTCCGTGCGCGGTGAAGAGGCGGCTCCCGATCTTGAACCCGCCCACCCAGCCGCGCAGCGTGTTCGCCAGCGCGCGGGCTTCATCCACCGTGTCGACATCGAGGGCTACGAGGAGTTCAGTCATGCAAGTGCTAATCGCTAATCGTCAATCGCTAATCGCTAATCGCCAACTGCCAATCGCTAATCGCTAATCGCTAATCGCTAATCCGAATCCAATCAGCAATCAGCAATTGGCAATCTGGGACTTCAGTGCTTGCCCATGTCGACCGAGCCGATCAGGTCGGTGGCGCGGGCGATGTCGTGGCGGCGGAGGTAGTCCTCGATGCCGCCGATGATCTTGTTCCAGATGAATGGGTCGACGAAGTTGGCGGTGCCGACCTGCACGGCGGTTGCGCCGGCGATGAGGAACTCGAGCGCATCGCGCGCGTCCATGATGCCGCCCATGCCGACGACGGGGATCGTCACCGCCTGGCGGCACTCGTAGACCATGCGGACCGCGATTGGCCGGATGGCCGGCCCGCTCAGGCCGCCCATGCCGTTCGAGATCTTCGGTCGGCGGCTCTCGACGTCGATCGCGAGCGCCAGGAACGTGTTGACCAGCGACACCGCATCCGCCCCTGCTTCCTCAGCGGCGCGTGCGAAAGACGAGGGGTCGGTGACGTTCGGCGTGAGCTTGGGAATCAGCGGCAGCGAGGTGACCTTGCGCACGGCGCTGACGACATCGTGCGTACCCATCAGGCTGCATCCGAACTGGATGCCGCCTTCCTTGATGTTCGGGCACGAGATGTTCAGCTCGATCGCGTGAACCCCTTCGGCATCCGAGAGGATGCGCGATACCTCCGCGTACTCCTCGACGCTCGTGCCGCACACGTTCACGACCACCGTCGCCTTGCGCTCACGCAGTTCCGGCAGCTTCTCGCTGACGAACCGGTGCACGCCGATCCCCTGCAGGCCGATCGCGTTGATCATCCCGGCCGGCGTCTCGACGATCCGGGGAGCGGGATGGCCCTCGCGCTCCTTCAGGAAGAGCCCCTTGACGACCACACCACCGAGCGACGACAGGTCCACGGCACCGGCGTACTCGACGCCGTACCCGAAGCACCCGCTCGCCGACATCACCGGGTTCGCCAGCGTGAGCGAGCCGATCCGGACCGACAGGTCGATGTCCGCAGCCCGAGCCCCGAGTTCCGAATCCCGAGTCCCCAATTCCGAGTTCCCAGTTGCCAACTCCGCGTCCCCAGCCCCGAGTCCCGAATTCCGAGTCCCCACCGTCACTCCCACACAATCTGCGCCGCGTCGAGCACCGGACCGGCCATGCACGACCGCACATGGTGGAAGCCGCCGGTTGCGCTCTTCATGGGGACGATGCAGCTGTAGCAGCCGCCCATGCCGCAACCCATGATCCGCTCGACCGACACCTCGCAGTGCCGTTCGTACTTCGCGGCGGTGTGCGCCGTCGCTTCGAGCATGCCCTCGGGACCGCACGCATACAGCGTGATCGCCTGATCGGACGGGTGCGAGGCGAGCCGCCGTTCGAGCGGGGCGATCACGCGCCCCTTCTCGCCCACGCTCCCATCCTCCGTGGTCAGCACCAGCTCGACGCGGAGGCGGCGGAAGTAATCCAGGTAGAACAGCTCCTCGCCCTTGCGTGCGCCGTAGAACAGCGTGGTCTTCACGCCGCGCGCGACGAGCGCTTCAGCGAGCGTCCAGAATGGGGCGAGGCCGACGCCGCCGGCGACCATCCAGCCTTCTGCTGGCGGGTCCAGCAGCGTGAACGGCTGCCCGAGGGGACCGAGGCACGCGACGGTGTCACCGACCCTGGCGTCGTAGAGCAGGCGGGTCGAGGGGCCGATCCGCTTGACGAGGATCGAGAGTCCTGTGGCGCGCCCTTCCGCATCCCGCAGGACTTCGAAGAGCGAGAACGGCCTGCGCAGCAGCGGGTCGTTGCCAGCCGCGGCCTTCACCATCACGAACTGCCCCGGTGTGGCTGCGGCCGCAATGTCCGGCGCTGCCAGCGCCAGCACGTTGTAGTCAGCCGAGAGCCGCGTGTTCGCGACCACGACGGCTGGAATGTCGAAGGGCATCAGGGCAGTATACCAATCGCTAAATGCCAAATGCTGATTGCGAATCGGTCGATTCAGCACGCGTTCGCTGGAATCGCGACGGCCAGCCGTTTGGCATTCCGCTTTAGCGTTTAGCATTTCAGATATACTCACCATGCTGTCTCTTTAACGCGGCCCTGTGAGGTTGCGAAGAGGTGTCCATGTCGAATCCTGCCCGTCCTGCGCGGCTGCTGCCGCACGCTGCTCCTCGCCCATCGCGCTCGTCCCGTTCTCGCTTGCTGCCGCACGTGTCTGCGGCGGGAAGGCAGGGGCTTTCATGCCTGTAGTGCTCGATGCCGGCCGGATCGGCCGGACGCTCACCCGCATCGCCCATGAGATCGTCGAGCGCAGCCGCGGCATCGACGAGATCGCATTCGTCGGCATTCAGCGTCGCGGCGTGCCGCTGGCGCGGCGGCTGGCCACGCTCGTGCGTGAGATCACCGGAACGCAGGTGCCGGTGGGCGCGCTCGACATCACGCTCTATCGCGACGACCTGATGCGCCACTCGATTGGCGCGCAGCCGGTCGTCGGCCAGACCAACATCACCTTCTCCATCGACGACAAGCGGATCCTGCTTGTGGACGATGTGCTGTATACGGGCCGGACGATCCGGGCGGCGCTCGATGCGCTGCTGGAGTTCGGGCGGCCGAAGTCGATCCAGCTGGTCGTCCTAGTGGACCGCGGGCACCGCGAGCTGCCGATCAAGGCGGATTACGTCGGCAAGAACCTGCCGACCTCGCTCTCGCAGAGCGTACAGGTCCACCTGGTCGAGGTCGACGGCGAGGACGAAGTGGAGATCCAGGAATGAAGAAGGATCTGCTCGGCATCGACGACCTCTCCGCGGATGAAATCTACCGCGTGCTCGAGACGGCGCGCGCGATGCGCGAAATCGGCGAACGGCCCATCAAGAAGGTGCCGACGCTGCGGGGCAAGACGGTCGTCAACCTGTTCTACGAGCCCAGCACGCGCACGCGCACGTCGTTCGAGATCGCGGAGAAGCGCCTCAGCGCGGACACGCTCAACATCGCGGTCGCGGCGTCGAGCGTCCTCAAGGGCGAGACGCTTGCGGACACCGCGATGAACATCGAGGCGATGTCGCCCGACATGATCGTGGTGCGCCACGCCTCGTCCGGCGCCTGTCACCTGCTGTCACGCATCTGCCGCTCGCGCATCATCAACGCCGGCGACGGCCTGCACGAGCATCCGACACAGGCCCTCCTCGACGCGTTCACCATCCAGCAGCACAAGCCCGATCTCGCCGGCCTCAAGGTGGCCATCGTCGGCGACCTGCTGCACTCCCGTGTGCTGCGGTCGAACGTGCTGCTGCTGACCAAGCTTGGCGCGCGCGTGTTCGTGAGCGGGCCGCCGACGCTGGTGCCGCGAGGCATCGAGCAGCTCGGTGTCACCGTCTCGGCGCGGATCGAAGAGGCAGTGCAGGATGCGGATGTGGTGATGATGCTCCGCATCCAGCAGGAGCGGATGCAGGGTGGCTTCTTCCCCTCGCTGCGCGAGTACTTCACCCTGTTCGGGCTCACCGAGGCGCGCATCCGGCTCGCGAAGCCCGACGTCATCGTCATGCACCCCGGTCCCATGAACCGTGGTGTCGAGATCGCCTCCGAGGTCGCCGATGGTCCGTACTCGGTGATTCTCGAGCAGGTCGCCAACGGCGTGGCCGTCCGGATGGCGGTGCTCTATCTACTGGCCGGCGGAGTGGAACATGAAACGGCTGCTTAAGGGCGCGCGGGTTGTTGACCCCGCCAACGGACGCGACGGTCTCTATGACATCCTCATCGACGGCGACCGCATCGCGCAGGTCGGCGCCAACCTGCAGGCAGGCGAAGGGACCGAGGTGGTGTCGATCCCCTCGAACCTGGTGATCACGCCAGGCCTCATCGACATGCACGTGCACCTGCGCGAGCCCGGGCAGGAGCACAAGGAGACGGTCGCCACCGGCACGCTCTCAGCGGTCGTCGGCGGCTTCACGGCGGTCGCCTGCATGCCGAACACCTCGCCGGTGAACGACAACGCCGGCGTCACGCAGTACATCCTCAAGAAGGCGGCCGAGGCGAAGCTCGCTCGCGTCTACCCAATCGGCGCCGTCTCGATCGGGCAGAAGGGCGAGCAGATGGCGGAGCTCGGCGAACTCAAGGACGCTGGCTGCGTCGCGGTGACCGACGATGGGCATCCGATTCGAACGGCGCTGCTTGCGCGGCGCGCGCTCGAGTACACGAAGTTGTTCGACATGCCGGTCATCGAGCACTGCGAGGATCCGTCACTGAAGGGCGACGGCGTGGCACACGAAGGGCTCGTCGCCTCGAAGCTCGGGCTGCGGGGCATTCCCGGGGAAGCCGAGTCGATCATGGCCCAGCGCGACATCGCGCTGGCCGAACTGACGGGCGGCCGCGTCCACATCGCCCACATGAGCGCGCGGCAGACGCTCGATGCCGTACGGGTCGGCAAGGCGCGCGGCGCGAACGTCACCTGTGAGGTCGCGCCCCATCACTTCATCCTGACGGACGAGATGCTGGCGGCACCGGTGCCGTACGACACGAACACGAAGATGAACCCGCCGCTTCGCGAAACCGCGGACCGCGACGCCATGCTCCAGGGGATCGTCGATGGCAGCGTCGACGTGATCGCCACGGATCACGCGCCGCACCACTACGACGAGAAGCACGTGGAGTTCGATCGCGCGCCGTTCGGCATCACGGGGCTGGAGACCTGCGTGTCGCTCTGTTTCGACCGGCTCGTCCACCCGGGGCTCATCACGTTCTCGCGGCTGATCGAGCTGCTCTCGGTCAACCCGGCTCGCATCCTTCGGGTGCCTGGCGGCTCGATTACCGAGGGTGCCCCTGCCGACCTGACGATCCTCGCGCCAGACCTGCTCGTCAAGGTCGACGCGAAGGCGATGAAGTCCAGGTCGAAGAACACGCCGTTCGATGGCTGGGAGCTGCGCGGCGGCGTGGCGGCAACGATTGTGGGCGGGCGCACGGTGTACAGCAACCCGGTCGTCGGCCTCTCGATCTGAGAGCCGGTTTCGAGAAGCTCCACCACGGAGATCACTGAGAACACGGAGCTGCAGAACTCTCCACCACCCAGTGTTTCCCAGAGGATCTCCGCGAGCTCCGTGCACTCCGCAGTGGCGCTCTGGCATGTTGAAACGCACTCCAAATACCGCAGATGTTGGTGCATTCGTGAGTTGGTGAATGGCTGTGGACAAGAAAGCTGAACTTCGTGAGAAAGCCCTGAAGGACCTGCGCAGCGCCGAGGTCCTGATGGAGAACGGCCACTTCGACTTCGGCAACGGCTATCACGGGCCCGTGTACGTGAATCCGCATGGGCTATTCAGGCAGCCGTCGACGATCTGGCGCTTCGCGCAGGACCTGCTGGACCTGATGCCGGGTGAGCTGATGCAGCAGATCGAGGTGGTGGCGGGTCCGGCGACCGGTGGGGCGCTCCTGGCGCACACGATTGCGGGGCTGCTCGACAGCCGGCGCAGTCTCACGCACCCACCGTGCCTCTTCGCGCCGTTCCACCTCGAGCCGTCAGGGCTCGCGATGCGCGAGTTCTACCGTCGCTCGCTTGCGGGCAAGCGCGTGCTGCTGGCAGACGACGTGCGGAACACGGGTGAGACGTTCGCGAAATGTGCGGCGCTCGTGCGCGAGGCTGGCGGGACGGTCGTCGCGACGGTCGAGATCTGCGACCGCATGGAGGCGCTCGTGGACCTCGGCGTGCCGAACATCGCGCTCGCCGAGTTCAAGGCGCCCGAGAATTACCGCACCGCCGACTGCCCGCTCTGCAAGGCAGGCACGCCAATCACGAGGTTCTAGCGGAACGAACACGGAGGACACGGACCACACGGAGGTCACTCCAATTCGACCGGGAACCGTGCTGAACCGTGTTCTCCATGGTGGAGCCCTTGAAGCAGGCGCTGAGAATCGCTGCAAGGCACGACAGCAATGAGCCTTGTTGCCTTACACCGTCCCCACCAACTCACCAACTCACCAACTCTCCAACTCACCAACTCACCAACTCACCAACTCTCCAACTCACCAAGTTCTCTCTGTCTCATTTCGCCCGTAACCTCAGCCGCCCGATCGAGTTCTTCTCGACCGTGAGCCGGTCCATCGTCGCGGGGAAGGCGCGGACGGCGCGCCAGTCGGGCAGGTAATCGTCGTAGTGCCGCGACAGGAAGTGGCCGGATGACCCCATCGCGTCGACGATCCGGCTGTCGTTGGCTGGTGAGAGGTCGAAGATGCCGCGGTAGCTCGGGACCGAGTGCTGCTCGAACGGGGCGTCGGCCGCGACCGCCCCGACGTTGACCGTGCTCCAGTCGCCGGCGGACGGAATCGAACGGCTGATGAAGGGACGGAAGACGCGCACCGAGTCGAGCCCCTGGTGCGGGAAGATCGCCGAGTGCACCGCATCCCAGCGCCACCGCGGGAGCTCGCGCCCCATCCGTTCGGACAACTGCTCGACTGCTGTATGCAGCGCGGTCGTCACCGCATCGTCGCAGCTCTCGCGAGCTGGGCTGGTGACGTTGTCACACCACGGGGAGTTCGTGTCGAGGCTCGCCTCGATGAAGCGCGTCACGCCCGAGAAGCGGCCTTCGTAGGACGCGGTCAGCGGGCCGAGTTCGTCTCCCACGATCGACGGCGCCAGCCGCAGGAACCAGGCTTCGTAGATGGCGGCCGCCGCCGAGTCGCCCCGCATGTCGTCGTCCCAGTTCCGGAGCATGTCGACCGCCTGCCGGTCGACCGTCGATGTTGGACGAACGTGCGCGAGCAGGCGCGGCAGCAGGTCGCGTGCGTGCAGCGAGACGGTGTCGCCCTGGATGCGCGCGAAGTCGTTCGGCGTGAGCTTGCGCGCGGCCGCGACCTCGCTGAGCAGGTCGGTGATGCGCTGGGCCCGATACGGATTGGGGTAGTCGCTCCCGATCATGGGCGCATCCGCTGCGGCGGAGGGCCTGTTGTTCGCCGTCACGATCATGTGCGACGGCGGGTCGTACGTGTGCGGAAGCTGCTCGAACGGGACATAGCCGGTCCACTCGGCGTCGCCAGACGAGCCGTCGGCAGGCTGCAGGCCATGGCCCGCCGCGCGAATCGGGATGCGTCCTGGCGCGTAGTAGCCGATGTGTCCGTCGGTCGTGGCGAACACGAAGTTCTGCGAGGGCGTGACGTAGTCCTTCAGCGCCGTCGTGACATCAGCCCAGCTGCGCGCCTCGTTCATGCGCATGTAAGCCGCGATGGTCAGGTCTTCCGCGTCGAGTGCCGTCCAGCGGAACGCGAGCGGCTCGAGCGGCGCCGCAGGCGAGGGGGGCACGGCGGCGGCGTTGTTCGCGTTGATGGCATCCGAGATGAGCGGACCATGCCGCGTGATGCGGACGTCGACGAGGACCGGAGCCTGGCCCTTGACGGCGATCGTCTCCTTGATCACCGCGATCGGCTCCTGCTGGCCCCTGAACTCGGCAAAGCGCCCGGTGGGGTCGAGCGTCTCGCGGTAGAGATCCTGGACGTCGGCGGCGACGTTCGTCGCGCCCCACGCGATGTACTTGTTGCGGCCGAGGGCGACGGCAGGCGTGCCGGGCAGCGTGGCACCGATGATGTCGAAGTCCCCGGCTGAGACGTGCGCGAGGTACCAGATGGACGGCGCGTGCGCCGCAAGGTGCGGATCGTTCGCGAGCATCGGTGCGCCGGTTGCCGTAAGGGTGCCGTCGACCACCCAGTTGTTCGAGCCGATCGCCTCCTGGTGGGCGCCGCCCAGCAGCAGGTCTGCCACCTGCGGATGCCCCTGGCGGAGTGGTCCTTCCAGCAGCGGCCACGCAGATGACGACGTCGTGATGGGCGGCGTGAGGGCGTGCGGGCTGGCCGGCGCGGCGTGCGCCTGATCGTTCAGGATGCTCAGGCCGTCGGCAGGATAGGGCGGCAGCAGTTCCTCGACACGTGCGGCTCCCAGCTTCGCGATCAGGTCGTGCCGCACCAGCTCCGACGAGTAGTTGGAGCTGAGATCCCAGGCCATCATCTTGACCCACACGACAACATCCACGCCGGTGAACGGTTCCGGCTCGAACCGGAGCAGCGTGAACTCCGGCGGGAGCTGCCGGCCGTGGTGGGTGCCGATGAACGCGTTGATGCCGGCCACGTAGGCGTTGATGTCGACCTTCGTGTCTTCTGGGAGATGTTCCCAGGCGCTGCGAGCCGCGCGTGCGAACCCGACCGTCCGAAGGAAGCGGTCCTGCGGAATGGTTGCCGTGCCAAAGACCTCGGACAGACGACCATGCCCGATGCGGCGCTGGAACTCCATCTGCCACAAACGGTCCTGCGCGTGGACGTAGCCGAGCCCGAAGAGCCCGTCGCGCCTGGTCGAGGCGAAGATGTGCGGGATCGCGTGCGCGTCGCGCACGATGTCGACGTCGCCCGAGAGCCCCTGGACTGTCGCGTCGCCGTCGTAGTCCGGGAGTGATTGCCGCAGATACAGGTACAGTGCGCCACCCACTGCGAGCACCAGCAGCAGGACAGCGATCACCACCCGGCCGAAGATGCGTCGCATGCGAAAATCATAGCGAGGGAACGGTGAAATTGCAGATGTGCGATTGCAGATTGCCGATTGAAGGGCCAGTGACGAATCGCAGATCGGGCGACTGGGCGTGAGTGAGAGCCGCTCGAAGCAGGCGCCGGGGCGCGCCGTGCTGTTGAAGCCGACGCTGGACCAGCTGTACACCAGCTTCAACGCGCCCGATTCCGCCACGGATCCCATCCAGATCGTGCGGCGGTATGCGCGGCCGGCGGACCAGGAGATCGTCGGCTTCTGTGCGGCGGGCCTGGCGTTTGGTCGTGTTGCGAGCGTCATGCAGTCGATTGAGCGGGTGGCGACCGTGCTCGGCCCCGAGCCTGCGGCATTCGTCCGCGGCTTCGATCCAGCTCGTGACGCCGCGCCGCTGCAGGACTTCGTGCACCGCTGGATCCGCGGCGTCGACATCGTCGGCTTGCTGTGGGTCCTGCGGCAGATGCTGGAGCAGGCGGGATCTATCGAAGGGTTCTTCGCCGCGGGGGACCCAGGCGGCGACGATGTGCGCGATGCGCTCGACAGCTTCTCGGCCCGGGCGATGGCCCTGGATCTCGGCGCTGCCTACGGCACGGTGGCCGCCCGTCCTGGTGTGGCGTACTTCTTCCCGAAGCCGTCGGCAGGCAGCGCGTGCAAGCGGCTGAACCTCTTCATGCGCTGGATGGTCCGGCACGACGCGCTCGACCTTGGCGCGTGGTCGCGCGTGCCTGCGTCCCGGTTGATCGTCCCGCTCGACACGCATGTGATCCGGGTCGGTCGGTGCCTGCAGCTGACGAGGCACACCAGCCCGGGTTGGGCGATGGCCCAGGACATCACCGCCGCGCTGCGCACGCTCGATCCTGCCGATCCCGTGAAGTACGACTTCTCGGTCTGCCATCTGGGCATGATGAACGCCTGCGGATTCGGGACGCCGCGGGGCAGCACGCAGTGCCCGTTGAAGGCGGTCTGCAAGCCGCGGCAGCGACCGCGTGTGCCTCGCATAAAGAGGCAAGGCTGAGATAGGTTCGTGCCGGTCCTGCGCTACCCTCGTGCGCGGACATCCGCAGGACGGTTACGAGCCGTTCGACCGCGCGCCACGTCGACGCGCCGCTCTCGTGAACCCCGGTGTGTTGAAGAGGGTCTGATGCCAGATCGCACTGCGCCCATGCCAGGTTCGACCGCGGGCGCCTTCACGGTGCTGGTCGTCGACGCCGATGATGTTGCCCGCGAGACCTATAAGCGGTCGCTCACGGCCGCCGGACTCACGGTTCATGAGGCTGGGGATGGCCGCGAAGCGCTGGTTCAGATTCACGCGCTCAAGCCGCACGCTGTCGTGCTCGACGCACGCCTGCCGTACATCAACGGGCTGCAGCTCTGCTCGCTGCTGAAGAACGACGCCGAGACGGCAGGGCTCCGGATCGTGGCCATTGCGACCGATGGCGCTGAGGAGCAGCAACGGTTCCATGAGCGCGGAGCCGACGCCGTGTTCATGAAGCCGGTGCCTGTGGACGTGCTGACGTCGACCGTTCGCGGGAACCCGATATCCAGCGCCTCACCCGATCGCAGTGTCGCGGTTGCCGCCGCGCGGCCGCTCACCAAGGCGAAAGCGCACGAGCGCTACGTGACCACCCATCCGCCGCTTTCACCACCGCAGACGCGATGCCCACAGTGCGATGGCTCGCTGCACTACAGCCACAGCCATGTCGGTGGCGTCAGCGAACGGCACGCCGAGCAGTGGGATTACTTCGTGTGCACCACCCACGGCACATTCCAGTACCGCCATCGCACGCGACGGCTCCGTCAGGTGCCCTGAGGGGGACCGTTCGGGGCTCCGGGCTCCGGGCTTCAGGCGCTCGGACGAGGCCACGGACAATGGGCGATGGGCGATGGGCGATAGGCGGTGGACTGACGCCGGAGGCTTCAGGTTTCGCACACCGCGACCCCGCGAGGTATTCCGGTTCAGCCTTCTGAGTTCTGAATTCTGAGTTCTAGGTTCGGAACTCCGCCATGTGCGGTCGTCCGGCCAGCCGCGCGTACACCGCAGCGGTCTCGGCGACCATCCGCTCCACAGTGAACTGCTCGCGGACACGCGCATAGCCAGCATCGGCCATGTGCTGCCGGAGCCGTTCGTCGCGCACGAGCTGCAGGATCGCGTCGGCGAGTGACTGCGGGTCGCGAGGAGGCACGATCAAGCCGGTCCTGCCGTGCGCCACCACTTCGGGGATGCCACCGGCGCTCGTGCCGACGATCGCCTTGCGGCAGGCCATCGCGTCGAGGCTCGATGTGCCGAGCCCTTCGGTGACCGAACTCATGACGAACAGATCCAGCCCCTTGATGCAGCCGATGATGTCCGTGCGGAAGCCGGGCAGCAGCACGTGCTTCTCGAGGTGATGCTCGCGCACGAGGTGTTCCAGGTGCTCGCGCAGTTCGCCCTCGCCGAAGATGACGAACCGTACGTCGGGCATCTTCTGCACCACGAGATGAGCGGCTTCGATGAAGTACCGCTGTCCCTTGTGCGGCACGAGTGCCGCGACGTTGCCGACGAGCGGCGCGTGATGCGGCAGCCAGAGCGCCTCATGCACGTTCACGGCAGGCGTCGCATCGATCCGGTCCACGTCGATCCCCTCGTGCACCGTCACGACGCGCGCGGGCTCGATGCCGTCGCCGATGAGCATCTGTCGAATCGCCTCGGACGCGGCAATGAAGCAGTCGACCTGCCGATACTTCCACCGCGAGAGCGCATTCGGCTTGAGGTGGAAGTCCACCCGGCGGGTCGCGATCAGCGCGGGGGAGCGGCGCCCCTCGCGCGATCGCGAGGCGGCGCCAAGTGACAGCGCCATGCCGGCCATGGCCACCGCGTGCGGGTCGTGCGCCTGGATGACGTCCGGGCCGAGGCGGCGGATGACGCGCGCGAGCCGCCAGCCAGCCGTGAGGTCCACCTCGGAACGTGGCGCGATCGGAATCAGCTCCAGCCCTTCACTCACCCGCTTGCGCAGTTCGCCGTCCGGGTGGGCCACGAGCGCGGTCCGATGGCCGATCGCGCGGAGGCCATTCACCGTCAGCAGGACCTGGTTCTGTCCCCCGCGCCAGCTGCGCGCCGTATCGATGTGGAGCGAGAACATCCGTGGCTACGAGGTTGGCGTGCGGCGCCCGGGCCTCGCCGATGGTGCGGCCTGAAGCGCCCACAGCTTCGCGTACTTCAGGAACACGTAGTAGCTGTTCATCATCGAGATGATGATGCCGGCCGCGCCAAGGCGGAAGCCGCCGCGTGCGACGTAGTTGCGGAGGAACGCGAACGGGCCGTGCAGGAGCAGCGCCCCAGCGGAGGCGCGACGTCCGGCCTCGAACATCTGGCGAGCGGCGAGGGTCGTGTACCGATCGATGGTGTCGAGGTGGTCGGAGATGTCCTGGTAGGCGAAGTGCTGCAGTCGACCGGTGAGCCGTCCGCGCGACCCGTCGACTGTCACGGCTTCGTGCACGTACTGCCCGGACCAGCGAGCGCGTGTCCGATCGTAAAGGCGGGTCTGGTAGTCCGGATACCAGTCCGTCGCGTCGATCCACCGGCCCAGGTGCCACGTGATGCGCGGCATCTCATAGGCTGCGTGCGCCGGCGCCTCCAGCGTTGCACGGATGTGCGCAGCGAGTTCGGGCGTGACGCGCTCATCCGCGTCCAGCGACAGAATCCAGTCGTTCGAGGCCCGTGAGGCGGCGAAGTTCTTCTGGGCGATGTAGCCGGGCCACTCCCGCGAGATCACCACCACGCGGGGCGAGGCCGCACGCGCCAGATCCACCGTGCGATCCGTGCTCTGCGAATCCACGACGAGGATCTCGTCCGCCCACGCGACGGACGCAATCGCCTCGGCGATGTCCGCTTCCTCGTTCTTCGTGATGATGGTGACCGAGAGCGCCGGCACGCTGGGAGTGTACTTCACCGGGGAAGCCAGCACTGAGAACTCAGAAGTCGGAAGCGAACGCCGCGAGGCCGCGCCGGGCTTCAAGCTTCTGAGTTCTGACTTCTCAGTTCCGACGTCGGATCGGGCGCTATCTCGTTCCCTGTGCTGCGGAGGTGATGACGACGTTGCCGCTCAGCGAGGTGTCCTGGATGGCCTCGAAGTCCACGACCGACTTGTTGTAGTCGGCGATCGCCTTGATCTCGTTGGTGCGCGCCTGGGCCAGGTCGCGCTGTGCCTGGAAGACGAAGAAGGTGGTCTGGATGCCGGCGGCGAACTTCTTCTCCTCGGCAGCGAGCCGCTGCTCGGCGAGGTCGCGCGCCGCGCGTGCGCTGTCGACCCGCTTTGCATTCGTCACCACCTGGCGGGCGGCGTCACGCACCTGCGTGCCGATCTGCATCTCGAGGTTCTTCAGCTGCGCCTCGGCCTGCGAGTACTGCAGCTTGGCGCGGGCCAGGTTCGTGTCCTGCGTGCTGCCGCCGATCGGATACGACATCGTCACGCCGAAGGTCCACGTCGGATAGGCGCTCGAGAACACGTCGCCCAGCACCGTGCCGTAGCCTCGCTGCGCCACGATCGAGCGCGGGCCGGCCGGTCCGGTGAAGCTGGTGAGGGGCGAGAGCTGCGAGCCGCCGACGGCGTTGGACTGGTACGCGACGGTCGCGCTGATGTCCGGCAGCACCTGCGAGCGGAAGTACTTCAAGTTGATGTCGCTCTTCTCGAGGCTGTTCTTCGCGAGCTGCACGTCGGTCCGGCTCGCGACGGCGCGGCGGATGGCGCTGTCCACATCCACCGTGACCGGCTGGAAGGGCATCGGCTCACTCGGCTGGAGCGACGTGGTCCAGAAGTCCGGCGAGGACGGATTCAGGATCAGCGCCCGCAGCCGATCCTCCGCCTGCTTGATCGCCGCCTCGGCGACGATCACCGACTCCTCGTTGCGTGCCACTTCGGACTGGGCCTCCACGATGTCGATGGGCGCCATGGTGCCGATCTGCACGCGCTTCTCGTTGTCGGCGAGCGCCCGCTTCGCGAGGTCCAGCGACTTCTGCACCGCCTGCAGGTTCTCGCGGGCGTAGGCCAGGTCCCAATACGCGTTCTTCACGTTGCGCGTCGTGACCGCCACGGTCGATCGGAGGGAGACGTCAGCCGCCTCGCGATCCTTGCGGCTGGTCTGGAGCTGCTGCCGGTACGAGTCGATCGTGCGGCCGCGGAGCAGCGGCTGCGTGATGTTGAAGGCGACGTTGGAGCTGAGGAGCGGGTCGAAGTTCGTGAAGAGGTTCGTCGAGGTGGAGCGGGCACTGTTCCAGGCGAGCGAGTAGCTCGCGCCCGTCGGCAGGAGCTGGCTGACGCCGAACTGCGAGGTGAATCGGGTGTCGGTGATCTTGGCCTGGCCACCCGAGAGGAAGCTGCTCGACGGAGTGTTCTGCGAATTGTTCTGCAGGGTCGTCGACACGGTCGGGACCCAGTAGCTGCGGGCCTGGGCGACGGCGACGTCCCCGATTTGCGGGTTGATCCGCTCGATCTGGATGCCGAGGTTCTGCTCGACGGCGAGCCTGACCGCTTCGTCGACCGTCAGCGTGCGGACCGGCGCAGCCTGATCCTGTGCCGAAACCGGCAGGACGCCGCCGGCCAGCATGGCCGCGGCAAGCGCCAGCACGGCGCATTTCTTCGAATGTCGCATGGACAGAGGCTCCAACAGGCGAGACATGGTGCGTTCTCGACTAGTAGACGCAGGGCGGGGGCGTTCGGTTCGGTGAACCCGGATTGTATACTACCGAGTCGCATGGCCACACGAGACGAACTCCTCGATCTGTTCCGGAAGTCAGGCGCGCTGCTCGAAGGGCACTTCCGCCTGAGTTCGGGGCTCCACAGCAGCGGCTACCTTCAGTGCGCCCTGGTGCTGCAGCACCCGGATTCTGCCGAACGGCTGGGACGCGCCATCGCCGATCGGGTGCGGGAGCTCAGGCCCACGGTCGTGCTCTCGCCCGCGCTCGGCGGCGTGGTGATCGGCCACGAAGTCGGTCGTGCACTCGGCGTCCGCGCGCTCTTCGCCGAACGGCAGGACGGCGTCCTGACCCTGCGTCGCGGTTTCATGCTCGCCGAGTCCGACCGCGTGCTTGTCGTCGAGGACGTCTGCACCACCGGCGGGTCCACGCGCGAAACGATGCAGGTGGCGACGGCGGCGGGTGGGCATGTCGTTGGCGCCGCGGCCATCGTGGATCGCAGCGGCGGCAAGGCGACGTTCGATGTGCCGTTCCACGCGCTCCTCAGCATCGACCTCCCGACGTACCAGCCCGACGCCTGTCCCCTCTGTGCGCAGGGGCTGCCGGTCGTGAAGCCCGGCTCCCGCCCTGTGGTCGCCTGAGTTGCCACACCTGAAGCTGACGATCGCCTACGACGGCACCGCGCTCGTCGGCTGGCAGCGTCAGGCCTCGGGTGTATCCGTGCAGGGCCTGCTCGAGGAGGCGCTCGCCCCTTTGGAGGGCCGTGCCGTGACGGTGCATGGCGCCGGCCGGACGGACGCAGGGGTCCACGCGCTTGCGCAGGTCGCGTCGGTCACGCTCCAGCGAGACGTCGACCCGCGTGTGGTCGTCAAGGCGGTGAACATGCGGCTCCCGCATGCCGTTCGCCTGATCGACGCGACGGTCGTCCCGCCCGGCTTCCACGCACGGTTCGATGCGACAGCGAAGACCTACCGCTATCGCATCTGGAACGGGCAGGTCGTCAGTCCGTTCGAGCGTCCCTATGTCTGGCAGGTGGCATGGCCTCCGCTCGACATCGCGGCGATGCAGGATGCGGCAGGGCGGCTCCAAGGGACACACGACTTCGCGGCGTTCCAAGGGGCCGGGACCGACGTCGATACCTCGGTCCGGACCATCTTCTCGTCGGACATCCAGGCCGCCGATGTGCGACACGGCGAGCGGCTGATCACGTACGAGGTGCGGGGCGACGGCTTCCTTCGCCAGATGGTCCGCGCGATCGCCGGCACGCTGGTCGAAGTGGGACGTGGTCGCCGGTCACCCGCGTGGATCGAGGAGGTGCTCGCGTCCGCGCATCGCGCCACGGCCGGGCGCACCGCTCCGGCCTCCGGGCTCTTCCTGGTCGGCGTCGACTACGAGCGACCGCAGACGGCTGAAGCCGGAACGCAGAACTCGAGCCTTCACGTCTGAATTCTGACTTCTCAGTTCCAACTTCTTATAATGGTCCGGCATGTCGCTTGAGCAGCTCCTGGCCTGGATTCCGCCAGGATCGCCGGACGAGGCGCTCGCCCGTCAGGTGAACGTCGAGCAGCTCCCCGCCCACATCGCCATCATCATGGACGGCAACGGGCGCTGGGCTGCGCAGCGCCACCTGCCCCGGGTGGAAGGCCACCGTGCCGGCATCGACTCGGTGCGCGACGTGGTCGAGACATCGGCACGCCTGGGCATCCAGGTGCTGACGCTCTATGCGTTTTCGGTGGAGAACTGGAAGCGGCCGCGGACCGAAGTGAACGTGCTGATGTCGCTGCTGAAGCGCTACATCCGCCTGGAGCTCAGCACGCTGCTCAAGAACAACATCCGCTTCCGCGTAATCGGGCGGGCCGAGGAGCTCGCGCCCGACGTCCAGCAGGAACTCGAGCACGGCATCCGCAAGACGGAAGGGAACACCGGGATGCTCTTCAACATCGCCCTGAACTACGGCGGCCGCGCGGAGATCGTCGACGCGGCGCGGCGGGCGATGGCATCCGGGATCGATCCTGCGACGCTGGACGAAGCGAAGTTCAGCGAGTACCTCTACACGGCCGGCCAGCCCGATCCCGACCTGCTGATCCGGACGAGCGGCGAGATGCGCGTGAGCAACTTCCTGCTGTGGCAGATTGCCTACGCCGAAATTTGGGTCACCGACACGCTCTGGCCCGACTTCCGGCGCCGCGATCTCCTCACCGCAATCCTCGATTACCAGAAGCGCGATCGCCGCTACGGCGGCATCAAGCCCTCACCGGTCGCGCTCGGCGCCAAGTGATTACCCGCATCATCAGTGGCACGGTGCTGATTGCCGTCGCCGTGGCCGCGGTGTGGCTGTCGCCAGCGTGGCTCTTTCTGCTGATCGGCCTCGCCATCGTGGGCCTCGGCTGCCATGAGCTCAGCACGCTCGCACACGCGAGCCGCCTGACGTTCCCGACGACCGTCGCCACTGCCGCGGCGATGCTCGTCTGCGCCTCGTTCTCGAGTGCGCTGCCGGGCGGTGCAGGTGTCCTGCCGCTCGACCTCGTGCTCATGACGGCGCTCGTTGCAGCCGGCGCGCTGTCGCTTGCCTCCTGGCAGGGCGGCATCGACGCGTTGTCGTCGGCATCGGTGGCCCTGTTGCCGTGCCTGTACCTCGGGCTGCCGGTTGGCGCGCTCGTCGCCATTCGTGAGAGCCGCGGCCCGGAGGCGCTGTTCCTGCTGATGCTCACCGTCATCGTCAGCGACTCGATGCAGTACTTCACCGGGCGTGCATTCGGGAAGCGCAAGCTCGCCGAGCGGATCAGCCCGAAGAAGACCATCGAAGGCGCCATCGGTGGATTCGTGTTCGGCACGCTGTTGCTCGCGGTGGTCGGGGCCTGGTGGTTGCCCACAGTGCCAGTGACCGTGCGGGTGCTCCTCGGCGTGACCCTGGTCGCGCTCGGCATTGCTGGCGACCTCTTCGAGTCGATGTTGAAGCGCAGTGCCGGCGTGAAGGACAGCTCGTCGCTCATTCCCGGACACGGCGGCGTGCTCGACCGGATCGATGCGCTCCTGTTCGCCGCGCCCATCTACTTCGTCGTGCTGCGCCATGTCTAGGCGGCGCATTGCGATCCTCGGCGCCACCGGCTCCATCGGCCAGAGCGCGCTGTCGGTCGTCGACACGCATGCCGATCGGCTCGAGGTGGTCGGGCTCGCGGCTGGCGAGAACGTCGAACGCTTCGCGTCACAGATCGAGCGCTACCGTCCGCGCGTCGTCGCGATGTCGACCTCGCGCGCCGCGGACAATCTGCGGCGGACCGGTGCGTGGTCGCCCGACATCGTCATGAACGACGTCGGGCGCGAAGGTCTCGTCGCCGTCGCCACGCACCCTGACGTCGACATCGTCCTCTGCGCCTCGTCTGGAACCGACGGGCTCGAAGCGACGCTCGCGGCCATCGAGCACGGCAAGACGATCGCGCTCGCCAACAAGGAAGTGCTCGTGATGGCTGGCGGCATCGTCACCGAAGCGGCGCGGCGGCAGGGCGTCGCGATCCTGCCGGTCGACAGCGAACACAACGCCATCCACCAGTGCCTGCACGGACACAACCGGGCCGAGATGAAGCGGCTCGTGCTGACCGCGTCGGGCGGACCGTTCAGGGGGCGGTCGGCGTCCGAACTGGAGCGCGTGACTGCCGCTGATGCGCTGCGGCATCCCACGTGGCAGATGGGCCGCAAGATCACGATCGACTCGGCGACCCTGATGAACAAGGGGCTCGAGGTGATCGAGGCGCACTGGCTGTTCGACGCCTCAGCGGACGAGATCGACGTCGTCGTGCACCCGCAGTCGGTCGTGCACTCGATGGTCGAGTTCGTGGATGGGTCGCTGATCGCGCAGCTTGGGGTGACCGACATGCGCCTGCCGATCCAGTACGCGTTCTCCTACCCGGATCGCTGGTCGGCCCCGGTGCCGCCGCTGGACCTGACACAGCCGCGGCGGCTGGACTTCGACGTGCCGGACACGACCGTGTTCCCGTGCCTGGCGCTTGCGTATCGCGCCCTGCGCGGGGACGGCAGCCAGGCGGTCGTGCTGAACGCAGCGAACGAGGTTGCGGTCGCCCGGTTCCTCGACGGTTCGCTGTCGTTCAGGGGGATTGCCGACGTGATCGAACGCACGCTCGATGCGCAGAAGCCTGCGGCGGTTCGCACGCTCGCGCAGGTTCGCGCGCTCGATGCCTGGGCCCGTGAGCACGCCCTCGAGGTGGCCCGGGGGATACAATTGAAGGTCTGAGGTAGACGTGCCTGGTTCACTCCTGACCATCGTGTCGTTCGTCTTCGTGCTCGGCGTGCTCGTGTTCGTGCACGAGCTGGGGCACTTCCTGGCCGCGAAGCGCATCGGCATCAAGGTGCTGAAGTTCCAGCTCGGCTTCAACCCGACGATCGTCAGCATCCGTCGCGGCGAGACGGAGTACAGCATCGGCGCGCTCCCGCTCGGCGGCTACGTGAAGATGGCCGGCGAGAACCCGGACGAACCTTCCAGCGGTGGCCCCGAGGAGTTCATGTCGCGCTCGAAGTGGGAGCGCTTCCAGGTCCTCATCATGGGGCCGCTGATGAACCTCGGCCTGGCCGTGGTGCTGACGGCCATCGTGCTCTACAACGGCGCTGAACGGCCCGCCTACGAGACGATGCCGGTCGTGGTCGGAGTGGTGCCGGCTGATTCACCGGCGGCCAGCGCGGGGCTGCAGCCTGGCGACCACATCACGGCGGTGGCGGGTCGTCCGGTGAACACGTGGGAGGACTTCTACCTCGCGGTGGGTGGCAAGCTCGATCGGCAGGTGCCGCTGACGGTCCTGCGTGACGGCACGTCCTCCACGGTGACGGTGACCCCGAAGACTCCGGAAGGCAGCCGCTTCGAGTTCGGCGACATCGGCGTGCTCCCCAACGTCCACCCGCGCATCCGGAGCGTTGGTGCAGGCGAGCCGGCCGAGAAGGCGGGCTTCAAGCCGAACGACGTCGTCGTGTCCGTGAACGGCGAACCGATTACGTTCTCTGGTCACCTGCGCGAAGCCATTTCCAAGCGGCCCGACCAGGCGATCACGGTCAACATCCTTCGCGATGGGCAGCCGATGACGCTGACCGCCACGCCGAAGCGCAGCGGCAGCATCGGCCTCCTTGGTGTCGGCATCGGGGACGAGATGGTCAGCACCAGGCCGGGCGCTGTCGGCGCCGTGACGATGGCGTTCCAGAAGAACGTGCAGTACGCCGGCATGATCTTCCAGACCGTCTGGGGCCTGATCACGCGCGAGACCTCGCCCAAGCAGTTGATGGGACCGGTCGCGATCGCGCAGCTCTCGGGTGAGTCGGCGCAGCTCGGCTGGATTGCGCTGTTCAGCCTGATGGCGCAGATCAGCCTGAACCTCGGGCTCCTGAACCTGCTGCCGATTCCGGTCCTCGACGGCGGCCACATCTTCATCATGGCCATGGAAGGCGTGGCCCGCCGCGACTTCAGCACGGCGATGAAAGAGAAGATGCTGCTCGCCGGCTTCGTCGTGCTGATGACGCTGATGGTTACCGTCCTCTACAACGACCTCACGCGCATCAGCTGGATCGAGCGGCTCATGCCGTGGAGATAGCTGGCGACGTTAGACTGTAGACGTTAGAGCGTCTCCATTCGGGTCCGTTTGCCCCGCGAGCCGTATTTGCGATACGGTCGTCCTAGCCTGACTCAGGAGGGCAACGTGAAGCTGTTCAGATTCGGGATTCTCCTCCTGCTCGTGTCCGTGCTCGGTCTCGGCACGGCGCGCGCACAGAACCAGACCGTCAGCACGACCGACATCCAGCGATTGCAGGACGCGATCGGTGACGCGACACGCGATGTCTCGGGTGCACGAGCGCGGGATGCAGCGCTCGCCAACAGGCTCGAGAACGAGCTGAACGATTTGCGCGACGAGGTCGCGTACGTGCGCGTGAAGATCCGCAAGAACGAGTCGGTGCCGCGGTCCGACTACTTCGATCTGCGCGACCGCATCGACGACCTCCGCTCTCGGGCCCGCGGCGACGGTGCGCGAGCCGGCGGCACGACGGCGTCCGTCGGCAGCGCGACGTCCGGACTCGATGTCCCCGCCGGCACCGAGTTCGACGTGAAGCTTGGCCAGACCCTCAGCTCCTCGACCAACCTCGTGGAAGACCGATTCGAGGCGACGACCCTTGTCGACCTGAAGCAGGGCGACCGCGTGCTGGTGCCGGCTGGTTCGGTCATGCGCGGCGTCGTGAGCGGCGTCACGAAGACCAGCCGGACCGAGCGCACCGGGAAGCTCACCCTCGCCTTCGACCAGGTCACGATCGGCAAGCGCGCCTATCCGATTCGAGCGACCGTCACGCAGGCAATCGAGAGCGAAGGGATCAAGGGCGAGGCTGGCCGGATTGGTGCGGGCGCCGGCGTCGGGGCCGTCATCGGCGGCATTCTCGGCGGCGTGAAGGGCGCGATTGCCGGCATCCTGATCGGTGGCGGCGGTACCGTTGCCGCGACCGAAGGGAAGGACGTCGAACTTCCCGCCGGTTCGGTGCTGCGCGTGCGCCTCGACTCGGGCCTGGACCTGCGCTGAGTTGACCGCGCGAGGCGGCAAGGCAGGCAGGGCGGGTGGGGCAGGTAAGCCAGGTAAGGCAGCCCAACCCGCCCTACCAGCCCAACCTGCCCTACCAACCCCGCCCGCCCTCACTCCCGTCCAAGTTCCCTGAGGACCGCGCGCGCAGCGGTGATCGTCGCGTCGACGTCCTTCCGCGTGTGCGCTGCCGACAGGAACCAGGCCTCGAACTGTGACGGCGGCAGGTAGATGCCGCGGGCCAGCATGCCTCGGAAGAAGCGGGCATATTGGTCGGTGTCAGCGCTCGTTGCTGACGCGTAATCGCGCACGCGCCGGGCGGTGAAGAAAGGGGTCACGAGCGATCCGAAGGCGTTCACCTGCAGGGGAATGCCGGCCTCGCGCGCTGCGGTGGCCAACCCCTGGGCGAGCCGCGTGCCGAGGTCCGCCAGCGTGCGATACAGCTTTGGCTTGAGCTGGTTCAGGCACCAGAGCCCAGCCGTCATCGCGAGCGGATTGCCCGATAGCGTCCCTGCCTGATAGACCGGGCCGGCCGGAGACACGAGTTCCATCACTTCTGCCTTCCCGCCGTACGCGCCGACCGGAAGCCCGCCGCCGATGATCTTGCCGAGGCACGTCACGTCCGGCGTCACGCCGTAGACCGCCTGCGCGCCGCCAGGTGCCGCGCGAAAGCCGGAAATCACTTCGTCGAACACGAGTAGCGCGCCGTGGCGGTCGCACAGGTCGCGGAGCCCCTGCAGGAATCCGTCCGCCGGCGGCACGAGCCCCATGTTGCCGGCAATCGGTTCGACGCAGAGCGCAGCCACCTTCGCGCGGTTTGCCTTGAAGACCCGCTCGACTGAGGCGAGGTCGTTGTACTTCGCGATGAGCGTGTCCGCGGCTGCGGCCTTCGTGACGCCAGGGCTCGTTGGCGTTCCAAGCGTCAGCGCGCCGGAACCGGCCTGCACGAGGAACCCGTCCGCGTGGCCGTGATAGCAGCCCTCGAACTTGATGATCTTGTCCCGCCCGGTGGCCGCTCGCGCGACGCGGACCGCGCTCATCGCCGCCTCGGTGCCGGAACTCACGAACCGGACCCGTTCGAGTGACGGCATCAGCTCGCGCACCCGCTCGCCCATCTCGACCTCGAGCGGGCTCGGCGCGCCGTAGCTCGTGCCGCGCTTCGTCGCGTCGCCCAGCGCCTTGACCAGCCCCTTCGGCGCGTGGCCGTGAATCAGGGGGCCCCACGACATCACGTAGTCGATGAACACGTTCCCGTCGACATCCTCGAGCCTCGCGCCATACGCGCGCTTGACGAAGAGCGGCGAGGCGCCGACCGACTTGAAGGCACGCACGGGGCTGTCGACGCCGCCGGGCAATATGCCGACGGCACGGGTGAACAGACGCGATGAACGGGTCGTCTTCATGGACACACCTGATGAGGGGGGATGGGATGTGCGGCCTGTCGTGCGCGCTCGAGCGGCGTCCGGCGTGCGGACGGTCGGGCGCTCAGGCCAGCGCGCGCGCGGCTTCACGCGCGTAGTAAGTGATGATGATCTCCGCGCCGGCACGGCGGATGGCGGTGAGCGTCTCCATCATGGCCCGCGGCTCGTCGATCCAGCCGTTGCGCGCGGCCGCCTTGAGCATCGCGTACTCGCCGCTCACGTGATAGGCGGCTGTCGGGTAGCCGAACGCCTCTTTCACCCTGGCGATCACATCCAGATAGGCGAGCGCCGGCTTGACCATCACGATGTCGGCGCCTTCCTCGATGTCCTGCTCGACCTCACGCAGCGCCTCGTCGACGTTTGCCGGGTCCATCTGGTGCGACCGCCGGTCGCCGAATTTCGGCGTCGAGCCAGCGGCGTCACGAAACGGGCCGTAGAACGCCGAGCAGTACTTGGCGGCGTAGGACATGATGACCACGTTGTCGTAGCCGCGATCGTCGAGTCCGGCCCTGATTGCCCCGACCCGTCCATCCATCATGTCGGAGGGCGCCACGATGTCGGCGCCAGCGGCGGCATGGGAGACGGCGGCCCGAACGAGCTGGTCAACGGTGGGGTCGTTCGCGATCTCGTTGTCGATCAGCAGCCCGCAGTGCCCATGGTCGGTGTACTCGCACAGGCACACGTCGGTGATCACGAGCACGCCAGGCACCTCGCGCTTGATCGCGCGGATCGCCGCCTGCACCGGGGCCTCGGGGTCGTACGCCGAGGATCCGATGTCGTCCTTGTGGTCGGGCAACCCGAAGAGCAGCACCGCGTTCACGCCGTCGGCGCGTGCCGCCGCCGCCTCCTTCACCGCCTCGTCGACCGACAGGTTGAATACGGCCGGCATCGACGGCACCTCGCGGCGCACCCCTTCCCCTTCGCAGACGAAGAGCGGCAGCACGAAGTTGTCCGGGGACAGCCGGGTTTCGCGCACGAGCGCCCGCATCGGCTCCGAGCTCCGCAGGCGACGCAGCCGTTTCGCAATCCCCAGTCTCGAATAGCTGTGAGCCGTCGTCATGCCACGTTCCTCCTGCGGGACGGCCTATCGCGACCCGGCGGCAGATCCCTGGGTGCTCTCGAAGTGCCGGACGATCGCCGCGCAGAGCGCGGGGATGGTGTATTGCGCCGGGACGATGCCGCAGGTGATGCCGAGTTGCGCGGCCGCTTCGGCGGTGACCGGCCCGATCGCGGCGACGTTCGTCTTGTTCAGGAGATCGGCAGAGGCGTCCGCGCCGTAGAGTTCAGCGAAGCTCCTCACCGACGACGGGCTCGCGAACGTCACGACGTCGATGCGGCCGTCGAGCAGCATCCGGTACACGTCTGGTTCGCCGTCACGCTCAGGATCGATCGCGACCGTTCGGTAGGCCACGACCTCCGTCACCAGCGCGCCGCGCTTGCGGAGTTCCTCGCCGATGACCTCGCGGCCGATGTCAGCGCGCGGCAGCAGCAACCGCAGGCCGCGGACGTCGCCCTTCTCGAGCAGCGCATGCAGCACGCTTTCGGCGCGCGACTCCGAAGGAATGAGGTCCACCTTGATGCCGTACTTCGTGAAGCGTTCGGCGGTGCCGGCACCGATCGCGCACAGCTTGACGTTCTTGAGCGCGCGCACGTCGGCCGGGGACGCGAGCAGCCGGCCCATGAAGGCCTCGACCGCATTGCCGCTCGTGAACACGGCCCAGTCGAACGACTCGATCGTGGCGCAGGCCTCGTCGAGCGGGGCGTAGTCTGCCGGCGGGACGATGCGGATCATCGGCGCCTCGATCGGGTCGGCTCCGAGCGCCTGCAGCAGGGTGACGAATTCCGACGCCTGTTCGCGCGGGCGCGTCACCAGGACACGCTTGCCGAAGAGCGGACGCGCGTCGAACCAGCGCAGGTGCTCCCGGAGTGCGGCGACCCGGCCGACCACGAGGATCGCCGGACGGCGATCGCGCGTCGTATTCGCGCGGTGCGCGATCTCCGCCAGCGTGCCCATCGTGGTTTCCTGCGTGGGCAGCGTGCCGTCGTAGATGAGCACCGCCGTATCGTCCTCGGGACGTCCGGCCTTCAGGAGCGCCGACAGCATGTCGGCGAGCTGGTCGGGGCCCGCATAACAGACGATCGTGCCGTCGAGCGTGGCCAGGCTGGACCAGTCCACGTCGGGCAGGGTGTTGGCCGAGCCTTCGTTGCCGCGCACGAAGGTGAGCGTGTCGCCGCCGCCCGGATATGTGAGCGGCACGCCTGAGTACGCCGCGGCGCCCATCGCTGCCGGGATGCCCGGCACCACCTCGAAACGGATGCGGCGCTCGTGCAGGAAGAGGGCTTCGGAGCCGCCAGAGTCCCAGATGAACGGGTCGCCCCACTTCAGGCGAGCCACCACCTTGCCCTCGACCGCTTTTTCCGCCAGCAGGTAGCAGATGGCTTCCTGATCGAGCGGTGTCGGCGCTGGCATGCCGACGTCGATCTTCTCCGCGCCCGGCTTCGCTGCCCGTAAGAGCCGCGGGTGCACGAGGTGGTCGTAGAGCACCACGTCGGCTTCGGCCAGGCAGTGCAGGCCGCGAACGGTAATGAGCTCCGGGTTTCCGGGTCCGGCGCCAATCAGGTAGACGATGGATTCAGCCACGATGAGCGATTCTATTGCGAGTCGTGCTCGTTCTGGGCCTGCGCACGGCGGGCCTCTTCGAGGATGCTCGCGGCGCCTTGCGCGAGCAGGTCGTCCGCGGCCCGGACTCCGAGGGCGTGCGCGTCGGCCCTCGCACCATGGACGATGGTGCGCAGCAGCCGGCTGCCGTCGAGCGCCACGACCGCAGCGATGAGCTCGAACTGATCATCCCGGACCGGCGTGGCGAGGGCGCCGATTGGCGTCTGGCATCCACCGCCGAGCGCATCCACGACCGTCCGCTCGACCTCGAGCGCCTGCTGGGCAACTCGATCGCTGATGCGCTCGACCGCCGCGCGCACCCGCTCGTCTCCATCGCGTATCTCGATGGCGATGATGCCCTGGCCGGGGGAGGGGATGCACGCACTGAGCGGGAGCGTGCAGGTGATGCGCGAGGCGAACCCGAGGCGGCGCAGTCCCGCCGCCGCGAGCACCAGCGCATCGTGTGCGCCTTCGTCCAGCTTCCGGAGCCGCGTGTCGAGGTTGCCGCGCATCGGTTCGAAGCGCGCGTGCGGGAACAGGCGTTTCAGCAGGGCCACCCGGCGAACGCTTGCGGTGCCGATCGACGGGGCCTGTCCCAGCGCCGCGACGAGTGCCTCGAGCGAGTGGACGTTCGCGCCCTTCGAGGCCGGCAGCACCACGGCATCCCGCGGGTCTTCGCGTTCGAGCACCCCGGCGATGGTCAGCCCGTCGGGGAGCAGCGCAGGCATGTCCTTGCTGCTGTGGACCGCGAGGTCCACGTCGCCCCTGAGCAGTGCGTCTTCGATCTCCTTGACGAACAGGCGCTTGCCGCCCGATTCAGAGAGCGGCCGCTCCTGGAGGCGATCGCCGGAGGTGCGGATGATGACCAGTTCGCACGGCGGGCCACCCGCCTCGGCGATGCGTCTGGCGACCGTGTTGGCCTGGTAGAGCGCGAGCTGGCTGCCGCGCGTTCCGAGCTTCAGGGGAGCAGGCGTCATGGATAGGCGATGTGGGGGTCGCAGCCTCAGCGGCTGCCGGGCCTGACGAAGGGTTCGACCTTGCGGTCGCGGCGTTCGCGCCGTTCCGGCGCATCCGCGTCAGTTGCGTCTGCGCGCGTGTCGAGGGCGAAGAGGCGCGTGAGGGCCTCGGCGTAGGTGCCGATCGTGTCCGGGTCTGCGGCGGATTTCAGCTGCTCGGTCGGCGTCAGCAGCAGCTTCTCGACGATCAACCGGGTGATGTCATCGACACGGCCGCGGGTGTCCGGCGGCAACGACGAGGCGAGCCGGTCCAGTTCGGAACGCCGAATCGCGTCGAATCGCTGTCGCAGCGCCACGATGGTCGGGACCGCCCCGCGTGCGCGCAGCCACTGGCCGAACTTCTCGACCTCTTCAGCGACGATCGCCTCGGCACGCGACACTTCGCTGGCGCGGCGCGCCAGGTTCTCGCGCACGGTCGCCTGGAGGTCGTCGATGTTGTAGAGGAACACCTGCTCGATGTCGCCAGCGGCCGGTTCGACGTCCCGCGGCATCGCGATGTCGATGATGAAGAGCGGGCGGTTGCGGCGGGGGCGCATCACCGACTCGAGATACGCCTTCGTCAGGATGACAGACGGCGCGCCGGTCGCGGTGATGACGATGTCCGCCGTCCCGAGCAGGGTGTCGAGTTCGTCCCACGGGGCTGCCGACGCGCCGCCGATCGCCTCAGCCGTGCGCGCCGCGTGCGCGATGGTCCGGCTGACGATCGTCACCTGGTGCACGCCCTGCGACTTCATGTGGAGGGCGGTGAGCTTGCCCATCTCACCGGCGCCGATGACGAGGACGCTGCGGCCCCGCAGGTCGCCGAAGATCTTCTTGGAAAGCGAAACCGCCGCGTAGCTGACGGACACGGCCCCGCTGCCGAGCCCCGTCTCGGTACGCACGCGCTTGCCCACCGCGAACGAGGAGTGGAACAGGCGATTGAGCAGCGGGCCAGCGGTCCGGGCCGATGTGGCCGCGGTGTGCGCGTCCTTCACTTGCCCGAGGATCTGAGGCTCGCCCATGACCAGCGAGTCGAGGCCCGCCGCCACCCGGAAGAGATGCCGTGCGGCTTCCATGTCCGCGACGTCGTACAGGTGCGGCAGCACCGAGGCGCGCTCCACGCCGTGGTACTCGCAGAGGAAATCCGCGATGGCTGATCGACCCTCCGCGACGTTCTCGCAGACGGTGTACAGCTCCGCCCGGTTGCACGTCGAGACGATCACCGCTTCCCGGCCGGCGCCGCGCTCGTTCAGGGCCGTCAGTGCGGCGTCGAGGCCACGTGCCTGGAAGTCGAGCCGCTCACGCAACTCGACCGGTGCGGTGCGATGACTGACGCCAACAAGCAGCAGGTGCACAGATCCGGTCGCCTCAGAAGTTATGGCTGTTGGTCAGGAAGTAGCTGATCGGCAGGAAGTTCAGCAGCACGATCGCAAACCCGACCGCCGAGAGATAGGCGGCCCGGCGTCCGCCCCAGCCGATGCGCCTCGCGGCGAACACTTCGAATGAATAGACCACCCAGCAGATGAGCGCGACGAAGATTTTCGGGTCTTCCAGCGACATCGCCTGGACCCGCGGATCGCTGCCCTGCACCTGTCCGGCCCAGATGAAGCCGGCGACGAGCCCGACGGTCAGGCAGATCCACCCCACCATGATCGCGCGCTGGTTCATCGTGTCCAGCACATCCAGTGCGGGAAGTCGGGCGTAGAAGAAGCCAAAGTGCTTGGCCTTGAGCTCCTTGAACTGGAGCACGTAGATGATGCCGATGACGCAGGCCAGCGCGAAGCTGGCGTAGGCGAACAGGAGCGACGCGACGTGGATGCCGAACAGCGGACCGCGCAGGATGTCGGCCCGTTCCTCGGGCATGGGGTGCAGCGCAGGAATCAACTGCAGCGCGACCACCAGCGGCAGGATGAACGCGCCCATCGTCCGTTCCTCGGTGGTCATCTCGGTGAACAGGTACGCGAGGACCAGCAGCAGCACGAAGGTGGAGATGGCGGAAGAGGCGCTCGTCACCGGGACATGCGAGACCTCCATCGTCTGCATGCCGACCACGAACGTGTGGGCGAGCGCGCCGGCGACGAGCAGCGTCGTTGCGGCCCGGCCGACCTCTGCCTGGCGACGGGCGAAGTGCACGACGTAGGCGGCGAGCGCCGCGACATAGAGCGCCAGGGGAATCGAGTGCATGACGAGCGTCTAGTGTGTCGGCGCGAAGTAACCGAGCTTGGTGCGGGATGTCGCACCAGGGCGGGACACGCGAACGACGACCCGGCGCCACGCGCCATCACGCTTCGGGTTCTTCGACGTGTACCCCACAGTGTACTGGCTCGACAGCTCGTCTGCGATCTGCCCGTATATCGCGTTCAGGTCGGTGACCTGCGTCGGGAAGAACGCGCGCCCGCCGGTCTCCTGCGCCAACTGGCGCAGCACGAACTCCGCTTCCTTGAACCCCTTCGCGCCGGAACTGGTGCTCTCCGACGAGCGGAGCCCGATGGCGTAGATGGCCGTCTCGGAGCGCTTCGCAAGGTCGAGCACCTCCTCGAACGGCAGCAGGCTCGAGGTGTCTTCGCCGTCCGACAGAACGACGATCGCCTGGCGTCGGATCTCGTCGGTGTTCGTGGCCACCGCCTTCTTGAGGTCCTTGAGGGCGATGTAGATGGCGTTGTACATCGAGGTCGAACCGCCCGCCGACGTCTTGCGGATCGCGGCTTCGAGTTCGGCGGCCTTGTTCGTGAAGCCCTGGAGGACGATCACGCGGCTGTCGAAGTCGATGACCTCGGCGAGGTCCTGCGCGCGAAGCCGGCGCGCGAATCCGATGGCGGCCTCCTGTGCGATCGGGAGGCGGTTCTCCATGCTGGCGCTGGTATCGACGAGCAGGGCCAGGGCGATGGGGAGGTTGGTGCGATTGAAGATCGTGACGTCCTGCTTCATCCCATCCTCGAACACCTGGAAGTCATCCTGCTCGAGATCGGTGATGTACTTCTGGGCCGCGTCGGTGACCGTCACGTTCAGCGAGACCACCTCGACGCCTGCCCGGAAGGACGGCTGCAGGGAGCCTGGGGCGGGAGCCTGGCTGGCGGTTGTCGCCGGTGGCGCGGCCTGCGCGCCCTGGTTCGTACCCTGTTGGGCGGCTGCGCGCGTTAGCGGCAGGACGGCGCCAAGCGCGAGCGCCGCAATCGACATCCGAAGCAGGAGGGGGTTCATCGGCGACCTGCGTCGACCGGCGTGTGCTGGGCGATGCCGCGGACGGTGATGTTCGGGCGAGACGACGACACCGTGACGCGCTCGGGCGGGATCAGTGTCTGGGGACGCGCGTACGTCAGCTTGTACTGGTGCGTCAGTTCGTCCCCGATCTGCTTGAGCCGGGGAGCCAGCGCGGTTCCCGTGAGCACCGTGTCGTACCGGCCGCCAGTCTCGCGCGTGCCGAGGTCCAGCACCATCATGCGGTCGGTGTCGCTGGTGATCGGCCGGCCGAGGACCACGACGTGGAGCGTGGCTCCTGAGTCGCGCAGCGGCTCGAGCACGCTCTGATACACGCGATCGCTCAGGTCGACGCCGGCCGTGATGACGGCGACGATCACCGGGCGTGTGGCCTCGCGCTTCTTGAAGCCGCGGCTCGTCTCGATGATGCCGTCAAGGAGGTACGCTCCGCTGCCCGGCGTGGCGAAGATGCGATTGGCGCCGGCGGTCGCCTTCGAGATGTCGGTCGTGTAGTCCGTGTTGATTGTCGGGCGCTCGCCGATCGTGATGACGGCAATCTCGTGCCTGGCCGTCGGGTCGGCGGCGATCGCCTGGATGAAGGCGGTCGCGCCCTGGCGGAGGTCGCGGATGTACGGGTCGGCGGCCTGACTGTTGTCGATGAGCAGGGCGATCTGCATCGGTTCGTGCGCCGGTGCAGCGGTCAGCACTTCACGTGCGACCTTGTCTTCGCGGATGACGAAGTCGGAGGCTCCGAGCCCTTCGACCGGGGCGCCTTTCTCGTCGACGGCGCTGGCGAACACGACCCGTTGCTGCGCCTGACCGTGCAGGATGGTCGGGACCGCGAGTGCTGCCACCAGAGCTGCGCCGAGAACCACGCGCCGTGCAGTCATGGGGCCAGTATAGGACTCGCGTTTTCTGCAGGTCAACTTGGCATGCGCAGGGGAAGTGCTTGTATTTCTGCAGTTTGCGCTGAGGGTCTCGCATGCCGCCGGCTACCGGCACGTCCGCGGAGCCCGGACCGCGCGCGTACGCGCCATGAGGTTGGGTGCGCAGCCGGTCGGCGCGTCGGCTGGCGCGTGGAACCGAAGGGTGGAAAAGTGCCGAATCACCGCATCAGAACCGGCTCTGCGGACTTGGTGAACTTTTTCACAAGATACGGTATACTCCCTCGTCTGCGCGTACGACATAATGGCGTGCTTACGACATGCCCGATGACGAGCGCAGTACACCGCTCGAACAGTCCCTGGAAGCGTTCCAGGAGACCGTTCGGAAATCGGGACCGGCGGCGATGGGCAGTTACTCGCTCATCGGCGCGATCATCCTGCTCGGTGGCATCGGCTACGCGGTGGACCAGTGGCGCGGACATGCGCACTGGGGGCTGCTGGTCGGACTGGTGCTCGGATTGATCGTGGGCTTCTACGAACTGGCAAAGGCCGTCTTCAGGCGATGAAAGAGGTCGCGTGGATGGCCGGGCCGAGCGTGGCGGCCTGGCTGGTCTCGCTCGCGATGGTCGAGCGTCCGGTCGGCATTGCTCTGTTCTTCGGCATGCTGGGGCCGCTGGTCATCGCCTGCGTGTCCTGGGTGTTGTCGGAGCGGACCTACAAGAGGGATCCGCGGGCGCTGACGGGCCTGATGCTGACGGCCTTCGCGCTCAAGATGGTGTTCTTTGGCGGCTACGTGGCAGTGATGCTCCGCGTCCTGCACCTCGCGGCCGTCCCGTTCGCGGTCAGCTTTAGCAGCTATTTCATTGCGCTGCACCTCGCAGAGGCGCTGTTCCTCAAGCGGCTCTTTGCCGGTGGTCCGCGCGCGTAACGCATGATGCTAGGTCAAGAGCACGCACAGGAACTGGGTGAACACGCCGCCGGCGCCGCCGAGAAGTTCGACGCGGGCAAGACGATCATTCACCACGTCTCGAACAGCCCCATCGACGAGCCCCTGCTCCACCTGCCGAAGATCGCCGGCATCGACCTGTCGGTGACCAAGCATGTGCTGATGCTGTGGCTCATCGCCGTGTTCGTGTTCCTGGTGGTCACGTTCACGGTGCGGAAGTTCCTCAAGCAGGAACGTCCGATCCCGGTCGGCTTCATGAATGCGCTCGAGGCGCTGGTGGAGTTCATCCGCGATTCGATCGCCCTGCCGAACTTCGGCAAGAAGTGGGTGAACGTCTACACCCCGCTGCTGCTCACGTTCTTCTGCTTCATCTTCTGCGCGAACGCCATCGGCCTGATTCCGGTGTTCGAGGTGCTTGGGCTGCTGGATCACTTCGTCCTGCACACCGGGCCTGACTCCTTCATCAAGCACTTGCTCGAGGGTGGCACGACGGCGACGTCGAACTTCAACGTCACCGCAGGCCTCGCGGTCATCACCTTCTTCGCCATCATCGTTGCGGGCTCACGTGCCCACGGCGTCGTCCAGCACTGGATCAACCTGGTGCCGCACGGGCTCGCGTGGCCGCTGTATATCCTGCTCATTCCCATCGAGCTGATGGGCATGCTGGTGCGGCCCTTCGCGCTCACCATGCGTCTTGCGGCCAACATGACGGGGGGCCACATCGCGATTCTCGCGATCCTCTCGTTCGTGTTCCTCTTCACCGAGATGTTCGGTCGGGCCATCGCAGGGGTGGGCGTCGGGCTGGCCGTGTCGGTGCCACTGGCAACGGCGATCTCCGGGCTGGAGATCATCGTCGTGCTGGTTCAGGCGTACGTGTTCACCCTGCTGTCGGCCGTGTTCATCGGCATGGCCATCCACGTTCATCACTGAACGAGAGTTCATTCAACCCTGAGGAGAGAGACGTCATGGAAGGTAATGCAATTGCGTTTTTCGGTGTGGCCCTGGGCCTGGGCCTTGTTGTGATCGGCGCCGGTCTGGGCATCGGCAAGCTCGCGGCCGGAGCGGCCGAGGGCATTGCACGGCAGCCCAGCGCCGCTGACAAGATCACGGGCGCGGTCAACCTCCCGCTGTTCCTGCTCGAAGGCGTCGCGATTCTCGCGGAAGTGTTCGCGCTGCTGATCGTCCTCCTGAAGTAGCTGGCAGGTCCGGCGGATGGTGTTCAGCCGCGACGCGGTCGCGGCTGAGGGCACGCCGCCCGACACTCCAAGAAGGAACGAACGATGAACAACCCCCTGGTCCAACCCGATCCGGGTCTCTTCATCTGGACCGTCCTGACGTTCCTGGCGCTCTTCGCCCTGCTGGCGAAGTTTGCCTGGAAACCGCTGCTCGAGGCGCTCGACAGCCGTCAGCAGGGTATCCGGAAGGCGCTCGACGACGCGCAGGCGGCGAAGCAGGAACTGGAGCGGCTCGAGCAGGAATCGGCGCAGATTATCCGGAAGGCGCGCGTCGAGGCCGAAGCCATCGTCACCCAGAGCCGTGCCGACGCCGACCGGCTCCGCGAGGAGATGCGGCAGAAGGCCAAGGCCGAAGCCGAAGGCATCATCCGCAACGCGGAGCGCCAGATCCAGCTCGAGACCAGCCGCGCCCTGCAGCAGATCCGGGCTGAAGCGGTCGACCTCTCGGTCTCGATCGCCTCGAAGATCATCCAGCGCAACATTTCGAAGGAAGACAACGAGCGGCTGATCACCGACGCGTTGAAGCAGGTCGAGGGCCGCGCCAACTGATCCCCCGCGGTCGCACGTGACGTCCCAGGGCCGAGCCGCCAGGCTCAGTCCTGGGATGCCTATCGCAGTCTCCCTATTCCCCCGATAGCGTGACGAGGTCGGCTCAGGCTGCCCTTGCTCGTCCAGTGGTGTTCCCGTGCGGGAGCACTGTCTCCGACGCCCCACCGCCACGACCCGACGCGCTGCGAACGGGATCCGGCAAGTTGGATCGCCCGTGACGAAGCCGCAGAAAGCAGGTGTGACTTGCCGGGGAGTGGGGACGAGGCGCCCTAGAATACCTGAATACAACCACGCTGCAACCCCGGTCACTCGGCCGGGGGACGTGCGGCCGAAGGCCTGGCGCTTCCTGTCATTGAGCAGTCGACTCAGCGCCATGTCTTCTCTTTCAAGGAGCAAAGAAGTCATGCGACTTCGCACAATCGGAGTAGTCCTGCTGGGCCTGCTGCTTGCGGGTGTCAGTACTGGCTGGGCGCAGGTGAGCACCACCGGCACCATCCAGGTCATCGTCGAAGACCAGCAGGGAGGACGTCTCCCGGGTGTCGCGGTGACGGCAACCGCAGCAGACACGGTGACCAACCGCACCGCCGTCTCCGACGCCGAAGGCGTCGCCACGCTCGAGGCGCTGACGCCATCCGCCCAGTACACCGTCAAGGCGCAGCTCTCGGGTTTCAAGGATCTCGAGCGGACTGACATCCTCGTCCGGTCGGGCCAGACCACCACGCTGCGCGTGGAGCTGGTGCTGTCCACCGTGACAGAGAACGTCACAGTCCAGGGGCAGACCACACCGCTCGTCGACGTGACCCGCGCCACCACCGGCACGGACATCACGCTGCAGCTCACCGAGTCGCTGCCGACCGGCCGTTCGTACCAGAGCTACCTCCAGCTCGTCCCCGGTGTCATGCCGGACAGCCAGAACTCGTCGGGCAACCCGGCGTCGCGTTCGGGCATGAACTGGAAGGACGTCATCACGAACGACAACCTCGGCATCTCCACGAGCAACCTGTACTACTTCGAAGGCATCAACGTCACCGACCCGGTGAGCGGCACGTTCGGCGCGAACCTGAACACCGAGATCATCCAGGAGCAGAAGGTCATCACCGGCGGCATCCCGGCGGAGTACGTCGGGGCGTCCGGCCTGATCTCGACCGTGATCACGAAGTCGGGCACGAACAACTACTCGGGCTCGGGCACGTACTACTTCCAGAACAGCAGCCTGGTCTCGGAGAACAAGCACCTGCCCGCGAACAAGTTCAGCTCGAATGACGCCGCCTTCACGCTTGGCGGGCCGGTCATCAAGAACAGCCTCTGGGCGTTCGGCAGCTACCGCTACCTCAAGAACACCCGGGACGTGAACGCGCAGGACACGAAGCAGCTGCTCCGCACGGCCGAAACCACGGAAAAGCAGGGCTTCTTCAAGGCGACCTATGCGCCGACGCAGCGCGACACGCTCAGCTTCCTCTTCCTGAACGACCCGTTCAATCGCACTGGCTCCACCGACCCGTCCGTGCCGAACAATCGGGACCGCATCCGCAAGCAGGGCGGTCCGAACTACTCGGCCACCTACAACCGGGTCTGGAACAAGCTGCTGGTCGAAACGGCGTACAACCAGCACGAGGCCGAGCTGACGGACATCGCTGTGGATCGTACGGCGCGTAACACGCTGGCGTTCCAGCGCAGCACCGTCCGCACACTGGCTGACGAGCAGCTGGGAGGTTACGGACAGGACTTCCCCGAAACGCGCCCGACCCGTCAGTTCCGTATCTCGGCCCAGTACCAGATCGGCGGTCACCGCATCAAGGGCGGGTATGACTTCGTCCAGAACAAGGACATCCGCGATCTCCTGTACCTGCCGGAAAGCGATCGGTCCCAGTACACGTCCATCGCCAACCTGTATGGCCCCGTCACTGCGGCGAGCATCGCGAGCAGCACGCTGTGGTCCACGCGGCAGTTCAACGTCACGAACGCGAGCGACTTCAACGGCCTGATCAACCGGATCAACACCCTGCCGAACCGTGCGGCGTTCTACTCGGCCTACGACACGAACGGCGACGGCGTGATCACCTCGGCAGAACTCGGGCAGTCGCTGGTGTTCAACAGCACCGCCGGAAACCCGAACAACGCGGTCAACTACTACCGGATCACCGAGTCCGCCACCGGCAAGCAGGATCAGAAGGTCCGGGGCAACCTGTTCTACGCGCAGGACGAGTTCTCGCTCGGCCGCCTCGCCTTCAACGTCGGCCTGCGTGCGGAGAGCTGGAACCACTTCTCGACCACCGGGTTCAGCATCTTCAAGTTCAAGACGACCTGGGCCCCGCGCCTCAGCGCGGTCTACGACATCAAGGGCGACGGCACGCAGAAGGCGTCCGCCTACTGGGGCCGCTACTTCGACCCGGTCCGCATGGACATGACCAACTTCGCCGGCACGACCAACGGGTCCACCCGCGAGGAGCAGGTCTACATCCTGAACCAGTGGGTCACCTACCGCGTCCGCGGCTTCTCGCCGATTCCGGACGGTCTCTTCGCGCCGAACACCAAGACGCCGTACACGGACGAACTGCAGCTCGCGTACGAAGCTGACCTCGGGCACAACCAGAGCGCGTCGGTGACCTACTACCACCGCCGCACCCGGGACATCTTCGAGGACTTCGACCCGGCCATCTACACCGTGCCGGCGGCGTACGGCGGCAACGTGAACGCGCCGAACTCGCTGTTCCTCGGCTGGCAGTACTTCGGATTCGATCCGAACAACCCGCCGGCGGCGAACTTCTTCCTCTCGACCCTGAAGGGCGGCAAGCGCGATTACAACGGTCTCGAGCTCGTCTACCGCAAGCGGTTTGCGAACTCGTGGCAGTCGATCGTGTCCTACAGCTACCTGAACTCGAAGGGCAACACGGTCTCCGACCGCAACGCGGACTTCGCTGGTGACGTGTTCTGGCTCGACCCGCGCGCGCCCAACCTGACCGGCGTCGTCCCGGGCACGATCCACAGCCTCTTCAAGGCGAGCGGTACCTACAGCACCAAGTGGAACGTCGAACTCGGCGCCACCTACCGCTGGAACTCCGGCTCCATCGTCAACAAGACGCAGCTCGCGTCGAACCGCCGCCTGCCGATTCAGGTGGACACGCCGTTCGAGTACGGCGGCATCGTCGAGAATTGGGTCGCGCCAGGTGCGGTCGGCGCGGTGCAGAATCCCTCGTGGGGGCAGTTCGACCTGCGCGCGCAGTACACCAAGCGGCTGGGCAGGACGACGGCCGAGTTGAGCATGGACATCTTCAACCTGTTCAACGACCAGGCGACGACCCGCCTGGAGGACCTCTTCGCCGGCACCGGCACGACGAAGTTCGGCGACCCGATCGCGTGGCGCGATCCTCGCCGCGCCTTCCTCGGCGTGCGCTTCCGCTTCTAGTTCGCGGAACAACCGATCACGACAAAGGGGGACGCCTCAGGGCGTCCCCCTTTTTTTGTGCCTGAGGGCTGATCGTGGGCAGCGCCTGAGCAGGATCGTGAAGTGACTCGCGGCGGAACAGAAGGCTGGCAGGCCCGGCCGCCGATATGCCCCGCCGAACGCCTCGAAGCGTGGCTGTGCCAGCCACGGAACGGACCGGGTCAGATGGTCGGTTCGTAGGGAGAGGGGGTGCGCTGACGGCGGGTGCCGTGGGTCAGTGCTGCGCCAGCGACGTGCCGACGCGCTGAGCAGAGCGCGTGAGCGCTTGGAGGGCCGCGCGGGCACGCGCGTTCGAGGGGAACGCACGCAGTTCGGCCTCGAGCAGCGCTTCAGCCTCACTGGGCCGACCGACGCGAATCAACGCTTCGGCCGCGTACACCCGCAGGTCGGCGAGAGGTGGACGGTGCGCCGTTGTCGCAGCGTCGAGTGCCTGTTGGAAAGCGGCCGATGCGTCAGCCGCACGTCCCTCGTCGAGCGCGATACGTCCCTCAACAAATGGGAGGACAGGCCGGTTCGGGTCTGCCGCTTCCGCCGCCTGAGCCTCCGCGCGTGCGGTCGCCGGGTCCTTCTTGTTGAGAGCTACACGCGCGAGCACTTCGTGCGCCTCGGCCTTCTCGACAGGGTTCGCCCTGTCGCTGTCGAGGACGGACTGCGCATGCACCGACGCGTCCTCGTGACGACGCAGCCGGAGCTGCGAGGCGGCGGCGCCGAGCTTGGCGGCAATGCTGTCCGGCGAGAGCGTGAGCACCTGGTCGTAGGCACTGGTGGCGAGTTCGTGCCGCTCGAGCGCGGCGGCGGTCTGTGCCAGATGCAGCCAGATATCCGGATTGGCCGGCTCCTCCCGACTGAGTGCCGTGTAGATCTCGAGTGCGTCCCTGCCGTCGCCAACCGCCGCCTGACGGACGGCAGTGCGGAACTGCTCGACGATCCCCACGCGATCGACCGTCGACACTGCGCCATCCGGTGCGCGATCCGCTGCTGGCGTACCGACGTACCCGAACGCTTCATAGCGATCGCGATCCGATGCGGACACGACGGCGGGAGAGACCGGCGCCTTGAACCGCGTGAACTCAGCAAGGGTCCTCTCGAGGGTATCCACCGTCTCCGGGTGGGACGCGCTCATGTCCACGCGCTCGCCCGGCAGCACCGAGAGATCGAGCAACTGCCTGAATGAACCGCTGGTGACCAGTTGATAGTTCCCGCTGATCACAGAAGTGAATGGCGCCCATCCGAAGCGATACTGCCCGAACAGCGACTCAGCGTAGATCGTCGTGGCGGCGAGGGGGTGTCCGCTCAGGGCGGGCACGAGCGAGCGGCCGCGGAGCCCGCTTGCGCCGGGCGCCTTGGCGAAATCGAGGACTGTGGGGACGAGATCGATGAGCTGCACCGGGTCAGTAACCCGCAGTCCGGTACCGCTGCCACCCGGTTGCTTGATCACGAGCGGCACGCGAAGGCTCTCCTCGAACGCGAGCAGGCCATGGCCATGCTCGCCGTGTTCACCGAATCCTTCACCGTGGTCAGCAACGAGGACGATCGTGGAGCGGTCGTAGATCTGCCGTGCCTTCAAGTAATTCAGCAGGCGTCCCACTGCCGCGTCGGCGGCCGTCACCCTCGCGTCGTACTCCGAGGAGAGGACGGCAGCGTTGTCGGAGGCCGGCGCAGTGAGGTCGGCGAGATGGAGGAACAGGAACGCGCGCGTGGTCCCGATCGAATCAAGCCAATGTTCCGCGACTTCCTCGGAATCGACGCCGGTTCGCGTCAGGGACGCCTCGACATTCCCAGTCGTCACCGGCCGCTCATCATCGAAGAACGCGAACCCGCGATTGATCCCTGTGTACTTCCGGAGCAGAAACGACGACACGATTCCGCCGGACGCATAGCCGCGGTCGCCCAGCAACTCGGCCAGCGTGCGTGCGTTTGCCGGTATCGTGAATCCGGCGCTGTCCCGCACGCCAGTCTCGAACGGGAGCCGTCCGGTGAGGAGCGCGACATGCGCCGGGAGCGTCTGCGGCACGTGCGCGTAGGCGCGCTCGAACACGGCACCATCCGCCGCCAGCGCGTCGATGGCCGGTGTTCGACTATCCGAGTACCCGTACACCCTCAGGCGATCCGCCCGCAACGCATCGACCGACACGACGATGATGGGCCCGTTTACCGGAGCAGACGCCTTCGCGAAGCGCCAGCCGCCGAATGCCGCGAGGCAACCGGAGAGCGCGACGATGAGCAGGATGACGTTGTGGCGAGCGGAGCGTGACACCTAGGGCTTCTTCAGGGATTCGAGGGTGGTCTTTGCCGCACCCGCCTCGGGCGCCGTGGGGTCCACTTGAATGGCGCGCGTGAGCAGGCGTTCGGCTTCGGCGTTGTCGCCCTTGCGCAGGGCCGCCTGGCCGAGCTGGAGGAGCGGCTTCGCCCAGTACGGGTCCGCCTTGGCCGCCCGCTCGAACCACATGGCCGCCGCGTCGGGTTCGCTCGCTGCGAGCTTGATCTCGCCCATGCCAAAGCACAACTCCCGCGAGGCATCCGGCCGGCTCGCAGGTCCGACCAGCGCGGCGTCCGCTGCGGAGAGGTTGCCTCGCTGCAATTCGGTCATCGCAATCTCGAGGCGGGCGCGCTCGTTGGCCGGCTCGCTCTTCAGCAATGCGTTGTACGCGGCGATGGCGTTGTCGTAGTCCTTCTTGTTGCGGTACGCGGCGCCGATCTGCAGGTTCAGGCTGGTGATCACCGGCACCTTGCCCAGCACGGCGCGATACGCGGCAATCGCCTCATCCCAGCGATGCTGCTCGTACAACGCGTCGGCCGCTGCCAGGTCGGCTTGCAGGTCCCGGCCCGTCACTCCGGCGAGGGCCCCGAAAAAGGCAACGCCACTGTGCTTCAGGTTGAAGGCGACCGGCGGGTTCTGGCCCCCGCTGCGGACCGTCAGCATACCGGCTTCGGGGGAGTAACCGCGTGCCTGGGCAATCAGGCGCCAGTCGCCGCTGCGCAAACCGAGGAAGTTGAATCGCCCCTTGTCGTCGGTGATGGATGTGAAGGACTGCCCGATGGCAGGGCTCTCGGCGATGATCGTCGCGCCCTTCAGCGGCTGCCCGGCGTCATCGCGGACGACGCCGCTGACGCGGCCGTTCTGCGCGTGCGCCGGGGCGGCCAGGCCGGCTCCCAGGATAAGGGCGCCGATGATGCGGGGCACGTGGCGAACGCTGAACATCGCGGTAGGCTCCTTCGCAGCCGCCAGACGCGGTCAGTATACCGTTAGAGCAGCCACGTTGGCTGGTACAGGAGGACGTAGACGAGCACGCCGGTCACCGAGACGTAGAGCCATACCGGAAACGTCCACCGTGCCAGGCGGCGATGGTCGGCAAACCGACCCTTCAGCGCGCGGTTCATGGTCACCAGCACCATCGGGAGTACCACGGCGGCGAGCACCACGTGCGTGATCAGGATGGCGAAGTAGAGCGGCCTGACGAAACCCTGGCGGGTGAACGGAACCGAGCCGACCTGCGCGTGATAGACGACGTAGCAGGCGAGGAAGACGGCCGAGGACCCGAATGCCGCCAGCATCCACCGCTTGTGTTCATCACGTCGGCCGGCCTTGATCCGGGCGTACCCCACCAGCAGCAGGACAGCCGAGAGCGCGTTCAGGCTGGCGTTCACCGCCGGCAGGTCGTGCACCGACATCGGCGAATCAGTGATCCAGCACCATCACTGCCCAGATGAGCGGCAGGTAGATGATGGACGCGAAGAACAGGAGCCTGGCGGAGCGGTCCGAGCGTTCGCGCGCGAACCGGGCGGAGAGGACGAGCAGGACGATGCCGAGGACGAGCGCCAGCCAGAAATAGACCCAGCCGGCCAGGCCGAACACCGACGGACCGATGCTGACGGGCAGAAGCGCGGCCGCATACAGCAGGGCCTGGTGGCCCGTTCGCAGGCCGTCCGGCTCGATCACCGGCAGCATGGGGAAGCCGGCGCTGCGATAGTCGTCCCGGTACATCCACGCAATCGCCATGAAGTGCGGGATCTGCCACAGGAAGACGATCGCGAACAGCGTCCACCCTCCGATGGCGATGTCGCCTCGTGCGGCTGCCCATCCAATGACGGCCGGCAACGCCCCCGGCACCGCGCCAACGAGCGTCGACAGGTTCGACGTCCGCTTCATCGGTGTGTAGACGACCAGGTAGATGGCGAGGGTGGCCAGCGCCAGGCCGGCCGCGAGCCAGTTGGTGGTCAGCGCCAGCGTCGCGAGCCCTGCCGCCGATAGCACGAGGCCGTAGATCGCGGCTTCAGGCGCGGAGACGCGCTGGTCGGGAAGTGGCCGGAGCCGGGTCCGGCGCATGCGAGCGTCGGTATCCCGCTCATAGACCTGATTCAACACGGCCGAGCCGCCCGCGACCAGCGCTGTCCCGGCAACGGCCTGCGCCATGTTCAGAAGATCTGGTGAGCCCGTGACCCCCAGGTAATACCCGGCCGCACTCGTCACGACCACGAGGAAGTTGAGCCGCGGCTTCGTGAGGCTGACGTAGTCCGTGATCAGCGACGTGCGCTGCGTATCGGAGAGCGCGGCTGGCGCAAGGTCGGCCCGTACGTTCTTCACAGCCACCCCGATGTGGAGTACAGCAGCGCCCGTTCCCGCACCGCGGGCGATGCGTGCCGGTCGCCAGAGGGGCGACCGGGCGTCAGGTTCTCGGGGTGGTGCAACATGCTGCTACGGCGGGTGACCCGCCGATCCGGGTCAGTTCGCCGACGCCGGGGCCTTGAACGTGAACGAGATGTCCTTGCTTTCCTTGGCGCCAACCGTGACGGTCTGCGTCTGTGTGCCGAGCTTCTCGTGCCAGGCCTCGATGGTGTAGGTCCCGGGAGGCAGCCCTTTCAGCGAGAACGCGCCGGTTGCGTCTGTCACGGCATAGAACGGGTGGTTCAGCACGCCCACGTAGGCGTTCATCCAGCCGTGCACGTCGCACTTGAACGGCACCATCACCTCCGGCGCGGTGAACGTGTGCGTCGTCTTCATCCCCTGGATCGGCTGGCCGTTGTTGAACTCGCGATTGCTCTTCGCCACCGCGTGGATGTTGTGCAGCGTCGGGTCGCTGTTGACGATCTCCAGGGGCTGGCCGACCTGGATGCCGAAGACGTGCGGGTGGTAGCGGCAATCCTTCTGGTCAATCTTCGCGGCGGTCGTCGGCGGGTCGAACTTGAGGTCGCCGAGGCCGTCCTTCACGTAGACGAACACGTTGCCGAGCGTCTTGCCGTCCGAGCCCGTGACGTAGGTTTCCATCATCTGGGGGCCGTTGACCTGCTTGGCGCAGACCGGGTCGGCGTTCATCTTGATCTGCTCGTTTGCGGGCAGCGCACCGTCGACAGTGACCGTGCCTTTCACGTCGGCGGCCGTGGCGGGGTCCACCGCCGGCTTCGCTGAGGACTCAGCAGCGGGCGCACCTGATGTGGCAGGCGCCGTTTCCTTGCTGCCGCCGCCGCACGCGGCGGCCGAGACCGCCAGGGCCAGTCCCACGCCGTAGACCCACACTCCACGTAGACGCATCAGTCTCTCCTCTGGACCTTCGATTTTAACCCGAAGTCAGCGGGTCGCCGCCCCGGCGGGCGCACCGGCCTCGACGAGCTTGCGCTCGACGCGGTCCTGCATCCAGTGCGCGTCCCACCACTCGACCGGATTCACCGGGTGCCCACCGACGAGCATCGTGAAGTGCAGATGATCGCCGCCGGCGAGGCCAGTCATGCCGCTGCGCCCGAGTGTCTGGCCCTTGGTGACCGTATCGCCAGGCTTCACGTCGATGGACGACAAGTGCCCGTACAGCGACGCGACGCCGAGGCCGTGGTCGACGATCACGCAGTTGCCGTAGATGCCGAGCCAGTCGGCCTGCAGCACCTTCCCGCTGTTTGCCGCCACGACGGGCACCGCGGCTGTCACCGCGAGGTCGAACCCCAGATGCGTCTGCTGGTCGACGTCCTTCCCGTTGTAGACATAGGTGCGGGCATCAGCGAAGGCCGCCTCGACCTTGGAGTTCCCGAGCTGCACGAACGGCCCCTGCCAGAGCAACTGAGGCACCGACCCTGCGGTGAGCGTCATGATCTGCTCGGCGTTGATGCGACGGAGGTCGCCGTTCACCTTGAGGAAGCCGGCAAGGAGGTCGGACGGATTGTCGACCTTGACCTGCGGCGAGTGCTGGAGGATTTCAGGCACGACCCTGCCGAGGAAGCGGTCGTCGATGGGGATGCGGCTCTTCCTGAACGGCTTCTCGAAGACATCGTCGACGAACGACGAGGTCACTTCGTTTCCGGCCGCATCCCTGGCGAACGCCACGATCTTCTCGTTCAGCGGCTGATCGTGCAGGAGGGCGAAAAAGGCCACCTTGAGCGAGGGGTCCGCATTCGGGATCCCGGCGCCGCTGGCCGGGTAACCGCGGTACTCCACGGAGCCGACCCGCACGCCTGAGGTGACGTCCGGTGGCGTGGCCCGGTAGACGACCATCTCGCTGCCGCCGTGGTTCACGTAGTGCTTGGTCGACAGCACCGCGATCCTCGGCGGCTCGAGCCGTACGTCGACCTCCTTGGAGACCGTCGCGACGACCTCCCGGAGGCGGAGGAACGACGTGCGCGCGGCGGTTACCGTGATGCGAGCCGGTCCCTGCTGCAGTTCCGGAAGCGCCGCCTTGCCGATGGCTCGCGTGATGATGAGCGTATCGGCCCCGCTGCGCTTCACGCCCGACTGATCGCCCGCACCTTGAGAGTAGAGCGGGAAGACCTTGCCGTTCTGTTCGAGCGTCGCGTCAAGCCGCGCGAAGAGCGCGCGCGACACTTGGGCCGTCACCTGGAGCGTGCCCGACTGGCCAATCGGCCCGGTGGGTTGATCGATGCTGAGTGTGGGAGGAGTTGTGCGGCCCGCCGCCACGTAGGCGCCGGCACCAGCGATCAGAGCAAGAAAAAAAAAGAACGCGGACCACCGAACCATGATGGACTCCATGATACGGGGTTTGTTAGTATTGGGAGTTCCTAAACGGCAGGGCGCCGGTATCGTCTAGGGGTCAGGACACGTGGTTCTCAGCCACGGGACCGGGGTTCGAATCCCCGTACCGGTACCATTTCTTGATAGATCCTCTCTCGACAACAGCCCCGCGCGCCAGCGCGGGGCTTTTTTCTTGTCAGCTGCACTCACGTCCGCGGTCGCGGACGCGTTGAGGCGCTGCTCCGATCACCGACGATATCCGCGGTAGCCCTCGTCGTATCCACGCTGGAAGGCGTCGCGATACTCGCGTTTGTACTCATCGCGGCTGCCGTAGCGGCTGTTGTAGTCGTGGTCGCCTTCGCGGTACCGCTCCTCACGTACCGGGTCGTACCGTTCGCCGCGTCGTGCGGCGCGCTCTCCGGCCGCCACACCGTCCCGATATCCGTTCTCCGCTGCTGGTGAGAAGACGCGTCCGCGGTTGCCGCCGTAATTGGGGTCCTGCGAGCGTGGGTATCCGGGTGGGGGATAGGCCGGCCGTCCGTCACGCCCGCCGCGCGCGTATCGGCGGAACGCCTCGTCGTACCCGGCCTCGAAGCCAGACCTGAACGCGCGCAGATCGCCCCAGTCGTCTCCCCGCCGGTCATCCCGATAGGCGCGATGACGCGCGGGATCGTACGAGCGGCCACGACGGGCGTCATCGGCGCCGGCGTTCTGGCCTTCGCGGAAGCCGCGGTCGTAGTAGATCCGATCGTCACGATCGCCAGCAGGGTAGCGCTGCGGGTAGAGCCCTCCGGTGGCGCACGCGGGAGCAGCAGCGAGAACGGTGGCGGCGAGCAGCATCGTGACGAGGCGCGAACGCGTCAGCATGGATACCTCCGGACTGACGGAACAGGCATCAAGCGCTATGCCACGGAGGTTCAGCGCGAAACACACCGAATTCGGCGCAGTCGCGTCGCGGGTGTCCACCGGTGCGGACGCTCAGCGGGCGGTGCTGACCTGCTTCAGGAGTTCGCGTGCGCGCTCCGCATGTGCTCCATCGCTGTCGCTGTCGCAGAGCTGCGCGGCGGTGGCGAGATGCCTCCGCGCCTCGGCACGATCGCCAGTGTCGATCGCCAGCTGGCCGAGCTCCAGGTGCGTACGTCCCTGGACCCACTTGCGCCCGTTCGCGCGGAGGGCCCGTTCGAAGTCCTCACGAGCGCGCCCGGCCTGGTGCAGCGCCGCACGCGCAGCGCCCCGACGGAAATACCACAGGGACTCTTCCCCAAGCATGCGCGGGCGCTGATCCCGTGCGGTGAGCGCCAGGCCGTCGTCGAGCATCTGTTCTGCCTCGGCGGGCCTGCCCGCACGCAACAGGGTCGATCCGGTTTCGAGCCAGAACAGGCGGTTGCGCGGGTACTTCCCACGCAGGCGCGCAAGGACGTCGAGGGCATCATCAAATCGACGCTCGCGGTTGTAGAGCAGGATCAGGGCGATCATCGCGTCCGACTGGTTGTCGCCCGGGTGGTTCGCTGCACCCTCCACAAGGGCGATCCCCCGGTCGCGTCCTCCGCCGAAACCGGCCATGTAGGCGATCCACCGCATCGGCATCGACAACGCGGAGACCAGATACCGGTAGGTCCCGACCGTGAGCCCCGCGTCTGCGCGCGCGCGATCCAATTCCAGCACGCGCTCGTGCTCGTTGTACGCCTCGCGCGCGGCGCGGAACGCCGCGACGATGCTGCCGTCGATCGTGGCGATATAGGTCGCGCGCAGGCCGACCGCCGCGCCGAGGTCGTAATGCGCCTGCGGGTCTGACGGGCGCGCGGACACGTGCTGCCGTCCCAGGAGGATGGCTCTGCCGACTGCGTTCTGGAACTCACTTGCGAGAGCCGGCGGCGCCGGCGGGAGTGCGACATCCTTCGTCGTGACGCGGCCAAGGTAGCTGTCCACGGTCATGGTGCCGCGGAGCATGGCCAGCTGCGCGATCAGGGCGCCTGCCAGCCCGCGCCAGGCGCCCGCGTCCTGCGGATCCGCGACCGTCGCTTCCCGCCAGGTCGCCAATGAACGGTCGGTGTCGAGGTTGTAGAGCGCGTCGGTGGCGCGTGCGCGCAACTGGTCGGAGGCCGGGTTGCCACGCGCGGTGACGGCTGCGGCGAGAACGAGTACGCCAGCGAGGAAGAGCACCCTGCGCGGGGACCGCATGCGGTGATTGTAGGTCCGGCCGCCTTGCGCTGTGTTCGGCTTGTGCCTACAATCGGCGCTCTATCCGCCGCGGGCCCGGGCGGGCGCAAGGAGTCGGCGTGGACAACGTGGCGGCGATCGGACAGCGGCCGGCTCACGAGGAGCCGCACGAACAGCCCGGCTTTCTCCGGCGCTACATCTTCTCCCTCGATCACAAGGTCATCGGCATCCAGTACGCCGTGACAGGACTGCTGTTCCTGCTCTTCGGCTTCACGCTGATGATGATCATGCGGTACCAGCTCGCGTACCCCATGACGCCCGTGCCGCTGGTCGGGAACCTGCTTTCGCCGGCGAATGCCGCCGGCGGCGTGCTGTTGCCGGAGTTCTACAACCAGCTCGGCGCCATGCACGGCACGGTGATGATCTTCCTCGGCGTCGTGCCGCTGGCGATTGGCGGCTTCGGCAACTACCTGATCCCGCTCCAGATTGGCGCGTCGGACATGGCCTTCCCGAAGCTGAACCTCATGAGCTACTGGGTGTACGTGGCCGGCGGGCTCGTCATGGTCGCGACGTTCTTCGTACCCGGTGGCAGTGCGCAGTCCGGGTGGACGTCGTATCCGCCGCTCTCCGTGATCGCCAGCGCCGGCCAGACCTGGTGGCTGATCGGGATGGTGCTCCTGATCACCTCATCGCTCCTCGGCTCGATCAACTTCATCGTCACGATCGTGCAGCTGCGCGCGCCCGGGTTGACGTGGATGCGCCTGCCGTTCCTCGTGTGGGCGCAGCTCGGCGCGTCATTCCTGCTGCTGCTCGCGTTTCCGCCTCTCGAGGCCGCCGGGGTTCTCCAACTGATGGACCGTGTGGCGGGCACGAGCTTCTTCCTTCCGAGCGGGCTCGTGGTCAGCAACCGCCTGATGACCACGATGACCGGCACGGCTGCTGACGGGCTCGCATCCGGCGGTGGCAATCCGCTCCTCTGGCAGCACCTCTTCTGGTTCCTCGCGCACCCTGAGGTGTACGTGCTGATCCTGCCGGCCATGGGGATCGTTGGCGAAATCGTCGCCAACAACGCGCGGCGCCCGCTCTGGGGCTACCGCCACATGGTCTACTCGGTCGGGTTCCTCAGCTTCATGTCGATGGTCGTGTGGGCCCACCACATGTACATCACGGGCATGGGGACGACGCTCGCCGCGTTCTTCCAGACCACGACGATGATCATTTCGATTCCATCGATCGTGATCCTGACGTCCCTCCTGATGACGCTGTGGGGCGCGTCGATCCGGTTCACCGTGCCCATGCTGTTCGCGCTGGCATTCATGCCGATGTTCGGCATTGGCGGGCTCACCGGCCTGCCGCTTGGACTCGCCCCTTCGGACATCCACCTGCACGATACCTATTACGTGATCGGGCACTTCCACTACGTGGTCGCGCCAGGGACGATCTTCGCGCTGTTCGCAGGCGTCTACTACTGGTTCCCGAAGGTGACGGGCCGGCGGATGAACGACGTGCTCGGGCACGTGCACTTCTGGGGGTCGTTCATCTGCATGAACGTCATCTTCATGCCCATGTTCATCCAGGGGCTTGGCGGAATGAACCGACGGCTCTACGACGGCGGCGCGATGTACCTCCACAATGCTGAACTGCTCAAGTGGAACGTCGTCATCGGCATCGCCGCGTGGACGCTGGGGCTGTTTCAGGTGCCGTTCATCGTGAACTTCTTCACCAGCATCCGCTGGGGCAGGCCCGCGGATCGCAACCCATGGGAGGCGACCACGCTCGAATGGGCCGCACCCTCACCCCCGGGCCACGGAAACTTCGACACGACGCCGGCCGTGTATCGGGGGCCGTACGAATACAGCGTGCCGGGCGCGAGGCGGGACTTCTCTCCGCAGTCCGAGCAGGAGCCGGCGTGATGCAGATCCCCTACACGGTCGAGACACGGCCAGACACGGGGCTCTACAACGCGAAGCTCGGGATCTGGCTGTTCCTGGCGTCCGAGGTGATGCTGTTCGCAGGGCTCTTCTCGAGCTACATCCTGCTGCGGACCGGGTCGGTCGCCTGGCCGCGTCACATGCTGCCCGTTGGCCTGGCCACCCTCAACACGGCCATCCTCATCGCGTCCTCCATGACGATGGTCATGGCGTGGGCGGCGCTGCGCATGAACAACTGGGCTCGCCACCGAGTCTTTCTCGGCCTGACGGTGCTGCTCGGCCTGGTGTTCCTCGGCATCAAGCTCACCGAGTACCGCGAACACATCGCTGCGGGCGAACTGCCGTCGCGCGACACGTTCTTCGCCATCTACTACACGCTGACCGCCGTTCATGCGCTGCACATCGTCGGTGGCCTGATCGTGATGCTGTACTTCCTGGGGCCTGGCTCGAGGCTCTGGGCACAGCGGCCCGAGCAGTTCACGAACCGCATCGAATCGATTGGCCTCTACTGGCACTTCGTCGACTTCATGTGGATCTTCATCTTCCCGTTGTTGTACCTGCTGTGAGGACAGATGGCTGACGCGTCCCGTTCTGCACGGCTGTCGGTCAGGCCGTATCTCATGGTTGGCATCGCACAACTGGTGCTGACGCTGCTGGCCGTGCTCGTGTCACAGGTCGGCGAACTCGGGGTCAGGCTCGGCGCCCTGGCGGTCATGCTGATCGCAGCGGTGAATGGCGGCATGGTCGCCGTGTTCACGATGGGCATCCGGCGCGAGAGCCGGTTCGTGCTCTGGCTCGCCGCATTGGTGCTGGTGTTGATCGCCGGGCTCCTGGTCTGGCCAGGGTGGGATATCAGCCAGCGGGGGAGGCAGTTCTGATGTCGCTCAAGAACGTGCACGTCGCATTCGTGCTGGCGGCGATCGGCTTGTGCATCATGTACGGTGTGCAGGCGCTGCAGGCGTTCCTGGACGATCCGCGTCCGTCCAGTGGCATCGCCGGTGCTGCAGCTGTTGCGGCTGCCGTGATACTCGGGTGGTACGAGGCCCGTTTCCTCCGCGGGTGCAGAGAGGCAGGCATCCGATGACGTTCCGGCTCATCGCGGTGGTGGCGACGGTGCTCGTCCCGAAAGCCGTGCTCGCGTGCCCTGTGTGTTTTGGCGCGTCGGATGGGCCGATGCTGACCGGGAGCAACATGGGCATCCTTGCGCTGCTCGTCGTGACCCTCGGGATGCTCGGGGCCTTCGGCACCTTCATCGCGACCATGGCGCGGCGGGCGGCACGTGCGCAGCAGGACTCGAGGCCGCCTGGTGCTGTCGGGCAAGCGGAGGCGCCATGAACTTTCCAGGGCTACCGCAGCAGGCCTCCGCGCACGCGCCGCAGATCGACTTCGTGCTCGGCCTCGAGCACTGGAGCATGGTCGTCCTGTTCGTCGCGTTCTTTGCCTACTTCGCCTTCGTGCTCGTCCGGTTCCGGCAGGGTGCCCATCCACGCGCGGACTATCACGGGATGCGGAGCCGTTGGTCGCTCTACGTCGTTGCCGCCATCGCGATCTCCGAAGCAGTGCTGCTGGCCGCGTTCGAACTGCCTGAATGGAACGACCGCATCAACAACCTGCCATCGCCTGAGGAGGCAACCGTGGTTCGCGTGGTGGCCGAGCAGTTCGCATGGAACATCCACTACCCGGGCCCGGACGGCGTGTTCGGCCGAACGGACGTGAACCTGGTGGCAGCGGACAACCCGATTGGGCTGGACCGTTCCGATCCCGCCGGGAAGGACGACATCACCGCCATCAACCAGCTCACAGTGCCGGTGAACCACCCTGTGCTGATTCACCTCACCAGCAAGGACGTCATCCACAGCTTCACCCTCTACGAAATGCGCGTGAAGCAGGATGCGATTCCGGGGACCGACTCGCCCGTGTGGTTCGTGCCGACGATCACCACGGAGCAGATGCGGCAGCGGCTGGGCAAGAGCGACTTCGAGTACGAAATCGCATGCTCGCAGCTGTGCGGCCTCGGTCACTACCGCATGCGGGGATTCCTGAACGTGGTCAGCGACGAGGAGTACCGCTCTTACCTCGCCCAGGAAGCCCAGAGCCTGCGGCGTTGAGCCCGGGCCGCACGGCGTATCGGTCGCCGGGCGGCCGCTCGCACGCATCGTGGTCGCGGCCAACGATGAGGCGCCTCACATGCGTGCCGCGGGTTCGTGATCAGAGAGCGTTGACGGCGTCGAGGACTTCCTCAGCGTGGCCGTCGGGCTTCACCTTGTCCCATCGCTTGACGACCTTGCCGTCCGCGCCGATCAGGTACGTGACGCGCGCCACGCCCATGTACTTCTTGCCGTACATGGAGCGCTCCTGCCAGGCGCCGTACTTCTCGGCGACCTCGTGGTCGGCATCGGCGAGCAGGGGAAAGTTGAGGTCGTATTTGGAGGCGAATTTCGCCTTGCTCTTCTCGTCGAGGATGCTCACGCCAAAGATGGCGGCCTTGCCGGGCGCGAACTTCGGCAGGTTGTCGCGGAACGCGCACGCTTCGACCGTGCAGCCGGGCGTGTCGTCCTTCGGGTAGAAGTAGAGCACCACGGGTCGGCCCGCGTAGTCACTCAGCGTGTGGGTCTGCCCATCCTGGTCCTTCAGACTGAATGCGGGGGCCTTCTTGCCAGGCTCGATCAGCGGCATCTCGCGCTCCTTGCGACGTCGTTCGTCTGTGACAACCCTGCGGCCATCTGCCGCGCGGGTATTCAGCCTTCGAGGAATTCCCGGGAGAGGCGCACGAGGAGATCGGGCAACGCCTCGCCGTTCAGCGCGAAAAGGCTGCGGTCCGGATCCCAGGCAAGCTTGAAGCTGCGGGACATGGCCGAGACCCAGATCTGGCGTACCGGCGCCTGCGGCGACACGACGAACTTCGCCTCGCGCGGTTCCTCGAAGAGGACCTGCAGGACCCCGTTCTGGAACTCGACTTCGAACCCCTCCACGTCGGCGAGTGGCAGCAACGACCGGCGTGCGCCCTCGAGGGCCTCATCGCTTCTGACGCGGAATTCCTGATCTGACAGCGTGCTCATACCTGTGTGTTGAACCTTTGCTCGATGGTGCTCGTCTCACTCAGGGTGAAAGGAGGACTCGACAATGCTTGAATGGTCGTTCTCGTCGACGGCGGAGCTCGTTGTCGGCGCCGCCCTCGCGCTCGTGGTCGTGGCGCTCGTCTTCGTGTAGGTTCGCCTACCTGCCCGATGGTGGCTGCGCCGCAGACGCCACATAGCTGCGGCGTGCCCGCGCGGTCATGCCAGCCTGCTTCATCTTCACGGTCAGCTTGTGCACCTTGCCGTCCAGCGACTGGGCTTCGAAGCCCAGCACGTACTGGCTGTGCAGCTCCTGCGCAACGCGCGTGAAGGTGGGGCCGAGGTCGGCCGTCTGTTTCAGTTCGAAGTAACCCCCGCCCGTTTCATCCGCCAGCCGCCGCAGGCCTGAGTCCGGCTTGCTCCGAACCATCCTCGCGCCGTCGAAGTACTCGCTCTGGAGCCCGATGGCGTAGATCATCACTTCCTCGGCTCGCGCCCGGTCCATCACTGTTCCGCGTCCCACGCGGCTCGATGTGTCATCCCCATCGGTGAAGACGAGGATGACCTTTCGGCCCTGCACCCCTTGCAGCTGGTTCAGCCCCTCGGCCATCGCATCGTAGAGACGCGTTCCGTTCCCGAAGTCCAGATCCCGGATTTCCGTCACGAGCTGATCGCGGTCGTTCGAGAACTGCGCGGAGAGTTCGATCTTGTCGTTGAATGCCCCGACTGCCGCTCTGTCTTCCGGCAGCAGGCGCATCACGAACTCCTCGGCGGCCTGCTTCAGCAGCTTGATCGACCCGGTCATGCTCGCGCTCGTGTCCAGCAGGACGACCACGGTGATCGGCTGGTTCTGGCTTTCGAAGACGACCAGCTGCTGTGGCTTGTCGTTGTCGAGAACCTGGAAGTCGTCCTGGGTGAGGTCTGGCACCAGCCGATTCTGGCCGTCCGTGACGGTGGCGAATAGCGACACGATTTGGGTCGACGACCGGAAGGTGGGCTGCTGACCGGAGGTTGGCACGCAGAGCGCCAGCAACGCGGCGAATACGGTCGCGGCCATGAACCGGGAGCGGAGACGAGAGCCGCCAGACTGCATGGATTTCAAGCTTACCGCAGCGTCGAGCGGCTCTTCTGCAGTCGCGGAATATTTCCGACTTGACCGGTCGGATTTGAACGCATTAGACTGTGCAGACATTTTGAGATTGAATCTCGTTTTCATCCCATTCGTGTGAAGAGACATGGCTCAGGCGTTTGTCATCACCTTGCGTGAAGGGCTCGAGGCGTTCCTCATCGTTGCCATCAGCCTGGCGTATCTCCGAAAGACCGGGCGCACGCATCTCGCGAGCGCCGTCCACTGGGGCATCGGCCTGGCCATCGCGTTGAGTGTCGCAGCCGGGTACCTCCTCTTCAACGCCGCGAATCAGGAATGGCTCGAGGGGCCGCTGGCGCTGGTGGCAGCCGCGTCGGTGACCTGGATGGTGGTGCACATGTGGCGCGCGGGACGCCACATGAAGGGGGACATCGAGGGGCACCTGAGCGCCTCGTCCGAGCGCGGCGGACGGATGGCGTTCGCGGGCGTGCTGTTGTTCACCGTGCTGATGATCAGTCGCGAGGGCATGGAGACGGCTCTCCTGCTGATGCAGCTGCGCGAGACGATCCACCTTGCCGTTGGTGCAGCGGCCGGCGCGCTGGGCGCGGCCGGCTTTGCGTGGTTGTGGTCGCGCTACGGTCACCGCGTGAACCTGTCCCTCTTCTTCCAGGTCACGGCGATCTTCCTGTTCGTGTTCGTCGTTCAGCTCGTGGTGCGCGGCGTGCACGAGATGTCGGAGCAGGCGATGCTGCCGTACAGCGAGTTCCTGCACGAGAAGACCGAGGCGTGGGGACCGGACAGCCCGTTCGGCCACCTGCTCACCTACCTGCTGGTCCTGCTGCCGTTCGGGTGGTTGACGCTGAAGTCGGCCTTCTTCACCCGCGCCATCACGGTGCCCCCGGTCACCGACCGACACGTCCCGCAGGGGTCGCCCGCCAGGTAGACCGCCGCCCTCCGGTAGAATCGGAGGGTGGCCACCAAGCCGCCCACCGTCATCGATCTGACCTGGACCGGACACCTGGCGTTCGCCGCGACCACCGCGAAATCCGCAGTGGTCACGGACAGCGCTGGTGAGGCTGGCCCTTCCCCTGTCGAACTGCTCGGCGTCGCCCTGGCGGGGTGCATGTCGATGGATCTCGCTCACATCCTCACACGGGGGCGACATTCGTTCCGGGCGCTCCGCTCGCGCCTCGTTGCCGAGCGGGCAGCCGACGACCCCCATCGCTTCACGGCCGTGACGCTCCACTTCGCCGTCGAGGGTGACGTGCCCCGCGATCCGGTCGAACGTGCGATTCAGCTCTCACGCGACAAGTACTGCTCGGTCTGGCATTCGCTGCGGCAGGATATCGACCTGCAGGTGACGTTTGACATCACGGCCTGACGTCGCCGGCCCGCACACTGCCTTTCGACGCACGTACATCGACTGGGCACGTGGCCTCGCTGTCCTCATCATGATCGAGGCGCACGTCCTCGATTCATGGACGTTGCGGAGCGAGCGCAGCAGCATGCTGTACGGCTACCTCAATCTCGTTGGCGGATTTGCTGCACCGCTGTTTCTATGGCTGGCCGGCCTCTCATTGGTGCTCGCAGCCGAGCGCGCGTACGTACGTTCAGGAAATCGCGCGGTCGCCGGGAAGGCGCTCGCCCGGCGCGGCGCCGAAATCTTCGTCCTCGCCTTCCTGTTCCGCGCACAGGCCTTCATCGTCAGCCCCGGCAACCCGCTTGTGTCGCTGCTCCGCGTGGACATTCTGAACATCATGGGCCCCGCCATGGTGGCGACCGCCCTCCTGTGGTGGGCCAGTGGTCGACAGGCAGTAGCCCTCGTCACGTGCGGCATCGCGGCCAGCCTCATCGCGCTCGTGACCCCGATTGTTCGTACGGCAGCCTGGCTGCCGTACGTGCCGGCGGCGGTGCAGTGGTACATCTCGCCGGCGGGGAACCACTCCACCTTCACGCTGTTTCCGTGGGCAGGGTTCGTGTTTGCTGGCGCCGCGGCCGGCGTCCTGCTCGCGTCGGCGGACCAGCGGCGAGAAGGCGCCATGTTGCTGCGCCTCGCAATCGCCGGCGGCGTGATTGCGGCGGGCAGTTACGCGGCGTCGTACCAACCGTCGATCTACGAGGCCTCGTCGTTCTGGACCACCTCGCCGACCTACTTCGGGGTACGCGCCGGAGCGATGATGGTGGCGCTCGCGGGCCTGTACACCCTCGGGCCGCTGGCAGCCAGGCTCCCATCGGCCTCCGGCGTTCTCGCGCGGCTGGGACGTCACTCGTTGTTCATCTACTGGATCCACGTGGAGCTGGTCTACGGCTACGCCACCCTGTTCCTGCACCACCGGCTACCGATCTGGCTGAATGCCGTGGCGTACATCGCGATGTGCTTCTTCCTCTACGGCGCCCTCGGCGTGCGCGACGTCGTCGTCGGATGGTGGACCGCGCGCAGGGCCGGACGTCCTGGACCGGAAACCCTCGCCGCGTGACAGGCGCGTGAGATGTGCCCTTCTGGGCATCGCTGCAAGCCTCTGGCGGCAGAGCCGCCGCGACGGTTGAAACCCGTTGAGATGGCCTTCACGCGCTCAGTAGAATCTGAACCTCGCACTGGCGTGGGCACGAGTTCGGGCACGCAGACTTGCCCTTCACATCAGGAGAGCGCCGCTGGCTAGCACGGCACCACTGCTCATCACCGGCGGGGCCGGTTTCATCGGGTCGAACTTCGTCCGGCACGCACTCGCGCACGTGTCCACGCCGATCGTCGTGGTCGACAAGCTGACGTATGCCGGCAGCCTGCTGAACCTCGCCGGCGTGCTCGACGATGCGCGGGTCACGTTCGTGCAGGCGGACATTGCCGATCGCGACGCGATGGCGGCGCTGTTCGGTCAGCACCGTCCGTCGGCCGTCGTGAATTTCGCGGCCGAAACCCATGTGGACCGGTCGATCGACGGTCCCGCCCCCTTCATCGACACCAACATCGTCGGCACCTTCGTGCTGCTCGAGTGCGCGCTCGCCCTCGTGCGCACGATGCCAGCGCCGGAGCGCGACACGTTCAGGTTCCTGCACATCTCCACCGACGAGGTATACGGGACGCTCGGAGCCGAGGGGCTCTTTTCCGAGACGACGCCATACGCGCCGAACTCACCGTATGCGGCGAGCAAGGCCTCTGCGGATCACCTCGTGCGCGCCTACTACCACACGTATGGGCTGCGGACGATCATCACCAACTGCTCGAACAATTACGGCCCGTATCAGTTCCCGGAGAAGCTGATTCCGCTGATGATCCTCAATGCGCTCGACGGGCGCGCCTTGCCGATCTACGGGGACGGCGGCAACGTCCGCGACTGGCTTCATGTCGAGGATCACTGCGGCGGCGTGTTGACGGCGCTGCAGCGTGGAACGCCTGGCGAGAAGTACAACATCGGGGGCAATAGCGAGCGGACGAACCTGCAGGTGATCGAGGCGCTCTGCAGTGCCCTGGAGGCGGTGGTCCCTTCGGCGCAGAACAGGGCGCTCGCGGGCCGGCGATACGTCGACCTTCGGACCTTCGTTCCAGATCGGCCAGGTCACGATCGTCGTTATGCCATCGACGCCTCGAAGATGCAGCGTGAACTCGGCTGGTCACCGCGGCACGACTTCGAGTCTGGCATCCGTGCCACGGTCCAGTGGTACGTCGACAATCGCGAATGGTGCCGTTCCGTCCAATCCGGCCAATACGATCGCGAGCGGCTCGGCCTTCGCTGACGCGCGTCGCACCTGCACACACACCACGGACGCATCGATGAAGGGGATTATCCTCGCCGGCGGAAGCGGCACGCGGCTCCACCCACTGACGCTCGCCGTCAGCAAGCAGCTGCTGCCGGTCTACAACAAGCCGATGATCTACTACCCGCTGGCGACGCTGATGCTCGCGGGCATCCGTGACGTGCTGGTCATCACCACACCTCACGATCAGGCGAGCTTCCAGCGCTTGCTTGGTGACGGTTCCCGCTTCGGCGTGCGGCTGGAGTACGCGGCGCAGCCCAGGCCGGAAGGGCTCGCTCAGGCGTTCATCATCGGCCGATCGTTTGTCGGGAATGACCGCGTGGCCCTCGCGCTCGGCGACAACATCTTCTACGGGGCCCACTTCACGGATTACCTGCGCACGGCGGTGAATCACGAGCACGGTGCCGTCGTGTTCGGCTACTGGGTCCGCGACCCGGAGCGATACGGCGTCGTCGAGTTCGATGCCGATGGTCATGCCGTGAGCCTCGAAGAGAAGCCGTCCAGGCCCAGGTCGAACTACGCTGTCGTCGGCCTGTACTTCTACGACAACGCTGTGCTCGACATCGCTGCCTCGCTGAAGCCGTCGGCCCGCGGCGAGCTCGAAATCACCGACGTCAACCGCACCTATCTCGAACGCGGCCAGCTCAAGGTGGAGCGGCTGCCTCGAGGTGTGGCGTGGCTCGACACGGGCACTCACGAAGCCCTCGTGCAGGCCTCCAACTACATCCAGGCGATCGAGGAGCGCCAGGGCCTGATGGTCGCGAATCTCGAGGAGATCGCGTTCCGTATGGGGTACATCGATGCCGCCGAACTGCAGCGGCTTGCCGGCACGATGGGGGCAAGCTCCTACGGCCAGTACCTTCGCAGCCTCCTCGAACACGGAATGTAGCCATGCGCGTGATCCCTGCGTCGATTCCTGACGTACTGCTGATCGAACCCGATGTCTTCCGGGACAACAGGGGGTTCTTCCTCGAGACGTTTCACGCCGAGCGCTACGCCGCGCACGGCGTCCGCGGCCCCTTCGTGCAGGACAACCACTCCCGTTCCGTGCAGGGCACCGTTCGCGGCCTGCACCTGCAGGTCGCACGTCCGCAGGCGAAGCTGATCCGCGTGATCGTCGGTGAGATCTTCGACGTCGCCGTCGACGTACGCGTCGGCTCTCCCACGTTCGGCCAATGGGTCGGTGAGCGGCTGTCGGCGGACTCCTTCCGCCAGTACTACATCCCAGAAGGATTCGCGCACGGTTTCTCTGTCCTGAGCCCTGTCGCGGAGATCGAATACAAGTGCACGGACCTCTACGATGCGCCCGGCCAGATCGGGCTCGCCTGGAACGATCCGGTGCTTGGCATTCCCTGGGGCGTCGACAACCCGGTGCTCTCGGAACGCGACCGTCTCAATCCGACAATTGCCGAATCGCTCGACCGCCTCCCTCGCTACCGCGGCACGAAAGCGTAATCCGGCTGACGCTTTCGTCGGCGCCGACGTGGCGCATGGTCTGCGATGTCGCGCGATTGCACGTGCCGGCGTCGGCACAGCCGTTGCGAACTCCCCCGCATCATCGGTCTGATTACGGCATAACGCCGTGAATTGCTGGGGGAGCCAGATCGGTGGGGCGGAGGGGCACCGCAATGACGCGGTGCCCTTTTGTCTGTACACTGGACGGCCATACGGCCGATGCGCATCGATCTCAACGCAGACGCGGGCGAGTCCTACGGCGCCTACACCCTGGGCGACGATGCCGCGCTGATGCGCAGCGTGACGTCGGTCAACATCGCCGCCGGCTTCCACGCAGGCGACCCCTCAGTCCTCCGACACACAATCCAGCTTGCGCGCCAGCACGCCGTGGCGGTCGGGGCCCATCCATCGTTTCCTGACCGCGCCGGCTTTGGCCGGCGCAACATGACCCTCTCCCCAACCGAGGCCGAGGACCTGGTGCTCTACCAGATTGCGGCGGTCGCGGGTGTTGCGAGCGCGGAGGGTGTCAGGCTCGCGCACGTGAAGCCTCACGGCGCGATGTACAACATGGCTGTGTACGACCGGGATCTGGCCGAGGCAATCGTTCTCGCGACGCACGCCTTCGACCCGAGGCTGTGTGTCTACGCGCCGCCCGCTTCGGCGCTCGCGGCGGCAGCCAAAGCGATGGGCCTGCAGGTCGTCCTGGAGGGCTTCGCGGACCGCGCGTACCAAGGGGACGGCTCGCTGGTGCCCCGATCCCAGCCGCATGCGGTGATTGCCAACGTGGAGGACGTGGTCACGCGTGCGATGCAGATCGCCGTTGACCGATCGGTGCCCGCCATCGATGGAACATCGATCCGGCTCGACGTCGACACGCTGTGCATCCACGGGGACACTGCCGGCGCGCCGTCGCTCGCGGCCTGGGTGAGGGCGGGGCTGCAGTCGGCGGGCGTCGACGTTCGCGCGCCCAAAGGCTGAATCGCGCCGCTAGCCGGCTGGATGATCTTTCAAGCCGCGCCTGAGGATCTTCCCGACCATCGTCTTCGGTAGATCCTTCCTGAACTCCACCTTCCCGGGCACCTTGTAGGGAGCCAGGTCGGCACGACAGAAGCCGCGCAGTTCCTCTTCGGTCGCGTGCTGCCCCGGGCGGAGGACGACGTAGGCACGCACCGCCTCGCCCTTCACCGGATCGGGCACGCCCGTAACGCCCACCTCCAGCACGGCAGGATGGCGGGCGAGCGCCTCTTCCACCTCACGCGGCCAGACCTGATAGCCGCTCGTCTTGATCAGGTCCTTCTTGCGGTCGACGATGAAGAGGTACCCATCCTCGTCCAAGTACCCGAGGTCCCCCGTGTGCAGCCAGCGACGCGAGCTGCCGTCCTCGTCGACGTGGTCGCGGAGGACGGTCGATGTCTCTTCCGGGCGGTTCCAGAAGCCGACCATCAGCTGTGGCGCTGAGAAGCAGATCTCACCGACCTCGCCCGTCGGCATCTCCCGCACGCCTTCGTCACCATCGTAGATCCGCACGGTGACGTCGGGCAGCGGCATGCCGACCGACCCCAGCTTGTTGGGCCCCTCGACCGGGTTGACGCAGAGCGCCATCATCGCCTCGGTCAGCGAGTAGCCCTCGACGATGCGGCCGCCGGTGATCTGCTCGAAGCGCGCCTTTGTCTCTGCGAGGAGCGCCGCCGCGCCTGAGAAGCAGATCTTGATCGACTTGATGTCGATCTTGCCGCTCTGGACGTCGGGATGGTTGAGGATGCCGACGTAGAGCGTGGGCACCCCGGTGAAGAAGGTCGGCTTCACCTTGTTGATGGTGGACAGGAGATCCTTGAGGTCGCGCGGGTTCGGGATGAGGGCGATCGGATTGCCGGTCACGAGCGCGAGCGCCTGCACGCCGACGTTGGCGTACACATGGAACATCGGGAGCGGCAGCATCAGGATGCTATCGCCCTTGCCGAGGACCGACCCGGTCCAGGCTTCGATCTGCAGGCCGGTCAGGACGTACGCACCGTGGCGGCCGAGCACCCCCTTCGGCGTGCCGGTGGTGCCGCCGCTCATCAGCAGGACGGCGGGATCGTCCTGCGTCAGGGGGGCGCGCGTGACCGACTGTCCACGATGCGTGGCCAGGAGCCGTCCGTACTCGTAATCGCCATCCCTGATGACGACCCGATCGCCGTCCTTCTTCTCGCGGACCAGCGTGAACAGCAGCTTGAGGAGCGGTGGGAAGTACTCCTTGATGTTGGCGACAATGACCCGCTTCAGCGGCGTGCGGCTCCGCACGTGGTTCACACGGTCGTAGAACCGGCTGAGCGTGACAATGGTGTCGATGGCGTTGTCGCGCAGCGGTTCTTCGAGTTCGTGCTCGGTGTAGATGACGTTCAGCGGGGCCACGATCGCGCCGAGCTTCCACGCCGCGAGTTCCACGACGAAGAACTGCGGGCAGTTCGGCAGCAGGAGGCCGACGCGGTCTCCACGCGTGACCCCAAGGGCGCGCAGGGCCGCCGCGAAGGCATCGCTTTCACGTTCGAGCTGCTGCCACGTGACGGTTCCACCCTTGAAGATCAGCGCCGCCGCGTGAGGGCGTGTCCGCGCGTGGTCGCTGACGTAGTCGAGGATCGTCCGCGTCGGATAGGGTGCGAGCGTCGCGGGGACACTGCGGTCGTAGTTGGCGAGCCACGGCGCACGAGACGTGTGCATCAGGGCCGCGATTATAGCGGAGGGCGTGCGGAGGGTACGAGGCAGCGGGACGTTCGGTCGCCGGCCCGGTGGCCACCGACCGTTCGTCCCGCCTGGAGCTGAGCGCCCGCCGGTCAGGGAGGGCGCACGATGAGCCGTTAGTGATGCTGCCCGGACAGGAGCATCGACAGGAGCGCCTTCTGCACATGCAGCCGGTTCTCCGCCTGATCGAAGACCACAGAGGTCGCCGACTCGAACACCTCTGCGGTGACCTCCTCGCCCCGGTGCGCGGGCAGGCAGTGCATGAAGAGCGCACCAGGCTTGGCCACCGCCATCAACGCATCGTTCACCTGGAAGGGCGCGAAGATCTGGCGGCGCTGCTCGGCTTCCGCTTCCTGCCCCATCGAGGTCCACGTGTCCGTGTAGACCGCGTCGACGCCAGCGACCGCGTCTGCCGCGTCGGTGAACAGGCGCAGGCGCGCGCCGTGGCGCGCGGCCAGGGCCGCCTGCTGCACCGCCCAGTCGGGCAGGGCGTAGCCATCCGGGCTGACGACGTGGATGTTGATGCCGAGCATCAGCGTGGCATGGACCAGCGAGACGGCCACGTTGTTGCCGTCGCCGACGTACGCCACGGTTCGTCCCTTCACCTGACCCCACTGCTCACGAAGGGTGAGAACGTCGGCCAGTGCCTGGCACGGATGCTGGTCGTCGGTGAGTGCGTTTATGACCCGCAGGCGCGGGGCCGCGGCCGCGAACTCCTCGAGGACCTTCTGCGAGAAAGTCCGGATGACGATGCAGTCGACCCACCGCTCGAGGTTTCGCGCGACATCCGACACCGGTTCGCGCTTGCCGAGCGCGGCATCGGGCTGCAGCGAGACAACGTTGCCGCCGAGTTCCACGACGGCAATCTCGAACGTCGACCGTGTGCGGAGCGATGCCTTCTCGAATAGCATGGCGACGTGGCGCCCCTCGAGCGAGCCGGCGGTCGGTGCCTGTCGGCCGAGTGACCGGTCCGCCTTCACGTGAGCTGCGATCTCGAGGCAGCGCTCGAGGTCGGCGGTCTCGAAGTCGAGGACGGAGAGGAAGTCCTTGCGGGCTGGCGCAGCAGTGCTCATGGCTTAGGTTCGGTACTCCGCGTTGATCTTCACGTAGTCGGCACTCAGGTCACACGTCCACACGGTGGAGGAGGCCTGACCAACCCCCAAATGGACGCCGACTGTGAGTTCCTCGTTCTTCAGGTACTTCGCTGCCTCTGGTGCCGCCTCGTCGTAGGGGCGGCCATCCTTGAACAGCACGATCGTGCCGATCGTCACGATGGCGTGCTCGGGATCGAAGCCGACCCCCGCGCGTCCGGCGACGGCTATCAGGCGACCCCAGTTGGGATCGCCGCCGTGGATCGCAGTCTTCACGAGCGGAGAGTTGGCGATTGCCTTCGCGCAGCGTCGCGCCTCATCGGTGTCGGTCGCACCCGTGACGTTCACGGTCACGAGCTTGGTCGCTCCTTCGCCGCCGCGTACGATGCCCAGCGCCAGCGGCAGGCACACGGCGCGAATCGCCTCGGCGAACGCGTCATAGGAGCTGTCGTCGATCGTGATGCCGCTCGCGCCGTTGGCGAGCATCATCACGCAGTCGTTCGTCGAACACTCGCCATCGACCGTGATGGCGTTGAACGTGTCGTTCACGACCTCGCGGAGGGCACGCTCGAGCAGCGGCAGCGGCACCGCGGCGTCGGTCGTGACGAAGCCGAGCATGGTGGCCATCATCGGCTCGATCATCCCGGAGCCCTTGGCGGTGCCGCCAATGGTGATCGTGCCGCCGTTCAGGTCCAGGCGCGCGGCGGCCTCCTTCGGGAACGGGTCGGTCGTCATGATGGCCCGTGCCGCTGCGGGACCCTGATCGGCGCCAAGGGAGGCGAACGTTCCGGGCAACCCCTCACGGATGCGGTCCATCTTGAGGTTGACGCCGATGACGCCGGTCGACGCGACGAGGACCTGGTCCGCCGGGCAGCCGACCAGTCCGGCTGTCAGCGTTGTCATCTCATGCGCGTCCTGCAGTCCGACGCTGCCGGTGCAGGCATTCGCGCACCCGCTGTTCACGACGATGGCTCGGGCCACGCCGCGTGACTGCGCGAGGTGCTCCTTGGATACCGTGACCGGCGCCGCCTGCGCCTTGTTCGTCGTGAACATCGCCGCGGCCGTCGCCGGCCGATCGGAGACGATCAGGGCCAGGTCGAGGCCGCGCCCTGGGGCCTTGATGCCCACGTACTGGCCGGCGGCAGTGAACCCCCTGGGAGAGGCCACGCCGCCCTGGAACGTTTCGAGCGTGCGTACAGTCTGTGTCGTCATGCGTGTCGCGCGACCAGCAGGTGGTCGGTCTCGTGTTCGTCGTGCAGGGATTCGAGCGGCAGCACCATCGCATACTGGCCGCACTGACGGAACTGCGGGCAGCGCACGCAGTCCGTGTGGATCTTCTCGGTCACCCAGAGATGGGGCACGATCGAAAAACCCATCGGGGCGAAGTAGCCGGGCGCGTGCGTGAAGGCGGACAGCTTCTCGAACCCTTCACGTCGTGCGCGGGCGCGCAGCTCCTCGACGATCATGCTGCCGACGCCGACGCTGCGCGCCGACCGGTCCACGACGAGCGAACGCACTTCCGCGACCTGTGCGCTGAGCGGTGCCAGCTCGGCGCAGCCGACCACGCGCCGGTTGCGCACGGCCACGACGAAGCGCGCTGCGTGCTGCGTGATGTCCGGGAGCGTCCGTGGCAGCAGATGCCCGTCGGCCTGCGCGGCCGTGATGAGCGCGTGCAGCCGGCGGGCGTCCGACGGGTCGCCGGTCCGAAGCGAGATGCGGGCGCGCCTGGCGTTCATTGCGGTGCCTCCACTTCCTGGCGGACGTGACTACGCGGTGATGTCGGTCAGCGCCCGATCGAGTCGCGCGAGCCCCTCATCGAGGTCGGCTTCCGAGATGACGTAGGGCGGCAACAGCCGGATGACGTTCTCCGCGGTCCGGTTGACCACGACGCCGTGCTTGAGGCCGGCGGGGACGATGGCGGCCGCATCGCGATCCAGTTCGAGGCCCCGCATCACACCAGCGCCCCGCACGTCCTTGATGCACGCGTGCTTCGCCTGCAGTTCCTTCAGGCGTCGGTCGAAGTGCGCACCAATCTGGCCCACGTGCGACAGAAGTCCGCCTCCGACGAGCTCGTCGATGAAGCAGAGCGCCGCCCGGCAGGCGAGCAGGTTGCCACCGTACGTGGTGCCGTGATCGCCGGCCATGATCTTCGTGGCGACTTCACTGCTCACGAGCGCCGCGCCGACCGGCACCCCGGCGCCAAGCGCCTTGCCGAGCGCCATCAGGTGCGGCTTCAACCCGATCGCGGCTGAGTAGAACGGATAGCCCGTGCGTCCGCAGCCGGACTGCACCTCGTCAGCGATGATCAGCGCGCCGGTCTTCTGCGACGCTTCGTTGACCGCCGCGGCGAACGCCGGCGTCAGCGGCCGCACGCCACCTTCCCCTTGGATCGGCTCCAGGATGATGGCCGCCGTGCGGCTCGTCACCGCCTCGAGCACGGCCTGCGGCTTCGTCGCGCTGATCCACTTGACCCCGGGCAGGAGCGGCTCGAACGGCGTCCGGTAGTGCTCGTCGGACGTCACCGACAACGACCCCATCGTGCGACCGTGGAACGACTCCTCCAGCGCGATGATCTCCGTGCGGGTCTCGCCGAGCGTGTGCCAGTAGCGCCGCGCGAACTTGAGGCACGCTTCGTTCGCCTCCGTGCCGCTGTTGCAGAAGAACGCGCGCTCGAGCCCGGACAGCGTCGTCAGTCGCGACGCGAGCTGCCCCTGAAGCGGGTGGTAGAACAGGTTCGAGGTGTGCAGCAGCGTCCGTGCCTGGTCGGCAATCGCGTTCGTCAGCCCCTCGTGACCGTAGCCGAGCGCGGCGACGCCGATGCCCGACAGCAGGTCGATGTACTCCCGACCGTCGACGTCGTACAGACGCACGCCCTGGCCACGCACGAAGGTGACCGGCTGGCGCCGGTACGTCTGCAGCACGTGCTGGGCTTCCAGCGTCTGAATGTCCTCACTCACCATCGTCATGATCGGCTCTCCAATTCCCCGGTCACACGCCGGAACCGGGGATGGGGTCCGGCCCTGTGCCGGACATCACTCGTTGCTGTTCGTGGTGCGCGGAAGGGTCCTGTCTGTCTGCTAGGGGCGTCCGGCCGGGACCGGCGGCGCCACGATCTTCGTGGCACGCGCTGGCAATGTGTCAACGGCGGCGGATTCGAGGGCAGCGCGATCGCGACCGTCGACGATCAGTACGTCACCGACGCCGCTGGCGAGGGCATCCGTGCAGGCACGAAGCTTCGCGATCATGCCTGCAGTCGCGGTGCCTCCACCAATCAACTGCTCGACTCCGTTCGTGTCGACGACCGGAATCGTGGCACCGCCAGCATCCAGCACACCGGCCGTCGTGCCGGAGATGACGAGGCGTCGTGCCTGGAGTCTGGCAGCCAGGTGACCGGCGAACGTGTCCGCATTCACGTTGAAGAGGCGTCCATCCGCGCCGAGGCCGATGCAGGCGATGACCGGCACGAAGCCGGCGCCGGTCAGCGTCGTGACCACGGACATATCGGCGTCGTCGGTGGGAATGCCCACGCGGCCGAGGTCGACCACGCGTCCGTCGACCGCGTGGTGCGGAGGCGCAGCCTCACTGCGGCCGCATCCTGCGTCGGCGCCCGTCAACCCGACGGCGCGTACGCCCGCCGTGTTGAGCGCCGCGACGAACCGGGTGTTCACGGCACCCGCAAGCACGCTGACGACGACATTCAACGTGGCGTCATCAGTGATGCGCAGGCCGTCCACCTGCTTCTTCTCAATCCCGGCGAGCTTCAGGGCGGCGTCGATTTCCTTGCCGCCGCCATGCACGATCGCCATCGCGACGCCGTGCGATGCCACGGCGGCCATCGCACTGACCACCGTCTGCAGGCGTGCGGCGTCCTCGATGAGCTCGCCGCCGAACTTGAAGACCAGCACGCTGCTCACAGCAGCCCTGCCTCTTCGGGTGCGCCGATCATGACGTTCATGTTCTGGACCGCCTGGCCGGATGCGCCCTTGAGCAAGTTGTCGATCACCGACACCACCACAAGGCGACCTGCGGCGTTGACACGCCACCCGAGGTCGCAGAAGTTCGTGTGCGCCACGTGCTTGATCTCGGGCAGCGCCTGGCCGACGAGGCGCACGAACGTCGCCTCGCGATACGCCGCTTCGTAGATGCTGCCGATGGCCTCCTCGGTGGTGCCCGGAGCCACGCGCGCGTAGATGGTTTCGAGAATGCCGCGGTCGATCGGCAGCAGGTGGGGTGTGAACGTGACCTCACCGCCGACGCCCTGCTCGATTTCCGCGCCGTGCCGGTGGTTCAGCACACCGTACGCGGCCAGGCTGGCGTACACCTCCGAGAAGTGCGTCCGCTCGCTGGGCGTCTTCCCGGCGCCGGAGACGCCCGACTTCGCGTCGACGATCACGTCAGCACCGGGCACCAGCACGCCGGCATCCACGAGCGGCTTCAAGGCCAGCAGGGCGGCCGTCGGGTAGCACCCCGGATTCGCGACGACCCGTGCATTGCGGACCTCGGTGCGCGCGTACTCAGTCAGCCCGTAGACGAGCCCCTCGGGAAGCCGGTGGGTCTCCGGATACCACTTCTTCCGGAGCCGTTCATCCCGCAGCCGAAATGCGCCCGACAGATCGATCACCCGCACGCCCGCGTCCGCGAATTTCGGCGCGAGCTCCGCAGCTGCGGTGTCGGGCAGCGCGAGAAACACGAGGTCCGCTTCTGCCGCCAGGGCGTCCGAATCCAGCGGCGTGATGACGCCGTTCCAGATGCGGTTGAGCGCCGGCAGGCGTCGCGTCGCCGTTGATCCGGAGGACGTCGCAGCGGTGATCGAGACGTGCGGGTGCCTCGCGAGAATCCGGAGCAGCTCCTGTCCCGTGAAGCCGGTGGCGCCTGCCACCGCGACCCGCACGCGGCCGGCAGGACCGGTCGCAGGGGTGCTCGACATGGGCTCGGTGGTTGTATGCATCGGAAAGAATACTTATACAGGACGCCCATGGTGCGATCAATGGGAATCGATGCATAAAGTTCATGCTGGTATGCATAAAGGCGTGTATGCTGAGGGGCGCCGGCATCGACCGACACACACCACTGATGAAGTCCCGCAGGCAGGAAGCCATCCTCGAACTCGTCGACCGCGAGCAACTGCGCAACCAGGAAGAGCTGCGTCGTCGCCTCGAACGCGAGGGCTTCGAAGCCACGCAGGCGACCATCTCGCGCGACATCAAGGAACTCGGTCTCGTGAAGCGGGCCGGCGACGGCGCGTATCAGCGGCCTGGCCTGACCGATGCGGTGCCGGAGGCGGCGCACAACGCGCTCGCGCGCGCCGCGGCTGAGTTCGTGCGGCGGGTCGACCGCGTGCAGCAGATGCTCGTGATCCGGACCGGGGCGGGGCAGGCGCAGGCGCTCGCGCTGGCGATCGACGGGGCACGCCTGCCGGAAACCGTCGGCACCATCGCGGGTGACGACACGATTCTCGTCATCGCCCGCGACGGCCGTCGGGCGGCGACGCTCTCGAAGCGGCTCGAGGAGTACGCGGGCCTCTGATGCGCGTGGTCCTTGCGTATGCCGGCAGCATCGAGGGGTCGGCTGCCGTCCGCTGGCTGCGTGAACACCATGCGGCCGAAGTGGTCACCGTGACGGTCGACCTCGGTCAAGGTCGCATCCTCGAATCGGTCCGCGATCGCGCGCTTACGATTGGTGCCCATCGCGCGCACGTGATCGATGCTCGCGAGGAGTTCGCACGCAACTACATCATTCCGGCGCTCCGGGCTGATGCGCTGCACGACGGCGGCGTCCCCATGGGGCTGGCTCTCAGCCGCCCGCTGATCGCGCACACGCTCGTGGAGATTGCGGCCATGGAGAAGGCCGATGCCGTGGCCCACACCGGGCATGGTCACGCCGATGGCTCGCCGCTGGACCGCCTGATCGCTGACCTCGCTCCCCACGTCAACGTGCTCACGCCGGCGAGAGGGTGGAGCCTGACGGCGGACGATCTCTCATCATTCGCGCGCCGCTTCGGCCTGGCCGGACAGGACGCTGCGTCGGGGCGCGCGGAGACGAACATCTGGGGGCGCACGGTACGTGCGGAGGCTGGCCGCAGCATTGCGGCCTTCGAGCCTGGCGCGAGAGGCGGATGCCCCGCTGATCCAGCGCTCCTCGACATTGCGATAGCCAGAGGGGTACCGACGGCGCTGAACGGTGTGGCGCTGCCGCTTCTCGAACTGGTCTCGAGCCTCGCGACGCTGGCCACCACGCACGGCGTCCCGCCGGTGTCCGGAGCCGGATGCACCTGTGATGCGCCGGCCGCCGTGCTGCTGCACGAGGCGCATCGCGCGCTGCGCGGTGCCGCGACCGCGCCGGACGACCTCGCCCTGGCCAACGCGACCTCCGCGGCCTACGTCGGCCTCGTCGAAGGGGGGCGATGGTTCACGCCGGTGCGCGAAGGGCTCGACGCGTTCTTCGCCACCAGCCAGGCCTCGCTCGACGGGCACGTCCGCTTGCGCCTGCATCAGGGCACCTACACCACCGTTTCAACAGAGCTGTCGCAGGAGGCCGCTCGGTCGCGTCGCCTCCGGGCAGTTCCTTCTCCTACACAACACTGATGTCCACACTCTGGTCGGGTCGGTTTGATCAGGCGCCTGATGCGGCTGCCTTTGAATGGGGTTCGTCATTCAGCTTCGATCGTCGTCTGTTCGAGGACGACGTCACCGGCAGCATTGCCTGGTCGCGCGGTCTCGAGCGCGCGGGCGTGATCACGGCTGCGGAAGGCACCGCCATCCGCACCGCGCTGCAGGAGATCCTCGACGCTGGACGGGCCAACCCTGCATTCGTGGATGGGGCCGATGAGGACGTGCATTCGTTCGTCGAGCGGCTCCTGGTCCAGAGGCTCGGTGACACGGGCAAGCGGCTGCACACCGGCCGTTCACGCAACGAGCAGGTGTCGCTCGATCTGCGGCTCTACCTGCGCCGACGGATCCCTGCCCTGCAGGAGGCGGTTGCGGCGATCATCGCGGCGCTGACCCGCCAGGCTCGGGCGGCGGGCGATGCCCTGATGCCGTCCTACACGCACTTCAGGCCCGCCCAACCCGTGCTCGTCGCGCATTTCCTGCTGGCGCACGCCGCACCGCTCCGCCGCGATTTCGAGCGGCTGTCGACGGCGCGACACGAAGCAGGTGCGCTGACGCTGGGCTCCGGCGCCATCGCCGGCACCAGCTACGCCGTGGACGTCGAGTCGATCGCGACGGATCTCGGATTCGATCGGGTGGTCGCCAACAGCATCGACGCATCGTCAGACCGGGACTTCGCCGCCAGCTTCCTGTTCGCCTGCTCGCTGACGATGGTCCACCTGAGCCGTCTCGCCGAGGACCTGATCATCCTGTGCGGCGACGAACACCGATTCTTCGAGTTCTCCGATGCGCTAAGCACCGGCAGCAGCATGATGCCGCAGAAGAAGAACCCGGATCCGCTCGAACTGGTGCGCGGCAAGACCGGCCGCGCGGTCGGCGATCTCGTGGCGCTGCTGACCACGATGAAGGGCATCCCGAGCGGGTATAACAAGGACCTGCAGGAAGACAAGCACGTGGTGTTCGACGCGGAGGACACGCTGGCGGGCTGCACGGCGGTCGTACGTTCCGTGATCGATGGCCTCTCGCTCAATCGGGCCCGTGCCGAGGCTGCGGCATCAGGATTGCTCCTTGCGACCGATGTTGCCGATTACCTGGTGGGCAAGGGCGTGCCGTTCCGGAGCGCTCACGAGATCGTCGGAGCGCTCGTGCGCAAGCTGATTGCGGAGCAGCGCGAGTTCGCGTCGCTCAGCCTGGATGAGTGGCGTGCCGCCAGCCCCAGGTTCGAAGCGGACGTCGTCTCGCGCGTGACGCCAGGCGCATCGGTCGCCGCGAAGCAGACACCGCAGTCCACCGCGCCCGACGCTGTTCGCCGCGCCATCGAGGAGTCCGAAGCGTGGGCCGCGCGCGTCGCATCGGATGCGGGCCGCTAGATACGGGAGCAAGGGCCGCGAGCACTACTATTGCCTGTAGAAAAGCAGCTCTGTTACCATTTGCGAGCCTTTCGCTCTATTTCCCCGCCTGAACGAGGACCCTTCGGGAGTTTCAGTTGATGCAGCAGCGCCAGCCTCGGCTCGGTGACATCCTGGACGATTACTGTCCACGCGAACGGCGTCTGACGAACCACGTCGTCGTGGCGATGGTTGGCGACGCCGTGAAACAGACCCGCTGCACGACCTGCGAGGCGGATCACGAGTACAAGCACGCCACCGTGCCCCGTCAGCGGAAGAAGCCGGAGCAATCAGCGCTGTATTCGCAAGTGCTCGCGTCGGTGGCGCCCAAGCGCGTGGTTCCTGCGGCGGCCGCGTCAGCTCCCGAACCGGTCGATGCTGAAACGGCTGCGCTCGACATCATCGACCCGGTGATTCCGGTTCCGGTGCCGCCCCCCGTTCCGGCTGGGCTCGTGAATTCCACTGCCGCGTTCGAGGCGCTCTTCGAAGGCGCCGAGGATGTGGATGGGAATCGTGAGGAGCCCACGCACGAAGGCCCGGCTCACCGCCGGCTCATCCGCGCGCAGTTGCCGCGCCACGAAGGACAGGTGGCGGTCACGCGGCAGGCGCCAGACTTCACCATCCGGCAGCCGAATCCGGGGCGGCCCAAGCGTTTCGGCGCCCGGCCGGGCCGCGGAGCCGCGCAGGCCCACGGCAATCGCAGCGGTCACGGATTTGGCGCGGCCAATGGCAACAGCAACAATCGCGGCGGCCAGCAGCAGCGCCAGGGCGGGCGCCCACAGGGCGGCGCGCGTCCCGGTGGGCACCGGCCTGGCGGTCGCAACCGATCCAAGTAGTCGCGCGCGGCGACGCCGCTCAGCGTGACCTGTTCACCTCCGATTTCACGATTCGCGTCATGTCCGACCTCTCCGGCAAGCTCGGCCTCGTCCTCGGTGTCGCCAACAAGCGGTCCATCTCGTGGGCCATCGCGCAGGCGGCGGCCAGTGCGGGCGCTCGCATCGCGCTCACCTATCCGAACGCCAGGCTCGAAGAAAACGTGCGGGAACTCGCCGCAACCATCCCCGGCAGCGTCGTCCTTCCGTGCGACGTGACGAGCGATGAGCAGCTCGCCGCGCTCGGACCGGCGCTCGACGCGGAGTTCGGCGGGCTCGATTTCATCGTCCACGGCGCTGCGTTCGCGCCCGCGCCGGAACTCGCCAACCCCTTCGTGCAGACGTCGCGGGATGGGTTCCGCACGGCGCTCGACATCAGCGCCTACTCGCTGGTCGCCCTGACGCGAAGCTGCCTGCCGCTGATGGAGAAGAGGGGCGGCGGCAGCGTCGTCACGCTGTCCCACATCGGCGCCGACCGCGTGTTCCCCAACTACAACGTGATGGGGGTCGCCAAGGCGGCGCTCGAGGCGAGCGTGCGGTACCTCGCGTCGGACCTCGGCCCACAGAACATCCGCGTGAACGCCGTCTCGGCTGGACCGATCAAGACGCTCGCCTCCGCAGGAATTCCCGGCCTGTCGACGATGCTGCAGGCGCAGCGCGAGCGCGCGCCCCTGCGACGTGGGATGGAACTGGGAGAAATCGCCGACGCGGCCGTGTTCCTCTTGAGCCCGGCGTCACGCGCGATCACGGGCGAAGTGCTCATGGTCGACGGCGGCTATCACGTCGTCGGCATCTAGCCCGCAGTTCCCACCCGACCACGCAACCCGCGTCGAGCGGCTCGTCGCGGTGGCCGGTACTGAGGTTGCAACGTCCCGTCACGTGACTGGACGCTGCCTCGTCCTCGTGGCCCTGCTCGCATCGGGCTGTGCGCCGGCGATTTCGAGCTCTGCTGGGGACGCGACAATCACGGCGGCTGTCGTCACCGCGCTGCTCAACAACGATCAGGTGGACGGGACACAGGTGAACGTACGCACCGATGGTGGCGTCGTGTACCTGGAAGGCACGCAGTCGACGTCGGTTGCGGCCTCAGAGGTGGTGGCGCTTGCGCGTGCCGTCGACGGCGTCCGTGACGTGCAGGCCCAGATCGACGTCGTCGGAACTGCGGCGCTGGCAACCGACAACGACGGAGCGCACTGAACGCTAGACTAGCCCCACTCTTCGGTGCGCACGCGCTCCCGCGGCACACCGAGCGACTGGAGCACCTTCGGCATCTCGTCCACGAGCGCAGGCGGACCACACACGAAACACAGCGTCTGCCCGTCGTGTAGCAGAGGCAGCAGGTCGTCCCGCGTGATTCGGCCGCGAGTGCCGGTCCAATTACCCGGCTCGACGTCGCGCGTCACGGTCAGCCGCAGCTCGATGGTTCCCGCCTCCGCCATCGCTCGGAACTCGTCTGCGTACGCGAACTCCTCTGGCAGCCGTGCGCTGTACATCAGGCCGATCGCCTCGTGGGGCACGTGTACCGAGTGACGCAGCATCGAGCGCAGGGGAGAGATGCCCGTGCCGCCCGCGATGAAGAGAAACCGAGATTCCGTTGGCACCGGAGGAAACGTGAAGCGTCCGATCGGTCCCTCGATGTCGACGAGCGTGCCGGGACGCAGCGGCAAGTGAGGCCCCGGTTCCCCAGACGCGTCGACGCCGACGAGGAGTTCGAGGCGGCCCTCGCGCTCGACATCTTCCGGGGCGGAGGCGATCGAATACGGCTTGCGGGTGGGTTGTCCGTGGGCGCCGAGCCAGATCGCCTGTCCAGGCTCGAATGGGAACGGCGTGCCCTGCAGGTCGACGTGGATGATCCGGGCGCGCGGTGTGGCGACGCTGATGTCGAGGACCGGGCGAGTGAGGAGCACGGTGCTTCTATGCTAGCGCACGCTCCAGGGAGAGAGCCGGCTGCGCGTGCCGTGCCCCAGACGTGTGCGTGGCGCGTCGCGTGCTACTCGTCGTCGCTGGCGGGCAGTGTCAGCGACTCACGCTGCTCGAGGGCGTACTCGGCAATCTTCCGGTATAACGTCCCGCGGCTGATCGCGAGGATGCGGGCCGCTTCCTTCTTGTTCCAGCGCACCGCTTCGAGCACGCGGGAGATGTGCGCGCGCTCCGCCTCCGCGAGCGAGGGCAGCCGGTCCGAGGACATGGCGGGAGTGACGGCGAACGAGCTCAGGAACTCGACGTCCTGGGCGCGAATCAGCCGGCCGGGGGCCGACAGCGCGGCTCGGGAGACCGTGCTTTCCAGCTCGCGGATATTGCCCGGCCATGCATACGCCACCATCGCGTCGAGCGCTTCACGCGTGAAGGTCTTGCCATCCGGGGGCAGCCCCTGCGCGATGCAGTAGCGCGCGAGGAACCGTTGCGCGAGCACCGGGATGTCGACCTGACGTTCGCGGAGCGACGGCAGCCTGATTGCGAAGGCGTTGACCCGGTAGTAGAGGTCCTCGCGGAACCGGCCGTCGCGCACGAACTGCTCGAGGGGGCGGTTGGTCGCGGAGATCAGCCTGAAGTCGACGGAAATGGAGCGCTGACCGCCCAGCCGCTCGAAGCGCCGCTCCTCGAGGACGCGCAGGAACTTGGCCTGGGCGATGAGTGACATGTCGCCGATCTCATCGAGGAAGAGCGTGCCTTCATTCGCGAGCTCGAGCCGGCCCGGCTTCCGATCGAGTGCGCCCGTGAACGCGCCCTTTTCGAAGCCGAAGATCTCGGACTCGAAGAGGGTATCCGGCAATGCGGCGCAGTTCACGGCCTGGAACCGCGCCCGTGCGCGGCGGCTCAGCTCGTGAATCATCCGCGCCACGACTTCCTTACCCGACCCGGTGGGCCCCAGGATCAGCACCGAGATGTCGGACTTCGCTGCCGTGCGGATCCACTCGAAGACGATGAGCATCTTCTCGTCGCGCCCGATGAGCTCGCGAAAGCGCTGGACGGATGGGGATTGATCCTCGGTCGAGATGGTCGCGCGTCGTTCAAGGAACGTATCGAGCAGGATGGCCAGCCGCTCCTCGTCGGGTCGCAGGGCGCTGAATCGTGGACGTTCTCCAGGAACGTCGACCACGGCAGCGACGCCGCTGTCGACCAGTTCGCGCACGCAGTTCTCGACGTCGAGCCGCAGGCGACCGAACGCCTGCATGAGCACATCGACGTCGAACGCTTCCCCTGGCCGGGCGTTCAGGTACCGGAGAAGCCCGGCACGCAGCGGCGACTGCACCAGCGTGCGGAAGCGGGCATCGATGTCGTCAATGGTTTCGAGACCGGGACCTGCGGGAAGGCCGTGCGCGGTGTACGTCCGATCGTCCATGCCGTACGCCGCTTATCGGCCGGGCGCATCGGGGCCAGCAGGCCCGGGACGGGTGCCGCTCTGGTAGTACCGATCCTGGTACTGCTCGATCAGCCGCTTCATCTCGACCGCGTCGGACTTGCGATGCCCGTGGCACCTGATCGGGCTTGCGCCGCCGCTCGTCTCGATGAGCACGTCGGAGAGGAGCACGCCGGTCTGGATCTTCACCGACGCGATGTGGGCCATGTGGATCGATTCTTCCTGCTTGCCGATCCATCCTGGCGTGAACTGCACGACGGATGTGGGCGTGATGAGCACCTGCGTCGGCAGCAGGCGATTGCCGCTGCTCAGCCGGCTTGCGCGGAAGACCGCGCCCTCGGCGAACGGACGCCCTTTCAGCCAGACGACGACGCCGAACAGCACGAGAACCGCGACCGGAACGATCATCACCCAGAGGGGGAGGCTGAAGGAGGCGCTGTCAGCGGTCATGTCCACGGGGCTCGATGTTAAGCTAATTTCCCAGTCAAGGAGATCGCCTCGTGCCGCATCGCGCCCCGGGCTCACCCGGCCTGTCCCGCAAGCCCTTTCTGACCGGCAAGCCAATCAAGTACTACCGCCCGACGGGCAGCCCGCAGATCAAGCAGCTGATCGACGAAGGCTTCCAGGCGTTCAACGCCGGTCGCCTGAACGAGGCCTGCCAGATCTTCGCCGAGAAGATGCTGGCGCCTGACAACGAGACGACGATCGGCCTCACTGTCGCTGGTGCGCTGACCCCGGCCGGCCTTGGCGGGTGCGTCATCGAGCTGATGGATCGCGGGCTGGTGGACTTCGTGATTTCCACCGGGGCGAACCTCTACCACGACCTCCACTACGCGCTGAACTTCACCCTGCGCCGAGGCTCGCCCTTCCTGAACGACGTCGAGCTGTACGAAGAGGGCGTCATCCGGATCTACGACGTCCTGTTTCCCGCGACCGTGCTGCTCGAAACCGACGCATACATCCGCGACTTCCTGGTCCGCAGCGGCCTGAACGGCCCGATTCCTACCTCCGAGCTGCACTATCGACTCGGCCTCGACCTGCTCGAGAAGTTCCCCGGCTGCGAAGAGCACTCCGTGCTCGCGCGCGCGGCGAAGGTCGGCGTCCCGATCTACACCTCGTCGCCTGGCGACAGCTCGATCGGCATGAACGTCGCCTATCACGAGCTGATGAACGGCAGCGGGTTGATGATCGATCCGAACCGGGACGTGAACGAGGTCTGCGCGATGGTGCTCGCCGGCAAGCAGAACGGCTGCGTCATCCTTGGCGGTGGGTCGCCCAAGAACTTCTATCTTCAGGCGCAGCCGACGCTGTGGGAGGTCTACAGTATTCCGAAGGGCGGCAACGACTACTTCATCCAGATCACGACCGACCAGGTGGTGTGGGGTGGGTTGTCCGGCGCGACGCCTGCCGAGGCGGTGAGCTGGGGCAAGGTGAACCCTGGTGTGCTGCCGGATACGGTCGTCGCTTACGTCGACTCGACGATTGCGTTTCCGCTGTTCTGCGAATACGCGCTGGCGTCGACGAACGCACGCCGGCCGCGCAAGGAACTCGTGCACAAGCGCGACGCCCTCGTGGCGGAGCTGCTGGCCGAGGCACGGGCCGCGCGCGACAAGCGGGACGCGGGGGGTGCAGAGTAGCAGTGGGCACGCTGGCGTCGGAACTGGCCCCGCACGCCGAGCGGATCTCACCACGCCCCCGCGTCTATGCTGACGCGAACGTCCCGGCTCGTCTCGTCGCTCACATGCGCGAGGTGCTCGAGTGGGACGTCTTGTACGTCATCGAGGATCACTCGCTGCGGCGGGCCTCGGACCTGACGCACTTTCGACTTGCCGGCCAGTTGCGGCGAACGTTGATCACGCTGGATCGCGACTACCTCGACGACCGTCGCTTCCCACCGTCCGAGGGCAGCGGCGTGCTGGTGATCGCCGCGCCTGACGATCGGCAGTACGTCCTGCTGCTCGGGCGCGTCGACCGCCTGCTCTTCGAGCGGTCGGCGGACACTCACACCCCCCTGCCGCTTGCCGGACGCAAGCTGCAGGTGCACACGGACTGGCGCCGGGACGGCCGATGATCGCGTTCGCGGGCGCCGACCTGGTGCTGCCCGACCGCGTCGTTCGGGATCACGTCCTCGTCGTCGACGGCGGACGCATCGCAGACATCACATCATCACCGCCGAGCGCTGCTCGCACGGTCCACATCGATGCGGGAACGATCGTGCCCGGCTTCGTCGATGCGCACGTCCACGGGGCCTGCGGGATCGACACGCTGGATGCGGGTAGTCCGATTGCCGACCTCGCGGCGGTGTTGCCGCAGTTCGGGACCACTGCGTTCGCCCCGACGACGGTGGCGTGCGCGCCGGACGACCTCCAGCGCGTGCTCCTGCAGGTTCGGGCCTGCCGTACATCCGCGCCGGGACCCGCTGCGCGAGTGCTCCCAGCGCACCTGGAGAGCAACTTCATCAACCCCCACTACCGCGGTGCGCAGCCGCTCGAATGCCTGCGGACGTTCACCGGTCGCGGCTCCGAGGCGTCGACCGTCAGCTCGACGCCAACCCGCTGCGGCACGTTCGCGGCGGCCGACGTGATGCGGGTCATCAAGGCGCACGCAGACGCGATCGGCGTGGTGACGCTGGCGCCGGAAATGGAAGGCGGGTTGCGCCTCATGTCCGAACTGCGCCACCTGGGCATCGCCGTGTCCCTCGGCCATTCGGGCGCGAGCTTCGCGGAGGCCCACGCGGCCATTGCCGCCGGCGCGACCCGTGCCACGCACCTGTTCAACGGCATGTCCGCGCTTCATCACCGCGCGCCGGGGCTCCCGGGTGCTGTCCTCGACAGCACGGCGGTCGTCGCCGAACTCATCTGCGACGGCGCACATGTGCATCCCGCACTGATCCGGATGGTGCTCGCCACGAGGCGACGAACGCGAGTGATGGCGGTGTCAGACGGGACGGCCGCCGCTGGACTCCCAGCCGGAGCCACAGCCCGGCTTGGAGTCGAGACAATCACGGCCGGGCCGGATTGCGCCAGGCTTTCCGACGGCACGATGGCGGGCAGTGTCGCGACGATGGACCGCGTGCTCCGCCTGCTGATCCGCGACGCGGCCATTCCGATCGTGGACGCGGTCCACATGTGCGCGACGACACCTGCGCACACGGTCGGCCTTGAAGACGCGGGCCGGCTGGAGCCCGGCATGCTGGCGGACCTCGCCGTCCTCGATGCGGAGAGCGCCGTGGTGCAGACGTGGGTGAACGGCCAGCTCGCCTGGTCGCGGAACCGCCCGGAACGGCCATCCGTCTAAGCCTCCATCGCGCGCCGGTGGACGCGCCATGGAGGCTTGCATGACCTTCGCCCGGGCCCACATCCTCGCCGCGTGCGCCAGCGGATCGCTCCTGTGCACTGTGGCCTGCGTCGACATCTCTGCCGGTGAGGCACGATACGTCGACACGACCGAGAAGCGCTTCAGTGTCACGGGCGTGCCCGTGGTGGACGTCAGCACGTTCGATGGGACGATCGACGTCAGCACATGGGCTCGCCCCGAGGTTCTCGTCGTCGTCGAGAAGCACGCGGTAGACAAGACCGCGGCGGACCGCATCCTCGTGGATGCGTCGCAGGACGGACAGCGGATCGCCATCAACGTGCACCGGAATGACGACAGACGGCTGCATGTGGAGTTCGGCTCGTTCTCGGCGCATGTCACGCTGACCCTGCCCGCGACCGCTCACCTGCAGGCACACACCGGCGACGGTCGGGTCAACATCCGACAACTCGCAGGGGACGTGCATGTGCAGACCGGTGACGGCGCAATCCGGCTGGAACAGGTCACCGGCCCGGTGTTTGCCGCGAGCGGCGACGGATCAATCGAAGTCGACGGCGCTCCACAATCGGTCACGCTGCGGTCGGGCGATGGGCGGGTGCACGTGCGCACGTCGGCAGCGGCGGCCGGTGCCGACTGGAGGATCGCGACTGGCGATGGTCCGGTTGTCGTCGAAGTACCGAGCAGCTTCGGCGCGGTCCTGGACGCATCGACCGGAGACGGTCGTGTTCGCGTCGATGGCCTCGCGTTCGAAGACGGTGGCGGTGATGCGACCGGACGGAGGTCGGCCCGCGGACGCATCGGCGCCGGCGGCCCGCGGCTCGAAATCCGGAGCGGCGACGGCAGCATCACGGTGCGGCGCGCCGACGCCGATCAGGCTGCAGAACTCAGTCGATGAAAGTGCGGTCGGCGTAGTCGGTCGTGTCCGTCACGCCGGCCATGACGAACGCCTCGTGCCGCTCGCGGCACTTCGAGCAGATCCCGCAGTGTCGGGGGAATCCGCTGCCACCAACACGGGCGTTCATGCAGGACAGCGTGAACGCCAGCGGTACGCCGGCCCGTTCGCCTCTCGCGATGACCTCGGCCTTGCCGGTGCCCGCGTACGGAGCGGCGATGGTCAGCGGGTGAGCGAGCCCGAGCGAGAGCGCCCGAGCCATGGCCTCGCGGAACGCCGATGTGGCGTCCGGAAACGGATTGTGGTCCAGCGTGCCGATGACGAGGCGGTCGAGGCCGGCCATCGCGCAGAACACGCCAGCTTTTCCGAGCAGCACGACATTTCGGCCAGGGATGTACACGTCCTCATCGGGCGTGTGATACGCGGGGGCCTGTCCAGCCCGCGCCCAGTGCACGGCTGGGTACACGTCTGTCATGTCCACCGTGAGCGCCGCGAGCGGCCGGATGGTTGGGCGCGTGAACGCGTCGAAGAACAGTCGGAGCGCCTCGCGCTCGGCCGCCTCCCACGGAAACCCGACGCTGACATAAATGGGCTGGACCTCATCACACGCGGCCTCTTCGGCGAGAAGCACCGCGCTGTCGAGCCCTCCTGAGAGCAGTACACCGGTCGGCATGTTGATCGGATTGCGCGGCGGATCACCTGAACTTCGCGATGCGCGGCGACGGCTGAATGATAATCTCGGGTGAGCGGGAGCACCAACCACTCGGACGGCACGTCCACCAACGCACCAATTCACGAATTCACCAATTCACCAATTCCACGACCCTCCATGTACTCCGTCACCAAACGCATCGACTTCTGCTACGGGCACCGTCTGCTCGACTACGACGGCGTGTGCAAGCACCCGCACGGGCACAACGCACTTGCCGAGATCGAGGTGCGCACGGACGCGCTCGATCATCGCAACATGGTTACCGACTTCAGTGACATCAAGCGGATCGTCAAGGGGTGGATCGACGAGCACCTGGATCACAAGATGGTGCTGCGCCATGACGACCCGCTCGTGAAGCCGCTGCAGGCACTCGGCGAGCCGATCTTCCTGGTCGACAGCAATCCGACGGTCGAGCGGATTGCCAAGCTGATCTTCGACTACGCCAATAGCCAGCGGCTGCCGGTCGTCCGCGTGACCGTCTGGGAAACGCCGACGTCCTTTGCCGAGTATCGGCGCGACGCCTGAGCGGCCGCCGCTCCGCGTATGGCGACGATTCGGCTCTTCGTCTTCGACCTCGACGGTACGCTCGTGGACTCGCGTCGGGATATCGCCGAGTCGGCCAACGCCGTCCTCGCGGAATGCGGATACCCGCCGCATACCGAAGACGCCATCGCCGGGATGGTCGGAGACGGGGCGGCCCTGCTCATCGCCCGTGCGTTCGCCGCCGCTGGTGCGCCGGCGCCGGACGATGCGCTTGCCAGGTTCCTGAGGGTCTACGACGCCAGGCTGCTTCAGCACACGCGCGCCTATGACGGCGTGCATGGCCTGCTCGATGCGCTGCGTGATCGCGCCACGCTCGCGGTGCTTACGAACAAGCCGCTCGGTGCCACGCGGACGATTCTCGAGGGGCTCCGCCTCGACGCGTACTTCGAGGAGCGCGTGCTTGGGGGCGATGGGCCGCAGCCGCGCAAGCCAGACCCGTCGGGCCTCCTCCGATTGATCGCGGAGGCCGACGTCACTCCCGGCGAAACCATGATGGTCGGCGACTCGAGCATCGACTTCCGGACCGCCCGTGCGGCGGGCACTCCGGTGTGCCTGGCCCGCTACGGCTTTGGGCTTCATGATGTCGACCTGACAGCCCTCGCCGCCACCGACCTGGTGATAGACGAACCCCTCCAGCTCCTTCGGTCGCTGTAACGATCCGCTACGGGATTTCGGCGACGACTGTTGCGTTTTACTCCGCGAACGAACGGGTTGATCGCGCTTGAAACCGCGGCGCTGCCGCCGCGCCGATCGGAAAGCTGACGCAAAACCCACGGGAACTATACGGCCTTACGAGTTCACAAGATCGAGGTAAGCGGTGGCGCGCCGTACGGCACTCGCTATGCAGCACGGAGCTTTTCGACGAGGGGCCGGCTGTCGGCTGGTTTCTGACGTGTTCGAGCGGGCGCGCTTCCCCGGAGCGGATGGCCCAGCCAGGGATTGAGATGTCAAAGAGCGAAACCGACCGGCCGCGCGTGCTGCTGGTGGACGATTATCCGGATGCGCGAGAGATGTACAGCGAGTACCTGCAGTTTTCCGGTTTCGATGTGATCGAAGCTGCGAACGGCCAGGAGGCGCTCCAGCGCGCGAGCGATGCGTCACCCGATATCATCCTGATGGACCTCTCCCTGCCGGTGATGGACGGGTGGGAAGCGACCCGTCGCCTGAAGGCCGACCCGCACACCGCCGACATTCCGGTGGTGGCGCTGACCGGTCACGCCTTGCAGGGCATCTCCGAAGGGGCTCGACAGGCCGGCTGCGATGCCTTCGTGACGAAGCCGTGCCTCCCTGAGGATCTCGTGCTCGAGATCCGCAAGGTGCTGGTGGACGCGCCGACCCGCAAGCTCGAAGCGTCACGCTGAACTCACGCGTCGCTCAGAACCACACGCGCAAGCCAACGCGCACGGCTCGCGGCTGCCCTGGGTGTGTCACGTAGTCCGGAACGGCGGCTGGTTCCAAGGACCCGGTTCCGGGCTCGCGCAGGCGCGTGGCGTAGTAGAACGCCGTGTCCTCGTAGCGTGCGTTCAGAAGGTTGAACCCGTCGAGCGACAGGCCCAGGCGCCTGGAAAGCCTGACCTCCGCGCGCGTATTCAACACCGTCGACGGCTCGAGGACGGCCTCTCCGGAAGGCACCAGGGGACGCTTGCCCACGTGCCTGACACGTACGCCGATGGTCGTCCTGCGTGGCGTCGCCGTCACCCCAGCGCCGACGACGACGCTCGCCGCGTCGGGGATCTGCCGGCCCTCGCCGATGGGATCCGAGCGATACCGTGCGGTGGACCAGGCAAGGTCGACATCCGCACTCAGCCAGGTGAGCACGCGGACCGCGTTCAGCCACTCCACCCCCGAGCGACGACCCGCCCGCTCGGGTAGCGTGACCCCCTCGTCTGCTGAGTAGACCAGCTCGGAATCCGAGTCGATCCTCCAGAGCGCCATCGACGTGCGCAGGCGGGTCCGCTCCAGCCGAAGCCCGACCTCGACACCGCGTGTCCGCACAAGCGGCGGAGCCCCTTGCCCCTCTGCGGTCCGAGACCCGGTCGTCAGTTGCTGCTGGCCGCCGTTCAGGACGCCGAGCGCGTGATTACTGTGAAAGCCGTAGCCGGCACTCGCGTACACGGTCGTGCCCTGCCACGGGCCCAGCGCGAGCGCCGCCTTGGGACTGGCAAGGGCCGCCCACGCACTCCGGCCTGACAGCTGGGCCAGGGGCAGAACGCGCATACGCACGGCATCGAACCGGGTCCCTGCTGTCACAAGAAACCAGCGCCGCACGCTCATCTGGACCTGAGTGTGCGGGGCAAGCGTGGATTCCGCAATGCGCGCGTCCGAGGCGGTCGCCTCGAGGATCTCACCGTTCATCGTCACCTTGGCCACCGCTTGTCGCCCCACCGTGTTGAACAGCGCGACACGCGCCGCGTCGTGCCGGATCTGCATGCCGGCCGACCACTGGACGCCCACGGGGCCGATCGCGAGCATCGACCGCGAGTACGACAGCTGGCCGCCAACAATGGTGCGGCGATCGGTCTGGCCGATCTGGTCGCCGGCGGCGCTCCGTGCCCAGAACGTCAGGTTCGAGAACAGGTCCAACTCGTACCGCCGTGCGTATGCTCCGGCTGTCAGCACGTGCTGCCGCCCGGTCCTTTGTACGGACGACGTGATGATGTGCGTCGCGGTCTTGCCGCCGTCGGTCGGGTCGAGCGTGCCGAACCTCGAGATGTATCCGCGGTCGAGCGCACGACGAGGATAGCCATCCGTGGCACGCCACGAGGCGCCGTATCCCGCGTACGTGAACGACACTCGCGTGCTCGCCGTCTCGGCCGTGTACTTGCCGAGCGCTTTCACCCGCCCGAAGTCATCCGGCACTTCACTCGGCCCATCGTCGTGGCTGGCTTCCGCCGCGACGAGCACCCGATGAGCCCCAGCACCAAAGGAAGCGGCGGAGGCGGTCCGCCTGAATCCGTAGGTGCCGAGCTCGAGCCGCACGTACGGGTGTTCTATGCGGTCTGCCAGCTCGATGCGTGCGGCACCTGCGGTGCCGAAGTTCCCGATCTGAGCCGAGTAGGGGCCCTTCTGGTATTCCACCCGGCCGATGACATCCTCGATGAGGAAGCTCGTGTCCGTGTATCCCTGTGCGTGGGCGTGGCTGGGAAGGTTCAGCGGAACACCCTCGAACTCGGTGGCGAAGTCGGTGCCGTGATCGAGGTTGTAGCCGCGCAGCAGGATCACCGGGGCGTGCCCTCCGGAACTGTGCTGCGTGATCGCGACGCCGGGCACCACCTCGAGGATGTCGCCTGCTCGCGCCAGCGGCCGGGCCCGCAGTTCCGTTCCGCTCGCCGCGCCAGCGCTGGCTGACGTGACCGCCGTGCTGTTCGCGTCGGCACGCGTCGCAACCGTGACGCGCTCCTCGAACGGCCTCATCAGCGTGACGATCAGCGCGTGCGCCGACTCAGGCGTGAGCGTCAGCGGGTCGGTCACGTGCGGCTGGTACCCGTCAGCTGTGACCAGGATTCGCACCACGTCGCCTGCTCCGCGGAGGGACACGCACAACCCGCTCTCGATGGCGGTCACAGCCGACCCCGAACCGCTGACCACCTCTCCGCGGGCGTTCAATGCGGCACCTTGGTCGTCGACCGCTCGAATATGGATGGCGCACGCTGTTGCGCCGGGAGTCTCAGGGGACTGCGCCCACGCCGGAGTAGCAGCAGCAAGAGCAGACGCCATGGCGAATTTTTGCATGGCTCGCATTACTGAGTTTGATAATTCAAACTCATAATTGGTGCAAGCAGAGCCATGTGGGCCTGATTCCGGGGAGTCACCGAAGCTTAGCCCTTCGGCTTCGGTTCAGCGTTGTGTCTGAAGGAGTTCTACGAGCAGCTTCGAGGCGGCGCGGGTGCCGATCGTGATCGCCTGCCGGCCAGTGCCCACGAGGCGCACCGAGTCGGCGGCCGCATCCCGCGACTCGACCTCCAGGATCTGGCCCGGCTTGAGACTGTTGCGTTCGACGAACTTCAGGAACGCAGGGTCCTGGTCCGTGATGCGCGTCATCTTCAGCGGCGTGCCGACAGGACATGTGAGCAGGCTGTCGTGGTGGTGCGTGGGAAGCGTGCCGTCGGCTGTCGGGATCGGGTCGCCGTGCGGATCGTGTGTGGGGTGGCCCAGCATTTCGTCGATCCGCTCGATGAGCCGGTCGGAGACCACATGCTCCAACTGCTCCGCGTCATCGTGGACCTCGTCCCAGCTCATCCCGAGGACCTGCACGAGGAACAGCTCCACCAGACGGTGGCGCCGAAGCACCAGGCCTGCGAGCCGCTCACCGGCGGCCGTCAAGCGTACGCCGCTGTAGGGCTCGTACTCGGCGAGGCCGGACTCGGCCAGCGCCTTCACCATCGTGGTGGCGGTGCCCGGCGTGACGCTGAGCGCCGCGGCAACTTGCCCCATGGGCACCAGGCGCGCGCTGGCGGCGAGCGCAGCCTGCCCCTGGAAGATCGCCTTGATGTAGTTCTCGACCGTGCTCGACGGCAGCATGGCAGGCGCTATTATCGCCCGGATGCCCTTGCGCGATGCGTTGGCGACCGCGGACTCGAGGCGCTCGTATGTCCGACGGCTCTTCGCGACCATCGCTGACCGCTACGACCTGATCACCATCGTGCTCTCCTACGGGAGGGACCGCGCCTGGAAGCGACGCCTGGTCCACCTGGCTGATGCACGACCGGGGATGCGTGTCCTCGACCTCGCCACCGGCACCGGTGACATCGCGTATCTGCTCGCAGACAGCGGCGCTCGCGTCGTCGGGCTCGACGTCACGTTCCGGATGATTCAACTCGCCCGAGCGAAGGACGTGCAACACGGCCGACCGCAGTTCCTCGTCGGGGACATGATGGCGCTCCCGTTCGCGGACGGCAGCTTCGATCTGGTCACGACCGGGTACGGGTTGAGAAACGTGCCGGACCTGGACGGCGCCATCGGGGAAATCGCGCGGGTGCTCTCCCCACACGGACAGATGCTCTCACTGGACTTCAACCGCCCGGAGACCCGCGTCGTCCGTGCGGTGTACTTGGCGTACCTCTCCATCGTTGGTGGCGCCCTCGGTTGGATCCTCCATCGCGATCCAGACACCTACCGCTACATCCCGGCCTCGATCAGGAACTACCCAGGTGCCCCACGTGTCACCGAGATGCTGCGGGCGCGCGGTTTCGCGGCTGCGCGATGGTTTCCCGTGCTTGGGGGGCTCATGGCCATTCATCACGCGGCGAAGTCAGCCTGACGGGTACGGGGCTACACTGACCTGCGTGCCACGGAGTCTGGTCCCCTCGCTGCTGCAGGCGCTCGCTCTTCTGGAGGGCGAATCGCTGGTGATGCACGCAGGCGAACGTCCGTACGTCGTCACGGCCACCGACCAGGTCGTGCTCTCGGAGACGCCGATGGACCTCCAGACCATGAACGGGGTCCTCGACGAACTGCTGTCCCCGGCTGACCGCGACACGATTGCGAGCCGCGGCGTCGTGCACTGCACGCTTCCGGCGCACCCGCTCCTGCCACAGCACCGCTTCGCCGCGGTGGCAGCACGAACGCCCGGGGACGCCTGGATCGAGATCGTGCACAACTGCGGCGATGCTCGCGCGGCCGATGATGCAGGGCGACCGTGTGTCGATTGGAAGCCTGTGCTTCGACGGACGGCGGACATTCTGCCCCTCACACGTCCACCGGCGAGTGCTGTGCCGATGGCACAGCCGAGCGTCACCAGGCCGAGCGGCTTCGAGCGACTCGTTCGGCTCGCGGTGGCGCGCGGCGCGTCAACGCTCTACCTCCGTGAGGGCACGCCACCCCGCGCTCGTGTGGACGGCACACTCCAGTACATCGACGGCAGCGTGGCCATGGGCGCGTCAGAGCTCAGGCACCTGCTCGACGCGACGCGTCACGAAAGCGATCTGATCGAGGCTGCGCGCGAGTGGACCGTCACGATCGAGGGGCTGGGCCAGGCCAGGTGCGTGGCGTACGTGGACGACCGCGGTCACGGCGCCGTGGTGCACCTGCCGATGCGACAGGCCCCTCCTGAACAGGTTGCGTTGCCGCCGCTGGTCATCGCGCGTGCATCCGAGCTGAACGGCCTTGTGCTCGTCGCGTCACCGAGAGGTGGTGGCCTCGACACGATGATCGGGGCGCTGACGGCGGAGGTCTGTGCCGCTCGCGCGCTTCATGCCGTACGCGTGACCGAAGGGCGCGGATCGCGCTCGATCGCATCCACGCACGGGCGCCCACCCGCGGAGAGTGTTCGCGAAGTCGTCGGCCTGGGGGAGGCGATTCTCGAAGTTCGGGCAGCCCTCCGCGAAGATCCCGACGTGCTCGCGGTCGGCGATGTGAGGCGGCCCGAACTGGTCGAGGCGATCCTCGATGCGGCTGTTCCCGGTCGGCTCGTGATTGCCGGCGTGCCTGCCCGCGGCGCCGTCGACGCGATCGACGCGCTGCTCAGTGTCGTGTCGCCGGCCGCGCGGCCCCGGTTGTGCGGCGAACTCGCGCGCGCGCTGTCCGCGGTGCTCGCGCAGGCGGTCGTCCCACGGGTGGGCGGCGGCCAGGTCGCCGTCCGTGAGTGGCTGCTGCACACGCCGCGCGTGTCGGCGCTCCTGGGCGAGTGTCGAATACGCGACCTGCAGGCGGTCATCGACAGTGGCGCAGACGGCATGCTGTCGATGACCGAGGGGCTGCGCGCGCTCGTCAGGCGCCAGGTGATAGGTGCCCGCGAGGCGTATGCGGCTGCCGCAGACAGGCAGGCGCTGCGAGCGTCGCTCGAGCAGGACGGGATGGACCCGTCCGAGTTAGAGCGGCTCGCCTGACGATTCGCCTCAGCGCTCGACGAACGGTTCCAGCTCCTTGAGGAGATACTCGAGCAGGTGTTCTTCCGTCAGGTGGGCGACGGAAACCTCCGCCACCGCCCGCTCGTTCTCGACCACGCGTCGGCCACGGGCGCGGCTGGAGTGGCCGATGACCAGAGGCTGTTCGCCGGACGTATCGAGTGAGAGCTCGATGTAGTCTTCGGCCGTCCGGTCCGACGCCATCCGCACGGCGCCTGACGGCGTGTGCACGCTGAACGGGTATCCGCTGGCGCGCAGGATATTGGCGACCTGCCGGAGCAGCGGAACCGCAATCGTGTCGAGGAACAGCGCGTACGCTCGAGCGGCGTCTTCGGCGCGGGCGCGCCGGGTCGACGCCGTGCGTCGCGCGGCCTCGATCGTGTCGGTCAGTCGCTTGCGAAGAACAGAGACTTCCATCAGATCACACCTTTGGCGCGCAGCGTATCGATCTGCGCGCGATCGAACCCCAGGTCCTCCTCGAGTACCGTGGCCGTGTGCTGGCCGAGGAGCGGTGGCGGCGTGCGCACCGATCCCGGTGTGTCGGAAAACTTGAGCGGGGTACCAGTCATCTTGAGCAACCCGGCTGCGGCGTGCTCCAGTTCCACGAGCATGTCGCGCGCCCGTGTCTGCGGGTCGCTGAACACTTCATGAAGGTCCCGAACGGAGCCACACGGGACACCGACGGCCTTCAACTTCCCAATCCAGTGGTCGCGCGTGCCCGTTCGAAGCAGGGCCTCGAGCGCGGGCTTCAGGCGGTCGTACTCCGTGACGCGCTGCCGGTTCGTGGTGAAACGCTCGTCAGCAGGGAAGCCGGTCGCTTCGCAGAACCGCTTCCACTGCTCGTCGTTGCCGACCGCAACGACGAAGTCGCCATCGGACGCACGGAACGTTTCGTAGGGCACGATGGTCGGATGGCGGTTTCCAAGGCGCGGTGGCGCTGCGTTGTTGGCGAAGTAGATCCCAGCCTGGTAGCTGAGGAGCGCCACGACCGAGTCGAGCATGGCGATGTCGACCGCCTGACCCTGCCCGTTGCGCTCGCGCGCGTAGAGCGCCGACGTGATCCCCTGCGCCGCGAACATCCCCGAGACGATGTCGGCGATGGCCACACCGAGGCGGTATGGAGGCCCGTCGGCCGAGCCGGTGATGCTCATCAAGCCCCCTTCGGCCTGCATCACCGCGTCGTACCCAGCCTCGTTCTTCCGCGGGCCTGTGTGGCCGAACCCGGAAATCGAGCAGTAGACGAGCCGCGGGTGCGTGGCGCGCAGGGACGCGTAATCGAACCCGACCTTCCCGAGGGTGCCCGGCCGGAAGTTCTCGACCAGCACGTCCGCGCGGCGTATCAGCTCGGCCAGAATGGCGCGGCCCTCAGGCTGCTTGAAGTCGAGCGTCACGCTTTCCTTGTTGCGGTTGACGCTCATGAAGTAGGAGCTCTCGCCGTTGATGAACGGCGGACCCCAACCCCGGGTGTCATCGCCCTTGCCGGGCTGTTCGACCTTGATGACCCGGGCCCCCATGTCCGCGAGCATCATCGTGCAGTACGGGCCGGACAGGACCCGCGTGAGGTCCACGACCAGCAATCCCTCGAGCGGCGTCATAACAGTGCAGTTAGTATGACCGATACACCCCGCCCCTTCAGGCGGAGAGAGGGGAAGGACCGATGCGTCGACCTGTCGTCCTGCTGTTCCTGACCGTGCTCGCGTATGCGCCACTCGCCTCGGCGCAGGACGCGCCCGCTCAGCAGGTCCCTGCGATTGTGACCACGGGCGAGGCAACGGTGAAGCGCGCTCCGGACGTGGCGTACGTGACGATTGCAGTAGAGACACGTGCGAAGACGCCGCGAGAGGCGCAGCAGCAGAACGCCGACCTCATGACGACGGTTCAGCAGCAGCTTGCCCGCGCGAGCATCGCGAAGGACGCCATTCGCACGACCGGGTACTCGGTGTATCAGGACTTCGACTACGCGAACGGACGCCGGACCCCGCGCGGGTATGTCGCCCGTAATGGGCTCGACGTGAGGGTAGACGCCATCGAACGGGTTGGCGAGGTTCTCGACCTGTCGGTGAACGCTGGCGCGACCACCGTCGCCGGCATCCGCTTCGACCTGAAGGACCGCGCCTCTGCCGAGCGCGAGGCGCTCAGGCAGGCCGTCACCGATGCACGTGCGCGGGCCGAAGCCATTGCTGCGGGCGCCGGCCGCGCCGTCGACCGCATCCTCCGCATCGTCGACGCACCGCAGCCGCGCTTCAAGTACCCGCAGCCGATGATGGCGGAGCGCGCCGCCGTCGCGGGAGCGCCGGCCGCGGAGACGCCGGTTGCGGCAGGCGAGATCGAGATTCACGCGCAGGTGGAGTTGACGGCCGCGATCCGCTAACTGCGGCGCCGGGGATTCACATACACTGCGCCGATGGCTCCAGAGTCGCTCAGCCCGGAAGGCTATGCACGCGCCCGACGCGTCCTGATGCGCCGCGATCCGGTCCTCGGCGCCGCCATCAAGGCGATCGGGCCCTGCCTGATGGCCGAGCGGCAGCGAAAAGATCACCTCACGGCGCTGGCCGGTTCGATCGTCAGCCAGCAACTCTCGACCAAGGCGGCCGCGACGATCTTCGGACGTTTCCGGGCGCTGTTCCCGGACGATGCTTCGCTGTCCGCGACCGATATCCTGGTGCTCGAGGACGCGGCACTGCGAGGCGTGGGGCTCAGCGGCCAGAAGGTCCGCTACATGCGCGATCTCTGTGAGCGCATCGCAGATGGTCGCCTCGTCCTGGATGAGATCGAGAGCCTCGACGACGAAGCGGTGATTGCCAGGCTAACGGAGGTGAAGGGCTTCGGGCGCTGGACCGCGGAGATGTTCCTGATGTTCCGGCTCCATCGGCCCGACGTGCTTCCGGTCGACGATCTCGGGATCGTCAACGCCGTGCAGCGGCTCTACAAGCTGCGCAAGCGGCCCGACGCGAAGAAGCTGCAGAAGATGGGTGAGGCCTGGCGGCCGTATCGCTCGGTTGCGAGCTGGTACTTATGGCAGTCGCTGCGGATTGAGATCGCCTGACGCGGACCCCAGCAGAATCCGTACTCAGGAGAGGAGCGCGGACTTGGCCGCGAGCAGCAGGTAGCCGGCGGCGATGGCGATCAGCGTCCCGCGCTCGCTGTAGAAGGTCTGCGTCCAGGAGAACGCCGCATCGGCCCCGGAGTCGGACCGCCCCGCAAGGTTCGGCAACCAGCGTGGAACCCGCTGCAGGTACTGACGATAGCTCTCGCCCATGCGCGACTCGAGCAGCCGTTCTTCCCAGCGGACAATGGCGTGGTATTCGAGCGCCAGCAGGACGAGTACGACCGGGGCCAGCCACGGCAGCCGTGCGCTGACGGCAAAGCCGATCCACAGCAGGATGTTCCCGATGTAGAGCGGGTTGCGCACCATCGCGAACGGACCGTGGTCAATCAGCGGGCCGAGCCTGTCCGTGCGGGTTCTCGAGACCGAGCCGATGTGGTGCACACCCCAGAGGCGGATCAGTTCACCTGCGAGCACGATCGGAAGTCCGGCCCAGACCATCCAGACGGCGGTGCGGTCGGCCGCGACGGGCGGGATCAGAAGCAGCGCCGCCACAATCGGAAGCGGAATGGATGTGCGCTTCCGGAACAGCCAGCCGCCCACGCGCACGAGCGTGTCTGGAACCTGCTGTACTGACTGGGGTTCGGAGGTCGAGGAGGAGGGCACGGGACTCGCCGAGTATAGCGCACCGGTCCTTTGTTATAATCCGGACTTCTACGGTCGCAGTTCATCATGTCCTTGACACCGTCCCCTTCAACCGTGACTGACCGGGCTGTCTCGTCGGTCCTCGAACTCATCGGCCATACGCCGCTCATCCGTCTGAGTCAGTTCGAGCGCGAGTGTTGTCCGGGGGTCGAGATCTACGCGAAGGGGGAGTGGCACAACCCGGGCGGCTCGGTGAAGGACCGCGCGGCGTCGCGCATGATTGCGGAGGGGGAACGGACGGGCCGGCTGCGTCCGGGCCTCACGATCACCGACGCGACCTCCGGGAACACCGGCATCGCGTACGCGATGCTCGGCGCCGCCAAGGGCTACAAGGTCAAGCTGTTCCTTCCGGAAAACGCGAGTCCGGAGCGCAAGCTGATCCTGCGGGCGTTCGGAGCGGAGCTGGTGCTGACCAGCCCCCTCGAGGGCACGGACGGGGCGATCCGCGCGGTCCGCAAGCTCGTCGCCGAACACCCCGATGAGTACTTCTACCCGGACCAGTACAGCAACGACGCGAACTGGCGGGCGCACTTCGAGACGACCGGCCCCGAGATCATCGAGCAGACCGGCGGACGGGTCACGCACTTCGTCGCGGGGCTCGGCACCAGCGGCACGTTCATGGGCACCAGCCGCGCCCTGCGGCAGTTCAACCCGAACGTGAAGGTCATCTCGTTCCAGCCGGATTCGCCGTTCCATGGTCTCGAAGGGCTGAAGCACATGGAAACGGCCATCGTGCCGCCGATCTACGACGCGACCATGGCGGATGCGGACCTGAGGGTCAGCACCGAGGACGCACACCGGTGCGTCCGGCGGCTCGCGCGGGAAGCTGGCCTGATGGTCGGCATCTCCGCGGGAGCTGCGCTTGCGGCAACGCTGCAGGTCGCCCGCACGCTCGAACGCGGCGTCGTCGTCACGGTGTTTCCTGACGGTGCCGAGAAGTACCTCACCGAAGCCTTCTGGACAGCCGAGTGACGACCACTGCTCCCCGAACCTGCACGCTCCAGCCGGGCGTCGCGCTGGTGATCCGCCGCCACGGCGAAGAGACGTTCCCGCATGAGTGCTGCGGTGCGCTGATTGGCCGCGACGACGTCGTGACCCACGCCGAGCCGCTGCCGAACACGACGGAAGAAGGCCCGCGGCGCCGCTTTCTCGTGCGCGCGTCCGACTATCGGATTGCCGAGCAGCGCGCGTCCGAACTGGGTGGCGAACTCCTGGGGTTCTACCACTCGCATCCCGACCATCCGGCGCGGCCATCGCAGTTCGATCTCGATCATGCGTGGCCGAACTTCGCCTACGTAATTGTCTCGGTCATGGCAGGCGTCTCGCGCCTGATGACCGTGTGGTACCTGACGGAAGATCGATCCCGATTCGATGAGGGCACGCTCAATGGCGACGAAAATCCTGATTCCAACCCCGCTGCGCCCGTACACGGATAAGCAGGAGGCGGTCGAAGCCGCCGGCGGAACGATCGGCGAACTGCTGTCCGACCTGACCACGAAGTACAGCGGGCTGAAGGCGCATCTGTACAACGAGCAGGGCAAGCTGCGCAGCTTCGTCAACATCTACCTGAACGACGAGGACATCCGGTACCTGCAGAAGGACCAGACGCCGGTCGGCCCGAACGACACGGTGTCGATCATCCCGTCGGTCGCCGGCGGCGTCTAAGCACTCAAACCAGTAAGGCGCGGAGGCAATGAGGCGCGGAACGTTCTTCTGCCTGTGTGCCTTGCTGCCGCATTGCCTGTGAAGGATCAAGTGAATGTCATCCCCAGTTGATGGTCTCCCGCAGCTGACCAACGAGGAGATCAAGCGGTACAGCCGACACCTGATCATGCCGGAGGTCGGCGTGGACGGGCAGCGGCGCCTCAAGGCCGGCAGCGTGCTGTGCATTGGCGCGGGCGGGCTCGGATCGCCGGCGGCGATGTATCTCGCCGCGGCGGGCGTTGGCCGGATCGGCCTCGTCGACTTCGACGTGGTCGACTTCAGCAACCTCCAGCGGCAGATCATCCACGGCACCTCGTCGGTCGGGAAGACGAAGCTGCAGTCCGCGAAGGAGCGGCTGCTCGACCTGAATCCCAACATCCAGGTCGACACGTACGAGACGTCGCTCTCGTCTGACAACGCGCTCGAACTGTTCGCGCCCTACGACGTCATCCTCGACGGCACGGACAACTTCCCCACGCGCTACCTGACGAACGACGCCTGCGTGCTGCTCGGCAAGCCGAACGCGTACGGCTCCATCTTCCGCTTCGAAGGGCAGGCCTCGGTCTTCGCGACCAAGGACGGTCCGTGCTACCGATGCCTCTATCCCGAGCCGCCACCGCCCGGACTCGTCCCGAGCTGCGCGGAAGGGGGCGTCCTCGGCGTGCTGCCGGGGGTCATCGGTGTGATCCAGGCGACCGAAACGATCAAGCTGATCGCCGGCATCGGTGAGCCGCTGATCGGGCGGTTCATGATCTACGACGCACTCCGCATGAAGTTCCGCGAACTGAAGCTTCGGAAGGATCCGGACTGCCCGGTCTGCGGAACGCATCCGACCGTCACGAAGCTCATCGACTACCAGGAGTTCTGCGGCCTTCGACCGTCAGTAGAGGCTGAGGCGCAGGCGGCCGTGGCATCCAGCCAGGCGAACGCGACAGAGATCTCTGCTGTCGAGCTGAAGCAGCGCATCGATCGCGGAGACAAGCTCGTCATCGTCGACGTGCGCGAGCCGAACGAGTTCCAGATCAACCGGATTCCCGGGTCGCAGCTCATTCCTCTCGGAGAGATCCCGCGCCGTTATGCGGAACTCGACGAAGAGGAGGAGATCATCGTCCACTGCAAGATGGGTGGCCGCAGCGCCAAGGCAGCGGATTACCTGCGCACGGTCGGGTTCAAGCGGGTGCTGAACCTGAAGGGCGGCATCCTCGACTGGGTCGACAAGGTCGACCCCAGCCAGCCGAAGTACTGACGCTCGGTGGGCAGACTGGGCAGGTAGGGCAGGCAGGGCAGGCGAGGCGGGCGGCAGGTGGGACTGAGGTTTTTCAGTCGCGCCAGCCCGGCCCGGCCCTACCTGCCCCGCTTTTGGTGCTAATATAGGACCGCAGCGGTCGGATTCTACTGGACTCCAGCGGTCGGATTTGTAGCTCATGTTGAGGCTCTCGAAGAAAGCAGATTACGCACTCATCGCGATGAAGCACCTCGCGCTCCGCCGCGACGGCTCGTCGAGCGCCCGCGAGATTGCTGGTCTGTACGACATCCCGATTGAGCTGCTGGCGAAGATCCTCCAGCGGCTGGTCCGACGTGGGCTGCTTCTTTCGCAGCAGGGGACGCGTGGTGGCTACCAGTTGGCCCGCGTTCCCTCCTTGATCTCTGTTGCGGACGTGATTCAGGCGATCGACGGCCCCGTGACCGTCACCGCCTGTTCGTCATCCGAGGGCACGCACTGCGAGCAGTTCGCGAAGTGCAACGTGCGCGATCCGCTCTGGCGCGTGCGCGAGCGGATCCTGTCGGCCCTCGGCGAATGCACGATTGCGGAACTGGCGGCCGACCCGCCGCCCACTGACCCGGCAGAGCACCGCGCGGTGCTGCACACCCATATCTGATGTGGCGTCCGGCCCCGGGCCGGACCGAGTGAGCGAGACGAAAAGACCTATGGCCATCAAGCTTCCGATCTACATGGACTACCACGCGACGACCCCCGCCGACCCGCGTGTCGTCGAGGCGATGCTCCCGTACTTCACGGAGCACTTCGGCAACGCGGCGAGCCGGAACCATCCATTCGGGTGGGAAGCGGAAGAGGCCGTGGAGAAGGCGCGCAAGCAGGTGGCCGACCTGATCGGCGCGAACGCGAAGGAGATCGTCTTCACGAGCGGTGCGACCGAGTCGAACAACCTGGCGATCAAGGGCGTCGCCGAGATGTACCGCGAGAAGGGCAACCACATCATCACGGCCGTGACCGAGCACAAGGCGGTCATCGACACCTGCAAGCGGCTCGAGAAGCAGGGCTACCGCGTCACCTACCTGCCGGTGCAGAAGGACGGGCGGATCAGCCTGGACGACCTGCGCGCCGCCATTTCGAACGAGACAATCCTGATCTCGATCATGACGGCCAACAACGAGATCGGCGTCATCCAGCCGATCGCCGAGATCGCGGCCATCGCGAAGGAGAAGGGGATTCTCGTCCACACGGACGCCGTGCAGGCGGTCGGCAAGATCCCGTTCGATGTCAATGCACTGAAGGTGGACCTGGTCTCCATCAGCGCGCACAAGATGTACGGTCCGAAGGGCGTCGGCGCCCTCTACGTTCGTCGTCGTAACCCGCGCGTGCTGCTCGCGCCGCAGATCGACGGCGGCGGTCATGAGCGCGGCATGCGTTCCGGCACCCTGAACGTGACCGGCATCGTCGGCTTCGGCAAGGCCGCGGAGATCGCGAAGGCGGAGATGGCGACCGAGAGCGCGCGCCTGCGTGCGCTGCGCGACCGCCTCAACGAACGGCTGCACAAGGGCCTGGACGAAATCTTCATCAACGGCTCGATGGAGCACCGGCTGCCGCACAGCCTGAACATCTCGTTCGCGTATGTCGAAGGCGAATCGCTGCTGATGGGCATCAATGACGTGGCGGTTTCGTCAGGCTCGGCCTGCACGTCGGCCAGCCTCGAGCCGTCCTACGTGCTGAAGGCGCTTGGCGCCGGTGACGACCTGGCCCATTCCTCGATTCGGTTCGGTCTTGGTCGCTGGACGACGGAGGAGGAAGTCGACTACGTGGCGGACAAGCTCGTCTCGGTGGTCACTCGCCTCCGTGAGATGTCGCCCCTCTACGAGCTGGCCAAGGAAGGCGTCGACCTCTCGACCATGCAGTGGGAAGTGCACTAATCGCAAACCTGCAATCGCGAATCGCGGAACGGCGGGGCCGATTGCAGAGTTCGACGGTGGTTCACTTTAGCGATTGAAGATTCGCGATTAGCGATTGAGGAGATCCAGACAATGGCGTATTCCAGCAAGGTCATCGACCACTACGAGAACCCGCGCAACGTCGGCTCGCTTCCGAAGGAAGACCCGAATGTCGGCACCGGCCTGGTCGGCGCACCGGAGTGCGGCGACGTGATGAAGCTCCAGGTCAAGGTGAACCCCGAGACCGGCATCATCGACGACGCGAAGTTCAAGACCTTCGGGTGCGGGTCGGCGATCGCCAGCTCCAGCCTCGCCACCGAGTGGCTGAAGGGCAAGACCGTGGAGCAGGCGCTCGCGATCAAGAACACCGACATCGTCGAGGAACTGGCGCTCCCGCCGGTGAAGATCCACTGCTCGGTGCTGGCCGAGGATGCGATCAAGGCAGCGATCAGCGACTACAAGAAGAAGCAGGACGCGCAGGGCCAGCCGGCCGCTGGCGCGACGACGCAGCCGACGGCCTGAGAGGCCTGGAAGGACCGGAAAGCCTGGATGGCCTGGACGCGATGGTGAAAGACGTCCCGGCCCTCCCGGCTGTCCCGGCATTTACGTATGGCTATCGAAATCACCGAAACCGCAGCACGGAAGATCCGCACGTTGATGGCCAAGCAGGGCATCGATGAGGGTGGTCTGCGTGTGGGCGTGAAGGGTGGCGGCTGCTCGGGCCTGAGTTACACGTTCGCCTGGGAGCGGGAGGCACGCTTCGGCGACGCGGTGTTCGAGGGGCCCGACGGTGCGAAGCTGTTCATCGACAAGAAGAGCCTCATCTACCTGAACGGCACGGTGCTGGATTACGACACGAGCCTGATCAGCAAGGGCTTCGTGTTCAACAACCCGAATGCCAAGTCCACCTGTGGCTGCGGCAGCTCGTTCGGCGCCTGACGAACCTCGCCGCACAGCCTGGCCCCATGACGAGCTCACACACGCATCATCTTCAGGTCTGTCGTACGTGCGGCGGCGGTGCGCCGGTCGACGTGCACTTCTGTCCGAGCTGTACGAAGATCCTGACGCTCGGACGTCAGGGCGACTACTTCTCTTTCCTCAGTCTCCCGCGCAAGCTCAATCTCGACCCGGCACTCATCGAGCAGAAGTTCAGGGCCCTCAGCCGCCAGTTCCACCCGGACTACTACTACAACGCCACGCCGACCGAGCGCCGCGCCAGCCTGGAGCGATCCTCGTACCTCAACGATGCCTACCGCACGCTGCGGCAGCCTGCATCGCGCGTGGCGTACCTGCTGGAGGTGGAAGGCGTCCTCAAGCCGTCCGACCATGAGGCGGCAAAGAAGGTTCCTGCCTCGTTGCTGGAAGAGGTGTTCGCGCTCAACGAGGAACTCGACGACGTGCGCGAGATGCGCGCGTCGGGTGCTCCCGAGGACGCGTGGCGCGCGCGCCTGGCGACCGCAGCCGGTCCGATTGAAGCCAAGCGTGCCGAGCATGAAGCGCAACTGCAGGAGCTGTCGACACGGTGGGACGCGCTGCAGGATGGGGATGACGCCGGACGGCAGGCCGTGCTGAACGCCCTGCGTGAGCGCGTGCTGGAGCGGAACTACATCAACAACCTGCTCGCCACGATCGAGCGGGAGGCCACCGGCACGGGCGGACCGCAGCTCTGAGCAGCGACGTAGACGCCAGAAGTCGGAAGTCGGAAGTAAAGAGCCTGAAGCCCAGAGCCGGTCCGTCGAAAGCCAACGCGGCCCGGAGCCGGGGGGCAAGAGCCTGAAGCCCGTTACCTATGTCCAAAGTCGTCGGCATCGATCTCGGAACCACCAACAGCCTCGTCGCCTACGTGACGGACGCCGTGCCGTTTGTGATCCGCGACCGGAGTGGCGACGCCATGGTGCCGTCGATTGTGTCGGCGTCGAGTGACGGCACGATCTTCGTGGGGCGCGAGGCGCAGCGCCGCCTGATCACCGACTCGACGCGTACCGTGTACTCGGCCAAGCGCTTCATGGGCAAGGGTATCGACGACGTGCACGAGGAGGCGAGGCTCCTGCCGTTCCAGGTGGCTGGCGAGCCAGGCGGGGTCGTGCGCATCGGCCTCGGCGAGCGCGAGTTCACGCCGCCGGAAATCTCGGCGTTCGTGCTCCGCGAACTCAAGCGTCGCGCCGAGGAGTACTTTGCCGCGCAGGGTGACATCGATCCGACGGTGGACCGGGCGGTCATCACGGTTCCCGCGTACTTCAATGACGCGCAGCGCACCGCGACGCGCGACGCGGGCCGCATTGCCGGGCTCGACGTCCTCCGGATCATCAATGAGCCGACGGCGGCCTCGCTGGCCTACGGCCTCGACAAGAAGAATCACGGCGTCATCGCCGTGTACGACTTCGGTGGCGGTACGTTCGACATCTCGATTCTGCGCGTCGAGGACGGCGTCTTCCAGGTGCTCTCGACCAACGGCGACACGCACCTTGGCGGTGACGACATCGACATGCTCGTCGTCGAGGCGATCCTGAGGGATCTCGCGTCGGCGTCGCCACGGCACCGGCTGCCGGCCGATTTCGCCGCGGACGGTACGCCCGAGCGCATCCAGCAGATTCGCAAGGCAGTGATTCAGGCCAAGTGGGATCTGTCCGACCGTGACGAAACCGAACTCCTTGGCGTCACGCTGTCACGTGCCACCTTCGAGTCGATGATCCGCCCCGTGATCGAGCGCACGCTCGAGCCGTGCCGACAGGCGCTCGCGGACGCCGGCCTTCAGCCGGGCCAGGTCGACGAGGTTGTGCTGGTGGGAGGCTCGACGCGGATCCCACTGGTACGCCGGCTGGTCGGTGACCTGTTCGGCCGGAAGCCCCACACGGAACTGAACCCCGACGAAGTGGTCGCGCTCGGTGCCGCGGTGCAGGCAGACATCCTCGTGACCGGCAACCGCGAGATGCTGCTGCTGGACGTCACCCCGCTCTCGCTCGGCATCGAGACGATGGGCGGCGTCGTGTCGAAGATCATCCTGCGCAATTCCACCATCCCGGCCACCGGCAGCGAGATGTTCACGACCGGCGTCGACAATCAGACGGCGGTCGACATCCACGTGCTGCAGGGAGAGCGTGAGCTGGTGCAGGACAACCGATCGCTGGCGCGCTTCCGGCTCCGCGGGATCCCGCCGATGCCGGCAGGCATGCCGCGCGTCCAGGTCCAGTTCCAGATCGACGCGAATGGGATCCTCAGTGTGACGGCGTCGGAACTGCGGACCAACGTCGAGGCCAGCATCGAGGTGAAGCCGTCGTACGGCCTCACAGACGATCAGGTCGAGCAGATGCTCATCGACTCGTTCGAGCATGCGGAGGCGGACTTCGCCGCGCGCATGCTGATCGAGGCGCGCAACGAGGCCGAGTCGGTGATCACGGCGACGGAGAAGACGATGCGCGCGCCGGAATTCCCGACGATCGTCGCGGAGGAACTGGCGGAAGGCGAGCTGAAACGGATCGAGCAGGCGCTCGCCGGCCTCAAGCACGTCATCAAGTCCGAGGACCGCGAGGCCATCCAGCAGTGGACCACGGTGCTGAACGAAGCCACGCAGCACCTGGCCGAAGTCACCATGAACCGCAGCGTCCGCGCGGCGCTGGCGGGCAAGAGCGTAGACGGCCTATAGCCTTATGCCCAAAGTCACCTTCATCATCGACGGCGAACCGACGACCGTCGAGTTCGAACACGGCAAGCTGGAATACTCCCACCACGGGAAGCCTGAATCGTTTCTCGACGTGGCCATGAGCCTCGGCGTCTCGCTCGAGCACGCCTGCGGCGGCAGCTGCGCCTGCACCACGTGCCACGTGATCATCCGCGAAGGGGCACAGAACCTCAGCGAGATGGAAGACGACGAGGCGGACCGCCTCGATACGGCCTGGGATCTCACGCCGCATTCACGCCTTGGGTGCCAGGCGGTGATCAAGGGCGACGTCGTCTGCGAGCTGCCCATGTACACGCGGAACTACGTGCAGGAGGGTGGCGGCATCCAGCTCGGCAAGTCCGACCGAAAGAAGGCGGAGGTGGCGCGATGAAGTGGACCGACGCTGAAGACATCGGCATCGCGCTCGCCGAGAAGTTCCCGGACGTGGACCCGCTCACCGTCCGGTTCACCGACCTGCGCGAACGGGTCCTCGCCCTCGACGGTTTCGACGATGACCCAAAGGGGTCCAACGAGCCGAAGCTCGAGGCGATCCAGATGGCGTGGCACGAGGAGTACGAGGACGCTAGACGTTAGAAGTTAGAACTTAGAAGTCACAAGTCAGAAGCGAGAAGTCAGAGAGTTCCCTTGCACCCCTAACCTCTGACCTCCAACCTCCAACCTCTGACCTCCAGCCTCCTGCCTCTGAATCCCCATGCGCGTCCTCATCGTCGCTGCCACCCGTCCTGAGGTCGAGCCGCTCGTCTCGGCCCTGTCGAACCCGGTGGCGCACAACCGTGTGCTGAGCGGGATCCTCGGTCTCCACAAGATTGACGTGCTGTTGAGCGGGGTCGGCATGGTGGCGACTGCCGTCTGGACCACCCGGGCGCTGGCGATCGGCGGGTATGACCTCGCGCTGAACCTCGGCGTGTGCGGCAGCTTCAACCCGGATCTCCCGCCACCAACCGTCGTCCACATCGTCAGCGAGTCGATGCCCGAGCTCGGCGCCGAGGACGGGCCGGCGTTCCTGCCGATTGGTCAGCTGGGCCTCCTGAAGGACGACGAGTACCCGTGGACGTCGGGCAGGCTGCTCAACCTCGAGCCGCCGCCCATTCCCGCGCTTGCCGCGCTGTCGGAAGTGGCGGGCATCACCGTCAACACGGTTCATGGTGACGAGGCGTCGATCGCCAGGTTGCTCGCACGCGAGCGGGCGGACGTGGAATCGATGGAAGGCGCCGCATTCGCGTACGCCTGCCTCGCCGCTGGTGTACCCTTCGCGCAGGTGCGAGCGGTCTCCAATCGCGTCGAGCGTCGCAACCGCGCCGCGTGGGACCTTCCAGGCGCCATCGCCGCGCTGGGCCGCGTGTCCCTGCAACTGCTAACGTCTAACGTCTAACGTCTCAATTCTCGAGTCTCAGCCCAGGTTCACAGACGGTGCCTTCCCTCTCCCTCGGCTTCTCCCCGTGTCCGAACGACTGCTTCATGTTCGATGCGATCGTCAACAACCGCATCGAACTGGAGGGGCTGTCGTTTACGGCACACCTTGCGGACGTCGAGGCGCTGAACCACGAAGCCTTCGCGGGCCGTGCGGATGTCACGAAGCTGAGCTACCACGCGTACGCGTATTGCCGGAAGGACTACGCGCTGCTGACCGCAGGCAGCGCGCTCGGTCGTAACTGTGGTCCGCTGTTGATCTCGGCTCGCCCGATCGCGCCGGAGGAGGTCCGACACGGGAAGCTGCGGATCGCCATACCGGGTGTGTACACGACCGCGAACTTCCTGCTCGGCCTCGCCTTTCCGGAAGCCACGGACCGGACGCCGCTCGTCTTCTCGGAGATCGAAGGGGCACTGCTCGACGGACGGTTCGACGCCGGGCTGATCATCCACGAGAACCGCTTCACCTACGAAGCCAAGGGGCTGCACAAGATCGTCGATCTCGGGGAGTTCTGGGAGCGCGAAACCGGCACGCCGATTCCGCTCGGTGCCATTGCCATACGCCGCTCGTTGCCCGACGCCCTGAAGCGGACGGTCAACCGTCTGGTGAGACGCAGCGTTGAATACGCGTTCGCCCACCGGAACGCGAGCCTGCCCTACGTGCGTGCGCACGCCCAGGAGATGAGCGAAGAGGTGATGTACAAGCACATCGACCTCTACGTGAACGACTTCTCGATCGACCTCGGGCTCGAGGGCACGCGCGCCGTCACCACGCTGTTCGACCGAGCGGCCGCACTCGGACTCGTCCCCCCATCGTCAGAACCGCTGTTCGTGGAAGAGGCGTGACCCGTTCAACCGTCCTCATACTCGGTGCCGCCCTTCTTGTCGGCGTCAGCCCATTCCTGCCGTGGCTGAGCGTCGGGAACGTTGGCGTGCCCGGGATTCCAGACCCGGCGGGCTGGTTTGTCGCGGTGCTCGGTCTCGTCAGCCTGATCCTCGTGATGCCGGTCGTGCGCCGGAAGTGGAACACGCGCCCATGGATTGCCCTTGCCGGACTCGCGGCAACGACGACGCTGGTCGTGGTGATGACGGCTGGGGCGAGAACCGTCGCCGATCGTGCGCAGGCGAGGGCGGAGGCGATGGCACTCGTCGACAACGTGCCGATGGCGCCCGTGCCACCCGTGCGGACGGGCGCCGGGTTGTGGGTGGGGCTTCTCGGCGCGGTGAGCCTGGCCGCCGCCGGTCTGGCCGGCGTGTGGCGGCGGGACGCATAGGCACGTCGCGGCGTACAACACGAAGGGCGCCGTAGCCCCCCGGCCCACGACGCCCCTCGTGCTTGCATCCCCCTCCGTCACCCCCATGGTGCCGGGTGGGTCGCAACTTCATGCGCGTTATCGGCGCCTTGTTGGTATATACGCAGGTCCTGCGCGAAAGTTGGTGGGGCTCCTGAGAAATTCCCGGCCGTTCTGCGCCATGCCTCCCTGCCCACCCTGACGAAACGACGCCCCGGCTCGGACCGAACGGCCGCGGCGCAATCCGCGACCGGCCGGCGCCTGGCCTACTGATTCGCGCGCGAGCAAAGGACCCGCAGGAAGCCTGGCCTGGAGAGGCCGTCCACGAACGCGGGTGTGTCCAGCGCTGCCTGCACCGCAGGAATCGCGACGACGGCTCTGACGGCGGCCGACGCGAGTAGCGAGCTCAACTCCCGAGAGGCCAACGGCTTGCCGGTTGCCGGGTCTGCCAGCGTGGCGCCGGCGAGGAGCGCCTGCCGGATACCTCTATTCCCCAGCGCCGCTGCGGCGCCCGGCATCGCAAACACTCGCTGTACCTCGGGCTGCTCGAGGAGCTGCAGGGCGGTGCGATCCCGCATCAGTTGTGGGTAGGCAGGCGTGTGCGTGAATGCGTCGACGGCAGACTCCGCCGCAGCATCGTCGCCGTATCGCGCCGCTCCGCCAATCGCCCCTTCAGTGCCCGACACGAGCGCAGGCGTCCGGCCGGTGACGAAGAGCGCTATCAGCGCCACCGCTGCGATGCCCATCACGCCCATCAGCAACGCACGTGCAGGAATACGGGGGCGACGCCCGGAGGTGACGCGTGCCTTCAGCGCGCTTTTCGGGGCGATCTGCGCCTGGCGGGTACGCCACATGACCTGAGCGACGAACTCCGCTGGAGGCTCGATCGACTCGAGCGTCTTCAGCGCGCTGGTGACCCGAGCCTCCACCGCCGGGTCCAGCATCAATTCGTCGTCACCACGCATCTGGCCGTCGTCCTCGTTGATATACACGGCAGACCTGTCGGAAGTTGGTGCGAGGCTCCAGACATCACCGCGAGATCGTCTCGGACAGAATCGCAGCGAGCCGTTGTCGCGCCGCGTACAACCGCGACTTCACGGTCTTGACGGGCACACCCGTCGCTCCGGCGATTTCCTCGTACGAGAGTTCCGTGAAGTGTCGCAGCAGGATGACCTCGCGCTGCTCATCGCTCAGCCGCATCAGCGCGGCCTGCACGAGCGCCTGCTGCTCCCGGTGCTCGAGCGACATGGCCGGCGAGTCGAGTGCTTCGAGATTCCCCGGGAGCGGCGCCTCCGGACGCCGCGCACGGATGACATTCAGACACTCATTGCGCACGATCTGGTAGATCCAGCTGAAGAACCGCTGGTCCGTATCGAACGACGCCAGATGTTCGTATGCCTTCACGAACCCGTTCTGCGTCGAATCGAGCGCCTCGTCGCGGTTGCCGAGCAGCCGGGCCGCCAGGTTGAACAGGGGCCTGTGGTAGCGTGCCACGAGCGGCTCGAAGGCTGCCCGGTCCCCATCCACGCACCGGCGCACGAGCACCACATCATCTTCGTTGTCGTATCCCAAGAAACCAGTCCGGCAGGGCGCTCCCGACCCGGCGTGGCCCGGAACGCAACCTGTCGAGCCTATCCCATTCGGGCTAGTCGGGGCGAGTGCCTGGAACCGTGGGCAAGTTTGCGGTGTGCACCTACCGAAAGGCGTCGGGGTGCAGGGCTCGGGCCAGACGTTCGGCCGCGAGCGTGACGCGTGGACCCGGTACGACGAACTCGTCGCCGGCGAGCAGGTGCACGCGGCTCGAGCGGACTGCCGGGACTGACGGCAGGACGCTCCAGACCCGGCGTTCGGCGTCGGCACGCGCTGCCGGCCAGGGCTGTCCGTAATGCAGTTCGATGATCACGTCCGGCGCACGGGCGAGCACCATCTCGGTGCTCATCTGGACCGCCGGCTTCGCGATGTCCGCGAGCACGTCGGTGCCACCCGCGAGTTCCAGCAGGTCGTGCAGGAAGCCGTACCCGCCGCTCGCGTTGATCCCGCGCAGTGTGCCTGGCTCGCGACCGAAGACGACGAGGGTTCGGGGGCGTGGTCGTCCGGCCACACGTGCCTGCACCCGTCGCAGGTCGTCTTCGATGCGGGCGGCCGCCGCAGCGGCGTCCGCCTTCATCCCGATCCGATCGCCGAGCGCTCTCATCGTGGACGTGACGTCGGCCAGGCCCTTGATGCTGTACGTCCACGCCGGGATGTTGGCCCGTTCGAGCTGCCGACGCAGCTCCGTCTGCGTGTCGTACGCGATGACCAGGTCGGGCCGGAGCGCAATGAGCTGCTCGATGTTCGGATCCAGCAATCCCCCAAGCTTCGGACGCGTGTTCACGTCCGGTGGATAGCGGTCGTACGAGCCGACGCCGATCACCCGTGGGCCGGTACCGATCGCGAACAGCATCTCCGTGGTGGCTGGGACGAGCGACACGATGCGCTGTGGTGGACGCGCCACCTGCGCCTCAATCCCGCCGACGAGCGACGTACCCCACAGTGCGGCGAGCACCGCCACGAGCAGGACGGACCGTCGATGCGCGGAGGTCGGGTGGGACACCATCATCATGCTCGCTTGAACAGCAGCCAGAGGAAGACGGGACCGCCAAGCAGCGCGGTGACGATCCCCACCGGCAGTTCGAGGGGCGCCAGCGCCGTGCGTGCGACGAGATCGCACGCAATCAACAGCGCTGCCCCGAAGAGCGCAGACGCCGGCAGCACGAGACGGTGGTCGGCGCCGACGACGATGCGGACCAGGTGTGGCACCACGATGCCTATAAAGGGCACCGGGCCGGCGAGCGACACGGCAGCCCCCGTGGCCAGTGACGCGCTGACGAGCGCGATGCGTTCCGTGCGTACGACGTCGACGCCTCGCGAGGCTGCCGACTCGCTGCCGACGCTCATCAGGTCGAGGACGCGCGGCAGGAGTGCGAACCCGGCCCATGAAAGCAGCGTCGGGACGAGCGCGCCGGCAATGGGTCCGTACGAGGCCACGTCGAGGGAGCCCATCATCCACCGCACGTTCCTGAAGGTCTGCGTGAAGTCCGCGACGAACTGCACGAACCCCATCACGGCCGAGAGCAACGCCGTCAGCGTGACGCCGCCGAGGAGGAGCACGAGCGTCGACGTGCCGCTCCGTCGCACCACCGACAACCCGTAGACGATCGCGAGCGCCGCGAGGGACCCGGCGAAGCTGGCGAGCGGAACGCTGGAGAGCCCGAACAGCGTGAAGTCGGCGTTGAACGTGATGGCGAGCATCGCCCCGAGCGAGGCCCCTGCCGAGACGCCCAGGGTGTCCGGCGACGCCAGCGGGTTCCGGAGCAAGGCCTGGAAGACGACGCCGGCGAGCGCCAGCGAACTGCCAACCAGCGCGGCGGCCAGCACGCGTGGGAGCCGCGCCACGAAGAAGATCTGCGCGTCGATGTTCGACCCGTACGGCTGCGACCGATCGAACACCTGCGCGAGGCTGATCGAGGTTCCGCCCACGAGCGGCGCGAACAGGACGGCCGCGAGCGCCAGCGCACCGAAGCCGCCCAGCGTGAACACGAGCCGCCGATGCACGCCGCTGGTGCTCCGTTCGTTGACGCGCATGTCAGGGCCTTGCCGCAATCGGCACCACGGTCAGGTGGCCGGCGCGGTCGTGGAATCGCACGTCGGCGTCGACATCGTAGAGCGCCCTGAGGTTCTCCGGCGTCAGCACGTCCTCCGTGCGGCCCGCGGCCAGCACCTGCCCCTGCTTCAGCAGGACCAGGCGCTGGCACAGCGCTGCCGCAAGGTTCATGTCGTGGGTGGAGACGATGATGGTCGTGCCTCGCGTGGCGTTGAGCCGTTGAAGCACGCTCATGATCTCGAACTGGTAGCGCAGGTCGAGGGCAGCCGTCGGTTCGTCCAGCAGCAGGAGGTCTGAGGCCTGCGCCAGGGCCGCTGCGATGACGACCCGCTGCTTCTCGCCTCCGCTGAGCGTCGCGAACGATCGCTGCTCGAGCGGGAGGGTGCCTGTGTCGTCCAGCGCGCGCCTGGCGATCTCCATGTCGTCAGCGCCTTCGAGTTCGAACGGGCCGAGGTGCGGATACCGTCCCATGAGCACCATCTCGAGGACCGAGAAGTCGAATGTCGCTCGCGTCTCCTGGGGGACCACGGCGACTCGCGTGGCGAGTTGCCGACGGGAGAGCGTCGCGAGCGGTCGGCCGTCCAGGCGGACGGTTCCTGCGGCTGGCTCGAGGACACCAGCCACAATCCGCAGCAGCGTCGTCTTGCCGGAGCCGTTGGGTCCCAGTAGCCCGACCACCGACCCGCGTTCGACGTCGAGGAACACATCCGACAGCACACCACGCCTCGCGGCGCCGCGTCCGTATGCGAACGCGAGGTCCCGGACCTCGAGGAATGGTGTGCTCATCGGCAGGCCTCGTTCACGCGAGCGGCATGGCGCTAGAACCGCACGCGCACGCCAGCGCGTACGACGCGCTGCAGGGCCAGGTAGCCCAGTGGCTCCTGGTAGTCGCGGCCGGTCAGGTTGTCGATCGACAGCAGTGCGACCAGCTGGCCGGTCACCCGGTACGACGACCGGACATTCCAGAGCGTGCGACCGGGGTTCGCGAGAATTGGAGGCGTGAGGGACGAGAAGTCGCTGTCCACGTAGCGGCCGACCATCGTGCCCGAGAGGTCGGCCGTCAGCCGCTGCCATTCCCACGCCGCCTGCACGAACCCGCTGTGTCGCGGCCGGCGGAACGCCCACTGTCCGACGGCAAACACGGGGCTCGACGGCGAGGTGCTCTCGAGAATCGCCGAGTCGACGAGGGTGTAACCCGCGCGAAGGTGGAGCGCTGCGACGGGAGACGCCTCACCGCTCAGCTCGATGCCACGCGCCCGGGTGAGTCCGATGTTGAAGTACTCGGACGTGTACCCACCAGTCGAGCGCAGCCCGATGATGTTGCGGTAGCGATTGTCAAACCAGGTGAGGTCCGCCTTGAGGCGATCGCCCGCCAGTCGCTGTTCGATGCCCGCCTCGATCGCGCGGGACTTCTCCGGCTGCAGCTCGGGGTTGCCCCTGAAGTACGGCGACGTGCTGAAGGACTGAAGCACGGTCGGCTCCTTGATCCCGAGGCCCGAGGCGCCATGCAGGCGTGTGTCCCCGATGGCGCCCGCACCGCGCCGCAGGAGCAGCGCTGCGGACGCACGCGGCACGACCGCGGTGCCGAAGCTGCTGTTCCGTTCGATGCGAATGCCCGCGGTGGTGGAGAGCCGACGCCAGAGAAACTGGTGCTGGGCGGCAACGCCGACGTTGTCACGCGACGCACGCTGCCCGGTCGAGGCGAGCCGGTCTTCGAGGCGGGCGCGCTCGCCATTCCAGTCCGCGAGCAGCGTGATGCGGTGGTCGCCGGCTGTCGCGCGGCCGACGTGCCAGTCCCCCTGATAGCTCGCGTAGTGCCGTCGCAGCGTAGTGCGGCTGTCGAACGTGAAATCAGTGAAGGCAAACGGCGCCACGCGCCCCTCATACGTGGGCGTGTACGGACGGTCCTCCACGAGGTTCGTCGAGGACTGCCACGACGAACCGAGCGAGTAGGTCAGTCGCTGGCGGAATGTGCGCGTCACCTGCTGATCCACCGTGACGCCACCCACCACATCGTCGTGCTGATACGAGGCGTCCATGTCCGGGCGGCCGTACGCCGTCTGGCCCGGCGTCCCGTTCGTGCCGATCTGCGCCCGGACAACGCCGCGGATGGTCGTGCTGCTGCCCACGGTGCCACCGAGGTTGGCGGACAGGGTGGTGAGGTCGAACGCGCTGTTCGGGACGCGATTGTCCGAGGAGAACCGCGACGCGCCAAGCGCGTAATCGAACGCGTTGACGACACCGCGGGTCGAGGCGGAGGCGCGCATCGTGCCGTAGTTCCCGCCATCCAGCTGCACCGTCGTCGTCGGACGTGCGCCGCTGCCCGCCTCCCCACGCGCGGTGAACACCTGGATCACGCTCGACATCGCGTCGGATCCGAAGAGCGCGGAGTTGGCGCCGCGCACCATCTCCACCCGCTCGACATGCTCCGAGCTCAGCGTGTTGAAGTTGAACGTGCCGCCCGGCTCGTTGAGCGGGATCCCGTCGACGAGCACCTTGTTGTAGCTGCTCTCGCCGCCACGCACGAACAGGCCGGTCACGCCTCCGGTGCCGCCGGTCTGGATAACCGCCACGCCCGGCGCGGTCCGCAGCAACTCGGCGACGGGCGGCTGCTGCCGCCGCTCGATTTCCTCTGCGGTGATCGTCGTGGTGCTCACGCCGACCTGGCTCGACGGCGCGTCGGTGCGCGTCGCGGTGACGACGATGGTCTCCTCGATCGGCGCAACCGCCAGCACGAGGCGCAGATCACCGGCTTGGCAGGGGACGCGCGTCTCTCGAAATCCGGCGAGCGTGGCGACGATGGCGCAGTCGGTGCCGTCGGGCAGCGTGAAGCGGCCGCGATCATCCGAGAACGTCGCCGCGGGGCGGGACGGCGTGGAGGCTCCCGAGGCCGTTTCGATGCGCACGTGCGCGCGTGGGAGCGGGCGTCCATCGGTGTCGGTCACCACGCCGGTGAGGTCCGCGGCGTGGACGGGTGAACCCGACACGAGGGTGCCCAGCGTCAGAAAGGTGAAAACGGGGACAGCGTGTCGAAGACGGCAGGGCAGGGCCCGGCCACCGGGTCGAAGGGATCGCATCGATGCTCCTTCCGGCGTCTCGCGCGCCGGCATAGGACGCCCCCGGTGTCCAGGTTTCCTGACTTTGCGGTTGAAGCGCGGCGTTCCAGGTCTTCCCAGGCGATGAAGCCCAGTGACCGGTCGAGCTCGGACATGAGATCCGGGCTCGTGGACTGCAGCTGGCCGCTTACAGTGGCGGGACCGTGCGGGAATTGCACCCGCTTCGCGTGGCCGCCGGGGCGAGCGTCAAGTTGTGCCCTGACTATATCGCAGGAACGGTGCTGGTTGCCTCATTGCCGAGTTTTTTCGTAACATACGCTGTTCGCAGGCGAACATCCCACAAGTTACGAGGAGAGCATGAGCAAGAGTTCGACCGTCACCGTCCGCGAGAAGCCCGTCGAGGAAGTGGCTTCGGCGACGACCGGCGGCCTTACGATTCACGGCGAGACGATCGTGATCGACACCGATCAGCGTATCGAGCTCGTCGACCTCACGAACCGGGTCATGGAGTTCGCGCGCCGCTTCAACATCCGTGAGGGCCTCATCTCCCTCTGGTCGATGCACACGACCTGCGCGCTCTTCATCAACGAATTCCAGACCGCGCTCCTCTCCGACATCAAGCGCTTCCTGGAAGAGATGGTGGCGCGCGACGCCGAGTGGATGCACAACCACCCGGACCATTCGGATTGCGACCGCATGAACGCCGACTCGCACCTGCGTGCGCTCCTGCTCGGCCATAACCTCACGCTGCAGGTCAGCGGTGGGGAAGTGGTGCTCGGCCAGTGGCAGCGCATCCTGATGGCGGAGCTCGACGGTCCGCGCGCCCGTTCACTGCGCATCCAGATTTTCGGCGTCCACGCCTAGGACGCGTTCGTTGCAGCGGAGCGGCATGATGCCGTTCCGCCGGGCTGCCTCACAGATGCTTTCCCGCCTTCGTACCGCAGGCCTGACTGACATCGCTGACAAGCTGGACGCCGGTGTGCGCCTGGACCTGTCCGACGGCGTGCGCCTGTTCGAGTCGCCTGACCTCCTGGCGGTGGGCTGGCTGGCGAATCGCGAGCGGGAGCGCAGGCACGGCGCGAAGACCTACTACAACTACAACATCCGGCTCGAGGCGACCAACGTGTGCGTCGCGAGCTGCCTGTTCTGCTCGTTCGCGCGCCTGAAGCCTGGCGACGAAGGCGCCTACACGCACACGCTCGAGGACGTCTGGGGCAAGCTGCGCGCGCGCGCGCACCAGCCGCTCACCGAGGTGCACGTCGTAAACGGCCTGCACCCGGACCTGCCGTTCTCCTACTACACGGAGCTGCTGCAGGGCTTCAAGCGCATCCGGCCCGGCATCCACCTCAAGTGCTTCACCGCCGTCGAGATTGCGTTCTTCGCGGACCTCTACGGGAAGACCGACGAGCAGGTGCTCTCCGAGCTGAAGCACGCAGGCTTGGACTCATTGCCCGGAGGCGGCGCGGAAGTGTTCGCGCCGCGCGTCCGGAAGAAGCTCGCGGCGGACAAGTGCGATGCGGATCGGTACCTCTCGATCCACCGCACGGCCCATGGCCTCGGCATGCGCACCAATGTCACGATGCTGTACGGGCACATCGAGACCATTGAGGAGCGGGTCGATCACATGCTGCAGATCCGCGGGCTGCAGGACGAGACCGGCGGTATCCAGGCATTCATTCCGCTCGCATTCCACCCGGACAACAACCAGATGCGGAAGCTCCCGGCGCCGACCGCCACTGATTCGCTGCGCGTGCATGCGGTCGGACGGCTGATGCTGGACAACGTGCCGCACATCAAGGCGTACTGGATTGCCACCGGTGTCGAGGTTGCGCAGACCGCCTTGTGGTTCGGCGTGAACGACCTCGACGGCACCGTCCAGGAAGAGACGATCTACCACGTCGCCGGCGCGAAGACGCCGAATACCATGACGCCCCGCCAGCTCGAGCGTCTCATCACGGCCGCGGGCCGCGAGCCCTACGAGCGCGACACGCTCTACAACATCGTCCGTTCGGCGGCCGTTGCAAGCTGACGAGTGAGCCTCGCCTGAGGTCACCAACTCGGCAGCAATTCACTAACTCACCACTCACCAACTCACCAGATCACCAGATCACCAATTGGTTAGACTGAGTTCGTGACCCTCATCCCCGTCCTCACCGACTACGAGAAGACGCACCTCTCCGAGCGACAGCCGCTGCCGGAGCGATACGTGGGCCTGAGCGACGAGGAGATGGACCGCCGCATCGCGGCTGCGAAGGCGGCGCTCGGCCGCAGGCTCGTCATTCTCGGGCACCACTACCAGCGCGACGAGGTCATCAGGTTCGCCGACTACACAGGCGACTCGTACAAGCTCTCGCAGCAGGTCTCCAGGCATCCTGACGCCGAGTTCATCGTTTTCTGCGGCGTGCACTTCATGGCTGAGAGCGCGGACGTGCTGTCGGCGCCTCACCAGCAGGTGATCCTGCCGGACCTCGCCGCCGGCTGCTCGATGGCCGACATGGCCGACCCCGAGCAACTGCAGATGTGCTGGGAGGATCTCCGCGCGATGGGGATTATCCAGGGCCGGCAGGGGCAGGCTGGGCAGGCAGGGCGGGAGGGCCAGGAGGGCCAGGAGGGCCGGGAGCAGTACGTAGCGCCAGGCTTCAGCCTGGCGTCCGTGATTCCCGTCACCTACATCAACTCCTCGGCGGCCATCAAAGCCTTCGTTGGCGAGCACGGTGGCGTCGTCTGCACGTCGTCGAACGCAGCGGCCACGTTGAAGTGGGCGTGGGAGCGAGGCGAGAAGATCCTGTTCCTGCCCGACCAGCACCTCGGTCGCAACACGGCGTACAAGATGGGCGTGCCGCTCGACGAAATGGTCGTGTGGGATCCCAATGAGCCGTGGGGCGGTCTAACTCCTGAGGCCGTGCGTCATGCGCGGATCATCCTGTGGAAGGGGCACTGCTCGGTCCACATCCGCTTCACGGCACGGCAGATCGAGCACCTGCGCGCCGCGCACCCGGGGATTCGCGTCATCGTGCATCCAGAGGTTCCCTGGGAGGTCGTGCAGGCGGCCGACGATGCCGGGTCGACCGAGTACATCATCAGCCAGGTGAAGAACAGCCCGCCCGGATCAGTGTGGGCGGTCGGCACCGAGGTCCATCTCGTGAACCGGCTGGCGAACGAGGTCGCTCCCGAGCGGACCGTCCACTCCCTCGACCAGTTCGGCTGCCTGTGCTCGACGATGTTCCGTGTGTCGCCGAATCACCTGCTGTGGGTGCTGGAGGGGCTCCTCGAAGGAACGGTGCACAACCGCATCGTCGTCCCCGAGGACCAGAAGCACTGGAACAGGGTGGCGCTCGAGCGGATGCTCAGCATCCGCTGATGCTGGCAGCGACCCGCGATTCTGATTACCATTCGCTCTTTGCCTGAGAGACACGATTAGGAGGACAGCCCGATGGCTCATACGCTCCCACCGCTCCCGTACGCCTTCAACGCGCTCGAGCCGCACATCGACGCGCGCACCATGGAGATTCACCACGGCAAGCACCACCAGGCCTACGTGACGAACCTGAACGCCGCGCTCGACAAGCACCCCGAACTGCACCAGAAGTCGATCGAGGACCTGCTGCGCGGCATCAGCTCGGTGCCGGACGACATCCGTCAGGCGGTCATCAACAACGGCGGCGGCCACGCAAACCACACGATGTTCTGGGAGATCATGGGCCCGAACGGCGGTGGGACCCCGACTGGCGCGGTTGCCGACGCGATCAACAGCTCGTTCGGGAGCTTCGACAAGCTGAAGGAGGAGTTCAAGAAGGCTGCGCTTGGCCGCTTCGGCTCCGGCTGGGCGTGGGTGATCGACAACGGCGGCACGCTGGTCGTCGAGAGCAGCGCGAACCAGGACAGCCCGCTGATGCAGAACAAGAAGATCGTGTTCGGCATCGATGTCTGGGAGCACGCCTACTACCTCCACTACCAGAACCGCCGCCCCGACTACGTGGACGCGTGGTGGAACGTGATCAACTGGTCGGCGATCAACAAGCGGCTCGGCTAGTTCGAACGCCGTGCGATTGAAGGGCGCGAGTAACGCGGACACGCAAAACGCAGAAACGCACGGGCTGCCGGGGTGCCGTCGGCCCTGCGTCTTGCGTTCCTTCGGTCCTGCGTTTTTGCGTCCTGCATTCCTGCATTTTTGCGTTCCTGCGTTCCTGCATTACGAAGTAATCTAGAGGACTGTGGACTGCACCGCGGTCCGGACCCTGTGCAATGCCAGACTGCGAACCGCGTCAGGACCGGAAGGTAGCAGCGCTAAGCAGACCCTGCCATGTGCCGCAGGTCTTCCGGATCGCGGTCCAGTCCACACCCGTTCCGGCCCTTGTCGCGGCTCGCACCAGCGGTGCCCGCCGCATTCCCCCGACGCGCTCCGGTCCCAGCATTCAGCATTCAGCCTTTAGCGATTAGCATTTCCCCTGATGTCCCATAAGGTCATCGCCCGCAAGTGGCGTCCGCAGCGGTTCGACGAGGTCGTCGGCCAGCAGGCGGTCACGCGTACCCTGCGCAACGCGATTGCGAACAACCGGCTGGTCGCGCAGGCATTCGTCTTCGCGGGTCCACGCGGCGTCGGGAAGACCACCACCGCGCGCATCCTCGCGCGTGCGCTCAACTGCGAGCAGAGCGGCGGCCCGACCCCCGACCCGTGCGGAACCTGCGCGGCCTGCGTGGAAATCGCCGAAGGCCGGGACATGGACGTCCTCGAGATCGACGCAGCGACGCACACCGGTGTCGACAACATTCGCGAGGTGATCATCGAGGGGCTGGCGATCCTGCCCGTGCGCGACCGCAAGAAGGTGTTCATCATCGACGAGGTGCACCAGCTCTCCTCCTCGTCGTTCAATGCGCTGCTGAAGTCGGTCGAAGAGCCGCCGCCGCACGTCGTCTTCATGATGGCGACGACGGAGCTGGACAAGATCCCGGAAACGATCCTGTCGCGCTCGCAGGTGTACGAGTTCCGGATGATCAGCACGAAGGCGATTGCCGATCAGCTCCGGAAGATCTGCGACGCCGAGCAGATCGAAGTGGACGACGAGGCACTGCAGCTGATTGCGCGCGATGCCGACGGCAGCATGCGCGATGCGCAGAGCAAGCTGGATCAGGTCATCGCCTTCAGCGGCAACCGCATCACCACCGAGGATGTCGGCACTGTGCTCGGGCTCGTCGGACGCGACCTGCTGCTGAACACGCTGCAGGCGGTCGTCGACGAAGATGCCGTGCAGGCGTTCGTCCTGGCTGGACGCGCCGTCGAAATGGGGTACGACCTGCGCCTGGTGTGTCGGGAGCTGGCGCGTGTCGTGCGCGATCTGCTCGTGCTCGCCGTCGACCCCACGCGTGCCTCCGATCCAGAGATTGCGGGTGAGGCGGAACGTGAGCGCCTGCTCGACCTCGCGAAGCGCTTCTCGCGCGAGGACCTGCTGCGCTCGTTCGACCTGCTCACGCGCGCGGAGCAGGAAATTCGTGGGGCCGCGCAGCCCCGCTATCACCTCGAGATGGCACTGCTGCGCTGGATTCACCAGCGGAAGCTTGTCGCGATCGAGGACCTGATCCAACAGGCCGGCTCGGGGTCGCTCGCATCCGGACGCACGGCCGCGCCTGCTGCGGCTGGCCTGCGATCGGCAGCGCCCGCAACGTCGCGTACCGCGGCGTCGCCGGGGCAGGTGTCGTCACCAGCGGCTGCTCCGGCGCGCGCCGTCCCACCAGCGCCTGCGCGCCCGACGATTGGGTCCACCGGCGGTCGCGCCGAGAGCGCACCACCATCGCGCCTCGCGGCTCCAGCGGCGACGCCGCGCGTGGCAGCGGCGGACGAACTCACGCCCATTCCCGCGGCTGGGGCCCTCGGCGGGTCCGCGCTGAAGGATGCCGTCCTTGCAGAGGCCCGCGCGTCGGAGAAGATGCTCTACAACACCGTGCTCGCGCAGGCACAGCGGATCGAGGTGCTTGGCGACCGGCTCGTGATTACCTTCGCCGCGGGGTTCAAGTTCGGACCCACGTTCAACACATACCGCACGAAGATGGAGACGATGGCGACCAGGCTCGCCGGACGCCGCATCATCGTCGAAGCGGATGGTAGCGGCAGCCCGGTGGTCGAGGAGCAGCAGGCGGCGCAACCGGCCAAGCCCGCGGTTGACCAGGAGAAGCAGGCCGCGCTGAAGGAACAGGCGATGGCCGACACGGCCGTGCAGGCGCTGCTCGAAGTGTTCCCTGCGGAAATCCGCGACGTCGAGGAGATGTAACGGGCGAGGGTCGCCGCTCTCAGGCTGATCGAAGAGGAGACGATGAACATTCAGCAGATGCAGCAGATGATGAAGCAGGCCCAGCAGATGCAGGACCGCCTGCAGAAGCAGATGGCCGAAGCCAGGGTCGAGGGCGGCGCAGGCGGCGGCATGGTGACCGTCGTCGTCAACGGCGCCAAGCAGGTGCTCTCGCTCAAGATCGACCCCGAGGTCGTCTCGAAGGACGACGTCGAGATGCTGCAGGACCTCATCGTCGCCGCCATCAACGATGCCCAGCGCAAGGCCGACGACGAGCTGAAGAAGCAGATGGGCGGCATGCTGCCGCCGGGGTTCAACCTCTGAATCGCTAATCGCGGATCGGCAATCGCTGAAGTGAATGCGAAACGGGTTTCGCAACCAGCAGGCCGGCTTTCAGATCGGCGATTCGCATTTAGCGATTAGCATTCTCCTGTGTCCTTCCCTGAGCCTCTGACCCGCCTCGTCGAGGAACTGCAGCGTCTCCCCGGTCTCGGGCCGAAGAGCGCGCAGCGCCTCGCGTTCCACATCCTGAAGGCGCCGCGCGAGCAGGCGGATCGCCTTGCCGCCGCCATCAGGGACGTCAAGGAGCGGGTCACGCACTGCTCGGTCTGCAACAACATCACGGACACCGACCCGTGCGAGTTCTGCCGCAGCACCGACCGCGACCAGCACGTCATCTGCGTCGTCGAGGAACCGCAGAACGTGGCGGGCATCGAGCGGATTGGCGAGTTCAAGGGGGTCTATCACGTGCTGATGGGCGCCATCTCGCCGTTGCAGGGGATCGGACCCGATCAGCTCAAGATCAAGGGGCTGCTGACGCGCATCGCCGAGGGCACGATCAGCGAAGTGATCCTCGCGACGAACCCGAACGTCGAAGGTGAGACGACAGCGCTGTACCTCGCGCGGCTGCTGAAGCCGCTTGGCGTGAAAGTGACCCGCATCGCCGTCGGCGTGCCGGTCGGCAGCGACCTCGAGTACGCCGATCAGTGGACGATGCACAAGGCGCTCGAAGGGCGGCGAGAGGTCTGAGGTGATGCTGCCGCACGGTTATGAGCAGCCGGCCGCGCTGGTGCTCCTGCTCGGCGGAGTGCTGGCCTGCTTCGCGGGGCACCGGCTGTTTCGCATCGTCCTCGGCATCTACGGTTTCATCCTCGGCGCGATGATCGCCAGTTCGACGATGGGGATCAGTAACACGACCGGCATGCTCGCGGCAGCGCTCGTGGGCGGCATCATCGGATCCATCGTGCTCGTGTTCGCATGGTTCGTCGGCGTCGCGCTCGTCGGCGCCGGGATCGGCGTGCTCGTGGCGCACGTCGTATGGAGCCAGATCGGCACCGGCGATCCCCCGGCGATCGCCATCATCGCGGTGGCGATCGGTGGCGCGATCGGCGCGATGTTCGTACAGAAGTACGTGATCGTTGTCGGCACCGCGTTCGCGGGTGCGTGGACGATCGTGCTGGCGGCCGCGAACTGGCTGCCCGCAGCGAAGTCGGGCCTGACGCGCGGGGCGTCCGACACGGAGGTGTGGATTCTCTACCCCACGTCGGCGCCTGGCCTTCGGTGGGCTCCACTCGCCTGGTTGGGGCTCGGCCTGCTCGGAACGGCGGTGCAGCTCTCGATGACCGCTGGCAAGAAACGCAAGTAGTCCAGCGACCGGCGTTCAGGAATCACAATCGGCGTTCAGCGATTGGCGATTACCGTTTAGCAATTAGCGATTAGCGATTAGCAATCAGCGATTAGCAATTGTTTGTCTAGGAGGCAGATGATGGCGGCTTTCGAACGGCACGTCGACGTGAAGTGGCAGGGCGGTCTGATGGACGGCAAGGGCGAGGCGAAGGCGGGAACCGGCGCGTTCACGCTGCCGGTCACGTTCCCGTCGCGCATCCAGGATCCGGAGGGCCGCACGAGCCCCGAGGAGTTGATGGCAGCGGCGCACGCCGCCTGCTACGCAATGGCGCTGAACGCGGCGCTCGGCCGCAAGCAGGCGTCCGCCGAGCGGACAGACGTCACGGCGAAGATCGTGGCTGAGCTCGACAACGGCATCAAGATCCACACGTCGGCACTGACGGTGACGGTGTACGGACTGAAGGGCATGGAGGCGGCGGACTTCCCGGCGTTCGCGGCTGAGGCGGAGAAGAGCTGCCCGGTCAGCAATGCGTACCGCGGCTCCATGACCATCACGGTCGACGCCAAGGTCGGCTAGCACCGCGCTCGGACAACACGACGCCCGGTGCTCAGTCCGTCTGGCTGGGCCCGGGCGTTTGTGTGTGTCGCGTCAGTCGCGCGCGCCGTCTCACGGCAGCGCCTGCGACCAAGCGCTGGCGTGCGAGCGCTCGGCCCAAAGCGGGCTGCCGGACCGCCAGCGTTGCTGCAGGGTCTGCACTGACGACCACCACGTGCGGCGCCCGAACAGGAGGCCGTCTCCAGATGGAGGACGGCAGAAACAGCATCAGCAGCAGCGCCGTCCACCACACCTGTCGTCGATATCTGACCAACCCGCTGTCCTCTGCTGTTGTATCGGCTTCAGCCCCGCGCGCCTGCTGACCTTGCGTTGTCGCACGTGCTGAGCCGCGAATCGGCCGGCGACAGGAGCCTCTTGCCAGTGTAACAGCCGGTTTCAGGGGCAGGCTGTCTCCTGCCGCCGAGCTTGACGATCTGTTGATCCGCGCTGGCGAGGGCGCTAGAGTCCGATGAGCGAGCGCGTGTCGATGCGCCCGTGCGCCGTTGCCGAGACGTTCCGTCGACCGTCGGTGTCCCAGCCTGGAGGCATGCCATGACGTTGTCCGACATCCCACGTCGTCGTTCGGCCGTGATGATCCCTGCTACGCTGATGCTTGGTCTGCTGATGGCCGGATGCGCCGGCCAAGGCAGCGCCGAGCAGATGAACGCCCTCGTGGCTGTCAGTTCCAAGAACGCGAATCTGGTTGTGGAGAACCGGGCCGGACAGCCATTGAGTGATGTGCGCGTGACGGTCGTGCCGTTCGGCAAGAACGAGTACTCCAAATCGCTCGCGGCGCTCAGCACCGGAGAGCGGCGTGAAGTGCCGCTCAGCGACATGACGGCCGCGGACGGCACGAAGTTCATCGCCATGCTGAACCGCCCGAAGAGCGTGCGCGTGAGCGCCAAGGATGCGTCGGGCAAGCAATACGACGTCGAACTCCCCTGGAGGTAGCTGATCGCGCCCCGTCTGCTCATCCCGAAGGAACACGGAGCATACGGGCAGCTCCTCGTCCCGCTCGTTTCGGCGCTCCTGATCGGCGTCCCCACTGCCGGTGCGTACCTGCTGGCCGCGGCGGGCACCGCTGCGTTCCTCGCACATGAAGGGTTGCTCGTGCAGGTGGGGCAGCGTGGGAGCCGCGCGGCGCGGGAGCAGCAGGCCGAGGCACGTCGGTCGCTCGCGCTGTTCGGCGGCTTTGCGGCGGTGACCGGAACCGTGTCGCTGTTCACGCTGCCGACCGACGCGCTCGTGTGGCTGGGCCTGCCCATCGTCCTCGGCCTCGCTGTCGCCGTGGCGGTGTTCGCTCATGTCGAGAAGACCACCGGCGGAGAGGTGCTCGTCGGCGCGGCACTGTCCTCGCTGTCGATGCCGGTGGCGCTTGGGGGCGAAGCGACGGCGGTTGCTGCGCGCACGTTGTTCCTCGTGTTCGCGCTCATCTTCATGACGGCGACCGTCGCCGTGCGGGCGATGATCGGTCGCGTGACGAAGGCGGGCGGTCCGCCACGATGGCTGGCCCTCCTGCTCGCGCCCGCCGTGCTCGCCGTGCTTGCGTGGCTGGCGGCGCGCGCCGAGCTCGCCGAAGTTGCGCCGATGGCCGCGATCCCGGTGTGCGTGGTGTCGTTCGCCCTGAGCGTGAAGCCTCCCTCGCCGCGCTACCTGCGCCCCATCGGATGGACGCTTGTGGCGGCCACCATCCTGACCGCTATCATCCTCGTTGTCGGCGAGCGCCTGCTCTGATCGCACCCGCACTGGCTGCACCCGCGTTGGGGTTCGGAAGCCTGTAAGCTAGCTCCATCGTGTCGACCGACTTCCCGCTGCCGCTCGAGGCCTACGGACCCCCGTCGGCGGAGGGCCTGCTGGCCACCCTCGCCGCGCGTGTCGCGCTCGATCCCTTCAATGCCGTGGCAACCGGCCTGTTCGTGCTGGCGGTGCTGCACACGTTCGTCGCGCCGCAGTTCGCCAGGCGCGCCCACGAACGGCAGCATCGCCTGGACGAGGAGTCTCGCCGGTGCGGCCGCGCCTGCACGCCCGATCTCGTTGCGGAGGCGCTCCACTTTCTCGGCGAGGTGGAGGTCGTGTTCGGCCTGTGGGCCGTCGTGCTGATTGCGGTGGCCACGGCGTTCCACGGCTGGCACGCCGTGGTGCACTACGTGAACGACACCGTCGTCTACACCGAGGCGCTCTTCGTGGTCGTCATCATGGCGATGGCGTCGACCCGCCCCGTGATCGCGCTTGCCGAAGGTGCGCTCGGGCGTGCCGCATCGATTGGGCGTGCCACGCCGCTCGCGTGGTGGTTCACGATCCTGTCGATCGGTCCGCTGCTCGGCTCCTTCATCACGGAGCCGGCGGCGATGACCATCTGCGCCCTCCTGCTCTCCCGGCAGTTCTTCGACCTCGAGCCATCCGAACCGCTGAAGTACGCGACGCTGGGGCTGCTGTTCGTGAATGTGTCGATCGGCGG
>JAFDVO010000005.1 GCA_018268955.1 Acidobacteriota bacterium | reverse complement strand
CGCGCTGGCCGCGGCCGATCGGCACCATTGCGTCGATCGCCTTCAGTCCGGTCTGCAGAGGCTCCTTCACCGGCTGCCGGTCGACAACGCCAGGAGCGAGTCGCTCGATAGGCGCGTACTGCTTGGCAGTAATGGGCCCCTTGCCGTCGATCGGCTGCCCGAGCGCGTTGACGACGCGCCCCAGCATCTCCTCGCCGACCGGCACCGAAATGATGCGGCCCGTGCGCTTGACGCTGTCGCCTTCCTTGATGTTCGTGTAGTCGCCGAGGAGCACCGCGCCGACGCTCTCTTCCTCGAGGTTCAACGCAATGCCAAAGACGCCATGCGGAAACTCGAGCATCTCGCCGGCCATCGCGTTCTCAACGCCGTGCAGGCGCGCGATGCCGTCGCCGATGGAAATGATGCTGCCGACTTCGGCCACGTCGACGTCGACGGCATAGCTGCCGATCTGGTCGCGGATGATTTTGGAGATCTCTTCGGCTTTGATGTCCATGGATTCGCTCTGTTAAATGCTGGCGTCGAGACGCTGACGGATGCGCTGCAGGTGGTTGGTGACGCTGGCGTCGAACACGGTGCTGCCGACGCGCGCCACCATGCCACCGATAATCGAGGGATCGACCTTCGTCGAGATGTCGACGGTGCGACCGGTTGCCGCGGCAAGGCTGGCCTGAATCGCACGAACACGATCCGCAGACAGCGGTTCGGCCGTGGTCACTTCGGCCCGCACCACGTTCCTGAGATCGAGCAGACGCTGCTGGAACGCCACCGCCACATCAGGAATCAGCGCCAGCCGGTCGCGATCAGCAAGCAGCGCGATCGTCCGGCCGACGATCGGCAGCACCGCCGCCTTCGCGACGATCTCGTCGATAGCGGCGCGCTTGCGAGGGACAGGCACGGCAGGATTGACGAGCGCCTTGCGCAAGCCCTCGTTCTGCTCGAAGAGGGACGCGAACGCCGTCAGTTGCGTCTCCACAACCGAGAGGTCGACGTGTTCGTTCACGGCCACATCGAGCAGCGCGCGAGCGTAGCGGGTAGCAGCAGTTCGGTTTGTCACGGTTTTCCAGGGGCGCGCACGACAGCTTGCGCCAAGTTTCACAAGCGCGGAACATGTGTTTATACCACGTACACAGCTCAGAAGCTACAGCGTTCCCGCCACTACTCGTCGCCCGTCATCTGCTCGAACAACCGGATCAGCTCGTCCTCCGAGCCAAAGTCGATTTCGATGCGCCCGCGGTTGCCCTGACGCACGATCCGAACCCTCGTGCCGAACCGGAGTCGAAGTCGCTCTTCGGCAGCGCGCGTATGCACATCCGGCTTGACGTCTGATACCTCTGCGGTCTGCTTCGTCTTTGTTTCGCCAAACCGCTTCACTAGGGCTTCCGCTTCCCGGACCGAGAGGCCGCGACGCACGATCTCCTCAGCCGCCGCACGCTGCTCCGCCTCAGTCGACAGCCCCAGAATCGCTCGCGCATGGCCCATGGCAATGTGACCACTGGCGACCTGGTCACGAACGTCGGTTGGAAGCTTGAGCAACCGGATCACGTTGGCCACGGTCGCCCTCTCCTTGCCGACAGCTGTTGCTATCTGCTCCTGAGTCATCGAGAACTCATCGGCAAGCCGTCGATACGCCAGCGCCTCTTCAATGGGATTGAGGTTTTCCCGCTGGATGTTCTCGATGAGTGCCATCTCGAGAACAGCCCGCTCCTGACCGGCCTGAACGTCCTTGACGACGACCGGCACTCTCGTCAAGCCCGCACGCTGAGCGGCGCGCCACCGTCGTTCTCCCGCGATGATGTGATACCGCTCGCCCACCCTGCGCACCACGATCGGCTGGATGACCCCGTTGGTCCGAATGGACTGCGCGAGATCCTCAAGCCTCCCATCGTCGAACTGCCCACGAGGCTGGTAGGTGTTCGGCACAAGCAGGTCGACGTCAAGTTCAACAGTCGCTCCCTTCGAGGGCTCGGGCACGTCTGGGATAAGTGCGCTGAGCCCTTTTCCCAGGGCTGGTCTCTTTTCCATGGAGCAAATACCTCTGACTCGTTCTCAGCTAGTGGACTGCGGGAGTACGTGGCGCGCGTTCGAGTACCTCCCGCGCCAGAGCAACGTATGCTTCAGAACCTCGTGACTTCGGGTCGTACTCAATCACCGGCAGTCCGTGACTGGGAGCCTCGCCCAATCGAACATTCCTCGGAATGGTCGTGCGATACACCTTGTCTTTGAAGAAGGCCCTGACCTCGGCGGCCACCTGCTGGCTCAGGTTCGTCCGTTCATCAAACATCGTGAACAGCACTCCCTCGATGTCCAATGCCGGATTGAGAGCACTACGCACACGCCTGATGGTGCCCCACAGATCTGCCAGCCCCTCCAACGCGTAGTACTCGCAATGAAGCGGGATCAGCACCGCATTCGCGGCAACGAGAGCATTGAGCGTCAGTAGACCGAGAGAGGGCGGGGAGTCGATGAATACGTAGTCGAAGTCGGCGTGCACCGACTGCAGCAGAAGCCTCAGGCGCTCCTCTCGTCGGTCGAGCGCGACCATCTCTATTTCCGCACCCGTGAGGTTCCGGTCGGCTGGCACTATCGATAGTCGCGGCGTTTTTGTGCTCAGAATAAACGGGCTCGCGTCCAAAACCGGACTGGCTTGCGTCAGCGCGTGGTACACCGTCCCACCAGCTGCAGCTTGACCCTTCAACCCAACGCCACTCGTCAGGTTCGCTTGCGGGTCAACATCGACGAGCAGGACGCGTTGACCGGCGGCTGCCAAGGAGGCGGCCAAGTTCAGCGTCGTGGTGGTTTTTCCAACGCCGCCCTTTTGGTTGGCGACAGCAACAATGTGACTCATGCGTTGAGGAGCGGCTTTCGAGAAATAGGATACGGGTGGGGCCGAAGGTGGTCAATTCAGACGTTCCACGTGGAACACGCCCTATATGTGCCAACCGCCCCCGCAGGGACCGAGGAGCCACAGCGGCGGCTATGTTCCACGTGGAACAACGTCGTACGCTCTCACCTTAGACCCGTCAGGGAGATCCACTTCGGCTTGTTCAGCGAACCGAACGTCGGTTACGCGAGCCCCGAAGCAGATAAAGCGCCCTGTGCGGCTGAGCAAGCGAAGCACGACGTCAATCAATGCAGCGTCGACCCGAACCGCTCGCGTGGTAATCACGCACGCATCTCCGGCCGTAAGGTGTTCAAAGCGCCCCTCGTGCACGACGGTTTGCTGCAGACCGAGAGTTCGGACAGCCTCTCGAAGGAACGCGCATTTCCTGGCGCGCGACTCCACCATCGTCAGCTTGCCGGAAGGAACCGCCACACGAAGCGGAATTGCCGGCGATCCGCCCCCGGTTCCCAGATCGATCCAAGAACTTAGCGCCTCAGGCATGATCGGCGCTGCGAGCAGCGGTTCAACGACCAGCTTGTCGAGTGCCGCCGGTCCGATCGCCGGCATGAGAGGAACCGCGGTCAAATTGATCGTCGCATTCCACCGCCTGAGTAGGTTCATGTACTCGGCAAGGGCCGACACCTGGCTGTTCTCGAGCTCAATCCGGTAAGCCAGAATGCGTTGGCGAACAAGCTGATCCAGCTCCGAAGTCACCGTCGGCCCGCCTCAAACCGATCAACGAACGCCGCAAGAACCGCCACAGCTGCCGGAGTCACGCCCGGCACCCTCAGCGCGTGCCCAAGCGTTCTCGGCTGGATTCCGATCAACCGCTGGACAACCTCTCTGGACAGGCCCGGAATCCGGTCGTATGGGAAGCGCTCAGGTATCCGCCGCCCCTCATCCCGTCGGACCTTGGCGATCTCCGCCTCCTGACGCTTCAGGTAGCCTGAGTACTTGATCGTCGTTTCGACGGTCGCCGCGTCCAGCCAAGCTTGGCCATCGCCATAGCTCAATGGAGCACCACTTGCCTCGACGTCTGCGAGTGACACACCCGGCTGGCGCAGCCACACCGAGGCTGGCACCGTCCCCTTCGGGGTTCGCACTCGATGCGATTCGAGCCGCTCCAGGTTGCGCTCGAACCTTGCCGCACGTTCGAAGAAGAGCGCCCAGCGCTCGTCGTCAACGAGACCAGCCTCGCGCCCTTTGCTGGTCAGCCGGAGGTCGGCGTTATCGATCCGCAACAGAAGTCGATGCTCCGCACGGGACGTGAACATCCGGTAGGGTTCGAGGCAGCCCTTGGTGATGAGGTCGTCGACCAGAATCCCTATGTAGGCCTCGTGCCGGGCGAAACAGACCGAGGGTTTTCGCAACGCCGTCCGCGCAGCATTCAGACCGGCCACCAGTCCCTGAGCGGCCGCCTCTTCGTAACCTGAGGTTCCGTTGATTTGCCCCGCCAGAAAGAGCCCCGACAAACGCTTCGTCTCGAGAGAATGAAGGAGTTCAGTCGGTTGGATGAAGTCGTACTCGACCGCATAGCCAGGCCTGATCATCACCGCGTCTTCAAGACCTGGCAGGCTTCTGACAAGTACAGCCTGAACCTCGACAGGCAGGCTCATCGAGAAGCCGTTTACATAGATCTCGTCGGAATCGCGGCCCTCGGGCTCGAGGAAGATCTGGTGCCGCTCGCGGTCTGGGAATCGGACGACTTTGTCTTCGAGCGAGGGGCAGTATCGCGGGCCGATTCCCTGAATCTGTCCGTTGAAGAGCGGGGAGAGCTTCAGGTTGTCGCGGACAAGGGCGTGCGTCTCCGGCGTCGTGTGCAGGAGATAGCAGGGCGTCTGAGCGCGATCGATGCCGCTCGTGAGGAACGAGAAGGGGACAGGCGTGCTGTCGCCCGGCTCGAGTGAGAAGTGGCCATTGGCCACTTGACTGTCGAAGTCGATGCTTGTCCGCTGCAGCCGCGGCGGCGTCCCGGTCTTGAGGCGCCCCCACTCGAACCCGACGCTCTTCAACGACGTAGCCAGAGCCACGGTCGGTGGTTCGCCGGACCGACCGGCTGGACGTTGTTCCGGTCCGATGTGAATCAATCCGTTCAGGAAAGTGCCTGTGGTGATAACCAGGGCACTGCAGGTGAGTTGCTCGCCGTTGTCGAGGATCAGCCCCGCAACTCTCCCTCCGCTGATCCGCAGCGTCGATGCGCTCCCGACGATCCACTCGATGTTCGGCTCCCGTTCGAGGGCCGCGCGCATCCAACGCGAGTAGGCGTGCTTGTCTGCCTGAGCCCGGGGTGACCAGACGGCTGGCCCCCGGCTTCTATTCAGCAACTTGAACTGAATACCTGTGGCGTCGATCGCGCGCCCCATCAACCCGCCGAGCGCGTCGATTTCCCGAACGAGGTGGCCCTTGGCAGTCCCGCCAATGGCCGGGTTGCACGGCATGTGGGCCACGGTGTCGAGTGACAGCGTGCAGACCCCCACGTGTGCACCCACGCGGGCTGCAGCATGGGCAGCTTCACAGCCGGCGTGACCGGCGCCAACCACGATGACGTCGAATCGTCTGGTCACTTTCCTATGCAGAAACGCTCGAAGATGTGGTGCAGCGTGGCTTCGGTTGTCCGGCGCCCCGCCACCTCCTGCAACAGGGCCATTACCTGCTGAAGATCCGCCACGACGAACTCCTCCGAGAGTTGGCCACCTTCGGCATCGATCGCGGCGGCACACTCGAGCAGTGCTGTACGGGTGCTGCTCAGAAGGTTGATGTGGCGAAGATTCGAGATTCGAGGACGGTCATCTTTTGCTCTTTGATCGCCTACCAGCAACGTCTTCGCACGTGCGATCAGCGCCTCTATGCCCGTGCCATCGATCGCTGACACGCAAAGCGCGTCAGCATCGTTCCACGCCGCTGGAAGGTCGGCTTTGCTTGCGACCACAAGCTCGCGCTCCACCGGAAACCCGAGCGGGCCACCCGACCTGGGGACCGACGAATCAACCACGCGCAGGACCAGATCCGCCGTGGTCACTGCGGCACGGGCGCGCGCGACCCCTTCGCGCTCGACCACATCGTTCGTCTCAACGAGACCCGCCGTGTCGACGAGCGTCACGCGGACACCATCGAAATCCACGGTTTCCGTGATCAGGTCTCGGGTTGTACCGGCGACCTCACTGACAATCGCTCGGCGCGTGCCGACCAACGCGTTGAACAACTGGGATTTCCCGGCGTTCGGCAGGCCGGCGATAACGACGCGAGCTCCCTCGCGAATCACGGTCCCCCGCTGACCCTGCGCGAGCAGGCTGTCGATCCTGCTGACCACCTGACGGACAGTGCACGCTGCCGTGCGGGGGTCGATGAAGTGATATCCCTCTTCCGGGAAGTCGATCGAAGCCTCGAGCTTGGCGATGAGATCGAAAATCGTCTCCTCGATTTCGCGCAACTCGGTACTCAGGGTTCCGTCGAGCTGCTCGAACGCAACCTGCGCCTGAAGCGGCGTCGCAGCCTCGATCAGGTCTGCGACCGCCTCAGCCTGTATCAGGTCGATTTTGCCGTTGATGAACGCGCGGAGGGTGAACTCGCCAGGAGCAGCGAGCCTTGCCCCCCCAGACACCGCTGCGGCAACGATCCCGTGGAGCACGGCGGCCGACCCGTGCGCGCTGATCTCCACGACGTCGTCTCCCGTGTAGGAACTCGGCGCCTTGAACCACGTGACGACGACGGTGTCCCTTATCGGACCTGTGGACAGCGTCGCGTGGGTTGCCCGGCGAGGTTCGAGCCGGTCGGGTCCTTCGAGGAGTGACGAAGCGATGGTCACAGATCGGGGCCCACTCAGACGAACGATCCCAATCGCGCCGCGTCCGGCCGGCGTCGCGATCGCGACGATCGTGTCGTCTGTGGCAAACATGACAACCGCTGTCGGACGAACGTGCCTGGGCCGTTCGGCCCGGGGCTACTTCTTCGCTGAGATCGTCACCGTCTTCGCGAACGCGTCGCCGATGCTTTCAGTCGTAACGCCGGGGATTTCGGCCGCCGCCATGTGCACCAGTCGGCGCTCGTACGGGTTCAGTGGTCCCAACTGCTGGTCGACACCGGTCTCCTTGGCCTTCGATGCGAGAAAGCGAGCCATCTGCTTCAGCTCGAGATCCTTGCCCCGACGGTACCCGAGAACATCGACGAACACACGCTGCTCGTCCGCCAGATCGCGGCCGAACGCCATGTCCACCACATGCTGCAGCGCCTTGATCGGCTCTCCGCGGTGACGAGCAAGGATCTCCGCATCATCGCCCGTCATGTTGAGGCGCGGCCCATCGGGACTCTGCTCGACTGCGATGGGCGAGGCAATGCCCATCGCCTCATTGAAGCGGTTCAGGAATTCAACTACAGGAGCAAGCGAATCGGCCATGTCAGTTCTCGCGCGCGTCGTCGGTCCGCGATCCGCCGACGCGTTTGACGCGCCGCTCGGCCGCCGGCCTGACGACGTGCAGCTTGGGCGGATGGATGAAGTTGGTCAACTGCATCTGGATGATGCGCCACACGTTCCCCACGAGCCAGTAGATCAGGGCGCCTGCCGGGGTGGAGACGAAGACGAAGATCAGCACGACCGGCATGATCATCATCATCTTCTGCTGAGCGGGGTCGACTCCCGCTTGCGGCGTCAGCCACTGCTGGATCACCTGTGATGCGCCGACGAGCACTGGCATCACGTAGTACGGGTCCGGCAGCGACAGGTCGTGGATCCAGCCGATGAACGGTGCGCCCCGCAACTCGATCGCCGTCGTCAGGAGCGCGTAGAAAGCGAGGAATACCGGGAGCGTGAGCAGGATCGGGATGCACCCCGTCGCCGGGTTCACGCCGTTTTCACGATACAGCGCCATCAACTCCTGATTCATGTTCTGGCGTGCAGGGTCGGTCGACTTGTACTTCGCGTAGCGTTCCTGGATCGCCTTGGCTTCAGGCTGGATCTCCTGCATCTTCCGCATCGAGACGACGCTCTTGTGATTGAGCGGGAACAGGACGAGGTTGATGAGCAGCGTCAGGATGAAGATCGCCCAGCCGTAGTTCCCGACGTAGCCGTGAATCCAATTGAGCGACCGCAGCAGCGGGACGACGATCCAGTCGAACATCCCGAAATTGATCGCCTTCACCAGGTTGCGATCGATCGAGGCGAGGGTGTCGAACTCCTTTGGGCCCACGTAGAACGTGAGCGTCTGGCCCGGCGAGGCAGGCTGGATGGCGAACGCCATCAGGTCACGCACCGCCTCCTTCGTGTTCGACGGCGGCGGCACCTGGACAGCCTGATAGGTGAGCTTTGACCGACCCGGCTTCAACGCGAATGCCGCGAAGTAGTGATCGTCGATGCCGGCGTAATCGAAGCTGTCCTCGTAGTTCGGCGTCGACCCGATCTTGCTGGCGTTGAGCCGTTCTGGCTTGCGGCCCTGGGTGGCGAACAGTGCTTCGGGCTTCACGGCGTAACGGCCGGTCTGCGAGTCCGTATCGCCAAGTCCTGGCCCCCACTGGATGACCGGATTCGCATCTGCGCCGTTCACCGACACCTGGGCTGTCACGCTGAAGGTGTAGGACTGCGGATCCAGCGCGAAGCTCTTGCTGGCCTTGAGTCCGGCTTCGGTCTGCAGGTCGAATGTCACTTGACCTTCGCCGCTGGTCCGGACGGCGTACAACGCCTGGTTCAGCACTGAGGAGACCGTCGGGTCCGGGAGCGCCAATGAGAAGGGCAGTGGGTGTGCGCCTGTGCCCGCAATCGTCTGGTCTATCAGTTCGAGCGGACGCCCACTCCTGTCCAGATACTCCTTCAGCTTCCAACTCTTCAAGCGACCGCCGCGGTTCGTGAACACCGCAATCACATGCGGCGTTTCGAGCGTGACCGTGCGTTCGGCTTGCTCACCAACCAGCGTGGCGACGCCAGGCGCGGCCGTCGGTTCCGCCGGCACAGTAGCCCCCTGCGCACTCCCTTCGGGATTCACCGCAGCGGTCTTGGCTGCGGGCGTGGCCCCTGGCTTTGGCGTCGGCTTGGACGGGAAGATCGCCTGGTAGGTGAAGAACACCAGGAACGACAGGAAAAGGGCGATGAAAACGCGGCGTTCCAATTCAGTTCCTCGGAGGCACGGGATCGTACCCACCGGCGCACAGCGGGTGACACCGGCCGAGTCGCTTCAACGCGAGCCATGAACCGTGCGACAGACCGTGGAGCCGAATGGCTTCCGCGGCGTAGTCGGCACACGACGGGACGAACCGGCAGGAGCCGGTAAACAGTGGAGAGATGAAGATCTTGTACCCGCGCAACAGGATGAGCGCGGCCCTGACGCCGACGGTAGACCTGCCGTGTGCAGACGAGGCACGTTCAGCGCACTCGCCGTGCGCTGCGTTCGAGAGTGTGGCGGAATTCACTTTCAAGAGCCACCAGGCTGGTATCGAGCAGTTCCCGCCGCGGGATGACGACAATGTCAACCCCTACCTGCGGCTTGTTCAGGCGGAAGACCTCTCGAACAAGACGCTTGGCGCGGTTCCTGACCACCGCTCCACCCAGCTTGCGGGTGGCCGCGATACCCAGACGCCCGAAGTCGAGTCCATTTGGGAGGCGGAACAGCGTGAACGTCCGGCCGTGCACCTTGACGCCACGGTCGTAGACCTGCTGGTACTCGGCCCTGCGACGAATGCGCTCGCGTCGATCGATACCAGGCATGGCGGGAAGACCGATGCTGCCGCACACCGGCGTACGGGTGCGGCTCTCGGCTGGGCTTCTACTCGCTGCTGACGGTGAGCCGCTTACGGCCCTTGGCGCGGCGGCGCTTCAGAACGATCCGGCCGTTCTTGGTGGCCATCCGAACGCGGAACCCGTGCGCCTTCCGGCGACGGCGGGTGTTTGGTTGAAACGTGCGCTTCCCCTTCATGACCTCTCCGGGGTCCGGCATGTCCGGACCCAGCCGGCGCGCGAGCACGTCGACGAACGACGTCTGCTCGGCCTGCGCCTGTAACTAAGACGAAACGCCAATGTTAGCCAAGCCTTTCCGGGAGTGTCAATGCGGGGCCGAGTGTGTTACAGTCGGCTTCCTCGCTTCGACACCACCAGACGCGACTTTCGCATCCTCAGCGCATGCCCCTTTGGTCTCTTCCCAGAGATTTCCACACCTGTGGAAAAAACTGTGGAAATTCGGCTGTTCTGTTCGAGAACGCTCGATTCAGGCCGGAATTCGATGATTTTTGACGGGGTCCTGGCTGAATTCCGTGGAAATTGGTGCGTTCGTGACGAGGATGTCCACACACGGCGGCGCGTTGGCGGGTCACCCGGGGGGAAAGTCGCCCAGCGGGCTTCTTTGCTGTTGAAATGAACCTCTGGGAACAGGTGCTCAGCCGGATCGAGGGCAAGGTCAACCGGCACAGTTTCTACACGTGGTTCAAGCCGACGAGCTACGTCCAGGAAGATGATTCCACGGTCACCATCCGCGTCCCGAACAACCTCTTCAAGGACTGGCTGACCAAGCACTACTCCGGCGTCGTCGCGGAGGCGCTTGCCGAAGTGCGCAAGCCCAACCTGACCGTGGTGTTCATCACCGATCCGGTGCCGGACCAGGCGGCCATCTCGCTGAGTGCTGAAGAGACCGCCGCGCTGGCCAGCGGCGCAGCAACCTCACCCGGTGTCAATGCGGGATTGAACCCCCGGTACACGTTCGACACGTTCATCGTCGGGTCCTCGAACCAGTTTGCGCACGCGGCGAGCCGCGCAGTCGCCGAAGCGCCGTCGCGCTCGTACAACCCGCTGTTCATCTACGGCGGNNCTTCGTCGTCGGCAAGCCCAACGAATTCGCCTATGCCTGCGCCCGCCGCGTGGCCGAAAGCCCGGCCAGCCCGGGATTCAACCCGCTGTTCCTGTACGGCGGCGTCGGGCTGGGCAAGACGCACCTGATGCACGCGGTCGGTCACTACGTGCTGCAGCACGACCGCTCGCTGAAGCTCACCTACATCTCGTCCGAGCGGTTTATGAACGAGATGATCAACGCGGTGCGCTACGACCGTGTGATCGATTTCCGGGAACGGTATCGCTCCGTGGACCTGCTGCTGGTGGACGACATCCAGTTCCTCGCGGGCAAGGAAGGCACGCAGACGGAGTTCTTCCACACGTTCAACGCGCTCTACGATTCGCAGAAGCAGATCGTCCTGAGCAGCGATCGACCTCCGCACGAGATTCCGGCACTCGAAGAACGTCTTCGCTCGCGGTTCGAGTGGGGCTTGATTGCGGACATCCAGTCCCCGGACCTCGAGACGAAGGTCGCCATTCTGAAGAAGAAGGCCGAGGCAGAAGCAGTGCCGCTGCCTGATGACGTGGCGATCTACATCGCAGGCCGGATCAAGTCCAACATCCGTGAGCTGGAGGGCTCGCTGATCCGCCTCGTGGCGTACGCGTCGCTGACAGGACAGGAGATCTCGCTCGGGCTGGCGCAGGAAGTGCTCCGGAACATCCTCGACCACGAGGAGAAGGCGGTCACCATCGAGATCATCCAGAAGTACGTGGCGGACTACTACAACCTGAAGCTGAGCGACCTGAAGTCGAAGAACAACTCGAAGTCGGTTGCGACCCCACGACAGATCGCGATGTACCTCTGCAAGTCGCTGACGCATGCCTCGCTGCCCGAGATCGGCCGCAGCTTCGGCGGGAAGCATCACTCGACCGTCATCCACTCCATCAAGAAGGTGGACGACATGCGCAAGAAGGACAGCGATTTCAACAACCTGATCAACGGGTTTGTCGAAGGATTCAAGTGATCCGAGCGGTTTTCCACAGCGGCCTTCAACAGCCCCTGCGGATCGGCTGTGGGAAACCAGCAGAGGCAGCAGCGACAGCCTGCGGGCGTCCTGGAGCTGTCAACTTATCCACAACATAAGTTGTTAGCGTGTAAGGACTAATCGTTCTTCCAGGGTTTTCAACACGCCTTCTGTTCCTATATAATTCTTCATTCCGTCACTTCCTTCTTGAAGAAGGAATCGCCGCCCTCCGGGCCGCCCTGAGCTATCGAGGACAGCACAGCCATGGAACTCGTCGTCCGCAAGAACGACCTCCTGCGAGAACTGCAACTTTTCCAGGGCATCGTCGAACGCAAGAACACGATCCCGATCCTCGCCAACGTGCTGCTCGATGCGAAGGACGGTCAGGTCACATTCCTGGCGACGGACCTCGAAGTGGGCCTTCGGAGCCACTGCGACGCGACGGTCACGAAGCCAGGCTCGCTCACCCTCCCCGCCAAGAAGCTCTTCGAAATCGTGAAGTCACTTCCCGATACGGACGTGCGGATAGCCGAGGAGAAGAGCGGCGTGAAGGTTGCGGCGGATCGATTCGATTCGCGCATGCAGACGCTTCCGAAGGACGACTTCCCGGCGCTGCCAGAGGGGGGAGCAGGCGCGAAGGCGACGTTGCCGGGCAGCGCGCTCAGGGAGATGGTCGCCAAGACCCAGTTCGCCATCACCGGTGAGGACACGCGGTACTTCCTCAACGGCGCGCAGTTCGTCCTCAAGGACGGCGCGATGACGCTGGTAGCGACCGATGGACACCGCCTCGCGCTGGTGAGCGTGAAGCTCGACGAAGGCAGTGCGCCGCCCGAGGAAATCAAGGCCATCCTGCCGCGGAAGACCCTCAACGAACTGGGCCGACTGCTCACCGACGGCGATACGCAGGTGAGCTACGAGCGCGGTGAGAACCACCTGTTTTTCGAGGTCGGCGGCCGCAAGCTCATCTCGCGGATGATTGACGGACAGTTCCCCGCGTACGAGCGCGTCATCCCCAAGGGCAACGACAAGCGGATCGAATTCGAGCGCGACCGCCTGACCAGTGCCGTCAAGCGTGTGCAGATCCTCTCGAACGAGCGCTCCCGTGCGGTGAAGTTCCTCGTCGACAGGGGCAAGGTCGAGGTCACCTCCAGCAGCCCCGAGCTCGGCGAGGCGCACGAAACGCTCCCGGTCGACTACAACGGACCGGCGCTGCAGATCTGCTTCAACGCCCAGTACGTGCTCGACTTCCTCGGCGTCGTGACGACCGACGTCGTGGCCCTCGAACTCAAGGACGAAGTGAGCCAGGCGTTGATGACGCCGGTCGGCGCGGATAGCTACGACTACACCTACGTCATCATGCCGATGCGAGTCTGATGGAACACACCGAACAACAGCAGGACATGGCGGCGCCAGACGCGGCGGCGCTCCCCAACGGCTCGATGGTTCCGCAACCAGACGCGTCCGACTACTCAGCTGACAGCATCAAGGTGCTCGAGGGGCTCGAGGCAGTCCGGAAGCGTCCGGCGATGTACATCGGTTCGACCGGTCCCGCGGGTCTCCACCATCTCGTCTACGAGATCGTCGACAACTCCATTGACGAGGCGCTCGCCGGCTATTGCCACGAGGTCAACGTCACGATTCACATCGATGGCTCCGTGACGGTCATCGACGATGGCCGCGGCATCCCCGTGGACCGGCACGAGAGCGGGAAGTCCGCTGCGGAAGTCGTGCTGACCGTGCTCCACGCCGGCGGCAAGTTCGAGAACAGCGCCTACAAGGTGTCCGGCGGCCTTCACGGCGTCGGCGTGTCGGTCGTCAACGCCTTGTCCGAAACGCTGGAGCTGGAGATCTGGCGGAACGGCCACGTCCACCAGCAAAGCTATCGACGGGGCACGCCCACCGCCGACCTCGAGATCACCGGCACGACCAAGCGACGCGGGACGAAGGTCACGTTCAAGCCCGATTCGGAGATCTTCGAAACGACCGTCTTCAGCTTTGACACCCTGGCGCAGCGCCTTCGGGAGCTGGCGTTCCTGAACGGCGGCATCACCATCACCCTCGACGACGAGCGGGATGGGAAGAACCACAAGTTCCACTACGACGGCGGCATCGTCTCGTTCGTGACCCACCTCAACAAGAACAAGGCGGTGGTAAACGACAAGCCGATCTACATGCACGGCGACAAGGACGGCATCGACGCCGAGATCGCCCTGCAGTGGAACGACAGCTACGCCGAGCAGACGTACTCGTTCGCCAACAACATCAACACGCACGAGGGCGGCACGCACCTGTCCGGATTTCGCGCGGCGTTGACGCGGACGCTCAACTCATACGCCACGAAGAACAACCTGGCGAAGGATCTCAAGGAGAGCGTTTCCGGAGACGACATCCGAGAGGGTCTGACGGCTGTCATCAGCGTCAAGATTCCGCAGCCGCAGTTCGAAGGTCAGACGAAGACGAAGCTCGGAAACACCGAGGTAAAGGGGATCGTCGAGACGATCGTCAACGAGCGACTTGCGGAGTACCTCGAAGAGAACCCGGCCGTCGCGCGCAAGATCATCGGCAAGGCCATCGATGCCGCCCGGGCACGCGAAGCTGCGCGAAAGGCGCGGGATCTCGTCCGCCGCAAAGGCGCCCTCGACGGCAGTTCACTCCCCGGAAAGCTCGCCGACTGCCAGGAGCGCGATCCTGCCCAGAGTGAGCTGTACATCGTCGAGGGTGAATCTGCAGGCGGGTCGGCAAAGCAGGGGCGCGACCGACGATTCCAGGCGATTCTCCCGCTGAAGGGCAAGATCCTCAACGTCGAGAAGGCCCGCTTCGACAAGATGCTGGGCAGCGACGAGATCAAGACCATGATCGCCGCGCTCGGTTGCGGCATCGGGGCGGAGGACTTCGACATCGAGAAGCTCCGGTACCACCGGATCATCATCATGACCGACGCGGACGTGGACGGCTCCCACATCCGCACGCTGCTCCTGACGTTCTTCTACCGGCAGTTGCCGCAGGTCATCGAGAACGGCTACGTGTACATCGCGCAGCCGCCGTTGTTCAGGGTGAAGCGCGGCAAGTCGGAAACCTACATCAAGAACGAGCGCGAGCTCGAGGAATACCTCATTCGTCGCGCAGTCGGCGGCCGGGTCGTGAAGGTGGCGGGCGGCGGCGACGTCTCCGGGACCGACCTCGAGAAACTGCTGCAGCGCATGATGACGCAGCAGAAGCTGCTGCAGACCGTCGAGCGTCGCGGGCACTCGCGCGAGATCGTCGAGGCGCTGCTGCATGCAGGCGCCGACCGCGACTACTTCGCCGACAGGGCACGCCTGGAATCGCTCGCCGCTGAGTTGTCGACGCCGCTTCGCGGCGTCACGGTCCACACCGACGAGGAGCACAGCCGCTTCCAGCTGCACATCGAGGATCGCTCCAGCGGCTATCCGCGCCAGCACGTGGTCGGCGTGGACTTCATCAACACGGTCGAGTACAGGTCACTGCTGGCGAACCGGCGTGACATGCCGTCGTTCGACGACGGGATGGTCGTCTCCACGATGGAGACCGAAGTGGAGCCAGAGCATGGCAGCGACGACATGCCGGCGGCGGCCAGCGACGGCACCGTCATCGGTGGTGCGCCTGCCGACGAGGCGACCAGGCTCGCAGCCGAGCCAAAGGAACGCACGCGCAAGCCGTCCCCTCCGCAGCCAGACGTGACGCTCCGCACGATCGATGAGCTCGTGGAGTACTTCCTCTCGGCAGGCAAGAAGGGCATTGCCATCAATCGCTACAAGGGGCTCGGCGAAATGAACCCCGAGCAGCTCTGGGAGACGACGATGGATCCCGGAATCCGGACGCTCCTGCAGGTCCGGGCCGAGGATCACACCGAGGCCGACCAGATGTTCACCACGCTCATGGGCGACCAGGTCGAGCCCCGCCGCAAGTTCATCGAAGACAACGCGCTCGACGTCAAGAACCTCGACGTGTAACAGCCGCGACCGCCGACGAGGCCGACACCTGAGCCCTGGAGCTGTCGGCCTGTGGTCCCGTGGCCAGAGGCGGACGTCGGCCACCGATCCAGTCACTTATGTCTGACACAGCACCCCAGCAACTGCCGGTCAACATCGAAGACGAGATGAAGCGCTCGTACATGGATTACGCGATGAGCGTAATCATCGGACGAGCGCTGCCCGATGCCCGCGACGGGTTGAAGCCGGCGCATCGTCGCGTGCTGTACGGCATGAAGACGATGGGGCTGTCGTCGACGCGCGGCTACCGCAAGTGCGCGAAGATCGTCGGCGAGGTGATGGGGAACTTCCATCCCCACGGCGACGCGTCGATCTACGACACGCTCGTCCGGCTCGCGCAGGACTTCAACATGCGGTATCCCCTGGTCGACGGGCAGGGGAACTTCGGATCGATCGACGGCGACCCCGCAGCGGCAATGCGGTACACGGAAGCGCGCCTGCAGTCGCTCGCCGACGACATGATGGCGGATCTCGACAAGGAGACCGTCGACTTCAGCCCGAACTACGACGAAACGACCGAGGAACCGACAGTCCTTCCGACGCCCTTCCCGAACCTGCTCGTCAACGGTTCGTCGGGAATTGCCGTCGGCATGGCAACGAACGTCCCGCCTCACAACCTCACCGAGGTGCTGGACGGCTGCATCTGGGCAATCGAGAACACTTATCTCGCCGGGCCCGATGCGCCCCGCCTCTCGTCGATCGAGAAACTGCGTCACCTGGTCCGGATCATCACCGGCCCTGACTTCCCGACCGGTGCCTCCATCGTGGGACGCGGCGGCATCATGCAGGCCTACACGACGGGCCGCGGTTCGATCCTGATCCGTGCGAAGTCAACGACCGAGACGAACAAGAAGGGCGACAGGCTCTCGATCGTCTTCACCGAGATTCCCTATCAGGTCAACAAGGCGAAGCTGATCGAGCGCATTGCCGATCTCGTGCGGGACAAGGTGCTCGAGGGCATCTCGGACCTGCGGGACGAATCGGACAGGGACGGCATGCGCATCGTCATCGAGCTGAAGCGCGGCGAGCTGCCGGAGGTGGTGCTGAACAACCTCTACAAGCACACGCCGCTGCAATCCAGCTTCGGCATCATCATGCTGGCGATCGTCGGCGGTCGCCCGAAGGTCCTGAATCTCCTCGAACTGCTCGAGTCGTTCATCGAGTTCCGCCGGGAGGTGGTCCGTCGCAGGACCGAGTTCGAACTCAGGAAGGCAGAGGCCCGGTATCACATCCTCGAAGGCCTGAAGATCGCGCTCGACCACCTCGACGCCGTGATCGCCCTGATCCGCGCATCCAAGACGGTTCCGGAAGCACGCGAGGGCCTGATGACGAACTTCGGCCTGTCGCAGATTCAGGCACAGGCCATCCTCGACATGCAGCTCCAGCGCCTCACCGGTCTCGAGCGGCAGAAGATCCTCGACGAGCTCGCGGAACTGCTGAAAGTCATCGAACGGCTCCGCGCCATCCTCGCCAGCGACCGCCTGCTGATGCAGATCGTCGTCGACGAGCTGAAGGCGGTGAAGGAGAACTACGGCGACGCGCGCCGGACGGAGATCATCGAGGGCGAGTCCGGCGACATCAGCATCGAGGATCTGATCGCCGACGAAGACGTGGCGATCACGGTGAGCAACACCGGCTACATCAAGCGGACCGCCATCACCGAGTACCGCACCCAGCGGCGCGGCGGCACGGGACGGCGCGGAATGACGACCAAGGCGGAGGACTTCGTCAGCCACCTGTTCGTCGCGTCGACCCACGCCTACATCATGATTTTCAGCGACCGCGGCCGCGCGTACTGGCTCAAGGTCCATGAGATCCCCGACGTGGGCCCGAACGGGAAGGGCAAGTCCATCGCGAACCTCGTATCGATGGAAGAGGGCGAGCGCATCGCGGCCATGCTCGCCGTCAAGACGTTCGACGAAGACAAGTTCATCATGATGGGAACCCGGCGGGGCGTCGTGAAGAAGACGCCACTCTCCGCGTTCAGCAATCCGCGCGCTGGGGGGATCATCGCCATGGGCGTCGAGGAAGGTGACGCCGTGATCGCCGTCCAGATCACCGACGGCAGCAGCCAGATCCTCATCGGCACCCGCGACGGCATTGCCGTCCGGTTCGAGGAAGACGACGTGCGCTCGATGGGCCGGACGGCGTATGGCGTCCGGGGGATCACCCTGCGCGACAACGACTACGTCGTCGGCATGGAAGCGGTGAAGACCGGCGGTTCGATCTTGACTGTCACCGAGCATGGCTACGGCAAGCGCACGCTGGTCGATGAATACCGACTCACATCGCGTGGCGGAGTCGGGATCATCAACATCGACACGTCCGAGCGGAACGGACAGGTCGTGGGCATCGCCTACGTCGAAGCTGGGGAAGAAGTGCTGCTGGTGACGCAGCAGGGCATGATCATCCGTACGCCGGCCGATCAGATCCGGCTCACTGGTCGTGCTGCCCAGGGCGTGCGCCTGATCAACATCGACGACGATGACAGGGTGGTCGGACTCGCCAAGCTGAACGAAAAGGCCGCCGAAGGCGACGGTCAGGGGGGCGAAGGCGCGTCAGCACCGGAGCCTGACGCGCCGCAAGGTGATGACTCCGAACAGGGGCCGCAGTCGGGCGGCGAACCTGGCGCGTAGCACGAGCGCGTGACCTGCGCACACGCCGGCACTTGTGGCGGGTGCAGCCTGCTGCACCTCTCATACGACGCGCAGCTCTCGAGGAAGGATGCTGCGCTTCGCAATCTCCTCGCTCCGCACCTGCCGCGGCGCATCCGCGACCGCGCCGCAGGGATCTTCCAGCCGGTTGACTACGGGGCAGGCTCCCCTGCGCACTTCCGCCAGAAGGTCGCCTTCGTCTTTGCGCCCGCGAGCCACGGTAGGGGCCTCGCGATGGGTCACTACCAGCGCGGGTCGCAGCGCGTTGTGCCGGTGGTCGAGTGCCCGGTCCACAGTGAGCGTGGGAACCGCATCGCGTTCGCCCTGCGCGACCATCTGGGGCGTGCAGGGGTCTCAGCGGCAGACCCGTCGCTGGCAGGCGTTCTGCGCCACCTGCTCGTACGCACAACAGCCGACGATCGCGAAGCCATCGCCATGCTGGTCGTCACCAGGAACGACAAGCGTCTGCGTCAGCCTGTCCGGCGGTTCCTCGACTCGGCGGACAGGCCCGACGGCTTCTTCATCAACATCAATCCCGACCCTGGTCCGTTCATGGTTGGCGCGCGCACGATCCGGGTCGACGGACGAAGCCAGATTCGCGAGACGGTCGGTGGGCTCCACTACCTCGTGTCTCCGACGGCATTCTTCCAGACCAACGTGCGGGCCGCCGCAGTGTTGCAGGACTACGTGTGGCATTCGATGGAGGGATGTGCGCGGGTCCTCGATCTCTATTGCGGAGGTGGCCTCTTCGCGTTGCGCATGGCCGCAGCCGGCGCTCACGTTACTGGCATCGAGGAGAACCGTCAGGCGACGCTGGATGCGATTGCGAACGCCCGATTGAATGGGATCTCCGCCTCAAGCGCACGGTTCATCGCGGCGACCGTCGAGGAGGGCGTGCGCCGCGTCAGCAAGGACGGATGGGACGGCGTCGTCTTGGATCCTCCGAGGCAAGGCTGCTCGGACCAGGTGCTCGAGGCCGTGTTCCAGGAACTCCGGCCAGCGCGCGTGACGTACGTATCGTGCAACCCGGACAGCCTCTCGGCCGAACTCGGCGGGATTCTGCAGTGCGGCTACAAAATCGAGGATCTCGCCGCGGTCGACATGTTTCCGCACACCGATCACGTCGAAGCGATTGTGCGGTTGCGGCGTCTGTGAGGTACCGCGCGGCGTTCAGGCAGGCTCGAGTCGCGCAAAGCGGGCTCGCAGCGTCTTCACGCCTGCGCCCGAGAACCGCACGACCACCTTGGCATCGCCGTCGAGCGGTTCCACGCTGATCACGTTCCCCACGCCGAACTGCGCATGGCGGACACGCTGTCCCGCCTTGATGGACATCCCGGTCGACTGATCCTCATCCTCGTATGAATAAGTCGGGCCGTCTTCGCGCGTCCGCCCCGACGGCCGCGACTGCCCGCCCCTGCCGTAGGGGTTCGGGCGGTAGTCGTACGAGTTCGTGAAGCCAGACTGATACGACGACGTCGTGAACGAGGGGACGATGCGATCGAGCAGATCCTGCGGCACCTCGTCGATGAAACGCGACGGTTCGCTCGACTGGTACTCGCCGAACACGCGCCGACGCGCTGCTCCGGTCAGCACAAGGCGCTTCCGTGCGCGCGTCATCCCGACGTAGCACAGCCGGCGCTCTTCCTCCAGTTCCTCATCGTCCTCGGCCGACCGTGAGTGTGGGAAGAGCTTCTCCTCGAGTCCAGCCAGAATCACGACCGGGAACTCCAGGCCCTTCGCACTGTGGAGCGTCATCATCCAGATGCGGGCATCGCGCGAGCCCGCTTCCTCGTCCACGTCGGACAAGAGCGAGAGGCGATCGACGAAGCCGCTGAGCGACGGCTCCTGCTCACGCCCTTCGTATTCGCGCGCAGCCGACACGAGTTCTGCGAGGTTCTCGATCCTCGCTTCTCCTTCCTCGGTCCGGTCCTCGCGAAGGTCCTGCAGGTAGCCGCTCCGGTCCAGGATCTTGCCGATCGTGTCAGACACCGGGTCCTGCCGTGCGATCTCAGACAGTTTCACGATCAGATCGCGGAAGGTGACGAGCGCGGACGACGCACGTCCGGTAAACACCTTCTCCGACAAGCCGTGCACCAGGCGAGCCCAGAGCGAGTTGGCGGTCGGTGCGGGAGCAAGACCGGCCGAAAGCAGCGGGAACTCGTCATCTGCCCTGTCGGTGACGACAACCTTCTCGAGGGCATCCATGACCCCCTTGCCGATCCCGCGCGCCGGCGTGTTGATGACACGCCGCAAGCTCACGTCGTCATGCGGATTGATCACCAGCCGCATGTAGGCGAGGGCGTCCTTGATTTCCTTCCGTTCGTAGAACCTGACGCCGCCCACAATCTTGTACGCGAGCCCCTCGCGCATGAGCGCGTCTTCGATTGCGCGGGACTGGGCGTTGGTGCGGTAGAGGATGGCCACCATCGCCTCAGGATCGTCGGCCAGCCCCCCGCGTGCGGTGCGTGTGATGAAGTCGGCTTCCTCGAGTTCGTCCCCACCGCGGAAGTAGACGATGCGAGCGCCACCCTTCTGGTCGGTCCAGAGCCGCTTGTCTTTGCGGTTGCGGTTCTGGCTGATCACGGCGGAGGCGGCGTCGAGGATCACTTGCGTCGAGCGGTAGTTCCGTTCGAGCTTGACGATCTTCGCTTCGGGATAGTCCTGCTCGAAGTCGAGGATGTTGCGAAGGTCCGCCCCTCGCCACTTGTAGATCGACTGGTCGGGGTCGCCGACCACGCACAGGTTGCGATACGTCTCGGAGAGCCGCCGGATCAGCATGTACTGCGGGCGGTTCGTGTCCTGGTACTCGTCAACCATGACGAACCGGAACTGCTCGGCGTACTTCTGTCGAACGTGCGGGACCTGCTCGAAGAGGTCGACCGTCTTCAGCAGCAGATCATCGAAGTCCAGCGCGCTGGCTTCCTTCAGCGCAGCGATGTACTTGGCGTAGATCTTCGCGATCGCCTCGTCGCGTCGATTCCAGCCCGCGGACGCGGAGATCTGCTCCGGAGTCTCCATCCGGTTCTTCGCGTGGCTGATGCGCGACAGCGCGGCCCTCGGCTGCACGTAGCTGTCGTCGATCTGCAACTCCTTGAGCGCCTGCTTGACGACCGAGAGCTGATCCGACGAGTCGTAGATGACGAAGTCCCGGGACAGGCCGATCGCTGGCGCCTCGCGGCGGAGGAGCCGTGCGCAGAGCGAGTGGAAAGTCGACACCCACATGCGGCTGCAGTCCTCGCCGAGCAGCGTCTCGACGCGGGTGCGCATCTCCTCGGCGGCCTTGTTCGTGAAGGTGACCGCGAGCACCTCATTGGGGCGTGCATGCCCATCGCCGACCAGGTAGGCGATGCGGCTTGTGATGACTTTCGTCTTGCCCGAACCCGCGCCAGCGAGGATGAGCAGCGGCCCGTTGACGTGCAGGACCGCATCGCGCTGCTCAGGGTTGAGCGTCTCGAGGAAGTGCATTCCGACAAGTATAATGAGCCGCCCCACCACCTTCAGCGGTTGACATGCCCCGAGATCTCGTGCGTGCACGGACCTCGACCTTCGGTGTGCTCCCCAATGCGGCGTGAGTTCGCCGCACGCTGCCGGCCCCTACTCGACGGTCACCGACTTGGCGAGGTTGCGCGGCTGGTCCACGTCGCACCCACGGCGGACGGCGATGTCGTACGCCAGCAACTGCAGGGGGATCGTCATGACGATCGGCGTCAGGAGTTCCGGCGTCTCAGGCAGCTCGAGGATGAAGTCGCGGGAGTTGTCGAGGATCGCGCGGAGCTTGTCGTCGCCGCGTGTCGTGAGTGCGATCACTGAACCGCTGCGCGCTTTCACTTCCTGCATGTTGCCGATCATCTTCTCGAACACCGCGTCGTGCGGTGCGATCGTGACGACGGGCATGCGTTCGTCGATGAGGGCGATCGGGCCGTGCTTCATCTCCCCAGCCGGGTAGCCCTCGGCGTGGATGTAGGAGATCTCCTTCAGCTTGAGCGCACCCTCGAGCGCGATCGGATAGTTGATCCCGCGCCCGAGATACAGGAAATCGGTCCGCGAATAGAAGCGGCCGGCGATCTCCTCCACCTGCGGGGCCAGCTTCAACGCCTGCTCGAGGAGAAGCGGGAGCTGTAGCAACGCATCGATATGCGGCCGTGAGGCCTCAGCGCTCAGCGCCCCCCGCACCTGACCCAGGCGAAGTGCCAGCAGATACAACGCCACGAGCTGCGACGTGAAAGCCTTCGTCGAAGCGACGCCAATTTCCGGGCCGGCGTGCGTGTAGACCGTACCGTCGGTTTCACGCGTGGCCATGCTGCCGACGACATTGCAGATGGCGATGCTCGCCGCGCCGTCCTTCTTCGCCTCGCGCAGGGCCGCCAGCGTGTCGGCCGTTTCGCCGGACTGCGTGATCACGATCGCCAGCATCCGGTGGTCGACGATCGGCTTGCGGTAGCGATACTCCGATCCGTAGTCGACATCGACCGGGATACGTGCGAGCTGCTCGATCAGGAACTTGCCGACGAGGCCAGCGTGCCAGGATGTGCCGCACGCCAGGATCGTGACGCGCTCGACAGCCTTGAGTTGCGCCTCGGTGACCTTCATCTCCTCGAGGAACACGCGGCCGGAATCCTGCGACACGCGCCCGAGGATCGTCTCGCGGGCAGCGGTCGGCTGCTCGAAGATCTCCTTGAGCATGAAGTGCTTGTATCCCGCCTTCTCCGCCATGATCGGATCCCAGAGGACCCGCTGGGTGGCCGCGGAGACGGGGCGTGCGAAGAAATCCGTAAAGCTCACGCCCGTGCGGGTGATGATCGCCATCTCTTCGTCGCCGAGGAACACCACATCTCGCGTGTGGCTCAGGATCGCCGGGATGTCCGAGGCGACGAAGAACTCGCCCTCGCCGAGGCCGACGACGATGGGCGGTCCGTTGCGGACCGCCACGATCTTCTCCGGATCGTCGGCCGAAATCAGCACGAGCGCAAACAGACCACGCATCAGCAGCAGCGCGCGACGGACGGCGTTCTCGAGCCCATCGTCCTTCATCTCGCGTTCGACGAGGTGCGCGACGATTTCGGTGTCGGTCTCGGTGACGAAGCGGTGCCCCTGGCGCTGGAGCTCCTGCTTGAGGTCGAGGTAGTTCTCGATGATGCCGTTATGCACGACGACGATGCGGCCCGTGCAGTCGCGGTGCGGGTGCGCGTTCTCCTCGGTGGGGCGACCGTGCGTCGCCCAGCGTGTGTGGCCAACCCCGTAGTCGCCGACGATTGGATCGTTTCCGATAGCCTGCTCGAGGTTCGACAGCTTGCCCGCGCTCCGCCGCAGCGTCACCGTCCCGTCGGAGACGACCGCCACACCCGCGGAGTCGTAGCCGCGATATTCGAGCTTCCGCAGCCCGTCGATGAGCACTGGCACGACCGGCTTCGGCCCGATGTATCCGATGATCCCGCACATACCGTATGAACCTTTGTTTCGTCGATTTGAGAATTCAGATGTCGGAGTGCAGAGAGGCGGCCGTCACTCGGACGCCTTCTTGCGCTTCTGCTCGACCCAGCCTTCGATGTTGCGCTGTCGGCCGGCGCTGACCGCCAGCGCGCCAGCCGGCACATCTTCGCGGATGGTCGTGCCCGTCCCAACGTACGCGTTCCGCCCGACGGTCACCGGCGCAATCAGCTGCGTGTCGCTGCCGATGAACGCGCCGTCCTCGATCCTGGTGGTCTGCTTGCGCGAGCCGTCGTAGTTGCAGGTGATCGTCCCTGCGCCGATGTTGACCGACTCGCCGATCACCGCATCGCCGAGGTACGCGAGGTGTGACGCCTTCGAGCCTGGGCCGAGCACGGTCTTCTTCAGCTCCACGAAGTTGCCAACCTTCGCGTGAGGACCGACCTCGGCCGCGCTGCGCAGGTGCGCAAACGGGCCGACCGACGCGCCAGGTCCAACGGAACTGTCGACGATGATGGAGTGGTCCAGGACGGCGGCGTCGTCCGCGATGCGCGAACGCGTGATGCGCACGCCAGGGTAGACCGTGCAGCCCCGCCCGATCTGAGTGGGGCCTTCGATGCTCACGCCTGGGTGAATCACGGTATCCGTGCCGATGACCGCATCCGGATCGATGTAGGCGGTGTCGGGATCGAGGAGCGTGACCCCTGCTGCCATCAACGTGTCGTTGGTGCGTCGCCGGATGTGGCGGGCAAGGTCCGCGAGTTCCCGCCGGCTGTTGATCCCCTGAATTTCCACAGGATCGTTCACGGTGACGGTTTCGACGCGGCGGCCACCGGCCCTGTAGATGCTCACGAGATCAGGCAGGTAGTACTCGCGCTGCGCGTTGGCCGCACCGATACTCCGCACCGCATCGAACAAGCCTGGGAGGTCGAAGGCATAGATCCCCGCGTTGATCTCCTGGACCTGGCGCTCCTCCCCAGTCGCATCCTTCTCCTCGACGATACGTGCAATCTTCCCGCCGTCGCGAATGATGCGACCGTAGCCGTGCGGGTTCGGCACGATCGCCGTCATCACGGTGGCCGCGGCAGCCGCCTCGGTGTGAACCTGGATCAGCGACTGCAGCGTGGGCGCGGAGAGCGCGGGAACGTCGCCGGACAGCAGGATCAGGGTTCCGCGTTTTCCGTGGAGGACGGTCTCTGCGGTGAGGAGCGCGTGGGCCGTTCCGAGCTGGGGCTCCTGGACGACGAACTGCAGGTGCGGGTGGCGAGCGAGGGCCGAACGGAGTTCCTCGGCCTGATGCCCGATGACCACGGTCGTGGAACGCGGTGACAGCGCGGCCGCGGCCGCAAGCACATGCTCGATGATTGGCTTGCCCGCGAGCTGGTGCAGCACCTTGGGAACCGCCGATTTCATCCGGGTTCCCTTCCCTGCCGCGAGGACGACGATGTGAACGTCAGACATGGCGTTCACGATTATCGTCCTGATTGCGGGCGCGATGTAGGCGAGTCCGCCTCAGTGATGGCTGTGGGTAGGGTCCACCGCCGTGTGGAACGCTTCGTCGTCGTGCAGTGGCTCGAGGTCGGGATCCCGGCGAGCCAGCGCCCGATTTTCCGGGTTCAGCGCGATCGCGCGCTCCAGGTGTGCGATCGACTCCGCAAGCTCGCCCCGCTGCGCGTGCGCAACGGCGAGCATGTAGAGCGCATGATCGTTGTCCGGGTCTTCGTCGCGGACGAGCCGGAGGTGGGAGATGGCCTCGTCGTAGCGCCCGCCGTTGAGGGCCAGCGTGGATGCGTAGAGCCGCTCCTGCACCGTCTGCGGGGCGACCGTCTGCGCACGCGCGTGGCGCTCGCAGACGTTGATGTACAGGCGAACCCTCTCGTGGAGTTCGCGTTCTTCGGGGAACTGCGTCAGGACGCCGCGCAGCTGCTCGAGAGCCCGGCTGTAATCATGACGCTGGAGGGCTTCGAGCCCCTTTTCGTAGAGGGCCACCGCATCGGCATAGGTCGGCCGACGGGCGGCGCCGTCCGCACCCTTCTGCCCGCCAGGCGCGGTGATAGGGGCGGCTGGTGCCGGGTCGCCCTTTGATTTCGGCTGGGGTCGCTGCGACTTCGCCATAGTGTGGGATTCGCGGGAAGCGGAAATTACACGCCGAAAAACGCGACGAACCTTATCAAAACCCGAACGCCTCGGTCAAACGCCGGAGGACTTCGCTACCTCCAGCCGCGCGTACACATCGCGCGCCTGCAGTTGATGCTTCCTGGCGATCGCAGCAATCGCTTGGCGGCGGGTCTTCTGCTGATTCTCGGTGAGGTCGCGGAACTCCCGCGCGAGATCCTCGGCAGTGACTACCGCGAGGGCGTCAGCCGTGCGCAGTTCCGCGGCTATCTGCCCAATATTCAGGACCACCGTGAACTCTCCGCGGGGCTCGTCGAGCCGGAGCGTGCCGAGGCTGCCGTGAATGACTTCCTCGTGAATCTTCGTAAGCTCACGGCATATAACAACTTCGATGTCGCCGAGCGCGTCCCGCAGCTGGGCGAGCGTGTCGACAATCCGATGGGGGGCTTCGTAGAACACGGCAGCACCGACCGCTGCGCTGGCCGCCCGCAGAGCGGCGATCCAGGCGGCCCGGGCGCTTCCCTTGGTTGGGGGGAAGCCCAAGAATATGAACCCCCCTCCTCCGAATCCACTGGCGGAGACCGCCGTGACCGCTGCGCTGGGCCCGGGAATCGGTGTCACCCGGATGCCGGCGTCGTATGCGGCGCGGATGAGTGGGTCGCCAGGATCCGAGATCCCGGGAGTGCCGGCATCAGACACCAAGGCAACGTCGTCGCCTGCCAGGAGGCGCTCGAGCAGGACCGATGTCTTGCCCTTCAGGCTGTGCTCGTGGAAACTGGTAGTTCGGGTGGTAAGTCCGAACCGCTGAAGGAGATGGCCGGTGCGACGTGTGTCCTCGGCCGCGATGAGGGCCACCTCGCGCAGCACCTTGATGGCGCGGGGTGAGATATCTTCGAGGTTGCCGATCGGCGTCGCGACGACGAAGAGCGTACCGGCCATCGGCTGGGATCTTTATTGTACCATTGGCGGATCGGCGCACCCCGTGCGCCCAAGAGGCTTCATCAACCCGTTGCGTCCAAGGACCCATGCCCGTTTCCGAACCGCTGCCGCATTTCGTTGACGACCTTCTCGGGTACCTCCACGAAACGCACCCCACACACGCAACGCTCGACGGCGTGCACACGCATGACGACCTGCTCGAGGATCTGAGCCGCCATGGCATCGATTCGGAGGCGCGTGCGCTGGCCGGGTACCTCCGGCGGCTCGAGGAGATCGATCAGGCCGGGCTGACGCAGGTCGAGGCGCTCGAGCACCGCATGCTCGCGTCCCACCTGCGCGCACGGATGTTCGACCTCGAGGCGATCCGTCCCTGGGAAAGGAACCCGCAGATCTACGCGGACGTTCTTGCGTCCAGCCTCGCCACTCAGGCGCTGTTCACCCACGCGTCCGCCCCCGAGCGCGCGCGGCGGGTGCTCTCCAAGCTGCGCCAGGCACCACGGTTGATCCAGGCCGCCCGCGACAACGTCAAGGAACCACCGGGCATCTTCGTCAAGGTCGGCATCGAGACGATGAGGGGCGCGCTCAAGTTCATCGAGCACGATCTGCCCCGGGCGTTCGCGGATGTGGACGACCTGCATCTCCTCGGCGACCTTGCGGACGCCCAGCAGGAAGCGTCCCAGGCGATTCTTGGATACATCGACTACCTCGAGAAGGAAATCGCGCCCAAGGCCCGCGCCTCGTTCCGGCTCGGTCGAGACAAGTTCGAGCAGAAGCTGCGCCTCGAGGAAGGGATCAACATCCCCGTGGAGCGCCTGCTCGCCATGGCCGAGCGCGAACTCGCGGCGACGCAGGAAGCTTTCCGGCAGGTTGCGGCGAAGGTGAACGGCGGCGACCCGCTCGCCGTCTGGGCGAAGACCAAGGACAACCACCCGCAGCCGGGCCAGCTCGCGAAGGTCGGGCGGGAGCAGGTTGAGGAACTCCGCACGTTTCTTGAGCGGCAGAGCCTCATCTCCATGCCGGAGGGTGAGCCGATCGTCGTGGCGCCGACGCCGGACTTCTACCGGTGGTCGTTCGCGAGCATGTGGACCCCCGGTCCGTTCGAGAGCAAGCCGACTCGCGCCTACTACTACCTGACGGATGCCGACCCGTCCTGGCCGTCAGAACGTCAGGTCGAGCACCTGCGCGATTACAACCTCCCGACGCTCTGGTCGGTGTCGATTCACGAGGTGTATCCGGGTCACTTCCTGCATTACCAGCATCTGCGGAAGGTGACCTCGAAAGCCCGGAAGTCGATCCTCTTTGCCCCCGCCTCCTTCGTCGAGGGATGGGCGCACTACTGCGAGCAGATGATGGTCGAAAACGGCTTCGGCCGGAACGACCATGGCATCCGCCTGGGCCAGCTGGCCGAAGCCCTCATCCGCCTGGTCCGCTTCATTGTCTGCATCCGCCTGCACGCGGAAGATATGTCAGTGGAGCAGGGCGTGCGGATGTTCCGAGAGGACGCGTACCTGGAGGAAGTGGCTGCGCGTCGAGAGGCGGAACGGGGCACGTTCGACCCGACGTACCTGGTCTACAGCGCCGGCAAGATGATGTTGCTGAAGCTGCGGCAGGACTACAAGGCGCAGCAGGGGAAGGGCTTCTCCCTGAAGACGTTCCACGACACGCTGTTGTCCCACGGCTGCGCCCCGTTCTGGCTGCATCGCGAGCTGATGCTCGGTCCGAACAACGGCGACGTGCTGGAGTGAGGCCGCAACAACCGTTTCAGGGTTCCTGAGAGATATGCCGCTTTACGAATACGAGTGCGATAGCTGCGGACATCGCTTCGAGGTCATTCAGAAGTTCTCGGACGCGCCGCTCGACACCTGCCCGAAGTGCGGGAAGGGCGTGCACAAGCTGATGGCATCACCCGCGATCCAGTTCAAGGGATCGGGCTGGTACATCACCGACTACGCGAAGAAGGATTCGACGAGCGCGACGAAGGCCGCACCCGCCAAGGAAGGCAGCACGTCCAGCGAGAGCGCGTCCGCGGCAGGCACGTCTTCGGACAGCAGCTCCACGAAGTCCGAGTAAGGCCTGGGAGGCTGACGGCCGGGCCGAGGGCCCGGCCGGTCGACTAACGCCGGGCTGGTACGTCGAGCCCGAGTGAGGTCAGGTACTCCGCGAACTTGTCGCGGAGGTCCGGGCGGCGCATCGCGAAGTACACGACCGCCTTCAGGAAGCCCAGCTTGTTGCCCGTGTCATGGCGCGTGCCCTTCACTTCGCACGCGTAGATGGGGCGTCTCTTCAGCAGTTCCCGCAAGCCGTTGGTGAGCTGAATCTCCCCGGTCCTGTCGCTCTTCGTTGCTTCGAGCGCGGGAAAGATGTCCGGCGTCAGGATGTACCGGCCGATGATCGCCAGGTCCGACGGCGCCTCGCTCTTCGGCGGTTTCTCGACGAGATCGGTGACTTCGTAGATGCCGTCGCCCAGCTTCGCGGACAGGTTCGGCGCAATGACGCCGTAGCTGGAGACCTCGTCCATCGGCACGCGCTCCACCGCGAGCACCGGCCCCTGCACCTTGTTGAAGACGTCGACGAGCTGCTGCACCGCCGGCGGATTCGCATCGATCACGTCGTCGGCGAGGATGACGGCGAACGGCTCGTTGCCGACAAGCTCCTTGGTAACCAGCACCGCGTGGCCGAGCCCGAGCGGTTCGCCCTGGCGCACGTACGCGAAGTTGATCATGTTCGAGATCTTGCGGATCTCGTCCAGCTGTTCCTTCTTGCCACGGGCCTCGAGAAAGGTCTCGAGCTCCACCGAGACGTCGAAATGATCCTCGATCGCATTCTTGCCGCGGCCGGTGACCAGGATGATGTTGTCGACGCCTGAAGCCACCGCTTCCTCGACGCCGTACTGAATGATGGGCTTGTCCACCAGCGGCAGCATTTCCTTGGGCTGCGCCTTGGTGGCGGGAAGAAAACGGGTGCCGAGGCCCGCGGCCGGGAACACCGCCTTGCGAACTCTGGTCGTCACGCGCGGGATCCTAGCAGAACTCATTCCGACCCTTCTATACAATAGGGGCGCGAGGTTGCATGCTCGATCCCACGATTGTCCGAGAAAACATTGACGTTGTGCGCACCGGTCTCCGCAACCGTGGAGTGGATCCGGACAAGGCGCTGGAAGGAATCGCGACGCTCGATACCGAGCGACGTCGCCTGATTGGCGAGTACGAGTCCCTGAAGCGCGAGCAGAACGCGTCAGGAGAGGAGATCGCGCGCGCGAAGCGGGAAGGGCTCGACACGACGTCGATCCAGGAGCGTAATCGCGAGCGTGCGCAGCAGATCAAGCAGCTCGGCGCCGCGCTCGATGACATCGAACGGCAGCGTGAGCAGGCACTGCTGGTGCTCCCGAACCTGCCACACGCATCTGTGCCCTTCGGGAAGAGCGCCGCGGACAACCCGGTCGTCAGGACCGTGGGCGAGCCTCGTGCCTTTGACTTCGAGCCGCAGGCGCACTGGGACGTCGGTCCGGCGCTCGGCATCATCGATTTCGAACGCGGCACCAAGATCTCGGGCGCCCGCTTCACGGTGCTGAGCGGCATGGGGGCGCGTCTCGAACGCGCCCTGATCAACTTCATGCTCGACCTGCACACGACCGAGCATGGCTACCGTGAGATGGAGCCGCCGTTCATGGTGAACGCGGCCTCGCTCACCGGGACCGGCAACCTGCCGAAGTTCGAGCAGGATCTGTTCAAGATCGCCGGCGACTGGGATCTGTACCTGATCCCCACGGCGGAGGTCCCCCTCACGAACCTGCACCGCGGCGAAATTCTCGACGGTCGCGACCTGCCGATCAAGTACACGGCCTACACGCCGTGCTTCCGCAGCGAGGCGGGATCGTACGGGCAGGACGTACGCGGCCTGATTCGGCAGCACCAGTTCGACAAGGTCGAACTGGTGAAGTTCACCACGCCCGAGCAGTCGCACGCCGAACTCGAGTTGCTGGTCGCGAACGCCGAGGAGGTGCTCAAGCGGCTGGAACTGCCATTCCGGACCGTGCTCCTGTGCACCGGGGACATGGGGTTCGCCTCGGCCAAGACCTACGACATCGAGGTCTGGCTGCCGAGCCAGAACATGTACCGGGAGATCTCGTCCTGCAGCAACACGGAGAGCTTCCAGGCGCGGCGCGCGAACATCAAGTTCCGGGCAGGGGGCAGCGGCAAGGCCGACTTCGTGCACACGCTGAACGGGTCCGGCCTGGCGGTCGGGCGCACGCTGATCGCGATTGTCGAGAACTACCAGCAGGCCGACGGGTCCGTTGTCATCCCGACGGCGTTGCGGCCGTACATGGGCGGGCTCGAGCGGATTACGAAGAGCTGACGCGCGGCCGGGCGCGTTAGCGCACCCATCCAGCGAGTAGAGGTGCTTTGCGCCCGCACGCCCGCCTCGTAAGATGAGCGCATGGAACCAGCCGATCTCCTTGGCGCGCTCGTGCGCGGAGCCCTCACGGGGAAGTCGAACAAGAAGGGCGTGAATGCGGTCCGGTTTCTCACTGGCGGTGGCCGCGGCGGCGCTGTTGGCGCAGGAGCCATGCTGACGGCCGCCGGCCTCGCCTGGGGTCTGCTCGAGACCTTGCAGAACAGCCAGGCAGCTCAGAGCGGCGGCAACCAGTGGGGCGGCGGGCCCTCACCGGGACCAATGCCAGGCTCTCCGGTTCCCACTCCGCCATCGACACCCCAGATGACCGGCGGCCCGGTGGTCCCACCGCCCCTCCCCGGGCGCGCACCAACACAGGCGACAGCGGTACCTGCCGATATCCCTCCTGCAGTGCTCCGGGCCGTCCGCCTCACGATTGCGGCGGCGCGAGCGGACGGCACGCTGGGTGGGCCAGAGCGCGAGGCCATCCTTGCGCAGGCGCGCGCGGTTGGAGCGGAGACGGTGGTTGCGCAGGAACTCGAACGGGTGACGCCGCTAGTCGAGATCGTCAGTGGTGTTGCGGACGCGCGGGAGAAGGAAGGCCTGTACGTGCTGGCGTTCTCGATCGTGCGCGCCGATGAAAGCGTCACTGGGTCCGAACGCATCTTTCTCGCGCAGCTCGCCGCCCTGCTTTCGATCGACCCGGCGACTGTGGCGCGCCTCGAGCAGAGCACCGCGGAACAGATCGACGCGCACGGCACGTCCAACTGATCGGACCGGCGAGAGCCGTCAGACGAGGAACGGATACACGGTATGCCACAGTGGTACATGGCCATCGGCGGGCAGCAGGTCGGGCCCGTCAGCCAGGACGACATCATCACGAGCATTCGAACCGGCAGCATCAACGGGGACACGCTCGTCTTCACGGCGGGCATGACCGAATGGACGCCGCTGAAGAACGTGCCTGCACTCGCGCCGTATCTCGCGGGTGCCTCGGCACCGGCACCTGCGGCTGTCCCCCCGCCGCCACCCGGCCGACGAGCACACGAGATCGACTTCAAGATCGTCGGCGTCGAGATGCAGTTCGTCGAAGTCGAACTCGACCCGGGCGAGAGCGCCGTCGCTGAGGCGGGCGCGCTCATGTACATGACGCCGGGGATTCAGATGGAGACGGTCTTCGGCGACGGCAGCCAGCAGTCGCAGGGCAGTGGGGGCCTCATGGGCGCCCTGCTCGGGGCAGGCAAGCGCCTGCTGACCGGTGAAAGCCTGTTCATGACCGTGTTCACGAACAAGGGCGCGGGCAAGCAACGCGTGGCGTTCGCCGCACCGTATCCGGGCAAGATTCTCCCCATGGATCTGAAGGCGCTCGGCGGGGATCTGATCTGCCAGAAGGACTCGTTCCTCTGCGCCGCGCGGCGTCTCGATTGGCATTGCCTTCCAGAAGAAGATCGGCGTGGGCCTGTTCGGCGGAGAGGGTTTCATCATGCAGCGCCTGCAGGGTGACGGACTGACGTTCGTGCACGCCGGCGGCATGCTGCACGCACTGGACCTCGGGCCAGGCGAGACGCTGCGCGTCGACACCGGCTGCCTCGTCGCGCTGCAGCCCTCGGTGAACTACGACATCCAGTTCGTCGGGAACGTGAAGACCGCGCTGTTTGGCGGAGAGGGGATCTTCTTCGCCACACTGACCGGACCCGGGAAGGTCTGGCTGCAGTCGCTGCCGTTCAGCAGGCTCGCGGACCGCATCTACGCGGCGTCGCCCAAAGCCAGTGGTGGCCGACGCGAAGAAGGCTCGATTCTCGGCGGGCTCGGCGGCCTGCTCGACGGCGACAACAGCTGAACCTGAATCGCATCGAGAGCGGGCCGTCGATCGTCCCGCTCTCCACTGTCGCACCCGCGGTGAGGCTGCGAACGGAAGTCTGCGCCGGCGCGTCGGGATGTGCCGGTCCGCGCTACAATCGACTCCCGCGGAGAGGTGGCCGAGCGGTTTAAGGCGGCGGTCTTGAAAACCGCAGAAGTCGAAAGGCTTCCAGGGGTTCGAATCCCTTCCTCTCCGCCACACATCCCCGCGACCTCGCTCGCCTCCTCGACTCCCTCCCTCCGCATTCGCGCCGAACTCCCGTTAGCGGTCCGGATCTAGCGGTCCGTTACCCTTTTTCTTCCTACCCTCCGTCCAAACTCCTCGTTGTTGGGCATCAGCCCGTGTAGTGGCGTATCAGCCGTCGGTCCGTTCAGCGGCGTGGTGCTGGCCGGCAGGCATTCGCCAGAATCTAGGCCAAAGATGCGGGCACCGGGAACCAACGCGGCCCTGCCATTGTCTTAGAAATACCTTTGATATAGATTTCTTACGCTTTGCTTAGTCTCAACGCCCTCAGCTCGTAATTCCGACGACACCCGAAGACCTGTATGCCGAGCACTCGTTTAAGCCGAGCCGCCCTCTCTGCGGCGCTCGTCCTGATAGCCGGTCGGGCGTCCGCCGAGAAGGTCACGCTCGACCGCGCCCTGCAACTCGCTGACGCATCCCATCCGCTGCTCCGCGCCGGTTCGGCCGGCGTCGAGGCGGCCACAGCGGCGATAACCACGGCCCGGGCCTACCCGAATCCTGAGGCCTCGATCATCGCCGGTCGGCAGACCGTGACGCCGGGCACCGGCCCCCGAGCCGGCGTCCCTCAATACGTCGTCCAGCAACCGCTCGAACTCGGCGCCCTCAGGCCCTCACGCATCGCCCTCGCCGAGCGCGGCAAGGAGTCGAGCGACTTCTTCCTGTCTGAGATCCGCCTGGGCGTGCTCTCCCACGTCCGCAGGACGTTCTTCCAGGTGCTGCGCCGGATCGGAGAACTGCGCATCGCGACGGAGAACGTCCGGCTGGTGCAGGACCTCCGCAACCGCATCCAGGTGCGTGTCGACGTCGGCGAGGTCGGCCGGCTCGAACTGGTCCGCGCGGAGGCGGAAGTCGCGTCGGCCCGTACCCTGGCGTCCAGTGCGCAGCTGCAGCAGGTCACCGCGATCGCGCAGTTCCGCGCGGCGGTCGGTGGCGTGCTCGAGCCGCAGATCGAGTTCGAAGGGGACATCGACCAGCAGGTCACACTCCCTTCGATCGAGACACTGAGGCAGCAGGCCCTCGACCACCACCCGGCCCTCGCGTTCTCGCGTTCGGAAATCGCCCGTGCCGAAGCACGCGTGAGCTACGAGCGAGCGCTGAAGACCCCGCAACTCGCGGTCCGCGGCGAAGTCGACATGGCGGGGCCGTCGTACCGCGTGGGTCTTGCGCTGCCGGTCCCCACCTGGAACCGGCGCCAGGGGCCGATTGCCGAAGCGACCGCGCTCCACCGCCAGGCCACCGCAACCGCCCAGGCGCGGGAAATCGAAATCATCGCGGCCCTCGATGGGGCCTACGAGCGCTTTGCGGTCGCCAACCAGCAGGTCACGCTGTTCGAGCAGGGGCTGCTCCGTGAAGCCGAAGAGGCGCTGCGCGCCGCGGAAGTGGCTTACCAGCTCGGTGAACGCGGCATCCTCGAGGTCCTCGACGCGCAGCGGCTCCTGCGCACCGTTCGACTCAACTTCCTGAACGCCCAGTACGACCGTCAGGCCGCCCTCGTCGACCTCGACGAACTGCGCGCCATCGATCTCCTCCGGAGGACCCCGTAATGAAGACCACACGCATTCTCGCCTTCCTCGCCTCGATTGCGACGACGGCTGCCTGCGGAGGAGCGGCGTCGGAAAAGCCGGTCGACCAGAAGGCCGCGCCAAAACCGAACCCGCTCGAGATCTCGGCGGGAGACAACCTCCAGCCGCGCCTGACGCTCGGCGAACCGGCATGGGCGGAGGTGGCCCTCACCCAGACGGTTGCCGCGCGCCTCGAGGTGAACCAGACGAAGGTCACGCGCGTGGGCTCGCCCGTGATGGGCCGCATCACGATGCTTGCCGTCCACGAGGGGCAGCACGTCCGGCGCGGCGACCTGCTGGCTCTCCTCAACAGCACCGGACTCAGCGACGCGCAGCTGTTCTTCCTCAAGTCCGATTCCCAGCGGAAGGTTGCCCAGCGCGCCGTCGAACGCGCGCAGGTGCTGCTGAAGAACGACGTCATCGGTGAGGCCGAACTGCAACGCCGCGAAGCGGAGCACGCACAGGCACAGGCCGAGTTCGACGCCGCTCGCGATCAGCTGGTCCTGATGGGCATGGCCCCTGAGGCGGTCGATGAACTCGAGCGTTCCCACAACATCAACTCTGTGGCGCGCATCGTCGCCAGCATGAACGGGACAGTGCTCGACCGGAAGCTCACGCTCGGCCAGGTTATCCAGCCGGCGGACACGGCGTTCGAGATCGCCGACCTCTCGGATCTCTGGCTCGAAGCGGACGTGCCGGAGCAGCAGGCGGGCAAGCTGCACGTCGGCACCCCCGTTGAGGCGGAGGTGGCGGCCCTGCCCGGGGTGAAGATCAGGGGCGAACTCTCCTTCGTCAGCGCCACCGTCAATCCGGACACGCGGACGGTTCGCGTGCGGATGGACCTCCCGAATCCCGACGGCAAGTTCAAGCCAGCCATGCTGGCGACGGTGAAGCTGACCGGCGACACCGCGCGCCAGCGCGTCGTCCCCACCTCCGCCGTCATCCGTGAAGAGAACGGCGAGTTCATCTTCGTGCAGGTGGACGGCAACAAGTACGCGCTGCGTCCCGTGAAGCTCGGTGTCGAAATCGACTCGTCACGCGTCCTCACCGAAGGCCTGAAGGACGGCGAGAAGATCGTCGTCGACGGAGCCTTCCATTTGAACAACGAGCGTCGCCGTCAGCTCCTCCGGGCGAGCGAAGAAGAGTAGGCGATGCTGGGCGGACTCATTCGCAACGCCATCGAACACCGCATCATCGTCATCGTCATCGCGCTGATCGCGCTGGCGGGCGGCATTGATGCGACCCGGAAGCTGTCGGTCGACGCGTTTCCCGACGTCACGAACATCCAGGTTCAGGTCGCGACCGAGGTGCCGGGCCGATCGCCCGATGAAGTCGAGCGGATCGTGACCGTGCCCGTGGAGATCGGCATGACGGGTCTCCCCGGCATGACCGAGATGCGGTCGCTGAACACGCCGGGCCTTTCAATCGTGACCCTCGTGTTCACGGATGAAACGCCGCAGTACTTCGCGCGGCAGATCGTCTCCGAGCGCCTGGCCGACATCCGTGACCGGCTGCCGGAAGGCATCACGCCGGTGATGGGACCCGTGTCGACCGCCCTCAGCGAGGTCTACCAGTACACGCTCGAGCACCCGGACGACGGTGAGCGGCCGCTGACCAGGGAGGAGCTCACCGAGCGCCGGACCATCCAGGACTGGGTGGCCCGTCCGCTCCTGCGCTCGATCCCCGGCGTCGCGGAAATCAACTCCACGGGCGGCTACGTGAAGCAGTATCAGGTCCAGGTGGACCCGGTGAAGATGCGCTACTACAACCTGACCATCGATCAGGTGCGGCAGGCGATCGAACGCAACAACGCGAACGCCAGCGGCGGCATCCTCACGCAGGGCCCGGAGTTCATGCTGGTTCGCGGTCTCGGCCTCGTGCAGACGCTCGATGACCTGCGCCGGATCGTCCTCAAGGAGGTCGGGTCGACACCCGTCTTCCTGAGCGACGTCGCCGAGGTCCGGCTGGGTGAGCAGGTCCGCTACGGCGCCATGATCAAGGGCGGCTACACCGAGGCCGTCGGCGGCATCGTCATGATGATCGCGGCCGGCAACGCGAAAGAGGTCGTCAGCGCGGTGAAGGCGCGCGTCGACGAGATCAACAGCCGGAACATGCTGCCCAACGGCCTGAAGGTCGTCCCGTACTACGACCGCTCTGAACTGGTCGACGCGGCGCTGGCGACCGTGACGCGCGTGCTGATGGAAGGCATCGTCCTCGTCGTCATCATCCTCTTCCTGTACCTTGGCGACATCCGCTCGAGCCTGATTGTCATCGCGACGCTCGTGCTGACCCCGGCGCTGACCTTCCTGGTCATGAACTACTACGGGATGTCGGCAAACCTGATGTCTCTCGGCGGCCTGGCCATCGCGATCGGCCTGATGATCGACGGCTCGGTCGTTGTGGTCGAGAACGTCTTCTCGCGCCTCTCGCACGACAAGAAGGGCAACAAGCTGAAGAACGTGTACGAGGCCGTGATGGAGGTGGGCACCCCCGTCATCTTCGGCATCTGCATCATCATCCTGGTGTTCCTGCCGCTGATGACGCTGCAGGGCATGGAAGGCAAGATGTTCGCGCCGCTGGCGTACACGATCGCCATCGCGCTCGGCATCTCGCTGATCCTCTCGCTGACGATCACCCCGGTACTGTCCGCGTACTTCCTGAAAGGCGGCAGCGAGGACGACACGCTGTTCGTCCGCATGCTGAAGTGGCCGTACAAGCGCATGCTGGCGCTGGCGGTGATGAACCCGAAGAAGACCATCGTCACGGCGCTCGCGGCGTTCGTCGCGGCGATGTCGCTCTTCCCGTACCTCGGCACATCGTTCATCCCGGAGCTCAAGGAAGGGACGATCTCGCCGAACATGGACCGCGTCCCGAACATCGCGCTCGATGAGTCGATCAAGATGGAGCAGGAGGCGATGCAGCGCCTGCGGCAGCTCCCTGGCGTCAAGCACATCGTGTCCCGTCTCGGCCGAGGGGAGTCGCCGGTCGATCCCGCCGGCTACAACGAGAGCGACATGATGATCCAGCTGCTCCCGGCCGAAGAACGCGAGGGCCTGACGCAGGACGACATCGGCGAGAAGGTCCGCGACATCGTGACGTCCTTCCCCGGCGTGAACCCGGTGATGGCGCAGCCGATTTCGGACCGCGTCGACGAGATGGTCACGGGCGTTCGCGCGGACGTTGCCGTCAAGGTGTTCGGCGACGACCTCCGCGTCCTGATTGAAAAGGCCAATGAGGTCGCCCGGGTGGCCGCCACGATCCGCGGCACCAGCGACATCAAGGTGGATCGCGCCTCTGGCCAGCACAACCTGAACGCGCAGATCGACCGCGCGGCCATCGCGCGCTACGGGCTCAACGTCAAGGACGTGAACGACGTCATCGAGGCGGCGGTCGCGGGTGTCGTCGCGACGGATATCTACGAGGGCGAGCGGCGCTTCCAGGCCGTGGTCCGCTACCCCGAGCAGCTGCGCAACAGCCTGCAGGCGATCCAGGGCATCCTGCTGCGCGCCCAGAACGGCGAGGACGTGCCGGTCGGTAGCCTCGCGAAAATCGAGGTGCGTGAGGGCATTTCGCAAATCCGGCGGGAGATGGCCAAGCGCCGCGTCAACGTCGGCGTCAACGTCAGGGACCGCGACCTCGGCGGCTTCGTGGCTGAACTCCAGAAGCGCGTGGAAGCCGAGGTGCAGTTGCCAGCTGGCTACTACTTCGAGTGGGGCGGCCAGTTCGAGAACATGGAACGGGCACGGGCGCACCTGATGGTCATCGTGCCGATCACGATCGGCGCGATCTTCTTCCTGCTGTTCCTGCTGTTCAAGTCGGTGCGGTTTGCCATGCTGATCATCATGGTGCTGCCGTTCGCATCGATCGGCGGCATCGTCGGCCTGTTCGTCACCGGCGAGTACCTGTCGGTGCCCGCGTCGGTCGGCTTCATCGCGCTCTGGGGCATTGCCGTGCTGAACGGCGTGGTGCTGGTGTCCTACATCAGGGGCCTGCGCGAGTCGGGATTCGACCAGCTCCGGGCGATCACCGAGGGGGCAACCATGCGGTTCCGTCCGGTGATGATGACCGCCACCGTTGCCGCCCTCGGCCTCGTGCCGTTCCTCTTCGCGACCGGCCCAGGCGCCGAGGTGCAGCGCCCGCTCGCGATCGTGGTGATCGGTGGGCTGATCACGTCCACCCTCTTGACGCTTGTCGTCGTGCCGGCCCTGTACCGGTTCTTCGACGACCTGCCGGAGTCGGCTGCGGCCCGCGAGCGGGTCGGAGACGAGGTCGTCGACCGCCTCGACGACGGCGCCGTTCAGCCGGCGTAAGAGGCGCAACGCCTCACGCCAGCTCCCAAGCTGCGCGGAGGGGTGCTGATGACCGGCGTGGTCGCATGAACCACACGGTCGTCAGCGCCGCCCCTCCGCGCGACTCCCCTCCTGCCTCGTTTCGCAACGTTTCTCCGAAAAAGCTGACAGCCTCGCGGCCGGTGATGGTAGAAAGGCGCCTCACGCTTCTGCCTCACCGACGGGAGGGCTGTCCGCCATGACGTGGTTGTTGTTCGTGCTGGGGTTGGTTGCTGCGCCGCATCCGGCGGGTCCCCCGCCGGCGGCACAGAGCACCGCGGGTCGCGAACTCGACTTCGAGACCTACCGCCGCACCATCGAGCCGATCTTCCTGAAGGAGCGCGCCCCCGGTGAGGGGGCCGGCCGGTGCGTCAACTGCCACGCGCGCATCGCGACACGTATGCGCCTCCAGCCGCTGTCCGAAGGCGCCTCGACGTGGACCGAGGCGCAGAGCCGCCAGAACTTCGAGGTCGTCAAGCGCGTGGTCGTCGCTGGCGACCCCGCAAGCAGCCCGCTGGCCGTCCATCCGCTTGCTCCTGCCGTGGGTGGCGATCAGCAGCACACCGGCGGCAAGTTCTGGCGTGCCCAGGACAACCCGGAGTATCAGGCGGTGGTCGCGTGGATCAAGGCCGCCGCACCCTCGGCCGCCCCGGCGACGGCAAAGGCGACGCTCGACTTCGAGTTCTTCCGCCAGCGGGTCCAGCCGATCTTCCTGGCCAAGCGGCCCGGCCATGCGCGGTGCATCAGCTGCCACGACAACGGCCAGCCGAGGCTCGTCGCGCTCGAAGGCGGAGAGACGATGTGGAACGAGCAGCAGTCGCGCCAGAACTTCGCCGCATGGCAGCGGGTCGTCGTGCCTGGAGACCCCGAGGCGAGCCGGCTGCTGATGCACCCGCTCGCGAAGGAGGTCGGCGGCGATCACTTCCACGCCGGTGGCAAGCACTGGAAGTCCAAATCGGATCCCGAGTGGCAGACGCTCGCCGCGTGGGTTCGTGGTGAGAGGCTTTCGGGGAGTTCGAGGTAACCACATGCGCACACACCCGCTCCGGCGTCTGGTCGCAGGCGCGTTCTGCGCCAGTTTCGCGGCATCCATCGTCACGGCACAGCCCGCACGGAAGGTCTTCATCATCCAGACCAATGCAGCGGGGGACAACTCGCATGTCATCGACCCGACGACCAACAAGGTCGTCGCGACGATTGAGGGGACGGAAGTTCCTCACGGCGTCGCAGCCGCTCCCGACGGCCGGCGTGTTTACATCACCAACGAATCGAAGCGCGAGGTGGAGGTCGTCGACCCGTCCACCTGGACGATCGTGAAGTCGATCCCGCTCAGTGGCCGTCCGAACAACCTGTTCGTGAGCAAGGACAGCCGCAAGGTGTACGCCGGCATCGCCCAGGCGCCGGGTGCAGTCGACGTGATCGATGCGACGACGATGACGAACGTGAAGACCGTCAAGGTCGACGGGGCCGTGCACAACGTCTACGTCACGCCCGACGGGAAATACGCGGTGTCGGGATCGGTGGCGACCGGCGTCATCAGCGTCATCGACACAGCCACGGACGAGGTCGCCTGGAGCCTCACGATGAGCTCCGGGATCCGGCCGATGATCTTCGACACGAATGCGGACGGATCGACCCGCAACATCTACGTCCAGCTCTCCGACTATCACGGCATCGCCGTGGTGGACTTCGCGACGCGGAAGGAAGTGAAGCGCTGGGAGCTGCCAGCGATTCCCGGACAGGAGAAGGAACTCGAGGGGCTGCAGGGCGCGCCGGCGCACGGCTTCGCCATCACGCCGGACCAGAAGGTCCTGCTCGCCACGAGCAAATGGTACGGCGCGATGTACGCGTACTCCATGCCCGATTACAGGCTGCTCGGGACGGTGCTCGTCGGCAGTCACCCCGAGTGGATCACGTTGACGCCGGACGGGTCGCGCGCTTACCTGGGTGTTGCGGGAGAAGACGAGACGGTTGCCGTCGATGTGAAGAGCCTGAAGGTCGTGGCCAGGATCCCTGTCGGGTTCGTGCCCAAGCGGATCGGCACACTCGTGATGGCCGCCCGCTGACCCGCGGCAGAGACACCGCACCGTGCGCGGTGTGGAGCCGGGTCTATAGTGGGCCCCGCGCGATGCTGCGGTACCTGCCCAACCTGATCACGTCGGCACGGCTCGCGGCCGTGCCGGTGCTTGCGTGGCTCGCTCTCGCAGGCGCCCGGCCGTCGTTCATCGCGCTGCTCGTCGCATGCCTCGTGAGCGACGTGCTCGACGGCGCCCTGGCCCGCCGGTACCGCGCTGTGTCCCACCTCGGAGCGCAGCTCGATTCCATCGCCGACACGCTGCTGTTCTTCACGGTCGTCGGCGCGATTGCGGCCTTCCATCACGAGGCCGTTCGCGGGCATGCGATGACTTTCCTTTTCGTGCCTGCGGCATGGCTGGCGGAGAACGTCGCCGCTCTCGCACGATACGGGCGGCTCTCGAGCTTTCACACCTACCTGTCACGTCTCGCGGCGGTGGCCATGGGAGTGTTCGTGGTCGTGACCTTCTCGGCCGGGTTCCACCAGCGGCTGCTCGCCATCACCGCCGGCCTCGTCGTGCTTGCCACGGCGGAGGAGTTCATCCTGCTCTGGATGCTGCCGCAGTGGACGCCCGACGTGCGCGGCCTCTTCTGGGTCGCGCGTGCGCGGGCTGCTCAGCAGGGCAGGTCGCGGTAGGGAATCTCGGGATAGGGCGGAAGGCCGGCCGCCGCGACGATCGCATCGAGTCCGCTGCGCTCGTGGAACTCCATGCCGTCACGGTCGATCAGGATGGCGTTCTGCTCCCTGTGTGCGAGCCGACGGAACTCCGCATCGATCAGGCGGAACCGGCGCACCATGTTCTCGGCCAGTTCATGCGGCCGATTGCGCAGCCTGATGTGCTTCTCGATGGTGGCGCTGCTCGACGTCAGGACGATCACCCGATCGAACGTCCAATGGTCGCCACGGCAGACGACCCGGTGCAGCGCCGCATGGCACTCGGCGGGGTACTCGGCGATGTGCGCCTCCAGCGTGATGCGCGCACCTTCGAAGAAGACGACGCGGCCTGGTGCGTCGTGCGCGACGCAGTCGCGGTAGTTCGCGTCGTAGAGCGCCGCGAAGTACTCGGTCACGCCGACCGGATTCCGGCCGACGGCGATGTCCTCGAGCACACGCGGATCCCACACACCCTTCTCGCCTTCGCCGTACGCGCCGTTGTGATAGAGGTCGCCGAGCTGACGCACGAGCGTGCTCTTGCCGATCCCAGGTCCGCCGACGATCGCGATGCGCATCGGAGAACACTATAGCGTCCCGCCTTCCCGCATACTGTGAGCGCGCATGCACTCCGTCGAACTCGGCCCGGTGGCCCCTGCGGACCAGACACAGCGACCGCTTGATCTCTTCCTCATCTTCGTCGGCGCCAACATCGTCGCCACCACGCTGCAGATAGGCGCGTCGCTTCCGGGGATCGCGCTTGGACCCGCACTGGGTGTGATTGCGGCGGGGTCGATTGGCGGCGCGCTGCTGGTGGCACTGCTCGCGCCGGTGGGGTCGCGCCTGCGTGTGCCGTCGATCGTGGCTGCGCGCGCCGCGCTTGGGCTGCACGGGGCGCAGGTGGTGGCCGGCATCCTGTTCCTGACCAACTTCGTCTGGATTGCGCTGAACAATGTGATCGCCGCGTCGATTGTGAGCCGCCTGGCCGGCGCGCCGGCGCAGGCGGGCGCGTGCGCGGTCGCCCTCGGGCTCGTCGCGACCGTCATCGTCCTCGGAGGACCGAAGACCGTTGGTGCGGCCGATCGGTTCGCCGTGCCCCTGCTGGGCGTGTCCGGTGTGGTGGTGACCATCGCCTGCCTGCGTGCGAACTCGCCGGTTCCGTCGGCGAGTGCCGCGGTGCCCACCGCGGGCGGGCTGCTGCGCGGGTTCGACGTCGTGTTCGGATACCAGACGAGCTGGTTGCTGATGTTCGGCGACTACTCGCGCTATACGCGCGACGGCCGACAGGCCTTTGCCGCCGTCTTCTGGGGGCTTGCGCTGACCGCGCTCTGGTTCATTCCCCTCGGGTTGGTGGCGTCGACAGTGGCCGGGTCACCGGACCCCGGCGTGATGGTCCAGCGGCTTGGGCTCGGGTGGTGGGGCGGCACGCTCGTCGTGCTCGCGACCCTCACGACGAACTTCGTGAACATCTACATGTCCGCGCTTGCAGTGAAGAGCCTGCGGCCGACCACGGGTGATGCGACGGCGGTGTGGACGATCGGCGGCCTTGGCGCAGGGATCAGCATCCTCTCATCCACCTGGCTCGACCAGATGGCGACCTTCACGCTGCTCCTGGCGGGCCTCTTCGTCCCGGTGGGCGGGCTGCTGCTCGCCCACTTCGTGATCGGGCGGCATGGTGACGAACCGGCCGACCTCTATCGGGGCCCCGACGGAACGCCGCCCGGGGTGGGTGCGTGGTCGCTGGCTGGCATGCTGGCCTGGATTGTCGGAGCGGTCACGTTCTATGTGGCCCAGCCGATCGGTGGCGTCACGCCCAGCCTGTGCGCATCGATTGCGACGTATCTGCTCATCCGCGGCAGGCGGTCAACGACCCCATCGAGAGTACCTCCCCTTTAGCAGGTTCTCACGTTCCTATCATCGAGCGTGCATACGATCGGCCCAATGTCTCTACTGTCGCGACTCCGAGTGATCAAGGTTGTGGTGCGTCACAGCGTGTTCGTGCTGGTCGTGTTCAGCTCTCTCGTCAGCGCCCGTGCGGCACGCGCCCAGACCGCGCGCGTGGAGGGCACGGTTGCGGACGTCACGGGCGGTGCCTTGCCAGGCACGGTGGTCGAACTGCGATCGACCTCCACGCCTGGTGTGCTGCGCACCGTGACCGACACCGAGGGGGTGTTCGCCTTCCAGGCGGTCGCGCCAGGCGCGTATCACCTCGAGGCGAGCCTCGCGGGTTTCCGCACCCACACGTCCGACGTCGACGCGCGCGCTGGTGAGACACACACCGTCGAGGTCGTGCTCGAGCTCAGCGCCGTCGTCGAGTCCGTCTCGGTCACGCGCACGGTCCAGAGCGAGGCCAGCGTCCCGCACGCCGTGTCCGTGATCGAGGGCGACGCCGTGCAGGCGTTCCAGCGCCGTGCGTCTCCAGCCGAAGCCTTCATCGGGACGCCGGGGATGTACGTGGAGAACCGGCGCAACTACAGCCTCTCTGGCGGCATCCGCTTCGCGATCCGTCAGCCGCTGCCACGCTTCGGCATGCGCGGCGTGCAGATCCTCCAGGACGGCGTGCCGATGACGATGGCCGACGGCACGACCGAGCCAACGAACATCGATCTCGCCTCACTGGGGAGGATCGAGGTGCTGCGGGGACCCAGTTCAGTGCTCTACGGCAACTCCGCCGGTGGCGTGATCACGCTCCAGTCCGAATTCCCAACCGACACGCGGCTGCTCGTCCAGCCGGACCTCCAGTGGGGCAGTTACGGGTACGCGCAACAGGGGATGAAGGTGTCGGGCAGCTCGGGTCGCACCAGCTACGTGGTCAGTGCCAACCGCCTGCACTCTGATGGTTTCCGCCAGCACAGCGCCGCCGACGTGCATCGCGGCAACGTGGTCGTGCTCACCGCACTCTCTGCGCGGACCGACGTGCGCGTCGTCTACAACATCTACGACCTTCCGTTCGGGCAGAGCGCGAGCACGATCACGCTCGCGGACGCTCGGACGAACCCGACCTTCGCGCGACCGCAGGCGTTCACGCAGGGGTGGGGTGAGTCGACCCGCCAGCATCAGGGTGGTGTGACGCTGCGTCATGCATTCGGGAACGCAGGCACCCTGACCGTGACCGGGTGGGGGACGCGGCGCCGCGTCTGGAATCCGATTCCCGCGGCCGTCGTCGACCTGAAGCGCGGCGCCGGCGGCCTGCGCTCCGAGTACAGCAGCACGCTCAGGATTGGTGCCGTGCCGACGACCTGGACGACCGGTTTCGACCTGTCGCTGCAGAGCGATCGTCGGCAGGAATTTGACAACGCCGGCGTGCCGACCGGAGGTGACCGCACGCGCATCGGCGCCCTGCATCTCGCGCAGCAGGAGAAGGTCCGCTCGGCCAGCCCGTTCGTGCTGGTGTCGAGCCGCCTTGCCAACCGGTGGCACCTCAGTGCGGGCGCGCGGTACGACCGCTATCGCTTCACGGCTGTGGACCAGTACCTGTCGAATGGCGACCAGTCCGGCGGTCGGACGATGTCAGCCATCAGCCCGATGGCGGGGCTGACCTACCTTCCGTCGGCATGGCTGAACCTGTATGCGAACATCGCGACGGCGTACCAGACGCCGACGACCGTGGAGCTGTCGAACCGTCCGGACGGGCAAGGGGGCTTCAACCAGGACCTCGGGCCCGAGAAGCTGCGCAGTGTCGAAGTGGGCGCCCGCGGTGCGGTCGCGCCGCTGCGCGGCCGGTTCGAAGTGGCGACCTACGCGTCGCGGGTCGACAACGCGCTGGTGCGATTCACCCGGGCAGATGAACAGGCGTACTTCCGCAATGCGGGCCGCACCACCCGTCGCGGTCTCGAGGCGCTGTTCGAGTGGATGCCGACGAGCCGTCTTCGCGGCCGGGTCGCGTACACCTACCAGCACTTCGTACTCGATCGCTTCGTGGCGCCAGAGGGCGATTTCAGCGGCAAGCCCGAACCTGGCGCGCCACCGCATCAGCTGATTGTCGGGGGCACCTACTCGGCTGCCGCCGGCCTGTTCGGATCGCTGCAATACCGGTTCATCGATGCGTACCCGGTGAACAGCGCGAACACCATCGCAAACTGGTCGTACCGCGTTGTCGACGTGCGTCTCGGGTTGGACCGGCGGCTTCGTCGCGTGCGTCTGCGCCCGTTCGTCTCCATCGACAACCTGTTCGATGAACGCTACAACTCGTCGGCCATCGTGAACTCGCTCGGGGACCGTTACTTCGAACCGTCACCGGGCCGCGAGATCGCCGTGGGCGTGACCATCGGCGCGAACCTCTTCTGATGCCAGCCTCTGCGCGCACACCCATGAAGACCAGGCTTGCCATCGTCCTGCCAGCGCTCGTCGTCGCCGCGTGTTCCACGTCGTCGCGGACGTCGACGAATGACCAGCCGCCGCCGCCGACAGCGGCCATTGGTCCGATTACCGACGACCTGCTCCGCGACGGGCATCGCGCGCATCCCGAGATGTGGCCAACCTACGGAGGGGATTGGGCGCAGACGCGGTACTCGCCGCTCACCGACATCGACAGGCGCACTGTCACAGGCCTGCGTCCGGCATGGATTGCCCAGACCGGCATCGTCGGCTCCTTTGAAAGCACGCCGGTGGTGCTCGGCCGCGAGCTGTACTTCACGACGCCTGCGGATCAGGGGCGGCAGCGGATCGTTCGCCTCGACTCGGTGACGGGCGAGGTGGCGTGGCAGGTCGAGCTCGAGGCGCAGGGGAGCGAGGACGCCGCCAATGAAGACCTGCACCTGCCGAGGCACTTCGGTCCCAATCGCGGCGTGGTTGCGTACGGCAATCGGGTCTACACAGGCACATTGAACGGCACGCTCCTGGCGCTCGATCGCGCGACCGGTGCGCGCCACTTCGAGGTGAAGACCGCGTCGCCCCGCATCACCGGTGCGCCTGCTGCCGCGAAGGGACGCATCATCCAGGGCATCTCCTTTGTCGACCGTGGCGTCGTGCAGGCGTTCGACGCCGAGACCGGTGCGCTTGCGTGGACCTGGTACGCCATTCCTTCTCCCGAAGAGGGAGGCTGGTGGGGTGACTATGTGGAGACCATCCCCGGCACCGACATCAGCCTTGGTCGTGACATCGCCTGGGAGAGAGCCAACCGCGCACGCCTTGCTGAGGGCTGGAAGACCGGCGGTGCCAGCGCGCCGATGACCCCGACAATCGACGGTGACCGCGGGCTCGCGTTCGTATCCACGGGTGGGCCGGACCCGACGGCGTTTCCACCGCCATCAGAGCCACACCCGGGCGACATGCGCTGGACCAACTCGGTCTGCGCGATCCGCATCGACGATGGGCGGACGGCGTGGTGCTCGCAGTTCCTGCCGCACGACATCTGGGGCGCATCCGGTCCAACACCGCCCATCCTGATCACGATTGAGCAGGACGGTAAGCCTGTAGAGGCGGTCGCCAAGTTCACGGGCATGGGCAACCTCTACGTGTGGAACCGGGACACTGGAGCGCTGCTCGTGCGCTCCGACAACTACATGCCGGTACCCGAGACGACCGGTGGGCCGGCGGGATCGAACCTGATCCGTGGCGGAGTGGCTGGGACCCTGTGGTCCCCCGGCGCATACAGCCTCGAGACGAAGCTGCTGTACTCGGTGAACCAGCGTGTGCCGGGCTATTTCCAGCCGCGTGACGAAGCGCGGGGCAGCGATCAATTCGGCAACATCGCCGCGGTGGATCCGGTGACAGGCAGGATCGCCTGGACGGTGCGCACCGAGCGGCCGCAGGTCGGGGGCGTGCTCGCGACAGCCGGCGGGCTCGTGTTCACGGGGCGGACGAGCGGCTCATTCGACGCGTACGACGCTGCCACCGGCGCACGCCTCTGGGCCTTCCGGATGGGGGCCGGCTGCAACGCGGCGCCAGCCACCTACCGCGTCGACGGGCGCCAGTACGTGGTCGCGGCGTGCGGTGGCCACGCGAACTTCGAGCGGCAGGGTGGCGATGCGCTCGTGGCGTTTGCGCTGCCCTGACTGTGCGCGCTCGCCGTGGCCTCCAGCCGGAGCGCGCTCGATCCTGTATCCTCCGACGGTCCGGTTTCAGATAGAATGCGCGCCACCAAGAGGGTGGTGGGCACCCTCGCGATGAGGGCAGCGATGACCGTCTCCTGGATCAGGCAGGTTCTAGCTGGTGTGGCGCTCGCAGGCGCGACGGCTGCGGCGACCGTGGCGCTGGGCGCGCAATCGCCGACCGGTCCATTCACGCGCGGCACCGACGGCAAGCCGAACCTCACTGGCATCTGGCAGGCGGTCAACACCGCCAACTGGGACGTACAGGCACACGAGGCGAAGATGGGGCCGGTCGTGTCGCTTGCGGCTGCGTTCAGCGTTCCTCCCGGTCCGGGCGTCGTCGAGGGAAACGAGATCCCGTATCTGCCCGAAGCCCTGAAGAAGAAGCAGGCGAACGCGGCGAACTGGATGGCACTCGACCCCGAGGTGAAGTGCTATATGCCGGGCATTCCGCGAGCCACCTACCAGGGGTTCCCGTTCCAGATCGTCCAATCGAAAGACACGGTCGTCTTCGCGTATGAGTTCGCGAGCGCCAGCCGCATCGTGCGCATGGAGACGAAGGAGCAGAGCCCTGCGCCGGCGTGGATGGGGTGGAATGTCGGCAAATGGGACGGCGACACGCTCGTGATCGACGTGACCGACCAGATGGAAGAGACGTGGTTCGATCGTGCCGGCAACTACCACTCCGATGCCCTGCACGTCGTCGAGCGGATCACGCCTATCGATGCGAACACCCTGAAGTACGAGGCGACCATCGAGGACCCGAAGGTCTTCAGCCGTCCGTGGAAGATCTCGATGCCGCTCTACCGCCGCCGCGAGCCGAACATGCAGTTGATGGAATACAAGTGCGTGCCCTTCGCGGAAGAACTGATGTACGGGCACCTGAGGAAGAAACCGTCGACGCGATAACTCGCGTCGAAGTCGGACGTGAGACGTGAGACGTGAGACTTCGGCGGTGCCACTTCTAACGTCTGACGTCTAACGTCCTACTTCTTTGAGCAGTTCGACGCCAGCCACACGATTCCGCTGACCTTCAGCGTGTACTGACCCTTCGGTGTTCCCGGCGCGGTGAGCGACCCGGCGAGTTCCACGGTGTGGCCCACGTGGCGATCCAGTTGTTCGCGATCGCCTTCCAGCCGATATGTCGTGCGTGTGTCGCCACGCGTGTCGGTGACTGCGTAGCGTGCAGTGGCGCCCGCTCCCTGCTTCATCACGCAGCCAATGGCCACGAAGCGTCCGCCGGGAGCGGTCGACCCGGAGATGGCCGCGGACTGAGCCGACGGGAGTGCTGCGGCGATGGTCACGCTGGCGAACGTTGCGGCAAGGAACAATCGCATGGCGGCTCGCGTGCTGAGAGGGGCGACGAGTGGCCTCAGCGGCTAACGGCTGTCGCTCGCCCGCTGAAGCCCCAGGTGGATGGTCTACTTGTTTTCGGTGGGGTCGGCGCCGTCTTTCGGCGCACCGGTACCGGACGAGCCCATGAACAGGGTACGTCCGTCAGGGAACGTGATGTTCCGCCCGTTCGCGCGCAGCGTGCCGTCCTTGGCCTGGTAGCCGCTGACGATGATGACGGTGCCGACGGCCACGGTGTCGCGCGTGATGCCGCGACGCTGCAGCGTGTTCGGCGTGCCGCCCTCGACCGCCCACTCCTCGACCTTCCCGTCGGGCTTGGTGACCTTCATGTGAATCCACGCGTGCGGGTTGATCAGCTCGACCTTCGTGATCGGCCCCTGCAGTTTCACCGGGGCGTTCGGGTTGAACTCCGCTGAGAACGCGTGGTGCGCCAGGAGCGGCGCGCCGGCCGCGAGAACCAGCCCAGCTGCGGCAATCAATCTTTTCATGGGACGCCTTTCTTCCCTCCGCCCGGGAGTCTACGCCAACCGCAGCCGAATTTGAACGCGGGACTTCCACTTTTGCCGCTTTCCCCTTACCTTATGGCCTTGTTGCGGACAGGCCGCACGCCGTGGGCGTGGCTGCCGGAGGAGGATTGACGTGAGGCAGGTATTCGCGATGCTCGTCGCCGTGGGTCTCGCCGCCGGGAGTGTCGCCGCGCAGCAGGCCGGCAGCACAGGCTCGTACCAGGTGCCCCGGTTGCCCGATGGTCATCCTGATCTGCAGGGTGTGTGGTCGAACAACGGCATCACGCCGATGACACGACCCACGCAGTGGAAGGACAAGGGGCAGTACCTCACACCTGCCGAGGTGGAGGAACTCAAGCAGATCCTTGCGAAGTTCGTCGACCAGGGCGGTGACGCGATCTTCGGCAACGTCGTCCAGCTCGCCTTGAACGCAAAGGACACGGGGAAGTTCAACCAGACCTCGTACGATCCGACCACCGGCAACTACAACCAGTTCTGGATGGCGGACCGCGAGATCGACAACCGCACGTCGCTCATCGTCGATCCGCCTGATGGCCAGTATCCGCCGCTGACCGCGGAGGCACAGGCGCGCCGCGCACTCGGTCGCCGCCAGGTCGTCGTCGAAGGGTCCGAGAGCGGACCGCGTGGCCCTGCGGACGGGCCCGAGGATCGACCGCTGTCGGAGCGCTGCATCTCGTACGGCGTGCCGCGCGTGCAGGCGAACTACAACAGCTACTACCAGATCGTGCAGGCGCCCGAGACGGTCACCATCTACCAGGAGATGATCCACGACGCCCGGACCGTGAACATGTCGCGCGCGCCGCACCTGCCCGCGAGCGTCCGTCAGCTCCACGGCGATCCACGCGGCTGGTGGGAAGGGGACACGCTGGTCGTGGAGTCGACGAACTTCGTCAACGGCTTCCAGGGGTCGACACCTGACGTGAAGATCACCGAGCGGTTCACGCGGGTCGAGCCGGATCACCTGAACTGGCAGGTGACGGTCGACGACCCGAAGACGTGGACGAAGCCGTGGACCTTCATGATTCGTCTGAAGAAGACCGACGAGCAGATCTACGAGTACGCCTGCCATGAGGGGAACCACTCGATGGTCGGCATCCTCGCCGGTGCGCGCGCTGACGAAGCGCGGGAGGCAGCCGCAGCGAAGAAGACCGCGGCGACGAAGGCCGCAGCCACGAAGACCGCGCCGAAGAAGTAGCCAGACCCGCAGTATCCTTGGACGCTCATGGCCCAGTCGGTTCAGGTGCGTCCCATCAATAGTCCCGGTCAGGTCCTGTTTGCCAGCCTGATCGGGACCACGATTGAGTTCTTCGACTTCTACATCTACGCCACGGCGGCGGTACTGGTCTTCCCGAAGCTGTTCTTTCCCACATCGGACCCGGCGTCCGCCACCCTCGCGTCACTCGCCACCTTCGCCGTCGCGTTCTTCGCGCGGCCAATCGGTTCCGCGTTCTTCGGTCACTTCGGCGATCGCGTCGGTCGAAAGACCACGCTTGTCGCTGCGCTGCTGACGATGGGCGGATCGACGGTGGGTATTGGGCTGCTGCCGACGTACGCGTCGATCGGGATCGCCGCACCCATCCTGCTGGCGCTCTGCCGGTTTGGTCAGGGGCTCGGGCTCGGCGGCGAGTGGGGCGGCGCGGTGCTGCTGGCGATCGAGAACGCCCCTCCGGGCAAGCGCGCGTGGTACGGCATGTTCCCGCAGCTCGGCGCGCCGATCGGCTTCTTCTTCTCTGGCGGGATCTTCCTCGTCCTGTCGGGGCTATTCACCGACGAACAGTTCTTTGCCTTCGGCTGGCGGTTGCCGTTTCTGGCGAGCGCGGCCCTGGTGATTGTCGGGCTGTACGTGCGGCTGACCATTACCGAGACGCCGGTCTTCCAGAAGGTGCAGCACGGAGAGCGTGAGAAGGTGCCGGCGCTGACGGTCCTCCGCGACCACGCGGGCACGCTCGTGGCCGGCACGCTGACCGGAATCACGACCTTCGTGCTCTTCTACCTGATGACCGTCTTCACACTGTCGTGGGGGACGACAGCGCTGCACTTCACCCGCGACCGCTTCCTCATCATCCAGCTGCTGGGCATCGCCTGCTTTGCGGTGACGATCCCGATCTCGGCCATCATCGCCGAGCGGGTGGGCCGGCGTCCCACGATGATATGGGTCACTGTCGCGATCGGCGTGTTCGGCCTGGTGCTCGGGCCGATCTTCCAGGCGGGGACCACCGGTGCGGTCCTGACGCTGACGATTGGCCTCGCCCTGATGGGAATGACGTACGGGCCGATCGGCACGCTGCTGTCGGAGCTGTTCCCGACGGCGGTGCGCTACACGGGCAGTTCGCTCACGTTCAATCTCGCCGGCATCTTCGGCGCATCGCTCGCGCCGTATATCGCCATGTGGCTGGCGACCAACTACGGCCTGCCCTGGGTCGGCTACTACCTCACCGGCTCGGCGCTGCTGACCCTCGCCGGCATCATCGCCACACGGGAAACCAGGGATCTTGATCTCGCCACGCACTGAACGGATGCGCGCCCCTCACGAGCAGCGTCGTTTCTGCCGAATCCTCCGCGCGGCACGGCAGGCCGCTGTCGCCATCGGTCTCGCGCTCTGCGCCACCCATGTCGACGCGCAGCCGCAGGTATCGCCGGAACCCTCGACGCTGCCTGAGATCCTGGCGCGCGACGATCAGGGGCGTGCGACCATCCGCGCGGTCCGTGTCACGGCGCCGATGCACGTGGACGGCACGCTCGATGAGGCGATCTACAGCAGCGTGCTGCCCGCGTCGGACTTCATCCAGATGGAGCCGCGAGGGGGGCAGGTCGCCACCGAGAAGACGGAGGTGTGGCTCTTCTACGACCACGACAACGTCTACGTGACGTTTCGAGCGTGGGAGAGTGCGCCCGACAGGACCATCGCCAACGAGATGCGGCGCGACAGCGGGAACATCCGGCAGGGCGACTCGGTCGGGTGGGGGTTCGACACGTTCCGCGATCGCCGCAATGCGTTCCAGTTCGAGGCGAACTCGCTCGGCGCGCGGACCGACGGCCAGAGCACGAACGAGCGACAGTACAACGCCGACTGGAATCCGGTGTGGCGCCTTGCGGCCGGGACCTTCGATGGCGGATGGACCATCGAAGCCGCGATCCCCTTCAAGTCGCTGCGGTATGCACCCGGCACCGTTCAGGACTGGGGGTTCCAGGCGCGGCGGACGAACAAGTGGAAGAACGAGATCGCCTACCTGACGAAGATCCCGCCGGCATTCGGGCTCGGGCGCGCGGATTTCTCGGCTTCGCTCTTCGCGAACGTCGTCGGTCTCGAGGCGCCCCCGGTGTCCCGCAACCTGGAGCTGAAGCCGTACGCGATTGCGGACCTGACCACGGACAACGTCTCGACACCACGCAGGCGCAACGATCCCGGCGGTGATGTCGGTCTCGACGCGAAGTACAGCATCACCCAGAACATCACGGCCGACCTGACGTACAACACGGACTTCGCGCAGGTCGAGGCGGACGAGCAGCAGGTGAACCTGACCCGGTTCAGCCTCTTCTTCCCGGAGAAGCGGGACTTCTTCCTGGAGAACCAGGGCATCTTCACCTTCGGCAACAACTCGACCGGCACCAGCAACAACAGCGCGTCCGACGTGCCGCTGCTGTTCTACAGCCGCCGCATCGGCCTCGCCGGCAACCGGCAGGTGCCGATCTGGGGTGGCGGACGTGTGACGGGTCGGGTCGGTCGCTACCAGGTCGGCCTCATCGACATGCAGACCAAGGAGGATGCGTCGGCCGCCGCGCCGTCGACGAACTTCTCGGTCGTGCGCGTGAAGCGTGACATCTTCCGGCGCAGCAGCGTTGGCCTGCTCGCCACGTCCCGGTCCAGCTCGCAGATCGTGCGTGACGCCTCGAGCCAGGCGTACGGCGTGGACGGCACGTTCGCGTTCTTCACCAACTGGACGGTCGCGACGTACTACGCGCAGACGCGCGTCGAGGGCCGCGACGATCAGAACGCGAGCTATCGGCTGCAGACCGAGTACGCGGGCGACCGCTACGGACTGCAGCTCGAACGGCTCACGATCGATCCGAACTTCAACCCGGAGGTCGGCTTCCTCCGCCGCACCGACATGCGCAAGAACTACGCGCAGGTCCGGTTCAGCCCTCGCCCCAAACGGATCCGCTCGGTCCGGAAGTTCTACGGCATCGGCCAGTTCACCTACGTCGAGGACGCGGCGAGCCGCCTGACGACGCGGCTCACCGACGGCGAGTTCAACATCGAATTCCAGAACAGCGACCGCTTCATCGCGGGCATCCAGCGCGATTACGAGCTCATCACGCGCCCCTTCGGGGTCGTGCCCGGCGCGGTCATTCCGGTGGGCGGCTACGACTTCAGTGTGGGCCGCCTCGGGTACACCTTCGGCCAGCAGCGGAAGGCCTCCGCCAACGTCCTCCTCGAGGTGGGGAACTTCTACAACGGCAGCCGGACCGGCCTGACGATCAATCGGTCGCGGATCAACCTGTCGTCGCAGCTGTCGGTGGAGCCGAGCATCACGCTCAACTGGTTCGACCTGCCAGCCGGCGCGTTCACCAGCCGGCTGATCGGATCCCGCGTCACGTACACGGCCACGCCGCTCCTGTTCGTCAGCGCGCTCGTGCAGTACAACTCCAGCACGCACTCCGTCAGCACCAACGCGCGCCTCCGCTGGGAGTATCGGCCCGGCAGCGAGCTCTTCGTCGTGTACAACGAGGAGCGCGACAGCGCCGCCACCGGCAGCCTGCCGGGTGTCATGAACCGCACCTTCGTCATCAAGGTGAATCGGTTCTTCCGCTTCTGATCGCGCGCGCGCCTGCCTCGGCCTGCGCACGCCTGCCACAGGCCAGCATACGGTTCCTCGCGTCCGCAGCCGACAAGCTCTTCGGGCATACAATGGCGCTTTACAGCGAGGAATCATGAAGGCAGTCGCGTCGGCGCTGCTGGTCGTCGTGCTGGTCCTGGCCGGGGTTTCGGCGTCCGCGCAGCCGGCAACCGGCACCGTTGGGGGCAGCGTCTCTGCATCGAGCGGGGTGGGGCTGGCGGGGGCGACGGTGACCGTGATCAACGCGGACACTGGCGTGACCCGCACCGTCGTCACGGGAAATGACGGCGAGTACCTGATTCAGGGCCTCCCGGCGACCGGCACCTGGGAACTGCGTGCGGAGCTGGAGGGATTTGCCACGGTGAGCCGCGTCGGGTTCGCGCTCACGCCAGGCGGGCGGGACACCGTGAGCTTCCTGCTGATCCCCAGCCGTCGCGAGACGCTCGAAGTGATTGCGGAGACCGCGATCCGGGACCAGCAGCGGGGCACGATTCAGGAGGTCATCTCCGACCGTCTTGCGCACAGCATCCCACTGGCGGGACGCGACTTCATCGCGCTCGCCACGCTGACGCCCGGGTTCACCGGCAACCCCATCGCGCCCAGCCCCAACGGGCAGATCTACTGGACGAACAACATCCTCGTCGACGGCGCGAGCCACTACTCGAAGTGGCGGAGCGCAGCGCGCACCTTCTACAGCGGCTACTCCCTCGAGGCCATTCAGGAAGTGCAGGTGATGACCAGCCAGTTCTCGCCGGAGTACGGCGACGCGCTGGCCTCCATCACCAGCGCGGTCACGCGCTCCGGCACCAACGAGCGGCATGGCAGCCTGCTCTTCTTCGGCCAGTCCGGGGCGCTCCAGGACCAGCCGGTGTTCGCAACCCGCAAGCCGCCCGCGTCATCCGCGCGTGTCGGCGTCACGCTCGGCGGACCAATCGCGCAGGACCGGACCTTCTACTTCGCCAGCTACGAAGGGCGCCGCGCGCGCGCCAAGAACTTCGTCGTTTCTCCAGCCGTGGACAACACCGAGGTCCCGGACGATGAAGACGAGCACCTGGCATTCCTGAAGGTGGATCATCGGGTCAGCTCGAACGACCTGGTGTCGATGCGGTACAACGGCCAGTGGTTCCGGTGGCATCACGAGCCCGGCGGCCTGTCGCTGCCCGGAACCGGGACGAAGTACCGCAATGACGTGCACACCGCGCTGATCAGCGTGACCCAGCTGGTGTCGACGCACATCCTCAACCAGGCACGTTTCCAGTTCGCGCGGTACGACGATCTCAGGACCGACCTCAACCCGTCCGTCCTCGTGTCTCGCGCCGGGTACTCGGTCGAGGGTTCGACGCTCGGCCCGTACGGGTTCGGCGTGACGCCCGAGGACACGTACGAAGCGGCCGACATCCTCACGCACACCGCCGGCCGGCACGCCATCAAGTTCGGCACCGGGTTCAAGTACGTGCGGGCCCACAGTGACTCTCTGCCGTTTGGAGCCGGCGCCTACTACTTCGGCGGGGATCCCGCGCTCTATCCGCAGCCGTATGCGTTCGCGCAGGGGCTCGCGCCAGCGAACGCGACGACGAGCGTCGATTCGCGAAGCATTGCCTCGTTCGGGTTCGCGCAGGACGAATGGCGCGCGACGGACACGCTGACGCTGAACTACGGTCTTCGATACGACATCGAACAGGTCCGCAACGTGAACGGGTTCGCCGCTCCGGACCGGAACAATCTCCAGCCTCGTGCGAGCGTCACCTGGAGTCCGGGCACCGGGCGGCTCACGTTCCGTGGCGGCACCGGTCTCTACACGCAGCAGCACCTGCTCTACTACGTGAACCGCGCCCAGCTCGAAGGCGCATCAGGGGCGGCGCTGATCACCCTGCCCGGCTCGTCACCTCTCATGCCGACGTACCCGGAGAGCCTCTCCGCGGGCGTGCTGTCGCTGATTCCCCGCGACATCTTCCGCGTGAATCCCGGCTTCCACAATCCATACTCCGTCCAGAGCGCCGCAGGCGTGGCGACCGTCATCCGGGGATTCAGCGTGGCGGCCGATTACATCTACCTCGCCGGCCGCGATCTGATGAGCATCGTCGACGCCAACGCACCCGCGTCGGTGGGCAAGCCGGTCTTCCGGACCGTCGCGCAGGCCGATGCCACCCGGCCGCAGGCGCCCGTGCCGGGAGGACTCCGGAAGGTGATCGAGTTGGGCAACCGCGGGCGCAGCTGGTATCACGCGCTGCAGGTGAAGGCCGATCGCCGCGTCGGATCGTTCGCGATGATCTCGTCGTACACGCTGGCACGCGCGCGCGACATGGCCAACTACGAGCTGCCGGAAGACAGCCGCAACCTCGACGCCGAAATCGGGCCCGCGGACAACGACGTGCGTCATGCGGTCAGCCTGGGCCTGACATGGCAGATTCCAGACACGCGTCGCGTCATCGGCGGGTGGAGCGTGTCGACCGCCGTGCAGTACCGCAGCGGCCGTCCATTCACCATCACCTGGGGCGACGATCGGAACGGCACGACGCAGAACGACGCGCGGCCGGGCGGACGGAACACCGGGCGGACCGACGACTACCGCACGATCGACCTCGCGCTGTCACGTCGCCTGTCGCTCGGCGCGCATACGCTCGAGTTGCGCGCAGAAGCCTTCAACTTGCTGAGCACGACGAACTACGATGAGTACGTGGGCGCACTGAGTTCCGCGTTTTTCGGGCAGCCGGTCAGTGCCTTCCCGAAGCGTCGGCTGCAGTTGGCGGGCGTGGTCCGCTTCTGATGACGCCGCGCATCCGGGCACGCTCGTTCGACCTCCGGATACCCGCGTTCGTGGTGGCTGTGCTGGTCTGCCTCGTCACGGTCCAGTGCAGCGGTGGTGGATCGAGCAGCGGCGGCGGAAGCACACCGAGCATCCCGGGTCCGACAAGCCCGACGCCGACCCCGACCAATCCTTCCGGTCCCGAGACATTCGTCGGCGCGGGCGACATCGCGATCTGCAGCGGCAACGCCGAAGCGACCGCGCGGCAGCTCGATTCGATCGGCGGGACGGTCTTCACGCTGGGTGACAACGCGTACCCGAACGGGTCGCAGCAGGACTTCCGCGATTGTTACGATCCCACATGGGGGCGCCACAAGGCCCGGACGCGCCCCGCTCCAGGGAATCACGACTACGGCACGCCTGGCGCGGCGCCCTACTACCAGTACTTCGGCGCGAACGCCGGGGGCGCCGGCCTCGGGTACTACAGCTTCGACCTCGGCGCGTGGCACATCATCTCGCTCAACAGCAACGTGCCGGACGCTGGCGCGTCGCAGTTGTCGTGGCTGAGGGCAGACCTCGCGCAGAGCACCGCGAAGTGCACGCTCGCGTACTGGCACCACCCGATCTTCTCGTCAGGGCCCAACGCCTCGAACGCCGGTGAAACAGCCATCCGCTCGTACGCGCAGCAGATGTTCCGCATCCTCTACGACGCCGGGGCGGACCTGGTGCTCGTCGGCCACGAGCACCTGTACGAGCGGTTTGCGCCCCAGAACCCGGATGGAGGGCTCGACACGGCCCGAGGCATCCGGCAGATCATCGTCGGCACGGGTGGCGTACCGCTCTACGAGTTCCAGTCGGTGAAGCCGAACAGCGAGGTGCGCCTGCGCAGCCACGGGGTGATGCGCCTCACGCTCTCGAGCGACCGTTACCAGTGGGACTTCCTTCCGGTCTCAGGTGCCGGAGACAGCGGTACCCAGGCCTGCCACTGACCCTCGTCCAGCGCGTCCGCTCGGCTGAGCTGGTGCTATAGTTTGTCGTCCTCGCCGATGTTGCCGCCGCCAGATCGTGTCGTGCTCGATCCCGCACAGCGCCGCGCGGCGGTGATCGATCTGATTCGCGGTGCTCGTCGTCGGCTATCACTCTCGCTGTTCCGCTGCAACGAGAAGCACATCTTCCGTGAACTGACCGCGGCCGTGGATCGCGGCGTCGACGTCGAGGTCCTGGTGACGTCGCGCGCCCGCGGCGGCAAGAAGAAGCTGCACAAGCTGTGGGACCGGCTGGAGCAGACCGGGGCCACCGTTCACGCCTACAACGATCCGGTCGTGAAGTACCACGCGAAGTACGCCGTTGCCGACGATGGCCCGGCGCTCGTGGCGTCGCTGAACCTCACGAAGAAGTGCTTCGCGAAAACCTGTGACGCGGTCGTGATCACGTACGACCCGGCGGTCGTGTCCGGCCTACGGCAGCTCACCGCCGCGGATCGCGGTGGAGCTCCTCCGCCAGCCAGCCTGCCGGAACGCCTGATCCTCGGTCCAGAAAACGCGCGTCGGCAGTTCACGACGCTGATTCGCAGCGCCCGCACCAGCATCCTCATGATCGACCCGAAGCTCTCTGATCCCGATCTGATGGCGCTGCTGGAGGAGCGCCGCTCGGAAGGCATTGCCGTGCACGTCCGGAACGAACCCGAGGTCGGGGGGCTCAAGTCGCACGGCAAGATCATGCTGATCGACGGCCGCACCGCCGTGGTCGGCAGCATCGCCCTGACGGCGCTCAGCATCGACTTCAGGCGCGAGGTCGCCATTGTGATCACCGAGCCCTCTGCCGTCGCCGACATTCAGTCGCTGTTTGCCTCGCTCGGTCTGACTGCTGCGCCCGGTGCCGTGCCGGCCGCCGCTGGAGGTACTTCGTGCTGATTGCTCCTCTCGCCCTGCTGCTCGCGCTCGCCGACGTCGCATCGACCGCGGCGCCAGCGCCTGCCCCCGATACGAACACGTCGACCACCGTGAACACGCCGGCTGCAGCGGAAGCGCAGCCAGGAGCGGCTCGGTCTGCCACTGATGCCGCGCATCCGCCGCTGACGCAGGGCGCAATGGCCACTGCCGCGCAGCGGCAGGGTGGGAGGAAGTCGTCGGAGGACCGCCTTCGATTCGTCTGGAGGGAGCATCCGTCGCTGCGTGCGGGGCGCTGGCTGCGCCTCGACTTTGGCGCGAAGCTGCAGGGCGACAAGATGAACCCGGGCGACGACCCGAAGAACTTCGACGATCTGCAGCTGACGCGCGCGCGCCTCGGGGTCGACGGCGAACTGTTCCGTGTCTTCCAGTTCAGCATCGAACGGGAGATGACGAGCAACGGCGACGTGAAGCTCAACGCCAAGTCGAAGAAGACGAACTGGCGCGACGTGTACGGTGAGATCAAGGTGAGCGACGCCCTGCAGGTCCGCGGTGGCCGCTTCAAGATCCCGTTCAGCCTGGACCAGCTCACCGGCATCGCGAACAACGACTTCATCTACCGCTCCCTCGGTGCGACCTACCTGGCTCCCGCGCGCGACCTTGGCGGGATGGTGCACGGCCGGTTCTTTGGGCGCGACATCACGTACGCCGCTGGCATCTTCCAGCACGACGGCGACAACTCGCGGTCGAACAAGGTTGCCGGCGGCGACCGCACGCTCGCCGCACGCGTCACCGCACGGCTGCTCAAGCCGATCAAGTTCCTCAACGTCGATGAGGCGGAGTTCGGCGGCAACCTCACGACAACGGACGTGAGCGACGTCTCCGAACTGCCGAACGGGCTTCGTGGTCGCACGGTCATTTCCGACTTCACGTTCTTCGATCCGGTCTTTGTCCGCGGTACACGCAACCGGTATGGCGCCGACGTGGACTGGAGCGATCACCAGCTGGCGGCTCGCGCCGAGTACATCGCGGTCACGGATCAGCGGAACGGTCAGGGGCTGCGGGGCGACACGCTGAACTCGGCACGAGCGCAGGCGTGGTACGTCCAGGGCACCTGGTTGCTGACCGGCGAACGAAAGGACCGTCCGCAGCGGCCGTCGAACCCATTTCCTGTGGAGGGGCCGGGTGCGTTCGAACTGGCCGCGCGCTACGAGCGGATGTGGTTCGACAGCAAGGCCACCGGCGAACCGGCGTTCAGCAACTCACGCGCGGAAGTGATTCTTCCCACCGGCAACAAGGTTTTCACGGCCGGGCTGAACTGGTACCTCAATCGATGGGTCAAGCTGCAGTTCAACGCCATCCATCAGGAGGTCGAGGACGCTGGCCGGACTCCGCTGGCTGATGGCGGCACGAAGTGGTGGGGCACGGTCTTCCGGGCGCAGCTGGTTCTCTGATTTCCGGGCTATCAGCGAGCGGGTCTTCGCCGTCCGGAATCAGGCGGGTCGTGCAGCACGGGCGTGATCCCATCCAGCGCGCGGCGCGCTCGCGCCCGCAAGTCACGACGTTGTGCTTTCTTGCCGGGGAGGAACACGTGATGGCAGGCGAACTCGACGAAGCCGTAGCCATCTGCCAGCTCGCGTGACACGGCCTCGTGGACGATCCGTGTCTCGTCGGCCGCTGGGGCGAACGCGAAGAGGTCCACAACCGTCGCTGCATCCAGACCCGCAGCGCAGCCGAACGCGACGGCCGTGTTCACGTACTGTGCGGCAATGACGGTCCGGCCCTCCTCGAGTGCCGGCGAGATCTCCCAGCGCAGCCGAAACGCGAGGTCGGCAGCGTAGAGCAGGAGCAGCGTTCGCGCCGAGGGCCGACCTGCCTCCTCCTCCGCGAGCGTGAGCTCGGTGAAGATGCCAGAGGCATCCCAGGTGGAGACCGCCGCGCGCTGCCGCCGCGCGGTTCTCGCCAGCGCGCGTGACGTTTGCCGGACAGCCTGTCCGTTGACGCCGTCCACGGCGATCAGTTGTCCTCGCGGCGTCGTCACGCGTGCTTGTCCCTTGCGGCCAGCCAGTCGGCGAAGACCTCGGCGTTCCAATCGGGCCAGGGCCGTTGCTCGCCAGCCCGGAACAGCCGACGGATCGCCTGGTGCTGGTCCGCGATGCTGCGCTCCGCATCCACGGTTACAAAGTTGAAGATGGTCGCCAGCGCGTCGTACTCGCGAATCACGCGCGTGATGAACCGCTGGTAGCTCTCCGCCGGGTCGGCCACGTCGGTGACGTCCTGTCCCGCTTCGTAGTAGCTCGGCGTGCGCACCGTGGCGACGCGTCGGCGAGATGTGTCCGGCGTGATCGCGAAGTAGAAGACGATGTCCGGCCACAGCAGCGGCTGGTACAACCGGAGCACCCGGTCCAGGTCCACGCCGCGCGCGACGTCCCGTGCGAGGGCCGTGAACAGGAACCGGTCTGCAATCACCAGCTTCCCCGCCCAGAGGGCGGGCATCACTTCGTGGTCCATGCGGTGGCGGAAGTCGGCCGCATGAAGCATCGAGTACTCGTCCGGACTCAACGCGTGCAGACGCTTCCGGCTGGAGATGAGCGGCTTGATCAGGTCGGATGAGCCCCAGCGTGTGGTGACGACGTCGTAGCCCTCCGCCTTCAGCCACGTCTTGAACAGCTTCCGCTGCGTCGTCTTGCCAGCGCCGTCAGGTCCTTCGAAGGCGACGAGCATGCCGCGCCTGCGTGCCGGCCTGGCGAAGTGGGCGCGTGCACGAGCCAGCCAGGTTCGATGCGATGTGGACGCCGTCAGCATGCTCGGGGGTGGCGGGCCGATCATAACCTCAGCGAGCACCGGCCTGTCTGCGTCTCGGTACTCGAATTGCGAGGTCAGGCCGCATGACACGATCACTTCTGACATCGCTGGCGAGCGGGGTGGCTGGTGCAGTCGCGCTGACTGCCATTCATCAGGCGGCACAGCGTCGGATCCCGGATGCGCCGCGCATGGACGTGCTCGGCATGCGTGCGTTGAGGCGCTTCGTCCCGGCGTTCGAGCACGAGCGGCCCCGATCGAGCCGCTTGCATCGCTGGGCGCTGGCGGGTGACCTGATCGCGAACAGCCTCTATTATGCGGCGGTTCCGGCGAAGACCACCGGGGCGACGTGGGCGCGCGCGGCGGCGCTCGGCCTGGGTGCCGGCGCCGGTGCGCTGTGGCTTCCGCAGCCGATGGGGTTGGGCGAGCCGCCGAAGTCGGCATCGCGGGCCAACCAGCTGATGACCGTCGCGTGGTACCTGACAGGTGCGATGACCGCCGCGATGGCTGCAACGGCGCTCCGCCGACGCTCGAGTGCGGCGTAAGGCGTCAGTCGATCTGCCATCCGATGAACCACGCACGCGCGCCATCGCGCGTGCCGTACGCGTAGTCGACGCGAAACGCACCGCTGCGTCCAGGGACCCTGACGCGCACGCCAAGGCCGATGTCCACCTGCACCCCCGGGGCTGTGGCCCAGTCCGGGCGAGAGCCGGCCCGGGCCGCATCGGCGAAGGCGGCAGCGCCCAGCCGAACCAGGTGTGGCCGATCGAACCAGTGCTGTGCTTCGAGCGTCGCGTGCATCAGCGTGCGTCCGAACACCGGTCCGTCGATGCGGCCGTCATGCAGGAGCCGGTGCGCGCGCAACAGTGGTCCGCGGCTGCGGCCTTCGCCCGCGCCGCTCCACAGCGCGAGCGGCGCCCCGGGCCCCGCATGGGTGACGCCGCCCCGCACGAGCAGCACCAGGGGTTTCGGCTCACGCGAGGTGCGGGCGAGGACCGACGCGTCGAACAGGCCGAAGCTGTTGGTCCCGATGTAGCGTGCCGCCGATGCGCTCGCCGCGACGCGATCGTTGGAGAACCGACGCTCGATGAGTCCGCGCACGTGGACCATGCGCCGACCCTGGTCACCCTCGGACGTCCATCGATCCACGCCGGACCGGATGTCGGCCTGCAGGTTCGGCGAGAGCCAGGTGGAGAACGAGATCGACCCGCCCAACTGCTCTTCGCGTCGCGCGACCGCCGGTCCGCCATAGACCTGTGCCGCCCACGACGCACCGACGCGCCAGACGCCCCGCAGGCCCGTCGTGACCGGGGCAGCGAACGTCAGATCGACGCGCGGTCGTCGTTCCCACCAGCCGACCCCGGCAGACCAGGTTTCGCCCTGCCCTGTGCGTCCGGGCACGCTGATCGACAGCGAGCGCTCGAGGCCAGCCTGCGCCGCGGTGGCCGCCCACTGAATCGGGCCGCGCGGCAACGTGCCACGCTCAACCACGGCGATGTCCGCCACGGCGAAGTGATCTTCGTCGGGCCGAAGCGAGAGCCTCGTCGACGACAGGTCCGGGAGGCTTTCGAGCCTTCGCCTGGCCAGTCGGAAGGCCTCCGCGGTGAGCACCTGTTGCTCGCGAAGGCCGAGCGCGTCGGCCAGCAGCGCATAGCGCGTCCGTGTCAGCCCGGTGATCCGGATTGAATCGAGCGTCGGCTTGTCGATCCGGTTCCACGCGCGGAGCGCACCGTCGAAGTCGTTCCGCATGAAGCGGCTCGAGCCGAGTACGTCGGCGGCATACCGGTCGTGCGGGTCACGTGCGAGCGCTTCGCTGGCGAGGGCCGAGGCGTCATCCCACCTGCGTTGCGCGAAACGCACGCCGGCCAGCTCGCGCCAGGGTGCGGCCGCGTCGGGACACTCACGCGTCAGTGGAAGCAGCAGTTCGTCAGCACGTTCCAGCCCGGAGGCCTCGATCGCGTCGAGCGCGCGATCCACACGCTGGTCGCACGAGGAGGCTTCCCGCGCGGGAGCCGTAGCGGCGGGAGCCTGTGGCTGGGCCGTTGAAGACTGGACCCTGGGTGTGCCCGCCTGCGGCACGACCCGGATCATCCAGAAGTTCGTTGGCCGCCACGCGTGCGTGAGCGTCCCGATGGGTACCTTGCGAGCCGGACCCCAGGTAGGGTCGTGGAGGAACACGTGCGCGGCGTCGGCGCCAACGGCGACGACGTAGTGATAGCGTCCGGGGCGGTCCTCGATGAGCAGCATCGGCGGGCGCCCGGCGTCCAGTTCGGCTCGGATCGCCTCGACCGACCCAGGCAGGCGGTGCACGCTCCACTGGCGTTGCTCAATCGCGTCGATGAGCACCGAGTCCGCAATCCCGCCAGCGGTCCGGTCCACGAGCGCCTCGAACTGGCGGACCGATGCGTGGCGGTCACCCCAGAAGCGGAAGAGCATGGCCGTCGCGGCGCCGCCGCACAGATCCTCGGTCTGCGGCAGGAATGGCACATCCAGCGCCACGCGCTGGGCGGGCGGGGACTGGGCGGCAGCGGTGGCTCCGCCGCAGACGAGAGCAAGGAGGGCCGCGCCCGAAAGCGCGACCCAACCGGCAATTCGCACGCGCGCCGCGTCAGTTCGCGGCGACGACGATGAGGATGACGACCAGGAGGGCGATGATGATCGTGGTGGTCGAAATGACGACCGTCGAAGCACCGCCGACGAAGGCCTGGTTCACCTGCTGTGCCGCTGATGCCACCTGTGCCAGCTGCGGGCCGCTCAGCGTGTCGATGGATGCCTGCATCCGATCGAGGTTCACGCCGGACTTCGCCGCGAGCTCACGGACCTCCGGGCGGCTGAGCGCCTCGTGGATGGTGGCGCGGTCGGCATCCTGCTTCGCCACCTGATCCGTCACCGTCTGCGCCAGCGCGGATGGATTCACCGCGTGACGTTCCTGGGCAAACACCGACGGCGTGACCGCCAGCATGGAGACGAGCGTGGTTACGAGCAGCGTACGAATCGTTCGCATCGAGAGTCCTCCTGTCGTCGTATCAGCACGACAATGGAGGCAGATAGCAAGCGCGATACCGGACTACGCGCAGCCGGGCTGGTCTGACCGGTGCGCGGCTATGCGTACGACAGCGAGCAGGTGTACTGCTCTGGACGCGGTGAGAGGAAGCACCGACCGTACATGGACGAGTCATTCGAACGATGGGTCGCCGCGCTCGAAGCGCGGCAGTTGGCGGACCTCACCTTCCAGGAAGTGGCACGCGCGCTCCGTGCGCTGTCGTCCACGTACGTCGAGCGACGGTCGAGGCTGAAAGAGGGTGCGGCGCTCTCCGGCGCGGGCAAGCGCGCAGCATTCGCCCTCTTCTACGGACCGTTGCACTTCCTGCTCGTTCGCGAGGTGGTGCGTCAGCTCGGGGCGCCGTTCACGACCGTGTCCAGCATCACTGACCTCGGTTGTGGCACCGGCGCATCAGGGGCGGGGTGGGTGGCAGCGTGCGATCGTCCGCCCCGTGTCGTCGGCATCGACCGGCATCCGTGGGCGATCGAGGAAGCGCGACGGACCTATGCGGATCTGGCGTATCGCGCGACGCTCCGCGTCGACGATCTGACGCGCGTGACCTGCACCGGGCAGTCGTCACGCGGCCCGGCGCCTCGTGCGCCCGCGCGCGCGTCCGCGCGCGGGCAGGGCGTGCTGCTGGCATTTGCCGTCAACGAGATCGACGAGGCCCCCTCGCGCGACGCGCTGCTTGCGCGGCTGCTCGATCATGCCTCCAGCGGTGGCCATGTGGTCGTCATCGAGCCGCTCGCGGGGTTCGTGGCGCCGTGGTGGTCGGCCTGGCGTGACGCGTTCGAGTCCGCCGGCGGTGCGGCGCACGAGTGGAGGTTCAGGATCTCGCTCCCCGCGATCGTCGAGAAGCTCGATCGCGCTGCCGGTCTGAACCATCGGGAGCTGAAGGCGCGCTCCCTGTCGATCTGATGGCCGCCTGCCTGGCTGCCGACCAGGCCAGCAGCCGATCCAGCGACCACGTGTTGATCACGCGCGACGAGGGCACGCCGGCGAGGCGCGCATGTGCGAGCGCAATCTCCGCATAGGCCAGCTCGCCCGGCGCGTGCGCATCGCTGTCGAGCGCGATCAGGCAGCCGGCGCGAACCGCCACACGGGCGAGCTCGAAGTCGATGTCCTGCCGTGATGGATCGCCGTCGATCTCGATCGCCACGTCGGCGTCGGCCGCGGCGCGGAACACCGCCTCCCAGTCCGCCTGGATGCCGGGTCGCGACGAGAACATGCGCCCGCGCGGATGCCCGAGGATGTGCACGCCAGGCTGCTGAACCGCGCTGATCATCCGCGCGGTCTGATCCGCGGCGCTTCTCAACGCCGAGTGCGGTGACGCAACGACGATCTCGAGGTCGGCCCGCTCGACCTCGGTCATGTCCAGCGTGCCGTCCGCACGGATGTTTGCCTCGATGCCCTTGAGGACGCGGAACCGGCCGGCGTAGCGCGCGTTCGCCGCGTCGATCTCCGCGTGCTGCCGACGCAGGTCCTCCATCGACACTCCGTGCGCGATCGGCAGGCCGTACGAGTGATCGGTGATCGCGCAGTAGCGATAGCCCCTGGACAGGCAGGCATCGGCGAGCGCCACGATCGGCTCGCGGCCATCACTCCACGTCGAGTGCATCTGCAGGTCTCCGCGATAGGCGGACGGGCGTGGGCCTCGAAGCGTTGGATCTCGCAACGCCGCGGCGACCTGTGCGCCGCTCAGGAAGTTCGATCGCCAGGCGCGTCGTCTGTCGACGTCGGCGCGCGTGCGGGTCGGGCTCTCCGCGAGCGCGGCATCGACCGTGGCGGACCGACCGGTGCGGAGCACCTCGAGGATGACACGCGTGGACGAAGGGCCGATGTTCGGGATCTTGCGCAGCGAGCCGTCGCTCTCGACGTACCGTTCGAGCGGCTCGGGCAGGTCGAGGATGGCGGCGGCTGCGCGCTTGTAACCCCAGCGGCGCTGCTCAGAGGTCTGCGCCGCAGCGAGGTCGCGCAGCAGCGACGCGACGAGGCGGTTCGTGTCCGGCGCGGCAGCCACGTCGATTGATGTCAGCAATCTTCCGGCCGTACGGCAGCGCCCGTGCGGTACCCGTTCATCTGCTGCGGCCCAGGCACGACGCCGTACGCGCGCCGTGCTGCATCACGCGTCTCGAGAGGTGACCGCGATCGTCCGCCGTTGCCTTGACGCTCTCGTTCTCGATCGTGTACGCGCATCATGGGTGCGATCGCTCGTGTGCTTGACGACCACGATTCGAATTCGAACGCAAGATCTTCGTTGTACTCGAAAAGAAAAATCTGTACAGTGATGCTCGACGTCGCGGATCGCGTGTGGATCGCGAGACGCGAGGACGCATGGTGTTACTGGTCGGCGGCACGGGACCGCTCGGAGGCCGCATCGCACGTGAGTTGCTCTCGAGAGGCGTGAAGGTGCGCGCCTTGTGTCGTGCGGGATCGGGACACGCAATGCTCCGGCGCATGGGCGCCGAGATCGTGATGGGCGATCTGAAGGATCGCGCGTCACTGTCGAGTGCCTGTGCTGGCGCCGATATCGTGATTACGACGGCGAACAGCGTGCGTCGCGGTGGAGATGACACGGTCGAGGCCGTGGACGTGAACGGGACGAGGGCGCTGATCGACTCCGCACGCGAGGCTGGTGTCGACCGCTTCGTCTACACGTCGGTGTGGGGTGCGTCGATGGAATCGCCGATCGCGCTGGTCCGCGCGAAGGCGGAGAGCGAGGCGCACCTGAAGGCGAGCGGGCTCACGTGGACCGTGCTCGCGCCGAACGCCTTCATGGAATCGTGGCCGGGCGTCGTGGTGGGTGCGCCAGCCGTTGCGGGACGCGAGGTGGTCATCGTCGGCGAGGGACGTCGACGCCACGCCTTCGTCGCCGAGCACGATGTCGCGCAGTTCGCGGTCGCCGCGGTGACGAACGACGCGGCCCGGGACCGGCACCTGGCGATTGGCGGTCCGGACGCCGTGACATGGCTTGACGTGGTGCGGACGTATGAGGAGGCCTTGAGCCGTCCGATTCCGGTCCGACACGTGGCACCGGGGGAAGCCGTCCCCGGAGTGCCGCCGGAAGTACTGCCGCTGCTCGCGGCGTACGACACCTTCGACTCGGACTTCGACACGCGCGCGCTCGCGACGGAGTTCGGGATTGCGAGCACGCCGCTCGCAGCATGGGTTCGCGCCTCGGTCGCGACGATGCGATCGCGGGTACCGCGGGTGTGAGGATGTTCGGTCGTGGCGAACGAGCGTGAACGGCACGCGATCGCCATTGACAGCGGCGTACGGCGTCTTCACACTAGCGCCGCACATCGTTTCCATGCGGCGACATAGCGTCGACGCGAATGAGGGCGGACCATGACGGACTTTGATGACAGCGGACTCGATCTCCCGGATGACGATCTCACCGGTGGACCGGACCTGAGCGATCTCGACGCGTCGGACGAGGCACTGGACCTCGATCTGGATGCGGCCGCAGCGAGCGAGGCAGGACATGCGCCTGCGGCGGCCCCGGCTCCGGTCAAGTCGACTCCGCGCAAAGCGGCAGCGAGGCGCAAGAAGGCGCCCGCGCGGTCGGGTGGAAAGACCAAGAAGGTCGCGTCCACCAGGAAGAACGCCCCGGCAAAGAAGGCCGCAGGGGCGAAGCACAAACAGAAAGGCGCATCGAAGCGCGCCGGAAAGGGACGATCTGTGGCGAAGAAGGCTGCGAAGAAGGCTGTGAAGAAGACGGCAACCAAGAAGACCGCCAAGAAGGCGACGAAGAAGGCCGCCAAGAAGCGCTAAGCGCTTCAGCCGTTCTTCAAGGAAAGCAGCGGGGCGCGTCCGCGCGCCCCGCTCCCGCCCTCACCCTCCCGCATCGATCGACGCGTCGTCTCCACGACGTCGCTCGCATTCAGGCCCGTCGGTCCCGACGGCTCGCGGAATACTCCGCACGCGCCCTGGAAAATTACCCGCGACATGTTGCGACAAATCTGAATTCGTGCGGAATTTGTCATGTCCAGCTCGGGCATGTCCCTTGCTCACCCGCCAGCACTCCTATTAGTCGTGCGCACATGGCGCACCGCGGAGCCTCGGTCTGGTGAACAAGGAGAGCGCGTGATGAGACTGAACTGGAAGTGGACGCTGGGTCTCGGCCTGGCGGCAGCAACGGCTGCCGGCCTCGGAGCCCCGTCCGGCCTGAAGGCGCAGCAGTCGGCTGGTGCCGGCGCGCCGGAGATTACCTACACGAAGGACATCGCTCCCATCATTCAGCGGAGCTGTGAGAACTGCCATCGCCCCGGTGGCGGTGGACCGATGCCGCTGACCACGTACGAGGAGGTTCGTCCCTGGGCGCGCGCCATCAAGCAGCGCACGGGCATCGGACCCCACGCCGGCGTGATGCCGCCGTGGTACATGGAAAAGAACATCGGCATCCAGAAGTACAAGGACGATCCATCCTTGAGCGCGGCCGAAGTCGCGAAGGTTGCGAAGTGGGCCGACAGCGGCGCCCCGCGCGGCAACCCCGCGGACATGCCGCCGCCGAAGCAGTACGCCGACGCCAACACCTGGCGCATCGGCACCCCCGATCTGATCGTCAAGACCAAGGACATCGTCGTCAAGGCGAACTCGCCCGACTGGTGGGGCGAGATCGAGCCGGTGCCGATCCCGCTCGATGAGGATCGGTACGTCCTCGCCGTCGAGATCAAGGAAGTGAACAACGCCACGATGCACAACGGCGGGCGCGATACCGTCGGCGGCCTCTTCGTGTGGCACCACCTGATCTACCGCACGCAGCCCGGCGCAGACTACGTTCCGACCGAGCTCGAGACGGTCGCCGGCAGCGACAACGTCGTGAACTGGCCGGTGCACGAGGTCGGCCGCAACCCTGACTACTTCGATCCGAAATCTGCCGTGCTCCTGAAGAAGGGCTCGTGGATCTTCTCCGACTCGCTGCACACGCACTCGAGCGGCAAGGACGTCACGTCGCACCTCGAGTTCGGCTACAAGCTCGCGCCCAAGGGCTATAAGCCGACCTACAAGCGGGCGGTGTTCGGCCTGGGCAACGGCGTCGACATCGACATCAAGGCGATGGAGAAGGATCAGCAGCTGCACGCCTACACGGTGCTGAACGAGCCGACGAAGATCATCTCGTTCGAGCCGCACCTCCATGCACCGGGCAACCGCATGTGCCTCGAGGCGATCTGGGGCTACAACATCCAGACGCTCTCGTGCGTCGGTTACGACCACAACTGGGTGCGTGGCTACAGCTACACGGACGACGCCGCCCCGATCCTGCCGAAGGGCACGATCCTCCACATCATCGCGTACTTCGACAACACAGCCGGGAACAAGAACGTGCCGGATCCGCGGAACTGGTCGGGCTCGGGCAACCGGTCGATCACGAACATGTTCATCGACCTCGGCAACCGCGTGGCTCTCACCGAGGAGCAGTTCCAGGAAGAGATGCGTGCCCGCGTCGCGGCGAACCCGGGCAAGGACGTCATCCTCGGCTGCCCGCTCTGCGGCGTCGTCGCGCAGCAGATGAAGGCCGCCCCGCGTCCAACCCAGAACCAGGGGCAGCAGCAGTAACCCTCAACTTCCGATAGACCCGCCGCCGTCGGTCGCGCACCAGCAGAAAATGCTACGCTTCTGCTGGCCCCGCGACCGGCGGTGGCGCGTGTTCCCGCTTTTCCAGGAAGGATCGGACTCACGGACCATGAAGAATCAGGTTCGCGCGCTCGTCGGCGCGCTCGCACTCGTCGTGTGGCCGGCCCTGGCCGGCGCCCAGTCGCTCAGCTACAACAGCGGACAGAACGTCGCTCCTGCCTATGAAGGGTGGGAGGAGGACGCGGACGGCTCCAAGTACTTCCTGTTCGGCTACATGAACCGCAACTGGGAAGAGGAGCTGGACGTTCCGGTCGGGGCCGCGAACAGCTTCGCTCCGGGTAACCCCGATCAGGGGCAGCCGACGCACTTCCTCCCGCGCCGCAATCGCTTCGTCTTCCGTGTGAAGGTGCCCGCCACGTTCACCCCGAAGGACGAGTTGATCTGGACGCTCACCACGAACGGCGTGACGGAGAAGGCCTACGCCTCGCTTCGCGAGGACTACAAGGTCGACGACGTGGTGAAGGCGTCGGAGACCGGTGCGCTCGGCGCCGGATCGAGCAGCCCGGAGATCCGCGCGAACAAGCAGCCGGTCGTCGCCATCGAAGGCCAGAAGACACGGACCGTGAAGGTCGGCGAGACCGTGGACCTCGTCGCCAAGGTGACCGACGACGGCGTGCCGCGTCGGCGCCAGGGTGGCGGACTGCAGGGTGGTGGATCGGCCGTCGGTCGCACCGATGCGCCGCCAGACCCGGCTGCGGCGCAGGCAGCAGCCGCTGCCGCCGCGCAGCGTCTCGCCCGCGTGGCGATGGCGCCGCCCACCCGCATCACGGTCGGCAAGAACGTCGGCCTGCACCTGTCGTGGTTCGTCTACCGCGGCGCTGGCAAGGTGTCGTTCACGCCGGATCAGATCAAGCCGTGGGAGGACACCCGCGCGGGTGCCAATTCGCCCTGGGCTCCGCTCTGGATTCCGCCGGCCATGCCGGCTGACGGCCGCATCCCGGTGAAGGTCACGTTCTCCGAGCCAGGCACCTACGTGATCCGCGCGCTCGCGGACGACGGTGCGCTGACCGGCGGTGACAGCCTCACGATCAACGTCACCAAGTAAGAACGGTTCGACCTCTCTGCCGCGAAGGCACTCTCCGTGCCTTCGCGGCTTTTCACCTTCCAGACCTCCGACCCCGCACTCCAAGTTCTGACTTCTGAGTTCGAACCTCTGAATTCGGAACGCCCTCAGCTCGCCATCGCTCGCTGGTGCAGCGCCTTCACCTGCTTCCACGCCGCGCCGACCGCACCCTCCATCCACGACCCGTCGCCGCTCACCGCAGCGCACCCCAGATAGATCCGGCCGTCTGGCCGCCCTATCACCGAGAGCCTGTCGTTGCCGTTCGCCGAGGCTCGCCCGCCACCACCCGAGAACGCGCCAAGGCTGTACTGCACCTTCTCCCAGAAGACGGAGTACGCACTCTCGAACTCGGTCCGGATCTGGGGGTGGACCTTGCTTGCGTGCTTCAGCACGTGTTCGACCCGGTCCTTGACCGGCATCTCGACGACGTTCTGCATGCGGCCGTTGCCGTAGAAGCCGAGGAGCACGCCCTTCTGCCCGAAGTAGCCGTTGGAGGGATAGGAGAACTCGCCGAACGGCAGGTTCGAATAGAGATGCCCGCCGAAGATGCGATCGTCCTCTTCCCAGAAGCGCCGCTTCATCTGCAGCCCCATCTTCGCGCTCGGGCTGTACTGCGTTGCCTTCACGGCGGCCATGGTTTCCGTCGAGAGGTTGACGTCCAGCGTGCCGAGGACCGTGAGTGGCAGGCAGGACACACAGTAGTCGGCGACGAGCGTCTGCACCTGGCCGGTCGTGAGGTTCCGGACCGTGACCTTCACGTCCGACTCGCTCTGCCTGACCGACTGCACTTCCATGCGCAGCTGAATCCTGTCGCCGAGCGCGCGCTGGAAGCCCTTGGGGAAGTTGTCGATGCCGCCGATCGGCTGGAACATCGGCGCCTGGCCGGTGCCGGACATCACGGATCGGATCCGCAGGCCGAAGCCTGACTGCAGCAGCGCCTTGAAGTCGTGCGGGTCGCCAGGGCCCCGACCCGTGTTCTGGCGATACGCGTGATCCGCTGCGTCGAGGTAGCCCTCGTTGACGAGGAAGTCGACGAACTTCTCCTTGTCATCCGCGGTGAGCGGCATGTCCAGCCTGTCCTGGCTGACACACTTCGCCATCAGCTCGCAGGTGTAGCCGATCATGTCCGCCTTCACCTCGCGGAGCCGCACGCGCCGGTTGGCGAGCGGGCCGATGTTGTCCCCCTCGTAGTAGAAGTAGGAGGCCTCCGCCTCGTTGACGAACATCTCGAGCGGCACGCCGAGCTCCTTGCAGTAGCCGAGCACCCCCTCGTGCCAGTGCGGGATCCGCCACGGACCGGCGTTGACGTACATCCCCTCATCGAACGTGCAGACCTGCGTTTCCCCGTTCGGCCCGAGCTCCGTGTGCGTGGCGCCCCTGCGCACCGACCAGTTCACGCCGCCGACGCGGTCGCGCGCCTCGAGGATCTTCACGTCGTACCCGAGCTTCGACAGCTCGTATCCCGCAGTCATCCCCGAGATGCCGGCGCCCAGGATGATGACGCGGGCATTCTTCGGCCTGCCGGAGAGCTGCGGCCGCGGCCCGGCCTGTGCGCCAAGCAGATCCCACGAGTGCATGGCGCTCATCACCAGCGCGGAGCCGCCGACCATGCCGAAGCGTTCGAGGAACGAGCGCCTGGTCAGTGGCGCGTTGTCGGTCTTCTTCAATGTCATCTCTGCTCCTAATACGAGAGGCGAAGCGTGAACTGCACCGAGCGCATGGTGTTGGCCTGATCCCGGAGCTGCCCGAAGTTGGAGTTGCCGAATGCCACGCTCGCCGGCGCCTGCCACTGGACGATGTTCAGCGGGTTCAGGAGCTCGAGCCGCAGCGAGAGCGAGGCACGACCGGGCAGGGCCACCTGCTTGGCGGCCGACATGCTGAACGAGGTGCGTCGCGGCGAAAGGACGCCAGGAAGCGTGCGCGGCGCGTTGCCGAACGCATTGATCGGCACCGCCTGGAATGCGGCGAGGTTGAAGTACTGGTTGTCGGTCGGGTTCGCCTCGATGCGGCTCGTGATGTTGCCGTCGGCGAGGATCGGCACGTCCGGAACGAGGTTCGGCCGGATGGCGCCGCCGAAGAGGAACTGCGTGCCGTTGACGTTCTGGCTGACGCCGACCGGGAACCCGCTCTGGAACTGCGACACCGCCGTGATCGACCACCCGCCGAGCAGCGCGTTGCCGATGCGGCTGGCCTGCAGCCACTTCTTCCCGTCGCCGAAGGGCAGCATCACCGTGGGCGCGATCGTGAGCTTGTGCGGCGAATCGAGCAGGCTGCGGCTGTACTCCGCGTCGGGGTCGTAGTAGGACGACCACGGGATCAGCACGTAGTTGTTCTGCACGCCTGGGGAGGCGGAGTAGTAGTTGCTGGCGCCGACCTGGTTGTCGCTGAGGCGGCTGAACGTGTAGTTCACGTTCACGCCCCAGTACTTGTCCGTGCGCTTGCGCCCCTGGAGGATGAGCGCGTGGTACTGCGAGCGCGCGCCGGTGGCGCCGGTCCACAGCAGGTCGCCGAACTGCGGGAACGGCCTGAGGAGCTGACCGAGCTCAATCGTCTGCCGGCTCGCGAAGCCACCCGCCTGGGCCACCCCGTAGAACGGGTTCGGCACCGACTGCAACGTGTTGATCCCCATCGTCTGGTACTTGGGATCGAGCTGGTTGATGTTGATCGTGGTCTGGTATGAGAGGTCGCTGCCGGTCAGGCCCGTGTAGCCGGCGCCGACCATGATTCCGCCGCGCAGTTCCTTCTGGACATCGACCGAGTACTGCTGCGCCTTGGGCGTGCCCTTGTTCGGCAGGAACACGTTCGTGGCCTGGCCCACGTTGGTGAGCATGCCGAGTGAACTGCCGGTGGGCTGGAGGATCCCTCCGGGGAACGGGTTGGACAGTGACGTGATCGGCACGCCGGACGATGACTGCTGCAGCGTCGTCGTTGCCGAGTAGCCGTACTGCGCCCATGAGGATGTGCCTGCCGACGGGTAGTTCCACGGGGAGACGTAGGTGCCCCAGCCGCCCCGCAGCACCAGACCCTCCGCCATGGTGTAGACCAGGCCGACACGCGGCGACACTTGTGCCGGGCGCGTGCCCCCCTGCTGCGTGGGTGCGCCGTTCTGGCCGGCGAAGACCAGGCCGCCGTAGATGTCGCGCCGCTGGCCGGTGATCGGATCGATGACGTTCACGAGGCCGTTGAGCGGGCTCAGCGTGTTCATCGCGAAGTCGGTGGTGATCCGGTTGTTGCGCTCCTGCAGGTTCGTTTCGTGCTCGAGCCTGAGGCCGTAGTTGAGCGTCAGCCGATCGCTGATGCGCCAGTCGTCCTGCACGAATGCCGCGGCGTAGCGAATGTAGCCATCGAGCGCCGCCGACACCGGAATGTTGCCGGAGCCCGGATATCCCAGCAGCATGTCGGCGAGGGCGTTGCCGGTGAAGCGCCCGTCGAAGGTGAAGCTCCCGGTCGACGCACCGTAGCTGAACGACCTCAGCCCGAGCACGCGGTACTCCGCGCCCGCCTTGAGGCTGTGCGTGCCCGCCAGCCTGCTCAGCGAGCCGTTGCCGCCGTACTGGTAGTAGGTGTTGTTCGCACGGTTCGTCCACCCGGTGCCGCGGTAGCCGGTCAGCGAAGTAGTCGGGAACCGATTCGCATCGGTGAACTGGCCGGTGAAGCCTGGGTTGTCTTTCCACAGCGACGTGGCGTCGAACGGCTCGGGCAGTTCGTTGTTGTCCAGGAACTGGTTCCAGCCGCCTCGCACCGAGAGCACCGTCGACGGATTGAGGACCCACGTGTCGTTCAGCACGACCGTGTGGTTCGCGCGCTTCAGCAGGTACTGGCTGCCGACGAACTTGTAGACCGGGTTGTAGTTCGCGCTGTTCTCGTTGGTGACCTGGCGCAGGTAGAACCCGCTCAGCTGATTCGCCGCCGACAGGTTGTGGTTCACCTTCAGCGTGTACTGATAGGCGGTGTTCGGCAGGATCACCGTCCGGCTGAAGTTCTGTGAGCCGTTGTCGACGTTCACGTCGGGCTCGGGCATGTAGCCGGCGATCGCGAGTCCGGTCGCGTTGAGACGGCTGCCCGGGATCACGTTGCCCGGGAAGCAGCCCGGCCCGCCGGCCGTGTTGCTGCACGGCAGGTTGGAGAGCGGGTCGCGAAGGTAGAACGGCTGTCCGTTGCGGGTAAGGCCCGAGAAGTCGCCGACGCGAGTCTGCATCGACGGCACGCTGAACGCCGCGGCTTGCGGCTGATCGTTGGTGTAGCCCTCACCGGCGAGCCAGAAGAAGGTCCTGTTCTTCAGGATTGGACCGCCCACGGCGCCGCCGCCGTTCTGCCATCCCTCGCGAAGGAACGGTTGTCCCAGCAGACGCGGCACGAGGAACTGCTCCTGCAGCGACTTGGGACGGACGACGGTGTAGCCAGAGGCCGAGAAGCGGTTGCCACCAGAGCGGGCGGTCATGTTCATCACGCCGCCGCCGGTGCGTCCCATCTCGGCGTCGTACGTGTGGATCTGCACGCGCGAGTCCTGGAGCGCCTCCATCGACGGGTTGACCGACGAGCGGTTCTGCAGGTCGGTGGTGGGGAAGCCGTCGATGAGGAAGTTGTTCGCGCGCACGGCGCCGCCACCCATCGACAGGGCCGAGTTGCCGGTCTGGTCCTGCATGCGGTTCCAGCGCGCGTTGCCACTGGCAACGACCGTCGGTTGCAGCGTCGCCATCAGGAACACGCTGCGACCTTCGGAGGGAATCTCCTGCATGTCCTTGACATCGATGGTGCCGCCCTGCGACGCGTTCGTTGTCTCGATCAGCGGAGCCGAGCCGGTGACCGTGATGTCCTCCTGCAGGTTGCCGACGCTCAGCGTGATGTCGAGCGTGATGAAGCTCTGCGTGCCGACGCGAACGTTCGGGTTGGTGTAGGGTGCGAAACCAGGCACGTCGACCTTGATCGTGTAGGTGCTGGGGTCAACCGCCGGAAACGCGTACTCGCCCGACTCGTTCGTGATCGTCTCGCGGGCAACGCCCGTGTCCGGGTTGCGGAGTACGACGGTCGCACCGGGAATGATGCCCTGCGCGTCCTTCAACGTGCCGCGCACGCCTCCCTGGAACGACTGCGCGGAAAGTACCGGTGCGAGTATGAGGATGAGTGCGAGGCTGCGGAGCAGCGCCCGAGACAGCATTCGTGGCAATGGACCCTCCGTGTAGTGGCGAAGCGTGGAGCGTTCATCGAGGGAGCAACCGGTGTACCCCGGCCACGGCGTGTGGGGCGGCGAACGTGCGCCGCAGCGTTTCCTAAGGAATGGGCGAGTTCTTCATCATTTCACCTGTCACCGGTTCGTCTCGCCGCGGCGTGCGCATTTGTCGGTCCGTGCCGCGGATCCAACGACGCTGTCGACGGAAATGTCCGTGCCCTGGTCTCGGTGCGGTTCAGTGTCGGCCATCACGATGCGCGGCGGGAGGTCTGGACGGGGTTGCGCCAACGGCCCAGAGGTGAGCCCCTGTTGTTGCGCCTTGTGGCGCGTGTGTGCAACGTGCAGCGAGTTGAGCGACAATCGCCCTCGGATTTCTCGCTCGTTTTTCAGCAAAGGAGCTTTCGAATGCGCGCAACGATCCTTGCCGTTCTTGCAGCGGCTGCCGTCGCGGTGGCGACGCCGGCCTTCGCCCAGGTGAAGCACATCCAGAATTCCAATCCAGGCGGCATCGCCGACGCCGTGTGGGTGGGCGACACCCTGTACGTCAGTGGTCAGCTGCCGTCGCCGACCAAGCCTGCGGACCGTGCGACCAACACGCCGGCCGTGTGGGGCAACACCACCGAGCAGGCGGACAGTGCCTTCCAGAAGGTCCAGGCGGCGCTCAAGGCGCAGGGCCTCGGGATGGGCGACGTCGTCATGATGCGCGTCTACATGGTGGCGGGTGCGGACGGCAGGCTCGACTTCCAGGGCATGAACGCGGCGTACAACAAGTACTTCGGCACGGCGGATCAGCCGAACAAGCCGGCTCGCACCACGGTGCAGGTGGCGGCGCTCGTTACCCCGGGCGCGCTGCTCGAGGTCGAGGTCCAGGCCGCACGCAACAAGTAGGAGCACCGGGCTCCCCTCCTGAAGTGCGCTTCAGCCTGGGCGTTCGGCGGGTCCTGTCCGCGGACAGCCCACTCGGGTGCTCGCGCGAAGAGCGCTCGTCACGGGTGTGCGCTCCGCGCCCGAGCGGGCGCCCGTTCGCGGCCGCACGCTGACACGCTCACGCTGAAACGCACGCCAGGAGTGCCGTCCCCGATCTCAGCCGCGCCCTCGCCCTCTCCCGACATCCGGGCGAGTCGAGTCCTCAGCCCCCGCCCCGACCTGTGGCTCTTCCGGCCCAAGGTCCGAATTCCCAATCCCGAGTCCCCGATTTGAGCGAGAATCGCCCCTTACGGGACGAGACCGGTCCGTCCTGATGGAGTTGCCGATGAAGAAGATGATTGCGACAGGCCTGACGACCGCCCTGCTGCTCACGCTCGGCGCGAACGGCGCGATGCGCGCAGCCGACAACAAGAGCACGCTGCTGGTGCCCGGGTACGAGCCCGCGCGCGACGTCGCGGGCGCCGCGGAGCTGCCCGACCCGAAGATCGATTACAAGATCCTCTTCTCCGTATCGAATGGCGCGAAGGATCGGGACGCGGAAGTGAACCCGATGCTGCCGACGATCGCGCGGTACCTGAACACGCTCGGCAAATACAACGTGCCGAAGGAGCATCGGCACCTCGTGGTGATGTTCCACCAGCGCAATCCAGACTTCGACATCGTGATGACGAACGAGGCGTACAAGGCGCGGTACGGGAAGGACAACCCCAACATCGCGCTGATCCATGCGCTCAAGCAGGCGGGCGTGGAGTTCCGTGCGTGCGGCCAGGCGCTTGGCGGCCGCAAGATCGACGCGAAGGACGTGAACCCGGATATCCAGATCGATCTCTGGGCGATGACGTCGATGCTGAACCTGCAGATGAAGGGCTGGGCCCGCGTCGGCTAGCCGCGTCACTGCGCCTGTTCTCACCCGGCTGGTGGCGTTCCGCATGTCGCCACCAGCCATCTCGCACCGGCTGGCTCACGCCGTCGGTAGACCGCCGAGCCGTCACCACCGGCAGCTGGCATTCCGCTTGACCCGCTCTTCCCGTCGGCGGCGACATCCGCGTTCCCCTTCGCCACGTAGGAGAGGACGATGTCAGAACACCGCGACGTCTGGCACATCCGTGCCGTCGTCCTCCCGGACACGAGCGAACCAGCCGACTTCTGGGTGTGCGACGGAGTCGTTGGGCGGGAACCTGTCGACGGCGCGCAAGACGTGCCCGGCGCGTTCGTGCTGCCCGGTGGCCTCGTCGACGCGCATGTTCACCTGACGATGAACTTCGGGAAGGTGATGCCGCATGCGGACGGCAGCGAGGCGCTGATGTCGGCAAATGCGGCGGCGCATCGTCGCTCGGGCGTCCTCGCGTTCCGCGACGCGGGGTGTGCGTGGGGTGGCGTGCCGACACAGCTGGCGGACGGCCCGCGCCTGCAGCGTGCGGGCAGGTTGCTCGCGCCTCCGGGGCGCGGCTATCCGAACGTGTGTCACTTCGTCGATGCGGAGTCGCTCGTCATCGCGGCGCTGGAGGACGTGCGTGCGGGTGCCGCGTGGGTCAAGATCATCGGCGACTTCCCCGGGCCGGACGGGAACTGGTTCGCCGCGCCGCCCACGTATTCGCGCGACGTGCTGAAGACGCTCGTCAGCGCCGTGCACGCTGACGGTGCGCGGGTGATGGCGCATTCGACCGGGCTGGGCGCCCCGGACCTGGTCGCCGCCGGTGTCGATTCGATCGAGCACGGGATGGTGCTCACTCCGGATCTCGTCCGCGAGATGGCGGACCGGCAGGTCGCATGGGTGTTGACCCTGGCGACCGCGCACAAGCACCTCGGAACGCTCGTCGATCAGCAATCCCCGGTTGGCGCCTACGTCCGCGGCCAGCTCGATCGCATCCGCCACCTGCTGCCGGAGGCGCACGCGCGGGGCGTGCCGATCCTGGCAGGGTCGGACGAAGTCAGGGTCGGCACGTTCGTCGACGAGCTTCACTGGATCACGCGCTTCGGCCTGAGCGCCGACCAGGCATTGCGTGCGGCGTCGACGAATGCCCGCGCGTGGCTCGGTTTCACCCCGGCCGGTGCTGGCGGATGTGCGGACTTCGTGACCTACCTGCATGATCCGCGAGAGGACGTTTCCGCCCTGCGCGAGCCCGCGGCGGTCGTGGTTCGCGGCCGGCTCCTCGCGGCGGCGGTTTGATCGACGCGTGTTACGCGGGCCTATCGCTGGAAGGCGTAGGACACCTTGACGAACAGCTGCTGGCCCATCGGCCTGAGCCGATGCTGATCGTCGGCCTCGCGGTCGTCGCCGTAGCCGATGAACAGCACGGACTGCCAATTGAGCTTGTAGGCGAAGAGGGCCGAGCCGGTCAACGCACCGTCGTGCCGCAGCACCGCGTCGCGATACAGGAGCGGGTCGCGATCGACGGCAACGTACTGCGAGACGACGCGGATGAACGCGTGCGCGTTGAACAACCATGTCGCGCGCACACGGTCGACTGACGCGGTGAAGAGGCGCTCCGACGGCCCCGCTTGACGCACGCTGAGCCATCGCCGGTTCGCGACCAGACTCACTTCGAGCCGGTTGTTCGGTACGACGGTCGCCGTCAGGTTGACCGTCGCGCCGCGCGCCGGGCGCGAGTTCGCAAAGTCCACTTCACCGCCGGCCGTTCCCTCCACCTGCACCTGCGCGAGCCGGCGTCCGGGGTTGAACCGCACCGTATAGACCGCCTGCCGACGCGGCAGCTCGATGCCGCCAGTCTGGAACCGATCGTCCTCGTACTTGACGCGGATGAAGCCGCCCAGCGTCGTGTCCATACCGACACCGACATCGGTCGTCTGCTGAATGAGGCGACCATTGCGATCGATGAGGCGCTCGGCATCGACGAACGTCCGGGCGCGGCGAATGACACCGCTCGGCCGCATCGTCCACCCGGCGGTGCCGTTGGCGGAGCGATAGCCGACCTGTGGGATGAAGCCGACGTCGGCGCGGAATCCGTCGCCGATCATCTTGACCCCGGCGAAGGTGTCAAGGTGTCGCGAGTCGTGACTCCACGTCAGCGACGAGCCGGTGCCCTGCAGGTGCTGACCGTTCCATTCCGCATACAGGTCGCTGCGTGTTGGCGCCGTGGACGTGGTGACGAGCCACTGCCCCACGATCTTGTCTCCGCGCGTGGGCCGCCACAGGAAGTCGGGACCAACGAGCCGGCTGAATCCCTGTCCGTCCCGCGACTCCCGGTCCGTCGCGATGGCGCCGAGGTAGTTGCCGCCGATTGTCCGCTTCACCCGCGCGATGAGGACGGTCGACTCCGCCGGCTGATCCGCCGTGCTCGAGTCGAGTGGACCCGGCACGACCGTGAGGCCACCGCCGCGATCGTCGGTCGCGAGCACGGTGTAGTCGGTGCCGGCGGCCTTGCCTGTCGCCCGAGCGCCCCACCGCGGCGACGTGATCGTGCGGGTGTAGACGGCCTGAAGCGGTGTCGCGAACAACTGCACACCTTCGAGGAAGAACGGCCGCTTCTCGGCGAATGACAACGCGAAGCGCTCGTTGGCCGAGATCTGCGCCGTGTCGCTCTCGATCTGCGAGAAGTCCGGCTGAACCGTCAGGTCCACGGCGTTGTCGGCATTCGGCGTCCACTTCACGTCGGCGCCGATCCGCCCGTCGGCAATTGCGCTCCCGAGCGCGTCGCCGATGACCGCGGCCGTGCGCCCGCCGGTCGCCGTCACATACGGCGCGGCCACGATGTGTCCGCGCGACGGCAGCCTGTCGAGCCCCTCGAGCACATTCGCGCGGCAGATGAAACAGTTGCCGCCGCGGGGCAGCGTCGCCGAGAAGTACTGCCGGCGAAAGTCGCGCGGGTAATTGCGATACAGCAGAATGCCCCAGTCCTGCGGGACGGCGCTGCGATACCGCATCGACGAAAACGGGATGCGGATTTCGAGCGTCCAGCCGTGACTGTTGATGCGCGCAGCGGCTTCCCAGAAGAAGTCGGGCGACGAGTCTTCGTTGCCGCCCTGATCGTCGGTGACGGCGTCGTACTGCACGCCGCTCGGGTTGGCGAGCAGCAGTACCGCCGAGTGACCATCGTTGCGCGTGTCGAGAATGACGCCGCCGTAGTCGGTCGAATTCCCGTTGATGTGGTCGTGATCGCCGAGCGGGGCACGAATCGCGCCCGGATTCGGATCCTCGAATTCGAAGCCGGCGTAGAGCGCCAGCGAGTCGAACGCGAGATATCCGGCATTGCCTACAGTGGGCGCGGTGTTGTCCGCCGGTTGCGTCTCGTACCAGGTAGTGACCTTGGTGGCAGCCTTCCAGCCGTCCTCGTTCAGCGTGCCGTCGATGGCGATCGGGCCGGTGAGCCGCGCGATGTGAATCGCCTCCCCCGCATGCCTCGTCGTCTGCGCGGAAGCACGGAGAGGCAGCAGACACAAGCACATCAACAGCAGTGCGTGCAAGCACGGATGCATGATGGACGTTAGACGGACTGCATGCACGGCGGGTTCGTGCGAAGTCCAGGTAACTCGCATGTCTCGAATACCCGCTTGGTAACGTCAGGGTTACGCGCTGAGTCCGTCGGTCGAGGTCTCGCGTTGCACCAGTGGGTGACGCCTGATACGCGTCGAGCGTGCCCGGGCGTCGGGCGCACGGCGTCGCTGCGCCAGTGTGCGGAGCGGGGGGTTCGAGCTCGCGCGACCGAGCCATGCCGGTGGTGGCCGACAACTCGCGGAGGTCACACCCGCGCTGGGCGGGGGCGTCGACCGCGGACTGTTCGTGGCGCTGCTGAGCCTGGTGGGGCACGCTCACAGAGAGGTTCCGCCTCTCGCCGGCCTATGTGTGCCGCTTCTCATCGACGAGTTCGACCAGGATTGGCGGCAGCAGCGCAGCGAAGAGCTGGCCGAGCGCTTGGGCGAGGAAGAAGTTCACGTCCCCGCCCTTCCAGCGCTCGTGCCCCGGTCTCGACGTCCGAGCGCCTAGACGACAGGCGGGTCGGTCTCCCGCGCGAAGTGCCGATGCTCCGAGAGGGCCTTACCGAAACGTGCAAGCAGCGCATCTGCGCTGTCTTCGGCTTCGATGAGGCCCGAATCCTTTCGGTTAGAAGGGATACCGGCTTTTCGAAGAACCGATGCCCCTGCGCCGATTGCGAGAATCGGCTTGCAGTGTCGAAACTGGTCTTTTACGAATTCGACCATGCGCCCATCGGCTGCAAGAACCTGTGCGGCATCGCCACCGGAAACGATCACACCGTCGAACAGCACTGACGGCATCGCCTCCACGGGGACATCGACCTCGAGCTCTTCGCCCGCATCAACAACTCCGAGCTTTGGTCCGACAAAGCGCGGCACTGCGCCGCGCTCGAAGAGCCCCTGAGCGAGAGTCCGCAGCGCTGCACCATCGGCACCGTCAGCGACAAGAATCGCTACGCGTCGCGCCTTGATCCCCTCGGAGCCAGGCCGCGCCGTCAAAGACAAGCTCGCCGAGCGCTCGACTTCGGGAGTGATGTCATCGTCGAGCACCTTCGGCATCGGGTCCGGAAGCTGCCGGATGCCGAGTCCGTTGGCGATGGCCGTAGCCATCGCCTCATCCACATGCCGAAGCCCGGAGACCATGCGCTCGCGAATCGCTGGCGTCTGCACGCGAGAGAGCTCGAAGCGGAAGGCGTTGATGATGTGCTGCTGCTCGACCGGCGTTTGGCTGTTGAAGAAAAGCCGCGCCTGCGCGTAGTGCTCGGCGAATTTCTCGGGCTTACCGCGAACTTTCGACGCTTCGGGAGCCATCGGCTCGGAATACGAGACGAACCCCTTCATGCCCGCCTGAAACGGGCAGCCGCCCGCGAGCGAGTTTGGCTCATACGCCACTCGGCCACGGTTGATCGCCTGGCGATGCATGCCGTCACGCTGGTTGTTGTGCGCTTGGGTGACCGGGGCATTAATCGGAATCTCGTGGAAGTTTGGACCGCCAAGGCGGGAGATCTGCGTGTCGACGTATGAATGGATCCGGCCGGCCAAGAGCGGGTCGTTCGAGAAGTCGATTCCCGGCACGACGTGCGCCGTGCAGAACGCGACTTGCTCGGTCTCAGCAAAGAAGTTGTCCGGGTTTCGATTCAGCACAAGACGGCCAACGGGCCGCACCGGGATGAGCTCTTCGGGGATGAGCTTCGTTGCGTCGAGAACGTCGAAAGAGAAGTTTTCGGCTTCTTCCTCAGTGAAGACCTGAACGCCGAGCTCCCATTCAGGGTAAGCGCCAGCCTCAATCGCTTCCCAAAGGTCGCGACGGTGAAAATCGGGATCAGCACCCGAGATCTTCACTGCTTCATCCCACACAAGCGAGTGGGTTCCAGCCTTCGGGTTCCAGTGGAATTTCACGAAGCGAGATTCCCCGGCGGCGTTTACGAAACGAAACGTGTGTACCCCAAAGCCCTGCATCGTGCGGTAGCTTCGCGGGATCGCACGGTCAGACATCGCCCACATCAGCATGTGGGTGATTTCGGGCATCAGTGAGGCGAAGTCCCAGAATGTGTCATGCGCGGTTGCCGCCTGCGGCATCGCAAAATGCGGTTCGGGCTTCGCTGCGTGAACCAGGTCCGGGAACTTCATCGCGTCCTGGATGAAGAAGACCGGAATGTTGTTGCCAACCAGGTCCCAGTTGCCTTCATCGGTGTAGAACTTCACCGCAAAGCCGCGCACATCGCGCGCGGTGTCAGTGGAGCCGCGTTCGCCAAGGACCGTAGAGAATCGCACGAAGACCGGTGTCACCTTTCCGGCTTCAGCGAAGAGAGACGCCTTCGTAATGTCGGTCAGAGGTGTCAGGCACTCGAAGAACCCATGCGCACCGGACCCTCGCGCATGAACGATACGCTCCGGGATGCGCTCGTGATCGAAGTGCGTGATCTTCTCTCGAAGGATGAAGTCCTCGAGAAGTGTGGGTCCGCGGAGACCAGCCTTGAGCGAGTTCTGGTTGTCGGCAACTGGAACGCCTTGGTTCGTCGTCAGCTGGCGGTTCGTCGAGTCGACGCGAACGGAATCGAGTGGCCGAATCGTCTTGTTGGTTCCGATTGGCGGCCCACCGCTCCCGAGCTTCTCGGAGCCGTTCATCTCCTGCACGGTGCTCGAGCCGACGATCGGATCGTCCGGCTTGAACGATTCCCCAGCAGGTGGGTTCAGATGCGCCTCACGGTCGTACTCCGCGGGCTTGTCGGCATTGAACGGGCGCTGCTCGACGAGTTCAGCCGTGCCGACCATCTTCGACGTCAGGTCGTCCGCGCTATCTCCCGCGAACGGTTCTTGAGGGCCTGAGACCGTGGCGCGACTGTTTGGATCAGCGTCCTTGGGGAGGGGCGTGTCAGAAGGGGCGGGCTTCTTCGTTTTGGCCATAGCGCGGACTCTCGACGATGCAAAAGAAATGGGCTCGTCGCGTTACCGACGAGCCCTCGAAGGTGAAAGTTAGCGGCGCGACTTCGCGGTCTTTTTCCGGGCGCTCTTTCGGCTGGTGCGAGAGGCGGGAGCCTCGCTCTCGTCGTCCTCGTCCTCCCCGCTCGCGCCCTGGCCAGCAGCCTGGTTGATGCCGCCTTCAGCCAGCTCGGAGAGCTTCTCGTCGGCGGCCTTCTCCTCGTCGAGGATCTCCTCGAGGAGCCCCGCCGCTTCCTCGTGGCCGAGCGCCTTCGCCCACGCGACCAGCGTCCCGTAAGCGGCCATCTCATAGTGCTCGGCTCGCTGGCCTGAAGCGATCAGGCAGGCATCCATCGTCTGATCGTCGAAGTCTTCCTCCATCACCGATTTGCCTTCTTCGATGATGCCGGCGATACCGTCGCAGTGCTTTCCGCGAACCTTTTCGTCGAGCAGACCAAAGACCTGCTCGAGCTTCTCGACCTGGCCGCGCGTCTCCTCGAGGTGCGACTCGAAAGCCGCCCGGAGCTCCTCGTCCGTCGAAGCCTTCGCGAGCTTCGGCAGCGCTTTCAAGAGCTGCTTCTCGGCGTCGTACGCATCGCGAAGCTCATCGACAAATGCATCATGCAAGCTGCCTCGTTCGGCCATGAGGTCTCCATCAAAGGAATTTCACGCCACCCTGTGGGTAGCCGGGCGCCGACGCCAGCAATGGGCAAGAGCCAGTTGCCGTGAGCGCGGTCACGGCGGCACACAACTGCACAAGCCGGACCATGTCATAACTCTGGTCCACCGCTTCCGATTCATTTCGCTTCGTCCGTTGCGGTGCTCCAATATGGACTGTCGTTGCGGGCTGGCTACCGGATGCCGCGTGTCTGAGCAGAGATCGCCAGGTCGGGACGCGGTCCTGCTGGTGACTCTTCTGCCACTCACCCACGCAACCGCATGGCGCACCACGAGTTCGACCGCGCGCTGAACTCACTCGCGGCAGCCAACCGTGGCGACTGCATCAAGAGGCGTCAGAGCGCACTGCGGGCGCGATCCAGGAGCTCGCCGGGCATCGGGAACTTGGGATGGCCCAGCGCATATGCACCTGCGCCCGGCAGCACTCGAGAACGCGATTCGGGTGCTCGATCGATCGAGGGTCTGGCGATCAGACTTGAGGAGATATCTTGGAGACGGGGGATGTCTCCGCAGGCAAGCTCTGGCTAGAACAACGTAAGTGGCGGTGAGGCAGGGATTCGAACCCTGGGTAGGGTTTTAACGCCCTACAACGGTTTAGCAAACCGCCGCCTTCAGCCTCTCGGCCACCTCACCGTGTCGAAATTGCTAAGGATTTTGAGGATTTCTCTCCAAATGCTCAGCTGCTAACCGCCGACTGTGCCCAAAACTGTGCCCAGACGGGGCAAAACGGCGACCGACGGGGCACAGTCACGAGACGTGATTATAGCGCTCCAGGTCGAGTCTCAGACCAGGATTTGTCCGCTAACAGCCCGACTCCCTTTGGGAGCTAAGGTCGTTGCCCGCGCACGAGTCGCTGCCCCCCCGCGGAGCGCCGTAGCCTGTGACGGTCCCCCTCACGCGCCACCCCTCGCCCTCGCGAATGGCCGTTCGCGAGACTGCTCATCGGGGAAACGGTCGGCGGTGGGTTTGAGACGTGACGCCGTGAATTCGCGAACCTGCTGGTTCGCTCGGGCACCAGAGTCAAGGCGCGACGGCGAGGAACTTCTTGTTCACCCAGCCTACAGTGCCCTGATAGCGGATCTGAATCCACACAGAAGGGCCTTGAGTGGTTGCGACCTGAGCTTCCTCCGTCAGCACTTCGACTGTGGACCCTCGGGGGATTATCGCAACCCTGGCAGCAGAAGTCCCGGGACCAGCCCTGAGATTGAGGTCGACGGCGTCAGTCACTCGGGCCCCGACAAGGGGGCGTTCGACCATTGCAGAGCGATCCTGGCGCGCCTTGAAGATCGCCAGCGCTGCAACTAAGAGCAACGCAAAACAAAAGAGGCTGAAGAGACTGGGGCCCGTCGCCGTCTTCTGTGGCGACCTTGCCTCGGCAACGGCCGCCGTGCCGGCTTTGGGCACAACGATCTGCGCGGCCTCGACAGGCGTCCCGGGCGCTGACGCGATTGTGTGCCGTAAACGCCTGAGGTCTGGCCCAGCCAAGGCAATCCGACTTCACCCTCGCGGGATTGCCGGCCCCCTTGCAATCGGCGTACTTCGCGGGTCGACGGGGCTCGTTCCACAGATCGGGCATTCGGGGTTGACCGTCGGGGACAGCCACGCCGACTGGTATGCATACTGCCCCTGGATTTCGTCGTCGGACCCGTATCGAAACAGCGCCGGAAAGAAGTAGAAGTCCGGGACCATCCCGCACACGAAGTACGTGAAACGGCGGTCGATCGCCCCGCGCACAAATCTGGCGGCCGATACATCCGAGTCGTCTGACAACATTCCCAAGGAGAGCTTGATGGTCACAGAATCGAGGTGCTGAATATCGCACGCCAAAGCGGATTCCCCGACCAGCCGCGAGGTGCCGTAGTCCGGTCGCCGATCGACTGACAGGCCGGTCTCGCGCAGTTGCTCACGACGGTAACCAGTGCTGCACGCGTAACACGGGGTCTGTGCCGGAATCGACAAGACCACCTCCCCCCCTTCAGCCTTCGCGTAGAGAGACGCGAATATGGCTGCTGTTCCGGCACCGTAGGCGATGCGATTCAGCACGCTTTGGGCGTGGGGGTCGTCGGTCAATGCCAGCACCAGATCCACCGACTTCACTAGGGCAAAGAGCGAATCGACACCGAGGCTCTGTATCTCATGGTCGAGCGCAGAGACACGGGCCGCAGGTCGAATCCGGTGAAGTTGTCCCTTTAGAGCGACGGCCTTGGACTGTCCAATATCTGCCGCCTCGTACGTCGTCCTCGCGAGATTCTCGGGCTCCACAGAATCGCCGTCGACGAGGACAAACTCACCTACACCGGCGCGACACAGCACGTTTGTCACGTATGACCCGCCCGAGCCCAGGCCGACGACAAGCACCCGCTTTCGACTCAAGCCGCCATCCACAAGTCCGCTTGAGCGAGAGAAGACAGCGTCTTCGACGATGCCCCCCAGCTCCGGTTGACCCGAGAATACCTGACGCAACGCAAGGGCCTCTGCGACAGCTCGATCTCGTGTGAGGACACGGCCGGACAAGTCGGCGAAACCGCGAACATAGGGCCCCGGCGGTATGAAGTGCTCGCGAAGCGCAAGAAGTAGACGTTCGTCCGCCGGCGTTGACAGGTCCCAGCGAAGCGGTAGAGACACGGTCGTGTCGCTTCTGTCTGTCAACATGACCAGTGGAGGACTTACCGGGTATTGCTCTCCCCAGCACACCAGGACCTCAACCTCTGCCCCCAAGTCGCATCGAAGTGTAGGCAGCGCGGCAATGGGATCCGCCTCAGGTCCGGGGGCTGCCTCCAGCAGTTGGAGACCTGCACCGCCCAGCTCGGCAATCGCTCTCTTGATGTCCTCGATGATCCGCGCCTTCGCTACACTCATGCTTGCGCTGCCTCGTCGTCTCGCGCAACCGCGACAATTTCACTGCAGTGCCCTCTTTCCCGTCAGCTCGGGTCGTCCTCGTTGTTTATCGAGTACGGGAACACTGGAGAACCGGCCAACATCGCAGCCACGCCCTCAGCCCACACCACTGACTTCGCAAACGCTCTTCGCAGAGTCGGCTGACCGCCGCCGTGACTGTTGCTAAGGCACAACCTCCCATCCGACGAAAAGATGTGTGCCCTGTGGGGGCTCTTCCACTCGTTTTCGAGCTCTGGTTCGACCAGCTGAACTTGATAGTTGCTGCCATCGAAGTAGGCGGCAAGCACAAACTTGATTCCTAAACTCGTCTCCACGGAGTAGGTGAACACTTCGAATCCATCGATGATGTCCAACCGCGTTGTCGGCGGGAGGTACTGCCTTGCCTCCAGTAGCGCATGGGACGGCGTCGTGTGAAAAGTGTCCTGTGGCACCTCGGTGACCGGGCCAGCCAGGCTGGTCGATTGTGGGCCGACTGCGATTCGCCCTTCGCGATCAACCACTACCTTCTTCTGTTGCGACACGGGCAACGTCTCGGCGTCACGTTGATTCGCGAGAATCGTGTCGCGCAACTTGTTCAAGTCGAGTGTGGGCATTCACCGCCTCCGCGTCTGAGGATTGCCGGTTACGACAATCACCGCAAGCCATCTGTCACAGCGATGGGTTGTCGTTGCCCCTGCTTTGGGTCCACTCTTGTAGGCATCGACAGCCCTGCCAGCGAGTCCGAAATGGCCCTCGCCACGTCAGCGATAGCAATCGCGTGTGCCGTTCCGGAGCCTAGATAGTGCCAGTACAGCGGCACCTGACAGGAAGGACTGCCATCCTTCGTCAGCAGGACAACAGGTCCCGTCACCGGATAGTCGCCGGTCACGAGGTAGATCACGTCGAACCCGTGCCCCACAACTGAGTAGCCGAACAGGTCGACGTGGTCGATTCGGACCTGCGTCAGTTGTTGGCTGATGACCAGAGCGGTCTGGGATTGACCAGCAAGGGCATCGCTCAGGAGACACGCGCCCTCGCGAACGGGAAGAATCGAGATTGGCTCCTCAAGAACCTCGAATTGCCTCGGCCGAAACGAGCCGAACGAAGGAGGGAATCCATAACGCCGACTCGACTGCCCGGAACCGACCTGATCGCGCGACGTCCTGACCGCTCGGTATCCGACTAGGCATTCTTCAAGAGTTGGGTCATCGGGACGCTGCGCGCCGACCGATTTCCGCGCTTCACTCCGCCTGTCCGAAAACGCGAGGGGAACGTACATTTCGCTCTTGTGTGGGTTCAGCTCGAAAAAGTGCTGAATCGCGATCTCGTCCCCATGGGACAAGCTGACAATCCCGGGCGGATGCGAGTGCAGGATTCCCTTGAACTCGAGCTCTTGAGCTGTCTCGACAGACTTGATGGTCTCGATCAATTCGCGCGACGGCGTATACGTCATCGCGGTGCTTGCGGCCGTCTCGTCGAACAGGAAATGCGACACGATGGGACGGTCGCGGACACCCATCAGTGCGCCGCCACGCTCAGCCGGGAAGTCCAAGACGTTCTCGCGGATGCTGCTGTAGGCCGAGTCAAGCAAGATCATTGGGGTCTTTCCCCGTCACGGGTTGCCGTGAAGCCGCGTCACTGGCGCAGTTCCTCCAACTCCGCAGCCTTTTCGGGATCAACGGAGCGAAGGAGGTTGATGATCTCAAGAGCCTCGGCATCACGACCGGCCATCAGATAGGCCCCTCCGAGCCAGTAGTTGGCTTCAGAATGGCTAGGCGATGACCTGAGCACTTCCCTGAGGTGCTGCTCGCCGCGCTGCAGCGCCTTCTCCGTTGAAAAGCCTGACGTGGCCGACTCGCCGTTCATCGCGAGCTTAATGTAGGAGCGCCCAGCGATGTACTGTGCACGCGCGTCGGTCGGGTTGGTCGCGAGACGCTGCTCGAATGCGGGGAGCACGTCTTCTAGGACGCTCGCCTGCTCGGCACAGAACGCGAGTGCCTCGGCAACGTGCTGGCCTTCTGGGTCCAGGCTGTAAGCTGTCTGAAACGAAGCTGTCGCCTCTGCCCATTTCTCTGCGTCCCAAGCCTGTTGACCAAGCGCGAAATGGGTGACGGACGCGATGTTCAGTGCTTTCGCGTTCTTGGGATCGACCGCGAGCGCCGCCTTCGTCGAGCTGAGAATTACATCTGAGTGCGCCACCCGGTCAATCTGGCAGAAGGCCGACGCAAACGCGATGTGGGCGTCGACACACCCGGGGTCGATCTTCACGGCATCGACGAATCGCTGCAAGCCCTCCCGTGCCTGACCACGGGCTATCAGCCGTACTCCTTCTTCATAGACGCCGCGAGCTTTGTCTGCAGGAGTCTGCGACGGGGCTGGCGAGGCCGGCGCCGTCTGCTGATTGGACCCGAACAACTTGTCGAAGAAGCCCACAGCACATCCCTCTTGGAATCGGGTCTACACCCGCCGAACTGGATCAACGACACGTTCTGGGCGCATTGGCAGCTACCTCTCGCTCAGGTAGCCGATTGCCTCGTACGTGCCAGACTCGCCGCACTTTGGACAGGATGATCCCTTCCAGCAGCCTTCACCGCCGAGGAACCTGCCCTTGAAGCATCCTTTGTAATCGCAGCCCGGGGTCTTGCATCGATAGTAGGTGCCTTCCGTTCGGTCACATCTCGGACAGGGGCCTAATGAGTCCATGGTTCGTCCATTTCTTACCGTGACGGTTCGGTTCCCTTGCCGTGGCATCGCGAACAACGGCCGCCCCCATCGCAGTACATGCATTGCTTGAGGTTCTTAATGCCCTTACCCTGGCACTCTGGGCACTTGCCGTTGCCTCCGCACTGTGCGCACTTCGCTTCTGCGGCCATCGTATTCTCCTTCGATGCACTACCGATTGGGCGAGCCCGGCAACTGCTGCAGCCGCTTTCTGGCTAGCCACACACTTCCGAAGAGTTCCAACGAATCGTGGATACCCGGCCGCGATCTCGATCCCTGAATCGCCGCGTCCGTTGGCCGCCCGGACCGCAACGCGAGAGCCGTCGGGCCAGTTGACGCAGTGGACTGGAGCTACAGTTCGAACGTCTCGGTCTCCTTGCTGCTGCTCATCTGACTCTCAATCTGAGACTTCAGCGCGGCAAGCTGCTCCTTGAGTGTCTGCTCCATCCGGTTTCTGCCAATCGCATCAGACGCCACGAATCTGGACTCGCTGCCCTTGTCGCTGCAGTGCACGACGCTCTTGACCTGGTAGTTCAGTTCCAGTCCTTTGTAGGCGTACTCCATCAGGATGTAGTCATCGATCCCAGCCTTCTTGATCGCATCGCGCTCCTGTGGCGTCAGTTCCACCTTCACAAACAGCTCAAACTCGGTCGTCTTCTTAAAGAGGCCCGTGGTCTTCTCGTCCTTCCGTAGCGACACCTTCATCACTTCCCCCTCTGATTGGCAATGACACGTAGAGAGCTCTCGGCTATCGCTCCCCAACCTGCGGGGGCAGGGCCGCTCGCGGGTTCCACCTGTTGAAGCGGCCCGGCCACCGTTCGGCCGAGCGGAAGCTGAACATTATTCCGGGCGACGGTTTTGACGCCAGGAAAATGTGCCGCCGGGACTCGGTCGTGTTCGCCGCCTGCGCCACGGGCTCCCGAACGTACCAAACTCGCTGTGCCGTAAGCCTCCAAGGCGGGCGGAGGGGCTTTGCGCTGGTCGCGGCAACTACCTGAAGATGTGACCAGTTGTCAGCCACAACGCCCTGCGATGCGGTACTCGCACTCCTGGCCCGCGGATCTGAGCCTCGGTCGCATCAAAGCAGGGTGGCCCCTGCGAGAGACCACCCTGGCGTATCCCGTATCGATGGTCGCCGCTACTTGATCTTGCGCGTGGCGTCCCGAACCGCCTTGTCCTCGCTTGCCTCGTTCTTGATCAAGCCCAAGCCCGCGATCGGATAATCCGGGTACGAACGGCCGGTGTAGACGTTGCCGGCATCAGTCGTCACCGTGGCAGTGATTCCGCCAGACTCTTCCCGGGTGGACACGTGAACCACCTTCTCTCTCTCGCCCGACATACCGCCCTCCTTCTCCGAGTGGTCGCGAATGCGGCCACGACATCCATGATGCCCATCTCGCTGGCGGCCCGAGAAGACGCAACAAATGGCAAAAATCCATTGCGCCAGGTAGCAACAAGTAGCAAGAATTCACTGCGATGTCGAAGACGGAACGAGAGAGCCGGCCCAAGGGCAGGCGGCCGGCCGCCCGCCTGCCGCGATCGCGCATCGAAGGAATCAAGGGGACGATACAGGATAGGTTCGGCTCGCTGGCGGCGTTCTACAGTACCGTCTTCGCAGCTACCCACGAGCGACGCTTCGCTAGATTCACGAGGCCGACCGATCCGGACACCGTGAAGGGCGCATTCGCTCGGTTCTTTGCAGGCGGATCCCTTCCGCGGATGTACCAGCAGTTGCTGGCGGAACTCTTGGACATGACGACCGTCCAGCCTGGACCTGGCGGAACTGGACATCGGCCGACAGCGCTCGAAGGAGCTCTTTTGCCGACCGAGTCGAGATTCAGGTTGACGTCGCGGGCAGCGCGAGTGAATGGCCAGTGGGCCGACTTTCGGCAGTTTCGTATCGCCCCTGGGAGACTTCAGTCGATTCGATGCTCTATTTCCACCGACGCAGCGTATTTCCGATTTGGCTTCAAGCTGCTGTCGGCTCACGGGAGGATGTTCGGCGACGCATCGATCCCGTCTCAAGGCGCCGAGCTCTTGGTCCACGTCGGCCGCAACGACTTCAACCGACACGGAATCTCATCAAGTGACATTTTTTTCACGTACTACGTGAACGGCGTTCGGCTCGAGCCGGACCGAGTCATGATGTCGGCCGACGCAGCACTTGAACTCTCGCTGGCACTGAGCGTTGATTTGGATTACCGAGCTGTCTTTCAGCTCAATGACAGCTGCGCTCTCTCGATCCAAGTCACTCCGGAGGTGTGCGGGCGTCTGGCGCTGATGGCTTGGGGCGACGGCAGCGAGTTCGACCTGGAAGTCAGGGATCTTTCGATCGGCACAACGCCGCCATTGGGATCGACCGCCGGCCTCGACTAGAGCCTCCGTGCAACCGGACCAGCCATGAACTTCGCCCATGTATCAACGTTTCCGCCTCTGCGTTGTGGAATCGCATCCTTTGCAACCGACACGATTGCCGCTACCCCAGGGATTCACAGCAAGTACTCGCTTCACTATGGCCACGGTGCTGCTGCGGACGCGGCTGCGAGCGCAAACGTTCGATCACCCGACGAACTGGCTCGGCTGGGTTCACTGATCTCCGCCAGCGACTGCGATGTGGTGTGCCTTCAGCACGAGTTCGGGATTTGGGGAGGCAGGGATGGCGAGCACATTCACGCATTCCTGAGTCAGCTGTCGAAGCCGGTTGTCGCGGTGCTGCACACAACTTTCGGACCGAACGTTCGCAACCCTGTTCAGGAGGAGATCCTTCTACGTCTCGCCGCGAAGAGCGAGCGCGTCGTCGTCCTCACGCCAATGGCAAAGGCATCCGTAGAAGCACTTCTGGGCGAGCCCACCGACAAGTTGGTCGTCATCCCTCATGGGGTGCCCGATGTGCCCTTTCATCCACCTCCGGAGTCCTGGAATAGCGGCGACGCCGATCGGCCGTGCCGGCTCGTGACGCCAGGCTTCTTTCGGGAGTCGAAGGGATTCGAGACCGTCCTGCTGGCCCTGTATTGGCTCATCAAGCGTGGCCGACGGTTGCACTACACGATTGCGGGTGAGCCGCAGAAACAGTTCGACGGCCAAGAGAGCTATCGCGAGCATCTTCAAGAACTCGTTCAGATCCTTGGCCTCGCTGATGTGGTTCGATTTGACACTTGGTATCTCACTCTCGAGGATCAGATCGCTACGATACAAGCGAGCCACGCTGGGGTCTTTGCGTATCAAGATCCTTCACAGTCGTCGAGCGGGACTGTCCCTCTGGTTCTGGCCGGCGGCCGACCCGCCATCTGCACACCGTTTGAATACGCCAAGGACAGGAGAGGCGAGGGACTGCCGATCCAACTTGCCGAAGACTTCGGGGTCCTGGCTCTGGCACGGTCGATTGAGGCGCTGCTCGATTCGCCGAGCTATCCGGATGTGACTCGCGATACTTACTCGCGCACGAGAGCATGGACTTGGAGCGCTGTCGGACGGAGGTTCCGCGAAGTGTGCGAGGATGCAACGACATCTCGTCGAACGAAGTAGCGGCTGCTCGGGACGAGCTCGCAAGCCGGCTGTCCCGAGCGTGCGATGAGGGTTCAGTTGCGCGTCGCGAGACGTCGTGAGGCTTCGCGAAGATCGCCATCGCTGACGATGTTGTACCGGTCGAACACGCTTCGGGTCTTGTGCCCCGACAGCTTCATCGCCACTCGCTCCGGGACGCCTGCCCGAACCATGTTCCGGACGGCCGTTCGGCGGAGATCGTGCGGGATGCTGCCCGGCCGGCCGGCGGCGACCCTGGCCCGGCACCAGGCGTGGTAGAACCCGCTCGGCGAGATCCGCTGCCCGGTCTCGTACGCCGGCTCGCCTGCCTGGGTTCGTCCGTCATGGAAGAAGACGTGCTGGACGATCATCCCCTTCTCGCGCTGGATCCGCTTCGCCGCCTTCCGCTGGTCGTCGAGTAGCTTCCGGAGCTCCGGCGTCACGTAGAACACCCGGCCCTCGAGGTTCTTGGTCGTCCCAGGATCCAGCCGCACCTCGCCGGCCTTGAGGTCCACCTGCCGCCACTCCATCGGCAGCACCTCGCTGTTGATGCGCCAGCCGGTGACGTAGGCGAAGGTGACGACCGGGCGCATGCAGGGCGGCAGGTGCTTCAGCATCCCCAGGTAGTGCTCGTGCTCGAGGAACCCGGCGCGGACGTTGTTCTCCCGCAGCATCGGGAAGTGCGGCTTGTGCGTCAGCTTCCCAGCCTGCACGGCCAGGCTGAACATCCGCTTCAGCACGGTCAACTCGCGGTTGATCTCGGCCGGCGACACGGCGCGCTTCCGCTCGGGCGTGTCGGGCGGGACGGCGTTCTTGCCCTTCTTGCGTTGCGGCAAAGCGAACCCCTCGGCCTGCCGCTTGGCGACGTAGGCGCGGAGATCCGCCGTCGTGATGGCGATCATCCGGCGGTTGCCGAAGTACGGCTCCAGATGCTTCCGGATCCGCCGTCGCGCATCGTCGTGGGTCTTCTTGTTGTTCATGGCGTAGTCGTTCAGCAGGTCGGCCGCGGCTTCCTCGAACGTGATGCGGCCGATCTCTGGATCGATCGGAATGCCCCGCACGACATCGCCTTCGCGCGTCTTCAGCATGCGACGCGCGTCGGCGATGTTCTTGGATTCCGTGCTCTCACGGATCACCCGGCCGTGCTGCACGTACTTGATCCAGTACTTCTTGGATCCCTGGCGTAGATAGACGCTGCCCACAGACTCCTCCTCAGGAATCGAACAGAGGTCTAACGAAAACGGGGTTGGACTGGGCTTGGAGGGGCCAACTCGACGCCTGGAATGGCGCCGGCGGGCCGGCGGTGGGATGAGGAGTCTATGGTAATGCCGTCGCGCGTGCCGCACCAGTGGGCAGAGGGCCTTCAGTCGATCGGCCCCGGCGCTCGCCGCCGCCGGGACGCGATGAAGGCGTCCAGGTCGGCGCGGTCGATCAGCACGCGACGGAGGGTCTTCCGCCGCCGACTGCCTGGCCGCGGCGCCAGAGGGGGCATGTCCACGGACGGAATCAGCCCCTGGATGATGTAGTCGCGCGCCGTCCAGAAGCTGCAGCCGAGATAGGCGGCAGCCTGTCGCATGCTCAGCAGCCGCGGCTTCTCAGTCGGCGCCCCGTCGGTGGTGGTCTCGGTGTCGTGGGTAAGTGTTTCGTTAGTCAACATGGCTGTTCTCCTCCTGTGCGGTCCGATGCCGCCCACCTGGAGCGGCACCGGGATCTCGAGCTGTCGTCTGTCACGACGCGGCGCCGACGCCTTCGTGCACGTGGGTCTCGTAGGCATGCAGCAGCAGGCGGCGGATGTGGTTCTGGGCGTTGGGGTCGTCGATGGCCCTGAGCAGCGCGAAGTTCTTGCGGTCGCCGTGGACGATGAACTGGCGGGACGGGAAAGAGACGCTGCGGCCCGAGCCGTCGCGGCGTTCCCAGATGGCGAAGCCCACCAGCTTCAGCCCCGCGAGCTCGCCAGCGGTGAAGTGAATCTCCGCGTCCGCCAGCTTGCCGGCCGGTCTGCCCTGCTCGTTCAACAGAATCCTGACGTCGATGCTCATGACAGTTCTCCTGGTTTGTGGTTGCTAGGCGTGGGCGAGTTCGGGCTCGAGCTGTGGGGCACCGATGCGGCTCCACAGCCAGTGCTGCAGGGTGTTGAGGCCGACCAGCACCGGGTCGGCCGGGGTGAAGAGATGCTTCGCCTGTCGGTATCGCGCGCGCTGCCAGGCAAGCTCGCTGCTGTTCACGAGGACCAGCCGCGCGGCCTCGCGAGCCCGCACGGTGTCGAGGGCGACCGGGTCGGCCGCCATCCCCGAGACGTCCGACAGCGGTGCCTCATAGAGCGTGAGCGTCGCTGGTGCGTCCAGCTTCGCTGGCGCCGTGGTGACGAAGGCGTGATAGAGCCGCGACTCGCGCCCGATCGCCACCTCGATGCACGGTGTTCGTGTCTGTCGATCCATGGACTGCTCCTTTCCATTCGTGAAGGCATGTCGTCGCTCAGTGCGTGCCAGCCATCACGTAAGTGCCGTCCCGAGGCGCCCGTGAGACGCCGTCAAGCCCGCCAGCCCGAAGGGTCGGAGCGAAGCGAAGAGGCTTGACGGTGTCGAAGGGCGCCCGACAATCGCCACGCGTGATGGCCGAGCGACATCGGGGCGTTGAGTGCACGCGTGGACACACGTCTCCCCGACGCGCGCGACCGCAGGCGCGCGGGGGAGAGTTGTGATTCCGAGTGGTCGTGGAGCGATCGCGCACCGCACACCTCCGTTGAGCGCCTGGGCTCGTCGAGCGGAGGCTGCCGCGTACGCGACCGAAGTCGCGGGCGGGTGCGCGTGAAGGCCGCTGGCCTTCGCCGCGCTTCAAGAGGCCGTGGGGACCGAAGTCCCCACGGCGGTCATCACCAGGTCACTGCACCGTGCTGAGCAGTCGGCTGGCTGCACGGTCGAGTGCGAACCGCGCGTCCTGCCAGGGAGTGCGCTGGCTGAGTCTCGTCAGCCCCTGCACGTAGCCCCAGACAGTCCGCGGGTTCGGCTCGTGCTGTTCTGCCAGTCCGTAGGCCTCGGACGCCTGCTTCTGCGACAGGTCCAGTCGCTGCATGGCGGTCTCGAGCACCTTCTCGCGGGACGGGCCGAGCTCCTGGGTCGTGGCCCTCAGGAGGATCGCCCGGTCATCCGCGAGCGTCGCGTCGAGCATCGTGCTGACGGCGTCGAGCGACGTCGTCCAGGCCTCGTGAATCGACGCACCCACATGCCGCCGCCGCAGCCTGGCGATGTGGCGGAACCCCCAGATGATGTGATTCCCGCACACGGCGCGGAAGAGGAACACATCCAGGGTCAAGGCGGCGGCACCGACGTCGCTGTTCCGGAGCATGAACCCGCGGAACAGACCGGCATGCGACGCGTCGGTCGGGTCGTCGAGATCACGATTGCCGTCCACCAGGAACAGGAACATGTCTCGGTCTCCCAGGTAGGCGCCGGACGGCACGCGTTCGGCACCGAATACGCCGTCCTTGTATCCGAGCGGTAGGTGCCAGGACGGATGTGCGTCCATCAGATGGAGCACGCGCCCGGCCAGCTCGTCGTGGTGGACGCGCGCGTACCTCGGAGAGGTGATCGCGTGGAGCGTCCACGGGTCGGTGGCATCCGCGTAGAGCTGTTGCTCGCCGCGATGGCACCGCTGCAGCCCGAAGTTGATCGCGTCGGCCGCGATCGTCGCGGGCAGCGTTCGGAGGTAGTTCGGCGGCGCGCCGGCGATGCCGGCGAGCTGCTCGAAGCTCCAGTGCGTCAGGTCCGAGCTGTCTCCGTCGCCCACCCGTTCGTCGAGAACGAGCGTGTCGGAGTCCTCGGCACGCACATGCAGTTTCACGGTTTCGGTGATCCGCTCTTCGGTGCGACTGCGCCTGGCACAGGCCGCGTCGAAGAGCTGTTGCACGCTCGCGTAGCGCTCGTCGGGTGGCCGCCTGGCCCATTCCCTATGGGCGGTATACGCGTTGACTGTCGATACACGTTGACCGTTCATGGTTGAGTGCTCCTTTTCTGATGCCCGATGGGCGACCGAGGGAGGTAGCGCTCCATGCCGCGAAGCGGGCATGGAGGAGTGGCCGGGATGGCCACGGCGGGAGCACTCAGGCGAGTGGGGGCTCGCCTACGCAGTTGCGAAGAGGTCCTCCTTCGTTCGCTCCGTCACGAGCGGAGCAGCCTCGGGAACCGCGAATTCGCGCCGGACGTTGAGCGTGCCGGCGCTCGTCGTCACGAGCAGAGTGGTGGTGCGATGCCGAGGGGCCTTGGCGTCGCCGTTCCAGATCAGCTCGCGCATACGGAGATGGACGTTGGCGCCAGGGAGGATTCGGCGCACCCACTGCATCCATTCCCACTGCACCTGGCTGGCCGTCGTCAGCGGCTTGGTCACCACGCGGTAGTCGCCGTGCGTCACGACGACGGCCGAATGCGCGGGCAGCTGGCGGAGGAACGCCTGCAGGGTGCGCGCGCCGTCCGAGTCGTACGTCGGAATGGCCGAGAGCGGTGCGAACGTGGCGTCCGTGACCGCGGCCACCCACTCAGACTTCGGGAACGCACCGGCGGCGAACCGCTCGCGCTGTTCTGGCGTGCCGTGCGCGGCCACCCACTCCTCCATCATGCGGCGGCGCTCGGCGTCGATGGCCATGTCGTGGTCACGCTGCAGGCCCGCCTGCCCCCGGCGGATTCGCAAGTCGTTCTGAAATCGACGAAACGCCTCGAGCGGCACCTGACGGACGATGGTGGACCCGGAATGGGCGTAGAAGTGGATCGGCCCGCGGGCCGTGGTGAGCTGGCACACTCGGGCCGTCGGCGCGGGGTGCACGATGGCGCGACGTGTCGCGTCGGCCAGGAACTCGCGGGCGGTCTGCTCGAGGAGTTGGCCGAATGCCTCGCGACGGGCCACACGGGAGGTGGTCTTCTGCCCGAAGAAGCCGCGCTCCAGTTCGTGGTTGCGCGCGGCCTCCTGCAGCAACTCGTCGGTCGTCGGCACGTGGTCGAACGATGGCCGCGCGTCGATGAGCACGATGCGCTGTTCGTCGTTCAGGCGGAATTGGGGCCGCAGCTTCAGACGAGCCGTGCCGTCCTTGGCGACGTGCACTAGGTGCAACCGCGTTCCCGGAAGCGTGAGCACCACTCGCTGGTGCGCCTGACCGTTGCCGCCCTGAAGCAGCGATGCCTTGCGGCCGGCCTCGTCGAGCCGATACTCGGCGCGCACCTTGAGGGTGCGCTGCGGGTCCGTGGCGGCCGGGACGACGTGGAGAGCGGACTCTGCACGGTTGGCGTGTGGCATCGCGGCGTCCATCGCATTCCCTCATCGCGCCTGACGGCGCGCGCTCGTTCGGTTCACTCTGCGCCGTATGAAGAGGCGGCCCCACCCGGGCCGGACCGGCGCCGGGTGGTGTGCCGCTGTGACGTCCGGGCGGAGAGTCGAGGACCGACCGCCCGGGTGTCACGAGACTCGATCAGGACTCAGCCTCCAGGCCCGAGAAGGCCTCGAGGATGGCGTCCCGGATCGCCTCCTGCGAGCTGACGTCCCCGTTCGCGGGACGCAGCAACGCGAAGCTCCGACGTTCTCCATTGACGGAGTACTGCCGGGCTGGGAACGTGACGTTGCGCCCTCCAGCACGTCGTTCCCAGATGGCGAAGCCGACGAGCTTCATGCCGGTGAACGGTCCGGCGCCGGCTTCGAAGATCACCTCCGCGTCGGCGAGCTTGCCAGCGGGCGTGCTCGACGTATTCGGAAGGATCCGGACAGACATCAACTCTGTCTTCTGCTTGGACATATGTCCTCCTGATGGGGCAGGCCGAGGATCGGTGATCGACGGCGGTGCCGAGTTCCCAGCCTTGCGGCTGGCGAACGAGGGTGGGACGCACGGCCCGGTGGGCGCGTACGTGGTGACGGGGTGGCCGTCTACGTACCCCTCCAGAGCGCAGAATCTGCGGGAAACCTTTCAGGAAGGCTCAGGCGGCGGGCCCTCGGGCGGCGGCGGGTGGGTGTCCGTGGCTACAGCAATCCGCCCATGGGCTCGCGACCGTTGCGGCGGGCGCTGCCAATCTTCTGGAGGAGCTCGCGCTCGGTCCACGGCGGCTGGCAGCGGGCGTTCCAGTCGGCGAGCACGGCGAGCGCCTGGTCGTCGTCGAGCGCGAAGCCGCGGACGATGCGGCAGCACGTCTGGAAGGTGTGGAGGTCGCCGTGTTGGCCCGCCACGGCGGGTGGGACTTGCGAGAGATAGGCATTTGCGCGTTCGACTGGACTGTGGCGCCCGGGGGCGGGAGCTGGCTCCGACCGGACCGGCATGGCATGGTCTGTAAACGGGAAGTCGTGCGGAGTGTAGACGTGTTCGACGTCGCGGTAGTCGACCCAGACCAGGTATGGCTCGTCGTACTTCTGGTTCCAGAACCCGGGCAGTCGCGTCAACTGTGTTACCGATGTGGCCGCAGGATCGCCCTCGAGGTCAGCGGCCATCTGCTTCTGCAATCGCTCCGCTGCACCCGTGTCGAAGTCACGTACACGCCATAGGAGGTGCGCGCGATTTGGCGAAGTGTGTACCACGTAGCTCGGCTGCGGGACATTCGAACGGCGAACCAGTTGGCCAAGGACGCCTTGCGCATTGTGATCGACGTCGAGGAACACGTGGCGGACCGCAGCCACGTCGTGTCTTCTGCGCGACTGCGCTCCGCCGGCGAGCGCGTTGAAGCTGACGTAGACGTCGGAGCGAGCAGCATTTTGGATGCGAATCCAGTCCATCAGGCTGCGTCGACAGACCCACGCCAGCGACCCAGTTCGCTGCACAGATCTGCCAGACTCGGCGTTCTTCAGAAGCAGCGCGGTCCAGTCGTCACCTCCGAAACATGTTCGAAGAAAGTGTGCGGCTTCGTTGTGGGCTTCAGGCATTGGTCATGACCCTGCCTGCAAGAGCGCGGAGATGGGCTGAAAGCTTGCGTCTTTGAATTGCGTCCCTGGTGCCTGTCGCGCTCGATCGCGCGAGTACTAGCTCGATGGCCGAATCGAACGGGCCTACAGCAGAGTCTGTCGTAGTCTATGCAGATGGCTTGGAACGATGGATTGGCCGGCGTGGCGCTCAACATCGCCGGGAGCGACGAGTCGCCGCTGCGCGTACTCGCGGGTCCCGGCACCGGTAAGACGTATGCCATGAAGCGTCGCGTCATGAGGCTTTTGGAAGAAGGCGGGGTTCCCCAGCGGATCTTGGCCTGCACATTCACTAGAACAGCGGCGAGGGACATCGCGAGAGAGATCGCGGAGCTTGGCGTCGAGGGTGCGGAACTGGTTTGGGCGGGAACGCTGCATGGCCTGTGTTTCTCGATCCTTCAGCGCAATGAGGTGCTGGCCGCAACAGGACGGGTTGCTCGGCCATTGGCAGCGTCGGAGGAACGGTTTCTCCTGCAAGACCTGCGAGCCTTTGGAGGCGTTAGAGAGGCCGAGAAGAAACTCGAGGCGTTCGGCGCGGCGTGGGCACGTCTACAGAGCGACGATCCTGGCTGGCCGCAGGATGCACAGGATCAGGCGTTTCAAGCCGCTCTTCTGACGTGGCTCACGTTCCACGGGGCGATGTTGATCGGCGAGATGGTGCCGGTCACGCTCGCGTACATGCGGAACAACCCGCTGTGCGACGAGCGTACTCAGTTCGAGCATGTGATCGTCGACGAGTTCCAGGATCTGAACCGGGCCGAGCAGGTGCTAGTCGATCTCTTGGCTGAGCACGGGTCACTGAACGTCATCGGGGATGAAGATCAGTCCATCTACTCTTTCAAGCACGCTCACCCCGAGGGCATCGTCACCTTCGCAGACGCCCATCCCGGAACGCACGATGAGACCCTCAATGTCTGCCGGCGATGCCCGACGACAGTCGTGACGCTCTCGAACAACCTGATCACCCATAACCAGACGGCGAGCGGCAGGCCGCTTCAGCCCCAACAGGAGAATGGTGCGGGCAACGTCCAGATCGTGCAGTGGGCGTCGATGGATGCCGAGGCGCAGGGAATCGCGCAGTACGTGGTTCAAAGGATCGAGCACGGGGATGTGTCCGCCGGTCAGGTGCTGATTCTGGCTCCACGACGGCAGCTGGGGTACGCCGTGCGGGATTCCCTTCTCGAAGCCGGGGTCGTGGCCCACAGTTTCTTTAACGAGCAGGCGCTGGACGGAAACCCAAAGGCGCTGGATGCGTGCCAAGCGCAGGAGATGTACGCGCTCCTGACGCTTCTCGCGGAGCCGGAGGACCGTGTCGCCCTCCGATGCTGGTGTGGGTTCGGCAGCGATGGCCTGGGCGAGGCCGGTTGGCGGAGGATTCGCGCGAGGTGTGAGGAGACGGGAGACTCGCCGCGCACGGTCCTTGAGCAGCTAGCGGAGGGTCAGATCACGATCGCGCACACTGGGTCCTTGGTTCAGCGTTACGTGCTGTTGAGGCAACAGGAGGCTGCGATGGGCGCGCTGCACGGGCACACACTTGCCGAGGCGCTGTTTCCTGACGGTCAGGAGTGGGCGGAACCGCTTCGCACTATCGTGACGTCCTCGTTCCCTGCGACGATGGAGTTCGACGCAGAGGACCTTCTGCAGGAGGTCCGGGCAGGCGTAACCCAGATGGAGACCCCGACAGATGTCGACTTCGTCCGCGTGATGAGTCTGCACAAGTCGAAGGGCTTGACCGCGAAGCTTGTCGTCGTCATGGGGTGCATTGAGGGCATGATTCCGCGGATTGACTACACCGCCTCGCACGCGGACAGGCAACGGAGCCTTGAGGAACAGCGGCGCCTGTTCTACGTTGCGCTAACCCGCACGACCGAAACGCTGATCCTGTCGAGCGTAACGCACATCCCGGTGCAACAGGCGTTTCAGATGGGGCTTGGCGTTGCCGGTGGTCAGGTCCAGGCCTCCCGGTTCATCAACGAGCTGGGTCCGACTCGCCCCGCACCGATCGCTGGGGACGCGCTGGTCTAATGTCGACTCCCACTGCGGTCTTCATCGACACGAGCATCTTCGATTCGCAGCAGTACAACTTTCAATCGATCGCCCTGACGACGTTCGTGCCAGCCTGCGCCAAGCGGCAGCTCGCTCTTCTCCTTCCCGACCCGACCGAGCGAGAGATCAAGCGCCATCTGCGGAACCGGGTGGCTGAGGTGCTAACAGCCGTCGAGGGCGCGCGACGGAAGGCACCGTTCCTCGCAAGACTCAAGGGATTCGCCCGCGAGTTCAGCAGTCCAGAGATCGAAGCATTCGAGGCCGAGAAGCTCGCGCATCAGGAATGGACGGTATTCCTGAAGCAGTTCACGGTGGTCCGGCTTGGGTACAACGCCCTCGACGTCGAGAAGGTGATGCGCTGGTACGACAGGGTGGAGGCGCCCTTCAATGAAGGCAAGAAGCGCAAAGAGTTCCCCGACGCGTTCGCCATTCAAATGCTAGACGCGCACGCTCAGAAGGAGAAGCTGTACATCGCGGTCGTCTCTGGCGATCAAGACTTGAAGCTCGCATGCCAGCGGTATAGTGGGCTTCTGTACTTTCAGACGCTTCCCCGGCTGACCGAACTGCTACTGTCCGACGATGCGCGCGTGGAACAGCTTCGGCTGGCGATTCAGGATAAAGCGAGCCTGATCGAAGAGGCGATCTTCGAGGAGCTGCAGGCTCTGGACTTCCGTCACCGGAGCGACCGATTCGAGGTCCACGGCTACGATTCCGTGGAGTCTGAGGGCGTGAACACCTCGATCGTTGCTATTGGTGACGGTGAGTGCACGGTAGCTTTCGACACGGTTCAGGCGATGGAGTTCGACATGCGGTGGGAGGACGACACGGAAGATGGCGTTCGTACCTTCCAGCGTGACGTCAAAGAACGCGTTGAACTGTCCGGCATCGCCAAGCTGGCTTTCACCAAGGACTTCGTCATGTCCGAGGTCTCGCTCCTCACGTTCGATCAACGAAGTGTGCCGCTCTCCGAGACCCCGTACGGCATGTGGTGGTAGGCATGGGCGTCACGTTTGGTCTCCTCCCAAGTACCACACCGCTCCGAATGTCGCTTCCCCCAGAATTGGAATCAGCCCTTCGTCAGGACCACTCGCCCGGAGAACGTCGATGGGCAGTCGGTTCCGGTGAAGTCCGCCTCGATCCGCGTCGCCTGAGCGTCGCCAACGCTCCCGAACGTGCCTCTACAGCCGCGCGGCGAGGTGAAGTCCCCGTGCGTACTGATCTGCGTCGGCGGCGCGTTGCTCGGTGACAACGCCGTCGAGCCCGTCGTCTCCATCGTCAGCCACGGGTGCGTCGATCGGATCGTCACCGTCAACGACTGCATGTTCGTGTTTGGGACCACCTCGAACGTCCAGGTCATCTCGCCGGACGTCGGCGGCGGTGGATTCGGCGAGCGCGGGTCGACCTGGATAGTCACGGTGCCGCGCCACGTGCCCACGAGGAACGATGTGGGTCCGGACGGGCCTGTAGGGGTCGCTTCCCGCCCGCATCCTACAAGCGCGCACACCGCGACGAGCGCCGCGGTGGATACCGGGAGTCTGCTCATGCCGTCGCTCCTTCCTGGGTCGCAACCTCGGGGAGCCAGGGTTCGACGACGAACCGATCCTGCTGCGCATCGTAACCCCGAACGTGAGCCACCTGCGTCACCGTTCTGCGGCCATCCGCGCGGGCGAGGTGCACGACAAGATGCACGGCCAGCGTGATGGCCTCGCGGGTGCTCCGATGAGGTAGACCGACGTTCGCCGTCAGGACGCAGTGCGCCAGGCGGGTCAGCGCCTGCTCGGCAGTATTGGCGTGGATCGTCGTCAGACTACCGAGGTGGCCTGTGTTGAGTGCCTGCAGCAGGTCGAACGCCTCCGGACCGCGGACTTCTCCGACCAGGATGCGATCGGGTCGGTGCCGGAGGGTCGCCCGAACGAGGTCCGCGATGGTCACCGCCGGCATCGGGTCTTCCTGGCCGAGAGGTGCCTGCGCCCGGCGCGCCTCGAAGCGGACCAGGTTGGGCTTGTCGATGAGAATCTCGGAGGTCTCCTCGATGAGCACGATCCGGTCGCTCGCCGGGATCGTCTGGGCTACGGCATTCAGGAGTGTGGTCTTGCCCGTTCCCGTCCCGCCGGAAATGAGCACGTTGTGCCTGGCGTCCACGGCGTCGCGGAGCATCCGGGCCAGGTCACTGGTGAGGGTGCCAACGCCGACCAGGTCGTCGAGCGTGTAGCGGTAGGTGAACTTCCGGACAGTGAGCGTCGGCCCGTCGACCGAACACGGCGGGAACATGGCGGCCACGCGGGACCCGTCCTCGAGGCGGGCATCGAGAATCGGCTGACGCTCGGAGATCTCGTCGCCGCAAGCGCGGGCGATGTTCTTGATTGCTACGGTCAGGTTCCGGATTTCCAGTGTCCGGTCCGGCAGCGACTCCACGGTCCCGGCACGTTCCACGAATACGCGCCGCCCACCGGCGTTGACCATCACCTCGGTGATCGCCGGGTCCCGGAGCAGATCCTCGATCGGCTGCAGGAACGGCAGGATGCGGTCCAGGCTGCTCATAGGGCACCGTTCTCGAGGTGGTCGAAGTAGCTGGTCTCGACGTCCAGGTAGTGCGGCTTCAGGTAGCAGTACTGCGCCGGCAGCGGGTTGATGCCGTCGTACGGCAGCACGATGGCCTGCGCGTTCTGGAGCTGGGTGAACACCCGCGGCGAGAAGATGTACTCGTGGTGCGGCGCGTAGCTCTTGCTGGCGCTGATCGACTGCGTTCCGGATGCGGGACGCCCCGTCAGCAGCGAGATGTGCGCGTCCTTCCCAGACTCGGTGACGCTGTAGTGCGCCTTCAGGTGGTCCCGCCGTCCGCACAGTTCGGCGGCGTTTCTGGCCGTGAACTCGTCGCTGGTCGCGAGGAAGACCTTGGTGCGGAAGCACTGGAGCAGCGTCCGCCAGCTTTCGTCGCCGGGCAGCGCAGAGCGGATCGAGCTGATGCTCTGCGTGGCGACGATCGGGATCAGCCTGGCCTGCCGCGAGAGCGCAAACGTGCGCTCGTCTCCGGTCGGGTCCGTTTCACCCACGGTGGCGAACGCGTGGTACTCGTCGCAGACGAACAGCAGGTCACGCCACGTCCGGCCAGGATTGGCGCTGATCTGCGGAATCCGCTGCAGGATCGCGCGCTGGAAATCGAGCTTCAGCATGACGCCGAGGATTCGCGCCAGACCGGGATTCAGGCCGACCGGAAAGTTGAGCGCCAGCACCTTTCCCTGCTCCATCAACGACTCGAGCGGCGGCAGCGGCCTTGGCTCTCCGGGCTTGGGCTCGTCGATGTAGGCGCTTCTGGGCGGACAGAATGCGCGATGGACGGCGGGGTTGTCGTCGAACAGCGACAGGAACACGATCACGCCCTCGACGATGCTCGAGCGGAGCCGGCCGTCGAGCCGACTCCAGCCGTGGTCGTACCACCGCTCGACGGCATCGAGCTGGTGCCGGCGCGCCGCCCAGCCGCCGCCCTTCGGCTTGCGCACCTCGTAGACCACCGCGCGACCATCCAGGAAGGTCTCCAGCGCGGCCTCGTACGGGTGGGCCATGTGCTCGGCATCCTCCTGGAACCAGTGGCACCAGGGCTTGTGCGCGCAGTGCTCCCGATACTCTGCGTTGGTGATCACGATGGCGTCTGGCGGATTCGCGAGCATCGGCTTCAGGCGCCGGATGTCGTGGTCCATCTCCGAGTCGTCCAGGATGTAGCGGTAGACCTCGGAGAAGGTGGTGTATCCCTCGCAGATCCGGCGCAGCAGGATCACGAACTTGAGCAGGTCGGTGTATGCCTGCTGCCAGAACGGCTCCTTCGATCGGCCGAACAGGTTGTTCAGGAGCGTCGCCACGGCGTACGCCACCGCGTACGGATCCAGGTCGTTGTGCAGGGGGTTGTAGCAGACGCCGGTGTCGAGCCCGACCTCGACGTAGTCGTTCGGTCGGTTCGCGCGCTCCAGGATGGACCGCACCTGGACGCAGAAGTCTCCCTTCACTTCCAGGACCAGGCCGCCCGCCTTCTGATGCTCGTCGTCGGCCTTCCAGCGGAGCAGCTGGTCGACGTACGGATACATGCAGCCCGATGTCTTCCCCGTCCCGACGGCGCCGAGCACCATGATGCCCGTGTAGAGGCCCCGCTGCGGGATTGTCAGCCAGGTCGGATTCGGCGCCCGACCCGTGGCGGTGTGGAAGTGTGTTTCGCCGAGGACGAGCGACAGCTTTGAGCGTCCATCGGGACGCGGAAACGGCGGCAGCGGCCTTGAACGCACCGACGGTGCTTGGGAGTAGAACAGGATCGCGAGCAGAGACATCGCGAACGACGCCACCCAGAACGGAGTGGTGAACCACAGCGTGGCGTATCCGTACGCGAGCAGCCGATACGTGCCTGGCGCGAACTCGGAGATCAATCCGAGGAACACATCGTCCCGTGACATCGGGTACGTGTGCAGCCCCCACAGTCCGGTCGCGGCAGCCAGCGTCAGCGCCACCGGCGCACGCGATTGAACCAGCGTGCGGAGCATGTCCTTTCACCCCTACCGCGCTGTCGTGGCCGCCACCGGGTCTCCCGACGGATGAGACGCGTGCGGTGCCGCTCGACGAGTTCCGCCACCGCGCCGGCTGTGCGTCCGCGTGCGCGGCACGAACGATTCCTGGTGTTCGGTGCGCCACTGCAGGAACTCCTTGTCCCGCGCGAGCACGGTGTCGATCAATTGATTGAGCACGTACTCGGGCGACTCACCGAGAAAGTGAGCGTACGCGTAGAGGGTCTCGTTGTTCTCGCGATCGAGTCGCGTGCGATGCTTCACGAGCTGCTTACCGCGCGTGCGCGGCTTGATCAACGGCATGGCGTCCTCCGGTTCTGGAAGAAGACTGGGACATCTGTCCGGACAACCTGCATAGGCTGCCGGGGCGTGAGCGACCCCCGCGCCAGAGCGCGGGACCTCGAACGAGGGCACCCGAGGGGGGTCGCTCACGCCCCGGTTCCCTACACTCCACCGCTCGGGCGCTGACCGACTGTCGCGCGCGGCACGAACCGCCGCGCGTCGCGCAAGCCCTCAACGTGCCGCGTATCAACCACTTCGGATTACCCGCCATGCGTCGCGGCCTCCAGGTCACGGCTCCGGTCTCCGGGAACTTGGTTGCCCGTGGGGGACAAACCCTCCTCCCCCCTTTGTCCCCCCTCGCCGACCTTTGAATGCCCCCTTCAGGCCGAGCCGACCAGGGAGCCGAGCTGCTGGTACGTTCGTGCGAGAACCTGCGTCTCAATCCGTCCCGAGCGCCTGGTCAGCGCGTCGTCGAGGACGCGAGACACGGTCGCGTGCACGAACGCGTCGCCACCCTTCTTCCACTGCCGATACAGGGCGCGAAAGCGGTAGCCATGGAACTGCCGACTGGCTCGGCGATACCGGCCTTCATCCTCCTCGACGCCGCCTCGCTCCACTCGCTGCCGCTGCCTGAAGTACCAGCCCAACTCCTCTACGTCCCTCAGGCGAAGGGGCATGCCGAGCTCCTCCCGCGCGGCGACGTCGAAGACCGGTGCGGCCTCGTCGAGATGTCGCGGCACCAGCAGTCGCAGCTCCCAGTGGGTCAGCGCTCGGAACAGCTCCGCGTGCCGGTGCAGGAACGCCCGGAAGTCCACCGGCACGTCACGAGTAACCAGGTAAAGGAAGAGGTGCGAGCGCTCATCCGGCGTCACCCCAATCGGGAGCTTGTCGGGGAAGTAGCGGACGGTCTGCCTGGGCGCGACCCCGAACCTGAGGAGCGGCATCTCGTCCTCGCGCAAGCGCGTCCGGCGGCTGAAGTACTCGACCTTCTCCCGCTCCGTGCCAAGCCACCGAAGCTCAGGCTGCGCCAGCACCGCGTCAAGAAGCATCAACCGCTCGATGGCCCGCGCCAGGGTGATCGGCTTGCGATTGCGGTTGTTCGCCTCGTCAATCGCGGCGTAGAGCCCGCGACCGTGAACGTGAAAAATCCGGCCTCGGCCGTCCGCCGCGGTGTATCGGGTGGCCGCACGACGGGTAACCAGGGAAGAGAAGAAGTCGACGACCTTCTGGCCGTGCCGGATGTGCGCGTAGGCGCAATACTGCCGCCGTACGCACACGCCGGAGTGCACCATCACGAGCACCAGAAAGCCCGCCTGCCGGCGCGTCAGCTTCCCGCGTTTGGCGACGGCAGCGACGCGCGCGTCTTCGTTGATGGGGGTCATGGCAGCAGATCCTCGGCGGCACGTGGATCCACGCCGCGACCGCTGCGGCCCGATCCGGACACGCCACCAACCCGTGCCCCGACGGCTCGATACTGCGAGAACCCCGAAGCGGCCTTCGCGGCGGCGTGAGCACCCCGGTAGTGAGGTGTCACGACCTCGATGTCCTCGACCCTGGGTCGGCCGTCCCGGTCGACGTATTCGATGCGTGCGTCGGGCAATTCCACGTGCCCGTCGTGGCAAGGCAGCTGATGGTCGCGGGCCCAACGCTCAATCGCTTCCCGGTCCCGGTCGGGCTCTCCACGGCCGTCGCGCCGGCCCTTGTTGCCACGCTGCAGGAAGCGCTGATAGTCGGACTTCAACTCTTCCTCGAGAACGACGCGGCGGACCAGGGCGCCCCTCTCTTCAAGCTTCTCGACGGCGCGCTCGTAGGCGGCGTGAACCCTGGCGTCGTGTGCCAGTTCCCGAGGCTTGCTGATTCCGGCGTAGAAGCGCTGATGGCCATCCCGACCGTCCGGCAATCGACGCGCCTCAAGTAGCTCCCGGCCCCGCTCGGTGAGAGTGACCAGGGTGGTGCGCGTTCTGCCGACGACGTACGGCGCGGTCTTGACGAGCCCGTGCTTGCGCAGCCGTTCGATGTCCCGTGCTGGCCGTGTCGGCGTCCGCGGGTTGGAGGCCCGCAGCTCGTTCGCTGGCACCACTCGAAACGCTCCTACCTTCGTCATGATCCGAACGTCGGCTCCCGACAGCTCATAGTCCCGCCCGCGGACCCGGACCTTCTCCCGCTGCGGCCCTCGGGGCAGGTCGACACTGCGGGACAGTGAGTCCAGGACCTCCCGCGCCTCGCCTGGCGGCTCGGGGAACTGCGCCTGGGCGCCGCCACTCCGGCCGCGGCCATCCTCCGGCCGTTCGCGCCCGTTCTCGCGGGCGTCCACGTCTCGCCACATCTGAACCCTCCTACGACTTCAGGTACGACCGCAGGTCTTCGATCACGGCATCGTCGGTCGCAAGCTGGCGGTCGATGTGCAGCAGCTTGCGGCCGGTGTCGCGCAGGAAGAACCAGCGGGCTACGCTGTAAAAGGTCGCAGTCAGGTTCAGGAAGAGAATCAGAATGGCCCCGCCGATCAGGGGCGCGTGTTCACGAAACAGAATCGCTTTGTGGGGTGCGAGGAAGCGCAGCTCGCCGGCAATCCAGCCGACCAGCAGGAACACAGTCAGGGCCGAGAGGAAGGCCGCGTTGGCCATCAACGCCTGCCCTCTTCGAACGCCTGATCCACACGGAAATAGCCGATCTGAAGGCCCAGCGGATTCACGCGCACGAACTCGTTCGGTACGTGGTCCCGAAGCCCGAAATCCACCTGGGCGACGAACGTCTCTCGCTGGCGCTCGGTTCGGGTTCCGGGCGAGTAGTAGACCTTCTGGAAGGTCACGGCCGCCTTGTACGGCGGCGTCGCCAGCTCGGTCAGGCTGACGTTCTGCACCTGCACCTCGACCTCATCCGACGACGGATTCGTCAGGAACTGCTCGATGGTCCGGCTCTGGTCGTTCTGGGCAATCGTGGCGTCGGCCAGCGACGGCTCCAGGAAGAACAGGGAGTCCGGATACTCGCGCTGAACTGTGGAACGGATCCGGCTGAAGTGCTTCACAACGAACTGCGTGAGGAAGTAGCGCAGCTCAGGAGGCTGCGGCCTGTACGACGCGGCGTCGTACTGGACTGCTTCGGCCCTGCCGACCTCGTCGATCCGAATGACCAGAGGCTTGACGTCCGCAAATCGAGAAGCCGTGTGGAAGTTCAGGCCCACCAGTCCCAGGGCAACCAGGGACACGAGGACGAGAGCGATCTTTAGATACGTGTTCATCACCAGCGCCGAGCCGTACAGCTCGACGAACTGGCGCTTCGCACCCTCCATCGTCTTCACGCCGGGTTCGGTCAGCGTCGCAGCCACGAGTCCGCCTCCTCAGCCAAGCACGTGGATTCGGAACAGGTTCCAGGCAATCCAGCCCAGCCCGGCAAGGAACCCCACAAGCAGCGCGATTCCGAACGCCTTCCAGTACCAGCCGGGTAGGTCGGACCACACGACTTGGTCGGGATCACGCTGATGGTCCTGCGAGAAGCGCCGCGACATGAGTGGCCTCCTTCAGCGCCGCAGGAACCGATTCAGGCCGGGGAAGGATGCTTGTCCGCCCTGGCCCGAGAAGATCGCCGTCGTCAGCGACGGCACGAGCAGAATGCCCGTGCAGAACGTCACGATCACAGCCACGGCCTGTAGCGCGTAGACGCCATATTCTGCCTCCGTGATCGTGGGCGGAAGCGTGGTCACGTAGCGGAAGATGAACCGCTCGAAGACCATCAGGAACGCGATAGCCACGACCGGGATGAACGAGTACTGGATGAATGCCTTCAGCCAGCTCCAAAACAGCCAGTCGAGCTTGGGTACGATGAAGAACGGCACGAACAGCGGCCCCACCAGGGCGCAGACCGCGCTCGCAATCAGGCCGAAGGCGATGACAGCCATCGACACCGCTTTGGCGCAGGCGATCAGCAGCAGCACCATCCAGTAGATGAGGTTGGCCAGAATGGCCAGGGCACTCGGCTGCACGAAGTGGTCGGCGAGCTCGTCGAAGTGCTGGTAGATGTTGTCGAACGCCCGGGCCTCGAGAATCGACTGCAGGTAGAACGTCTGGTCGGTAATCAGGTTGCTGAACGAGACGCCGAAGCCCGGAATCGGCGATTCGTAGAACGCGATCATCGCGTAGCCGAACGACACGAACAGCAGCAGCTTGGCGAACTCGAACATCGACTCCCCCAGGCCGTCCCTCGAGAACATCATGTGGATGCCGTGCCACGCGATGAGCACGGTTGCGAGGGAGATGAACAGACGGAAGCCCAGGCGAAGGAACTCCGGTTCATGAGTGGTCAGCAAACCCGAGATGGCTTGCTGAATGGTCGGGAGAAGGTTGAGCTGCACGTCATTCCTCCGAGATGACCCTCAAGGCTGCCGCCAGGTGCGGAGGGCGTCGCCCGAGCCCGCAACGAAGGCGGCATCGACCGCCGCCTTGTCGCGCCACGTGACGAGTTGCGAGTTCATGGTTGCCGCATCGACGTCGCGTAGCTGCTTCGTGTCGAGGAGCAGCTGTTCGAGGACGCCGGCCAGGAGCTGGATTCGTGCCTGGCGCTGCCGGGCGCCAATCAACGCGGCACCGCTGATCTTGTCGAGAACGGCCGTCGTGCTCTGCTCGATGGACGGATCGACGACGTCCCGCTCAAGAGCGGCAATCGCGTCGATCTCCAGTCGCCGGCCGGCGTTCCGGAGCTGCCCCGTCCCGTTGCTGCCGGCGATGACAACAGCATCGGCCAGGTCGATGGTCGCGAGCCGGGAGATCACTGAGCGCCTGGCCGCTGGCGAGAGACGCCCCAACCGCGGGGACTGGGCCAGGCGTTCCACCAGCGCGAGGTACGCCGCCCCGGAGCGATCGCCGAAGTTCAGCGTGTCGAGGTAGGACTGGACGAACGGAAAGTCGGCGCTCCCGTGGACCCTCCACCGCGGGACGTCGGTCAGCGCGAACCGCCGCAGGCTGGTCAGCGCACTGAGTCGACGGGCCATCAAGAGGAGCTTGTCGTGCTCCTGAATCTGCAGCCGGTACAGCAGCTCCTTCAGCGCGGCCGTCGTGCGGTTCCTCGCGGTGGTGGCAGCGTCGAAGACAGCGAACTGCGCCGACGCCGGACGAGCCGCGCTGAAGGCGACCGCCAGCACGAGGAGGGCAGTCCGCACAGTCTGTCGGGGTGAGGTTCTCATGGTCGTGCTCCTCTTAGGGCTGGCGCCACGTGCGAAGGGCGTCACCCATGCCGTTCCGGAATGCCTGATTCGCGACGTCCCCGTCTCGCCAGGTGACGAGCTGCATGTTGACGGCGGCGGCCTCGTTGTCACGGAGGCGCTTGCTGCGCGCGAGGAGTTGTTCGAGAGTGTGCGACAGGAGCTGGTTCGCGGTCATGTCCTGCCGACGGCCGAGCAGCTCGCCCGCGGCGATCTTGTCGAGGACCGCCGTCATCTCGTGGTACGAGGCCGCCGGATTCAGTACGTCGGTCTCGAGCGCTTGCACGGCGCGCTGCAGTTGGTCGGCGTAGGTCCGTGTGATGCCGACCTGATGCCCGCCCATGATCGCCACGGTGTCCGCGATCTCGACGTTGCCGTACTGGCGCTCGAAGGCGCGGCGTGCGGCGCCGGTGAGCCGGCTGGCCGGACCGGGACGCTCAAGCGGCAGGGCCGTGGCCCAGTAGGCCGTGCCCATCGGGTCACCGCCATTGAGGCCCGCGATCCAGGGCGTGCCATACAGCCACTGCCCAGGGTTGTGGCCGGTGAGGGCTATGGACGGCGTCCGATAGCGGTCCATGTTCCCCAAGGCCCGCGCCATTCGCTGGATGGTCAGATACTGCGCGCGCAGCTCTTCGAGATGTCGCTGCGTCCGCTGCACGATCAGGATGGCCTGGGCCAGATTCGCGTTATCGATGACCGCGAACTGGGCATGGGCCGGCACGGCGATCAGAACGATGAGCATGAGGGCGGCGATATTCCGAACCATGGCTCTCTCCCTTCAGCGCCGTGTGGAGACCGCAAGTGCAGACGGCTGGTAGGCCGGCAACTGCAGGTCGCTGGTGAGGTACACCTTCACGCGGTGCCCCTCGCGGATCGTGATGGTGGGCAGCCGGTTGAGGAACCGGTTCATCACCTGAAGGCTCGCCTGCGACGCGCTGTCGGCGGCGCCGCCGGCGATGATGACAGTGCGCTCACCCGTCCCTCCCGTGAGGCCCGCGGTGCCGAGCCATTGCGCCAACCCGCTGATGAGGCCGACTGCTCCGGCGGCGCCGAAGGTCGCCAGGAAGTGCTGATTGACCTTGTCCCGCAGCCCGGCGTCGCCGATCTGGTTCAACCCGAGGAACTGATCGAGCCGCTGCGTGCTTCCATCGGGCATCAGCAAGCGATGGAAGCTGACCGCGAGACGCGTCTCTCCGAGTGCTTGAACCGGCCTGGTCTCACCCAGGACGCGGGCGCCAGCCGGGATCACGACGTGCTGGCCGCTGTGGGAGTAGATCGGGTTGGTGACCAGGCAATTCACCGGGGCGACGCCGTTGCCATCGAGACGATTCGTCAGGACGGTGTCGATGACTGTCCCTTCCAGAAGCGTGTGGAGCGAACCGGCGGGTGACAGGGGGCCCGTCCTCTCTGGCGTGCGTCGCTCACCGTCGCGCAGCCCCGCTGCTGCCTGTGGGGCTGCCGGGCTGGGTGGCGAGCCGACCGGGAGTACTTGATTGGATGGCGCGGCTCCACCGGTTGCGCGAACGACCGCCGCGGCAATCTCGTCCAGCGACGCGTCCGTGGCAGCTCTCGTCGGCCCCGTGGAGGGCCGGGAGGCCTCCGCCTGAGGACGCTCCGCTTCCGGACGGCGACTCGAGATGACGTTGCTTGCGAACAGGCTCTCGTACTCGCGCCGTTTCCGATCCGCGACGATGGGATCCTCAGCGGCCGGAGCGCTCGGCTCCTCGTATCGCGGCTCGACGGGATATGGCGGCGCGGCGGCAGCCGCCTGCGCCTCAAGTGCCTGCCTGGCCTCCATGGCCTTGAGCCTCTCCTGGTAGTCGCGCAGCCTGTCCGGGTTCGGCGCGGCCGGCGCGGTGCTGGTCGTCACGTTGGGCCCGGGCGGCTCCGGCTCGCCGGCCAACAGAATGATCAGCACGATGCCGGCGGCCAAGCCGACCATCAGCCAGGTCTGGAACCCTCTCGGCACGACACCCCGAGGGACGGGCCGGAGGTCGCTGACCGGCGCGGCGCCGGGTGCGGCGGGTGGCTCTGCCATGGCTACCGTCCCTGCTGCTCGAAGTTCAATCGCTGCGAGCCGAGCGCAAGGTAGGCCCGGTCCAGCACCTTCGGCACCACGTAGGTGCCCTCGCGAACCTGGAAGTTCAGGAGCGCGGGCTTTCCGTCCTTCACCTCATACAGGGCCGGCAGCTCTGTTGCGTCGGACTTCAGGTAGGTGAACTGGCCGTCGTGCCAGACAGACCGCACGAGGAACGGTTTCTCGTACTTGAGGCTGCCGTACACAAACTGCAGACGCGACGGATAGTCCTGCCGGAACGTCGCGCTCGCCTCCTCCGCCCGGCGCTCGGTCTCGCGCTGGGTGGTCCGAGCCTCGGCCAGTTGCAGTTCGAGCGCTTCGACTTGGGCGGCAGAGTAGTACTTCGGCTTGGCAGTCGGCGAGACGTTGCCGCCATCGATGTACACCTTCAGGTCCGGCGGAGCGGCCTTTTCGGTCAGCAGGAACGAGTAGATGGCCCCGCTCTTGGTCACCAGATTGAGGTTGGTGGCCGCGCTCTCCTTCGCCGGCTTGATGTGCGCGATGTTCTGGGTGGACGACACGATCCAGAAGTCTTTGTCGCCACAGATCACGTCGAGGATCTCCTCGGATTCCGGCAGGACGACCATCGTGGTGTAGCGGATCCTCGTCTGGAGCGGAATCACACCCCGCTCCGACGCTGATACTTCACGCACGCCTGGCGTCTGCGCCCCTGCCGTCGCTGGCGGGACGATCGTCGCAGCCGCAACGAGTCCGATGAGTGGCCACCGTCGCATCTCACACCTCCCTGTCACACCGATGCCGCAAGACGATCGAGCCCGGCCTCGAGGCCCCGCTCCTTGAGCACCGCCGCCACCCGTTGGTTGTCGATGGGAGTGTTCGTGTAGATCCAGTAGCTCTTCGGGTCGACGGCCAACGTGAGCACCTTGGTCAACTGCGGGCGCTTCAACAGCAGCTGGCTCCGGGGCGCCAGCGCCGAGAGCAGGTCCAGCTCCATCTCGTTCAACTGAAACAGCTCTGCGTACCTGGAGCGATCGAGCGCTGGATTCGCGAGCAGCAGCTTCGTCGGACAGCTCTCGATGACGGTCCGCAACAGATCGGCCGAGGCGAAGTCTTCGACTGCCTGTGTCGACAGCACCATCGACGCGTTCCGCTTGCGCCAGGTCTTCAACGCCTCCTGAACGTAGGCGCGGAGGGTCGGATGCTGAATGAGCCGCCAGGCCTCATCCATGACGCACAGCTTCAGCCGCGCCGCATCGCCGCTGGCCGCAACGCGCTCATTGACGCGGTGCAGCACGTAGAACAGCAACGGCTCGATGAGCGTCGGGAACGACCGCATGGCCTCGAAGTCGAACACCTGCAGCCGGTCGAAGGTCAGCGTGTCGTCGACGTTGTCGAACAGCGCCGCGTACCGGCCGCCCTCGACCCACTTCTGCATGCGCGCCGCCAGTCCTCGGGGGAGCAGGTTCGCCACGGTGAAGAGGCGCCGCTGGCCCCGTTGAAGGGCATACAGGTTCTCGACCGCCTCGTAGACCTCCCGGTCCTCGGCGTCCGACAGCCGGTAGCCGTCCTCGCCCTCCAGCAGGACCCGGACGAACGCGTGGAGGAAGTGGAGATGCTCAGGCGTTGGCTCCAGTGAGAAGGGGTTGATCGTCACCGCGTTCTGGCGAAGACCCAGTTCCACGTACCGGCCGTTCAGCAGCTCGGTCAGCTTTCGGTAGCTGTGGCCCAAGTCGAGGACGATCGTGAACGGGTCGAAGCGCTGGGCGCTCGTGATGAGGAAGTTCAGGAGGAAGCTCTTGCCGCTACCGGTGGCGCCGAGGACGAGCGTGTGCCCGACATCGTCGACATGCAGGTGGTAGTCGAACGGCGTGCGGTGCGGTGTCTCCAGTGTCGCCACCGGTTCCGTCAGGAGCGCAGAGCTGGCGGCCCCATGATCCACCGTGAAGAGGAAGCTGAGGTCGGCTGCATGGGTCTCGAGCATCGAGAGTCGGCGGAGGTTTCGTGCGCCGTTGCCTGGAACGATGCTCAGCCAGGCGTTCAGCAGGTTGTAGGTCTCGTCGATGAAGGCGCCGTCGTGCAGGCTCAGCGCCTTGGCGGCTTGCGCCGCCTGGTGCTCGACCGCCCGAAGGTCGTCACCGTGCAGCACGAGCGTCAGTGAGCAGTTGCCGAAAGCGTGGCCGTTGACTTCGATGTCGGTCAGGGCGTCGCCGAGCTGCCGCACCATCGCGGACGCCGATTCGTCGACCAGCATGTCTTCCGTGCGCGCCTCGCCTGGCGTGATGTAGTTGACGAGCGAGATGCGCTGGTTGAAGAAGTGCCGCCGCCGCGTCTGGATGTCGCGTCGCATTCGGTCAGAAGGGATCCGCTGCCACTCCAGGCAGGCGATGAACTCCCCAGGGATCTCGAGCAGGCCTCCGAGGGCGTCGGCGTGGGTTTGGCTCGGCGCCGCCTTCATCGCCAGGACCTTGACCGCGCGACGGCCGACCATGAGGTGGTCGCGATGACACTCCACGGCTGAATCGCCCATGAAGTAGTCCACGTGAACGTCAGGCGGATTCACCATCGACGCGTCAACCACCACGTCGTCGTAGTTCACGAGCCGTCGAAGCAGCCGGAACGTCTCTCGGCGCGGCAGCCGCTCGACGCCGAAGTCGGTCAATTGGGCTTCGAAGAGCTCGGCCCTGTGCGCGAGCCCGTCGATGGCTGCGTCGAGTTCGGCCTCGACGACGTGCAGGGCATCCGGTGCAAAGAGCCACTCCCGCACGGCCAGGCGCGGGTTTCGGCGGAGGTTCGACAGGGACGTGCTGACCCGCGGGCGACCAGGCGGCTCGTAGACCAACGCCATGAACAGCTCCAGCCGATACAGCTCGGAGCGCCGTCCATTCAGATACGCCGTGCGCCGCGATGCCGCCTCCTGCGCGATCGGCTCTGGACAGGTCGGTGTGATGAAGGGGTCAGCGACCCGCTTCACGAGGTACTGGTAGACCCGACACCGCTCATCCAGAGTCCTCAGAGCCGCTTCCATCCGCCTCGCCAGGGCATGACGCTCGGGGTGCGTCAGTCCGTCCACGTCGACTCCGCGAATCGTGTAGATGCGAGCCAGGTGGCCGGCCTTGGTGAGCAGGGTGGCGTCGTCGACGAATCCCCAGGGCGCCAGAAGCGTGTTCACCCCGCCAGCGTCGGAGTAGTCGCGGAGGATGCGCGAGAGCCTCACCACGGCGAGACCTCCACTTCGAACCGCTCATGCTTGCCAGGGTCGTATCGCCGACGGGCGCCGGACGAGGCGATCAGAATCTGGAGCATCTGCGGGTCCTTGCTGGTGGACCACCAGGCGAAGCCGTACAGGCCGCCGAACATCAGCAGGCCGGCGAGGAACGAATAGAACAGGTTGAAGGTGGCGCCGCCCATCAGCAGTGCCAGGAAGAACAGCCGACGGTCGACACCGCACACCGTCAGCGGACGGTGGAGCGCTTTGTGGACGCGACGATACGTCGGACCCGTGGACACCTGCCCCTCCCTGTCCTACTCAGAACAACCAGGTCAGAAACTGCCCGGCGAAGAGCGCCAGTCCGCCGCCGAAGACGATGCCCGAGATCTGCCGCTTGGCGCCCTGCTCGGCGAACATGAAGAGCAGTCCACCGATCACGATGGCCACGAGGGCGAGGGAGCGGGCAAGCGGGCCGGTGAACGTCCGTTCAAGGTTGCCGGCCGCCCGTTCCCACGGCGACGCCTGGGCGAAAACCAGCGTCGGGATCGTGATGAACGCCAGGGTCAGAAGGCTGAGCTGGGCACGCCGAAGGGCGGTGATTGAGCCGCGGCCGGACACGAGCGTGGTGGCTTCACGTTCAATCTGCATGGGTAACCTTCCTCGTTGACAATCGCCGTTCGGTCCGGCGAAGATGCGCCTCAGTGAGTGCATCAGGGAACGCCAGCTTGATGCCGCCTCGCTGAACACCAACTGAATCTCGCGGTTCGCATTTCGCGTTCTCACTCCCCTAGAGCGCACATTCGGACCGGAACCTTACAGCGCAGTCTTCCTCCTTCCGGCGGCCCGCATACTGGCGTCGTTTCCCTCCATCGGCGAGCTCTCAGCTCGCCAGGCAACAGGGGGATCGTATGGAGCAGCTGCGGAAGCTGGAGTTGCTCGACGAGCAGGGACGACCGGTCGACGAGCGCACGCTCGGTGTCCTCGAGAAGCTTCAGGGCAAGTTCAGGAAACACTTTCGACGAATCCAGGACGAGAGCGTCATCACGACCATCTTCGAGAAGGTCGCCGCGATGATGGCGCGGCGGGAGCGCGCGTCAGGCCCGCTCGAACGGCCGTACGGCTACGCGTGGCGCGCGCTTCAGAGCATTGCCATCTCGAACCTTCGCGGCACGTCCATCGAACTGCATCGCCACCGCGCCGAGCCGCGAGACGGTCGCGACGTTGTCCGACGGCTGGAGGCCATGGACGGCACGCCGGCCCAGATCGAGCGCGACATCTTGATGAAGGAGCTGATTGCGCAGATGACTTCCGACGAGGCGTTCGTCTTCGCACACAAGATGGCCGGACACACGAGCGCAGCCATCGCCGCGAAGCTCGGATGCGCCCCCGCCACGGTCGACGTGACGGTCTGGCGCATCCGTCAGAAACTGCGCGCCTTCGTGAACCAGAGGGGCGCTACACTCTGAACAGGCTCTGCGTCGGCGGGTCCAATCACGGGAACACCTGGACGCGCACCGAGACCGCTCATGCCGAATTCCGGTCAGCCCCCGAACCAGAAGTTCGAAGCCCAGGACGAGCTCGACTACCTGTTCGCGAATGCGAGCCCCAACCCGAATCGGGAGGGATGCCCTTCGCGCGACGAGCTGGTTCGCGTGGCGCGGCTCGAGACCCCGATGGGCGACGCCGCGTATGCGCATATCGTGCGGTGTTCGCCGTGCTTCCGGGAGATGCGGGCGCTGCAGCAGGCGGGCGCTAGAAGACGCAGGACGGGCATGTGGGCTGTCGCCGCCGCGGCGGTCGTCGCGCTGATTTTGGGCGCCTCGTGGTGGACGGCGGGGTCGTCCAGAAGCCCCGCTGTCGTCGCGGTTACGATCGACCTCCGGCCATTCTCCGTGATGCGTGGCGACCTCCAGTCGCCACCGCCGGCCGCGATCGTCATCCCTCGCGCGCGACTCGATGCGACGATCGTGCTCCCCCTGGGAACTGAGGGTGGCAACTACGATGTGCAGTTGCGCGACGAGCGACTCTCCGTTCGCGCGGCAGCGACCGGGGCGGCTGAACTCCTGGACTCGGTGACGACACTGCGCGTCCCGCTAGGAACGGCCGCACTCCCTGCAGGTGCTTATCGGCTTGAACTTCGTCGCGCTGGCGGCGAATGGCTGACCGTTCCGGCGAGACTCAAGTAGCGGTCTCCGCCAATCGCCAGGACCCGACTTCCTGCTTCACGGGAGTCAATATCCATCGTTCTATGAGAAGGCGGATAGCTTGAACTTCTTGCGCGCCACCTCATCGACGGATTTAACGGCTTGCGTAAGGTATTCGAATCTGCTCATGAATTCGTCGAGCGTCATTCGGTACTCGTCATTGACACTCGCGGAGGGGAACGCCTTACGAAACCTGTCGTCCACGATGCCATTTTGATGCGTGTAGAGGTGGCGGATCTGCAGGATCTTCTCGATCTCTTCTATCCGCGCCACATCGAATACATTCAGTGACTTTATCGCCTGGTTGTCTGCGATGAAGCCTTTCACGCTTCCGCGTTGGAGCTTCTTGAGTTTCTCCTTGGCGTAGCGGGTGATGAACTCTTGCATATCGGAACAATCCAAAACGTCCTTGACGGTGACCGTCGCCTCAGATTTTAGCGTTTGGGGCTTCGCAAGGTAGATCTCATACAAGAGGTCCGACATGAACGTCTCGAATGTATCGGCGCACGATGAGAAAAGGATGCGCATGAGCATCTTGCCTTCCGGACTCTCAGTCGAGACGCTCGAACCCTTCGGATACAAAAGCTCGGGCAGGCCATCGAGAATCCGAAGGACGCTGTCGTAGTGGTCTAGCAGCTTCGCTCTGGCGGCAGTGCAAGACTTGCGATCGTCAGCCAGTTCTTTCGCGAGGCGGGCGAGGCCGGCGTCGCGGATAGCCTTGACAGGAGTTGCCAGCTTGAGCGCGTTCTGTGCTCCAACACGGACATAGACCTTGCCGCCAAGGGAGACTTCGACAAGCGATTTCTTAACGTCGACAACGAAGAGGCGCTTGCCTCGGTGGACGACGTAGTCGTAACCCACCGCTGGCGGCGGCGATAGCAGATCAATCGCCTTACGCGTGATCTGCACCGCCCGGAAGTCGTCGCTGAGGCCGTTGATGACGATCTCTTTTCCGTCCTCAATGACGCCGAGAACGATCGCTCCGCCGTTGGCGTTCGAAAAGGCGCAGATCAGTTGTGCGACCGTCGCGGCGGGTGGCAGTACCGCTTTGTACTCCAACAGCTCGGATTCTGGCTGGCCGATGCGGAGCAGGACGTCTTGCGCGATCTCCATAAGGCGCTATATCGGGAATCGTCGGATGTCGGTCTTCTTGAGGATGTGCCCGAAAGTGATCCGTCTGACACCCTTGGCGGTATCGACCCAGAGCTCATGGTCTTCAAAGTCCAGCACGTCTCGCTCGGACTGGTAGTAGATGATCACAGTTTCATCGTACGCGGGCCGAACGACGATGGTCAGGTCACGATCGTTCTTCTTGACCCCGGCGAGGACGGTGACGGCCGTCTCGTCCATTGCCGTGAGATCATACTCATCGAGCGTCGACAAGTGGGCGATGACGCGTTGCTTGGTTTTCTGAATCAAGGTCTGCGCATAGACGAACATGTCGGGCGTCGTTGTAGAGTTGTGGGAGAAGAGGGCGGCGAGATTTTCGTCTTCCAGCGCTTTCGTCCACTCTTCTACCGAGGTAATTCCCAGGCTGGCGATGATCTGCTCCGTCACGGGCAGGAGCCGCGGAGCCGGAGCGTGCTTCTCGATGACCGCCCGCAGTTCGTGAACGTCCGTCACGTTGAACTCGGTGAGGAGTTCCTCTAGTTCTTCGGCGCGCGCTATGTTGCTGAGGATCTCCTCGTCGTCATAAAGCAGGTGCTTCTGCTCGTACAGCATCGGGAAGAGCTTCTTTGCGCGGGTGGCGTGCTCGCGGAACCACCGTAGCAGCTTCGCAAATGCGAGGCGAAAGCGCTTCGTGGCCGCCCTATCGTTGATGTTCTTGCCGATGGTCGCGGTGATTTCCTTGACTACGAACGCTCCATCCCTCTGAGACAGGTCATCAAGGTCCGTCGTGATCTCGGCATCGAGAAGCTGCTCGCGCAGGTCCGTCCCCAGCAACGTGAGAACCTCGATGAGCGTGGCATCCATATCGCCGGCGTCTCGGAAGAGGTCGGCTTTCCGCTTGAAGGTGCCGTTCTGGTTCGGAAAGATGCGGCGCTTGTTGACTACCGTCTGGAAGGCGGGCTCGTCGAGTTTCAACGCGGCGTAGAACTCGAGCAGCCATTCGTGGACATCTTTGTCCTGCAGTTCGGACGCCAGCTTTTCGATGGTGTCTGCTTCCTCTATGAATGCGGCGACCTGGTCGAGTGTGAGCTTGTCGCACTCTTGCCAGATGATCTCATGCCAGACTTCGACATCCGATAGAGCTGGTAGCTGTTCGGGGATCCACGTACTGCAACACTTCCAAATGGCACGCCGAACCTTCTCGGTGGTTCCAGTCGGAAACCAGATGTTGCCCTGACCGCCAGCCGAATGGATGGGAGCAAGCGTGCCCGCAGCCGTCCGCACGATCTTCGTTCGCAGGAGGGTGTCCCGCATCGGCTTTAGGATCGTGGTCTTGTACCAGTGCTGATCGAGCTTGGCGAGCTCAGCGGGATCCGGCTTTACAGCAGCGAGGAGATGGAGATGTTGCCAGTTGTTGCCAGACGCGTATTCGAGGAGCGAAAGGTAGAGCCCCAGGGCTTCATCGACGATGCGCTTATTGTGGTCGCTCTGCGGAAAGGGGCGGTCGGTTTTCGTCAGGAACACTCCGTCGCGCGGCTCGGTCGGATTGAACGTCGGATTGTTAACAACTACCGGGAACGGGAAGGATTCGGTCCCGAGAAGCGGAAAATCGCAGAACAATCGAGGCAACTCAGAACCGAGCGGGAGAATGCGCGTGACTCCCGCACTCTGCTTCACTGGTACGGCGATCGTGGTCAGGCCGCTGCTCAGAACCGCGATCAAGGAGACCTCGGGATCGGCGACCCCTCCTGTGTCCTCTATGATCACTGACAGGATCTGCACCTCGCCGTCTAGCCGTTCGTCATCGGGGTCTTGTAGGCTCTGTCGATGGTTCGGATACTCAACGCTATCGATCTCCCGCACGAATGCCAGCGTATAGGGCAGGCAGACATCTAGGTCCGCTAAACCCGCACTCGCTACCTTCCTGCCGGTCTTGTCAGCGAGTTCATAGCGGAACGCGGTATTGAACCGACCGGGGACGTACCCTGCGTGCTCTGGTTCTTCGTCCAGGTCTAGGATTGAGTCTTTGGCGGCTTGCACGGCATCGATGATGTCCTGCAGCTCAGCGCCACTCCGATCGAGCGACAACTTGAACTTCCTCGGCGTGAAGCCTTTCCCTGCCGCAACACCCTTAACAAGGACTCGTTCAGACAGAAGGTGGGTCGTGAGAAATCCCGTGCCGAACCTCCCGGTGGTCGTTGGCCGTCCATCGCTGTCGCTTGTCCGGTCCTTCGACGAGACCTGCTCGATGAGGAAGCGAATATTCTCAGCGGAGAACGCACCGCCATTGTGCTTGAAGGTGACATGTGCGTCGGAACCGCCCAGGTCGGCTTCGATGCGCACGCGGACTCTTCCACCGATATTCACGTCCTTGGCGTTCTGGATCAATTCCCAGACCCAACGCCTTGGTGTCGTGGGCGATGCATCCACGCCGGCACGGAGCTTCGCCAGCTCCTCATGGATCTTCGTCGCAATGTTACGGTTGTGCGCTTTGTCTTGTGACGCGGAAAATTGCGATTTGAACGACACGCGCGATCGAATCCTCTGTACCGAGTGTCCTGGAACACATCGTCATCTGTGCCTGACCATGCTTCACCGGAGTTCAGATTGACTGCCCGCCGGCTGAGCCCTGCGGCGAATCCCGTACAGCCGCCAAGTGTATAGCAGTAGTGTGCATGCGACACACGATCAAAGCGTCCCCAGAGTTTCTAGGGCCGCCGCGAGTTGGCCGTCTACGCCACACTTGTACGACTGAAAGTGCGCGGGGACCCCTATGTGTGGCACGACGCCCACGCCCTCGACGGCTGCACCGCTCCACATGAACCAGGCTGCTGCAGGAAGGCGAAGGACGAAGCCAAAACCGACGGCGAAGTTCCCTCCGCCGAGGACCTGGCCACCAGTCCGAGTACCAACCAGGGTTGCCAGCCTGTTCTCTGCTGCGAAGGCCGCAACCATTTCGCCGGCGCTCAGGGTATGTTCGTTGATCAGCATCACGACCCGTCCGTGGAACGGCCTTGCGCCAAGGCCCTCGGTGGTCAGCCTGATCGAGCGGTCGCGGTTCAGGACGAGGAACCGAAGCGCCATGCGCAGGACGTCGAGGCGGCCTTTGGGTAGGTGGTCGACGCAGGGCAGGGACTCGCGCCTCCACCCGCGATCGCTGCCCTTGCGCGTCAGGCTGTAGCCGACCGGAGTCCGGTCAGGCGTGAGGGAGCTCATTAACCGTAGAGAGCCGACGAATCCGCCGAGGTTGCCCCGCAGGTCCACCACCAGCCGACGGCACTCACCAATGCTAGCTAGCGCACTCTCGAACTCGCGGGCGAATCGCTGGCCGTTCACTCCAGGGAAGAACGCCACCCGCAGGTACCCGACTTCCTGATCCAGCATCGACGCCGTGACGCTGGTCGGCTCCGCCATCGGTGGCTTGGCGCCCGGCTTGCCGTTGGCCGGCGCCTTGGGCAGCACGACGTTGATGCTGGCCGTCGAGCCGTCGCCCCGGGACACCAAGAGGTCGGCGTCCTGGCCCAGAGTGAACGTCGGCAGACTGGGCGGCATGGACGGCTTGCCGTTCACCTCGAGGAGGATGTCGCCAGGCCGAATCCCGGCGCGCTCGGCCGGTCCGCCAGGGTGAACGTCCTGAAACATCCACCGTTCGCCGGCTCCGTTAAGGTCGGCTGAACAAAAGGTGGCGTTGATCGCGTATCTGGCAGGCGCACTGCTGCCGCTGCTGTGAAAGAACGCGACGTGACTGAGTCGCCCCTGCGCGAGGACGCGGTTCATCTCGGTTTCGAACGCAGCCCTCGAACTTGCCCGTTCGAGCGAGGCTTCATTGGCTGCGAACAGGCCACGCCAGTCAGGGGCGACATCGCCCAGGCGAATGCACTTCGATTCGAGAAGGTCGACCGACTTCTTGACGATCGCGCGGATCGCGCTTGGCTCGACCCTGAAATCGCTGTCCGGCTGTCCTGTCACAAGTCGCCTCCCGCGTCAGTCGCTGCCTCCCGTCGCTCGCGCACCCGTGGCACCGACGCTGAGCCGCCGAGAACCGTCGCCGATCAGTTGGAATGCGCCGAAGGTCGCCTGGCCTTTCGCGCCGAACCGCTGCCCGAGTTCGGCCTTCGCATGGCGCAGTGCGTCGGCGAGAGTCTCGCCTCGAGTCAGATGCCCGTAGAACTCGCGCATCAGGGCAGCCGAGAGCGTGTCGTCAACCGGCCACAGGCTAGTCATGACGGCTCCAGCGCCGGCCACGAGGAAGGCGCGCGCGAGATTGACCACACCTTCCTGCCCAAGCGTCGGACCGACCGCGGTGTCGCACGCGGACAGCACCACCAGGCGCGCGCGGAGGGCGTAACGCGCGATCTCGCGGGGTTGCAGAAGCCCGTCTTCGCCGGCCTGACCGTCACCAAGCAGCACCAGCGCCGCCCGCTCCGGGAACTTTGTGTCCGCGAACCCGTGCGCGGCCACGTGGAGGATCTCGTAGCGCTCGAGCGGCTGGCGCTTTAGCGCAGCTTCAGTGGCTGAATCGCCAATCAGCACAGTGCTGGACGGGCCGAATAGACCAGCAACGGTCCGGGCCTCGTCGGCACTGCCCGGGAGGCTTGGCAGCGAGGGCGGCGCGGCTGCGTCGTAGATGCCTACCGGGGCGATGGACTGCGCCTTCACGCCTGCGAGCCGTTCATATGGCACGCCTCCGACCGCCAGGACGGGACGATCTGTTGTCCCCTGAGACGGGCGGCTTCGCATCAAGGCCAGCACCGTCGCAGACGGAGCCAGGCTGACAGACGGCGCTGGATTGGATTGGCTGGCGAGGAGCACGTCGAACGGAATGGAATTGAGAACGCCGTCGGGTACCACCACGACTTCACTCGCGATCCCACCTGGCAGGTTCAGGGGCTCGATAATGGCGCGTCTCAGCGCCGCTCTCTCGGCGCTTTCCAGCCCGCTGCGACCAGCCTGGACTTCCCTCCGGAACGCGGCGACAAGCGGTTCGATCGTCGTCCGGCTGGGCAGTGAGACAAGCCGCAAGGCGCCTGGTGTCAGGATCAGGCAGTAGGAGCCGCTCGGCAGCAGGACGTACTCCAGGAGGATCTCCCGCGGTCGCAGAACCCGCTGCACGGCAGCCGCGGCGGCCCGCCCGCTCGTGTGAAGGCGCGCGCGAGGAGCCGCGAGTCTGGCGGCGGGAACTGTCGCGAGCTGCTCGGCCTCCCACAACGTCTCGAGCAGGCGCCTCCGCTCGACGGCACTCCGAGCGGTCATCAACTTGAGCTGAAGTGCCGACACCGCACGTGCGCGCGTGTCATCGTCCACGGAACGCGAGTCGCCGGGCAGCGTGCGGAGGACATCCGCCAAGGCGCGGCCCCTCGCCCGCTCGATCACCCGGAACGCCTCGTAGGGGTCGTTGAGCCGCTCGGCGGCCAAGGCGAAGTTCCCGGCGTAGATGTCGCTCATCACGCCGACCAGCCGCGCCTGCGATGTGCGGCTCGGCACGTTGGCCATGATTCCCTCGACGACGTCGCTCGCCTCCGAGTACAGAGCACGCGCGGTGCTCAGGCGACCTTGGGCCGCGCGAATGTCGGCAAGCTCGCCAATCCGAATCGGCAGCGTGAAGCGGGAGCCCGCGGCGCGCGTGTGCGAGACAGCCGACGACGACCGCTGCGCAGCCCGAACCAAGTCGCCTTGCCGACGGTACGCCTGCGCAAGGCTGGACTCGGCTTCCGCGAGCAGTCGCTGCACCTGCCCCGATTCGGCCGCCGTGCGCGCTGCTTCAAGATGCTCGATGACCCGCCCGGGCTGCTGGCGCGCCTCCGCGATCCTCGCCAGCATCATCCGTAGCTCAATCTCTTTGATTCGACGATCGCCGACTCGCGCCTCAGCGAGGGCCGACTGCGCGAATCGTTCCGCCTCGTCGTGCCGTCTCAGCTCGATCAGGGTGAGCACCTTCGTGCTGGTGGCCACGAACGGAAACCCGGTGTCCGGGTTGTCGCGGGCCAAGGCCAGAGCGCGATCGACGAAGCCGGCGGCGACGGGCGCGTAGCCGGCCAGCAGGAGGCCATTACCGATTGCACTCAGGTACCGAAGCTCGCCGCCGACGTCTCCCAGCTTCCGCGCGGTGTCCATGGCCTCCTGGACGGCCCTTGTCGCCTCGCCGGTGTTGCCCCGGAGGAACGCGATCATGCCGAGCTCGCCATTCGCGCGGTTTTCCCACGCGGCGTCGCCGAGCTGCCGAGCCAACTCGCGGACCTGCTGCCAGTCCCTGAGCGCGGCCAGCACGTCCCACTCCAGGTCGACGTCGCCCTTGACCGTGAGGCCCCTCAGCCTAAGGCGGCTGTCGTTCGCGACGACCGGCTGTGCTAACAGGAGAGCCAGCTCCTCAGACAGCGCCCCGAGCTGACGGGTCTGCATCTCGGCGCGAAGGCGGCCGAACCGGGCATACGTCGCCGAGCGACGGTCGCCTGAAGCAAGAGCGGCCTTCTCGGCCGACGCGTAGATTGGCCGTGCCGCACCCCAGTTGGTGAGCCAGGCGTATCGGTCGGCGTCACGAAGTAACGCGCCCAAGTCCGCGTCGGGAGCAACCGCGAGGGTGTGCTGCACCAGCCCGACGAAGAGCGCGACCGGAACTAGCCAGCGTCGACATGGCATAGCGGGTCCTCCCGGGGGAGTCGCGCGGCGGGGAGGGTTGGATCCTACACCCGTCTGCAGGTGTATTCCGGGGATCCTCGAGGGGTGTCGCCGGCGGCCATGACTGGGGGACGCACGTGTTGCGAACCTCAGCGCTGCCGCGGGCAGGGCTCATGGTCTGAGCGACCGGGCAGCGAGTTCGTGGAGGAGGCTGAGCTGACCTCGGCCTCCCCCACCTGTCAACGCTACTTCTTCGTGTCGCCGCGACCAGGCTTCGGCATGCGTTCGACGACGTGCGTCGCTGGCTTGTTGCGAGCGGTTGTGACTGTCGTCAGCCGCCCGGTGCTGGCGTTGCGACCGATTGAGAAGGTCTTCGAGCTACCCTTGGCCATTTCTCCATCTCCTTGGCGCCGAGGCCTCCTGCGGAGGAGGACTTTCACGAAGCCCTCGGGGCGGTCCGAGGACCTCAGCCGGCGCCTTTACTCAGTTATAGGTGAATGGGGCGAATGCGGCCGTTCTTCCACCGAAACACGATCGGCTTCCCACAGCTGCACTTCCCCTGGTTGCACACAGCCAACGCTGGCGCTCCTTCCTGGTGAGGTCGGTACTAGCCGCAATGTGGGGTGGCTCCTTGACAGTCGTGATCCTGCCGATGAGAATCAGTGGTCGGTACAGAACCCTGACCCTTTCAGCACGGGTCTTTGGCAAGGTGCGCTTTGCCGAGCGGGTTTCGACTTGGGCAGTGGCGCCCGGTGCCAGCCGGGCGCCATGTCCAACCCAGTCACACGGTCCCTGAAAACTGGTCGACGGCCGTCCGGACTCGCCCGCGGACGACGACCCACCAACATCTCCAGGGATTGCGACCTCGTACGCCCGGTGAGGCGGCAGGCGCCTGAACAGCACCGTACCTTCTCCAGGCCGGGAGCAGACGACCGAGTCCTCACTTCTGTCGCGCTGGACCATACTGCGGCTGGGCGCTGACTTTCCGCTGAGGGTTCTGATCGACATGCCGCTGCACAGTCTACGATCCAGGGCATCATACGGTCAAGTGTTTGATAAAATTTTGGGTTGAATATTTTATCGAATCCGATTACATTAAAGCGTTCTCGGCGAACACACAGCGTAGGACATGGACTCAGCAGAGTTTTCAGAACGAAAGACAGGTCAGTTGGTCCGGCTTCCAGGCGGGAAAGCGGACGTCGCCTGGGCCTTCGTACCCAACGATCTGCCGCCGAGCTGGGACTGGCCAACTGACCTTTGGCCGATGCTGGTTGAAGCCCGCGCGCGGCTTGCGCGGCTCGACGGAATCGGGCGGCACCTGCCGAACCCTGAGATTCTGCTTCGCCCGCTGCAGTTGCGCGAAGCACAGCTCTCGTCGCAGCTGGAGGGCACAATCACTGACCCACAGAAGCAGGTTCTGTTTCAGGCCGACCCGCGGTACCCCACGTCGGTCTCTGACCCGGTGAATGCGTACCGAGAGGTCTTTAACTACGGCCGTGCACTTCGCCTCAAGCTGGAAGGATCGCTGCCACTGTCGAAGCGGTTGATCAGGGAGCTCCACTCCGTCCTCATGGACGGCGTCAGGGGATATCAAGAGACCCCTGGCGAGTTCAGGACAATTCAGGTCCAGATCGGTCACCCGGCGCGCTTCGTCCCACCGCCCCCTGAGTACCTGTCACCGCTCCTGGACGACCTTGAAAGGTATCTCAACACCGCGGACGGTGTGGATCCTCTCGTGCGCGCCTTTATCGCGCACTATCAGTTCGAGGCCATACACCCGTTTCGCGACGGCAACGGCCGAGTGGGGCGGCTGCTGCTTGCCATCACTATTGCGGAGTGGTGTGGTCTCTCAAGTCAGTGGCTGTATATGAGCGCGTTTTTCGAGCGGCGCAAGAAGGAGTACATGGATCTCCTCTTGAGCGTCAGCACGCACGGAACCTGGGACAAGTGGATCGAGTTCTGCCTTGAGGGCGTGGTCACGCAGGCGAAGGACACTGAGCGCCGCTGCGAGAGGCTACTTGGACTGCATCGAGAGTTCAGGGAACGGCTTCGCGGGGGGAGCGTACGGCTCTCCGCGATCGTCGATGGCTTGTTCGACGCCCCCGTCGTCACAGTGACGAACGTGAAGTCGGCCTTTCGTGTGACCTATCCGACCGCTCGCGCCGACCTGGACAAACTGGAGGGGCTTGGCATCTTGAAGCCGCTCCCAAACACGCCCGTGATCACGTACTACTGTGATCCGATCTTCGAGGTCATCAACGCCGACTTCGCGGACGACGAGGATCCGACAGCCCAGTCGTAATCTATAGTCTCTTGCGACAGGTCGTGCCTTACCTCGTCTGACTGCCGCCGTCAGCGCAATGAGTACGGCTCTCCATCGGCGGCCGTCAGCATTCACCGTCCATCGCGCGTCGCTCGTCAAGGAAGGTCCGCGCCTGCGCCACGCTCCGAGCCATGGCGAACTCCCAACGCCCGAATTGCCCGTCTGCATTGACCGCCGCACACCAGCGCTGGGCTGCGGACGACTTCACCTCAGCTAGTTCGTCAAAGCCTTTGGTTTCAAGGATCAAGTGCCCGCCGGGCTCACCCTTGAGACGCACGATAAAGTCTGGGACGTAGTCGTGCGGCTGCCCGTTGTGGAGGTATGGAATGGCAAACCCGAGACCTGCGTTCTTGACGAACGCCTCGACCGCCGGATGAGTATCTAGGAGGTAGGCAGTCGACTGCTCCCACACCTTTGTGTCAGCCACGACATAGTTCAGATGGCTCCGGACGACTTCGCGAACGTCCTTGCTGGTCCAGTAGTCGACGTCGGCCGTCGAGCCCGGCCCACGGTTCATCTCGTACTTGGGCACCTCAGGCGCTTCACCCTGAGTCACGTCGGGCCGGATGGCTTCGCTAAGCCGTTCGATCGCCCAACCGTAGTACGGGGACAGAAAGAGATCCACTCGTTCGGCCGGGGCAATCGGCGTCACCTTCTCCTCAACGTAGCGACGAATGATGGTCACGAGTTGGGGGAAAAGGACATGTGCCGGCACTTCGCATGACGGGCTGGCCAGGTACGACCTGGTCAGATCTCTAGCCATCTCGAACACCAGCTCCTGTAGCCGGCGCCCCTGACGGAAAGGGCTCAGGTCCACGCTTTCGAGTCGGCCAGGACCGCTCAGTGAGGGCCGCCCGCTATTGGTGGGCAGAGACGCCTTCATCTGTACCTCAGGGGGCACCTGGAGAGGGTCGAGAAACAGCGGAGCCACCTTCGTCCAGTCCGCGGTCACCCGGTTTCGGATGGCCTGCCGGTATCCCTCCACGCGCGGAAACCGGATCTCGAGGGAACCCCGGCTTGGCATGGCCTGGACGTGGTGCCGTTTCTGGGGCGGCGGCGGCGCCCCGGACGGATTGGCCTTGAACGGAATCACTTGGAAGGGGACGCCGAAGACCTTGGCGACTTCCTCCGTCATGAGGCCGTCTTCGCGCACTTCGTACGTGCGCCGTCGCAGCCCGCGACCCACCACCTGCTCGCAAAGCAACTGCGACATGAACGGCCGCAAGCCCACGATGTGCGTGACGGTGTTGCAGTCCCACCCCTCGGTGAGCATCCCAACCGAGACAATGCACCGCACGTCCCGTCCAGGCGGATGAATCGGGGCCTTCCGCTTCTCGGCCAGCTCTTCGAAGCCTTCGGGATAGATGGGCCGGCCCTGGCGGTCCTTAGGCCAGTCGCCCCGGCCAACCGTATCGAGCGTGAAGCGCATCCACTGCGCCTCGTCGTTCTTGGCGTGCCCTGTGTCCGTCTCGTTCACCACGCGGGAATCCACTCGGATGGTGTTAATCCGCCCGTCGCGGTTCAGGAAAGCTTCGATGTGGTGCGGCGGAATGCCAGCCGGAGGACTGTTCTCAGCCAGCCACTCGAACACCACTTTGGCGATCGCCGTGTTCTTGCACACCACGATGAACACGGGCGGACGAGGGTCGTCCTTCGACGCCTGCCACTGGCCGAAGAGCTCCTTCCACAGCCCGCCCAGCATGGATACCGGCGTGTTGGCCCACTTCAGGATGGCCTCAGGCTTTGGAGAACCCTTCTTGCCTCCACGCTCCGCCGACGTGAGCTTAGGCAGGATCCATCGCCACACGTTGAAGTAGCCAGGGATGTCCTGGCCGGTCGTGTCGCGGACCGCCAGCTGCGGGATCTTCACCAATCCCGATTCGATGGCGTCCGTCAGCGAGAAGTCGCTCACCACCCAGGGAAACGGTCGATTGGCATCCTGGCCCACGCGGCCCAGGAAGTACGGCGTGGCCGACAGGTCCACGCACACGTTGATGCCACGCAGCTTGTTGATGCGGTCGAGACCCTCGATCCAGACGGTGGCTTCTTTGTAGAAGTCCTCTGCGTCGTCCTGCTCCCCGAGCAGGTCGTCCTCGTCCGGATCCGGCTCTTCGCGACGGATGCGGTAGGCGTGGTGCGCTTCGTCGTTCATGACGAGGATGTTCTTCCGACCCTTTAGCCCTGGGCCGAGCACACGGTTCACGACCGCGGTGTCGCTCTGAACGTAGCGCTCGGCTTCCACGTACACACGTTTGAGAGCGCCATCCTTGTCCAGTTCCTCGTCGAGCACCGTCAGCAGGCCTGCGTTCACCTGTCGCGTGAACTCTTCATGCGTCAAGTATCGACGGCCGCGAGCCACGGTGGTCTTCGCCCCGATGGTGATGAATTCCCGCGTTCGCTTCCGGACGCCTGCCTTCAACACCTTGGCACTCACGCCACCGGCCTGCATCACCTGCGGCTCGAACACGTGCCAGTTGGTCACCACCACGTCGCCCTTGGCCATGTCGGGCATCAGATGCGGCGGTACGAGGTCGCGCGTGCGATACAGGCTGGCTTCGCCGAGCTTTGGGTCCAATTCCGTCAGCCGGCTACGGATGGTGACGTTCGGGCACACCACGACGACGGCGTCGGAATAGAGAGCGTTAGCCCGGTCCTGCCCCTTGTTTAGGATGCTCCACGCTGCGATCAGGCCCATCACAGTCGTCTTGCCGGAGCCCGTGGCCATCTTGCACGCGTAGCGCCGGAACGCCTTGAAACCCTCTTCCTTCTGCCGGTCGCTCGGCTCGTCCGAGGGTACATCGATGCCCTGCAGGTAGTCGCGACGCGCCTCGGCAAGGAAGATCAGTGTTTCCGCCGCCTCAAGCTGCGCGAAGAACAGGCGGTGCTGGCGACCGTCGCGGCGCCAGTACTCCAGCAGCTCCAGCGTCGTGCGCGTGGCTCCGGGGTGGCCCTCTTGGCGCCACGATTTCAGCCGCTCACGAACCAAGGTCACGAGCTTCAGCTCGACCGGAATGCCGGTAGGCGCCCCCTCGTCACCGGCGTCCGAGCCTGGCGACCGGTAGAAATACTGGGCCTTACGCCGGCCGGTGCGCTTCTCCGGCTCCCGCCCCTCCTCGAGGTGCCAGTGGTGCGGCGGCTCCTCGTACGGGGAGCAGATGATCGGCTCGGGGACTTCGAACTCAGGCATGTCAGGCAGTCAGCCGCGCGAGAGCCTTCACCACCATCAGCTCGTTGCCGCGATCGTCGATCACTTTGACGGCCACCTGCTTGTGATCGCCGGCTTCGAACGGGGCACTCATTGTGCCGGCCAAGTGGTCCCACACGCTGTCGTCGTAGTCAGCCCTGAGCGCCTTGCGAAGGTCGTTCCAGGCGCCGGTACGCGGAAAGAACGCCTGACTCACCTTAAAGTGGGCCGACTCGTTGTAGTCGCTATCGAGGAACCAAGCAGGCACGTCGTCACCCTTGCGATGGTCCACGTTCATCGTCGTCGGATCAAAGGTATCCAGGCCGATGAGCTCTACCTGATACCGGTGCGCGCCGCCCTTCGTGGCAGGCGGACGTTCGTGCACCTTGACCTCGGGTAGCCCGCATACGCTGAAGATCTGGCTTGACCGCATGTTCTTCAGCAGGTCGCCCATCATGAGGTCGGGTGTTGCTTGTACGTACGTTGCAGGCACCAGGCCCATGTCCGCGGCCTTCTCCACGAGGTCCCGCGCGTGTGCCTGGATGGCAAAGCCCACCACGTAGAGGTGGGTGTACCCCTTCAGATTGGCCTCCGACAGTGCAGCGTGCACCAGCTTCTCGCTGATGGCGCCGTTCTCAGGACCAAACACGAATGCCACAGGCTTACTGGATAGGGGGAGGCTGGTGCCGCTTCTCTCTCCTGCCTCCTGCACAGCGTCGGCAAGCGTAGGCGATTGCCCCTCCGCCGTGGGAGACACGAGCGCCTCTGCGGAAAGCGACAGCGACTTGGCAGGCGGACGGACGTTATTGACCTCGACGGTCTTGCCGCCAGCCAGGTGCAGCACCGGAGAGCGCCGCAGCACCTCGATCATGCGTTCGACGAACGAGCCGTATTCCTGCGCGGCCAAGCCACCGGAGTCCTCAATCCCGTCGCCCTCCCAATCGACTGGCGTTGGAATGGTGGCCTCCACCGTGAACGGCCCTGTGACGCGGACGATGGAGCCATCGGGCTCCGGACGATCGACGAGCACTTCCTCCTCGGGGGGCTCATTGTTCGCGATGCTCTTCAGCGTCACGTGCGGCACGATCCCGCCAACCTCTTCGCCCTTCCGGTTCTGTTTTCGGCGGTAGATGAACCCTCCGCCTGGGCCCCGACCCTGATCCTTCAGCTGGTAGTACTCATACGTAGCCGTCAACAGCCGCTGCCGCGCAAGCGCCAGAGGAACGCGACTCGTGTCGATCGTGATCCAGCGACGACCCCACTGCTCGGCGATGTATGCCGTGGTGCCACTGCCGCAGGTGGGGTCTATAACCAGATCGCCAGGATCGGTGGTCATCAGGACGCAACGTTGAATTGGCGCTGTTCCGGACTGCACTACATAGATCTTCGGGTCCGATCTGCTTTGGACCGATCCTCCGATGTCATGCCAATCGTCCGTCACTTTCAAGGCAGGAAAATCGTCCACGTATCTCTTGTAGCGAAGACTATTGCCCATGACTACAACGCGACCTGCCCTGACCAACCCGTCGAGTCCCTTCTGAGTTGTCTTCCAGCGTCGGTTCTTCGATGGCCGAAACACTCGACCTTCGAATTCGTATTCGTAGAGGAACGCCTCGTAGTCGGCGAACTGGCCCGTGAGATCGCTCAGCGTGAAGCGTCGGCCGTCAGCATCAACCTGGTAGTGCGAATCGTCCTCTGCGACCTCGATTTTTGACGTGTAGAGGTTGCGGAACTTTACCCTGGAGATGTCACGCGCATACCACACGATGAAGTCGCGCGTCGTCTGAATGAGGGCGCTCCCGAGGCCACTTGTCTTGGCAAATGTGATTACGCGACAGAAATTCTCGGCGCCCAACACCTCGTCCATCAGTTCGCGTACGTGGTGCAGGTTCTCGTCGCTGATCTGCACGAATACGCTGCCGCTCGGCGTCAGCAGTTCGCGCGCCATCAGCAGGCGATCGCGCATGTACGTCAGGTACGAGTGCAGCCCCAACTCCCACGTGTCGCGGTATGCCTTCACCATCTCAGGCTCACGCGTCAGATCTTCGTCGTCGCCGTGGCTCACGTCGCGCTTGCGGACGAACGGCTGGAAGTTGCTGCCGAACTTCACACCGTAAGGCGGGTCGATGTAGATCATCTGCACCTGGCCGCCAAGGCCCTCGTACTGCAGCAGCGAATTCATCACGACGAGCGAATCGCCAAGTACCATCCGGTTCACCCAGCGGTCCTGGTGCTCGTATGCGCGCAGCACCTGGTCGGTCACAGAGTGCTGCGGGTCGCCGAACAGGTCGAACATGTCCACCTGCTTGTCGCGCTTGTGCCCAACGAGGGTCTCGACGATCGCCTTGGTGGACAGACGCTCGTGCACGAAGAGCGGCAGCGTGGGCACATCGAACGACAGGCGCTCAGCCTTACCCGCCCAGTTAAGAAACGGCTTGCTCACGCGCTTGAGCTGTGCCGTAGCCTCCTGCAGAGACGACACAGACACCTGCACGCGGCCGTCTGCCGAACGGAACTCTCTGGGTGCGTCGAACCGATGCGGGGCCGGAAGGCTCGACGCCTCCTCGATCAGACAGACCAGCCACTCGCCCAGTTCGCGCGCACCGTTCTGCCCGTCCCACTCCAGCGTTGGGCTGAGCGACGAGTCGTACCGCCAGATCGTTGGCGCCTTCTTCTTGCGGAACTGCGCTTGCGTGCCGATGTCCGGACGCATCGGCGCCTTCTGCTCGTGCAGGTAGGGCTTGGCGTCCTTTGGGGACGTGCCGCCGGTGCGCCCAGCGGCACGCGCGCGGGGAGTTCTCTTTGCCAACTAGAATCCTCGCTTGTGAGGCTGATGTTGAGGTTCGGCGAATTCTAGCATCGGCCTCGCCGAGCCTTCGACAACTGACTCATGCCGACCGCCGGGTTGGCGCCAGCCAAAACCACACTGGCTCCCGTTACCGCTGCCGTGCACACTCATGCAATCTAGGCAAGCCGCACCAAGTGCTTCATGAGCGACGACGTCATTTCGAGCAGGATGTCGACTTCCTCTTCGATGACCGCATCGTCGTGTTTCACGTAGGTGTTCTGATACTTGCAGTAGTAGCTGAGCACCTCTCTGAACATCCCCCGGAGTTCCGGCGAACCTCCTTTTGCCTTCATGAAGGCGCCCACCGCGTCGACGTTGTTCTCAAGCGTTCTTCCGTTGCCCACGAGCGCTTGGACGAGCTTTTCGAGGGCAAGGCGAAGGTCGTCGATTAGGTTGCGGAGGAAGACCTTGTTCGCATACTTGGTGAGAGCTTCGTTGTAGAGCTTTAGCGAGTCTGGAAACGGATCGAGCCAGTGCTTTGTTTGCTCGACCAAGTCTTCGTTGACGGACGAGCCGAGGGACTCCGCGGCGAGGTGGCGGTACCGCGACATGAGCAGAACCTTAAGCTTCTGCACAGCATGCGTGTTCGCAGCTGGCATCTGCCCGTGCTCACAAAGGTTCTTGATGATCTGGTAGCGCAGCGGCTCAGAGAAAGCCATCAGGTTGTCTGCGAGCGCCGTCCGTTTGTTCGGCGCCTCGAACGGAACCGTAGGATGCGGAACCCTTACGTCGTGTTCGAGGGCGTAGCCGCTCGTGACCTTGATGATTTGCGCCCCAGTAAGCCCGTTGTTTGTATCGGCCAGCACGTCGGCCGCGTGGTTCACGAAGATCTGGTCAAGGGGCATCGTTGTGACCGCAAGTTTAGCCAGGCCGTCGAAAGCCTCGAAACCACTGGCGGGTCCGAGGCCTGGCTGGGAGCCAACTCGAGGAGGTCCAAGGGGGATTGACCCATCCCAGAATCGGGCCCTAGGCCTCCCGGAGCCGCCCTGCCGCGTACTTGTGCAGAAGGCTAGCGATCAGTGTCTGATAGGGCAGCCCCTCCGCGAGCGCCCGCTTCTGGATCGCCTCCAGGTCCTTGCTCGAGAGCCGGATGTTCAGGCGCCGATCCTTCCGGAACGTCGACTTGGCGTAGCGAGCGTAGCGGGTACGCTCCTTCTTGCCGGCGCCTGCGGACTTCCATTCCCCTCGCTCGACCGACTCGAGCAGCTTCTTCTCGTCGGCATCAAGCTTCATTGTCGGACTCCTCCCCCAGGTTGAGCTTGCCCCGGTTTCGTGGACACCTTCCGAAAGGTGGATACGATGTCCCGGATGGACAACAGCAAGCCCGCCCGACGCCTCCGACGGCGGTTCACGGACGAGTTCAAGGCCGGCGCGATTCGGCTCGTCTTGGATGAAGGCAAGACCATTGGCGCCGTCGCCCGCGATCTCGATCTGACGGCCTCGTCGCTCGCCGAGTGGGTCAAGCGGGCGCAGGCGGACCGGACGAAGGGCCGCACCGGCCTGACGACGGCAGAGCGCGAGGAGCTGGCGCAGCTCCGCCGCGACAATCGCGAGTTGCGCCTGGAGCGCGACATTCTAAAAAAAGCCGCGGCCTTCTTCGCGAAGCACCAGGCCTGAAGTTCGCCTGGATCGCTGCGGAGAAGGCCACCTTTCCCGTTCACACAATGTGTCGCGTGCTCGGCGTGACGCCCAGCGGGTTCTACGCGTGGACGACGCGGCCCGAGTCGGCGCACGCGCAACGCGACCGCCAGCTCCGCGTCCTGGTCCGCGCGGCGTTCGACGCGAGCCGCAAGCGCTACGGCAGCCCGCGCGTCTACGAGGACCTGCGCGATCTCGACGAAGCAACGAGCCGCAAGCGCGTGGCGCGCCTGATGCGCGAGGATCAGCTGCGCGCACGGCAGCGTAAGCGCTACAAGACCACGACGATGAGCGACCACGACCAGCCGGTTGCCGCCAATCTGCTCGATCGCCAGTTCTCGGCCGACACGCCGAATCAACGGTGGGTCGGCGATACGACCGAGTTCGTCATCGGCGAGAGCAGCAAGCTCTATCTCGCCGCCATCCTCGACCTGTTCTCCCGCTTCGTCGTGGGCTGGGCGATCAGTGCCGTGAACGATCGCCACCTCACGCTGAAGGCGCTCGAGATGGCCGTCAAGCGCCGGTGCCCGGAGATCGGCCTGATGTTCCACTCCGATCAGGGCTGCACGTATGCCAGCGAAGACTACCAGGTGGCGCTCGGCACGCGCGGCATTACGTGCAGCATGAGCCGCCGAGGCAACTGCTACGACAACGCCGTGATGGAGAGCTTCTTCTCGACCGTGAAGAGCGAGACCGCCGATCGCTTCCCGAGCTTCGGCGATGCCAAGATGGAGTTGTTCGACTACATCGAAGTGTTCTATAACCAGCGCCGTCGGCACTCGACGCTCGGCCAGATCAGCCCGGCCGCCTTCGAACGTCGGCACGCTCAAGCCGCGTAGCTAAACCGTCCACGGAACTGGGGCAAGCTCAGGTACTGCTTCGTAGCCTTCCGACTCGGAATGATCGTCTTCAGGAAGACAGTGTGTTCGTCCTCGGCGAACGGCACGAGGTAGACGTCGCCGTCTCGTAGGACGACGAAGACGCGCTGGCTCGGATCGCGGTTCGGGTGATGGTTCTCGAGGATGTCGAGGAGGTCACCGCGCTCAATATGGAACACGGCGTCCTCGAATCCAATTCCGCGGCTCGCCTTGAGCCTGTTGTTCTGGGCGTTGTCCCAGTCGAAGAAGCTCACGCGCGACAGGCTAGCACACGTGTGCCCAGTAGGCACACGTTGGCGTCACGACACCTGTGCCCAAAACTGTGCCCAGAGGACCTCAAAAAGGGCCCATCCAGGACCAACGCTGGCAACTGAAATGTGACGAATTAGGCCGAAAAACGCGAGATGTGCTTGGGTGGGATTGCGGCGGCTGGGATTAGCAAACCGCCGCCTTCAGCCTCTCGGCCACCTCACCGCGACGGGAATTGCCAGTATACGACGGCTCACCCGCCGATGCGAGTACGAGCGCCGAAGCCCTTCTGCCCGTTACGCAGGGGCAGGTACACGCTCGGTGACCCAAGGCCTTCAGCCCCATCGTCCAGCTGAGTGGAGTCAACACAGACTCGCGGGTCGCGCTTGCGCTCAGCGCTTCTGATAGGGCGTGGTCGGGAGGTCGGCGCGCGCGCTCCACTCTTCCCACGAGCCCAGGTAATTCTGCAGGTGCTCGAAGCCAAGCAGGTGCAGCGCGAAGAGATCGACCGCAGACCGGTGCCCCACCCAGCAGTAGGCGATCACCCGGTCCGCCTTCGTGATGCCGTGGGCCGCATAGAGCGCCGCGAGATCGTCCGCCGACTTGAACTGCTTCGTCTGCGGATCGAGCAGGTCCTCCCAGTAGACCCCGATGGCCGAGGGAATCACTCCCCCGCGGGCGCTGAGGCGTGTGTCGCTGCCGTCCATCTCCGCGACGGTCCGCGCGTCGAGAATCCTTGTCCCCGGCTTGCCGATCGCTCGGAACACGTCGTCCGCCGTCGCCAGCCAGGCTCGCTGCAACGTTGCCCTGAAGGTCGCGGCCGCAACGGGCGGCACGGCCGTCGTCGTCGGCCGCTTGTCGGCGGTCCACTGGGTCCAGCCGCCGTTGACGAGGGCGACGTTGGCGTGGCCGTAGGCGTTCAGCACCCACCAGACACGCGAGGCGAGCAGCCCGCCGCGGTCGTCGTAGAGGATGACGCGCGTGCGGTTCGAAATGCCCAGGCGTCCCATCTCGCGCGCGAACGTCTCGGCGGCTAGCAGGAACGTCGGCCGGTTCTGCGGATCGCGAACAGACTCGGGATCGAGGAACAGGGCGTCCGGGATGTGGCCTGCCTCGTAACCGGTGCGACGGACGTCGAGCACGCGGACGTTCGCGTCACGCGCATGTGCCGCAACCCAGGCGGTGTCGACGAGTTGCTCGGGGTGCGCGTAGGTCAGCGCCGCTGCCAGCATGATCGCATTCAACATCGCTACTCCTCACCCTTCACGTCCGCCCAGGAACCGCCATCCGCCTGCACAGGCGGCAGGAGCAACGCCATCCCGCCCGCGAACGCCGCCAGGACGACGGCGCCCCAGAGCGACGCGACCACGCCAGCCTGCTGGTAGAGGACGCCGGATAGCAGGGTTCCGAGCAGCCGTCCGCAGGCGTTCGCCATGTAATAGAAGCCAACGCTCATCGATACCTGGTCGGCTTCGGAATAGGCGAGCACCAGGTACGAGTGGACCGACGAGTTCAGCGCGAACATCGCCCCGAACAGCCCCAGTCCGCCGAGCATCGTCACGGCGGGTGGCCATCCGATTGAGAGACCGACGGGAATGAGCGCGGTGACGGCCGCCAGGGCCAGCCCGAGTGCGCTCGTCAAGCCGGGGCCGGGCGCCTTCCCGCCGGTCGCGACGCGCAGCAGCACGGGGGACGCGCCTTGCACGCCGCCGTAGCCGATCACCCAGAGGGCCATGAAGCCGCCGACCTGCGCGAACGACCAGCCGAGGACCGTTGCCAGGAAGACCGGCACGCTGACGACGAACCAGACGTCGCGCGCAGCAAAGAGCGCCAGCCGCGCCAGCGACAGGCGATTGATGCCGGCGGAGTTCGACAGGATGCCAGAGAACTTCGATTTCCGCTTCGCCTGCCCGATGCTCGCCGGCAGGGTCAGCATGACGAACAGCAGCACCACGGCGACGCCGGCCGCCATGGTGAGCAAGGCACCGCGGAAGCCGAACATCGTCAGCAACAGACCGCCGACGAAGAAGCCAGCACCCTTGAGCGCGTTCTTCGAGCCGGTCAGCACCGCCACCCACTTGAAGAGTCCGGAGTCGTCGCCCTTCGGAACCAGCACCTTCACCGCGCTCTTCGCGCTCATCTTGGTCAGGTCCTTGGCGATGCCCGACAGCGCCTGGCAGGTCATCACGTAGGCGACCGAGGCTACCGCACCCCACGCTGGGTTCAGCGCCGCCAGCAGCGCGAGCGCGACGGCCTGCAGCACGAGGCCGAAGACGAGCGTGAAGCGCACGCCGGTGCGTGAGGCGACCCAGCCGCCGACCAGGTTGGTGACGATGCCGAAGAATTCGTAGAGGAGGAACAGGAACGCGAGCTGGACCGGCGTGTAGCCAAGCTGGTTGAAGTGCAGCAGGACCAGCATCCGCAGTGCGCCGTCGGTGAGCGTGAAGGCCCAATACGCCGCTGTCACCGTGACGTAGTTGCGAACGCTGATGGTGCTGCCGGCGCCTGACGCGACCGCTCCACCCGCTGCCGCCGCCGGTGCGCTCACAACCCGGCTCCGATCTTCTGTGCGAGTTCGACCATCCGGTTCACGTAGCCGATCTCGTTGTCGTACCAGGCCAGCACCTTCACGCAGGTCCCATCCACGACCATCGTGGACAGGGCGTCGACGACCGCAGAGTGCGTGTCGTCCTTGAAGTCGACCGAGACGAGCGGTCGTTCTTCGTAGCCCAGGACACCCTTCAGCGTGCCTGCGGCCGCAGCCTTGAAGGCGGCGTTGATCTCCTCTACCGACGTGTTCCGTTTCACCTCGAAGACGCAGTCGGTGAGCGAGGCATTGAGCAGCGGCACCCGAACGGCGATGCCGGTCAGCTTGCCTTTCAGCTCGGGGTAGATGAGCGCGATGGCGGTCGCCGACCCGGTGCTCGTCGGGATGAGCGACAGGCTGTTGGCGCGAGCGCGGCGCAGGTCCTTGTGCGGCGCATCGACAATGGTCTGCGTGTTGGTGGCGTCGTGGATGGTCGTGATGACGCCGTGGATGATGCCGATGGTTTCGTGCACGACCTTCACGACTGGCGCGAGGCAGTTCGTGGTGCACGACGCGGCAGTCACGAGGTGGTGCTGCGCCGGGTCGTACTGGTGATCGTTGACGCCCATGACGATGTTCAGCGCGCCGGTCTTCACAGGGGCGGCGACGATCACCTTTCGAACGCCTCCGGCGAAGTACGGTTCGAGTGCCTCCGCCGTGCGGAACCTGCCACTGCACTCGAGCACCAGGTCCACACCGTGCGCACGCCAGTCGACGGCGCCCGGTGTCTTCTCCGCGGAGACGCTGATGCGCGTGCCATCGACGACGATCGCGTCGGTGGCGGCAGACACGTCGCGTGACCACCGTCCATGGACGGAGTCGAAGGTCAGAAGGTGCGCCGCGGCGTCTGGGCCGCCGGCCACCTCATTGATGTGGACGAACTGGAGGTCCGGTCGTCCCCAGCCGGCGCGGAGCGCCAGGCGGCCCATGCGACCGAAACCGTTGATTCCGATGCGAATGCCCATACGCGGTCAGATCCTCGAGAGTGGTGTGCGTGTGGCGACGGCTCGCCGGTCGGGAGAGCGGCTCGACGCCGTGGCGCTCATGCGCGCCTGCGGGCCACGCGTACCGGCACCGCATCCGGTGCGCAGCACGCCAGTGCCGGCGTGTCGACCTCCTCCGGCGAGGGCACGCAGCAGCCGGTTCGCGTCTTCAGGCGATTGCCGTCCTTCTTGACGACGTCCACGTGCGTCAGGGCGTGGCGGACGGCATCGGCCACCGCCTGCACGACCGGGTCTGCGGCGCTCGCCAGGCGATAGTGGATCCACAACCCGTCACGACGGGTGTCCACGAGGCCGGCTCGACGAAGGTAGGCGAGATGTCGCGATGCCTTGGGCTGCGGAATCTTCAGGCTCTCGTGGATGTCGCACACGCAGACCTCGCCCGACAGCAGAAGGCCGAGGATGCGCAGCCGCGTACTGTCGCCGAGTGCCTGGAAGAGCGATGCCATGGTATCGATCTGAGTCTTCATATTCGCGTTGACAAATATAGCACGGCCCATATACAGTCGACATGTTCGCACGTCCGAGTGCGGCACGGATGCAACAAGCAGGTAACAATCGCGTCGACATGGCGCACGGGAGGGAACGATGGCTGAGAGTCAGGAGTCGGTGATCTCCGCGGTGCAGGAGAAGTACGGCGCGATCGCCGCGTCGGTGCGCAAGGGTGGAGCGGGTTGCTGTGGCAGCGGGTCGAGCGCGTGCTGCGGCACCGCCGCCGATCCGATTACTAGCGGACTCTACTCCGCGGAGCAGACGGCGGCGCTCCCGGAGCAGGCGGTGCTCGCCTCGCTCGGCTGCGGCAACCCGACGGCGGTGGCGCAGCTCGAGCCGGGACAGGTGGTCCTGGACCTTGGGTCCGGTGGCGGCATCGACGTCCTCCTGTCGGCCACTCGCGTGGGCCCGACCGGCAAGGCCTATGGCCTGGACATGACGGACGAGATGCTGGCGCTGGCGCGCGAGAACCAGCAGCGCGCCGGAGTCACCAACGTCGAGTTCCTCAAGGGGACCATCGAGTCCATTCCGCTTCCGGACAACTCGATCGACGTCATCATCTCCAACTGCGTCATCAACCTGTCGGCCGACAAGGATACGGTACTGCGCGAAGCGTTCCGCGTGCTGAAGCCAGGCGGGCGCTTCGCCGTGTCCGACGTCGTCGTGCGCGGCGAGGTGCCGGCGGAGGTCCGCCGCAGCATGGAGTTGTGGGTCGGCTGCATCGCCGGCGCGCTTGAAGAGAAGGACTTCGCGGCCAGGCTCCAGGCAGCCGGTTTCGAAGGCGTAGGTATCGAGCCGTGGCGCAGCTACGACGTGAACGATGCGCGGGAATTCCTGACCGACAGCGGTTTTGACGTCGACGCGATGGCGCCGCTCGTCGAGGGCAAGTTTGCCAGCGCGTTCGTGCGCGCCACGAAGCCCGCGATCAAGCCGACGTCCGAGGCGAAGTCGTGCTGCGGGCCGACCTGCTGCAGCTAGCACATGGTCGTGGCATCGCACACCGGTCTGAAGGTTGGCGAGGTCGCCGCGCAGGCGGGCCTCAGGCGGCGACCACTGCGGCCGTCGCCCACCGTCCGCCGAATCAACGTCTGGATGACCGGCCCGTTCTGGCTGGCCTCGCCTCGGCCGGGCGCCGACCGACTTCACCGTCCAACTCGGCGAGGGCGCGGCGAAGCCTGTCGAGCACTTCGGCGCCCGCTGGCGTGATGCGATAGACGCGCGCGTCGCGGGAACTCCTCGGTTCAACCGCCTTGATCCACCCGCGATGTGCCATCCGGGCCAGGATTGGATACAGGGTGCCGGGGCTCAATCGGTAGCCGTGGTGGCTCAGCTCTTCGATCATCCACATGCCGTACACGCCGCGTTCTTCTTCCGCGTGGTGCAGTATGTGAATCTTCCAGAACGTCAGCAGGAATTCCCTGACGAAGGGATCGCTCATGCGCCGAGGGGCCGTCGCCGGCCGTGCGCTCACCGCTTCCCCACGAGGGACCGTGCTGGTCCGATTCGCACGCATCTGACGCTTCCCGCCCTCCCTCACTGCACCAGTCCTTCCGACGGCCGCCCGATCATCGCGCCTGCGACGTTCGTTTCGGGCCCCCGCAACCACCACCGCCGCTCCTCGCGGCGTTGTTCGGCGGATTATATTCACGAGCGGCGAGCACCCGTTGGCCCAACGGCAGCATTGCCCCCCGGCCGGCACCGCGGCGGCGCTGGCGTCACCGATGCTTAAGGGCGCGACCGCCCCAACGGATCCGGCCGGTGCGATTGCTACGCGCTCGGCTTTGCCTCGCGCACACGGACAACCGTACCTGGACGCACTTCATCAGTACCTCGACCGGCGACCTGATCACCCGCGCGCAGGTCACCGAATACCTCGACGAGCGGACCCGACGTCAGTCCCGTCCTGACGTCGATCCATTCGGTCTTGCCGTCGCGGACCCGGATGACGAACGTGCGGTCGGTGGTTGCGGCGACACTCGCACTCGGGACAAAGAGCGATGGACCGCGCCGGCGGACCGCCCACTGCACCTGGCAGAACGTACCGGGCGACAGTTCGCTGTTGTCGTTGGTCACGTCGAGTTCGACCGCCATCGTGCGTGTGCTGGTGTCGACCGCCTCTGCGATCCGCGCGACCCGGCCGGTGAAGGTTCTGCCGGGGAAGGCAGCGACGGTGAACGGGACCTCCGCGCCCTCACGGATGTCGTTCGTGTAGGCCTCGGGAACCGGGACGACGAGCCTCAGGCGGCGGTTCTCGACGATCCGCAGCATCGGATTCGCGGCACCAGCATTGCCAGGTCCGACCAGCGCTCCCGGGTGGACGTTGCGCTCGGTAATCACGCCCGAGAAGGGCGCCGTGACCCGCAGGTACGCTTCCATGTCGCGAACAGCCGACACCGCCTGCCTCGCGGCTTCGACCGCCTGTTGCGCAGAGGCGAGCTGATGCTGGCTCGACTCGGCCGCCTTCTGTGCCAGCACGAGGTCATTACCCGCGACGACGCCCGGTGTGGCAGACGCGGCCTTCAGCCGGTCGAAGGTGCTGCGATCCGCATCGGCCTTTGCCTGCACGGCTGCGACCTGCGCCTGTGCCGCCTGCGCCTTCGACTCTGCTTCCGCCCGCTGCGCGGCGAGTTCTGGTGCGTCCAGGGTGAGCAGCAGTTCGCCCGCGCGCACCTTCGACCCACGATCGACACTGACCGTCTTCACGAAGCCGGTCACGCGGGCGTAGAGGGCAACGCTCTGGAACGCCTGCAACTCCGCGGGCAACGACAGCTTGACGTCGAGCGGTTGCTCCACGACCGTGACGACGTCAAGCGCCGCCGGGCCAGCCGGCGCCCCGGACGACGCCGCTGGCACCGCCGCCTTCCCGGGCGTGCGACTGCAGCCCACGGCCGTCATTGCAACGCCGAGCAGGGCAGCGAACGTTCGTGGACTCATGCGCTTGAACATGGGCATCAGGACCTTGGATGTGAGAACACGCTCTGCGGGTCGTCCGGGTCCAGAGACGGCGACACAGAACGGGCGGAGCGCTGAACGAGGGAGTAGATGGACGGCAGCACGACCAACGTGGCAACCGTGGCGGCGGCCAATCCGCCAATCACCGCACGTCCGAGCGGCGCCGTCGCTTCCGCTCCGTCACCGAGCGCAAGCGCCATGGGGACCATCCCGGCGATCATCGCGGCACTCGTCATCAGGACCGGACGCATGCGCGCGCGTGCCGCCTCGATTCCGATCTCGAGCGCCGTCGTTCCTTCGGTTCGCGCCTGTTCAGCGAAGGTGACCAGCAGAATCGCGTTCGCGACCGCGACGCCAATGGCCATGATGGCCCCCATGAACGACTGCACGTTCAGGGTGGTGCCGGTCAGCCACAGCATCAGCACGACCCCGGCGAGGACGGCCGGCACGGTCGACACGACGACGAACGCCAGCCGGACCGACTGGAAGTTCGCCGCCAGCAGCAGGAAGATCACGACGACCGCCACCCCAAGACCGACGGAAATGTTCGTGAACGTGTCCTGCATCGCCGCGATCTGGCCGCGAACCGTGACCGTGGCACCACGCGGCGGCTCGCCAGCGCGCTGAATGGCGGCGTTCACCTCGGCAAACGCACGACCGAGGTCGGCGCCAACGACGTTGCCCGTGAGCGTCACCATCCGCTGGCCGTTCACGCGGTCGTACTCGCCGACGATGGTCGCGTTGTTGATGGTGGCGACGTCGCCGAGCAGCGGCTTCGCCGACCCGCCAGACGTCACCGGCACGACCCGGAGATCCTCGATGGACGTCATACGGGGTTGTGGTACCTGCACCTGGACCTGAAAGGCAATGCCGGTCCGCGGATCCGCCCAGTAGTTGGGCGCCACGAAGCGGCTCGACGACGTGGCAGCGGCGAAGGAGCGGCCCACCTGGTCGACCGTGACGCCAAGCTGACCGGCCATCTGGCGATTGACGTTGACCTGGATCGCCGGGTAGTCGAGCGTCTGGCCGTACTGCAGGTCCCGCAACGCCCCGATCGACGCGAGTTCGCCACGCACCTTGGCGGCGAACGTCCTGGTGGCGGCAAAATCGGGTCCCATCACGGCGACCTCCACCGGTGTCGGCGCGCCGAAGTTCATGATCCGGCTCACGATATCCCCGGGCTCAAAGGAGAACTGGGCATCCGGGAACTGCTCGTGGAAACGCTGGCGAAGACGCTCCTCGAACCTCTCGAGCGACACCCCGGTGCCGCGGCGCAGCGCCACCTGCAGCACACCCTCGTGTGAGCCGCCGGTCCACAGGAAGATGGTGTTGATCGGATACGACGAGGGTTGCACACCGACGTAGCCGAGCGTGATGTCGACGTTGCCGGGTCCCGCTTCCTCAGCAATCACACCCAGCACGTCGCGCGCGAGCGTTTCGGTCGTCTCGAACTTGGTGCCGGCCGGCGCCCTGAATCGCAGCTGAAACGCGTTGCCGCCACTCGACGGGAAGATCTCGCGGCCGAGCGACGTGCCGATGCCGGCGACGACCAGCACGGCGACGGCGAGATAGCCGAGGACGAGCAACCCGCGCGCGGGTGCCAGACGACGCAGCAGGTTGGCGAGGCGCGTGCGAAGACGGTCGACCCAGTCCTCTGTCACCGCAGGGGTGCCAGGCGCCGTCGGATGCTGCCTGAGCCACCAGACCGAGAGCACGGGGACGAGTGAGCTCGAGAGCAGGAACGACGCGATCATCGAGAAGCCGACCGCCAGAGAGAGCGGCACGAACAGCGAGCGCGACACGCCGGTCATGAAGAACGAAGGCACGAACACCGCCACGACCGAGAGCATGGCCAGCAACCGCGGCACGACCACCTCGCCGCTCGCATCGAGCACCGCGCGGGCCATCGGCGTGCCACGTTGCAGGTGGGTGTGGATGTTCTCGATGGCCACCGTTGCTTCGTCGACGAGGATGCCGACGGCCAGCGCGAGACCGCCGAGCGTCATGATGTTGATCGTCTGGCCCGCGCCCCACATGGCGACGACGGCGGAGAGCAGGGCGAATGGAATGGTCACGACGACAATGGCCGAACTCCGCCAGTCCCGCAGGAAGACCAGAACCATCAAGCCGGTGAGCAGGGCGCCCAGCAGCGCTTCGCGCAGCACCGACTCGAGCGCCCCCGACACGTTGGTCGACTGGTCGAGTTCGTACGTGACCTTGATGTCGTCCGGCACCAGCGCCTGGAATCGTCCGAGGTTGGCCTTGACTTCCCTGACCACCGTCAGCGTCGACGCGTTCGGACGTTTGGTGACCGGGATGTACACCGCACGGCGCCCGTTCACCAGGGCATAGGCGCTCGGGATATCCGTGCTGTCGCTGACCGACGCGACGTCCCGGATGGAGACCGGTGTGCCCGATCCGATTCGAATCGGCAGGTCGAGCAGGTCGTTGATGGTGCCCACGACCGAGTTGATCGGCGAGATACGGTTCTCGTCGCCGATATTGACGCTGCCGGAGGGCATGATCACGTTGCCCGTCGTGACCGCCCGGATCACTTCGTCCGGGGCCATGCCGTAGCCGCGCAGCTTGTCTGGATCGACACGGATCACAATGGTGCGCTGGCTGCCGCCAAAGGGTGGGGGCGAGGTCAGGCCCGGCAGCGTCGCGAACTGTGGACGGACCCGGTTGAGGGCGAGGTCCTGGATTTCGCCCAGGCTCCGCGTGTCGCTGCGGAACACCAGGTAGCCGACGGGGACGGTGCCCGCGTCGAAGCGCATGACGAACGGGCCAACCGTCCCGGGCGGCATGAACGCGCGCGCCCGGTTGACGTAGCCGATCGTCTGCGAGAGCGCCTCGGACATGTCCGTGCCCGGGTGGAACGTCAGCTTCAGCAGCGCCGTGTTCTGGATGGACTTGGACTCGACGCTCTCGATGCCGTTGATGTAGAGGAAGTGGTACTCGTAGTAATACGTGATGTACCCCTCCATCTGCGCGGGGCTCATCCCGCCGTACGGCTGCGCGACGTAGATGACCGGCAGGTCGAGGTCGGGGAAGATATCGGCGCGCATCCGCGTCACGGCGAACATGGCCGCGAGGGCCACCGCCACCGCCGCCACCACCACCGTAATCGGACGCCGCAGCGCGGCGCGAATCAACCACATGACTCAGGGCACTCCTGCTGTCCGCACGCGATCGATGAAGGGGGCAAGGTCGCCGCGAGCGACGGCGTCGGCCAGCAGCGCGCGCCAGACGTCGACGCGGGCCATCGCGTCCTGATACTCGGCGCCGGCCAGCAGGTTCTGGGCCTCGGCCACTTCGACAATGCTCGCCAGTCCGGCGTCGTAGCGTGCGCGGGCCTGGGCTTCGGCCTGCCGAGCCGCCGCAACCTGGATGGGTGTGTTCTGCACGATGGCCAACGCGGCCTCGACCGCCGCAGCGGCGGCCCGCTGTTCGGCCGACACGGCCAGCACGGTCTCCTTCTGACGGGACTGCGCGGCCCGGCTCAATGCGCCTGCCGCCGACCGACGTGCCCGCAGGCTCGCGGAGTCGAACAGGTTCGGAAAGACCATCTGCACGCCGGCCGCCCAGTTGGCGCGCTCCAAGCCGAGACCACCGACACCCGAGTCGAACCGTCCCTCCGGATTCGCACCGGTCCCACGGGCGAATAGGGCGGATTGGAGGAGCAGCTTCGGGCGATCGGTGTGCTGCAGCACAGACTCGCGGGCGCGAAGGACATCGACGTTGGCCTGGCTCGCCTGCACCAGCGGGTGCGTCGTGGACGCCTGCCGTGTCGGCGCCAAGGCGGTCACGGGCACTGATTGCAGGAGGCGCGCGGGTTCGACCTGCACCGCCGCCGTATCCAGCCCGAGCGTGCGAGCCAGCACCGTCCGCGCCACGGTTGCGGCCTGCCTGGCCTGAATCGCCCGTGTCTGGGCGGCTGCCCGCTCGGCGTCCGCGCGCGACACGTCGGCGCCGGGCCGGAGCTGATTCTCGGCGAGTGTGTGTACCGCGCGGGACAGCACATCGCGCCGGGCAACGTCGGCGTTCGCGGCCAGCGCCGACTGATCGGCACCGAGGACCGAGAGAAAGGCCGATCCGACAGCCGCCTGGACGCTGAGGCGCGTCACGGTCTGCTCCGACCGGGCGCGCGCCTCACCTGCTTCGGCCTCCCGCACGGCGGCTGCCCGGAGGCCGAAGTCGATCGCCTCCCACGACAGCAACGCGCCGGCAGCCGAGCCCCACACGCTCGACGCGCTTGCGGACGGCAGCACCGGCCCCGACATCGCGGGAATGACGGACTGCGGCAGCAACTGGCCGAAGACGTTGTTTGCCGTCGCCCGGTTGCTCTGCCACACGGCATCCAGCCGCGGCAGGTACGCCGACCGCGCCACCCGTACCTCGGCGGATGAGGCATTCACCTGCTCGATCGCCGCGGCGACCGACGGATAGTGGTCGACCGCGTACTGCAGTGCCGACTCGAGCGTGACCGAGGTGGGTCCGGGGGACGGCTGAGCGCCAGCAGTGGTCGCGCTGCACGCGAGGACGAGCAGCGGAACGACGCTGAGCCGGACGCGAAGGTGCCAGGATTCTCTCATCGCGGTGCGTTCTCGTATGCCGTATACGTATCGGGATTACGAAATCCGAGCATAGCGTTGGCCGATCGCCCCGTCAATCGGCTGGCCCACATGTGGCGAGCGCAGGAGACGTCGCTTCCTTGAGGTCCGCGATGCCGGGCGATCGATCGAGCGGGGACTCCCTGCCTTGTTGCGCGCCGCCCACGGTCTTCGCCATCGTCGCGAGGCTGTTGCCGGGTCGCGCGTTCGATCGGTTGGCGTTGGAGTCGTCGCGGGCGTCCTGGCGGCGGCTCGCTTCTCACCACTCGTGTTCTGGGTGGCTGCTGGTGGGCCAGGGTCGGGTTGCTGCTCTGGGAAGTGGGCTACGCCGTGCCGGACAGCCTGCCCGAGGTTGATGCCCAGCGTTTCTGCCCGAGGGCAGGCGCGACTTCGCGTTCGGCCCGTTCTACGTCGGGTATGGTGCGGGCCGGCTCGTGTGCTGTCTCGGCACCGGACGATTCTCCGACCCGGTCGTCTCAATCATCGCTTGTGGTCCTTGCCGGCCGCCGACAGCTTCCGCTCATGCTCCTCGAGCCGCCGATCGAGGCGGTGGTAGAACTCCGGCGTCTCCTTCGGGTACCAATAGCTCCGGTGGCACGCCTCGCACGCGGTGTCGAGGTTGTCGCTCGCGTCCCACAGCTCGCTCGTGCGCCGGTTCTTGACGATGTCGAGGACCTGAAGGCCGACGTTGCGGAGTGCCTCGATCCTCGCATTCCACTCGACCGGGTCCTTCTTGATCTTGGCGAGGATCTCGTCGGGCGATAGCTCCGTCGCCTCAGGACCAACGCTGTCGTTGACGTCGCCGGGTGGGGCAAACGGGCGGGGCACCTTGAGCAGGTATGCGCCTTCGGCCAGGGTGGTCGCGCCGATCCGGATCTTCTCCCAGTCCTCGTCGGTCTTCGGCGCCGTCTCGATTACCCCCTCTTGGGTCACCACCGTGCTGACCGCGTCGAAGATGTTGTCGGCAATCGGGTCGATCATGTCGCGCATCAGCTCCTTCACCGAGACCACCGGCTTCATGTCCCCCCACAACTCCTGGGCAGGGGCGACCGGCGTCGAGCTCGCATCGCGCTTCGGCGACGAACAGCTGACGACGAGCGCACCGACCGTGATGAGCGAGGCCGTGTAGACGACCGTGCGCGCGCGAACCTTCCCCATGGCTCCTCCCTCTATGTCCGACGTCCTTCGCAGAGCGGTTTCGAGCTCGAGGACCCACCCGGTCGCCAGCGCAAACAGCGCCTCGCGCGAGGCTGCTGGCGTGGACGTGAGTGCGACGGCCGAGATCAACGAAGAGCCCGCGAGCGTGTCACGCATTCTAGGACAGGCTGCCGCTCGGCTGTGCCACCGACGGCGACGCCGGAACCGGCGTTGCAGCATCCGCGAGGGTGACACTGCTCCTGGTTTTTGCCCTGACGCTGTTGCTGGCCGTGGTTCTGTCAGCGTTAGCCGAACGTAGCGTGCTCTCCACCTCCGTGCTCTTCCTGGCGGTCGGCTTCGGGGCGGCCCGCGCTGGTGTGCCAGGCTTCAGCGGTGATGCGCACATGCTGTCGACATTCGCGGAACTCGCGCTCTTCAGCATCCTCATCAATGACGGCCTGCGCGTCCGGACCGACGAACTGCGGCAGACCTGGCATCTGCCCGGACGGGCGCTCATCCTCGGCCTGCCCGTTACGCTCGCCGTGACGGCGGTACTCGCGCACGCCATTGCAGGGCTGGCTTGGTGGCCATCGCTGCTGGTCGGCGCCGCCCTCAGCCCGACCGACCCTGTGTTCGCCTCGGCGCTGATCGGCGCAGAACACGTGCCGGTGCGACTGCGGCGGCTGCTGAACGTCGAAAGCGGACTCAACGACGGGCTGGCGTTGCCCATCGTGCTCGGCCTGCTCTCGATGCACGGGGCAGCCCGCGCGACCCCGGCGCAGGCGGTTGCCGAGGTCGCAGGCGGCGTCGTGCTGGGAGTCGTCGTCGCCTGGCTGGCCGTGCGCCTCGTGCGATTGCCGTTCATCGCGGTGACACACCAGTACGCGCCGCTCGGCGTCGTGGCCGTGGCACTGATCGTCTTTTCCCTGTCCAAGCTCACGCACATGAACGAGTTCGTCAGCGCTTTCGTCGCCGCGGTCACCCTGGCGCACCTGGTGCCGCGCGCGCGCGAGACGTTCGCACCGGTCGGGGAGCCGGTGAGCGAGACCCTGAAGCTTGCGGCCCTGCTGATCTTCGGAGCCCTGCTGCCACCCGAGCTGCTGCGCGGCCCGGCCGCCAACTACGTGTTCGCGTTCCTGGTCATCCTCCTCGCCCGGCCGGTTGCGATCGGACTGGCCCTGTTCGGCAGCGAACTGCCTCGCCAGGAGTGGCTGACGGCCGCGTGGTTCGGGCCGAAGGGCTTTGCGTCGATCTTCTTCGGGCTGTTGATCCTCAGGTCGGGCGCGGAACAGGCCGACCGGATCTTCGATCTGCTCGCCCTGGCGGTGACCGTCTCCGTGCTGGCCCACTCCTCGACCGACGTGCTCTTTGCCCGCTGGTTCAGGCAGGCGACGGCAGCGTGAGCGGTGACAAAAACGCTACATGACCTTCGAGTCGTCTCGACTACACTGCCCGCATGGGAGTCGCCCGGTTCACGTTGCCTGTGTTCGTCGTCCTGCTCCTGCTCGCGTCGCATGTGGCCGCCGCGCCCGGCATCGCGCTGCAGACGACCGTCGCGCCGGCGCCGGATGAGGATGTCGCGGCGCCGTGTGGGTATGAGCTGACGCTCGTGGACCCGGAGCGCCCTATCAAGGGCGTGTGGGTGATCTTCGACCGCGGACGCGACATGCTGCGTTATTACGGCGATCCCGACGTCCAGGCCTTCGCGCGCAGGAACGACCTCGCGCTGATGCTCGCCTTCCATTGCCGCTCGAAGTCGAACGACGGTGACATCGACGTCGATCCATCGAAGGGGCTCGGCCGCATGCTCCTGGCCGCAATCGATCAGCTCGCGCAGGCGTCGAAGCACCCGGAGCTGTCGAAAGCCGGCCTGATCCTTACCGGCTTCTCCGGGACCGGCGTGCTGGCGGCTCGCTTCCCCGAATTCGCACCCGACCGCGTGCGCGCAGTCGTCACGGCTGCGCCGGGTCACGCCGATCCGCTCGGCATCGACACCGTCCGGCTCTCGTCACGGGCCGCCTCGATTCCACAGCTGATCATTGCCGGTGGCAGCGACCCGGTCTCCGGCACGCAACGTCCGTACGACTACTTCTTCCGCCACTTCGAGCAGGGCGCCCCGTGGGCGTTCGTCCCCCAGAACAACGTGCCGCACTGCTGTGCGATCAACGCGAAGGGGGTGGTCATCAGCTGGCTCGAGCAGGTGGCCGTGCGGCCATTCGATAGGTCGTCCGGCGTGTACACGTTCGTGCAGAAAGTCACGAGCCGCATCAACACCTGCCCCGAGCAGCAGGGAACCACCCTGGGGCCGCCTGGCTGCCAGAGCACGACGGACACGTGGGGCGCGCTCAACTGGCAGGCTGCTTCCGCGGTCTTCACTCCCAAGAGCGATCCCCCCAGGGACATGATCGCTGCCGGCTGGTTGCCGAACCAGCTGGTCGGCCGCGAATGGGTCAATTTCGTCCGGGTTCCCCAGCAGCCGATCACATCCCTTCCGTGAACGTCAGGGGACTACGCAGCCCATCACAACGTCCGAGGCCGATCGTCTCCGGCCCCTGATGCCGAACCGCCCCGGGGCCTGAAGCCCGAGGCCTTAAAATCGGGTGATGTTCCGTGTCCGCTTTGCTCCGTCCCCCACCGGTTACCTCCACATCGGCGGCGCCCGCACGGCGCTCTTCAACTGGCTCTTCGCTCGCCGCCATGGCGGCGTGTTCGTGCTGCGCATCGAGGACACGGACGCGGAGCGGTCGTCGGCGGAAATGGTCGAGGGAATCCTCGACGGCCTGCGGTGGCTGGGCCTCGAGTGGGACGAGGGCCCGAAGGTCGATGGACCGTACGCGCCGTACTTCCAGTCAGAACGGCTGGAGAGCTACCGCGCGATGGCGGAGCGGCTCGTCGAGGAAGGAAAGGCGTATCGCTGCTACTGCACGCCGGAGGAACTGCAGGCGCGCCGCGCCGAAGCTGAAGCGGCTGGCGGCGCGTGGCGGTACGACCGGGCCTGTTGTTCGCTGGACGACGAGACGCGTGCGGCCTACGAGGCGGAGCAGCGCCCGCACGCCATTCGCTTTCTCGTTCCGCCGGGTTCCGCCGAGTTCGAGGATCTCGTACGCGGCCACATCGTGTTCGACAACGCCAACATCGAGGACTTCGTCGTCCTTCGCTCAGACGGCTACCCGACCTATCACCTCTCGGTCGTGGCTGACGATGTGGAGATGAAGATTACGCATGTGGTACGGGGGGACGATCACATCTCGAACACACCCAAGCATGTCCTCCTGTACCGGGCGGTGGACGCACCCGTGCCTCAGTTCGCGCACGTGCCGCTCATCCTTGGCCCCGACAAGAAGCGTCTCAGCAAGCGGCATGGCGCCACGTCGGTGATGGAGTACGCGCGCCAGGGTTATCTCCCCGAGGCGATGGTGAACTTCCTCGCGCTGCTCGGCTGGTCTCCGGGCGCGGGCGACCGCGAGCTCTTCACCGCTGCCGAGCTGACCGCAATCTTCGACCTGCGCGGTATCAGCGGCGGCAATGCCGTGTTCAACCAGGAGAAGCTTGACTGGTTCAACCAGCAGCACATGCTCCGCCTGTCGCCACTCGAGCTCGCCACCCGCCTCAAGCCGTGGCTCGAGGCCGCCGGCCTCTGGAGTGACGACCTTCTCGAAGAGCGGCACGCCTGGTTCTTCGCCGTACTGGAACTGCTCAAGGTCCGCGCGAAGCGGCTCGACGAGTACGCGCCGCTCGGCCGTTTCTTCTTCAGCGACGAGCTGGACTGGGATGACGTCGCGGTGAAGAAGCATCTCGCGCCAGACAGCGCCGGAGACAACCTGACCGCCGTGTCCGCCGCGCTCGCGGAGCTCGACACGTTCGATCCGGTGTCGATCGAAACGGCCGTGCGTGCGACGGCCGATGCACGCGGTGTGAAGGCCGCAACGCTCATCCATGCCATGCGTGTGGCGCTCACTGGCAAAACGGTGAGTCCGGGCCTCTTCGAGGTCGCCTCGCTCCTTGGGCGCGAGCGGGTCCGGCAGCGCGTCCATGCAGCCATCGCGCGTGGGGCGGCCGCACGCGCCTGATCGCGCTTGCCCGCACACCGGCATTCCGCTTCCGCCGCCAACTCACTGCCGCTGTACGCACTTGCGCGCGCGTGGAAAAGGTTTTCCGCCGCGCGCTGTCCCCGACTACCGTCGGTGGAAAAACATTTCCATCTAAGTCGTTGCCATCATTGAACTTAGTCCTCCTGTCGCGGCATCGCACTTGCAGCCCGAGCGTACGCGTGCACCACGGCGCATGTGTGTGCGAGGAGGACATGGTGGCCAAAGAGGATCGCGGATTCGCATCGATGGACCGAAGCAAGCAGCGTGAGATCGCCAGCAAGGGCGGCAAGGCTGCGCATCAGAAGGGCACGGCCCACGAGTGGACGTCGGAGGAAGCACGCGAAGCTGGGCGCAAGGGCGGCATGGCGAGCCATCGCCGCAAGCTCGAGCAGCAGTCGAAGGCTTCACCCGGAGGGGACGGCAACGCCGCGGGCGGCTCCGAGGGCTGACCCACGTTTCGTCGACGCACGACGTTGAAGGCCAGACAACAGAAGGAAGGGGCCGCTGCGTCTTCCTTCTGTGTCGAACCCTGATCCATGAGTCACTGCGCAGGAGCCTGGCCATCAGGTCTTGACCAGAGCGGCGGCCCGGCAGGTATAATCGAAGTCCAACCCGCCGCAAGGCGCTCGACCTTCATGCTGGGAGGTCGTTCAACGGTAGGACATCGCGCTCTGGACGCGATTATTGGGGTTCGAATCCCTACCTCCCAGCCAATTCCCGTTTTCGTTGCCTTCGACGAGCATGTCGAACGGCTTTCTGTATGCAGCTGAAAGACTTCCACGATCGAACGTGCAGTTCGAAAGCAGCGTTTTCAGCAAGCGCGCTTGATCCTGCGAATTCTGCTGAATGAACAGATTGTGGGCGTTTTTCGCGAGTTCTAGAATCTTCGACCCGGTCACCGCGTAGTCGTGGCTGGCGTGCTCGTGCTTCGCCGTCTCTCGGCGGATCGTCTCGAGTTCCGCCTCCCACTCCGCCGACTTCCTCGACCACATCTCGTCCGTGATTACGCCTGCCAAGCGGTCCTCGTACGAGCGATCCAGTTTGTTCTGGACCGCCAGGTAGCGCTGCTGCAGTTGACCGATGGCTGTTCTGTGGAACCGCTCCTTGTCGCCCTGGCTGGCGCGTAGGGCGTCGGCGATCCAGTCCGCAATCTCCGACGGGATCTGAACCCGGCGGACAACGTTCTCAAACAGACCGGACAAGTCCTCCTCGCGGATGTAGGTGTTGCCGCAGCTGCCGCGAAATCCGGTGCAGTGATAGTAGATGTAGCGCGCCTTCTTGATCTCGGCCGTCATCGCACAACCGCAGCGACCGCAGGTCACGAGCCCGGCGAATGCATGCCGATGTTTCGTGTATTTCGGCCGATTCGCTCCGGCGAACACATCCTGGACAGCATCGAACAGCTGCTTCGACACGATGGGCTCGTGAACCCCGCGATACAACTTGCCGTTCCAGAGGAAGTCGCCGTAGTACAACGGGTTGCGCAGAATGCGATGAATCTCCGACTTCGTCATCCGCCGGCCCGATCTCGGATGCAGCAGGCCGGCCCTAAAGGCGCGCGCCCTGAGCTCGTTCAGCGACACGTTGCCTTGCGCGTACCATTCAAACAGCTTCGCGACCAAAGGCCCGCGCACTGGATCGATCTCTATCCGCCGCGTCTCGAGATTGTTGACGTAGCCGACGAGTGCGACTGTCGGCCAATGCCCCTGTTCGGCCTTCTCGCGCATCCCTTTGCGAACTTCCTCGGAAAGGTTGTCGATGTAGTTCTTCGCCATCAACACCCGGATGCCGTGCATGAATTTCTCAGACGACCGCGAATCCTGCGAGAGGACGACTCCTTCTTTGACGAGATGCACCTCGATTCCGAGGCAGTCGATCGTGACCCAGTCCTTGATATTGCGGTACAGGCGATCCGTCTTCTCCACGAGAAGAATCGGCCGTGGCCCATCAGTCGCCGTGAGGAACTCGACCATCTCGTTGAAGGAGGTTCGACCGGCCCGTTTGGCCGTTTCGACGTCTTCGAATTCGCGCAACACGTTCAAGCCGTGTTGCGCGGCATACTCGCTCAGCAGCTTCCGCTGCGCCGGTATCGAGAACCCCTGTTCTTGTTCTTTCGAGGAGACGCGGACGTAGAGGACGGCCGTCCGCTCAGGTGTGGTCTTGGGGTTGGTCTGGGGCCCAGGGCGACTCATGGTTGCTCCGTCGCGTCGGGTGCCAGACCGATATCAGACCGACCGCTTAATGACCATTCTCGCAGGATGCCGAAGTACTCGGCAAGCAATTCCTGAGCGAGCCGCGGATCCATTTCGGACGATGCAAGCCCCGTGTCTCGCGACACATCCACCTCCGTGGCGACTGGGATTCGCCGAGTGTCTGCGCCGCTTCCGGGCGTGTGTCGTCTGGCCACAGTAGGAGACAGGCGGACGTCACAACCGTGACGTCCGCCCTCCGTGTCCTCTCTACGAAGCGGCCTCTGTGGCTGTCTCCTCGTACTCGGCGTACGCCTGCAGCACGAGATCGCGCACGCGCTCCTGTGACGCCGCATCAGCGATCGGACGCAGCAGCGCAAAGCTGCGGCGCTCACCGTTGACCGAGTACTGACGCGCCGGGAACGTGACGTTGCGGCCACCACCGCTGCGGCGTTCCCACACGGCGAATCCGATCAGCTTCAAGCCGTCGAGTACGCCGTCGTTGAAATGCAGCTCGGCATCTGCGAGTTTGCCGGGCGGGTTGGCTTTGTCGTTCGGAACGATCTTGACGACCATGATGGAACCTCCTGAGAAGCTCGCCTCCTCGGCGAGCGGTTGACGCGAACGTGTGTGTGCGAGTCATGCAGCGACCTGGTTGGATGGCGTGGTTTGAAGCCGTTGCCAGAGCCAGTGCTGCAGCGTGTTGAGGCCGACGAGCCTCGTATCCGCCGCCAGCAGCGGGTGCTGATGACCGCGGTACTTGGCTCGCTGCCAGGCGAGCTCCATCGCGTCGATCAGCACCAGGCGCGCCGGCATCCGGGCACGGCAGTGGTCGAGCGTGACCGCGTCCGCCGCGAAGCTGACGACGTCCGAGAAGGTCGCCGCGTGCAGCGTGACCGTTGCCGGCGAGTCGAGCTCGGTCGGTGCCGTCGTGACGAACGCGAAATAGACTCGCGTGTGGTGGCCGATCGTCACCGTGATGTTGGGTGTGAGCGACCGTTCGTTCATGGGGTTCTCCTTTCTTCGAGATCCCCCGCCGCTTCGATAGATGCCCTCCGTGGGAAGTGCCGAGGCCGGGTCAAGGCCGCGACGCTCTTGTCTCTCAGAGCGGCGAGCGTAGCGAGCGAAGCCTTGACGCGGCTGAGGACTTCCACAGAATGCGAAGGTCGAAGCGGCGGGCATGTGTCACGTCCTCTTCGTGAACTGGCCGCTCTCGTGAAAGCTGAAGTAGCGGCCGTCGTCGCCGACGATCAGGTGATCGAGCAGCGCGATATCGAGCACGTCGGCGGCGGCACACAGTCGCAGCGTGAGCCGCGCGTCGTCGGGACTCGGGGTGGGATCGCCGCTCGGATGGTTGTGAACGACCATCACGCCGGTCGTGCCCGGTGTGAGACACGCGGGCAGGAAGACGTCCGGCAGGGACACTGGCGTGCTGTCGCGCGTCCCGCGCGAGAGCACATGCCAGGCGAGCAGGCGATGCTTGGTGGAGAGACAGGCGACGCCGAAGACCTCGACGGCCTGATCGGCGACCAGCGGGCCAAGGACAGCCGCCGCGTTCCGTGGGTTGTTGAGCGCCACGGCGGGCACATCGACGACGCGGCCGTCGCTGTTGCGCAGCGAGCGGTAGGCGACGACGAGTTCGCGCACGCGGTGACCGCGCGGCGAGGCCGATGAAAGGACGGAAGCAGTCATCACGAACTCCTTTCAGTGCGGGCGTGGCCCTGAGAGCGCCGCCCGGGACGCACGACGCCGTCGTCGTGCGCAATCGCAGCCGTTGGTGTTGAGTTCAACTTGGAGCGGACCGCACCCGAGCCCGATGCGCTGTCCTGTGCGTGACAGGTCGTAGAGCGACCAGCTGTGACTTAGGAGCAGTGCGATGGCGATCAGCCGTGGGTACTGGCTGACGGGCACGCGGGAGACGGGACCGACGAGTCGATCGAATTCGTCAGTGACGTGGAGTTCGTCGAGGAGGGTGGTGACGAGCCGACGCGTCCACGGGAGATCGTGTGCGCCCTCCGCCATCTCTTGAAGGACAGCGAGGCGGTGACGCTCTCTCCAGTGTCGAGCCTCGACGCGCTCCGGCGTCCAGGTGCGTGACTGTGGTTTCGTGACTCGTTGGCGGGCGGATCCGTCGCGCATGGCAGACACCTCCGGCAGAGCGCCTGGCTCTGGGAGCGAAGGCGGCCACCTTGCGCGACGGTCTGTCGCGAGGGGCGGGTGATGGACGTGGCGTGGCGCCAGCGTCCGCTGTGGCGTTGGTTGGGGTGCCGCGGGCTGAGCCCGAACGGCGAATGACCTGGCCTAGTGGACCGTGGTCAGGAGGCGGCTGGCGGCCCGATCGAGAGTGAAGCGCCCGTCCTGCCAGGGTGTGCGCTGACTCAAACGCGTGAGCCCTTGCACGTAGCCCCAGACGGATCGAGGATTCGACTCGAACGTCTCCGCGAGCGTGTACGCCTCATCGGCGTGCTTCCGCGACAGCTCCAGTCGCTGCACCGCCGTCTCGATCACCGCCGCACGATTCGAGCCGAGTTCCTGGGACTGTGCCCGCAGGAGCACGAGGCGATCGCCGGCGACGTCCGCATCCAGGGCTGCGCGGACACTCTCGAGAGAGGCGGTCCACTCGTCCTGAATCGACGTTCCCACGTGCCGGCGCCGGAAGCCGACCACGTGCTGGAAACCCCAGATGATGTGATTGCCGCATACCGCGCGGAACAAGAACACATCCAGGGTGAGGGCGGCGGCACCGACGTCGCTGTTCCGGAGAATGAATCCGCGGAACACGCCAGCATGCGACGGGTCGGTGGGGTCGTCGAGATCGCGGTTGCCGTCCACGAGGAACAGGAACATGTCTCGATCTCCCAGGTAGGCGCCAGACGGAACCCGTTCAGCGCCGAAGACGCCGTCCTTGTAGCCGAGCGGCAAGGACCAGGCCGGATGCTGGGCCATGAGGTCGAGCACCCGCGCGGTCAACTCGTCATGGTGCACACGCGCGTACCTCGGCGAGGTGACGGCGTGCACGGTCCACGGGTCGTCGCGATCGAGGAGCAGCTGATGCTGCTCACGACGTTGACGGTGCAGCCCGAAGTTGATCGCATCGGAGGCGATCGCGGCGGGCAGCGTTCGGAGGTACTTCGGCGGGGCCCCGGCTATGCCGGCGAGCTGCTCGAAGCTCCAGTTCGTGAGGGCGGCCTGGCGCCCCGACGCGTCGCGTAGCGCGAGCGCGTCAGCCCCGACCGCTTCTGTCCTGACGGCGACGGTCTCGATGGTGCGCTCTTCGGTGCGGATGCGCCGTGCGCGGGCCGCCTCGAAGAGAGCTTGAACGCTGGCGTACCGTTCGTCGGGTGGGCGTGACGCCCATTCCCGGTGAGCCGTGTACGCGTTGACAGCAGACACACCTATTCCGTTCATTGGACTGCTCCTTTCTGCGTGCCCTGAGGGCGACGAGGTGGAACGACGCCTCACGCCGGGCGGCGTGAGGGGGTGGTCAGGACGACCACAGCGAGAGAGCGTGGGGATCCCCGCCTGCCTTGACGCCCGTCGACACGTCAGGCCGGGCGACGGCGATCCAATCCGATCTCAGTTGCGATCCACCTCCGTGACAGGAGCGGCAGCGGACTGCCTGTCGGACACGACGTACTCGCGACGCAGCACGAACGGCCCGTGCTTCAACGTGACGAGTGCTCCGATGATGACGATGCTCGGCACGCCCTGGTGCCGCCGCGACAACAGCAGATGATGTCGGAGCACTGCGTGCGCTTCGGGCAGCTGCTCCTGAATCTCTCGGATGGCTGCCCATTCTTCGGCCGAGGCCATGGTGGCGTGGGCACTGCGGGCCACGACGTCGGCGGGTGTGACCACAACGTCGGCCGAGCCGGTACACTCCCCGATGAACTTCTGGAGCCGCTGAGCGCCGTCGTGCACGTAGACGGGTCGCGTATCGATAGCCGCGAACAGTTGGTCACTAATTCGCGCGACGGCTTCGGCCATCGGCAGGACTCCGGATGCCTGCCGCGCCTTCTCTTCCTCGGTTCCGTTGGTGTTGATCCACTCGGCGATGAATTGCTTCTTCTCCTCGTGCAGGGCTGCCTGCGCGATCTGATCCTGTCGGACCTGCTCCTGATAGGCGCGCCGGTCTGCGCGGAATCGTCGGTGCGCTTCCGGCGGCACATCTTTGGCGAGGCCCTGATCGATCGACACGTCGAACAGCACGCCTCCGCGATCGGTGATCACGTAGCAGGTCTTCGGAGTCGGCGGCGGGTGGGAGGCTGCACGCTGACCCTTGTCGGCAAGAAACGCTTCAGCGACGCTCTGCCTCCGCGCACGGCCGTCGTCCGTTCGTTTGGCCCGCAGCGCTGTCCGCTGGGCGTGGTAGGCGGTCTCGAGTTCGTGATTCTTCGCTGCAGCGCGATACAACTCGTCGACGGTCGGCGGCAAGTCGTACATCGGCGCGGTGTCGACGCGAATGATGCCAGTGGCGTTCATTTCGAACCGCGGCCTGAGCTTGAGCCGCGCTACGCCTTGCCGGTCAACGGAGACCAAGTGCAGGCGATTCGCCGGGACTTGCAGCGTGATCTGCTGGACCGACCGTCCGTCGCCGCCCGAAAGAAGTGACGCCTTCCTGCCGTCCTCCGACAGCAGGTAGCTCGCGGTCGCGGTGAGCGTGCGCGCAGCGTCCGCACCTGGTGTTGAAGCCACCGAGAGCGAACCAGCTTGCCTATCGACGAAGCGCGTCACGGTTTCCATAACAGCGTCCTTTCCGCGAGACGTCGGCCGCGCGGCCGACGGATCAGCATCCCGTCGCGAGAGAACCGCGGCCCCAGGCGGCGGGGCTGAGCCCGCACCGCCTGGGTCCTCTCTGGTCGATCAGGCATGCTCCTCGGAGCGCTCGTACGCGTCCAGGATGCACTGCCTGATCGCCTCCTGCGCACTGGCATCCCCGTTCGCGGGACGCAGCAGTGCGAAGCTCCGGCGTTCCCCATTCACGGAGTACTGCCGGGCCGGGAACGTCACGTTTCTCCCTCCAGCGCGACGTTCCCATACTGCGAAGCCGACCAGTTTCATCCCGCTGAGCGGGCCTGATTCGGCTCCAAACATCACCTCCGCGTCAGCGAGCTTCCCTGCGGGAGAACCCTGCTGATTCGGGATGATCGACACAGACACAACGACTTCGCCTTTTGACTTGGACATGGTTGTCTCCAAGACTGCCGTGGGCCTGAGACCGCGTGGCAGTGGCTGGTTCGAGCAGGTCCTGAGGACGCCGTCGAACAGGGGTGGGACGCACGGCCCTGAGAGCGCGTGCGTGGTGACGGGAAGATTTATCAATACAACCATGTGCCTTAGGAGTCAATAGTGCATTTTGCCTTTTTCATTGCTGAGATACGAGCATACGCATGAGGCGACGTCACAGAAGACCACCCTGAGGCTCGCGCCCGTACCTCCTCGCGTTCGTAACCTTCTGTCGCAGCTCGCGTTCCGACCACGGCGGCTCGCATCGCGCATTCCAGTCGCTTAGCGCGCGCTCCGCCTCGTCGTCTGAGAGATCAAATCCGCGCACGACTCGACAGCAGACACGAAACGTCTGTAGATCGCCCTGCTGTCCGGCGACAGCGGGATCGACGCGCCGGAGAAATGCGCGTGCGCGCTCCACTGAGCGCGCGGCAGGCAACGGTCGCCGCACCCTGGGAACGCTCGACGGAAGTGTCGCAGCACCGACGGCAGGCAGATCCCCCGCCACGAAGACATCTCGCCAGTGGAGGTACTCAATGCCGACACGAACCGATGGCCGTCGCTTGTGATTGAAAAGTCCCGGCAATCTCGTGGTCTGCGTGCACGATGTTGCAGCGCGATCGGTCAGCAGTTCTCGCGCGAGTTGCTTCTGCAACTGCTCGACTCGTGAGGGCGAGATGTCCCGGACGCGCCATAGCACGTGTAGCCGACCGGGCGACGAATGCAGCACGTACGATGGCGGAGGAAGGTCCGATCGCGTGGACAGGACGGCGAGCAGTCCTGGACCGTCAAGGTCCTCCTCGAGGAACAGATGCCGCACTTGGGTCACCGCTTCGCGAGCGCGCGATCGCCCGGGCCGATAGGCATTCACGCCGACGTACACATTCCAGCCGTGCGCGTTCATGTAACGAAGCCACGCCTGAAATCGGTCGCTGATCGCAGCTTTGACAGGCACGATCCGCTGAATGACCTGGCCCGTGCGATAGGTCTTCAGCAGCACGCCGATCGAGTCGTCGGGGGCGAAGGCTGCTTCGAGGAAACGAATCGGCGCGCACTGGTCGATCGATTCCACTTTGTCACTCCTTCGTGAGGGTGACCGATCCGGTGAAGGGCACAGGGCAATCGACCCCGGTGATGCTGCCCTGAATGCTGCGGGCCTCGGCCGTGGCGAAACTCCCGAATGTTCCACGGCACCCGCGTGGGGAGTCGTACTCGCCCTGTGTGCTGATCTGGGCTGGCGGCGTGTTGGACGGAATCATCGACGTCGATGAAGTCAGGGTGATCGGCAGCCAGCTGTTCTCGGAGCGGATGGTGGTACGGAAAGCCTGCAGATTCGTCTGCGGGACCACCTCGAAGGTCCAGGTCACGGTGCCGCTGACCGGGGCACCAGGCTGCGGGCCTGTGGGATTCGGCTGAATCGTCATGGTGCCTCGCCATGTGCCGGCGAGGAACGACTGCGCCGGCGTCGGTGAGGTCGGCGCGGAGCCGCCGCCTCCGCACGCGGCCAGTGGAAGGATCAGGAGCAAGACAGGTAACTGACGGAAGAGCGGTCTCATGACAAGGCTCCCTGCGGCACCGGATCGTCCAGCAGCCGCGATTCAAGCAGGAACCGATCGCTTGGAACGTCGTAACCGCGGACTGCCGCGACTTGTGTCACGCGACGGTGTCCGCCAATTCGACCGATGTGTACGACGAGATGAATCGCCAATCCGATGGCTTCGCGGATACTCCGGTGCGGCAGACCCACGTTCGCTGTCAGCACACAGTGCGCCAGACGTGTGAGGGCCTGTTCTGCGGAGTTCGCGTGGATGGTGCTGAGACTGCCGAGGTGTCCGGTGTTCAGCGCTTGCAGCAGGTCGAACGCTTCCGCGCCACGGACCTCACCAACCAGGATGCGATCGGGCCGATGCCGCAGGGCCGCACGAAGGAGGTCCGCTATCGTGACTGGAGGCAGCGGCGCCTCCTGGCCGAGCGGTGGCTGCGCACGTCGTGCTTCGAGTCGAACCACGTTCGGTTTGTTCAGATGAATCTCTGCGGTCTCTTCGATCAGGACAATGCGATCGTGATCGGGAATGTGCGCGGCCAGCGCGTTGAGTAGCGTGGTCTTGCCAGTACCGGTACCGCCAGAGATCAGGACGTTCTGCTCAGTCGCGATGGCGCAGGTCAGTTCCCTCGCGGTTGCAGCAGTCAGCGAAGCGATCGCAACGAGATCGTCGAGGCTATAGCGGCGTGTGAACTTCCGGATGGTCAGGACCGGACCCGCCACGGCGCAGGGCGGGAACATCGCCGCCACACGGGAGCCGTCCTCGAGTCGTGCATCCAGAAGCGGCTGTGCGTCGGAAATCTCGTCGCCGCACGCCCGTGCGATGTTCTTGATCGCGACCGTCAGGTTTCGCGTTTCGAGGGTTCGGTCGGGCACAGCCTCGATGGTGCCGTCGCGCTCCACGAAGATGTGCCGACCTCCGTCGTTGACCATGACCTCGGTGATCGTCGGATCACAGAGGAGATCCTCGATCGGTTTCAGGAACGGCAGAATCCGATCAAGGCTGCTCACAACTGCCCCCGTGCGACATGGTCGAAGTAGCTCGTCTGGACGTCGAGGTAGTGCGGCTTCAGGTAGCAGAACTGCGGAGGCATCGGGTTGAGGCCGTCGTACGGCAACGCAATGGCCTGCCCGTTCTGCAACTCGGTGAAGACACGCGGCGAGAAGATGTACTCGTGATGCGGCGCATAGCTCTTGCTCGCGCTCACCGTTTGCCTTGCGGCGGTTGCCCTGCCCGTCAGCAGGGAGATATGTGCGCCCTGGCCGCCTTCGGACAGCGTGTAGTGGGCCTTGAGACGGTCGCGCCGACCGCACAAATCCGCCGCCGCTCGCGCCGTGAATTCGTCGCTGGTCGCGAGGAACAACTTGGTCCGGAAGCACTGGAGCAACGTGCGCCAACTCTCGTCACCGGGAAGCGCGGAGCGAAGCGAGCTGACGCTCTGAGTCGCGACGATGGGAATGAGCCGTGCCTGGCGTGACAGCGCGAAGGTTCGCTCGTCGCCGGTCGGGTCGGTTTCGCCGACGGTCGCGAACGCGTGATATTCGTCGCACACGAAGAGCAGATCGCGCCAGATCCGCTCAGGGTGCGCCGTGATCTTCGGGATGCGCTGGATGACTGCGCGCTGGAAATCCAGCTTCAACATCACGCCCACGGCGCGCGCAAGCCCGGGGTTCAGACCGACTGGAAAGTTAAGCGCCAGCACATGGCCCGATTCGAGCAGCTCTTCCAGCGGAGGAAGGGGCTTCGGTTCTCCCGGTTTCGGCGTGCTGGCGTAAACGCTTCGTGGAGGGCAGAACGTCCGGTGAACGGCTGGATTCTCGTCAAACAGCGAGAGGAAAACGACGATGCCTTCTGTGATCGAGGACCGCAGACGATTGTCGAGTCGTTTCCAGCCGTACGTAAACCATCGGTCCACCGCTTCGATCTGATGCTTCCGATCAAGCCACGCGGTCCCCTTGGTTCTGCGTACCTCGTAGGGAATCTTGTGCTCCTGCAGATGTGATTCGAGGTCGGCGCTGTACTGCCGCGCCATGTGCTCTGGACCTTCCTGGAACCAGTCCCTCCAGCCCGCGGTCGCCAGATCTTGAAGCTCGTAGTTCGCGAGCGGTACGACGACCACTTCCGGCGGCTGACTCAGCGCGGCCTTCAGCTTGGTGATCTCTGCCTCAATCTTTCCGTCTTCGAGGACGTACCGATACACCTCGGCGAGGGTCGTGTAGCCGTCCGCAAGGCGCCGAAGCAGGATGACGAACTTGAGGAGATCCGTGTACGCCTGCTGCCAGAACGGCTCTTTGGACTTACCGAACAGGTTGTTGACTAGCGTCGAGACCGCATAGGCGACAGCATACGGGTCTAGGTCGTTGTGGAGCGGGTTGTAGCAGATGTCGCCGCCGAGGCGGATCTCGGTGTAGTCCGAGGCACGTCCGGCACGGGTGAGCATCCCGTGTACCTGCTGGCAGAAGTCGCCCTTGACTTCGAGGACAAGGCCGCCAATCTTGCGCTCCGGATCGCTCGCCTTCCAGCGGAGGAGTTGGTCGGTGTACGGGAACATGCACGCGGATGTTTTGCCTGTTCCAACGGCACCGATCACCATGACGCCCGTGTAGAGCCCGCGCTGAGGAATCGTCAGCCACGAGGGCTGCGGTGCGCGTCCGCTCATCGTTTCGAGATGACTCTCCCCGAGCACGAGCGTGGGTGCCGGTCGCCGTTCCGGTGCGACGTAGGCCGGCAGCGAACGCTGTTTGGCGCGAGCAGGTCGACGGTACGCGACGATGGTCGTGAGCGAACCGAGCATCGATGCTGCGAAGAACGGCGTCGTGAACCAGAGCGTGGCGTAGCCGTACACCAGCACCAGGAACGCGGCGGGATTCCGCAGTTCGATGATTTGCAGGTACACGTTGCCCCGATCGACCGGATAGGCGTGGACACCAGCGGCGCCCACACCCAGAGCGATCAGCATCGCGACGACGACGCGTTGTTCCACCAACATCCGGATCACGGTGGCCTACCCTCCTACCCGCCCATCAGGCGAGCGCGGCCGACGGCGCGCTGGCGGCCTCCGGTGTAGACGGCTGCGAATCGGCGCGGCGCTTGGAACGGCGCTTTCTGACCGGCTGGTTGGCCGGTTGCGGCGGCACGAACGACGTGCGGTTCTCGGCACGCCAGGCCAGAAACTCCTTGTCCTTGGCCAGGACAGTGTCGATGACCTCGTTGAGCACGTAATCTGTGGACTCACCGAGGAAATGCGCGTAGGCAAACAGCGTCTCGTTCGTTTCGCGATCGAACCTGACGATCCGACGGACCAACTGCTTGCCACGGGTGCGCGGTTTGATGAGCGGCATGGTTCCTCCTGCAGGGGCTAATGCGAACACATCGCCCGCTGGTTCCACGGCACTGAGCGCGGCAGAATCGCGGCAGAATGCAGCGACATTTCCGCGGTGGTGACCACCCGCGGATCTCGCTGCAGATGAAACTCGACGGTTATGGGCGGCCGTGGCGTGAGCGACCACGCGCTGGCCGCAGGCTTGGCAGCGCGAGCGGTGCAAAAGCGTGGTCGCTCACGCCACGGTTCCCTCAGTGATCCCGTCGCTCGGCTGCCGGCAGCCAGCGGGCGGCAGAGAACGCCGCCCGTTCTGGGCATCCGTAACCTCCTTCGGGGCAAGGGCTTAGCCGACGACCACTGACAGGGAGCGCACCACCAGGAAGTGGCGGGGCCAGCGGCTCGGCCGCACGCCAAGGGGGAACACCTCGCGCGAGGGTCCTGTTCCCCCCCGGTGTTCCCCCCTCGCGACTCAGGCCGTGCCGACCGCGCGAGACAAACGAAAGTACTGGCGGCGAATCTCATGACGTTCAATCCGGCCCTCTGCGCGCTCGATGGCGTCCGCGAGGCTTCTCGAGGCGGCGACATCGACGGCGCGGTGTCCATCGACTTCCAACACACGGCGTAGCGCTCGGAATCGGGGCGTCCCGAACAGGCGCCGCGCTCGTCGCAGGCGTTTGTCCTCAGCGACGCCCGTCCCCAGCGTGCGCGCCTCCCAGAACCAGCGCAGCTCGTTGGCCGTGACGGGATCCAGTGGCGCGGCGAGCTCCTGTCTGAAGGCGCTCTCGTAGTGCTCGGCAAGGCGTTGCGCCCGGCCCTCTGGGTCGGGCTGGTCGATCGGCACCAGCAGTTGGATCGACCACGCCGGTAACGCGCGCAACAGTTCCGCATGCCTACGGAGGAACACGCGGAAGTCATGCGGCAGCGGGTTCACCAGGAGGTAGAGAAAGGCGTGCCTCCGACCGTCTGGGGACACGCCAATGGGCAGCTTGTCGGGAAAGTGCCGTACCGTGATGTTGGGCTCCACGCCGAAGGTCAGACGCGGCAGTGCGTCACGGTCCAAAGACGTCGTCGTGAGAAAGTGCGCGACTTTGTCCTCCTCCGAACCGAGCCAGTGGAAGTCTCGATACGTGAGAACGTGGTCGAGGATCATCAGCCGCTCGAGTGCCCGGCCGAGCGCCATGCGCTTGCGGAAGCGCACATCTCGCTGCTCGATGGCGTCGTAGAGCGACGTGTTGTGCAGGTGGTAGACGCGAGCCTTGCTGTGTCCGCACAGGTAGGGTGTGGCGAGCCTTCGGCTGGTCAGCTTCTCGAGGAAGTCGACCATCTTCTGTCCGCGGACGATGCGGGCAAACGCGCAGTACTGACGGCCCAGAAAGAAGCCGGAGTGGAGCATCACCTCGACCAGGAAGGCAGCCTGGCGGTCAGTGAAGCCGAAGGCGGCGACCCGTTTGATGCGCTCCTCGTGCGTCATAGGAACTCGTCGAAGATCCGGGGATTGGGACTGCGCCCGGACCGCCCGCCGCGGCCTCCGAGCCCGGTGCTGATGCGATAGGCGCTGAAGCCGGCGCGCCCCTTCGCGGCGGCGTAGGCCCCGCGGTAGTGGGGCGTCACGACCTCGATGTCCTCGACCTTCCGATCGCCGTCCGGCCGTTCGTACTCGATGCGAACGTCGGGAAAATGAACATGGCCGTCGACGACGGGAAGGTCACGGCTGGCCGCCCACGCCGCGATGTCCGCGGCGTGGCGGTCGGCGTCCTGTTCCTGCCCGCGTCGCTCCCGTTTCAGATCGTGGAGGAACCGCTGGTAGTCTCGCTTCAGCTCGTAGTCGAGCACGACCCGTGTGACCCTCGCGCCCGTGTCCTTGAGCCGCTCGGCCGACCGTTCGTAGGCGCGATAGAGCTGGGCGTCATGCGACAGTTCTCGCGGCTTCACGAAGCCGGCGTAGTAGGTTTGCGGCACGCGATCGGGGTCGGTCCTGCGATGCCTCTCCAGCAGCTCACGACCGCGATCCGTCAAGGTCACGAGGGTCGCTCGTTCGCGACCGATGAGGTAAGGCCTTGTCTCCACGAGCCCTGCCTCGCGAAGGCCTCTCAGCTCGCCGTTCCGGGCGCTGGCGGGACGGCCGCGGTGGTCTCGAAGGTCCGAGGCGACGACCACCCGAAACGAGCCCGCCGTGGCCAGCATCCGGACCTCGGACTCGCGCAGATCGATCCAGCGATCGCGGTCCCTTACGGGCCGGCGCGTGCGGCCGCGTGGCAGGTCCAGATCGCGCGTCAGCGCATCTCCGCCCTCGACGGGTTTGGACGCGCCGTCGTCGGCCCGTCCGGCACCTCCTCGGCTCAGGTCGGGCCGCCCGCGCTCGTCGTCACGAGGGTCGATGTCGCGCCACATGCGTCACAGTCCTTACGGCGTGAAGTCCTTGTGAAGGTCGCCGAGCACGGCGTCCCGCGACCCGAGCTGCTGGTCCATGTGCGCGAGCTTGCGCCCGGCGTCGCGCAGGAACAGCCAGCGTGCGATGCCGTAGTACGCGGCACACAGATTCAGGAACAGGACCGTGATCGCGACGCCAATCGTGACCCCGTGATTGCGGAAGATCCCCGCCTTAAAAGGCGCAAGGAACGACAGCTCGCCGGCCAGCCACGCGACGGCAAGGAATGTCGTCAGGGCCGCAAGGAAGGCGACGTTAGCGACCATTGGGCTGCCCCTCCTCGAAGGCCTGGTCCACGCGGAAGTACGAGATTTGGAGGCCGAGCGGGTTGACGCGAACGAACTCGTTCGGAACCCGGTCCCTGAGGGCGAAATCGATCTGCGCGATGAACGTCTGGCGGGCGCGTTCCTGTCGCGTTCCCGGGGCGTACAGGAGCTTCTGAAAGCTGACGGACGCCTTGTGCGGCGCCTGCGCCAACTCCGTCAGGCTGACGTTCTGGACGACGATGTCCACTTCGTCGGCGGACGGGTTGGTCATGAACGTTTCGATGGTCCGGCTCTGCTCGTTCTGAGCGATCGTGGCGTCCGCGAGGCTCGGCTCCAGGAAGAGGAGAGAATCGGGATACTCGCGCTGCACCGTGGCGCGCAACCGGCTGAAGTGTTTGACGACGAACTGCGTGAGGAAGTAGCGGAGTTCGGGTGGCTGCGGCTGGTAGCTCGTGGCGTCGTACTGCACCGCCTCGGCTCTACCGACGTCGTCGATCCGGATGACCAGCGGCTTGACCTGCGAGTACCGCGTCACGGTGTAGACGTTGAGCCCGACCAGGCCAACGGCCACGATGGAGACAAGTGCCAGCGCGATTCGGAGGTAGGTGTTGGTGACCAGCGCAGACCCGTACAGCTCCACGAACTGGCGCTTCGCGCCTTCCATCGTCTTGGGGTTCAGGTCCGCCGTTGTCGCGCCCATGGTGCACTCCTCTCAGTCCACAAAGCGGGTCGCCAGAAGTCGCCACGCGATCCATAGCGAACCGCCGACGAGGCCCAGGAGGATGGCAATGCCGATACCGAGGATGTAGACGTTCCACAGGCCAGGGACATTGACCTCGTGAGGCTCGCGCAGATGGTCTGGAACGGGCGGCTGGAATCGGCGTGGCATAAGGTGTTCCTTCAACGCATCCGGATCAAACGCGGTACCGAGGAGAGGATGCTCTGCCCGCCCTGTCCGGAAAAGATCGAACTCGTCAGCGAGGGCACAAGCGCGATTCCGATACAGAAGGTCACCACCACGGCGACCGCTTGAAGGCCATACACGCCGTATTCCGCCGACGTGATCGTTGGCGGGAGCGTCGTCACGTAGCGGAAGACGAACTGCTCGAAGATCATCAGGAACGCGATGGCCACAACAGGGACGAACGAGTACTGGATGAACGACTTCAACCAGCCCCAGAAGAGCCACTCCAGCTTGGGCACGATGAAGAACGGCACGAAGATCGGACCCAGGAGCCCGCACACCGCGCTGGCTATCAGCCCAAAGGCGATGACGGCGAGCGACAGACCCTTTGCCAAGGCGATGAGCAGCAGCATCGCCCAGTAGATCAGGTTCGCCAGAATCGACCACGCATCGGGCTGCAGGAAGTGGTCCGATAGCTCGTCGAAGTGGCGGTAGACGTTGTCGAACGCTCGGGCCTCCAGGACGCTCTGGAAGTAGCCGGTCTGGTCGGTGATGAGGTTGCTGAACGACACCCCGATGCCGGGCAGCGGCGCCTCGTAGAACGTGATGAAGGCATAGCCGAACGAGATCAGCATCAGCAGCTTCGCGAAGTCGAACATCGAGTCGCCGAGGCTGTCGTGCGAGAACATCATCTTGACGCCCTGCCACACGATCAGGATGGTCGCGAATGACAGGAAGAGGCTGTACCCGAAGCGGAGGAACTCGGGCTCATACACTGTCAGGAGGTTCGCGATCGCCTGCTGAATTGTGGGCAAGAGATTGAGCTGCACGACGGGCCTCCGGACGGCTTACGGCTGTCTCCAGGTGCGCAGCGCGTCGCCCGTGCCGGCGACAAACGCGGCGTTCGCCGCGCGGCTGTCGCGCCACGTCACGAGTTGCATGTTCATCGCGGCCGCATCGACGTCCCGCGCCCGCTTCGAGTCGACCAGCAGCTGCTCCACGAACGCGGTCAGGAGCTGGCTCCGAGCCTGGCGCTGTCGGGCACCGAGGAGCACCGACCCGCTGATCTTGTCGAGCACCGCCGTGGCACTCTGTTCGAGGGACGGGTCGATGACCTGGGCCTCGAGCGCGTCGATGGCCTGCAGCTCCTGCCGGCGGCCGTTCAGGCGCAGCGACCCCGTATCGTTGATGGCTGACATCGCCACGGCATCGGCCAGCTCCACAGTCGCCAGACGGCTCATCAGTGCCCGCTGCGCCGCCGGCGTGAGCCGTCCGAGCAGGGTCCGCGCGCTCAGGACGGGGTGGCTTACGGCCAGGTACGCTGCCCCGCGCGGATCTCCGAAGATGAGGGCGTCGTTGATGCCGTTGGCGTAGAGGAAGTCGCCGCCGTGTGTGCGCCAGCGGGGCACATCGAGGAGGGCATATCGGCGCAGATCGGCAAAGGCGCTGAGGCGCCGGGCCATCGCCCAGAGCTTGGCGTGCTGCGCCCGTTCCGTCTCGAGCAGGTACTGCTGATAGATCGCCGAGATGGTGTTCCGGGCTGTGTTCGCCGGGTCATACACCGACAACTGCGCTCGCGCCGGTTGTGCAGCGAGGGCGACGCCGATGAGCCCAAGGAGCAGTCGTCGCATGGTGTCCTCCAGTCCCTGGACCGAGGCCTATGGCTGACGCCACGTCCGAAGCGCGTCGCCGGTGCCGGCGACGAACGCGTCGTTCGCGGCGCGCGCATCCCGCCACGTGACGAGCTGCATGTTGATCGTCGCGGCTTCCGTGTCCCGCAGCCGTTTTCCGCGTGCCAGCAGTTGCTCAAGCGCGTGCGACAGGAGCTGGTTCGAGAGCATGTCCTGCCGGCGCCCCAGGAGCTCGCCAGCGGCGATCTTGTCGAGAATGGCGGTCATCTCGTGGTACTGCGAGCCGGGGTTCAGTACGTCGCTCTGCAGGGATTCCACGGCGTTCTGGAGCTGGTCGTGGTAGCCGCGCGCCAGGGCGACCTGATGGCCGCCCATCGTGGCCACCGAGTCGGTGATCTCAACGGTGGCGTACTGCCGCTGCAGCATCTGTCTGGCCGCTGCACTCAGCGTCGGCGGCATGGTCGTCGGCCGCAGGAGCGGCAGCGCGGTTGAGAAGTACGCCGAGCCGGTCGGATCGCCGCTGTTGAGCGCCTGAATCCACGGCCGTCCGAAGTCCCACCTGGACGGATCGTGCGAGGTCAAGGCGATGGGAGGAGTCCGGAACCGATCGAGGCTCCCCAGTCTCTGCGCCATCCGGAGCACGGTCAGGTATTGCGCCCGCAGCTCCGTGTAGTGCTGCTGGACGCGATACGCGATCATCGTCGTCTGCACGAGGTTCGCGGGATCGATGACGACGAACTGCGCATGGGCCGGCACGGCGAGCGTGCACAGTGCGATGGCGAGCAGTAGGACTCGGCGACACATAGGATCCTCCCTGTTCAGAACCGACTCGAGGTGGCCGGTCCGGAGTACGCCGGCAGTTCGATGTCGCTCGTGAGGTACACCTTCACCCGGTGTCCCTCCCGAATCGTGACCGTGGGCAGCCGATTCAGAAATCGATTCATGACCTGCATCGCGGCCTGAGACGTCGCATCGCCGACGCCGCCTGCGATGACAATCGTCCGGTCCCCGTCGCCTCGCCCGAGTCCGGCGCTTCCCAGATACTGCGAGAGGCCACTGATCAGGCCGACGGCCGCAGCCGCGCCGAATGTCGAGAGAAAGTGGTGGTTGACCTTGTCGCGCAGTCCGGCATCCCCGATCTGGTTCAGGCCCATGAACTGATCGAGGCGGTAGCTGCGACCGTCCGGCATGAGCAATCGATGAAAGGACACGGCGAGGCGCGTCTCGCCAAACGCCTGCACGGGCTTGGTCTCGCCGAGGATCCTCGCGCCCGCCGGTACGAGCACGTGGCGGCCCGTGTGCGAGTAGAGCGCGTTCGTGACCAGGCAGTTCACGGGCGCCGCCATCGCGCCGTCCAGCCGGTTGGTGAGAACGGTGTCGATGATGGTGCCTTCAAGCACGCGGTAGAGCGGTCCCGCCGCTCCAATTGGCGGCGTGTAGTCCGGTGTGCGCCGCTCCGCGGGTTCCAGTGGCCTTGGCTCGCTCGCGACGGGTGCCGCAGCGGCCTGAGGTGCGGGGGCGCCGCTTCCGAATGCGCTGGCGGTCCTGGCCGTCGCGCGAATGACCGCGTCAGCCACTTCGTCCACGGAGGGGCTCGGTGAGCCTGTCTGCGTCGCCGTGCCGCCTGGCGTCGCGCCGATCCATCCCTGGTCAGGTCGTTCGCTGTCGGGGCGACGGCTGAGCACGACGTTGCTCGCGAAGAGGCTCTCGTACTCGCGGCGCTTCCGCTCTTCGGCAATCGGGTCCTGTGCCTGGGGCGCAGGTGCGGTGTCGTCGTATTGCGTGGGCTCCGGCGGCGCCACGGCTGCCGTCTGCGCTTCGCGAAGGGCCTGGGCTTCCAGAAGCCGCAGACGGTCCTGATAGTCGCGCACTCGGTCGGCGCTCGGTGCCTGTGCGGGGGCTGCGGCCTGCGCGGGGCGGGGCGGCGGGTCCGGCCGACCGACGATCAGCATGATCGCGAGCATCCCGGCCGCAACGCCGGCCATGATCCACGTCTGGACGCCGCGAGGCAGCACGCCGCGAGGCACCGGCCGACGGTCGGTGACCGCAGGCGGCACAGGGTCTGGTTGGGCGCCGGGGGTCGAAGGGACGTCACTCATGGCTCACCGACCCTGCTGGAACTCGAGTCGTTCCTTGCCGAGTGACAGGTAGCCGCGGTCCAGCACCTTCGGCACGACGTAGGTCCCGTTCTGCACCTGGAAGTTCAGGAGCGAGGGCTTCCCGTCCTTGATCTCGTAGAGGGCCGGCAGCTCCTTCGCGTCGGCCTTGATGTACGTGAACTGGCCGTCGTGCCAGATGGAGCGCACCAGAAACGGCCGCTCGTACTTCGGTGCCCCATACGGGAACTGCAGCTTCGCCGGGTAGTCCTGCTGATAGGCGGCCACGGCCTCGGTCGCCTGCCGGTTGGCGGCCTCGACCGCCGCCTTGGCCTCCTCCAGCTCGCTCTTCAGGTCGTCGACCTGCGCCGCGCTGTAGTACTTCGGCTGGCCCTGTGGCGCGCTCGGGTCGGCGTTCACGTAGACCTTGAGGTCGGGCATCCCGGTACCGCCCTTCTCGGTCAGCAGGAACGAGTAGACGGCGCCGCTCGATGTCACGAGATTCAGGTTCGTGGCAGCGCCTTGCTTCGCCGGCTTGACGTGCGCGATGTTGTGCGTCGCGGTGATGACCCAGAAGTCCTTGTCGCCGCAGATCACGTCGAGGATCTCTTCCCCGTCCGGGAGAAGGACCATGGTCGTGTAGCGGATCCGCGTCTGGAGGGTGATCAGGCTTCTACCGGACGCCGAGATCTCACGGATGCCCGTCCCGTTGGCCTGCGCGGACGCCGGGGCCGGGGCTGACGCGACGATTGCGAGTGCCAGTGCGGGACCGAGGATTCGACCGAGCATGCGACACCTCCCATGAATTCACGCAGAGGCCGCGAGGCGGTCCAGACCCGCCTCGAAGCCGTACTCGCGAAACGTCTCGGCGACCCGCGCGTTGTCGATGGGAGTGTTGGTGTAGATCCAGTACGACTTCTGGTCCACGACCAAAGTGAGGACTTTAGCCAGGTCCGGACGCTTGAGCAGAATCTGCTGGCGCGGAATCAAGCCGGTCAGCAGGTCCAGTTCCATTTCGTTGAGCTGGAACAGTTCGGCGTAGTGGCGGCGATCCACCGCCGGGTTCGCCAGCAGCAGTTTCGTCGGGCAGCTCTCGACGATCGTGCGCAACAGATCCACTGACGCGAAGTCGTCGACCGTTTGAGTCGCCAGAACCATGGCGGCGTTGTGCTTCCGCCAGGTCTTCAGCCCTTCCTGCACGTAGGCACGTAGCGTCGGGTGCTGGATGAAGCGCCACGCCTCGTCCAGCACGCACAGCTTGAATGCCGCCGCCTCGCTCGGGTCCTGGATTCGGGCGACGACGCGGTGCAGGACGTAGAACAGCAGGGGCTCCAGCAGGACCGGGTACGCCCGCATCGCTTCGAGGTCGAAGACCTGGAACCGTTCGACCGTCAGCGTGTCCTCGAGGTTGTCGAAGAGGCTGGCGTAGCGGCCTTCGCCGACCCACTTGTGCAACCGTGCGGCCAGCGCCCGCGGCAACAGGTTGGCGAACGTAAACAGCCGGTGCTGGCTCGGGTCCAACACGTAGAGGTTCTCAACCGCCTCATAGATTTCGCGGTCCTCAAGGTCGCCGATTCGGTACCCGTCATCGCCCTCGAGCAGCACGCGAACGAACGCGTGCAGGAAGTGAAGGTGCTCCGGCGTGGGCTCCAAAGCGAACGGGTTGATCGTGACCCCGTGGTGGCGCAGGCCCAGTTCGAGGTAGCGCCCACCGAGGAGCGTCGCGAGCTTTCGGTAGCTGTGTCCGATGTCCAGCACCACCGTCTGCGGCGCGTACTTCTGCGCGTGCGTGATCAGGAAGTTCAGCGCGAAGCTCTTGCCGCTCCCGGTGGCCCCGAGGACCAGGGTATGCCCCACATCCTGCACGTGGAGGTTGAAGGCGTACGGTGTTCGATGGGGCGTCTCGAAGACGGCCAGCGCTTCCTTGCCCAGGTGGGGGCTCACGGCCTCGCCTTGATCGAGGGTGAACAGGAAGCTCAGGTCCGCCAGGTTCGTCTCGAGCAGTGCCAGCCGTCGAAGGTTGTGTGCGCCGTTGCCGGGAACGATGCTCAACCAGGCGTTCAGGAGGTTGTACGTCTCCTCGAAGAGGCTCCCGTCGTGCACGGCCATCGCCTTCATGGCCTCGGCCGTCTGGTGCTGCAGGGCCCGAGCGTCGGTGCCGTGCAGCACGAGCGCGAGGGAGCACTGGCCGAAGAAGTGGCCGTTGACCTCCAGCTCGGTCAGGGCGTCGCCCAACTGCCTCACCGTGGTGCTTGCCGAGTCGTCGACCAGCATCTCCTCCGGTCGCGTCTCCGGCGAGACGTAGTTCACGAGGGACACCCGCTTGTTGAAGAAGTGGCGCCGACGGCTCTGGACGTCCCGCCGCATGCGGTCGCTGGGGATCCGCTGCCATTCCAGACAGGCGATGAACTCGCCCGGAACCTCGTACAGGTCCTGGAGCAGGAACGCGAACGTCTGGCTCGGCGGCTCCTTCATCGACAGCACCTTGACCAGGCGGTCGCCGACGACGAGATGATCCCGGTGGCAGTCCACCGCCGAGTCCGAGACGAAGTAGTCGAGGTGCGTGTCGTACGCGAGCCGCGCGGCGTCGACCACCGCCGGGGAGTAGTTCAGGAGTTCGCGGAAGAACCTGAACGCGTCAGCCCTCTTCAGCTGCGTGGGGCCGAACTCGCCAATCTGGACCTCAAACGCCTGCGTCTTGTGATGAAGCGTGCCGATGGCCCGGTCCAGCTCCGATTCGAGCACCTGGAATGCCTGGTCCACCGACAGCCAGGACCGCAGGGCCTCGCGCGGCGCCTGCCAGAACCGGCGCAGTTCCGTCCTCCGTCTCGCGACATGCGGCGCCTCGTAGAGCAGCACGAGGTAGAGCGAGAGGTCGTACAGGTCCTGCCGTCGGCCGTTCAGGTACGCCGCCCGACGCTGAATCGCCTCATTCGCGACCGGCGCGTCGCACACCGCGGCCACAAACGGCCCGACCATGCGCTTCAGCAGGTACTGGTAGACGCGGCAGTGCTCGTCGAGCAACCGAAGGGCAGCCTCGAAGCGGTGCACCAACGCCTGGCGCTGCGGATGCGACAGACCTTCGTAATCCACGCCGCGGAGGCGATAGACGACGCCGACATGGCCGGCCTTCGTCAGGAACGTCGAGTCGTCGACGAAGCCCCACAGCGCCAGGATTCCGTTCACGCTCCCGGCGTCCTGGTAGTCGCGAAGGATGCGGCCGATGCTCACCACGGCATCACCTCCACGTCCAGGCGATCGTGCTTGGCGGGGTCATATCGTCTCCGCGCCTTCGACGAAGCGAGTAGAATGCGGAGCATCTCCGGGTCGCGTGCCGTCGCCCACAGGGCGAACCCGTACAGCCCGCCGGCCATGAGCAGACCGGCGAGGAACGAGTAGAACAGGTTGAACGTCGCCGCCCCGAGTAGCAGGGACAGGAAGAACAGACGCCTGTCGACGCCCCAGATCGTGAGGGGGCGATGGAGCGCCTTGTACACGGGCCGGTACGTCGGGCGTTCAGGCATGCCCGCCACCTCCGCAACGCTTACGGACGTTTCAGAACAACCAGACGAGGAACTGCGCCGCGAACAGCGCGAGTCCGCCGCCGAACACGATCCCGGAGATCTGGCGTTTCGCGCCGCCCTCTCCGAACATGAACATCAGCCCGCCGATGACGATGGCGACCAGCGCGAGCGAGCGCGCCAGGGGGCCTGTGAACGTGCGTTCGAGATTGCTCGCGGCGCGCTCCCAAGGAGACTGGGCGAAGGCCAGTGTGGGCAGGAGAAGGAGAGCCGTGAACACCATCGCACTCACGCGTCGACCGAATCTGACTACGGAGCCGCCGGGCATGGAGAACCTCCCGCGCTGGTGTTGTCGGAACCAAGATTGATCTAGCAGTACGAGCATACGCATGTCAACAACAAAAGCCAGCTCCCCGGCAGGCGGACATGTTTCGTCGGAACTTGCGTCGTGTCTGGGCGTCAGACGAACGATGACGCTGCGGCGCATCATGCGTCAGACGGGACTTCCGCCAGAGGTACTCCTTGATCTCGCGTTGGAGATGCTCGATATCGCGAGCCGAAAACTCTCACCATCGCCAATAAAACGGCAGGCTGTCGGCCTCGGCGCCGCTCGCTGGCGGAATGTCAGCCCGGAGGAGCGCAGCGAGGCGCTACGACGGGCCGCCCAGGCGCGGTGGGCCAAGCCGCGCCGCAGCAAGCGCGACGACGACAGTCGGGGGAAGAAGTAGTACGCAGAATCTGCGTACCAGAAACACGGAACACGGCAGATCATTACATGCAAGCTAACGCATAGTCTCGTGAGCTACGGAGGCAGGCCGGTAGCCAGTTGGGCGCTAGCTGAAGGGCGGTGAATTGGTAGCCGGGGCGGTTGCAGAACACGTGCCGGGTGCCGACCAGCCGCGGAGGATGCCTGAACCCCTGCACCTTCAATCGGTTGCGCGATCGAGTCCGTGGTGCGGCAGAGTTGGCGTTCGCCGGCACAAGGAAAGTTCTACCGACCTGACGGGCAATGTGGCCGTGAACATTACACGGTCCGGGCTCCTCTCAAGCGTCGCCGACAGGCAGCTTGAGACGTTTGAGCATGCAGGCCAGATCGTCCGGGTGCCAGCTGTGGCGGAGTATCAGGGCGACGGCGATTGCCCGGGCGTACTCGCCGTGCCGGAGGTCCTCCGGCGCCAGCCCGAGCAACTCCTCGAACTGGTCGTCGACGTACAGCTCCTCGAGAATTGCCTCGATCAGTGGCCGGTTCCAACGGATTGCCTTCGTGGCGGAGACTGCCGCGCGGACTGAAGCCGGTCGCGCTTCGCGCCGCCATCGTCGTGTGGTGCGATCAGCGGGCCGAGAGCTTCCGCTCTTCCCGTGCGGCGTCACCCTGGGGGCGCGCGCTGAAGGTCGGCGGCGGTTGGCGACTGGCTTTCGGCGCGGTGACATAGAGCGCTCCTGGAGCTGGCGAGAAGCCGGCGCGCGCCCTTGCCGGTTCACGCCGAATGCCAGGGCAAGGAGCCGCGTTTTCAGGAGGATAGAGTGAGTGGGCAGCAACCGACATCGCGGCTTTCGGCTCCGCGATCTCAAGAACGTGATCGCGGAGCTGCACGCCGTCACCGGAAGGCGAGTCGTGTGACCTAGCCTGTCACCCGTCTACGTCAAATCGGAGAACTCGGTGGGGTCCGGGCGTGGGGGCCTCACCTGCTGGGCAAGGGGACAATCGACTGCTCGCATCTCTGAGAGCGTGCGGTAAGGTAGCAGCCGGCGCATGAGCTGGATGATGTCAGCCGACGCCAAGGGGTTCGCGGACGCCAAATGGCCAGACTTGAGGATCTTCGAACAAACGCGGCGGTGAAGGGTATTCTGCCGGATACCCTCGTCACCGTCGTCAACACACAGTGGTTTGGCTCGGAGGCCCTCGAGCTCACGTACAAGACCGCCGCAGGAAAGCTCGCCAACGAACTCCTGTACCGTCACGATGAAGCCCGAATCGAAGTCGTAGAACAGGGTCGCCCATGGAGCTTCGATGGCGATGGTGCCCTGTTCCGGCTCGTGTCAGAGGCCCATCGCATCCGGCTCGCGCACCTGTTCGATCCGCTCCTCGCGGTTCACTCATCGCTGGTTGATCCGCTTCCGCACCAAATCACCGCGGTGTACGGCTCGATGCTGCCGCGCCAGCCACTGCGATTCCTACTGGCAGATGACCCCGGCGCCGGAAAGACGATCATGGCCGGGCTCCTGATCAAGGAGCTGATCGCGCGCGGCGACCTCCAGCGATGTCTGGTCGTGTGCCCGGGCAGCCTCGCCGAGCAGTGGCAGGACGAGCTGTACCGGCGATTCAACCTGCCGTTCGAGATCCTCACGAACGACAAGCTGGAGGCCGCGCGGACCGGCAACTGGTTCTTCGAGACAAACCTTGTTATCGCCCGTCTCGACAAGCTGTCGCGGAATGAGGACGTGCAGGCGAAGCTTGCCGCGCCAGAGATCCAGTGGGACCTCGTCGTTTGCGACGAGGCTCACAAGATGTCGGCCACGTTCTTCAGCGGCGAGATCAAGTACACGAAGCGCTACAAGCTTGGACAGCTGCTCTCGCAGATCACGCGCCACTTCCTCCTGATGACGGCCACGCCGCATAACGGAAAGGAAGAGGATTTCCAACTATTCATGGCGCTGCTCGATGGTGACCGCTTCGAAGGCCGCTTCCGCGACGGAGTTCATGTCACGGACGTTTCGGATCTGATGCGGCGCATGGTCAAGGAGAGCCTGCTCACGTTCGACGCGACCCCCCTCTTTCCTGAGCGCCTGGCGCATACGATTCCCTACCAGCTTTCGGATCCTGAGGCGCAGCTCTACGCGGCCGTCACGGAGTACGTCCGCGGCGAATTCAACCGCGCCGAAGCGCTACAAAACGACAAGCGCGCCGGTACGGTTGGCTTCGCCCTCACGATCCTGCAGCGCCGGCTCGCTTCGTCGCCCGAAGCGATTTATCAGTCGTTGCGCCGACGCCGTGAACGTCTTGAAAAACGTCTGCGCGAAGAGGAATTGCTCCAGCGCGGCGCGCTCGCGAGCTTCGACGCGGTCGCAAGTCTTCCGGCGATGACCGAGGAGGACATCGAGGACATCGAGGACTCTCCGGACGATGAGCAGGAGGCAGCCGTTGAAGAGGTCGTTGACCAGGCGACCGCCGCGCGGACTATCGTGGAACTCAAGGCCGAGATCCACACATTGACGGGTCTCGAGTCGCTCGCGTTGTCTGTACGCCGTGGCGGCGAAGACCGCAAGTGGCGCGAGCTGTCAGGATTGCTGACGGAGATCTTCTCAGATACGCGAAAGCCGCCGCCTGCTGAGGCGGCAACGGGATCCGTGCCAGAAGGCGTGGCGACCTCCCCGGCGCAGAAGCTCGTGATCTTCACCGAGCAGCGCGACACGCTGAATTACCTCGAACAGCGCATCTCGACACTCCTTGGCCGCAATGAGGCAGTCGTCATCATCCACGGCGGCATGGGCCGCGAAGACCGGATGAAGGCTCAGGAAGCCTTCAGGCACGATCCGACGGTCCAGGTGCTCGTCGCCACGGACGCAGCCGGCGAAGGCATCAACCTTCAGCGCGCGCACCTGATGGTCAACTACGACCTGCCGTGGAATCCAAATCGCTTGGAGCAGCGCTTTGGCCGGATTCACCGCATCGGTCAGACCGAAGTGTGCCATCTGTGGAATCTGATCGCCGATGGCACGCGAGAGGGTGAGGTCTACCGTACGCTGCTCGAGAAACTGGACGAGGCGCGGAAAGCTCTGGGCGGCCAGGTGTTTGACGTGCTCGGGAAGCTGCAGTTCGAGGGACGCCCGCTGCGCGAGCTGCTGATCGAGGCGATTCGTTACGGCGAGGAGCCAGAGGTCAGAGGCCGGCTGACGAAGGTCGTTGAGAACGCGTTCGATCGATCGCAGATCCGGGATTTGTTGGAGGAACGTGCGCTCGCGCACGACGCGATGGATGCGAGTCGCGTGCACCGCATTCGCGAAGACATGGAGCGCGCCGATGCTCGACGCTTGCAGCCGCACTACATCGAGTCGTTCTTCCTGGAAGCGTTCCAGCGCCTTGGCGGAACCGCCAAGCATAGGGAGTCACGCCGATACGAGGTTACTCACGTGCCGCCGCCGGTCAGAAACCGCGACCGGTTGATCGGTATCGGCGAGCCGGTGATGCCGCGTTACGAGCGCATTGCGTTCGAGAAAGCGTTGGTCGCCCCACAGGGGCAGCCGCCCGCTGCGTACGTGTTCCCGGGCCATCCGCTGCTCGACGCCACGATCGACCTGACGCTGGAGCGTCACCGCGATCTCCTCAGACGTGGAACAGTCCTTGTGGACGAGCGCGATCCGGGCACCTCGCCACGCGTCCTCTTTTACCTTGAACACTCGATTCAGGATGCCGTCTCGACGCGAGCCGGCGATCGGCGAATCGTTTCCAAGCAAATGCTCTACGTCGAGCTCAATGCCGCCGGCGAATCTCGGCACCTGCAGTACGCACCGTACCTGGACCTTCGGCCGCTGGAGTCGTCGGAACCTGACGTGGCAACGATTCTGGCGAGGCCAGAGGCCGCATGGATCACGCGCGAACTTGAAGCCAAGGCGCAGGCCCATGCCATCGCCACCATCGTCCCGGCTCACATCGCCGACGTGCGCGGGCGAACGATCGCGCGCATCGACAAGACGGAGGCGGCAGTTAAGGACCGCCTGACGAAGGAGATCAACTACTGGGACCACCGCGCCGAGGAATTGCGCCTTCAGGAGCGGGCCGGCCGTGCGCCGGCGCGCCTGAACTCCGAGGAGGCGCGGAAGCGCGCGGACGCGCTCCAGAGCCGTCTTGAGAAGCGCATCGAGGAACTGCGTCTGGAGCGGCAGTTGTCGCCGCTTCCCCCTGTGGTCCTGGGCGGGTTGTTGGTGGTCCCGGCCGGACTCCTCGCAGCGATGGGTGGACAGCCCACAACGGCCGTGACTCCAGACACCCAGGCGTCTGCGGCACGCGCCAGAGCCGCGATCATGGAGGTCGAGCGCAGCCTCGGATTCGATCCGGTCGACCGGGAGACTGACAAGCTTGGGTACGACATCGAGAGTCGGGTGCCGGGCACGGGAAAACTGCGGTTCATCGAGGTCAAGGGCCGTGTGACCGGCGCGGACACCATCACGGTGACGCGCAACGAGATCCTCTACTCGCTCAACAAGCCCGACGACTTCATCCTCGGCATCGTGGAGTTCCATGACGGTGACCATCACACTATTCACTACGTCCGACGCCCGTTCATGCGCGAGCCAGACTTCGGCGTGACCAGCGTCAACTATGACTTCGCCGAACTGCTGGCCAGGGCGGAGACACCGCGATGACCGCGGAGGAATTTCGCGGCATCCTTCACGCTCCTGAGGGAACGCGTCTTGAGTTCAAGACGGCCGCGAACCGCTACGACTTCGACGAACTCGTTCGATACTGCGTGGCAATCGCCAACGAGGGTGGCGGTCGGATTGTGCTTGGCGCCACGGACACGAGGCCCAGACGTGTCGTGGGGACAGCGGCGTTCCCGGAACCCGGGCAGACGGAGTCCTCGATCTTTCAGCGTGTGGGCCATCACGTGTCGATCGAGGAGTTCAACCACGATGGGCACAGGGTCCTGATCGTTAGTGTGCCGGCGAGATTCGCCGGCACGGCATGGAGCGATCGCGGAGCTTACTGGATGCGGGCTGGTGAGTCGCTGGTCCCGATGACTGACGAGCGACTCAGGGCCATCCACACCGAGGTCGCTCCAGACTTCTCGGGTGAGATCTGCGCAGAAGCCTCACTCCAGGATCTCGCTCCAGCGGCCATCGCGGAGTTCAGACGGCGGTGGAGCCGGCGCGAAAACAACGCGCGGATCGACTCGTGGTCAGACGATGAATTGCTTCGCAACGCAGAACTGACGAGGGACGGCCGTCTGACGTACGCGGCCCTGCTGCTCTTCGGCACGCGCGACGCGCTGACGCGCCACGTCCCGCGCGCGGAGGCCATCTTCGAGTACCGATCGGCCGAAGCCGCCGGACCGGCCCAGGATCGCGAGGAATTCCGCGAGGGATTCCTTCTGTATCAGGACCGACTCTGGGAACGCATCAATCAGCGCAACGACCGACAGAGCTTCCAGGATGGCCTGTTCCGAGTCGAAATACCGACGTTCGATGAGGCGACGATTCGCGAAGCGGTGCTAAACGCGTTCTGCCACCGAGACTATCGACGCGAAGGGTCCACCTTCGTTCGGCAGTTTCCGCGTCGCTTGGAAGTGACGAGCCCAGGTGGACTGCCGCCCGGCATCACGCCGGAGAACATCATTGACGAACAGAACCCACGCAACCGCCGGCTGGCGGAGGCGCTGGGACGGTGCGGGTTGATCGAGCGCTCAGGACAAGGGATGAACCTGATGTTCGAGCGCGCGATTCGTCAGAGCAAGGCGCTGCCCGATCTCTCTGGTACGGCGCCGCACACGGTCCGCCTGACACTCCGCGGCCAGGTCACCAACCCGTCGTTTCTGGCCTTTCTCGAGCGGGTCGGCGAAGAGACGCTGGCGAGCTTCGATACCCGCGATCTCTTGGTCCTCGACCGGCTGCAGCGCGGAGAGGCCGTGCCGAACGAGCTGTCGGAGCGACTTCCGCGCCTCGTGCAGCTTGGGGTGGTCGAATCGGTGGGGCGAGGCCGCGGGACGCAGTACCTGCTCAGCCGCCGGTTTGCGACGGCCATCGGTCAGCGGGCCTCGTACACGCGTCGCCGAGGGCTGGATCGAGAGCAGAACAAGGAGCTGCTGTTGCGGCACGTTCGCGAAGGGGCCGATCAAGGAAGCCCGATGTCGGAGCTGCAGCAGGTGGTGCCGGCGCTGTCTCGGGACCAGATCAAGGCGCTCATGGAAGAGCTTCGACTGGAGGGGCGTGTCCGGCTGAGTGGCCAGCGCCGCTGGGCTCGGTGGCACCCGGCCTGAGGTTCTATGGGGTCTGAAACGTCGAAATCCCGATATCGGAATCCTCATAGGCCGGCAACGCATTATTTTTCAATGACTTCCATGGGGCGTTATCCTCATAGCAATCTGCTGTCTCATCCATGACGACGTACCGGAAGAAGCTCATCGAGGTCGCCCTCCCGCTGGACGCCATCAACAACGCGTCCGCACGGGAGAAGTCCATCCGCCACGGCCACCCCAGCACGCTGCATCTCTGGTGGGCGCGGCGTCCGTTGGCGGCGGCGAGGGCCGTGATCTTCGCCCAGATGGTGGACGACCCGTCCGCTCACCCGGACCTGTTCCCGACCGAGAAGAAGCAGGAGAAGGAGCGCCAGCGGCTGTTCAAGATCATCGAGGACCTCGTGAAATGGGAGAACACCACGAACGAGGAGGTGCTCGAACGGGCGCGTACCGAGATCTGGCAAAGCTGGCGGCGTACCTGCGCCGAGAACGCCGATCACCCACGCGCCAAGGAGCTGTTCGACCGGCACAAGCTGCCGGCGTTCCACGATCCGTTCGCCGGCGGTGGCGCGTTGCCGCTCGAAGCGCAGCGCTTGGGGCTGGAGAGCTACGCCAGCGATCTCAACCCGGTGGCGGTCCTGATCAACAAGGCGATGATCGAGATTCCGCCGAAGTTCGCGGGACGTCCGCCCATCAATCCGGAATCTCGCAAGGACCAGACGCTTCTCACCGAGAAGTGGCGCGGCGCTCAGGGACTCGCCGCGGACGTGCAGTACTACGGCAGGTGGATGCGGGATGAAGCCGAGAAGCGCATCGGACACCTGTACCCGAAGGTTGAGATCACTCCCGAGATGGCCAAGGAACGGCCGGATCTGAAACCGTACGTTGACCAGAAGCTAACGGTCATCGCGTGGGTTTGGGCGCGGACCGTGAAAAGTCCAAATCCGGCCTTCGCAGACGTGGATGTTCCTCTCGCATCAACGTTCATGCTTTCGACCAAGGCCGGTAAGGAAGCGTACGTCGAGCCAGTGATAGAGGACAGGGGATATCGGTTCACGGTGAAATTGGGCCCGCCGATAGACCTGGCTCGTGCCACGGCCGGGACGAGGGCCAACGGGCGTGGAGCGAACTTCTTGTGCGTAATGTCAGAGACTCCGATCGAAAGTGACTACATCAAGACAGAGGCCAAAGCAGGCCGGACGGGAACTCGGCTGATGGCGATCGTCGCGGAGGGCGACCGAGAGCGAGTCTATCTGGCGCCAACGCCGAACCACGAACTCGCAGCACATGACGCGAAGCCAGAGTGGAAGCCAGAGGTTGAGTTCTTTCAACAGGCGCTCGGTTTCCGCGTTGGTGGGTACGGCATGACCATGTGGAGTGACCTGTTTACGAAACGCCAGTTGGTTGCCCTAACCACATTCGCGGATCTGGTGGGGGACGCTCTCGCTCAGGCGAAGGCAGATGCGGTGGACATTGGCCTGGTCGACGATGGGCACGGATTGGCGAAGGGACGAGTTGGCGCCCAGGCGTACGCAGAAGCCGTAGCGACTTATCTCGCATTCGGCGTCTCGCGCTCTAGCGACTACTGGTCTAACTTGTGTATCTGGCGTTCCGACCCAAAGAACCTTGGTGTAGGCCACGTGTTCTCGAAACAGACCCTCTCGATGGTGTGGGACTTTGCCGAAGGCAATCCTCTGAGCGATTCATCTGGCAATTGGACTCTGAATCTGGGTTGGGTAGCCAAGGTGCTCGCGGCGTCCAGCGCGACCCTACAAGGCTCCGCTCTGCAGGGTGATGCCCGCACCACTTGCACAGATCGGGCGGCTGTCGTCTCGACCGACCCGCCCTACTATGACAACGTTGGTTACGCTGACCTCTCAGACTTTTTCTACGTCTGGTTGCGCAAATCGCTGAGGACGACGTTCCCGGAATTATTCGCGACGGTTACTGCTCCAAAAGCTCAGGAACTGGTTGCGACACCAGCGAGACATGGAGGCAGAGAAGCGGCAGACGCCTACTTCCTAGAAGGAATGACGCAGGCGATGCATCGCCTTGCCGAGCAAGCGCATCCTGCGTTTCCGGTCACGATCTACTACGCTTTCAAGCAGTCCGAAGCATCGAGTGACGAGGGTACAGCCAGCACCGGTTGGGAGACGTTTCTCGCCGCTGTGATGCGTGCGGGTTTTGCTGTCAGCGGCACTTGGCCAATGCGCACGGAACTCGGCAATCGCACTCGAAGCATGGGCTCAAACGCGCTGGCCTCTAGCATCGTTCTCTCATGCCGTCCAAGGCCTGCGAACGCGCCCACGATCACACGCCGCGACTTCATTGCTGCACTAAGGAACGAACTTCCTGCGGCTCTCAGGCATCTTCAGGCGGGCAACATCGCTCCAGTGGACCTCGCGCAGGCCGCGATAGGTCCAGGAATGGCTGTCTACACACGCTACGCCATGGTCCTAGCAGCCCGTGGCTAAACAGG
>JAFDVO010000058.1 GCA_018268955.1 Acidobacteriota bacterium | reverse complement strand
ACAGAGGTTGGAGGTTGGAGGTTGAGAACGGAGTGCGGGGCGGAGCCTCGCCCGAGCGGGTACGGAAGAGGGGCGCGAAGGCGGGCGTTAGAATCGAGTCATGCGCAACGCCGAGGCTGTCCAGGATCTCGATCGCGACCTCCGGACCATCTTCGCCAATCGCGTGCGGTCGGTGGTCGTCTATGGCGCCGCGACGAGCGGACCCGTGCCCACGCTCGCCATCGTCGACAAGGTGGGACCGGCCGACTTGCGGTACTGCGCCGAGCGCTGTCCGCTGTGGCACAGCCGTGGACTGGGGACGCCGCTGATCCTCGAAGCTGATGAGTTCGAGCGATCGCTCGACGCGTTCCCATTCGAGTTCGGCGCCATTCTCGCAAACTACGAACTGGTGTCCGGTCCCGACCCGTTTCAGGGGCTCGTCGTGGACGCGGCGGACCTCCGGCGTGCCTGCGAGGTGCAGGCGCGAAGCCACCTGCTCCACCTGCGTGAGGGGTTCATCGAGACGGAAGGTCGCAACGACCACCTCGCCGACCTCATCGTCAGGTCTGCGCCGGGACTGGCCGCGCTGCTCTCGCACGTGTCGCGGCTCACCGGCGTTCCCGGACACGATCCCGCGTTGACACGCGTCGCGGAACTCGCGTCAGACGGCACCGTCTCATCTGATGAGGCACGTCGCATGTTTCCCGGGTATCTCAAGGCAATGGACCGGCTGGTCGAGACGCTTGACCGCTGGAGTGTGGCGTGATCGAGCGGCTCCGCCTCCCGGCCTCCGGCGGGCCGGCTCGTGCGCTCCTCGTGCTGCTCGCGGCGCTCGTGATGCTGGTGCGCCCCGGCATCGCCCGGGGGCAGTCGCGGTCGCAGGCCCCCGTGCCGGAGTTGACGGCGCCGGTCAACGACTTCGCGCACGTGATCGATGCCAGCAGCGCACAGCGGATGGACCAGATTATCCGCGCCCTGCAGGCGGCGAGCGGCGATGTCGTCGTGGTCGCGACCGTGCCGACGATTGCGCCGTATGCGGACATTCAGGAGTACGCGGTCCGCATGTTCGAAAACGGTGGGCGCGGCGTTGGCGACCGGGGGAAGGACAACGGGCTGCTGATTCTGCTGGCGCTGCAGGAACGGCGGGTGCGGATCGAGGTCGGGTACGGCCTGGAGCCGTATGTGACGGACGGTTACGCCGGGCAGATCAGCCGGGACCTCATGACGCCCGAGTTCCGCAATGGTAACTACGGCGCCGGCCTGCTGGCTGGCACCGCCGCGGTCGCGCAGCGCATCGCGCAAGCGAAGAACGTGCAGCTCACCGGAGTGCCGCAGCTGCCGCTTCGCCAGCCGCGTGCCCCGGAGTCGCACGTCAACTGGCTCCTCATTCTGTTCATTGCCCTCATCATCCTGAGTCGCTTCACCGGTGGCGGACCTCGGCGCGGCATTCGGCGCTGGGGTCGGTCTGGATGGAGCGGCTGGTCGAGCGGGGTCGGTCCGTTCGGTGGCGGGTTCGGCGGCGGTGGCTTCGGCGGCGGTGGTGGGTTCGGAGGCGGTTTCGGCGGCTTCGGCGGCGGCCGCAGCGGCGGCGGCGGTGGTGGCGCCGGTTGGTAGCTACACTTTGGAGATGAGCATGACTCGCAGAACGGCTATTCGTCTGATGATCCTGCTGCTGGCGGCACTGCCGCTGACCGGCTGCTCCTACAATCGCTTCGTCAGCCAGGAAGAGGCCATCAAGGCACAGTGGGCACAGGTGCAGAACCAGTTGCAGCGCCGCAACGACCTCATTCCCAACCTGGTGGAAACGGTGAAGGGCTACGCGGCCCACGAGGAAGGGGTTTACAAGGACATCGCCGATGCCCGCTCGCGGCTCCTCGCGGCGAAGTCGCCCGACGAAACGATCCAGGCCGCGAACCAGCAGACCACGGCGCTCGGCCGGCTCATGGCGGTGGTCGAGAACTACCCGCAGTTGCGGGCCAACGAGCAGTTCAACCGCCTGATGGACGAACTCTCGGGTACCGAAAACCGGATCGCCGTGGAGCGCATGCGCTACAACGAGGCGGTCCAGGCGTACAACACGTCGCGGCGGCAGTTCCCGGCCAACATCACCAACAAGATCTTCGGCTTCAAGGACTACCCGTTCTTCGAGGCGCCGGAATCCGCACGCGAGGTGCCCAAGGTCAACTTCGGTACGAAGCAGTAGCGGAACGGCCTGCTATTTCGGCTCGAGCCTCAGGACCTGCACCTTGTCCTGAGGCAGCCTTTCTCTGGCAAATACCAGATTCACCATCGACCCTGCCGCCCACCGTGCCGCGAAGTCGTCGTAGTGGAGGGACGATGGCGAGCCGGACTGGCCTGGCGCATTGACGACGAGGGTCCCGTTCCAGTCGGCGGGATTCTGAATAAGCCTGAATACTGGCCCCCGTCTGCCATCCGTCGTGAAGACCGTATCCGTATGTCCGTCCAACGGATACGGACCGACGTCGAAGCGCTTCTGGCCCAGGGCAAACACCCCGAGCGGATGGGACAGGATTACGCGTACCGCCGCCCCGCCCCCTTCCCCAGGGGGACCGGGGGGAGGCCGCACCTGATCGGCAGCATCAGCTAGGGCATCAACCAGCAAGATATCCCGCCACGGTCCGATATCGCCACCTGCACCTCGCGACACAGGCCCTTCGAGCGTCGCAATCGGGTCGAGGCGCGCCGCAAACTCCTCGACCAGCTCAGAGCTGACAAGGCGAGCGGCCAGCCGCTGGCGCACGGCGCCCTCCCACGCCACGTAGAGGGCGGCTGCCGTGGACGTGCCGTGCATCTGCTGGTCCCAGTCGAGCAGGCGGCGACGGACCTGCACCAGTTTTTGGGGAACTGCCTCAACCCTACTCAGCGCCTCGATCAGCTTCGACGCATTCGAAGACCAGACGTCGGTCTGCAGACGCGCCAAGCTCTCTGGCGTTCGCCCTTGTGAGGAACTGATCGCTTCGCGGATCCGAGCGGTCTGAGGTCCCCCAGCCGCTGATGCAACGAGCACGTCGCCAGAGGATGGTGCGGACTCGGTTGTCGTTGCCGCGTCGTGGAACCCGAGCCAGCTGCGGGAGGAGAGCCAGCCCGCTGCCGGCAGCGACCCACGGCCATCCGCCCGAATCGGAATCAGCCCGGCGCGTCGCTGCGCGACCCGTCCGTCGACGTCTGCGTAGAAGAACTCCGCCGCCGGCGCTTTCCAACGACCGAGCGCAGTGGTGAACTCGTCCCAGTTGCTCGCGCGCATCAACGAGAGTGCGGCGAGTTCGCCGGCGCCGCCGAGTTCGGTGCCCGACCAGCGCAGCGTGTACACCAGGTGCCGCTCGCGGTCCTGGGCAATCACCACCCCGTCGGGCGTGTAGAGCCGCTCGTATTCAGCCGGCTTCTCGCGCCCGAGCACGGCGATGCGCTCGCGATCGACCCCAATGTCGACCCACCGGCCGTCGCGCGCCACCTGGTGCGCGTTCTCCGGATTGACGCGTTCCACGAACACATCCTGCGTGTCATCGTCGGTCGGCGTGTAGCTCCAGGCGATCCGATCGTTGTGGCCGATGGCGACACCGGGAAGCCACGGTGCCGTGGCGCCTATGACGTTGATACCGGGGGCCTGCAGGTGGACGAGATACCGACGAGCGGGGGTATCGAACCGGTTGAACTCAGCCGTCGCCAGCAGCGGACGGCCTGTGCTGGTGCGTGCGGGGCCGACCAGCCAGGTGGCGCCACTTCCAATTCGCCCGGGCTGCAGGCGTGTCTCCCGACCGGCTGGCGCTGGAGAAGCCACCGTGTTGCCGGGGGCGAGTGGCACGTCGGTGCCGCCAGTCGTCTGGCTGGGCCGCGGAGCCTCGCTGACCGGGTTCGTCAGCGTCGTGAAGAACGGCGGCGTGCCGATCCGCCGCACGGCGTCGGACACGACGAACGTGATCGCCGAGAGATCCACCCCGAGGTCGGTCACCGTCCTGCCGGTTGGTGGAGGCAGGAGCTGGTCGACGCGTGCGACACCGAGTGCGGCAATCATGCGAGCGCGGAACAGGTCGTCCAACGCGTTGCCGCTCGCGAGGAACGCATCGGTGCGGTTCAGGAGATCCTCAGGCTTCCACGGCTCCGGAAGCCATCCTGCCACCTTGAACTCCTCTGGCACGTCGCTTCGGGCGATACCTACCCATGCGTTGATGCCATTGGTGAACGCGACGGCGATGCGGTGCGCATCCGGCGCATAGCTCGCCCATTCCCGTTCGTAGTCCCCGCGAAACTGGATGCGGCGGGTCATCGAGTCGCGCTGGATGAAATTCGCGCCGAGTACTTCCGCGAGCCGCCCCTGCGCGGCGCGCTTCCAGAGGTCCATCTGGAACAGGCGGTCCTGTGCCTGAACGAACCCCTGTGCAAAGAAGAGGTCGTCCAGCGTGGCCGCCTCGATGTGCGGCACACCCCATTCGTCGCGCGCGACGGTCACCGGACCGCTGAGGCCGGGAACCTTCAGGGTGCCGCGGGTCTGGGGGGCTGGGGGCGGGATGGGCTTCGGCGTTTCAGCGCGGCCGCATGAGGCGAGGAGTGCGGCGAGCACCAGCGCGACCAGCGCGGCTGGCCGTCGCAGGTTCCGAAACCGGCCTGCTGTCACGCGACAGGGGTGCCTCGTCACGCTGGATAGACTACCGCGCGGGAAGACTCGGGACGTAAGACTCGCGACGTGAGACTGAAGAACTCAGACGTGGGAATCCCGAAGTCAGAAGCCAGAAGCCAGAAGTCAGGAGTTCGCCGTGACTACTCCTGACTTCGAACTTCTGACTTCCACCTTCCGGACGCTATCGCCCGCGGCTCGCGTCGACGCTCTCGGCCAGGCGCCGCACGCCTTCTTCGATCTCCGCCGGCGTGAGCGCGCAGAACGGCAGGCGGAGGAACCGCTCGCCGCCGCCGTTCGGGAAGAACGCGAGGCCATCGGAGAGGTTGAGGCCGCGCTTTGCCGCTTCGGCGCGCACGGTGCTGGTCAGCACACCTTCGGGCAGCGTCAGCGAGATGAAGAACCCGCCGTCCGGTCGCGCGTCCACGGCGCCCGGCATGTACTTGTCGAGCGCAGCCAGGCAGGCATCGAGCCGCGGCAGGTACAGCTTCTTGAGGCGTTCGATCTGCGGCTGGAGCAGGCCCCGCTGGCACCACTCGTAGGTGATCCCCTGCGCCAGGTACCCGGGAGAGATGTAGGTGTCTTCCGCGACCTTCGCGAGCTTGTGGATGAGATCGGGCCGACCGATGATGAAGCCGGTGCGCACGCCGGGTGCGATCAGCTTCGTGAAGGAGCACATGAAGAGCGTCCGTTCCGGCGCGATCGAGTAGAGCGACGGCTCTTCGGTGCCGCGGTACCGCAGGGGGCGATACGGGGCATCCTCGACGAGCAGGAAGTCGTGCTTGTGCGCGATCTCCGCCACCTTGCGGCGCTTCTCGCCCGAGCAGGTCGTCCCCGACGGGTTCTGGAAGTCCGGGATGATGTAGAACGCCTTCGGCTTGTGCTTCGCGGCTGCCGCTTCGAGCGCCTCGATGTTCGGGCCGTCGGACTCGAGCGGAATGCCGACCACCTCGATGTTGTGGCGGCGCAGCATCGTGATCGTGCGGTCGTAGGTCGGGTTCTCGGTAAAGACCACGTCACCCGGCTTGAGCAGCGCCAGGCACAGGAACTCGACAATCTGCAGCGAGCCGTTGCCGGTCATCACGCGATCGGCCGACACGCCCTGCCACTGCGCGATCCACTCGCGGAGCGGCTGGAACCCGGCCGACGGGCCGTACTGGAGCATGGCCGGCCCGCGCGCCTTCAGCGCGTCGATGGCCGCCGCGGCGACCTCATCGAGCGGGAACGATTCATTGGCAGGCACACCACGGGTGAAGTTGATCGTGTCCATCGACTCTCGTACCTCTGGGACTGACGACTAGTAAGACAGCTGGGAGTAGAACGTCTGATTGTAACGTGGCCGGCAGGGCCGGGAGTTGTGCGGCGGGTAGGGCGGGTGCGGCGGGTAGGGCGGGTTGGACTGTCCGGGCGACACCTGTCAGTCCCACCTGCCCCACCAGCCCCACCTGCCCCACCAGCCCCGCCGCCCTGCGGTCTCGCTCTCACCGACCGTCGCTGACCGCCATGATCGTCGCGAGCACGATCTCGCCGGCCTGGACATTCTTCTCCGCCGTGACATCCATCCACTCGTCGAGCGAGTGCGAGCGCCCGCCGGCACCGCGGCCGATCGTGATGGCGGGAATGCCCATGCTGATCGGCACGTTGGCGTCAGTGCTCCCGATCTCGAAGGTCGGCACGAAGCCGTACGCCCGTGCAACGGCGGCGGCGGCCTGCACGATCGGCGCACTCGTCGCGGTGGTTCCGGATGGACGGTCCCCAATCAGCTTCACGTCCGCGACGACACGCCCTTCACGCGTGCTGCGGGTGCGGTTCTCTTCGTCCACGGCCTCGCGGACGACACGCTGGAACGCCTCATCCACCTTCTTCAGTTCGTCAGGCGATTCGGAGCGCATGTCGACCAGCATGTACATCTCGGTGGGGATTGAGTTCACCGACGTGCCACCGCCAACCACGCCCACGTTGAACGTGGTCCGCGGCGAGGCGGGCACCTTCAGGGCCGAAAACTTCGTCATCGCATTGCCCATTGCGAAGGCCGGGCTCACCAGCCCGAACGCACCATAGCTGTGGCCCCCTGGTCCCTTGAAGGTCACCCGGTACCGGCGACTCCCGAGGCCGCCATTGACGATGCCGTCCTGGGTGCCGCCGTCGATGGAGATGAACTGCTTGATCCGGTCCTTGTACTTCCCCTTCTGCAGGAGGTACTTCGCGCCGCGCAGGTCGCCTTCGCCTTCCTCGCCGACATTGCCGACGAACAGGATGTCGCCCGGGGTCTGGATCTTGGCAGCGTCCATGGCCCTGATGACGGTGAGCATCAGGGCGAGGGCTCCGGTGTCGTCGCCAACTCCGGGTGCGGCGATCCGGTTGCCCTGCCGCTTCACCTTCACGTCGGTCCCTTCCGGGAACACCGTGTCGAGATGCGCGAGGACGGCCAGCATGGGGCCATTGCCCGTCCCCTTCCGCACGCCCATGACGTTCCCCTCAGCGTCCATCTCGACGTCCGCGAGCTTCACCTCGCGCAGCATCTCGAGATAGGCAGCCCCACGCTTCTGCTCCTTGAAGAGGGGCGCAGGGATTTCCGTCAGCGTGATGAGATCCTTGACGAACCGGTCGTGGTCGGACGCCAGGAACGCCTTCGCATTCCTGAACGATCCGCTCGCCACGATCGTCTGGACCTTCTGCTCCGCCGTCTGGGCGAATGTCGTCGCGGCGCTCAGCAGCAGCGCAAGCGCAGTCATCCTGATCTTCATCAGGACGATCCTACTTGATGCCCCGCCTTCGCACGTACCAGGAACGCGACACTCAAACCTCCACCCTGTGCAACCGGAAACATAGGTAA
>JAFDVO010000057.1:1106-7225 GCA_018268955.1 Acidobacteriota bacterium | reverse complement strand
GTCGGCGAGGAAATCGAGATCGTCGGCTTCCGTCCGACCACCAAGAAGGTCGTGACCGGCGTCGAGATGTTCCGCAAGCTCCTCGACGAGGGCGTGGCGGGCGACAACATCGGCGTGCTGCTCCGCGGCGTCGAAAAGACGGACGTCGAGCGCGGCCAGGTGCTCGCGAAGCCGGGCTCCATCACCCCGCACACCAAGTTCAAGGGTGAGGTCTACATCCTCTCGAAGGAAGAGGGCGGCCGTCACACGCCGTTCTTCAACGGCTACCGTCCGCAGTTCTACATCCGGACGACGGACGTGACCGGCACGCTCAAGCTGCCGGAGGGCGTCGAGATGGTGATGCCGGGCGATCGCACCTCGATCACGGCGGAGCTCCTCACGCCGGTCGCTATCGAGAAGGGCGGCCGCTTCGCCATTCGCGAAGGCGGGCGCACGGTCGGTTCGGGCACGATCACCGAGATCGTCGAGTAGGACTCGAGGTCGGAGGTCGGAAGGCCGGAGGTTCGGGGTTGGGATTCCCAACCTCCAGCCTCCAACCTCTCCCCCCGCTCTCGGCTAGGAAAGCATCATGAGAGACATCATCGCGCTGGCGTGCCAGGACTGTAAGCGGCGCAACTACAGCACGACGAAGAACAAGAAGAAGACGACCGAGCGGCTGGAGTTCAGCAAGTACTGCCGCTTCTGCCGCAAGCACACGGCGCACAAGGAAACGAAGTAGGCGTCAGGATAGGACAGTAGCTCAACTGGCAGAGCACCGGTCTCCAAAACCGGGGGTTGGGGGTTCGATTCCCTCCTGTCCTGCCACCTTCGTCCCGTGCGCGGTGGTCCCCGCTAGAGGACCCCAAGTCAGGAAAGCAAGAGTATGGCGGCAAACACTCAGACGACGACGCTCGACAACGCAAAGGACACAGCAGGCGGGCAGGTCGAGCGGCTGCGGACGTTCCTGTCCGAGGTGCGCAACGAGCTGAAGCGCGTCACCTGGCCGTCGCAGAAGGAAGTCTACGCGACGACCGTCGTCGTCATTCTGTTCTCGGCCTTCATCGGCCTGTACCTGTTCGCGCTCGACTACGGGATCAATAGCCTCGTGCAGTGGATCTTCCGCCGGTTTGGTGCGGCATGAGCGACGTCGCACAGGTTCCGGACGCTGCCGCACACGGCGGCGACGACAACAAGAAGTGGTACATCGTCCACACCTACTCGGGCTTCGAGAAGAAGGTCGCTGAGTCGCTGCAGCAGCGCGTACAGGCGTACGGGCTGCAGGGCGAGATCGGCGAGGTGCTCATCCCCACCGAGGACGTGGTCGAGATGCGGGGCGGCCGGAAGGTCGTCACGTCGAAGCGCTTCTTCCCCGGCTACATCCTGGTCGAGATGAACATGTCCGACCACGCGTGGCACGTCGTGAAGAACACGCCGAAGGTCACCGGGTTCGTGGGGGCCGGCGCGAAGCCCACGCCGCTCAGCAAGGACGAGGTCGACCAGATCCTCACGCAGGTGAAGACGGCGGCCGAGAAGCCCAAGCCCAAGTACATGTTCGAGAAGGGCGAGCAGGTCCGCATCAACGAAGGGCCGTTCACCAGCTTCAACGGCGTGGTCGACGAGGTGAACCTCGACAAGAACACGCTCAAGGTGATGGTGACGATCTTCGGCCGGTCGACCCCGGTCGAACTCGACTTCTTGCAGGTGGAGAAGATCTAACAGGCTGCTGGCTCCAGCCTTCTGGCTTCAGGCGTGCCCGGCTCCCGGAGCCGACGCCGCCCGGAGCCCGGAGCCCGAAGCCCGACGCCAGTAAGTGACGTTAAAGAGATGGCAAAGAAGATCCAGGCACTCGTGAAGCTCCAGATTGCCGCCGGCAAGGCCACGCCGGCGCCGCCCGTCGGCACCGCGCTCGGTCCGCAGGGCGTCAACATCATGGACTTCTGCAAGAATTTCAACGCGCGGACCGCGAAGGACGAAGGGCTCATCATCCCGGTCGTCGTCACCGTCTACGCGGACCGTTCCTACACCTTCATCACCAAGACCCCGCCGGCGCCGATCCTCCTCAAGCGCGCCGCGAACATCGCGAAGGGGTCGGCCGAACCGAACAAGAACAAGGTCGGCACGGTGACCGCAAAGCAGGTCGAAGACATCGCCAAGCAGAAGATGCCTGACCTGAACTGCGACTCGCTGGAGTCGGCGATTCGGACCGTGGCGGGCACCGCCCGGTCGATGGGACTCGACGTCGTCGGGTAAACAGAATCGCCAATCTCCAATCGCGAATCGCGAAACGGACATTCCGTTCAGCGATTGGCAATTGGCGATTAGCGATTCATAGCGGTGGGAGAGCCGTTCGTGCGGCTCGCTTGGACCACGGGGGTAGTACATGCGTAGACGCGGCAGGAAGTATCAAGCCGCCCGGGCGCAGGTCGCAACCGATCGGATGTACACGATCGAGGATGCGATTCCGCTCGTCCAGAAGGTGAAATTCGCCAAGTTCGACGAGACCGTTGAGTTGACGCTCCGACTGGGCGTCGATCCCAAGCACGCCGACCAGATGGTCCGCGGCACTGTCGTCCTTCCGCACGGCCTGGGCAAGACCAAGCGGGTGCTGGCGATTGCCGGGGGCGAGAAGCAGAAGGAAGCGCAGGACGCCGGCGCCGACTTCGTGGGCGGCGAGGAGATCGTCGACAAGATCATGGGCGGCTGGACCGATTTCGATGCGGTCGTGGCCACGCCCGACATGATGCGCGCGGTTGGCCGGCTCGGCAAGGTGCTGGGTCCCCGCGGCCTCATGCCGAATCCGAAGACCGGCACGGTGTCGACCGACATCCGGAAGGCCGTGCTGGAGATCAAGGCCGGTAAGGTGGAGTTCCGCGTCGACAAGACCGGCATCATCCACGCACCGGTCGGCAAGACCTCATTCCCGAGCGACTCGCTCGTCGCCAACGCGCGCGCGCTGGTGGAGAGCATCGTCAAGGCAAAGCCGGCTGCCGCCAAGGGCAAGTATCTGAAGAGCATCACGCTGTCGTCGACGATGGGCCCCGGCGTGGCCATCGACACGGTGGCGGTTGACGCGGCGGTGAAACACTAATGGCTGTCACCAAAGCAGACAAGGCCGCAGAGCTCCAGCAGCTCGAGACGGCGTTCCAGGGATCGCAGACCGCGATCCTGGTGGACTACAAGGGGCTGAACGTACCGCAGGTGACCGACCTGCGCCGGCAGCTCCGTGCCGCAAAGGCTTCCTACCGCGTCGTGAAGAACACCCTCGCGAAGCGGGCGCTGAAGGGCACATCCTTCGAGGCGCTGGACCAGTACTTCGAGGGAACGACGGCGGTGGCCTACACGGCGACCGACCCGGTGGCGCTTGCCAAGACGCTGACGACCTTCGTCAAGGCGACGCCGACGTTGACCATCAAGGCGGCGGTCGTCCAGGGCCGCGCCATCCAGCCGACCGAGGTCACCGACCTCGCGAACCTGCCGGGCAAGCCGGAGCTGTACGCCAAGCTCATGTACGTGCTCCAGGCCCCGATGGTCCAGATCGTCAGTGTGCTGAACGCCGCGCCGCGCGACCTCATGAGCGTGCTGGTGCAGGCGGAAAAGAAGCGACAGGAAGCGTAGAACAGCAGGCTAAGGGCGTCTGGCTCCGGTCTTCTGGCCTGAAGCCGACAAGGCCGATAGTCCAAAGCCGACAGCCAAGAGCCGGGTGCGCAAGCGCCCATAGAGCCTAGAGCGAATCAGGAGAGAAGAAATGGCCGAAGTGACGCAGCAGCAGGTGGTCGACTACATCAAGGGAATCAGCGTGCTCGAGCTCTCGCAGCTCGTGAAGACGCTCGAGGCTGAGCTCGGTGTCTCGGCCGCGGCTGCCGTGGCAGTGGCGGCTCCGGCGGGTGGCGGTGCGGCGGCGGGTGGCGCAGCGCCGGCCGAGGAGAAGACGGAGTTCACCGCGACGCTGACGGAAGTCGGCAGCAACAAGATCAACGTCATCAAGGTCGTCCGCGAGATCACCGCGCTCGGCCTGAAGGAAGCCAAGGACCTCGTCGAGGCGGCGCCGAAGCCGATCAAGGAAGGCATCCCCAAGGACGAGGCCGAGGCCATCAAGAAGAAGTTCGAGGAAGTCGGCGCGAAGGTCGAGATCAAGTAGCGCCGAGCCTTCGGGCTCCGCACTTCGTTCGACAGGCTCTGGGCTTTGGGCTCTGGGCGGCGGGCACCCTGCTCCCGTTCAGGCCCAAAGCCTAACGCCTTTTAAGCGCTCGGATTTTTCCTCGAGGTCTCAAACGCATGTACAGCCTTCCCAAGAACGTCTACCGCGAGCGCATCGACTTCTCCAAAATCAAGACGACGGTCCCGATCCCGAACCTGATCGAGATCCAGAAGAAGTCCTACGAGCGCTTCCTGCAGATGAACCGTCTGCCGAGCGAGCGCGAGGACGCGGGTCTCCAGTCGGTGTTCAAGTCGGTCTTCCCGATCAGCGACTTCCGCGAGAACTCCTCCCTCGAGTTCATCGAGTACTCGATCGGCAACTGGGAGTGCAAGTGCGGCAAGCTGGCGGGACTGCATCACCTCCGCAAGCCGTGCAGCAACTGCGGTGCGACGCTCGTCGCTGACCCGTACGGCGACCGCGAGGTGCTCTGCCCGCGCTGCGGCAAGGCGAACCACGCCCGCGGGGACGTGTGCGACATCTGCGGCAACACGGTCGGGCTGAAGCTGAAGTACGACGTCGACGAGTGCCAGGAACGCGGCATGACCTACGCGGTGCCGCTGAAGGTCACGATCCGCCTCGTCGTCTGGAACAAGGACCCCGAGACCGGGGTCAAGACCATTCGTGACATCAAGGAGCAGGAGGTTTACTTCGGCGACATTCCGTTGATGACCGAGAACGGCACGTTCATCATCAACGGCACGGAGCGCGTCATCGTCTCGCAGCTCCATCGCTCGCCGGGTGCGTTCTTCCACTCCGAGGACAAGACCCTCTACATCGCCCAGATCATTCCCTACCGTGGATCCTGGGTCGAGTTCGAGTTCGATGCGAAGAACCTGCTCTACGTCCGCATCGACCGCAAGCGGAAGTTTCTCGCCACGGTGTTCCTGCGCGCCCTGGGGCTGCGCGGCGCCGACGAGATCATCCGTGCGTTCTACACCGTCGACCGCCTGATCGCGAAGAACGGCTCCCTGTTCTGGGGTGTGGCCGACAGCCTCGTCGGACTGCGCGCCGCGAAGGACATCGCGATCCCCGGCGAGAACATCACCGTCCAGGCCGGCAAGAAGATCACGCGCTCCGCGGTCGAGGCGCTGAAGCGCGCGAACGTGGAGGCGGTCGAGATCGCCGACGCGGAACTCGAAGGCGCCTTCGCGGCCACTGACATCGTCGACCCGTCGACCGGTGAGGTGATCCTCGAGGCGAACGAGCCGCTCGAGGCGCGGTTCCTCTCGATGGCCCAGGAGAAGGGCATTGACCGGATCGAGATCTTCTTCCCCGAGAAGGACGACGTCGGGCCGATCATCAGCCAGACGCTGAAGAAGGATCCGATCCACACGCACGAAGAGGCGCTGATCGAGATCTACCGGCGCCTGCGGCCGGGCGATCCGCCCACGCTGGACAGCTCGCGCTCCCTCTTCGAGAACATGTTCTTCAACCCGCAGAAGTACGACTTCTCGCGGGTCGGCCGCCTCAAGCTCAACACGAAGCTCGGGCTCAACACGCCGCTGGACGAGAAGATCCTGCACCCGCAAGACTTCTACGAGGTCATCAAGTACCTCATGAAGCTGCGTCGGAACCCGGCGAACGTGGACGACATCGACCACCTGGGCAACCGCCGCGTCCGCTCCGTGGGCGAACTCCTCGAGAACCAGTTCCGCATCGGCCTGGTTCGTATGGAGCGCGCCATCAAGGAGAAGATGTCGGTCTACCAGGAAATGGCGACCGCCATGCCGCACGACCTGATCAACGCGAAGCCGGTCATGGCCGCCATTCGCGAGTTCTTCGGGTCGTCGCAGCTCTCGCAGTTCATGGACCAGACGAACCCGCTCTCCGAGATCACGCACAAGCGGCGCCTTTCGGCGCTCGGCCCGGGCGGTCTAACGCGCGAGCGCGCGGGCTTCGAGGTCCGCGACGTCCACTTGACGCACTACGGCCGCATCTGCCC
>JAFDVO010000057.1:0-1068 GCA_018268955.1 Acidobacteriota bacterium | reverse complement strand
GACGGCCGCGTGACCGACTACGTGATCATCACGAACGCCGGCGGCAACGCGAAGTACAAGGCGGGCGACATCGTCGAGGCGGACGAACTGGTCAGCGACGAAGGCCGGTCGAAGAAGAAGGGCGTGGAGTTCGAACCCTACTCCTTCTACCTCTCGGCGTGGGAAGAGGACCAGTACGTCATCGCCCAGGCGAACGCGAAGGTCGACGACAACGGCAACCTCGTCGAGGAGCGCGTGAGCGCCCGGCGTGCCGGTGAGTTCGTGCTGGCGCCGCGCGACACCATCCAGTTCATCGACGTCTCGCCGAAGCAGCTCGTCTCCGTCGCCGCATCGCTCATCCCGTTCCTCGAGAACGACGACGCGAACCGCGCGCTCATGGGTTCGAACATGCAGCGCCAGGCGGTCCCGCTGCTCCGCGCCCGGTCGCCATTCGTGGGCACCGGCATGGAGTACATCACCGCGCGCGATTCGGGCGCGGTCATCGTGGCCCGGCGCGCCGGCGTCATCGACTACGTCGACTCCCAGCGCATCGTCGTCCGTGTCGAGAGCGAGACGGAAGACGGCAAGGAGATGGGCGCCGACATCTACCCGATGACGAAGTTCAAGCGGTCGAACCAGAACACCTGCATCACCCAGAAGCCAATCGTCAAGGTTGGCCAGAAGGTGCACAAGGGGCAGGTGATGGCCGACGGCCCGTGCACGGAGCTCGGCGAGCTGGCGCTCGGCCGGAACGTGCTCGTGGCGTTCATGCCCTGGCGCGGCTACAACTTCGAGGACGCGATTCTCGTCTCCGAGCGGATGGTGAAGGACGATTACTACACGTCCATCCACATCGAGGAGTTCGAGATCGAGTCGCGCGACACGAAGCTCGGACCCGAGGAAATCACGCGGGACATCCCGAACGTCTCCGAGACGTTCCTGCGGGACCTCGACGAGAGCGGCATCATCCGCATCGGCGCGAGCGTCAAGCCGGGCGACATCCTCGTGGGCAAGGTCACGCCGAAGGGCGAGACGCAGCTCACGCCGGAAGAGAAGCTGCTGCGTGCGATCTTCGGCGAGAAGGCCGGC
>JAFDVO010000056.1:7075-39627 GCA_018268955.1 Acidobacteriota bacterium | reverse complement strand
GTCGAGGACGACGTTGCGGCCCTTCGGACCGAGGGTGACCTTCACCGCATCGGCCAGCTGGTTCACGCCGCGCAGGACGGCCTGGCGTGACTGCTCGCCGTAGACAATCTGCTTTGCCATGTTCTCGTGTCTCCTGTTGTGCGAAAGCGCCGCGCCTAGTCGACAATCGCGAGAACTTCGTCCTCGCGCATGATCAGGTGCTCTTCGCCGTTGATCTTGATTTCCTGGCCGGAGTACTTGCCGAAGAGGATGGTGTCGCCTTCCTTCACGTCGAGCGGGATGCGCTTGCCGTCTTCCTTGATCTTGCCGGCGCCGACAGCGATCACCTTGCCCTGCTGCGGCTTTTCCTTGGCGCTGTCCGGGATGATGATCCCACCGATCTTCTGTTCGCCTTCCTCGATCCGTCGAACAATGATGCGGTCGTGCAACGGTTTCATGCTCTGTGCTCCGTCGAAAGAGTGGGGCCCGTGCCGGGCCGTTCGGGTGCAGGTGGCGAGCACTCGCGCACGGTGGCTGCTAGCACTCGCTTGGACCGACTGCTAATGTAGCCAGCCCGCTTGGCAGTGTCAAGGGCGGAGTGCTAAGTCGGGGACTCGGGGCTCGGGACTTGGGATTCGGGATTCGGGGCTGGGGACTCGGAACTCGGCACCGCGGACTGACTCGGAACTCGGGGCACCGGGGACTGGCGAGTCGCCCCGGTCGGCAACTCGCCAAGTCACCAACTCGCCAAGTCGCCAACTCACCAATTTCACGAACGCTTCTTGATCTTGTATTCGCCCATCTTCCGGGTGAGCGTGTTGCGGTGGATGCCGAGGATCTCGGCCGTGCGGGTGAGCGATCCGTCGTTCGCGCCGAGCACCTTCACGATAAAGCGCTTCTCGAACTCATGCACGGCGTCGTCGAACTGGACCCCTTTGGCGACCATCTCCTCGACGAGTTTGTCGAGCCGCTCGGAGATCACGCGAGGTCCCTGCCGGTAAGCCGACGATAGGCCTCCATGTATTTCTCGCGCGTCCGCATCACGACGTCGTCCGGCAGCGAGGGGACCGGAGGCTGCTTGTTCCACTTGATGGCTTCGAGGTAGTCGCGCACGAACTGCTTGTCGAAGCTTGGCTGGGCGCCGCCCGGCGCGTACCCGTCCTTCGGCCAGAACCGGGACGAGTCGGGCGTGAGGACCTCGTCAATCAGGATCAGTCGGTCCGCAGCCGGACGGCCGTCGTCAGGCAGCAGGCCGAACTCGAACTTCGTGTCGGCGACGATGATGCCGCACGATTCGGCGTGGGCGGCCCCTTCGGCGTAGAGCTGAAGGGTCAGCGCTTTCGCCCGGGCGAGCACGGCCGGGTCCACCAGCCGCGCGGCCTCCGTTTCGCTGATGTTGATGTCGTGGCCGCTCTGGGCCTTGGTGGCTGGCGTGAAGATCGGCTCTGGCAGCCGGTCCGATTCGCGCAATCCGGACGGCAACGTGATGCCGCAGACGGCGCCGGTCGCCTGATAGTCCTTCCACCCGGAACCCGAGAGGTACCCGCGCGCCACGCATTCGATCGGCAGCGGCTCCGTGCGGCGGACCAGCATCGTACGTCCCTCGAGCGTCGCGGCGTCGCCGCGTGCCTCCGCAGGGAAGTCCGACACCTGCGTCGAGAGGAGATGGTTCGGGACCAGATGCTTCGTCCGCTCGAACCAGAACGCGGAAATCTGCGTCAGGACCTTGCCCTTGTCCGGAATCCCGGAGCCCAGGACGTAGTCGAACGCCGAGATGCGATCGGTGGCGACGAACAGGAGGCGATCGCCGAACTCGAAGATGTCGCGCACCTTCCCGTGACGGTCAGGTGGGCGATTGGCAATGGTGGTCTGGAGAATCGGAGCGGACGGCACGGGACCTCGCGTCGGCGAAATGCCGGATGTTACCGGGAGCCCGCGCGCCCTATCAACAACAACATGTAGCGTTGCACGCGGGCCATGCAGCTAGAGCGGTATAGTAGGGGCAACCTGCATGCGGTCGCCCCACCTGCGCGTTGCCATTGTCCTCCTGCTGGCTGTGGCGTTGGTCGCGGTCTTCCTGCGCAACGTCGACCTGGCGGCGGTGGGACGACAGATTCTCCACGCGAGCCCGATGTGGCTGGCGTTCTCGCTGCTCACCATGCTCGTCAACCTGGCGATCCGCGCCTGGCGCTGGCAGTACCTGCTCGAGCCGATCGGGCACACGCGCTTCGGACCGGCCTTCCGCGCGACCGCGGTCGGCTTTGCTGCGAGCGCCGTCCTGCCTGGGCGCGCGGGCGAGGTCATCCGGCCGTACTTCCTGTCGCGCCAGCAGCAGAACATCACCGCGACGGGTGCCTTCGCGACCGTCATCCTCGAGCGGCTGCTGGACATGGTCGCGGTGCTGACCCTGCTCGCGGTATACGTGGCGTTCTTCGCGCCAGCTCCGGACGCCACGAATGAGGTCGCCTTTCGTGCAGTGAAGTGGGGCGGCACCGTGGCGGGCGCCGCGGCCATCGTCGGGCTCGGCGTGCTCTTCCTGCTGGCCGGAAATCCGGCGCGGCTGGCCGAAAGCCTCGCCCGGTTGGAAGCGGTGCTGCCGTCGACCCTGGCGGGGTTGCTCGCGCGGGTCGCCGAGAAGTTCGCCACGGGGCTCGGCGCCGTGCGTCGGCCCGGCCGCCTGGCCGTGTCCCTGTTGCTCTCCTTTCCGCTATGGCTGTCGATTGCCGCCGGCATCTGGGCCGTTGCGGTGGCCTTCCATCTGGCGGTGCCGTTTGCCGGGTCCTTCCTCGTCATCGCGCTGCTGACCGTGGGCGTGGCGGTGCCGACGCCAGGCGCAGTTGGCGGGTTCCACGAGGCATTCCGTGTGGCGGCCACCACGTTCTTCGGCGCCGCCGAAGCTGCTGCCGTCGGCGCGGCGATCGTCCTGCACCTCTTCACCGTCGGACCGAGCCTCCTCCTGGGGCTCCTGTTCGCCGCCCACGAGGGACTGAACCTGTCCCGCATGCGCACCCTGGCGGAGAAGGCCGACACCGAAGGGACGGTGTGACCTATGAAGTGTCCGTACTGTGGAAACCTCGGCGACAAGGTCGTCGATTCACGCGAGAGCAAGGAAGGGGAAGTCATTCGGCGGCGTCGCGAATGCCTCGAATGCGGCAAGCGCTTCACGAGCTACGAGCGGATCGACGAGATCCCCTACATGGTGGTGAAGAAGGACGGCACGCGCGAGCGCTTCGATCGGCAGAAGCTGGTGAACGGCCTGCTCAAGGCCTGTGAGAAGCGTCCCGTCAGCCTGAAGTCGATCGAGGCGGTGGCAGACCGCGTCGAGTCGACCTTGCAGGAGCGCCCCGAGCGTGAAATCCCGACGGCGGAAATCGGGGCGTTCGTGATGGAGGAGCTGAAGAAGCTCGACAAGGTCGCCTACGTGCGATTCGCCTCCGTCTACCGCCACTTCCGTGACATCGGCGAGTTCATGGACGAACTGAAGGGTCTGCTGACCGTCGAGAAGCAGTAGGACTGTGGCAGGCACGCTGCCGACCATCTCACCGGACCGCGCGGCAGGCGACGCGCCACCAGCGGCGCGTCCACCGTTTCGCGACAACCCGCGCCTGATCCTCGCCGGCATCGGCATCCTGATCGGGCTGCTGGTGGCCATCCTCACGTACGCCAACCGCTCCCAGGGGCTGGCGCCGGACTACCTCGCGGAGTTCGTGCTCTATGCCCTGATTGCAGCCGATCTCACGATGGTGATCGCGCTGGTCTTCGTGCTGGCGCGCAACATCGTCAAGCTCGTCGTCGAGCGTCGCCGGGGCGGGCCCTTTGCCCGCTTCAGGGCCAAGCTCGTCGCGCTGCTGATCGGCATGACCCTCATTCCGGCGGTCCTCGTGCTTGCCGTCGGCAGCGAGCTGATTCGCACGAGCGTCGGCCGGTGGTTCAACACGCCGATGGACCAGATCCTCGCGTCGGCGAACGAGATCGCGGGCGACTACTACCAGGATCGGCAGGTGCTGGTCGCCGAGCACGCCGCGCGCATTGCGCGGGTGCTCGGAGGCGCGGATTTCGAGACCGATGACCTCAATGCCCTGCGGGAGGCGATTGCGCCAGAGGTGTCGGCGGATCACGTGCAGGTGGCGCAGGTGTATAGGGTTCCTGCGGAGGGATCGCCAGCGCCAGTGCAGGTGTTCGCCGTCGAGGCGTCTCCCCCAGCGATCTATCGACGCGAGGCGGCCGATGCCCTCGCACGGGAGGTGCTGGGCGGCACGAGCGAACCTCGCCGCGTGGACACCTACGGTGATCAGGGCGACCTGTTGCACGCGGCCGCGCTCGTGCGCGACGACGATGGCCGCGTGTCAGGCGTGGTGGTGGCGACCGGGCACCTGCAGGGGACGATCGCGGCGCGATCCAGGCGGATGACGCAGGCGTTCGAGCAGTACAACCAGCTCCGCGTCTTCAGCCGTCCGCTGACAGGCGTCTACCTGCTGTTCTTCCTCATGGTGACGCTGATGATTCTCGTGGGCGCCACATGGATGGGGCTCTACCTCGCCAAGCGGATCACGCGGCCCGTGCAGCTGCTGGCGCACGCAGCTCGGGAGATCGGTGCCGGGCATCTCGACCAGCGTGTCGAGCCGCAGAGCGATGACGAGTTCGGCTCCCTGACGGAAGCCTTCAACACGATGGCGGGGGAACTGGCGGCGAGCCGGCTCGCCGTGGAGCAGACCACGCGCGCACTCGAGCAGCGTCGCCGGTACGTCGAGACGATTCTCGAGCGGATTACGACCGGGGTCGTCTCGATCAACGCAAGTGGGGTCGTGACGACGGTCAACACGGCCGCGGCACGTCTGCTGGGCGTGCCACGCACCATCATCGGCGAGCCGGCAGCCGCCGTGTTCGACCGCGCCGACCTCGAGCCGTTCGGTGCCCTGCTGCATCCCGCGTCCACGTCGCGGCAGGCGGGGCTGGAACGGGAAGTGACGATCGTGCGCGACGGCCACGAAGCGCATCTCACGGTGGTAGCGACCCCCCTTGCCGGTGAAGCCGGTACGTCCGAAGGGCACATTCTGGTGATCGACGACGTCACGCCGCTCATCCGCGCGCAGCGCGTGGCGGCCTGGCGTGAAGTGGCTCGACGGCTGGCGCACGAAATCAAGAACCCACTGACGCCGATTCAGCTGTCGGCCGAGCGCCTCAAGCGCCACTTTTCGGATGCGCCGTCGGGCGCCCGAGCGCTCGTCGAGGAGTGCACCGGGACGATCATCGGAGAGGTCGAGTCGCTGAAGGGGCTGGTCGATGAGTTCTCGCAGTTCGCGCGGATGCCGCAGCCGCGGACCTCACCGACCGACCTGCATCAGCTCGTCGACGGCACGTTGACGCTCTATGACGGGCTGTTTGCCGACGTCACCTTCGAGCGGCGGTATGCCGAGGGGCTCCCGCCCGTCCGGCTCGATCCGGAGCAGATCCGCCGCGTGGTCATCAACGTGATCGACAACGCGATCGAAGCGATGGATCGTCGTGGCCGCATTACCCTCGAGACCGGCGTCGACTCGCCGAACCACCTCGTTCGGCTTGTGATCGCCGACAACGGACCTGGCATCCCGCCCGGCGATCGCGAGAAGCTCTTCCTGCCGTACTATTCAACCAAGCGCAGGGGCAGCGGCCTCGGCCTGGCCATCGTGCGCCGCATCATCGCGGAGCACGGGGGCACGATCGACGCGAGCGACAACCAGCCGACCGGAACACGATTCACCATCGAACTGCCATGCGAGCCCCTCGTCCCCGGACCGGCCATGCCGGCTGATCGCACGTGAAGCCTACCATCCTCATCGTCGACGACGAGCCTGGCGTGCGGAGTTCACTCGGCGGAGTGCTCCGTGACGAGGGGTACAGCGTCGATGCGGTGGCGACAGGCGAAGCGTGCCTGGACCGTGTGGCGCGTGCGCCTGTGGACCTCATCGTGCTGGATGTCTGGATGCCTGGCATGGACGGCCTCGCGACCCTGCAGAAGCTGCGCGAGCGGCAGGTGGACACGCCGGTCGTGCTGATCTCCGGGCACGGGAGCATCGAGTCGGCGGTGAAGGCCATCAAGCTGGGCGCATTCGACTTCGTCGAGAAGCCGCTGTCGATCGACAAGACCCTGCTGGTCGTGCGCAACGCCCTGCGGCAGCGCTCGCTCGAGGACGAGAACCGCGCCCTGCGCGCGCGCGTCGACCGCACGCGCACCATGGTGGGGGAGAGCCAGGCGATGCGCCGGCTGCGCGAGCAGGTGGCGATGGCCGCGCCCAGCAACGGGCGCGTGCTGATTTACGGGGAGAACGGCACGGGCAAGGAACTGGTCGCGCGAACTCTGCATTCGCTGAGTCGCCGCCGTGCAGGTCCGTTCGTCGAGGTGAACTGCGCCGCGATTCCCGAGGAGCTCATCGAGAGCGAACTGTTCGGCCACGTGCGCGGGGCGTTTACCGGTGCCGTCGCGGATCGCCGCGGCAAGTTCGAGCTTGCCGATGGCGGAACCATCTTCCTCGACGAGATCGCGGACATGAGCCTAAAGACGCAGGCGAAGGTGCTGCGCGTCCTGCAGGAGCAGACGATGGAGCAGGTGGGCGGGACGGCACGCATCAGGGTCGATGCGCGCGTGCTCGCCGCCACCAACAAGGACCTGCTCGCCGAGATCCGGGCGGGGAATTTCCGCGAGGACCTCTACTTCCGCCTGAACGTCATTCCTGTCTACGTTCCACCGCTGCGGGACCGGCAGGAGGACATCCCGCTGCTGGCCGACCACTTCATGGGCGAGTTCGCCGGCGAGTACGGGCGGAGGCCGAAGCGCTTCGACCACGGAGCGCTGGCGCGCTTGCAGCAGTACGAGTGGCCCGGCAATGTCCGCGAACTGCGCAACGTCATCGAGCGGCTCGTGATCATGGTGCCGGGCGACGTGATCCAGGCCGAAGACCTCGGGTTCCTCGCCCCGGGCGTGGCGCGGGTGGTGACCGGCGAGACGCTCGAGTCGACACGGTTGTCCCTGCACGACGCGCGCGAACAGTTCGAGCGGGACTTCATCCTGCGCACGCTGGCCGAGCAGCACGGCAACATGTCACGGACCGCCGAGGTGCTCGGCGTCGAACGCAGCAACCTGTACAAGAAGATGCGCGGCTACGGCATCGCGCCTTCGAGACGGCCGGAGGCGGACGAACCTCACGGAACCTAGAATTTCTGCGTTCGGAGGGCTATCGCGTGTTCCAGCACGCGCTCCGGAGAGAAGCCTGTCAGCTTCAGCCGATCCGCGGACGTCCCGGCGAGTGCGTCGGCTGGGATGAGGCCAATCAGTTCCGACTCCAGCACGCCGACGCCGCGGGCGTGCGCCTCCCGCTCCACCGCATCGAACACCGCCTGGACCGGCGTCCGCGTGTAGTCGGTCAGGTTCATCGACACCTGTGCGATCCCGAGGTGCGGCAGGAAGAGTCCGAGCGCCTTGACGCACGGCAGCCCGCCGTTCCGCTCGCGGATGACCCGTGCGATAGCCGACGCCACATCGACCCGGTCGGTGGTCAGGTTGATGTTGAAGGCGATCAGCGGCATCCGCGCTCCAGTGACCATGGCTCCAGCGGTCGGGTGCGGGTGCGACGGGCCGAAGTCCGGCTGCCAGTCGGGAAGGGTCAGCTTGTCGGCGAGCCCTTCGAACTGTCCACGACGGATCTCTTCGAGCCGCTGCCGATGCGGGACGGAGGCGGATCGTTCGTACAGGAACACAGGGATCGAGAACCGCTCGGCCACAGTGCGTGCGAATGTCCGCGACAGCGCGACACACTCGTCAATCGACGAGCCTGACAGCGGGATGAAGGGGACGACGTCGACGGCCCCGATGCGTGGGTGTGCCCCGTGGTGCTGCCGCATGTCAATCTGCTCGACGGCGATGCGGACGAGGCTCAGGAGGGCGTCGACCACCCTGGCACCGTCACCCGCACACGTGTAGACCGAGCGGTTGTGCGACGGATCCGCCGAATGGTTCAGGAGCAGGACATGCGGGGTCGCGTCGATGGCTGCGGCAATGGCGTCGACCACCGTGCTCCGGACGCCTTCGCTGACGTTGGGAACCGATTCGATCATGGAATGGGCGATTGTAGATTGTGCGTATAATCCCTTCCATCCTTCCTCTGTAATCCATGTCTGAGCCGCTTCGTTCCGAGACGTCCCGCGCACAGGAGCCCACGTCCAGGGCGGAGCGCGACGCGAAGATCGAGCACCTGCTGCTCACCGGGCTGGACTACTACTTCGCGCAGCAATACGAGCAGGCCATCAACGTCTGGACACGGGCGCTCTTCCTCGATCGCAGCCACGCGCGCGCACGGGCGTACATCGAGCGGGCGCGCAGCGCGCAGGCCGAGCGCCAGCGCGAGTCCGAGGCGCTCCTGCACGACGGGGCAGACGCCATCCGGCGGGGCGACCGGGCGGAGGCCCGGCGCCTGCTCGACGAAGCGATGTCGCATGGCGGTCCCTCGGATGAGGTGCTCGCGCTGCTCGATCGCGTGGAGCGGCTCGACGATGTCACCGGGAACGGCGTCGGCGAGAGTGACGGCGATACGCCGCGCCTCGTCCTCGCGACAGACGCACCCGTGCCTGGTGCGCAGCTGCCGAGGTCGGTGCTCCTCGCCTGCGGCGTGATCGTCCTCGCCGCGTTGGTGATCGCGTTGGCGATGCTGCGGACCGGGTGGGAACCGCTGGTGGAGCGCTCGCTTGCCCGGCGCTTCGATCGCGCCGCGACCGTGGCGCCGCCGGCACTCGTCGCCGTCCCCGTCCCGCGGCGTTCGGAAAACGCGCTGGCCCGTGCGCGGCTGCTCGTCGCCGGCGGGAAACTCAGGGATGCGCTGCCCGTGCTCGAATCGATCCGACCGACCGACCCGGAACGGGCCGAGGCCGATCGCCTGCGAGCCGACGTGCAGCGGCAGCTTATTGCGCTGGGACCGCTGCCCACGGCCGCGAGCCCGCGACAGCTTGATGGAGTCGTGCCATGAAGTGCCCGAAGTGTGGGTACCTGGGCTACGCGCACGCCGATAAGTGCCGCAACTGCGGGTACGAATTCGCGCTGAACGAGCCCGATACGATCGCTGATCTCCGACTGAACGATCGCGAGCAGGTGCCCGCGCCCCTGCAGGATGTCGAACTGCTCGACCGCGCGGCGAGGCCGGCAGCCGGACGCTCTGCGGACCGGCAGGCTCGCCGCGGTGACACGCCGAACGGCCTGGCGGAGCTGCCGCTCTTCGGCGGGCCCATCGACGACGATGAGCCGCTCATCACGATGCCGTCGGCCCCACGGCAGCCGCTCGGGGTCCGACGTGGCACGCCAGACGTCCCGCGCCTCAAGGCCGAGCCGCGCGCACCGGTGCTCGACTGGGCCGACCCGTCCAGCGGCGCGGTGTCAACCCGGTCCGCTGCGCCAACGCTTGTTCCCGACGACGATCCCGAGCAGGACTTGCCGTCGGACACGTCGGACACGTCGGACACGTCGGACACGTCGGAGCCGGCGGGGTTCGGCAGCCGGGCGCTGGCCGCGGGCATCGACGTCGTCCTCATGCTCATCGTCGATGTCGTCGTGGTGTACTTCACGCTGAAGATCTGCCGCCTGCCGTTGAGCGAGATCGCCATCCTGCCAAAAGGCCCGCTCTTTACCTTCCTGCTCCTGCAGAACGGCGGCTACTTCGTCGCGTTCACCGCGACCGGGCAGACGGTGGGCAAGATGATCGCCGGGGTGAAGGTGCTGGCCGACGATGAGGCGCACGCGCCGGACCTGGGCCGATCTGTACTGCGCGCCGGCGTATGGCTGCTGCTTGCGCTGCCGGCCGGGCTGGGCCTGTTGACCACGCTGCTGATGCGAGACGGCCGGGGGCTCCACGATCGATTCGCGGGCACCCGGGTCGTCCGGGCAGGTGCCTGAGTCCGGCGCGATCGAGTACGCTCGGCGGTGATGACGTTCGTCGCGCTCGCGCTGGCTACGGCGCTCGGCGCCGGGCTCGCCCCGCGCGCGCCCGGCACATTCGGTTCTGCGGTCGGCCTTCTTCTGTGGTGGGTCCTGCCCACCTCGCCCGCCATTCAGGCCACGGCCATCGTGGCTGTCTTTGTCCTCGGCGCCTGGAGCGGCTCCGCGGCGGAGCGCCACTACGGCCGCAGCGATCCGGGCCAGGTTGTCATCGATGAAGTCCTGGGGCAGCTCATCACGCTGTTCCTGAATCCGGTCGGCTGGGCCGGAGCCCTCATCGCGTTCCTGCTGTTCAGGGTCTTCGACATCATCAAGCCCTATCCGGCGAACCGGCTCGAGGCGCTGCACGGCGGGGTCGGCATCATGGCCGATGATGCAATGGCCGGTGTCTATGCGAACCTCGCGCTGCGAGTGGTGCTCGTCGCGGCGCATGCCTGGCGGTGGACCCTATGAAGGCGTGGATACTGGCAGTCGGGAGCGAGATGCTGACCCCGTTCCGCCTGGACACGAACTCGCTCGCGATCACCGAGCAGCTGAACGCGGTCGGGTGCGACGTGCGCCTGAAGACGGTGGTTGGCGACGATCTCGAGGAACTCGCGTCGTGGTTCCGTCGGGCGGTCGGCTCAGTGGATCTCGTGGTGTGTACGGGTGGGCTCGGGCCGACGGAAGACGATGTCACGCGGGATGCGCTCGCGCGCGCGCTTGACGCCACGCTCGATACCGACGCGGAGGTGCTGGACGCGATCCGGGAGCGGTTCAAACGGCGCGGGCTGATCATGCGCGACATCAACGCACGGCAGGCACTGGTTCCCAGGGGCGCGACCGTGCTCCCGAACGCGAACGGCACGGCGCCGGGTCTGTGGATCGAGCGCGGCGGCACCGGAATCCTGCTGCTGCCCGGACCGCCGCGCGAGATGCAGCCGCTGCTCGAGCGCGCGATCGACGCCTACATCAGGCCGAACGCGGGAGACCGAGGTCTGTTCCGGCGCGTGATCAGGATCACCGGTCGATCCGAGTCCGACGTCGATGCCGTCGCCCAGCCGGTCTACAGCCGGTGGGTGCAGGCGCCGGTGCCCATCAGCACGACGATCCTGGCGAAGATGGGGCAGATCGAACTGCACCTGACAGCCGATGCCCCGAACGAGGCGGACGGACGCGCGGCGCTCGCTGGGGCGGTGCGCGAGCTGCTCGACGTGCTCGGGCCGTGCGTCTACAGCACCGATGGCCGTGCCATGGAAGACGTGATCGGCGACCTGCTGCGCGAGCGCGGCTGGAGCATTGCCGTCGCCGAGTCCTGTTCAGGTGGTCTTCTGGCGTCGCGCCTCACCGACGTCGCCGGCAGTTCGGACTACTTCGACCGTGGTGTCGTGTCCTACTCGAACCGTGCGAAGACCGAATGGCTGGGTGTCCCCGCGGAGCTGATCGAGGCCAATGGCGCGGTCAGCGAGGCGGTCGCGCGCGCCATGGCCGATGGCATCCGGGCACGATCCGGTGCGAGCGTCGGCATCGGGATTACGGGCATTGCGGGTCCTGGTGGCGGCACTCCGGAGAAGCCGGTGGGCACCGTGTGCATCGCGGTCGTGACGCCGAATGGCGGTGACGTGCGCCGATTCACCTTCATCGGCCCGCGGGAGATGGTGAAGTTTCAATCCACGCAGGCCGCCATGAACATGTTGCGGCTGCACCTGTCCGATGGCCCGTCTGTTTACCGCGATTGAGCTGACTGGTGCGACGCGGGACGCGGTCGCGGCCGAGCAGCGCCGGCTGACAGGCGCCCTGCGTTCCTCCGGCGGGCGTGACCTGCGCATGGTCCGTGCACCGCAACTGCACCTGACGCTCGTCTTCCTCGGCGAGGTGGCTGAGGATCGGGTCCCGACGATCACCGAGGCCATGGGGCGGGACCTGCCCTGCGAACCGTTTTCGCTCTCGTTTGCTGGCGCCGGCGTCTTCCCCCCTCGCGGGCCGGCGCGGGTGCTGTGGCTCGGTGTGGCTGAGGGCGCGGCGCAGGTCGTCCGGCTGTTCGATCTGGTCTCTGACAGGCTCGCGGCTGTCGGCGTGCCGCGTGAGACGCGTGTGTTCGCACCGCACCTGACGATCGGCCGCTGGCGTGAGCGGGGTCCTTCCCGGCTCTCGCTTCCGGAGGTCGGGACGATCGCGACCGAACCGGTCTCGGTCGTCACGCTGTTCCACAGCCGTCTCCTGGCAGCGGGCCCGGAGCACACGGCGATCGCGCACGCCAGGCTCGCCGGCGGCGGGCGAGGCGTGCACTACACTGAAGCATCAGCATGATCGTTCTGGCGATCGTCACGGCATATCTGATCGGGTCGATCCCGTTCGCGCTGCTGCTTGCGCGTAGATGGGGCGGGCACGATCTCCACCGCATTGGGAGCGGCAATATCGGCGCGGCCAACGTCCTGCGTGCGTCCGGTGTTCGTGCGGGGGTGATCGTGGCGATGCTCGACATCGCGAAAGGTTCGGCTGGCGTGTTGGTGGCCGGCCGCCTGTCAGGCGCGGACCATGCGGGCGCCCTCGCAGGCTTCGCGGCCATCGTCGGGCACATCTACCCGGTGTGGCTCCGCTTCCGTGGAGGGAAGGGGGTCGCAACCGCGTGCGGCGTCTTCACGGTGCTCGCGCCGATGGCGATACCGCCTGCCGCTGTGGCGTTCTTCGCGGCGACGTGGCTGACCCGCTACATCTCAGTCGGGTCGGTGGCGGCCTCGCTGGTGCTCCCACCCGTGGCCTGGTTGACCGGTTCCGCGCTTCCTGTCGTCGTCTCCGCGTGCGCGGCGGCGGTGCTGATCGTGTTCCGCCACCGGAGCAACCTGATGCGCGTGCGGTTCGGGACGGAGCGGCGCGTGGGGGCTCGCGTATGACGCGTCGTGTCGCTGTGCTCGGAGCCGGGAGCTGGGGCACCGCCCTCGCCGTGCATCTCGCCCGGGTCGGGCACGAGGTCCGTTTGTGGGCGCGCGACGCGCGGACGGTGGACGAAATCCGCGACCGGCGCGCCAACGCGGTGTACCTGCCGGACGTGCACCTGCCGGAAGGCGTGGTCCCGACCAGCGCGCTGGCCGAGGCCCTGGTCGACACCGACTTCGTCGTGTGTGCGGTCCCGTCACACGGCATCAGGTCGGTGATGCGTGCGGCGGCGCCGCACCTGCTGCCCGGCGCCATCCTCGTGAGCGCCACGAAGGGGCTGGAGGCCGACTCGATGCTGCGGATGTCGGAGGTGCTCGCGCACGAGACACAGCACGCGCACCCGGTCGCGGTGCTGTCGGGCCCGAGCTTCGCGTTGGAAGTGGCGCGCCAGATGCCGACGGCCGTGGTGGTCGCCTGCCATGACGGCATCGCGCTCGAGCGGGTCCAGGCGGAGTTCAAGGGGCCTTACTTCCGCCTCTATGGAACGGACGACGTCGTGGGTGTCGAGCTGTGCGGGGCGCTGAAGAACGTGATTGCGATCGCCGCCGGAGTCGTCGAGGGGGCGGGGCTCGGACACAATGCGCTCGCCGCGCTCATCACACGCGGCCTCGCGGAGATGACGCGCCTCACGGCAGCTGCAGGCGGGCGTCGCGAAACGTCGGCGGGCCTGAGTGGTCTGGGCGACCTCGTCCTGACCTGCACGGGCTCCCTGAGCCGGAACCGGCACGTCGGGATGGAACTCGCGCGCGGTCGTGCGCTGCAGGACATCGTCTCGGGGATGAAGATGGTGGCCGAAGGCGTCCGCACGACCGGGGCCGCGCTGGCCCTCGGCACCCGGTACGGTGTCGAATTGCCGATCGCCACGCAGGTTTCAGCGGTGATCGACGGGCGCATCGACGTGCGGAGCGGACTCGAAGCCCTGATGCTCCGGCGGCAGCGGTCGGAAACCGAAACGACATAAGATCGACGGGATGGGTTTCTTCGGTCGCATTCGCGAAAGCCTCGCCAGAACCAAGCAGCAGATCGTCGACAGGTTCGATGACATCGTTCGACGGGCGGATGAGCCCGAGCGGCGGAGTCGGCCCGTCGACGTCGATACGGTCGACGCCCTCGAGGAACTGCTCATCTCGGCGGACATCGGCGTGGCCGCCACCGACCGGATCATCGGCGCCGTTCGCAAGCGCGCACCCAACGGTGAAGGGCTGCGCGAGCTGGTCAAGCACGAACTGCTCGACATCTTCGCAGCGGTCGACAAGCCGGTGCAGGTCGCCACACCTCCGCGCATCACCCTGATCGTCGGCGTGAACGGCACGGGCAAGACGACGACCGTCGGCAAGCTCGCCAACCTGCTGAAGAACGAGGGGAAGCAGCCGCTCATCTGCGCGGCGGACACCTTCCGCGCCGCGGCGGTCGAACAGCTCGAGATCTGGGCGAAGCGTGCGGACGTCGACATGGTGCGGGCCCGTGAGGGCGCCGACCCGGCGGCGGTCGTCTTCGACGCGATTACCTCCGCGAAGGCCAAGGGTCGCGACCCCGTGCTCGTCGACACGGCGGGCCGGCTGCACACGCGCGTGAACCTGATGAACGAGCTGGACAAGATCCGTCGGATCGCGTCCCGTGAAGTGCCGGGCGCACCGCAGGAGGTGCTGCTCGTCCTCGACTCGACGGTCGGCCAGAACGGCCTCGCGCAGGCGCGCGAGTTCACCAACGTCGCCGGCGTGAACGGCATCGTGCTGACGAAGCTGGACGGGACGGCCAAGGGCGGCGTTGCGGTGGCAATCGCGAACGATCTGAAGCTGCCGATCCGTTACGTCGGGGTCGGTGAGGGGATCGAGGACCTCGTGGTCTTCGACGCGAAGGAGTACGTCGACGGCCTCTTCGAGGAGAAGTGGTGACACCGACGGACGCGGACTTCATGGCGCGTGCGCTCTTTCACGCTGCCAGGGGCCGCGGACGGACCAGCCCCAACCCGATGGTGGGCGCCGTTGTCGTGTCTGCTGACGGCCTCGTGGTGGGGCAGGGGTATCACGCGCGAGCTGGAGATGCGCATGCCGAAGTGCACGCGCTCGACATGGCCGGCGACCGCGCACGTGGCGGCACGCTCTATTGCACGCTCGAGCCGTGCTGCCACACCGGCCGCACCGGGCCATGCGTGCCTCGCATCCTCGAGGCTGGCATCCGCCGCGTGGTGGCCGCGGTGGAGGACCCGAACCCGCTCGTGCGTGGCCGTGGATTCGCGTTCCTCAGGTCCCGCAGCATCGACATCCGCGTCGGCGTCGGGGAGGATGCGGCACGGCGACTCAACCAGCCTTTTTTCACGACGATGACGGCTGGACGGCCCTTCGTCACCCTGAAGGCGGCGATCAGCGCGGACAACTGCCTCGCGGCAGCCGTCGGCGAGTGCACGGCGCTCACCTCGGGCGTGGCGAACCGGCATGCGCATCGTGTGCGCGCGGAAGTGGACGCCCTCGCGGTCGGGGTGAACACGGTCCTCGTGGATGACCCGCAGCTGACGCCGCGCGGTGTCTATCGCGAGCGTCCGCTCGCACGGGTGGTGTTCGATCGGTCGCTGCGAACGCCACCTGACGCCCGGCTGCTCTCGACACGCAACGCCGGGCCTGTCATGATCCTCACCACGGAACAAGGAGCGGCTCGCGCGGATGCGCGGGCGTCGCTGGAGGCGCGCGGGGCCGAGGTCGTCATCACCGACGGGTCGGTTCGCGGCGGCATCGCGGCGCTCGGGGCCCGGGGCCTGACGTCAGTGCTGATCGAGGGCGGCGCTGCGATCCATCGCGCGGCATGGGACGAGCAGGTTGTCGACTTCGTGCGGCTGTACGTGACGCCGCATGTGCTCGGTCCTGCTGGCGTGCCGTTCATCGATGGTCGTCGCCTGTCGACGGCGATGCTGGCGTCGACGCGGGTCGAGCCGCTCGGACCGGATGTGTTGGTCGAAGGGTATGTTCACGGGCCTCATTGAATCGGTCGGCACCATCGTCACCTCGACGCCCATGAAGGGCGGCGTTCGGGTGCGTATTGCCACATCGCTGGCGCCGGAGCTGACGCTCGGTGAGAGCCTCGCCGTGAACGGCGTGTGCCTCACGGTGATCGCGCACGATGCGGAGACCGCGGACGCCGACATCGGCCCCGAGACGCTGCAGGTGACCACGCTCGGGCGGCTCCAGCCGGGCAGCCTCGTCAACCTCGAACGTTCCATGCGCGCGGATGCGCGCTTCGGCGGTCACTTCGTCCAGGGGCACGTCGATGCGGTCGGACGGATCGAGCACCTGCGGCAGGACGTCGAGTTCCATCGCCTCACCGTGAGCTATCCGGCGGCATTTGCGCCGAACCTCATCCACCGCGGCTCGATCGCGGTGGACGGCATCAGCCTGACCGTCGCCGCCCTGGCGGATGCGACGTTCGAGCTGATGATCATCCCGTTCACCATGGCGCACACCAACCTGCGGCAGGCGGCCGTCGGGACGCCGGTGAACCTCGAGTTCGACATGGTGGGCAAGTACGTCGCGCGGACGGCGGAACTGGCGCGCGCGCAGGCCGCCCTGTCGGACAGGCCATAGGACCATGAAGAGCCACATGAAGATTGCCAAGGGCGCACGGAAGCAGGGCAGCCCGATCGCGCGGATCGAGGACGCGCTCGACGCCATCCGGCGCGGCGACATGATCATCGTCGTCGACGATGAGGACCGCGAGAACGAGGGGGACCTCACGATTGCGGCCGAGAAGGTGACGCCTGAGGCGATCAACTTCATGGCAAAGTACGGGCGCGGCCTCGTCTGTCTCTCGATGACGTCCGAGCGGCTCGATGAACTCGAGATCCCGTTGATGGTCTCGCAGAACACCTCCCGCTTCGAGACGGCGTTCTGCATCCCGATTGAGGCCAAGGGGCGGACGACCACCGGCATCTCCGCGGCCGACCGCGCTGCGACCGTGCAGGTGGCCATCGATCCGGCGACCAAGCCCTACGACCTGCTTCGTCCGGGTCACATGTTCCCGTTGCGCTCGCGCACCGGCGGCGTGATGGAACGCGCGGGGCAGACCGAGGCGGCGGTGGACCTGGCGCGCATCGCCGGGCTCTATCCGGCCGGGGTGATCTGCGAAATCATGAACGAGGACGGCACGATGGCCCGCATGCCGGACCTCGTGAAGTTCGCGAAGAAGCACAACCTCCTGATCATCACCATCGCCGACCTCATCAAGTACCGGCTCGCCACCGAGACGCTGGTCAAGAAGGTGGCGTCCGCGAAGCTGCCGACCGAGTACGGCGAGAACTGGCACATCCACGTCTTCGTCAATCAGCTCGACAAGAAAGAGCACGTCGCGCTGGTCTGCGGCGACATCTCGTCCGGGAAGGACGTCCTCGTCCGCGTGCACTCGTCGTGTCTCACCGGCGATGTGCTGCACTCGGCGAGGTGCGACTGCGGCGCGCAGCGCGATGCGGCGATGAAGCTGATTGCGGCGGAGGGCCGGGGCATCCTGCTGTACCTCAATCAGGAGGGGCGCGGCATCGGGCTCGCCAACAAGATCCGCGCATACGAGCTGCAGGACGAAGGGTTCGACACGGTCGAAGCGAACGAGCGGCTCGGCTTCAAGGCGGACCAGCGCGACTACGGCATGGGCGTGCAGATGCTCCGTGAACTTGGCGTGAAGACGATGCGGCTGTTGAGCAACAACCCGCGCAAGCTGGTCGGCATCGAAGGCTACGGCCTGTCGGTCACCGAGTGGCTCCCGCTCGAAGTCACCGTCTCCGAAACCACCCGCCGGTACCTGAAGACCAAGAAGGAAAAGCTCGGGCACCGGCTGTCGGGGGTCTAGTCGTCGCCTCGGCGGTGACGCCGATTGTCTTCGCCCGGAGCCGACCTGCCCCGGAGCCTGGAGTCAGGAGTCCGGAGCCTCGGCGTGGGCAGGGCTTCAGGCTCTCGACTTGAGGCTTTGGGCATGGTCGGCTCAGGGCTGATGTCCCTGGCCGTGTTTGCTGTTGACCAGCCGACGAGCCCCGTTCAACAATAAGGGTTTGCGCTAGAGCACCTTACCCGCCTTCGCCAGAGGCGACGCGGGCAGGCGGCGGCTCGCGAGCGCGGCTTTCGGGGACACACGGCTTCATTTCGCGATGTTCGAATCACTGAGCACACGCCTGCAGGACGTCTTCAAGTCGCTGCAGGGGCAGGGGCGGCTGACGCCCGAGAACATCGAGGCGGCGCTTCGGGAAATCCGGCTGGCGCTGCTCGAAGCCGACGTCAACTTCAAGGTCGTCAAGGCGTTCATCGATCGCGTGCGGGACAAGGCGATGGAGGACACGGTCCTCAAGAGCCTGACGCCCGCACAGCAGGTCGTCCGCATCGTCCGAGACGAGATGCTGGCGCTCTTCGGCGATGCCAAGGGCGGGCTGACCGAGAGCAGCAAGCGGCCGCGGGTCGTCCTGCTGCTCGGACTGCAGGGTGCGGGCAAGACCACGACGGCGGGCAAGCTGGCCAGGTGGCTGTCGAAGCAGGGGCGGCATCCGCTGCTCGTCTCGACCGACGTGAAGCGGCCGGCGGCGATTGCGCAGTTGAACGTCGTGGCCGGGAAGGCGGACGTCCGGGTCTTCGATCCGGCCGGCGACCTCGACCCCGTGTCGCGCGCCAGGGGTGCGATGGCGGAGGCCACGACCAAGGGCTTCGACGTCGTCATCGTCGACTCCGCGGGGCGCCTGCACATCGACGACGAGCTGATGGACGAGCTCGTGGCGATCAAGGGCGTCACCGATCCGTCGGACCTGCTCTACGTCGCTGACGCGATGACCGGGCAGGACGCCATCAAGAGCGCGGGCGAGTTCAACCGCCGCGTGGGCGTCACCGGCGTCGTGCTGACGAAGATGGACGGCGATGCGCGCGGGGGCGCGGCGCTGTCGGTCGTGTCGGTGGTCGGCGTGCCGATCGCCTTCACGGGAAGCGGCGAACGGCTCGAGGATCTCGAACCGTTCCACCCGGATCGCGTGGTGTCGCGCGTGCTCGGGATGGGCGACGTGCTGTCGCTCATCGAGCGTGCCGAGCAGGCGATCACGCAGGAAGACGCGCAGAAGCTCGAACAGAAGATCCGTTCGAACGAGTTCACGCTGGAGGACTTCCGGGACCAGCTCCGGACCATCCGCAAGATGGGGCCGCTCGAGCAGATCCTCGGGATGCTGCCCGGGATGGGCAACCTCAAGGCGTTGTCCGAGAACAAGCCGGACGAGAAGCAGCTTGGCCGCATCGAGGCGATCATCTCGTCGATGACCGCCGAGGAGCGGCGCAAGCAGCACATCATCAACGGCAGCCGCCGCAAGCGCATCGCGAAGGGCAGCGGCACCTCGGTCGAGGAAGTGAACCGCCTGCTGAAGCAGTTCGTGCAGATGCAGAAGGTGATGAAGCAGCTCGGCGGCATGGCCGGGCTGGCCGGCGGCGGCAAGAACGCGCGTCGGAAAGCATTCGAGTTGCTGCGCAACCGGCGCTAGTCGCCGGGCTTCGTCGCAGGGGCGTTTCCCCTGACGCGCAGCGAAGTCACCGTTCGGGTCGCGAAGCCCCGGGCAGTATTCAGGAGCGATAGATGGTAGCCATTCGTCTGCGTCGTGCAGGGTCCAAGAAACGTCCGTTCTTCCGCGTGGTCGTCACCGACTCGCGCGCGGCCCGCGACAGCAGCTTCGTCGAGATTCTCGGGCACTACAACCCGCGCACCAAGCCCGCCCTCGTGAACGTCGACACGGAGCGCGTGAACTACTGGATCAGCAAGGGCGCCCAGCCGTCGGACTCGGTGCGGACGCTCATCGCGCGGCACCTGACGCCGGCGCCGGCTGCGGCTCCCGCGGCCACCGACGCGAAGTGAGCACCGTCAGCCGCGTCGTCGAGGTGCTCGCGAAGGCGTTGACCGACACGCCAGATCAGGTGACGGTCGTCGAATCGGAGCATCGCGGCACGACGCTGGTGGAGCTGTACGTCGCGCCCGGTGAGATGGGGCGCGTCATCGGCAGGCAGGGTCGGACCGCTGCCGCCCTTCGCACGCTGGCGTCAGCCGCTGCCGAGAAGGACGGGAAGACGGTCACCCTCGAGTTCCGCGACGGCCGACCGTGAACTGGGACGAGATGGCGGTGGTCGGGGTCGTTGCCCGGCCGCACGGCATCCGCGGCCAGGTCATCGTGAATCCGGAGACCGATTTCCCCGAGGAGCGGTTCGCTCCCGGACGCCGGTTGTTCGTGAACCGTGACGGCCGGGTCGACACGCTCGTGATTACGACCTCCCGCATCCAGATGGGGCGGCCGGTCATCGGGATCGAGGGCGTGGCGGACATGGACGCCGCGAGAGAACTGGCGGGGCTGGAGTTCAGGGTGCCCGCCGAGGAGCTCGTGGACCTGCCCGCCGGGACCTACTACCACCACCAACTGGTGGGCTGCGTGGTCGAGACCCTGGCGGGGATGACCGTCGGACCGGTCTCCGCCATCGAGGGCGAGGCTGGCAGTACCCGGCTGGTGGTGCAGGGGGAACGTGGGGAGGTGCTCGTGCCCCTCGCCGTCGACATCTGTCGGACCATCGACCCCGCCGCGCGGCGGATCGTGATTGCGCCGCCAGAAGGGCTGATCGAACTGAACGAGCGCCGCAAGTGAGCAGGCCGTGTTCGCCGTGGCCGGCTCTGGCACCTCGAGGGTAGAGCAGTCATGCGGTTCGACGTGGTGACGATCTTCCCGGCGATGGTGCAGCAGGCGCTCAGCGCCGGCATCGTCGGGCGGGCCATCGAGCGGAAGACGCTCGACGTGGTTGTGCACGACCTGCGTGACTTCACGACGGACCGTCATCGCGTGGTCGACGATGTGCCGTATGGGGGAGGACCCGGCATGGTCCTGAAGCCCGAGCCGCTGTTCCGCGCACTCGACGCGATCGAGGCGGAGGACGCGGCGAGGCCGACGGTCCTGCTGACGTCGCCACAGGGCACGATGCTGACCCAGGCGGTGGTTGAACGCCTGAGCCGGCATCCGCGGCTGGTGCTGCTGTGCGGCCGATATGAGGGGGTCGACGAGCGGGTTCGCTCGCGGGTCGACGAAGAGATCTCGATTGGGGACTACGTGCTGAGCGGTGGGGAACTGCCGGCGCTGGTCATCATCGATGCTGTCGCCAGGCTGGTGCCTGGCGTGGTGGGAGACGAGCAGTCGGTGGCCGAGGATTCGTTCGGCCGGGGGCTGCTGGACTTCCCGCACTACACGCGGCCGGCAGAGGTGACCGGGTCCTCGGGCGATGTGCTCAGGGTGCCGGACGTGCTGCTGTCCGGGAACCACGCCGAGATCCGGCGCTGGCGGAAACGGGAAGCGTTATCGCGCACGCTCGCGCGGCGGCCCGACCTGCTGGAGCGCGCGGTGCTCGACGACGAAGAAGTGAAGCTGCTGCGCGAGGTAACCGCGCAGGAGAAGCATCGGTAGAAGCTACGGTTCCGCCGTGAGGCGGGCCGACGAACCACGCGAGAGGCGGCGCTGAGCCGGGCTCGCGTGACGGTAAGGAGAGCGAGAGCATGGGCGCGATGGAACTGGTTGAGAAGGCGCAGCTGACCGAGCGGCCGGCGATGAAGTCCGGCGACACGGTCCGGGTCCACGTGAAGGTGCGCGAAGGTGACAAGGAGCGCATCCAGGTGTTCGAGGGCGTGGTCATCGGCCAGCACCGCGGCGGCACGCGCGCGTCGTTCACCGTGCGCAAGGTGTCGTTCGGCCAGGGCGTGGAGCGTATCTTCCCGCTGCACTCGCCGACGATTCAGAAGGTCGAAGTGATGCGGTCGGCCAAGGTCCGCCGTGCGAAGCTGTACTACCTGCGCGCACTGAAGGGCAAGGCCGCTCGCATGAAGGATGCTGCGCGGCAGAACTAGGGCCGCAGGCTCCCGTCATGCGGAATTCAGAATTCGGAAGTTAGAATTCAGAATTGAATTCTGTCTTCTGACTTCTGCATTCTGAGTTCCGCATGTCACGCGTTCCCGCTACCCGTACGCTCGAGAACGCGCTGCGGCGCGCCGGCTTCACGCTCGTGGCCGGCGTCGACGAAGTGGGACGCGGGTGCCTCGCCGGTCCGGTGACGGCCGCTGCCGTCATTCTCGACCCCGATCGTCACATCCCCGGACTGGCCGACTCCAAGGTGGTTCCCGCCGAGGAGCGCGAGGAACTCTACGACGTCATCCTGCGTCGGGCCGCCGCCTGGGCGGTCGCCTCTTGCGATCCCCGCGAAATCGACCGCCTGAACATCTACCACGCGTCGCTCGATGCGATGCGCCGTGCCGTCCTCGCCCTCACTCCCCTGCCCGACGTCGTGCTCGTCGATGCGTTCCGGATCCCTGAACTGCCCATGGAACAGCGAGGCGTGGTGAAGGGGGACCGGCGCTGCGCCGCCATTGCCGCTGCCTCCATCGTCGCCAAGGTGACGCGCGACCGCGAGATGGTGGCGCTGCACGAGCAGGATCCACGCTACGGCTTCGCACGGCACAAGGGATACGCCACGGCCGACCATCTCGCCGCGGTGGCGCAGTACGGCTACTCAGATGCGCACCGCAGGTCGTTCAAGCCGTCCACGCTGTTTGATACGATCGCCTGAGCCGTGCCGATCGATCGCGCCGCCACGCTGCGGCAGGCGGAGAAGCTCCAGCGCCAGGGCAAGCTCGAACAGGCGATTGCCGAGTACCTGCGCCTCGTGGAGGATCAGCCGCGGGACTGGAACACGGCGAACCTGCTCGGCGACCTCTACGTCCGTGCCGGACAGATCGAACCGGCGGTCGAGCAGTTCGCCCGCATCGCCGAAAGCCTTCGCAAGGAGGGCTTCCTCTCCAAGGCCGCGGCCCTCTACAAGAAGATCCTGAAGCAGCGGCCGGACGACGACCGCGCGCTGGTGCAGGCGGGTGAGCTGTCGGCGGCGCAGGGGCTTGTGGCGGACGCGCGGGGATTCTTTTCGAGCGCCATCACGGGACGCCGGACGCGGGGTGACGCCCGTGGTGCGCTCGAACTCGTCGTGCGGGTCGGCGCGCTCGACAAGCACGATGTCACCGCGCGGCTCGCGGCCGCTCACGCCCGCCAGCAACTGGATGACATCACAGGCGCGCTGCACGAGTTGACCGATCTCGCCACTCTCCTGGTGGAAGCCGAGCGCGACGATGATGCGCTTGCGCCGTTGACGGAGATCGTCGTGCTCGATCCGGCCGGCACGTATGCGCCGAGGGAACTCGCGCGGATTCTGGTCAAGCAGGGCCGATTCAGCGAGGCCGGCCCCTACCTGACCGCCGAGACGATTGGTGAGGACAGGGACCTGATGCTCGTGGCCGCCGAGGCGCGGCTGCGCAGCGGCGATGCCGATGCCGGCCTCGAGTGGGTGGACACGGTGCTTGCGATCGAGCCGGCCGCCGCAGACAGGGTGCTCCAGCTTTCGGACGCGCTCGCGTCGGAGCACCGCGAGGTGTCCTTCAGCCTCGTCGACCGCGTGGTCAGCACCCGCATTTCCGAGCGGGACTGGCCGGCTGCCGCGGCCGCCTTGCGGCGCTTCGCGGCGGTCGCCCCGCACCACGTGCCGGCCCTGACGCGGCTCGTGGACGTGTGCGTCGATGGCAGCCTGGACGACGAGATCTTCGAGGCGCAGGCGCTGCTTGCCGACGCATACCTCGCGACCGGGGCGGCGGAGCAGGCGAAGTACGTGGCCGAGGACCTCGTCACCCGACAGCCGGACGAACCCGCGCACCGCGCACGGCTGCGAGCGGCGCTTGCTGCAATGGGCGAAGCCGACCCGGATGCCGCACTCGCTGCGTGGGTTGCGGGCAGTGCCGAGTTCACGCTTGACGACCTACCGTCGAACTGGACCTCGGCCGACGAGGACATCCGTGCGCCGTTCGACACGGTCCCGTCGGCGGCCGGGCAATTCAGTGGCGAGTCACTCGTGGACCACGAGCCGTCGACAGGTGCCGCAACGGCGCCGGAACATGTCGAGGCTCGCGCGAACCCGCACGAGATCGATTTCGATTTGCTGTTCGGCGACGCGATGGACCTGACGGGCCAGCACGGCGACGGCACCTCTCTGTCGCGCGACGACGCGTCTGGAGACCACGAGGAAGAGGACCTCAGCGACAGCATCGATGCGATTCCGCCGACGGTGGCCCCCGCGGAGACCGATCTCGAGTCGGTCTTCGCCCGCATGCGCGAAGATGTCGCGCATCGCTCACCGGATGACGCGGCCGAGGTCGCCTTCGCCCGAGGGTCCGCGCTGCTCGAAGCGGGCGCATTCGAGCAGAGCATCGAGCACCTCCGCCTCGCGATGCGGGCCGCCTCGCGCCGGTATGCCTCGGCGTCCCTGATCGCGCAAGCGTACGAGAAGCTCGGGCGGATCGCCGAGGCGGTCGAGTGGCTGGGGCACGCTGGCGATGCGCCCGGCATCTCCGCGGACGAGCGCTTCGACGCGCTGTATCGGCTGGTCGACCTGCTGGAGCGCTCGGGTGAGCCGGCAAGCGCCCTTGCCGTGTGTCTCGAACTCCAGGCGGACGCCGGCGACTACCGCGACCTCGCGGATCGCGTGGCGCGACTGTCGCGCAGTCAGGCCGGAGGATAGCCACCCTGCTGACACGTCTCCTGATTGTCGTGTTCTTCATCGAGGTCGGGCTGCTCCTGATGGTGCTGCCCTGGTCCTCGTTCTGGGCACGCAACTACTTCGTCTACGCGTGGCCCACGCTCGAGCCGCTGTTCCAGAGCGCCTACTTCCGTGGTGCGGTGACCGGCATCGGGCTGCTGAACCTTGTCGCGGGCTTTGGCGAGATGAGCGCGGTCTTCGGCATGCGCGAATGATCCTGATGCTGATCACGGACCGGGGGCGGCTCGCGCCCGGTGCGGCGTTCGACGCGGCACTGGCCTGTCTCGTCCGGCAGGCGCGCGCGGCGGCGGAGGCGGGGGTCGATCTCATCCAGGTGCGCGAACGCGATCTTGATGGCCGCCGCCTCGCGGCCGTCGTCCGAGCCGTGCTCCAGGCCGTCGGCGGCAGCAGGACGCGCGTGGTCGTCAACGAGCGTGTCGATGTCGCGCTCGCGACCGGCGCGCATGGCGTGCACCTGAGAGCCGCCTCGTTGGACGCCAGCTCCGCGAGGGTTCTCGTGCCGCGACCCTTGCTCATCGGACGGTCCGTGCACGACGCCCTCGGCGCACGCACGGCAGGCGACGTGGATTACCTGGTTGCGGGCACCGTCGCGGGCACACCTTCCAAGCCGGTCGGCCACCCACTCATCGGGATGGATGGCCTGAAGACGATCGTGTCGGCCACGCACGTGCCCGTACTCGCCGTCGGCGGCATCGGCCCGGCCGACGTGCCGGCGGTCGCCAGCACGGGGTCATCGGGCATTGCAGCCATCGGCGCGTGGATGGCTGACGCCGGGGACTGCCGGGCGACATCGCTGCTCGAGCGGGTCGACGCGTTCCGTCGCCCTGGTGACGCTGCTAACATGAGGGGGCAGTTGCCCACCCACTGATGGCTACAGAACGACTGGCAGGCGATTTCGGAGCACGGTTACGCGAGGCGCGCGAGCGCCGCGGGCTATCCCTGCGCGTGATTGCCGACACAACGAGGATCTCGGTTCGGGCGCTCGAGGCGCTGGAGCGCAACGATATCTCGCGCCTGCCCGGCGGCATCTTCAGCCGTGCGTTCGTGCGGGCGTACGCCACCGAAATCGGTCTCGACCCCGAGCAGACGGTCGCCGAGTTCATCACGCGGTTCCCGGACGAAACGGTCACGCAAGGGCACCCGCGCACCCGCGATCTGGTCGCTGAGCTCGATGCCGATCACGATCGGCGTCGCGGCAGTGGGTTTCTGCGGGTCGCACTGATTGCGGTGCCCATCGTCCTGCTGGTGCTCTGGTTCGCCTTCGGCCGGCGTCAGACGATCGAACCTGCTGCGCAGCCCGTTGCCGCCGCGCCCACCCCGGCTGCGCAAGCCGTCGCACGACGCTTCGTGGTCACCGTCAGGGCGCTCAGGACGACCACGTTCAGCGTGGCTCCAGACCGGCTCGCCGGCAACGACGTCACCCTCAATTCAGGGGAGAGCCGGGCGTTCGAGGCGATGCGCGAGGTCATGATCATCCCGACGGATCCGTCCGCGATCGAATGGTCGGCAGACGGCCTCCCGTGGCGCACGCTGACCGGCCCGACGACGATCACGCCGGAGCAGCTGACCAGCAGGGTCGTCCTTCCGTGAGCGGTCCGGCACCGCTGCTGGACTTCTTCAAGCGCGGGGAAGTGCCACGCGATGTGAAGCTGCTGGCCGCGCAGGGTGTCCTCGCGCCGCGTGCGCACGAGCAGCTCGCGATCCTGATCCTCCTCGTCGACGACAGAGACGCCGAAATCAGGGACACGGCCGGACGAACGATCGACGCGATCCCTGTTGAGGCCCTCAGCGCCTATCTCGGGCGCTCTGACGTCCCGCTCGGGGTCCGCGAGTTCTTCGGCGATCGCGGTGTGTTTCCCGCGGAGATCCCGGCGATTACCGACGACGAGCCGCTGGTTGAAGCGCCGCCGGAGGTGGAACCCGACGAGCCTGGCTCGCCGGTGGCTGACGCGGTGGCCGTTCCAGCCGATGAGGGCTCCACCACCACCTTGCTGCAGTCCATCCAGAAGATGAATGTGACCGAGCGCGTAAAGGCCGCGATGCGCGGCTCACGCGAGGTTCGCGCCATCCTGGTTCGGGATCCCAACAAGATGGTCGCGGCCGCCGTGTTGAGCAGTCCGAAGGTCACGGAGGCGGAGGTGGAGAGCTTCGCCCGGATGGCGACGGTCTCGGAGGATGTGCTCCGTACGATTGCGATGAACCGTGCGTGGCTGAAGAACTATGCGGTCGTGCACGCGCTGACGCGCAACCCGAAGACGCCCGTGGCGCTGTCGCTCAACCTGCTGAATCGCCTGACCGACCGTGACGTGACCGGCGTGTCAACCGACCGCAACGTGCCGGAACCGGTGCGCGTGGCTGCTCGCCGCAAGGTGGTGCTCGGCCAGCAGCGCTGATCTACGGGCGCGGCTTGGTCCGCGCGGGTGGTGCAGGCTTCCCGGTCTTCTGTGGACCCGGTCGTGATGCGTCACCTGGTCCGTTTTGTCCGGCCTGACGTGGGCTCCCGCCCCGGCCGGAACGGTCCGCAGCTGGCTTCGGTCCTCCTGCTCCTGCTCCAGGCCCCTTGGGTGCCCGCCCGCGCGGACGCGCCTCGCCCTTGAGCCAGTCCCGCCGCATCTCGGCGAGCCCTTCCATGTAGACCGTCGCCCGTTCCCGATCCTCTTCGCTCGCCATCGCCTTCAGCAGATCGAGCGCCCTGTCCATGTCCTGCTGGATCGTCTGGCGGCTGGTGTTGAAGTAGAGGCGACGGATCTCGGCGAGGGTGTCGGCTGCGGAGAGCATCTTCAGTTGCGTCATCGGAGGTTCCTGCGGAGCAAGGCACGAAAGTCGTCGAACGGTCGCGTGTTGATCACGTCGCCTGCGGTGAGCCACGCGCGGCGTGCCTGCATGACGCCCCAGCGCGTGACGGCGAGCGCCGCCTGCGAGTGGGCATCGCTCGAGATCACGAGGCGAACGCCGCGGTCGCGGGCGAGCCGGGCCTGCACGTCGTTCAGGTCGAGGCGATCCACCTGGCTGTTGATCTCGATGGCCACGTGGTGTCGTGCCGCTGCCTCGATGATGGCCTCGATGTCGAGCGCATAGGGCGCACGCTTCAGTATCAGGCGGCCAGTCGGGTGTCCGAGCACGTCGACATTCGGGTTCTCGATCGCGCGCAGGATCCGCTCCGTCATCTGCTGGCGATCCTGGTTGAACGCCGAATGCACCGACGCCACGACGATGTCCAGCTGCGCGAGGCAGTCATCTGCCAGGTCCATCGAGCCATCGGCGAGGATGTCGCATTCGATGCCCGCCAGCATGCGGACCCCGTGACGCCCGTCCTCGGCGCGGACGCGCGCGGCGTGCGCCAGTGCCCTGGCCTCATCGAGTCCGTTGGCCATTGCCAGGTTGCGGCTGTGATCGGTGATCGCGATGTACTCGAGCCCGGCGGCATGCGCGGCCTGCGCCATCTCGGCGATGCTGTGGCGACCGTCGGATTCGGTCGTGTGCATGTGCAGGTCGCCGCGGAGATCCCGGTGCTCGATGAGCGTCGGGAGCGTGCGACGTTCGGCGGCGTTCATCTCGCCTCGGTCCTCGCGGAGTTCCGGCGGGACCCACGCGAGTCCGAGCGCCTCGTAGATCTCCTGCTCGCTCGCGCCACCGACACGGCTCTCGTCGTCCACGCGAAACAGGCCGTACTCGTTCAGCTTCAGCCCGAGCCCGATGGCGCGGTCGCGAAGGACGATGTTGTGGGCCTTGGAGCCGGTGAAGTACTGCATGGCGGCGCCACGGCTCTCGGGCGAGACGATGCGGAGGTCGACCTGGAAGCCGCCCCAGATGCGGACGCTGCTCTTGGTGTCGCCCTGGCCCAGCACCCGCTCGACGAGCTTGTACTCGATGAAGCGATCCATCAGCGCGGCGTCGGCTCCGGACGCCAGGATGTCGATGTCACCGCACGACTCCTGGCCGCGGCGCAGGCTGCCGACCGCCTCGATCTGCGCGTCCGGCGCATGCGCCTTCAGGTAGGCCACGTAGGCGACCGCCGCGTCGTGCGTGTCGGGGAGCAGGTGGCGTCCACCGTGGAGGCGCCGTTCGTCGATCGCCTTGAGGATGAGCGTCTCCTTCTTCGGGCCCATGCCTTTCATGGACCGCACACGCCCCTCCTTCGCCGCCTCCTCGAGCTCCTCGAGCGTCTTCACGCCGAGTTCGCGGTAGAGGCGCGCCACCGTCTTCGGCCCCACACCCTGCAGACCGAGAAGGTCCAGGATGCTGGGTGGGAACTCCGCCAGGAGTTCCTGGTGGAACGCGGCGTCGCCTGTATCCGCGATCTCGCGAATGCGCGCCGCGAGGTCCTTGCCGATCCCTGGAATCTCCTGCAGCCCCTTCAGATCGAGTGACGCCATGTCGTGCGGGTCGTTCGCGACGATGTCGGCGCCGTTGCGGTACGCGCGGATCTTGAAGGGGTTGTCGTTCTTGATCTCGAGGAGGTCCGCGATCTCGCCGAGGATGCGCGCGATCGCGAGGTTATCCAACGCGGAGCCCTTCGCGTTCGAGGCGGAAGTCGAGAACCCGCGCGCCGCCCGAGGCCAGCGCCTCGGCGATGCCCTCGCGACGGGCGGGCGGCCCGTAGCAGAACAGGCATCCCCCGCCACCAGCGCCGCAGACCTTCGCGGCCGTCGCGCCGGCGGCATGCGCGCGCGCAATCAGGGACTCGATGGCGGGCGTGGTGACGCCCGGTGCGAGGCGCTTGCGGTTGTCCCACTCCGTGGCGACGTGCTGCCCGACGGCGTCCCAATCCCCGCGCGTCAACGCCTGCCGCATGGCCACGGCCGTGTCGCGGATGCGCTCGAAGCAGTCGAAGATGTGCCGGTCACCATCGATGTGGCGCTTGGTGATCTCCCAGTTGTTCGTGCCTGAATTCCGCGGCTCGCCCGTATAGGCGAGGACGAGGCGCTGTTCGAGCGCGTCGACGTCCACGTCCAGGCCAACCCGGTGAATGCCGTCGACCCGCAGGTCGATTGCCGCCACGCCGCCGTACAGGGCAGGGCGGTAGTCCTGCACACCCGTGGGGACGCGGATCGTCTGGCACTCGACGTTCATCGCGACCTGCAGGATGTCCGCGGGTGACTCCGACTGACCGGTCCAGCGTGCGAGCGCACCGCAGACCGCAATCGTCAACGCCGAGGAGCCAGCGATGCCGGCCCCAGCCGGTGACTCACCACGCGTCGTCAGCGTGGCGTTCTCGAGCCGGTAGTGGCGGGCCAGCAGTGCCAGCAGCGGCAGGTCGCACGCGGCGGTGAGGTCGCGCCAGTGGGACGCGAGCACGCGGCGATTGGTGTCGATCGAGACCAGCTCGACGCCACCGGTTGGCCGGGACGCGATCTGCACGTGGGCACGGAGGCTGATCGCCGCGTTCAGCGTGCAGGCGTCGTCGTGGAAGAGATACAGGGGCCAGATGTCGATGGTGCCGCCGGCCAGATCGATCCGTGTCGGCGCCGATGAGGTGAGCACCCACGAATTATATAAGGTTAGAATTCAGGGGCATGTCGCCGCTCTCGATCCGACGGCAGATCGGCCAGTTGCTCATTGCCGGGTTCAAGGGCACGCAGGTGCCGGTCGAGCTCCGTTCCCTCGCCCGTGAATTCGGCCTCGGCGGCACGATCCTCTTCGCTCGCAACATCGAAGCGCCGGAGCAGGTCGCCGAGCTGTCATACGAACTCGCACGTGTCTCGCCAGAGATGCCCGGCTGGGTCAGCGTGGATCAGGAGGGCGGACGCGTCGCGCGCCTCAAGGCGCCGTTCACCGAGTGGCCACCGATGGCAACGATCGGGCGCAGCGGCGACGCACGGCTCGCCGAGCAGTTCGCGAAAGCCCTCGCCGCAGAGCTGAAGTCGGTCGGCATCACGCTCGACTTCGCGCCGGTGCTGGATATCCACACCAATCCGAAGAACCCTGTCATCGGCGATCGTGCGCTCGGAGAGACTGCAAAGACGGTGGCCGAACTTGGCGCCGTGATCGTGCGTGCGCTGCAGGCAGAAGGCATCGCGGCGTGCGGCAAGCACTTCCCGGGGCACGGGGACACGAACACGGACTCGCACCTGGAACTTCCGTTGGTCGAGCACCCGCCCGAGCTCCTCCGTGAGCGGGAGTTCGAGCCGTTCCGCGCCGCCATTGCGGCGGGTGTGGCCACGATCATGACGGCGCATGTGTTCGTCCCGTCGCTCGACGATCAGCGGCCGGCCACGCTCTCCCGCCGTGTGGTCACCGGGCTCCTGCGGCAGGAACTGGGGTTCGAGGGGGTCATCGTCAGCGACGACCTCGAGATGAAGGCGCTCGCGGCTGACCGCGCGGTACCCGACTCCGCGGTGCAGGCGGTGGAGGCTGGCTGCGATGCGCTGCTCATCTGCGCGGGTGACTACGATGTACAGGCCGCCGCACTCGAGGCGCTGGTCCGGACGGTGGAAACCGATCCGGCGTTTGCCCGCCGAGTAGACGACGCGCTCACGCGCAACAGACGCGCGAAGGAACGCTTCCTTGGGGCGACTGTCGGCGCCGCTCCGCTCACCGGACGGGCCCTCGCCCGGGTACTCGGCCAGGATGTCCATCGGCGAACGGCCGAGGAGATGGCGCGCTTCGCGTGATGCTGCGTCCACGACGGCTTGGCCCCGGCGCCCGCATTGCCATCGTCGCGCCGGCCAGCCCTTTTCAGCGTGACGAATTCGATCGCGGTGTCGAAGAGCTCCGTCGCCTCGGTTTCGAGCCGGTGTACGAGGAGTCGGTGTTCGCTCGCGACCTCTTCGTCGCCGGAACACCCGACCTGCGTGCCCGTGCCATCCGCCAGGCGCTCGCAGACCGGTCGGTCGACGCCGTGCTCGCAGTCCGCGGCGGGTACGGCAGCGCGCAGTTGCTGCCGCTGCTGACCGCGTCGGAGATTGGCGACGCGCGCAAGGCGATCATCGGCTACAGCGACATCACGTCGCTGCTTGCGTTCACCACACTCCGCGCTGGGCTCGTGGCGTTCCACGGCACGATGCTGGAGGGGCGCCTTGCCCGGGGCGACGCCGGATACGATCGTTCCTCCTTCGAGCGCGCGTTGTGTCAGGCCGAGCCGATGGGGGAGTTCGACGCGCCTGCAGTGGACACGGTGCGCGCGGGCGAGTACTCCGGGCCCATCTTTGGCGGCACCGTGACGAACCTCCTGGCTTCGCTGGGCACGCCGTACGCCTTCGATCCGCCACCGGGATACATCCTCTTCTTCGACGAGATCGCCGAACGCCCGTACCGGCTGCACCGTATGGTGCTGCAACTCCAGCAGAGCGGTCTGCTCGCGCGCGCTGGCGCGATCGTCGTCGGCGAACTGCCGAAGTGCGATGAACCGGGCGGGAAGGTGACGGGCCGCGCCGCCATGGCCTCCGCGCTCGCCGACTTCCCTGGCCCGGTGATCACCGGATTTCCCTCGGGCCACACGGTCGGCCCGCAACAGACCCTTCCGCTCGGCGTGCGTGCGCGCGTGATCGCGGAGCCCAGTCGCGCCAGACTCATCATCGAGGAGCCGGCCGTTCAATGACGACGCGTGTGCACCTGATCGGGATTTGCGGGACCGCCATGGCCACCCTCGCGGCCATGCTCAAGAAGAAGGGGCTCGATGTGCGCGGCTCGGACGCAGACGTCTATCCGCCCATGAGCGACTTCCTCGCTGCCGAGGGGATTCCGGTCTTCAGCGGCTACAAGGCCGAGCAGATCACCGCAGATCTCGACCTCGTCATCGTCGGTAACGCGATCTCCCGCGGCAATCCGGAACTCGAAGAGGTGCTGGACCGCAAGATCCGGTACTGCTCGCTGCCCGAGGCGATCCGCGAGCACTTCCTCTGGGGTGCGCGCTCCATCGTCATCGCCGGCACGCACGGCAAGACCACNNGACCACGACGACGTCGCTGACCGGATGGGTGCTGACCCATGCAGGCGTCGACCCGTCCGTGCTCATCGGGGGCATCGCGCGGAACTTCGGCGACGCGGGCTCGAGCTATCGCATGGGGCAGGGGCGCGACTTCGTGATCGAGGGGGACGAGTACGACAGTGCCTTCTTCGACAAGACGGCGAAGTTC
>JAFDVO010000056.1:1722-7037 GCA_018268955.1 Acidobacteriota bacterium | reverse complement strand
TTCGACCACGCCGACATCTATGCGGATATGAACGCCGTCACCACGGCGTTCGCCCGCTTGGTGCGGCTCGTGCCCCGGCGCGGACTGCTGCTCGTGGGGGCCGACAGCCCCGCTGCCCTGGCGCTCGTCGAGAAGGCGGTGTCACGCGTGCAGACTTTCGGGACGTCGGCTGATGCCGACTGGCAGGCACACGATCTCGACGCCTCGTCGAGCGGGACCCGCTTCCGTGTGCGTCGCGGTGGCGCCCCGTTCGGGGAATTCGAGGTGCCGCTCCTCGGCGCGCACAACGTGCGCAACGCGCTCGCCGCAATCGCAGTCGCAACGGACATCGGGATTGACGACGTGCGGATCGCGGAAGGGCTGAAGTCCTTCGCTGGTGTGAAACGCCGGCTCGAAGTGGTCGGCGTGGCAGACGGCGTCACGGTGTACGACGACTTCGCACATCACCCAACCGCGGTGGCCGAAACGCTCACCGGCTTGCGTGCGTCGCATCCGGATGCCCGCATCTGGGCGGTGTTCGAACCACGCTCCGCCTCGTCGTGCCGCCGCGTGTTCCAGGAGGATTTCGCGCGTGCGTTCGCAGCGGCCGACGAGGTGGTCATTGCGCCGGTGTTCCGGTCCACGCTCCCTGAAGCGGAACGCCTGTCGGTGCCGCAGCTCGTGCACGACCTGGAACGTGCCGGCCAGCGGACCCACGCGCCCGCCTCGGTGGATGCCATTGTGGCGTTGATCGCCCGTGAGCATCGGCCCGGTGACCTCGTGGTGCTGATGTCCAACGGAGGGTTCGGCGGCATCCACAAGCGCCTGCTTGGAGCGCTCGGGCCCTCCGCCCACGCACGATGATTGACGTCCGGATCGTGCCGGCCGGCGACAGCGCGCTGGTGCTGGAGTTCGACGCGCGCATCGACCCGGTCATCAACGCCCGTGTCGTGCACGCGGCTGACATCCTGCGAGAGGCCCGGATGCGGGGCGTGCGGGACGTGGTGCCCACATTCCGATCGGTCTGCGTGTACTTCGACCCGCTGGTCACCGATGTGGAAGCACTGGCCGCGACAATGCGGCGTGCGGCGACGCTGGCTGGCGAACGCGCATCGAGCGAAGGGCGACAGATTGAGATCCCGGTCTGTTACGGCGGCGAGTTCGGACCGGATCTGGACGACGTGGCTGCATTCGGTCGCATGGAGCGGAATGACGTCATACGTGCGCACACCGCGGTCGACTACCGCGTGTTCATGCTCGGCTTCGTGCCCGGGTTCGCGTACATGGGCATCGTCGATCCGCGTATCGCCGCACCCCGTCGTCCATCGCCGCGAGCGCGAGTGGCCGCCGGTTCCGTGGGCATCGCTGGCGAGCAGACCGGGGTCTATCCACAGGAGACGCCGGGCGGGTGGAACATCATCGGCCGCACGCCGCTGAACATGCTCACGGGCGACGTGCATGGGCCGACCCTGATCCGGCCAGGAGACCTCGTCACGTTCCGCGCGATCGACAGGGGCGTCTTCGACGAGATGGCCGCGGCGCGATGACCGCCAGCGTGATGGTGCTCTCGCCAGGGGTCCAGACCACCGTGCAGGATCTCGGACGGTGGGGGTTCCAGTCGCTGGGGATCCCTGTGGCAGGTCCTATGGATCCGTTCGCGCACCGGCTGGCGAACGCGCTCGTGGGCAACCCGCGGGCTGCGGCCACGCTCGAAGCGGCAATGGTCGGACCGACACTGCAGTTCGATGAGAGCCGCGTGATTGCCGTCACCGGCGCCATGTTCGATCTCCATCTGGACGATCAGTTGGCGCCGATGAACACACCCCTTGCCGTGAGGCCTGGAAGCGTGCTCAGGTTCGGCGAGCGGCGCTCGGGCGCCCGCGCGTATCTGGCCATGGCCGGAGGTGTCGACACAACGCCGGTGCTCGGCAGCCGCTCGACGCACGTGCCGACACGCATGGGCGGCTTCGAGGGTCGTGCGTTGCGTCGCGGCGACCGCCTGGCGATTGGCCCGGCGTCCGTCGCACGGATGCCGCCACGCGGGCGTGGCGGTGACGTGCCCGTGGCTCCGTCGCCAGCGATCGTGCGGGTGCTTGCCGGTCCACAGGCGAATCGCTTCGTGCCAGAGGCACTGGAAGCGTTCGCCTCCGCACCGTACCATGTGAGCGTGCACTCCGATCGCATGGGCGTGAGGCTGACCGGGCCCACGCTCCGCCATATCGAGACCGCGGACATCGTCTCGGACGCGACACCAGTAGGAAGCGTGCAGGTGCCTGCGTCCGGTGAGCCAATCGTCCTGATGGCAGACCGACAGACGACCGGTGGCTACGCCAAGCTGGCGACCGTCATCGCGGCCGACATCGGCGTGCTGGGGCAGGCCTGTCCCGGGGACCGCATCCAGTTCACCGTCTGTGAGCACCGCGAGGCGATCGCCGCGCTCCTCGGCCGCGAACGTCAGCTGCTCGCGTTGGAACAGGAGCCGGCGTGAGCGACTTCACCACGACCCTGGTGAACGCGTTCGGGGCGGAGCACGTCCGCTGCGAGGCGCCGCTCGGTGAGTTCACCACCTTCAAGGTCGGCGGACCGGCGCAATGGCTGCTCGAAACTCGCAGCAGCGACGACCTGCTGCGCGCGCTCCGCCTGGCCCATGAGCACGCTGTCCCGGTGGTGCTCCTGGGCGGCGGGTCCAACGTGCTGATCGCTGACGGCGGTGTGCGTGGTCTCGTCATCCGTCCGCGCGGCGGCGCGGTCGTGCGCGTGGACGAGGGGCACATCCGGGCGGACGCGGCGGTCACGATCAACGGTCTGGTGCGCTGGACGATCACGCACGGCCTGGCCGGCGTGGAGGAGTGGGCCGGAACGCCGGGGACGGTCGGCGGGGCCGTGTACGGGAACGCGCACTTCGGTGGCCGGCTCATCAGCGAGCTGATCTCGTCCGTGCGCGTGAGCACTCGCGATGGGGTTGAATCGGAAGTTCCCGTCACGGATATGGGGTTCGGCTACGATCGAAGCCGCTTGCAGACGACCGGAGAGGTGCTGCTGTCGGCGGACTTCGTGGTGCGGCCCGGCGAACCGGGAATGCTGCGGGAACGTGCGCGGCAGTCGCTCGCGTACCGCAAGAAGACGCAGCCGCTGGAGAAGGCGAGTGCCGGGTGTGTGTTCCAGAACCCTGTGCCGGGCACCGACGCCGTGCCCGACGGTATTCCGTGGTCGGCTGGCGCGCTGGTCGACCGGGCGGGGATGAAGGGCGCAGTGCTCGGCGGCGCTCGTGTGTCCCCGGTGCACGGCAACTTCATCGTCAACGAAGGCACCGCGACGGCGTCGGACATCCGCGGCCTCATCGACCGCTGTCGCGCGGCCGTCCGCGAGCAGTTCGGGGTCACCCTGCGCGAGGAAATCGTCTATCTCGGTACGTTCGAGCCCCCCTCCGATTCACAATAGCGAGTCACGCTCCACGCCGTCCGCGGCCGGAGCAGATCAGCCATCACCATCGAGATTCGTCCGTTATGTCATCGCTGCTCATCGAAGGCGGCCGCCGCCTCTCCGGCGCCGTGGAAGTCGAAGGAAACAAGAACGCCGCCTTGCCGCTGCTGGCCGCGTGCCTGCTCACGGACAAGGAGTGCGTCCTGCACAACGTCCCGCGCATCCGGGACGTGGAGGTGATGGCGCAGCTGCTCGTCGACCTCGGCGCGACCGTCGAGGGCATCGGCACGACCACCGTTCGGGTGCGATGCCCCGAGGTGACGAAGGACGAACCGGACGGCACGCTCGTCGGGCGGCTGCGTGGCTCGGTGCTGCTCCTGGGCCCACTGCTTGCGCGTCGGCGGCGCGCGAGGCTTGCGCCTCCCGGAGGTGACTTCCCGGCGCGTCGGACCATCTCCACCCACCTCGAAGCGTTGGTCGCCATGGGCGCGCGCGTGCTCAACGAGCCCGGCCATGTGCTCGAGTGCCCGGACGGGCTGAAGCCGACCTCCATCTATCTCTACGAAGCGTCGGTGACCGGCACCGAGACCGCGCTGCTCGCCGCAGCTGCGGCCCCGGGCGTCACCGAAATCCGGCACGCCGCGCAGGAACCGCACGTGGTCGAGCTGTGCCTGTTCCTGCAGAAGCTCGGGGTCGGCGTCAGTGGCATCGGGTCATCCACCATTCGCATCGAGGGCGGCGCCACGCTGGGTGGCGCGACGCACACGCTCTGGGGCGATTACATCGAGGCGGGAAGCTGGGCGGTTGTTGCCGCGATCACCGGTGGCGAGATCGACGTGCGCGGGGCCCGCTGGGAGGACCTCGAGGTCATCGCCACCGTGCTGAAGCGCCTGCACATCGAGTGCGGCATGGTCGGCGACGTCTTCCGCGTGGAGGAATCGAAGCCGCGAGCCGCCGGCCGCATTACGACCGGCCTCTGGCCCGGTTTCCCGAGCGATCTCGTCAGCCTCGTGACCGTTCTCGCGACGCAGGCAGAGGGGCGGACCCTGGTGCACGACTGGCTCTACGAGTTGCGCCTGTTCGCCCTCGAGCAGCTGTCCGGCATGAGCGCGGATCTGTTCCTCTGCGATCCACATCGCATCATCGTGACCGGACCGCGCAAGCTGCGCGGGCGGCCGCTCGACAGCCGCGATCTTCGATCGGGAATGGCATTGATTGCCGCGGCGCTGGCAGCAGACGGGGAGAGCCGGGTGACGCCGCTCGAGACCGTGGAACGCGGATACGCGCAGCTCGTCGATCGCCTGCGCGCGCTCGGCGCCTCCGTCACGCGCCTCGGCTGACGACGCTCCGGATTCTACGTTCTCACGTCTAACGTCTAACGTCCTACGTCCCTACGGCCGTTGTCCTGCGCTCGGCAGGACGGGGCGCTGCGTGGGCGGCGTTGTCTGACCGGTGCCAGCGGCTGGCGGGGGCGCCTGTGGGTTTTGCTGGTTCTGCGCGGGCGTGTCGCGGGGCGGCGCGTCGATCAGCATCGGCAGCTGCGCCGCTGGTGAGCCGGAATCGCGACCGACGCGGAACGCGGCCAGGTCGCTCTCGTCCAGATCCAGCACGCGCACGATGTGCGGCGTGNNGTCAGGATGATGTCGGTCTGGTTCATCTCCATCCGCGAGTGCGCGAACAGGCGGCCGATCACCGGCAGGTCGCTCAGGCCCGGCACCCCTTCGAGCACGCGCCGTTCGTCGTCCCGGATGAGCCCCGCGAGCATGTTCGTCTCGCCGTCCCGCAGGCGGATGACCGTGCTGATTTCACGGTTGCCGAACGTCGGCAGGCCGCCGAAGCCCGTGCCCGAGATGCTCTGCACGGCAACCTTCAGGTTCAGCGTCACCTCGTCGTCGTGATGCGTGCGCGGCGTG
>JAFDVO010000056.1:0-1689 GCA_018268955.1 Acidobacteriota bacterium | reverse complement strand
GCTGGAACGTCGTGACCGGCACGGGAATGCGCTCGCCGAACCGCGCCTGTGCCGTCGTCCCCTCTGACGTGCGAAGCTGCGGGTTTGCGAGCGTGCGGGTGTTCGTGTCGGTCTTCAGCAGCCGGTAGTAGAGCGACGGCAGGTTCGCCAGCAGCACGTCGGACTGCGTGAGGTTCCTGAGCGTCCGCAGGTTCAGGGAACTTCCGGACCCCGGGTTGACGCTGGCCGACCCGTTGATCCCCGCGGAACCCGGAGATGCGATCTGCAGCCCGTACTCGGCGAGCTTCGTACGATCAACCTCGAGCAGTTCGACGTCGATGATGAGTTCGGGGCGCGCCTTGTCGATCGCCGAGATGACCCGCGCCGCGGCCGCAATCCGTTCCGGCGTGTCCTTCACCGTGACCGCGTTCGTCGCCGTGACCGGGGAGACACGCCGGGCGTCGAGGACCATCCGCAGCAGGTCCATCGTTTCCTTCAGGTCGGCGTTGCTCAAGTAGAAGGTGCGAACGACCTCCTCTTCGTACTCACGTCGCTTCGCGGGCGTGTCCGGAATGACGAGGATCGTGCGCGGGCCAGTGACCCGGAAGAAGTTCTGCGTCGCGTCGGAGACGGTACGGAGCGCGTTCTCGAGCGTCACGTTCCGAAGGTCGACCGTGAGCGGCGATGCGCGGAACGCCGGGTCGAAGGTGATGCTCAGGTTCGCGAGCCGTGCAATCGACAGGAAGACGTCCCGGCTGCTCGCATCGCGGAAGACCAGCGACGTGGGCATCTGGACGTTGGCCGGCAGTTCGAGGCCGGGAGGCGGCGTGTCGCGGGCACGTTCGATGAGCGCCTGCAGTTCGGTTTTCCCCTCACGGGCGACGGCGACCTTGGTGCGCAGTTGCGCGCGCACATCCCGCAGGGCCGCCTCGATGTCGCCGTTGGTGGGGTTCAGCTCGAGGGCAAGCTCGTACTCGACGAGCGCCTCATCGAGCTTCGCGGTCGCGGCAAGCCGACGCCCCTGCGCGAAGTGGACGGACGAGGCGCGGAGCTTCGCGCGTTCCAGCGCGAGACGGACAGTGGTGTCGTTCGGATGCTGCCGAAGCTGGTTCGTGTACTCGGCAACCGCCACGTCGTAGTCCTGGCGCTGCTCCGCGGCTGTCCCGCGGCGCAAGGCGCCGGAACTGGCGCATCCTGCCGCCAGGGCTGCGACGAGCAGGGCTGGCAGGATCCGCGCGCGACTACCGCCCACCTGAGTCAGTGATGACATCCACACCACGCGGTATCCGGAACGTGAACTGGCCGTCCGAGAGGCCCACATTCTCCTTCAGGTTGGTGAAGGAGAAGACGGACGTACCGCCCTGGCTGTCCGACGTCACCATGCCGCGCAGCGTCAGCGCACCTGGCTCGACCAGCAGGACGAGCCAATCGTAATCCGGTTGGGCTTTTCGTGGAACCAGCTTCAGCGCGGTCGTCCCGGGAGCGGCTCCGGCCGGCACCTCACCTGTCGACGGGGTGAAGTCCCTGGTCAGGTCACCCTTGCCGGTCAGGAACAGCGCCGGCGTGCTCGCCGCGTCGTCCTGTGGCACGGTGCCGACGATCACCTGCTTGTCGGCGGGAATGTACGAGTAGACCTTCACGCCGTCCGAGATGAACTGCTTCACCTCGGGGGAGGTGTACTCCCAACGCATCTTGCCGGGTTTCTTGATG
>JAFDVO010000055.1 GCA_018268955.1 Acidobacteriota bacterium | reverse complement strand
AGCGGAAGTACATAACAGGCTCTAAATGCTAAATGAACGCGGAAGCTGAAGGCTGAATGCCGGGATGGTAAACGTCATCGGAATGCCGCGGCTGGCGCGGAGGGCACGTGCAGCTGGCACCGCCGACGCGCAGCACTGCAATTTCGCGATTCGCGATTCGACATTAGCGATCAGCGATTGCAGATTAGCAATTAGCAATTAGCGATTAGCACTTAGCACTTAGCGATTCCCGGTGGGAGATTAGCGATTCGTGAGTGCCGCGCCTGCGGGCACGAGGCGCGACGCGTCAGCGCCGGCCTTCGGTCGGAACTTCTGCGTGCGACCGCCGAAGCTGTCGGCGGTGTAGAGATTCCCCTCGGCGTCGACGGAGAACTGGTGCAGTTCCCAGAAGGCACCAGGGTAGACCCCGTACGTGCCCCAGTAGTTCAGCAGCTTCCCGTTGCCGTCGTAGTGGAGAAGCCGCGCATTCGTGCCGTCGGACACCCAGACAGTGCCGTCAGGTGCGGCGACCACGTGGTTGGGGAAGCGCAGGTTCGGCCAGGTGTCGAGGTGCGTGCCGTTCGCGTCGAAGACCTGGATGCGGTTGTTGCCGCGGTCCGCCACGTAGACGCGGCCGTTCCTGTCCGCATCGATCCCGTGGAGACCGTTGAACTGTCCCGGTCCGTTCCCCTTCGTGCCCCACTGCTTGACGAACGTGCCGTCCTTGTCCAGTTTCACGATGCGGGTGTTGCGCAGGCCGTCGGCGATGAGCATCGAGCCGTCCGGCAGGAAGGCGATGTCCTGCGGCAGGCCGAAGTGCGTCTGGTCGTCGCCCGGAACATCGGTCTCGCCGAGCGTCTGGAGCAGCTGCTTGCCGTCGTTCGAGAACTTGTAGATGACATGCCGCGAGTCGTTCACGATCCACACGTGCCGCTGCGGATCGTACGGGCTGATCTTGATCTTGTGCGGCCCGCCGCCGGTCCCACCGGCCACGATGAACAGCTTGTCCCACTGCGTCCACGACTCGAGCAGCCGCCCCTGGCCGTCGACCACGAGGATGCAGTTCCGCATCTCGGCCTTCGGCGTCGTCGCACGCTCCCCGAGGGAGCCCCATTCGTTCGTGAAGGTGCGCGGCAGTTGCTCGGGAAGTTTGAGCTCGCCACGTGCCGCGATGAAGATGCGATTCGGCGACTCGGCGAAGACGCCGGGCTGCGATCCCCAGATGTAGCCTTTCGGCGACCACGGCTGCGGCCAGTTCTCGACGAGATCGTACGGGCCGGTCTCGTCCTCACCGCCTTTCTGCTGCATCGAGGCGACGTGCGGCAGAAGGGCGATGGCCGTGAACAGGAGGGCAGCAGACAGCTTCTTCACCAGCGTGCGCGACATGGGGCGGAGACTAACAGAGGAATTGAGAACTGCCAACTTCGGAACGCTACGGTCCGAGGCGTTCTTCCACGATGCGGCCCTCTGGTGAGACGACGACCGTTGCGCCGAAGAGCCCGCGGCGGAACTGGCGCGGATCGTCGAGCATGCCCTGCACGAAACGGAGGTCGCTCCATCGCACGGTAGCCGTGCCGTCCTCCGCGACAACCGACCGTGCGGCGGGGAAGCGCGAGAAGCCGAGGAACACCTGCGCCGTGCGTGCGTGGGCGGCCTGCGTCACCGCCGGCGTCCACTGATTCGGCACGTGCACCGAGAGAATGCGCGTGCGGAGCGCTTCGGTCGAGAGCCCCCGCCCTGTGATGAGGTCGACATCCCGCATCTCGTAGCCGTTCGACAGCTGCGCGATGAGGCGCCACCGGAAGGGTGAGATGAAGTCGGGGACGGCTGCAATCTCGACGAGGCAGCGCGACCCGTCGGTTGCGTGCTGCGTATTCGCAGGGAACCGTGGCCAGCGATCAATCGCCCAGCTCGGTCGCACCGAGGATCCGCACCACTCCGGGAGCCGCGCTCCGAACGCGTCCGAGGCGCGAGCCACGGCTGTGTGATGTGATGCGGCGCGGACTCCGTAGTTGACCGCCATCAGCATCAGCGCGATCGCCGCATTGCGTCGCCGGCGCAACGCGATCGACGGATCGGTGCGTGGTCCGCGCGCGAACCAGAACGCCGCGCCGAAGATCGCCAGAAGATAGATGTCGACGATCGGCATCCAGTCGACCGCGAACCAGATCCAGGAGAACGGACTCAACGGTCGTGTGCCGTACGAGGTCGGCAGGTCCATCAGCACGTGACCGAGCACGCCAAGCACCGATACCGCCCACAGCATCAGGAAGCCTGCAGGCGGATCGCTGTTGCTCTTGTCCCACCGGTTACGAGTGAGCCATACGACCCCGGCTACGACAGCGGCCAGCCCGACCACCCCGAGCGGACCGTGCGTGGGTCCGCGATGGAACTCCAGGTAGTTGAGGGTGCCGCCAGCCGTGACGATGACGTCGATGTCGGGCGCGTTGGACGCGAGGAGGAGCGCGGCTGTGGTGCCCCGTCCAGCACGGCCGAGCGGCGTGCGCGCAAGCGTCAGGCCGAACAGGCTGTGCGTCAGGTTGTCCAAGCGCCTTAATATTACAGGATGCGGAAGCTACTGCTCGTCGCGCTGGCCGGCCTCTCGGTGTTGATGGTGCCGTCGCAGGCCCTCGCCTGGGGCGCGCAGGCACATCAGCTCATCATGCGGCGCGCAATCGACCTGCTGCCTGCGGAGTTGAAGCCCTTCTACGAGCACTACCGCGAAGAACTCGTGCTTCGCTCGAACGACCCTGACCTCTGGCGCAACGTCCCCTGGGATGACGACTCGAATCACTTTCTGAACTTCGGCATCCCCGAATTCGGGAAAGCGCCCTTCGAGGCACTGCCTCGCGAGCGAGGCGCCGCGCTCGCGAAGTTCGGCGAGGCGAACCTGACGCGGTGGGGCACGCTGCCGTGGCGCGTCGAGGAACTCGCAGGGAGCCTTCGACGTGCGTTCGAAGGGGTTGGGCGCAGGAGCCTGTACTCGGTCTCTGACGTCGTGCTGTTCTCGGCGACGACCGCGCACTACCTGATGGACGCGACGCAGCCGTTCCACGCGACGGACAACTACGACGGGCAGAAGACCGGCAACTTCGGCATCCACTCCCGGTTCGAGCGCGACCTCGTCGAGAAGTTCGGCTCGCGGCTCCGCTTGTCTCCAGCGGCCCCGACTGCAATGCGCAACCCGCGCGACACCGCGTTCGACACCACCATCAACAGCTACGCGCTCGTCGACCAGATCCTTGCCGCCGACACTGCCGCCATCGGAAAAAGGGACACCTACGACGACGAGTACTTCGAGCGCTTCTTCACGTCGGTGCAGCCGATCGTCGAGCGGCAGCTGAACGAGGCCATCACGCTCACGGCCAGCCTCATCGTCGGTGCCTGGGAGCAGGCTGGACGACCGACGCTGTACACGGCGCAGCCGCGCCCGGTGCAGCGGGTCCGCCGGTAACACGCGGTGCTGGTGCACCTGATTCCGCTCGGGCACGAGCGGTACGAACTGTACGCTGAGCCTCCCGAGGTCGACGACGGGCCCATGGACGAGGACGCAGGCCGGGTCCGGCGCTGGCTGCATCGGGCCGGCGAGCAGTGGCGCGACTACGTCGATGCGGCCCGGATGAACACCGCGACGAGCGGCTTTGCCCGCTGGCGCGACAACGCCATCTGCCGCCTCGCCGAGACGATCGACGAGCAGCGCACGCTTCGCATGCTCCGCACGGCCGAGACCGCTGCCTTGCTGTACCCGGCCTCGCTGACGGAGAGCGCCGCGCGTGCAGTGCTGAACCGGATGCTGTCATTAGCACTCGGCTATCACGGCAAGCGTCTCGTCATCTATCTGGTGCTGTTCATCCTGTCGGGCGTGCTCTTCTTCATCCCGGGCCCCAACATCGTCGCCTACTATCTTGGGTTCCAGGGGTTCGGCCATCTCCAGTGCTGGCGCGGCGCCCGCCACGCGGCGTCTGCCGACCTGACGTGGATGCTGACGCCGAGCACCGAACTGGCAGAACTCGCGGCGCTGACGGGGGAGGCTCACCACGCACGGGCGGCCCGTGTACAGGCCATTGCCGACCGCCTCGGGCTCGAGCACCTGGCCTCGTTCTTCGAGCGCACGGCCGCCTGATCCGCGCTATACTCCGTCGGATCCCGTTGACTCTCAGAGAATTAGCTGAACGTCTGCACTGCCGGCTGGATGGCGACGCCGCGATCGAGGTCACGCGCGTCACCGGCATCGAGCACGCAGGCCCGGGCGACCTGACCTTCATCGCCAACCCCAAGTACCACGGCTTCCTCGAGACGACGCGTGCCGCCGCCGTGCTCGTCACGCCGGGTGTGCCGCGGCCCGCGAACGGCCCGGCGCTGCTCGTGTGCGACCGTCCGTACCTCGCCTTCGCGCAGGCGCTCGGCCTGCTCGTGCAGGCCAGCCTTCCCGAGCCCGGCATCGATCCGACGAGCGTCGTCGCCGCTGATGCGCAGGTGGGAAGCGGCGTCTCGATCGGTGCACTGGCGGTCGTCGGCGCTGGGGCACGAATCGGCGACCGCACCGTGCTCTTCCCGGGCGTTGTCGTGGGCCCTGGCGCGGTCGTCGGCGCCGACTGCGTGATTCACGCGCGGGTCTCCGTGCGGGAGCGCGTGAGGATCGGCGACCGTGTAGTCGTGCAGGACGGAGCCGTGATCGGCAGCGACGGATTCGGCTTCGCGCGGCAGCAGGACGGCACGCACCTCAAGATCCCGCAGCACGCCGACGTTGTCATCGAAGACGACGTGGAGATTGGCGCGAACACGACGATCGATCGTCCGGCGGTTGGCGAGACCCGGATTCATCGCGGCGCGAAGATCGACAACCTCGTGCAGGTCGCGCACGGCGTCACGATCGGCCAGCGCACGCTCCTGGCGGCCCAGGTCGGCGTCGCTGGCAGCACCGTGATCGAAGACGACGTGACGCTGGCCGGCCAGGTGGGTGTGGCCGGGCATCTGCGCATCGGGAAGGGCGTGATCGCCACCGCGCAAACCGGTATCCCGAACTCGGTCGACCCCGGCACGCTGATCTCCGGCTACCCGGCCATTCCGAACCGCGACTGGCTGAAGTCGTCCGCGGTGTTCCGTAACCTGCCCGCGCTCAAGAAGCGCGTCGTCGAACTCGAGCGGCGGCTCGCCGAGCTCGAGGAGAAACTCCACGCATGCCCACCTTCCTCGGAAGGCTAGTCCGTGGCGCAGCCTCGGCTGCGCTGCTGCTGACCGCTCTCGCTCCGGCCGCCTCAGCACAGATTCCGCGCCCGCTGCCGGAGGCGCCTGCCGGCGCCGACTTCATGCCGCGGTTCGACTGGAAGATGTCCGCCGCGTACCTGGCACATCCGGACCCGCGCTTCACGTGGGACACGCACTGGGCTGGGGATTTCGACCTGTTCAGCTACCCCAAAGGCCGCGTCTCGTTCCTCGCCGATTACCAGGCGCTGCTCGGCAGCGAGTACCGCGCGTTCGATCCGTACCAGAGCAACTACCTGCTCGAAGCCTCCGGGTCGTATTTCGTCGGACGGACCGAGGTCGCGGGCGTGTTGAGCCACATCTCGCGCCATCTCGGCGACCGGCCGAAGCGGCTGGCGGTGGCGGAGAACTCCCTCGGGCCGCGGCTGATGCGCCGGTTCGGCACGGACGCGCGTGGCATCTTCGATGTCCGCGCTGACGTGCGCAAGGTCATCGCGCGCGCGTACGACGACTACACCTGGATCGAAGAGCTGGAACTCACGGCGAGGCGACCCTTGAACCCGCACGTGGCGGTCTTCAGCCGTGGTTACGGCACGCTCATCCAGGTCGACCCGCTGATCGCCGGCCGTGCCGACACGCAGCGTGGCGGCCGCATCGAGGCGGGCGTGAAGCTCAGAGGGTCGGCCACGTCTGGCGGCGCGATGGAACTGTTCGTCGGCGGTGAGCAGATGATCGACGCCGACGTGCTGGACCGGCTGCCCCGTCGCTGGGCGTACCTGGGGTTCCGCCTCCTCGGCCACTGACGGCGTCCCGCACCGGCCCGGGTGCGCGGCGGGATAAGATCGTCTCATGGACGGCAGGTTCCTCCGCGCGATCCTCGTGCCGCTGCTGCTCGTGTCGCTGGTCCGGCCCGCACCGGCCGCGGTGCCGCCGCCACGCCTGCAGTACGACATCTCGACCCTGCCAAACGGGCTGACCGTGATCCTCTCCGAGGATCACTCCACCCCCATCGTTCACCTCGGCGTCTACTACCACGTCGGTTCCAAGAACGAACGGCCCGGCCGCACCGGCTTCGCGCACCTGTTCGAGCACATGATGTTCAAGGGGTCGCGCAACGTCGGTCCCGAGGAGCACACATCGCTCATCGCGTCGGTCGGCGGGCAGAGCAACGCCTACACGACAGACGACGAGACGGTGTTCTGGCAGACGCTGCCGGCGCAGTACCTGCCGCTCGCCGCGTGGCTCGAGGCGGACCGCATGGGCTCGCTGCGCGTGGACAAGGACACGTTCGTCAACGAACGCGAGGTCGTGAAGGAAGAGCGCCGCATGCGGGTGGACAACCAGCCGTACGGCCGGCTCAACGAGATCATCTACGACCAGACGTTCACGACGCACCCGTACAAGCACCCGACCATCGGGAGCATGGTCGACCTCGAGGCCGCGTCGATCGACGATGTCCGCCAGTTCTACGAGACGTTCTACGTTCCCGAGAACGCGACGCTGGTGATCGTCGGCGACTTCGACATGGCGCAGGCCAGGTCGATCGTCGCCCAGTACTTCGGCCGTGTCCCGAAGGCCGCGCACGCGGTGCCGCGCGATGTCCCGAAGGAGCCGGCCCAGTCGCGCGAGAAGCGGGTCACCGTCGAGCAGCCCTGGCCGCTGCCCGCAGTGGTGGTGGCGTATCACATCACCTACGACGGCGCGCCCGATTCGTATCCGTTGCACATCGCCTCGAAGGTCCTCTCCGACGGCCAGAGCTCCCGCATCTATCAGTCGCTCGTTTACGAACGACAGCTTGCGGTCACCGCGTTCGGCGGCGCCAACCTGGTCGAGGATCCCAATCTCTTCTACGCCGTCGCCATCGTGCAGCCGGGGCAGTCGCCGGAGGATGCGATCAAGGCGCTCATCGCGGAGCTCGATCGCCTGAAGACGGAAGGGATCTCGGAGCGCGAACTGCAGCGTGCGAAGAACCAGTTCGCCCGCGACTACATTACCGGCCGGCAGAGCGTGCAGCAGAAGGCGCTGCAACTGGCCCACGCGGTGGTCATTCACAACGACATCACGACGGCCGACGGCGAGTTCGACATCTTCCAGCGGATCACAGCGGCCGACGTGCAGCGCGTCGCCCGCACCTACTTCACGGACACCAACCGGACGATCATCACGATCCTGCCGTCCGGCCGGACATCGGGGAACGGACGATGAAGACGCTCTTGTACCTGCTCGGGATCATCGGGCTTGCCGTCGTGCCGCGCCTCGAGGCGCGCGAGCAGCAGTGGCCAGCCGAGTCGCCGCCCCGCCCGCTGGCTGCGCGCCCGTGGACCTTCCCGGCCTACGAGATCCGCACCCTGGACAACGGACTCCAGGTCGTGGCCGTGCTGCACCACGAGCAGCCGGTGATCAGCATGCGGATGATCGTGCGCGCCGGGGCCGCCCAGGATCCGCGCGAGAAGCTCGGGGTCGCGAACCTCGTGGCGTCGCTGCTCGATCAGGGCAGCGGTGCACGGTCCGCGCGCGAGGTGCAGGACGAGATCGACTACATGGGCGGGTCGATGAGCGCGGGCACCGGCACCGACCTGACGTACGCGAACGTGCTCGTGATGAAAGACGGCTTCGAGCCGGGCCTGCGGATCCTGTCCGACATGGTGCGTCGTCCCACGTTCGCCTCTGAAGAGATCGACCGCCAGCGTCAGCAGGTGCTGTCCACGCTGCGCGTGAACGTCGAGTCGCCGGAGTACATCGCCGACGCGGTGTTCGACCGCATGGTGTACGGCTTCCATCCGTATGGGCTGCCGCAGAACGGGACGGCGGACTCCGTCACCTCGATTACGCGCGACGACCTCGTGCGCTTCCACGGCAGCTACTTCGTGCCGAACAACGCCATCCTCGCCGTGGTCGGCGACATCACGGCGGACGAAGCCTTCGGCATGGTGCGGAAGGTGTTCGGCGACTGGCAGAAGAGAGACCTGCCGCCAACCCAGTTCGTCGCCCCTCCAGACCCGATGCGCCGCGTCATCGTGGTGAACAAGCCGGACGCCGTGCAGACCGAAGTGCGGGCCGGACACATCGGCGTGAAGCGGAACCACCAGGACTACATGGCGCTCAACCTGGCACTGCGGATTCTCGGCGGGGAGGGCGCAAACCGGTTGCATCAGGTGCTGCGCACCGAGCGCGGACTCACGTACGGCGCGAAGGCCGAGATGGACGCGCTGCTCGAAGCCGGCGATTTCGAGGCCTCCACCAACACGCGGTCCGATGCGACGGGCGAGGTGCTGCGCCTGATGGTCGACGAGTTCTGGAAGCTCCAGCGGGAGCGGGTTGGTGAGCGCGAACTCGGCGGCGTCCAGGCGTACATGAGCGGCAGCTTCCCGATCACCATCGAGACGCCAGACGGCATCGCCACTCAGGTGCTGAACGTGCTCTTCTACGGCCTGCCGATCGAGCAGCTGCAGAGCTATCGCGAGCGCGTCAGCGCCGTGCGGCCGGACGACATCGAGCGGGTGTCGCGCTATTACCTGCGACCCGAGCGACTGTCGATCGTGCTTGTGGGCAACGCGTCCGCGTTCCTCTCGCAGTTGAAAGGGCTCGGCTTCACGAACGTCGAGGTGATCGACATCGCGGATCTGGACCTGCTCACCGCGGACTTCCGTAAGCCGGGGACGACCCGCTCGACCACGCAAGCGGCACCATCGCCGTCCAGAGGACGGCGCGGAGCGCCTGGCGCCTCCGCGACGAGCGGCCGGGTGCTGCCGGTCGCCCACGCGCCGTCGTCGAGCCAGGCGGTGAAACGACCATCGATCACGCCGGAAGAGGGCACAAACGCACGTGCGCTCCTCGACCGGGTGATCGCCGCGAAGGGTGGTCTCGAGCGTCTGCGCGCGGTGAAGAACCTCGTCGTCATCACGCGGGCGCGTGCGCTGGGGCCCAGGGCGCCGGCGGATGTCGCTGAGACGGTCACCTACATCGAGTACCCGGACCGCGTGCGTGTGGAGTCGAAGATCCGCGGCGTCACCGTCGTGCAGGTGTTCGACGGGACGCGCGGCTGGGTGAAGGATCCGAACGGCACCCACGACGTGCCCGAAACGATGCTCGCCGATTTCCAGAACGGACTCCGCCGCGACACCATCTCGGTGCTGCTTGCCGCCGTCGATGGCCGCGTCCGCGTCCGCCGGCTGCCTGACGTGAAGGACGACGAAGGGATTGTGCGGCAGGCACTGGAGTTCGCCGGCCCCGACCTCGAACCGATGGTGATGTACGTCGACAGCGGCAGCGGGCTCGTCATGAAGCAGACCTACGTGGCGGGCGGGATGGGCAAGCCGCTCGTCGAGGAGATCTTCTCCGACTACCGCGCCGTCGACGGCGTGCAGATCACGTTCGCCGCGCGAGTCCGGGTCGGCGGGGAACTCGCCCTCGAGCGGACCGTCACCGACGCCAAGGTCGGATCCGCGCCGCTCGACCGCTCGCTTTTCGCCCGACCGTGAGCGTGCGGCTCCTCCTTTCCTGTGGTGAGGCGTCGGGCGACCTGTACGCCGGCGCCCTCACCCGCGAGCTGAAGTCGCTCGCACCGGACATCCAGATCGCGGGGCTCGGCGGGCCGACCTTCGCCGCGGCCGGCGGGGAGGTGCTCGTCGACTACCGTGGCCTGTCGGTCACCGGGTTCACGGAAATCGTCGCCCGCATCCCGCAGCTTCGCGGCGCCCAGCAGCGCCTGCTCGCCCATGCCCGCGCGCATCGTCCTGATGCGCTCGTCGTGATCGATTACTTCGGATTCAACGGGCGGCTCGCGCGGGACGTGCACGCCTTGGGCATCCCGGTCGTCTACTACATCAGCCCGCAGGTCTGGGCCTGGCGCCCGGGACGCATCAAGCTGATCAAGGCGGTCACGGAGCGGGTCCTCGTCATCTTCCCGTTCGAGGAGGCGGTCTATCGGCAGGCCGACGTGCCGGTACAGTTCGTCGGGCACCCCCTCGTCGATCTGGTCCACGCGCATCCACCTCGAGCGGAGTTCCTTGCCCGTCTCGGTCTCGATCCGAGTGCGCCGGTGGTCGGCATGCTGCCGGGCAGCCGGACGAGCGAACTGCGCCGCATCCTTCCGACGCTTGCCGACGCAGCACAACGCGTCAGGGCGCGCGTGCCCGGCGTGCAGTTCGTGTTTGCCCGGGCGCCACATCTGGATGACCGGTTGTTCGGGCCCGCGCATGCGCTCGCGGGTGCCGCGATCGTCGAAGGGGAGCCCGATGCCGTGCTTGCTGCGTCGGATGTGGTGCTGACCGCGTCCGGAACCGCGACAGTGCAGGCGGCCCTGCACGATCGCCCCATGGTCGTTGTGTATCGTGTCTCGCCGCTCGAGTACCGCATTGGCCGACGGTTCGTGAAGGTGGACACGTTCGCGATGGTGAACCTGATCGCAGGGCGCCGCATCGTGCCCGAGCTGATCCAGGACGACTTCACGGCGGAAGCGGTTGCGGACGAGGCGGTATCGATGCTGACCGACCCCACCAGAACGGCACAGATCCGGCAGGGGCTCGCTGAGGTCCGCGCGAAGCTCGGCGGGCCCGGCGCGAGCCGACGGGCGGCTCAGGCCATTCTCGCTATCGCGGAGAAGAGATGAAACAGCTGCTGCACGTCCTGTTCGCTTGTGTCTGCCTGGTGGCGCCGCTCTCGGCGACGGTGATCGTCCCGGCGGATGTGGCGGAACTTGCCCACGAGGCCTACGTCATCGCTCGAGGCTCCGTGGTAGCAGTGGACGGCCGATGGGCCGATGGCCGGCGTGGCATCGAGACGGTTGTGACGATCGAGGCTGAAGCGGTCCTCAAGGGCCAGCTCACCCACACGGTGCAGTTCCGGGTACCGGGTGGAACCCTCGGACGCTACCGGAACATCGTCGTCGGCGCGCCGCAGTTCGCGGTGGGGCAGCGGGTCATCGTGTTCCTCGGTGCCTCGGGGCCGGAGATTCCGCACCTGCTGGGCATGAGCCAGGGGGTGTACCGCGTGTCGGCGAGCGAGGATGGCCGCACGGTCGTCACGCCCCCGGCGCTGATGCCAGGGGTGGTCGGACCGGTCGTCAGGGGGGCTGCGAGTCGGCAGCCGACCGCGTTGTCCGAGTTCGAGCGCGACGTCCGGGCGCTGGCCGTGGAGCGGCGATGATGTCGACGAACCTGCGCGCGTGGCGCACCCGTGCATGCGCCGTCCTCGTGGTGCTGTTCACGCTGGCCCAGACGCATCCGGCGTTCGCGTACCTCAAGTTCGGCTTCGAGGTGAACGGGCAGCAATACACGTTGAAGTGGAGTGGACCGGTCCGCTACTACGTCTCCGACGTGAGCGTCCCAGGCGTCACCCAGTCCCAGTTCCAGGCTGCCGCTGACAACGCGTTCAAGACCTGGACATCGGTCAAGACCGCCACGCTGTCGTCACAGTTCATGGGATTCACGCGCAGCCTCCCGGGTGAGGACGACGGGCGAACGACCCTGGGATTCCTGAACGAGCCGACACTCGATCGCGTGCTCGCGTCCACGAGCTACCTGGTCGATGGCAGCACCGGTGAACTGATCGAGGCCGACATCTTCTTCAACTCCGCCTTCCCGTGGTCCGTCGCGGCTGCTGGCGAACAGGGGCGCTTCGACGTCGAGACGATCGCGCTCCACGAGATCGGGCACCTGTTCGGGCTCGGCCACTCGGCCATCGGAGAGACGGAGATGGGGTCTGGGGGACGCCGGGTGCTCTCGACCGGGGCGGTGATGTTTCCCATCGCGCTCGGGCCGGGTGACGTGAGCATGCGGCGGCTCCGTCCGGACGACATTGCGGGCATCTCGGACCTGTATCCGGCAGCGGGTTTCAACCGTGAGACCGGCAGCGTCTCGGGCCGCATCACGAAGAGCGGGGCAGGGGTGTTCGGTGCCCACATCGTGGCGTTCGACATCCGCAGCGGCGAGATGGTCGGTAACTTCACCCTCGGAACTGACGGGCAGTTCTCGATTGCCGGCCTGCAGCCCGGACCGCACCTGCTCCGGGTCGAACCACTTGACGACGCGGACACGACGAGCTTCTTCGATGCAGCGGACCCGGTCGACGTCAACTTCACGACGACCTACTTCGAACGGCTGGTGATCGTGCCGCGCGGCGGAGACAGCGGTGCGGCGGAGATCGGTGTGGTGTCGAAGTGAGGGCGTGTGTCATCGCCGCGGGTGCGACCGCGTGCCTGCTGTTCTTCACCGTCACGACGGTGATCGCACAGGGCGGCCCGCACGACCGGGTGGAAATCGCAGGCGGCGTCCGGTGGATGGGGCCGCTGGACTTCGGAACGGTCGACGCGAAAGAGACCACGTTCGGCAACAGCACGCGGTCGCTCTTCAGTACGACGAGCCAGCTCGATCGGTCGGTGGGCGCCACCGCCACCGTATCCGTGCGGGCGATACGTGCGCTGCGGGTCGAGGGCAGCTTCTCGTACAGCCCAACCGGCCTGACGGTGCGCGTCACCAACGATGTGGAGAAGGTTCCGGACACGCAGGCACGGGCTCCGGTGACCCAGTTCCTCGTCGAAGGCGGGCTGCTCGCGCCCGTGGGCGCGCGCGGCCGGTTGACCCCGTTCGTGACGGGCGGCCTCGGGTACCTGCGGCAGTTGAATGACGGACGGACACTCGTTGAGACAGGAAGGTCGTTTTATGCCGGCGGGGGGCTGTATTATGTCCGTGCGGCAACTCATCCGCGGCGCGTGAAAGCCACGGGCGCGCGCGTGGACGTCCGCGCAGCGTTTCTGCGCGACGGTGTTGCCCCGGACAGCAGGATGCGCGGCGCGCCGGCCGTCACCGCCGCCTTCTTCGCCCGCTTCTAGCGGCGATCCGCGTCGCCTCGGCGCGTGGATCCTGTCCAGGGTCGGCCTGCAGCACGCCGCAAGGAGGACGAGATGTTCCAGGAATTCAAGAAGTTCGCGATGCAGGGGAACGTGGTCGATCTCGCGGTCGGCATCGTGATCGGCGCGGCGTTCGGCGCGATCGTGAACTCAGTGGTCCAGGACGTGATGATGCCGGTCATCGGGCTCGTCAGCGGTGGCCTGGACTTCTCCCAGCGGTTCATCCTGCTGAAGGAAGGGGCGACCGCGGGTCCGTACGCGTCGGTCGCCGCGGCGAAGGCGGCGGGCGCCACGACGCTCAACTACGGGCTCTTCCTCAACGCGGTGGTGAACTTCCTCATCGTGGCGTTTGCCCTCTTCCTGGTCGTCAAGGCGATGAACGCTGCACGGCAGAAGAAGGCTGAGGTGCCCGCTCCTGCCCCAGCGCCACCGGCGCCGAGTGCGGAAGAGAAGCTCCTCACCGAGATCCGCGACCTGCTGAGGGGCGCGGCCGCACGCAGCTGAGGCGACCTTCCAGCCCCTTCCTCAGATCTTCGTGTTGAGGCTCGCGTCGTTCTGCGGCATCACGGGATCGTCAGGGCTGTTCGGTTCGTTCTTCTCGCTTTCCGGGTGGATGATGTGCGACTCGCGCCCGTGGGCAATCGTGTCGCGGCTGTCGGGACGCTCACTCGGCTCGGGTCGATCGTCAGGTCCGCCGAAGGGCGATGCGGGGCTGTGCTCGAACATCGGGCGGCTGTCGTTACGCATGGCTCCCCTCGTCCTTCCGCTGGCCGCGCGGCGGGACCTCTGACTGTTCTTCCTGTTCTTCCTCGAGCGGCCGGTTCGTAATCCCCCCGCCCGACTGGGCTGGTGCGTCGACGTTCAGGTTTTCCCGCGAGCCTTCTGCCTTCTCCTTCGCTGAGGCGTGGTTCGGCGCGTCGTCGCGGGATCGGTTCTGCTGGTCTGCCATCTGGTTCCTCCGCGGGTCCTGTCTCGCAAGCGATGTGCCCGCCGGTTCCACGGGCCGGCGGGGCCGGGCCGCTGTGGTACGATTGGCGTTTTCAAGAGGTCACCGATGTCGACCGTAGATACTTTCGGCACGCGCACGACCCTGCAGGTCGGTGGGCGTGGTGTGCAGTACTTCAGCCTCGGCGCGCTCGAGAAGGCCGGCTTTCCGGAAATCGCGCGCCTCCCGTTCTCGCTCAAGATCCTCCTCGAGAACCTGCTTCGCCACGAGGACGGCCGCTTCGTCAAGAAAGCCGACATCGAGGCGCTTGCCCGCTGGGATGTGAAGAGCGCGGCGCAGAAGGAGATCTCGTTCGCCCCCGCCCGCGTCCTGCTGCAGGACTTCACGGGCGTCCCCTGCGTCGTCGACCTCGCGGCCATGCGCGACGGCATCGCGCGGCTTGGCGGTGATCCGAACAAGGTGAACCCGCTGCAGCCGGTCGAGCTGGTCATCGACCACTCGGTCCAGGTGGACTACTTCGGCCAGGCGAACGCCTTCGAGCTGAACGCCGAGCTCGAGTTCTCGCGCAACAAGGAGCGCTACGCGTTCCTCCGCTGGGGCCAGAACGCCTTCCGCAACTTCCGCGTGGTGCCGCCGGACACGGGCATCGTGCACCAGGTCAACGTCGAGTACCTGGCGCGCGTCGTCTGCGAGGAGCAGGTCGATGGCCAGGCGGTGGCGTTCCCGGACACGCTGGTCGGCACCGACTCGCACACGACGATGGTGAACGGCCTTGGTGTGGTGGGCTGGGGCGTTGGCGGCATCGAGGCCGAGGCCGCGATGCTCGGCCAGCCGATCTCGATGCTGATCCCGCAGGTGCTGGGCGTCCGGCTGACTGGCGTGATGCCGGAAGGCACCACGGCAACCGACCTTGTGCTGACCATCACCGAGCGTCTCCGGAAGCATGGTGTCGTCGGCAAGTTCGTCGAGTTCTTCGGCGAGGGGCTGCAGCACCTGACGATTGCGGACCGTTCGACGCTTGCGAACATGTGCCCCGAGTACGGCGCGACGATCGCGATCTTCCCGATCGACGCGATGACGATCGACTACCTCCGCCTGTCCGGCCGCGACGAATCGCGCGCGCAGCTCGTCGAGGCGTACGCGAAGGCGCAGGGGCTCTTCCTCGAGAAGGGCGCTGCGGACCCGACGTTCACGGAGACGATCGACGTCGACCTGACGACCATCGAGCCGAGCCTCGCCGGGCCCCGTCGTCCGCAGGACCGGGTGTCCCTGAAGAATGCGAAGGCCGGGTTCGCGTCGGCGCTGCCGACCCTGGCGGCAGCCAAGAAGCCGGCGGCGGTCGCAGGCGTGGCCGGGGGGGCCGCCGTTGCGGTGGCCGAACCGGCTGTCGGACAGCTCGAGAACGGGTCGGTTGTGATTGCCGCGATCACGAGCTGCACGAACACCTCGAACCCCGGCGTGATGCTGGCGGCTGGTCTCCTGGCGAAGAAGGCGGTGGAGAAGGGGCTTGCGCGGCAGCCGTGGGTGAAGACCTCCCTGGCGCCGGGCTCGAAGGTCGTCACCGAGTACCTGCGCCAGGCTGGGCTGGACACCTACCTCGATCAGCTCGGCTTCAACCTCGTCGGCTACGGCTGCACGACCTGCATCGGCAACAGCGGCCCGCTGCCCGAGGACGTGCAGGCCGAGATCGATGCGAAGGGGCTCGTTGTGGCGTCCGTCCTTTCGGGCAACCGCAACTTCGAAGGGCGCATCCAGCAGGCGGTGCGCGCGAACTACCTCGCGTCGCCGCCGCTCGTTGTTGCGTATGCGCTCGCTGGCTCCATGAACCTGGACCTCACCACCGAGCCGATCGGCAAGGGGAAGAACGGCGAGGACGTGTTCCTGCGCGACATCTGGCCGACCAGCCGTGAGATCCAGGAGACGATGCTCAAGGCCGTGACGGCCGAGATGTTCCGGCAGCAGTACGCCGACGTGTTCAGTGGCGATACGCGCTGGCAGACGCTCGACGTGCCGACCGGCGATCGCTTCGCCTGGGAGCCGGACTCCACGTACGTCCGGAACCCGCCGTTCTTCGAGAACATCACGATGGAGCCGGCGGCCCTCACCGACATCGTCGGTGCGCGTGCGCTGGCGATCCTCGGCGACAGCATCACGACCGACCACATCTCGCCCGCCGGCAACATCAAGAAGGACAGCCCGGCAGGCAAGTACCTCATCGAGCGCGGCGTGCAGCCGGTGGACTTCAACTCGTACGGGGCCCGTCGTGGGAACCACGAGGTGATGATGCGCGGCACGTTCGCGAACACGCGGTTGAAGAACCAGCTCGCTCCCGGAACCGAGGGCGGCTGGACCACCTACCAGCCGGGTGGTGAGGTGATGGCGATCTACGACGCGGCGATGAAGTACAAGGACGCCGGCGTGCCGCTCGTCATCCTCGCCGGCAAGGAATACGGCTCAGGCTCGTCGCGGGACTGGGCGGCCAAGGGCACGGCGCTGCTCGGCGTGAAGGCAGTGATTGCGGAAAGCTTCGAGCGCATCCACCGCAGCAACCTCGTCAACATGGGCGTGCTGCCGCTGCTGTTCACCAACGGGCAGAACGCGGCGTCGCTCGGCCTGACCGGGACCGAACAGTTCGAGATCAGCGGCGTCGCCGAGGGGCTGCGCCCGCACGGTACGGTGAAGGTGAAGGCCGTTGGCGCGAAGACGATCGAGTTCGACGCGTTCGTCCGCATCGACACGCCGGAAGAACTGGTCGCGTTCCGGCACGGGGGCATCCTGCCGTACGTCCTGCGTCAGCTCGTCAGCAGGAAATAAGAGCCTGTGTCAAAGAGCTCCCACCACGGAAGTCATGGAGAACACCGAGCTGCACGGTTCCCCACCGAAGCTCGGTGACCTCCGCGTGCTTCGCGGTGGCGCGCTGATCGACACGCACTCGAGGAAGAGCATTGCCGAGTGAGTGCGGTGGTGAAGTTGGTGAATGGTGAGTCGGGGGTTCGGTAACGTGGTGAACGAACGCTGTTTGCCGGGGCGCTGAGTTACCAACTTACCAATCACCAATTCACCAATTCCCTCGTTGCTTCCCTCCGAATTCGTTCCTCTCATCAAGCAGCAGTCCCGCGCGTTCGGGTTCGACGCGTGCGGCATCGCACCTCCTTCCGGTCTCCCGGAGCTTTCGGCGTTCAAGGAATGGCTGGCCCGCGGGTATGCAGGCGAGATGACATTTCTCGAGCGCAGCGCCGACCTCCGCGCCGATGCCCATGGCGCGCTGGAGTCGGCACGCAGCGTCATCGTGCTGGCCACCGTCTACAACACCGAGCGGCCGTTCAGCATCGATGCTACGGATCCGAGGCAGGCGCACATCTCACGCTACGCGTGGGGAGACGACTACCACCACGTGCTGATGCGGCGCATGGACCAGCTGATCGCCTGGATGCACCAGGTCCACACGGAGCCGTTCAACGCGGCCCCCTATGTCGATACCGGGCCGGTGCAGGAACGGGTGTTTGCGAGGCACGCGGGCATTGGCTGGATCGGCAAGAACTGCTGCGTCATCAACCCGGAACTCGGGTCGTTCATCTTCCTCTCGGAGATCATCTGCAGCCTCGAGCTGCCGCCTGACGTTCCAGCAGCCGATCGATGCGGGGCGTGCACGCTCTGTCTGCGCGCGTGTCCGACCCAGGCGCTTGTCGCACCGGGAGTACTCGACGCCCGCCGCTGCATCTCGTACCTCACCATCGAGCAGCGGGGCGAGATCCCTGACGAGCTGAAGCCGGCCGTCGGCACCCACGTGTACGGGTGCGACATCTGCCAGGAGGTCTGCCCCTACAACGCCACCGCTCCCGAGAGCGGGGACCCGGCCTGGCAGCCGCGATCCGTCTGGGACGGCCGCTCGGTGGACGAGCTCTTGCACCTGTCGGACGCGGACCTCAAGACCGCCCTGGTCAACAGCGCCATGTCCCGTGCCCGGAAGGCCGGGCTCCGGCGCAACTTCCAGGTGGCAGCAGACAATGCCGGAGGAGACACGACGCTCGGCCGCCGAGTTCATCCCGGACCGCCCCACCCTGAGGACGGCGCGTGAGTCGGCGCAGGAGTGCCGGGGCTGCGAGCTGTGGAAACGCGGCACCCAGACGGTGTTTGGCGAGGGGCCCCGCCGCGCGCGGATCATGCTGGTTGGGGAGCAGCCGGGCGACCAGGAGGACCTGACCGGGCATCCGTTCGTGGGTCCGGCGGGCCGGTTGCTGGATCAGGCACTCGCCGAGGCTGGCGTTGATCGACAGGACGTGTACGTGACCAACGTCGTCAAGCACTTCAAGTGGGAGCCGCGCGGCAAGCGCCGGATTCACAAGAAGCCCCGCGCCTCCGAGATTGCAGCGTGCCGCCCATGGTTGGATACTGAGATTGCGCTGGTGCGCCCCGAGGCGATCGTCTGTCTCGGGGCCACTGCCGCCCAGGCCCTGCTCGGACGGTCGTTCAGGCTGACCGCGCATCGGGGCTTGTTCGTCGACTCGGCGCTGGCGCCACTCGTGCTCGCGACCGTGCACCCGTCAGCCATCCTGCGGGCTCCCGACGCAGAGACGCGCCACCGCGAGACGGCCCGCTTCGTTGACGATCTGCGGCTCGTAGCCGGGAGGCTGTCGTGAGTTCCCTCGCCCCAGCGCTGCTCCTCTCCATGCCCCAGCTGATGGACCCGAACTTCGCGCGCACGGTGGTGCTGCTGTGCAAGCACAGCGAGGACGGTGCGTTCGGCCTGGTGCTGAACCGGCCGCTCGTCACCACCGGCACGGTGATGGTGCACCTGGATCCCCCGGTGTCCACCGACCGCGAACTGGACATCTGGGTGGGCGGACCTGTGGAGCCGCAGCGGAGTTGGATTCTCGTCGGGGGCGGACCGGAGCAGCCGGAAGTCGCCGGTGCGGTGCAGATCGCCGACGGCGTCTACCTCTCGACTTCGCCGCACTTGCTTCGCCGCCTCCTCGAGCCCGACCCACCGGAGAACGCCCGGCTCGTCGTCGGCTACTCAGGCTGGGGCCCGGGCCAGCTCGAACACGAACTCGCCGAGTCCTCCTGGCTCCTCAGCGACGTCGATGCGGACCTCGTGTTCAACACCCCCTCAGACCAGATGTGGGAGCGCGCCATCCGGCGCCTGGGCGCAGACCCCGCCGCACTCACGGGTTCGAGGGGAGTGCATTAGCTGGGAACTCGGGGCTGGGGACTGGGACCTCGGGTTGAGGACTCGGAACTCTGGCTGGGGACTCGGAATTCGGGACGGGGGGGCGGGAGTCGGGACTCGGTCTTGGGAAGAACGGCTCGCCGACTCTGGCGGCTATGTCGCAATGCCATGCCCGTCATCGGACGTGCGTTCGGTTCGACGCTTGAGTGCAGCGCGGAGGCCTGAAAACAGTCGACCCGCTCGGTCCGTGTGCTCAGTGAGCCGCCGTCCGTCGTCGATGGCGATGTACCCGAGTCTCATGCTGATTTCGAGCAACGCACCGAGTTCTCCCAGCGAGCCGAGCGCGACATTGATGTGGTTGATGTACGCCGCTGTCGAATGGCGGCTATTGCCCTCCGCCAGATTGGCGCACACTGACACCGCCGCGCGGCGCAGTTGGCTGGTGATGCCAAACAGCTCGCTGCGCGGAAATCGCTCTGTGGCCCGGTAGATTTCCACAACCAGTTCGAGCGACACCCGCCAGACCGTCAAGTCACGATAGGTATGCGGGGAAGTCACGCGGCGGTTCTCTCGCACGCGCGGTGCCACTCAGCAGCTAGCGGCTAACGGCCCGAAATACGAAGGTATCCCTCGCATCCTGGCAATTCCTGCGATCGTGCAACGCGCCCAAGTGGGAGTGGCGCCAGCATCGTGCGATGCAGACAAGCGGGAGGTTTCCGATCATGCATTCCGAGTCCCCAGCCCCCAGTCCCCAATTTCCGGCCCGTGCGGCCGCCTGCGTCCGTCCCTCGTTTTTGCTCCCCAGCGGCCGTCCAGTACCGTAAAGTGTCGCCCATGAAAATGCCCCTTGCTCTTGCTGCCGTGGTGTCCGTGGCGGTTGCCGTGCCGTTTGCGCAGTCCGGATCGGATGCGGCGCTGTTCGATCGCATTCGGGTCGAAGGCATGGAGCACTCGCAGGTCGACGCGATGTTCGACACGTTGACGGTGGACATCGGGCCGCGGCTGACGGCCTCGCCCGCGCACAAGCGCGCGGCGGAGTGGGCGCGAGAGAAGCTGGAGTCGTTCGGGCTCTCGAACCCACGGCTCGAGCCGTGGAAGTTCGGGCGCGGCTGGGAGGCACAGCGCGTGGTCGTCGAGATGATCGAACCGCGCTACATGCCGATCATCGCGTATGCCGATGGGTGGTCGGAGTCGACCGCCGGCGAACTCGTGGGCGCCCCGGTGCTCGCCGGTGACAAGTCGCCGGAGCAGATCGATGCGATGAAGTCGACGCTCAAGGGCGCCATCGTCTTCACCCAGCCGATGTTCGACAACTTCGTGAGGAAGGACCGGCCGAACCCGAGCGATCCGAACTACTCGCCGAATTCAGCCGCCTATGTGTAGTTGCTAAATAGGTTGTTC
>JAFDVO010000054.1 GCA_018268955.1 Acidobacteriota bacterium | reverse complement strand
CTACATGAACAAGGTGCGTCAGGCTGCCATCACTCGCGAAATCATCGAGGTGGTCTCGGGCGCGCAGGCGCTTTAACGAATCCGAACTCCGGCGAGCCGGAGTCACTTCGTGGACGAAATATGGCGAATACGTTCGGAAAGATCGTTGCAATCATCGGCCCGGTCCTCGACGTCGAGTTCGAGGCGGGCCAGCTGCCGGCCGTCTACAACGCGCTGCGCATCAAGGCCTCGACCAAGGAAGTCGGCGACATCGACATCATCGCCGAGGTCGAACAGCACCTCGGAGAGAACCGCGTTCGCGCGGTGGCGATGAAGCCCACCGACGGCCTCCGTCGCGGCATGATGGCCGAGGACCTCGGCGCGCCCATCAGCGTGCCCGTTGGGCCGGAAACGCTCGGGCGCGTGCTCAACGTGCTCGGCGAGCCGGTCGACTACCCGGATCGCCCAGTCAATGCGAAGGAACATTGGCCGATCCATCGAGCCGCCCCGACGCTCGAGCAGCAGTCGACCGAACTNNTGTTCGAGACCGGCATCAAGGTCATCGACCTCCTCGAGCCGTACCTGCAGGGCGGGAAGATCGGCCTGTTCGGCGGCGCGGGCGTCGGCAAGACGGTCATCATCCAGGAGCTCATTCACAACATCGCCATGAAGCACGGCGGTGTCTCGGTGTTTGCCGGCGTCGGTGAACGGACCCGTGAAGGCAACGACCTCTGGCTCGAGTTCCAGGAGTCGGGCGTCATCGACACGAACGACGCGTCCAAGTCGCGCGCCGCACTCGTCTACGGCCAGATGACGGAGCCGCCAGGCGCCCGCCTGCGCGTCGGCCTGTCCGCGCTCACGGTCGCCGAGTACTTCCGCGACGCCGAAGGCAAGGACGTGCTGCTCTTCGTCGACAACGTGTTCCGCTTCACGCAGGCGGGTTCTGAAGTGTCCGCACTGCTGGGTCGTATGCCGTCCGCAGTCGGTTACCAGCCGACGCTCTCGAGCGAGATGGGCGCCATGCAGGAGCGCATCACCTCCACGAAGAAGGGCTCCATCACGTCGGTGCAGGCGATCTACGTCCCTGCCGACGACTACACGGACCCGGCACCGGCGACGACCTTCGGCCACCTCGATGCCACGACGAACCTGTCGCGCGCCATCGCGGAGCTCGGCATCTACCCCGCGGTCGACCCGCTCGCGTCCACCTCGCGCATCCTCGATCCCCGGATCCTCGGCGACGAGCACTACAACACGGCCCGCGCCGTGAAGCAGATCCTCCAGCGCTACAAGGACCTGCAGGACATCATCGCCATTCTCGGCATCGACGAACTCTCGGAAGACGACAAGCTGACGGTGGCCCGCGCCCGCAAGATCCAGAAGTTCCTCTCACAGCCCTTCTTCGTCGCCCAGCAGTTCACGGGGCTCGAGGGCAAGTACGTGCCGATCGCCGACACGATCCGCGGCTTCAAGGAGATCGTCGAGGGCAAGCACGACGAGATTCCGGAACAGGACTTCTACCTGGTCGGCACGATCGAAGAGGTCGTGGAGCGCTTCCGCAAGCGGCAGACGGCTGCGGCGTAATCAGGCGTCAGGCTTCCGTCTCCAGGCTTCCGGGCACATCGGCTTCGGTCTGAAGTCGACACTGCCCGGAGCCCGGAGTCTGTAGCCCCACGCCCGTTGGGTCATATGGCTTCAGATATCCCAAACAAACTGCAGCTGCAGATCGTCTCGGCGGAACGCTCGATCGTCGACGCGACGGTCGACGAGGTGGAGATCCCTGGCGCCGAAGGCTACTTCGGTGTCCTGCCTGGGCACACGCCGCTGCTCGCCCTGCTCGGCACTGGTGAGTTGTGGTATCGCCACGGTGGCGAGACGCACTTCATCTCGCTCTCTGGCGGATTCGCCGAGGTGCAGCCGGACCGCGTGACCATCCTCGCGCAGATCGCCGAACGGGCCGACGAGATCGATGTGGCTCGCGCCGAGGCGGCGCGCAGGCGCGCCGAGGAACGGCTGGCCTCCCCGCAACCCGACATGGACTTCGAGCGTGCCCGCGTGGCGCTCATGAAGTCCCTCATCCGACTGCAGGTCGCATCACGGGCCCGCGTTCGCGGATGATGTAAGCCCGACCCGCCTGGCGCTCCAGCCGTGGCGGGTCGCTGCACATGCTCTCCAACCTCGCGAAGCTGATCCGCTACCGTGGGCTCATCCAGAGCCTCGTCGCACGGGAACTGAAGGCGCGCTATCGCGGGTCCGTTCTCGGCTTCCTCTGGTCGTTCATCAATCCGCTGCTGCTGCTTTCCATCTACACCTTCGTGTTCACGGTGGTCCTGCCCAACCGGAACCCGATCGCGCAGCCGTACGCGGTGTTCATGTTCTGCGGCATCCTTCCGTGGAACTGGTTCTCTTCGTCGTTGATGGAGGCCTCAGGGGCCCTGGTATCCGGCGGCAACCTGATCAAGAAGGTGCTGTTCCCGGCGGAAATCCTGCCGATCGTGAACGTGCTCGCCAACATGGTCCACTACTTCCTGGGCCTGCTGATCCTGATCGCGTTCCTCATCGGCTACCGTCACTGGCCCGATCCAGCCGGGCTCCTGTGGTTCCCCGTCGTGGTGCTGGTGCAACTGGTCTTCACGGCCGGCCTGGCGCTCTTCCTGTCGGCGCTGACGGTGCACTATCGGGACATCCGCGACCTGCTGTCGAACCTGCTCATGTTCTGGTTCTTCGCCACGCCGATCATCTACCCGTGGCAGGACGAGAACGTCCGGCAGTACAAGTGGCTCTTCGACCTGAACCCCTTTACGCACCTGGCCGTGTCGTACCAGGAGATCCTCTTCTTCCCAGGTCCCGTCGGGCACGCACGCTGGCTGCTGGCGCTTGGGGTCTTGTCCGTGTTCGTATTCCTGGCGGGCTACTGGTTCTTCGATCGGTTGCGTGACTCGTTTGCGGAAGCCGTATGACGCCCTGCGACGGAGTTCACGGACCGACCAGCGATGACCGGGCGTCCTCTGTGGTAGAGCAGCCGCGATGAACGCGATCGAACTCGATCACGTCACGAAGATCTACCGCCGCTACAGCGGTCGGCAGTTCGCGACCCTGAAGAGCGCGCTCCTGCAGCGGAGCATCCTCAGGGACCTCACGGCGGCGGAGACCTTCCCCGCCCTGACGGACGTCTCCTTCGCAGTACCCAAGGGTTCCACGTACGGCGTCATCGGTCGAAACGGATCGGGCAAGAGCACGGCGCTGAAGCTCGTCGCCGGGATCACCAAGCCCACCAGCGGGACGGTCACGGTCGAAGGCCGCATCTCGGCCCTCATCGAACTGGGCGCAGGGTTCCACCCCGAGATCTCGGGGCGGGAGAACGTCTTCATCAACGGCATCATGCTGGGGCTGACCAAGAGCCAGATCCAGCAGCGCTTCGACGAGATCGTCGACTTCGCCGAGCTGCGCGAGTTCATCGACGCGCCGGTGAAAACGTACTCCTCGGGGATGTACATGCGGCTTGGATTTGCCGTGGCCATCCACGTCGACCCGGATGTCCTGCTGGTGGACGAAGTGCTCGCCGTGGGCGACGAGGGCTTCACCCACAAGTGCCTCGACAAGTTCGCGGAGTTCCGTCGACGCAACAAGACCATCCTCCTCGTCACGCACTCCCTTGGGCTCGTCGAGCGCTTCTGTGATGAAGCCGTGTGGATCGACGAGGGGCGCGTCATGGGTCACGGCGATCCGAAGCGGATGGTGGACATGTACCTCACCGCTGTCGAGAAGGGTGAGGAAGCGCTCCTCGCCACGACAACCGCCAAGGCCGTCGAGGCCGCGAAGCGCGGCGACAGCGACGAGCCGCACCCGAGCGAAGGCGTCATTCCGCACATCGAGGCCGAGGCCTCCTCCGCGGAGCCCGCCGCGGCTGAGCCTGAGCTGAAGAACTTCTTCGAAGAAACGGAAGGCCGCTGGGGGTCGCGTGAAATCGAAATCACCGACGTGACGCTCCTCGACAAGGACGGCGCGGCTTCGTTCGTCTTCCACTCAGGGGACGCGATGGGCGTGCGCGTCACGGTACAGGCCCGCGAGGCGGTCACCGATTTCGTCTTCGGAATTGGGCTGTTCAACGCCGAGGGCGTCTGCTGCTACGGGACGAACACGTACCTCGAAGAAATGACTCCCGTGCACATCGAGGGCACGGTGCAGGCCACGTTCGAGATCGAACGGCTCGACCTGGTCGAAGGCACCTACAAGCTGGACGTCGCCATCCACAAGCGCGATGGCTTCCCGTACGATTACCACCGGCTGCTGTATACGTTCCGCGTCAAGTCGCGCACGCACGACGCCGGGATCTACCGGCCCCCGCATCGGTGGCGCTTCTCGGGAGCGGTCCAGTTCACGAACGAGATCGACAAGATCTAGCCACACGGCATCGGCCCTGCAGCGGACCCGCATGGAGGTAAATCCATGGACACTGCCCGCTCAGCCGAGATGGACCGCTGCATCCAGGCCTGCCTGAACTGCCACGAAGTCTGCGTCGAATCCATCACCCATTGTCTTCAGCTCGGGGGGCGCCACGCCGCTCCGGAACACATCCGTCTCATGATGGACTGCGCCGACATCTGCCTTGTCGACGCCCAGTTCATGATGCGAGGCTCTCCGCTCCACGGAGAGGTCTGCTCCACCTGCGCCTCCGTGTGTGATGCGTGCGCCCAGAGCTGCGAGGCCCTTGCTCAAGAGGAGCAGATGCAGCTCTGCGCCGATCAGTGCCGCAGGTGCGCCGAGTTGTGCCGCGATATGGCCAGGTCACACACCCACTGAGGTCCGCGCTCACGATAGACTGCTGGGCGTGCCCGTGCTCGAACGCGCCGACGCCGCCCGCTTCGCCAACGCACGCCGTTCAGAAGGCAAGCGACTTGTCTTCACGAACGGCGTGTTCGACCTGTTGCACCCGGGACACGTACGTTACCTGCAACAGGCTCGCGCCCTCGGCGACCTGCTCATCGTCGGCCTCAACACCGATCGGTCGGTCAAGGCCAACAAGGGGCCCGAGCGACCCATTACGCCTGAGCACGAACGCGCGGAGGTGCTGTCGGCGTTGGGCTGCGTCGACGTCGTGACAATCTTCGACGAGGAGACCCCGTTCAACCTCATCGAGGAACTCCAGCCCGACGTGCTCGTGAAGGGTGCGGACTGGGCGCACGACGCGGTGGTGGGACGAGACATCGTCGAGGCGCGCGGCGGCCAGGTGGTGCGGATCGCGGTCGAAGAGGGACACTCGACCACGAACCTCGTCGAGCGCGCGCGCCGCTCCCGGCCCAACACGCGCTAGCTACCCGTCCTGCACTGAGCGCGCGGCCAGCCTAGACTGCGGCGACGGTCTGACGCAGCGATCGGCTGCCCCGCCCGCCGACCCGCGTGCCGTGTACACTGGAACGTTACCGTGGCGACGTCGACCTCACTCAACGTTCGTGCCCTGCTCAAGGAGGCGGTGGTCCGTAGTGGACTCGACGCGAAGTCGTCGACCTTCTCAGGCCTCAGCCCTTCCGCAAAAGCACTGCTTGTCGCCAACGCGGCTCACGTCCTTCCGCGAGGTGTCGTGCTGTACGTGGTCCCGACCGACCGGGATCTCGAGCAGGCGGTGCGCGACGTGTGCTTCTTCATGTCCACGCTCGAGGGGCTCTCCGACGCCGCAGCAGAACAGGCAGTGCTTGCCTACCCTTCGCACGAGGTGGATCCCTATCGCGGGATGACACCACACGTCGGCGTGACGTCCGCACGCGCGCGTGCGCTCCACGCCATGGCGAGCGGGACCGCCCGTGTCGTCGTGGCCTCGGCGGCCGCCCTCCTCCCGCGCGTGACCACTCCGACGCGCCTGCTGAACGCGTCGATCGAGCTGAAGCCAGGGCACGAGATCGCGCCCACCGACCTCGGCGAGCTCCTCGTCGACGCCGGCTTCCGTCGAGAGGACCCGGCGGACGAACACGGAGAGTTCGCGGTGCGCGGAGGCATCCTGGATGTGTTCCCTGCGCACGCACCGCAACCGGTCCGCCTGGAGTTCATCGGCGATACCATCGAAACGCTCCGCACGTACGACCCCTCGACGCAGCGCTCCATCCAGCCGATCGACCAGCTGTCGATCGTGCCCCTCGCTGACGTGCTCGGCGACGACCGCGAGGGCTCCATCTTCGACTACCTCTCCCGCAGTCGGGACTCGCGGGTGATCGTCTCCGAGCCAGACGAGACTCTCGCGGCTATCGATCGTCTCGTTGGCCAGGTCCAGGGCAGTTACGACACGGTCACCTCTCGCGAACCGGCGCCTGCAGAAGAGGAATGGGTCGACGACGGGTGGGACGAGGAAGAAGGACAGGACGCTGCGCCGGCGCCGCGAGCGGCAGTCACCGTGCGGACCGAAGGCGCGCGGAAGGTGCTGACGGCACCTGCGACGGCGCGAGCGAGCGAGGGCACCCCGTCAAAGCGCCACGTCTCTTCCCGCCGGCCACCGCGCTTCGTGCCGAGCGAGTTGCGGCCGCCGGACGAGCTCTTCGTCGACGCAGACGCGGTCAAGGCGCGGCTCGGTACTGCCACGGCCCTCGTGGAACTGGCGATTGCCGCGGGAGTGGTCGAACCGACGGCCCCTGCAACCGGTCACGTCCGCTGCCAGCCGAGCCTGGAGTTCCACGGCCGTATTGGCGATTGGGTCGGCGAGATCAAGCGGCTTCGTCACGATCACGAAACAGTGCTGTTCGTCGCGAACACGCCGGGACGCGCCGAGCGCGTCATCGAACTGCTGAAGGAATACGAGTTGTTTGCCGTGCCGGTCGACCACGCGGACGACGCCCGCTACGCCTCGGTTCTCGTGGCGATCGGCAACCTCACTGCCGGCTTTCGACTCCCCGACGCTGGGCTTCAGATCTACGCGGAATGCGACGTCTTCGAGGAGGAGCGGCGGACAGAGCGGCGACGCGCGGCGAGCAAGGCCTTCCTGTCCGACCTGCGCGACCTGAAGGTCGGCGATCTGGTCGTGCACGTGGACCACGGCATCGGCGTGTTCGTCGGCTTGAAGCAGATCGGCGTCGGTGACCAGCAGCAGGAATTCCTCGAGCTTCGTTATGCGGGGGAAGACAAGCTGTTTGTCCCCGTCGAGCGCCTCGACCTCGTCCAGAAGTACACCGGCGCGTCGCGTCCACCTATCGATCGACTCGGTGGCACCACCTGGGAACGCGCGAAGACCCGCGTCAAGAAAGCGATGCGGGACATGGCGGAGGAGCTGCTGAAGCTCTATGCCTCCCGCAAGGCCGTTCCGGGTCACGCCTTCAGCCCTGACTCGCACTGGCAGCAGGAGTTCGAGGACGCGTTCCCCTACGACCTGACGGTCGATCAGCAGTCGGCCATCGACGACATCAAGAAAGACCTCGAGTCCACGACGCCGATGGACCGGCTGCTGTGTGGTGACGTCGGTTACGGCAAGACCGAGGTCTCGATGCGGGCCGCGTTCAAGGTCGTCATGGACGGCAAGCAGGTTGCCTTCCTGGCACCGACGACCATCCTTGCCTTCCAGCACGAGAAGACGCTGCGTGAGCGCTTTGCCGGCTTTCCGGTCAGCATCGAAATGGTCAGCCGGTTTCGCACGAAGCAAGAGCAGAAGGAGACGCTCGAACGGCTGGCCGAGGGCAAGCTGGACATCATCGTCGGCACTCACCGGCTGCTCTCGAAGGACGTGAAGTTCCACGATCTCGGACTACTCGTCGTCGATGAAGAGCAGCGGTTTGGCGTCGGCCACAAGGAGAAGATCAAGCAGATGCGGCGCAAGGTGGACGTGCTCACCATGAGCGCGACACCCATTCCGCGCACGCTCAACATGTCGCTCGTCGGCATCCGGGACATGTCGGTCATCGAGACGCCTCCGAAAGACAGGCTTGCGATCCAGACCAACGTCGTCAAGTTCGACCAGCAGGTGATCGCCCGGGCCGTTCGGCATGAGCTGGAGCGCGGCGGCCAGGTGTACTTCGTCCACAACCGTGTCGAGTCGATTTATGCGATCGGCGATCTGCTCAGGCGTCTTGTCCCCGAAGCGCGGATCGTCGTCGGCCACGGACAGATGGACGAAGAGCAGCTCGAGCGCGCGATGCTCGACTTCGTGGCCCGGAAGTTCGACGTGCTGCTGGCCACCACGATCGTCGAGAATGGTCTCGACATCCCGAACGCGAACACGATCATCATCAACCGCGCTGACCGGTACGGGCTCTCGCAGCTCTACCAGCTCCGCGGCCGCGTCGGGCGCTCCGACCGTCCCGCGTATGCCTACCTGCTGATTCCGCCTGAGGACACGCTGACTCCGGTCGCGAAGCGACGCCTGGCTGCGATGAAGGAGTTCAGCGACCTCGGCAGCGGATTCCGTGTCGCGGCGCTCGACCTCGAGATTCGAGGAGCAGGGAATCTCCTCGGCGGTGAGCAGAGCGGCCAGATCGAGACCGTCGGCTTCGAGATGTACATGAAGCTGCTGGAGGAGACCGTTCGCGAGCTCAAGGGTGAAGAGGTCGAGGACGACACGCGGGCGAACGTCAACCTCAAGGTCGACCTGCGCATCGACGAGTCCTACATTCCCGACCAGAACCAGCGCCTGATGCTCTACCGCAAGGTGGCCTCGAGCCGACGTGACGAAGAGATCGATGGGATCCTGGAGGAAGCTGCCGACCGCTACGGTCCGCTGCCGACCTCCGTGCTGAATCTGGCCGACTACGGTCGAATCCGGGTGATGGCGGATCAGCTCGGCATCGAATCCATCGACCGCGACGGCCGGACCGTCGTCCTAAAGTTTGGGCCCAAGTCGAAGGTGGATCCGGCCCGCATGGTGACCCTCGTGCGCCGCCGCGGGGACCTCACGATCCTCCCGCCGTCCGGGCTCAAGCTGTCCCTGGATAGCAGCAGCAGAGACGCCCGAGGGCCGCAGCCGCCACAGAGCGCCATGCCGAAGTCTGGAACCGGTCGGCCCGCCACGCGCGACCCGCGTAAGCGACGGCCGGACATCGCGCCGAGCTGGTGGACGGCGCGTGCACGCGAGGACGAAGTGAAGTCCGGGTTCACGAAAGCGGAGATTCTCAAGCCGCGACAGGACGACCCCCGGGCACCAGGCGGTGTGTTCGAGCGTGTCGGCGGGTTGCTCTCCGAGATGCTGGACTGAACGGTCATCGTGGAGCAGCGGCCGGGTGGCCGCGGCCCGTCGACGGGCCCGGTCCGGCTGGCGATAACGGTAGGTGCTAGGATCTGGAACACCCATGCATTACAGAACGATGTTGCGGTCGGCGTGCCTCGTCGGATTCCTGGTGGTCGGCGGGTCGGTGCTGCACGGCGAGATCATCGAGCAGATCATCGTCAAGGTGAACGGCGAGATCATGACGAAGACCGACCTCGAGAATCGCCAGATCGCCGCACTGCGGCAGAGCGGCCAGCAGGTCGATCCGAAGGCGGATGATGCGCAGCTGAAGCGCATGCTCGATCAGGTCACGCCGCAGCTACTGGTGAACGCGGTCGACGAGATGCTGCTTGTTCAGCGCGGCCGTGAGCTCGGCTACAAGATGGCCGACGATCAGTTCAACAGCGTGCTGGACAGCATCAAGAAGGACAACAAGATCGAGTCGGACGAGCAGTTCCAGGCCGCGTTGAAGGCCGAGAACATGACGCTCTCCGATCTGCGCCGAAGCCTCGAGCGGCAGATGATCATCTCGCGCGTGCAGCAGAACGAGGTGATGAGCAAGATCGCCGTGACCGACGAGGAGGCGCGCGCGTACTACGACTCGCACAGGGCCGAATTCACCTCGTCGCCAACGGTGACGCTGCGCGAGATCTTCATCAATGTTCCCGGCGACGGCGCCACCATCAACGTGGCTCGTGACGAGCAGGCACGAGAGCGTGTCAACGCCGTGCGGCAGCGGGCCCTGAATGGCGAGAGCTTCGAGAAGCTCGTGGCCGATGCTTCCGACGCGGCTTCGAAGGCGAACGGTGGTCTCATCGGTCCACTCAGCGCTGGCGATCTGTCCCCCGACCTGCAGAAGTTGCTCGCCTCGATGAAGCCCGGCGACATCACGCCTCCTCTCCGCACGCCGCGTGGGTACCAGCTGCTGAAGCTGGAAGCGGCGAGCACTGCAGAGACGAAGTCGTTCGATGAGGCACGCGAGGAGATCTCGAACAAGGTGTTCACGGACAAGCGCAGGGACGAGTTCGAGAAGTACCTGACCAAGCTCCGGAGCCAGGCCATCATCGAATGGAAGAACGCTGACGTGAAAAAGGCCTACGACCAGGGGCTCACGCAGCCGCGCACGGCCGCAGAGAGCTGACCCATCGGTTGCGCGTGACTGTGGACCAGCCCAGTTCCACAAGCCCCGACCGGGCGCATTGGTTTGCGGTCTGGACCCGGTCCCGCCACGAGCAGGTTGTCCGCCAGCAGCTCGAGCGACACCGCGTCGAAGCCTTCCTGCCGACGGTGACACGCTGGAGCCGCTGGAAGGATCGACGCAAGAAGGTCGACTGGCCGCTGTTCCCCGGCTACTGCTTCGCCAGATTCGATCCCGCCGACGCGCTCACGGTGCTCAAGTGCACCGGGGTGGTCAACATCGTGTCCTTCGACGGCAAGCCTGCACCGATCCCCGACGTCGAACTCGATAGCATCCGTGTGCTCGTGTCGAGCGAACTGCAGTTCGACCCATGCCCACTCGTCCGCGAGGGCCAGATGGTGGAAGTGGTGCACGGGCCGCTGCGTGGCGTGGTCGGTCGGCTCGTCAGGAAGGATGTGCAGCACGCCCGGCTGGTGCTGTCGGTCGACCTGATCGGTCAGGCCGTGTCGGTCGACGTCGAGGCCGCGGACGTCCGCCCGTACTGACGACCGTCAGACGACGCAGTTGCGCCCGGCTGCCTTTGCCTGGTACAGCCGGCGATCGGCGGTGCGCAACGTCGACGAGAAGTCGTAGTCGTTCTCGAACTCGGCCGCCCCGGCGGAGACGGTGACCCGCCCGAGGCCATGGGTGTCGAGCGCCTCGACGGCACTGCGCAGCCGGTCGGCCAGCGTTCGTGCGAGCTTCAGGTCCACACCAGGCAGCACCAGCAGGAACTCCTCGCCTCCCCAGCGCACCAGGATGTCGTACGCGCGCACCGTTCGCCGCAGGAGCCCGCTGACATCCCGGAGCAGTTGATCTCCAGCCTGGTGACCGAACGTATCGTTCACCGCCTTGAAGCGATCGATGTCGATCAGGATGCAGCTCAGCGGACGCTTCTCACGGCGGGCCCGCGAGATCTCGTTTGCGATGTGTTTCTCACCGCCGCGGCGATTTGCCACGCCGGTCAACGGATCGGTTGCCGCAAGCTGCTGGAGCGCCTCGATATCGTCGGGCATCTCGAACACCGACGGCGTCCGCTCTGCAAGGACCGTCGTCGCGCGATCCAGTTCGGCGCCGGCCTGCCGGGCGGATGCCGCCAGCGCGTCGATATCGGCTGCCGTCAACGTCAGCTGCTGCGTATCGAGTACGCAAAGGGACGCTCGCACGAACTCACGGCTGGAGGCAATCGGGACCGCGGCGAACCCGCGAACTGACGATCCACCCGTCCCGATCATCCTGGCAAACAGCGGGTGCCCCTCGACGGACGGGACCACAAGCGGTTCCTGCGACTCCGCGACCTGTCGCAGCAAGGCCATGTCGACCGCCTCCTTCACCGCGACGAGCTGCTCGCCATCGTGGAGTGCGACGTGGACGGTCAGCCCCTCTTCCTCGCCGACCCGCAAGTAGCCAATGCTCGCCGGGACGCGAAAACGCCGCCTCACCTCCACTGACGCGCGTTCGACGACCTCCTCCGGATCGATCAGCGACGCTGCCGGGTCTGGCGTCGGGGAAGGTGCCTCTGCCAGGTCAGGCGTCGGGTCGAGACCGGCGAAGATCAATTCCTGAAGGCGAGCGGAGTCGGCATCCAAAGCCAGCACGCCCGAAATCCCCAGCGCGGTTGAGAGTTCACCAGCTGCAGCTCTCAGTGCCTCGTGCGCCGACACGGCGATGACACGCGTGGGCGTCTCGCTGGCCAGGCGACGCAAGCGGCGCACGACAGTGAACCCGTCAACTCTCGGCAGTGAGAGATCGACGATGAGCAGCGCCGGCACTCCGCGGCTCGTGATCGTATCCATGGCCGCATCGCCGTCACGCACAACGGCCACGTCCAGCCGAAGACACTCAGCCGCCGCGTCGCGGAAGATGGCCGCACGCGTTGTGTTGGAAACCGCAATCAGGACGTACGGCGTCGTCGGGGGCATGAAGCATCAGCGGGGAACCGACGCCGGGCGCACCTCTGTCGCTTCGTCCGGGGTAGGAAGGACGAAGTCTGACCGCCGGGGCGTGTCGAACCTGCGCTGTTAGCCCTAAACCCTAACCTAAAACCGCGTTTGGAGTGGCTAAAAATTTGGCCGGCCTGTCCGGATTTTAGTCGCCCGGCCAACTAATGTCTGCCTCTGTTCACGATCGGGCCACCGCCTGCCCGCACCATGCCCGGAATAGGGCACTGCGCTTTTTGCCTCGAGGTCGGCGCGCGACGGCTGTCTCTCAGGCAGAATGAATCGAGATGATGGAGACGCCGGTTCAGCAGGCATCTGTGCGGATTGGCTCCGCGGAACTCGAACAACCGCTTGGCGTGGCCCCAATGGCCGGGATGACCGACTCCGCATTCCGACGGCTGGTGAAACGCCAGGGTGGCTGCGGCCTTGTGGTCTCGGAAATGGTGAGCTCCGAAGGGCTCGTGCGGGGCATCGATCGCACGCTCGAGTACGCGGAGTACACGATTGAGGAGCGGCCGGTTTCCATACAGATCTTCGGTGGCGACCCGGAGAAGATGGCGGACGCCGCGCGCATCGTGGAAGGCATGGGCGCCGACATCGTCGACGTCAACATGGGCTGTCCCGTGCCGAAAATCGCCAAGCACAACGCGGGATGCAGCCTGATGAGGGAACCCGAGCACGCGGCGTCCGTGATCGCAGCGATGACCCGCGCCGTCCGGATTCCGGTGACGGTGAAGATGCGGGCGGGGTGGAACGATTCCAGCCGCAACGCACCCACGCTCGCCAAGATGGTCGAGGATGCCGGTGCCAGTGCCGTCACGGTCCATGGGCGGACCGCGGAGCAGAGCTATTCGGGCCTGGCGGACTGGTCGCTCGTCGCCGAGGTGGCGGAGCGGCTCAGCATCCCGGTGTTTGGCAGTGGCGACTGCGTGACGCCAGAACAGGTCGTTGAGAAGCTGCGAAGCGGCGTGGAGGGCGTGCTCGTCGGCCGAGGTGTGCTGCGTAACCCGTGGATCCTCGCCCAAGCCGCCGACATCATGGCGGGTCGGCCCGCTCGGACGGTCACCCTCCAGGACCGCGGCCGCTTCCTGCTGGAGTACATCGAGCTCCTCCTGAATGAACGGGTGCGCGAGCCCGAGGGATTCCGCGTAACCGCACCGCGTCAGGGCGGCGCCGTGCAGGAACCGACGCGCGCGCAACGCAGCCACGAACGCTGGGTCATCAACAAGATCCGGGCGCTCGGCGCCTACTACACAAAGGGCGTCGACGGTGGTGCCCACCTGCGCACCGGGCTGAACACCGCGCAATCTCTCGATGAGCTGCGGAGGCTCATCGTGCAGTTCTTCGAGCTGTAGCGAGTTCGACGCTCATTCTGGTCCGAGGCTCGGACCATCAGGGGCACCGCTTCCCCACTTGGGTCATCTCGCGCCGGTTACCGCCCGATAAACGGATCGATGCGCTCGACCTTCCTCGCGCCGCTGCGCTCAGGGACCGGGCGGCGGCTGATCCTGACGAACCGGCGCACTGGCCTGACGGTGGCGGACGCAATCCTGCCTGCGCTGGACTCGCGGTCACGGCGGACCGGGCTGCTCCTGCACCAGGGGCTGCCTTCCGGCACGGCGATGCTGATCGCACCAACAAGTGCGATTCATACCTGGTTCATGCGGTTCGCGATTGACGTGGCGTTTCTGGCGCGTGATGGCCGAGTCATGAAGATCCGCAGCGCGGTTCCTCCCTGGCGCATGATCGCCGCCTGGCGAGGGTATGTTGTCCTCGAAATGGCCGCCGGCGCACTCGAGCGCACTGGGACCCGCGTGGGAGACAGGCTGGAGCTGATCGCCGCGCGCGAACATCACGCGGCATGACCCCATTCTCGCGACGTCCCCTCGCCGCCGCGCTCCTGCTGTTCCTCATCGTCTTCGCCGCGGTCTCGTGGCTCCTGCTCCGGACGACGCAGGATCAGCTCGTCTACGCGCTGGACGATGCGTACATCCACATGGCGATGGCGCACACGCTCGCAGAGCACGGCGTCTGGGGCATCAATGCGACCGGTTTCGCCTCCGCCAGTTCCTCTCCCTTGTGGACGGCATCTCTGGCGCTCGTCTACCGCGTTGTCGGCACGCGCGACGCCGTTCCCCTGGTCCTCAATCTCGTCGCCGTGCCGCTCTCGCTGGCCGTCGTCACCGCGATACTCCAGGAGCGACAGGTCCCGCCAGCAAGGGCAAGCGCGGTTGCGTGCGCCACGGTGCTGTGTACGCCGATGGCACCTCTCGTCTGGATCGGGATGGAGCACTCGCTGAACAACCTGTTCGTGCTGCTCACCCTGTGGGGCACGGTACGGCTCACGGCTGCGGACGCTCAGCGCACACTGGTGTGGTTCTTCGCGTCTGTTCTGCTCGCATGCGCCACGCGATTCGAGGGCGTGTTCGTTGCCGGCGGATGTGTCTGTGCCCTCTTGCTTTCGCGCCGCTACCGCGCCGCCCTGGTCGGCGCGTGCGCCGCCGCTGCTCCAGTCGTCGGATTCGGCGTGTGGAATCTCTTGCATGGCTGGTTCTTCCTTCCCGCCAGCATCATGATGAAGCAGACGGTTCTGCCCTCCGTGCACGAGTCTTGGACGCACGCGGTGATTCAGGGGGTCATTCATCTTTCGGCGCCGCCGGCCTTCGTGGCGCTTGTGCTGTTCGCCATCCTGCTGCTCGTCCTCATCTCGAGAGCTGGTGGCCGCCTGTGTGAGCAGCCCGGTCTGGTCGTCTTCCTCTTTGCGGCGACCCTTCACCTGCTGCTCGCCCGCTTCGGATACCTGTACCGCTACGAGTCGTATCTGATGTTGCTCGGGGTCGTCGGCGTCGGAGCAGCGCTGAATGACATGCCGAGTGGATGGACCGTTGTGCAGAGGAAGGGGCAGGTCCTGGGTGCCGCTGCCCTGGCCGCAGTCGTCACGCTCTTGGTCGGTCGCGTCCTCGAGTCGCACACCGCCGTCGTTACTACCGCGGGGCACGTCTTTCGTCAGCAGCGTCAGATTGCCCGCTTCGTCGGTGAGCACTACGAAGGCGAGCGCATCGCGATGAACGACATCGGGGCCGTGAGCTACTACACGCAGGCAGAGGTGCTCGATCTTGCGGGTCTGGCGTCACTTCCGGTTGCGCGGGCGCGCCGGCAGGATACGTTTGACGCATCGTTCATCAACGGATGGCTCGATGACGCCGACGTCCGAATCGCCATCGTCTACGACGCGTGGTTTCGCGGGCGTCAGCGTTTTGTCCGTTCGTGGATTCCGGTCGCCACGTGGGTGACTGACGAAGGCGGCGCGGAGGAATCGACAGTGAATTTCTACGCGCGCGACGAGGAGGATGCCCGAAGCCTCCTCGCGCGCCTGGAGGCATTTCGGCGCGACATGCCGCCTTCGATCGTGATGGTCCTGGCAGGGCACGCGGACGCCAGGCGGTGAGCCACCGGCCCGGCGCTACAATCGGCGACGAATCATGCCCCTCGATCGTTCGGCAGTGACCGCACCGCTCCGGCGTCAGCTGCTCGCGGCTGCGAACCCGGCCGGGTGGGGGTACTACGTAGGCAAGCAGTCCCGCATCGAGTCGACCTGCTGGTCCCTGCTCGCGCTCGAACCCACGTGGGAGGACGAGCTGGGGAGCTGGGCCGCTTTCGCCGCTCCGCATCTGGCCTGGCTGCGCAGCCGCCAGACCGTGGACGGGTTGATGATCGAAACCGAGCCGTCACTGGCCAACATGGTCGCGAACGCCCTGGCGGCGCTCGTCCTGAGCCGCTCATCGGCGTCCGAGAACCACACGGTCGTCGGACACCTCCGTAGCGCACTCATCACCATCAAAGGGGTGCGTCTCGATCCCGTTCAGGGAAGTCAGGACAACACGCTTCAAGGGTGGCCGTGGGTCCGCGACACGTTCAGCTGGGTGGAGCCCACGGCGTGGTGCCTGCTGGCGCTGAAGCGGCTGAGCGTGGGGACGGTCGATCTGTCCAGCGCCCAGCGCATAGACGAAGCCGAACGCCTGCTCCTCGACCGTGTCTGCAAGGGGGGCGGCTGGAACTACGGCAATGCCCACACGCTCGGTCAGGATCTGAGACCGTACGTGCCGACCACCGCCGTCGCACTGATGGCGCTGAGGGACAAGCGGCATCTGGAACAGGTTGCCGTGTCAGTCGCCGAGCTGCAGAGGTCGGCGCAGACGGAACGCAGTGCAACTGCGCTCTCCCTCGCCTCCCTCGCAATGAGGCTGCATGGGCTCCCGACGGACGCCGTGGACGAGTCACTCGTCGCGGCACTCGGCAGGAGCGAAGCCCGCGGTCACCTCCACGCGAGTGCACTGGCCCTCACAGCATTGACGGCCGATACACATCTCGTGGAGATGTTCCGTGTCGGCCCGTGAGCGAGGGCACCAGCCAGCTCGTCGCACCGGCGGGCTGACGCGCCGCGAGTTCCTCGCTGCCGTGCCGCTCGCCGTTGCCGCAGCCGCGTGTTCGCGCCCACCCTACCGCAGCGAGGACTTCGCCAGGGCGGCGCAGTCGCCCCTGGCGCTCCTCCCCGCCTCCACTTACGACGCCGATCTGACTGACCTCATTGCGCGTGGGCTTCGCATGCTCGCGCAGGACGTCCGCGGGCGGCGTGTGTTCCTCAAGCCCAACATGGTGGAGTACTGGTCGGACAAAGCGATCAACACGGACCCGCGTGTCGTGGCATCGGCCGCAGAAGCGATGTTGAAAGCAGGCGCAGCGGAGGTCGTCGTCGGGGAAGGGCCTGGGCACAGGCGCGACGTCGAGTACCTGCTCGAGGGTACCGGCATGGGCGAGATGCTCGACGACCTTCGCCTCCGGTTTGTGGACCTCAACCACGACGATGTGAGGCGGGTGCCATTGAAGTGTCGGTATACCGGCCTCGACGCGGTCTGGCTGCCAACAGAACTGCTGCGGTGCGACTACATCGTCTCGATGCCGAAGCTGAAGACGCACCACTTCGCCGGGATGACGGCGAGCATGAAGAACCTGTTCGGCGTGATGCCTGGCGCCGTCTACGGGTGGCCGAAGAACGTCCTGCACTTCCACGGCATCGAGCAGTCGATCATCGACATCGCGGCCACGGTGAGGCCGCACCTGGCAATCGTGGACGGCATCGTCGGCATGGAAGGCGACGGCCCGATCATGGGTCGACCGCGGCCGGTCGGCTTCATCGGGATGGGCACTGACCTCGTGGCGCTGGACGCGACCTGTGCGCGGGTGATCGGACTTGATCCGGCGAAGATGCCGTACATCTCGGTCGCAGGTGAGTTCCTCGGGAATGCAGACGTGCGCCGAATCGACCAGCGGGGTGAACGTCCGGATCGCTATCACATGCAGTTCGACGTCATAGAGCCGATACGCAGGATGCGGGCCTGACGCAGCGCACTGCGCGGGCCGTTGATCCGTACGCGTGTCATCAGCGCCCGAAGCCGTGCACATCCACCCAGATTCGTCCAGCACCGCACCGGCTTCCGTCGGCCCCGCGCGTTTGCGTCAACCGTCCCGCGCGGGTGGACTGACAGCGGCCCAGCACGCCGCCATCCGCCAGCAGCTCGTCCTCATCCCCGTGTACATCTGGCTTGGCTACATGTGGTGGATGTTCTTCACGCAGTTGCCGATCGGGACCGCGGGCTCGCAGACGCACGCCGCTCGGGACTTCGTGCACTTTTACGCGCAGGGCGCCATCACGCGCGAGCACGACGCGCGTTCGCTCTACGACATCGACGCGATGGCTGCTGTTGTCGACCGCGTCGTGCCCGTACGCGTCGACGTGCACTTCCCCCCCGTGTACGGTCCGCAGGTTGGCCTGCTGTTCGCGCCACTCGCGGCGCTGCCCTACCTGCACGCGCTCTGGATGTGGCTCGGCATGACGATCGTGGGTTCCGCCGCGTGCGCCTACGTTGTGTGGCGGACGTGTCCGCACCTCCGCAACCAGCGGTGGACGGTGGCCATATTGACGATGGCCGCACCAGGGCTGCATTTCGCACTGTCGTTCGGGCAGGTTCCGCTGCTCGGGCTGCTCTGTTTCACCGCATTGTGGCTCTCGCTACGCGCCGACGTCCCATTCATGGCGGGAGTAGCGGTCGGTGCGCTCGCGTACAAGCCGCAGCTCGGTGTGGTGGCGGCGTGTGTGTTCGTCTGGACGCGCGAGTGGCGGGTCGTGAGCGGGGCCTGCCTGGCGATCCTGACGCAGGCGATCGCACCGCTGGCCTACTGGGGGCCGGCGATCTTTCGCGGGTATCTGAAGGCGATCACCGCGTTACCGCAGGTCATCAACGGCATGGAGCCCGACAAGTCGCTGATGCATTCGTGGCGCGGTCTGCTCCTGCACCTCGGTGTGCCGTCCACGATGGCCCTTGCGCTGACGATGGTCGTATCGCTGCTGACCATCGCAGTTGCCGTGCACGGCTGGCGCCGGGCCGGCGACCTTCGGCTGCGCTTCACGCTGCTCATCGTGGCTACGCTGCTGGTCGATTCGCACCTGTACGCGTACGACCTGCTCCTCCTGACGCCCGCCCTGCTGGTGGCGTGGGATTGGGCCGAGGAGCACCGTCGCTCAACCAGCGACGAGCCACCGGTTCAGGTCTCGGCAATGCGCGTGCAGACAGCAGCCCGCCCGGTGCTCCTGTTCGTGTACGCGTCGCCCATCGTCACAATCGCGCTCCCGTGGCTGCCGATTCAGTGGAGTGTCGTCGGGTTCGAGATGCTCGCCGGAGGCATCGCCTTCACGCTGATGCACGCCCGCTTCCACGACCACGATCTGCGGCCGACGAGGATTGTTCACAGCCTTACACTCCCGTGATCGTCGCCCCCTGTAGCGGTACTCGCCATTGCTCGATAGCTCGTACATCACGGGATGGCTCACCCGGTCGCGGGTTGTCTTCCCTCTTTCCCCGAGAGGATGCGAATGAAGAAGCTTGTGAAGTTCATCAACGACGAGAGCGGCCAGGACCTCATCGAGTACGCGCTGCTCGCAGGGTTGATCGCGCTCGCGGCCATCACGGCCATGCAGGCGCTTGGCGGTGCCATCAACACGAAGTTCAGCAACGTCAGCACCTCGCTCGGCTCCGCCTCGTAGTGATGCCGGGAGCTGCCTCGGGCCGGCCGCGAACGTGAGTTCGCGGCGCCGCTGGCCTCGCTGACCGCGGATGCGGTCCGACCATCGGCAGGTCGGACCCGCTGCACACTGACAGGCGGAAGAACCGCCGACCGGTTCTTCCGCTCCACAAGGGTCTTGTCCGGAGCCATTCGTGCCGTCCTTCACGCCCACGCTCGACACCTCTCAGGCGATGGCCATCATGGCCAGTCTTGCCGCATGCGGATTCGACCTGCACTCCCGTCGCATTCCCAACGCGCTGACGCTTGGCGGGGCGATGGCGGCGGTCGCATTCGGGATGCTCACGCACGGCCTCGACGGGATCGGCGCATCCGCTGCGGGCTGGGCACTCGGCCTGGCGTTGTTCCTGCCATTCATGCTGCTCGGTGGCCTTGGCGCCGGAGACGTGAAGCTGATGGCGTGCCTCGGCGCGTGGCTCGGTCCGGCCGCCACCGTGTGGGCCGTCCTCTATGCGGCGATTGCCGGCGCGGGCATGGCCCTGCTCGTGGCGGCCGCCTCCGGATATCTGCGAACCGCACTCGACAACCTCTATCTGCTTCTCGCCCATTTCCGGGTCGCCGGCGTGCGACCCCATCCCGAGCTGACGCTGGAACGCGGACGTGGCCCGCGCCTCCCGTACGCACTGCCCATCGCGGTGGGCACAGTGGCAGCGATGTGGATGCGTCACGTTGTCTAGGCCTGCCATGAACCGCAACACCCGCACGCTCATCGTGGTTTCGATTGCCGTCGTTGTTGCTGGTATCGCCACATACCTGGTGAATCAGGCCATCCAGCACCGGCCCGTGCAGCAGGTGCTGGCGCCGGAAACGAAGGTCGTTGTTGCCGCCCGCAAGCTCGACACCGGCACACGCCTCACGGCGGCCGATCTCAAGGTCGTCTCCTGGCCTGACGATGCGCGCATCGCGGGCACGTACGCACGTGTGGAAGACGTGGTCGACCGTGGCGTGATGGTGCCTGTGCTCGAGAACGAACCGCTGACCGACACCAAGATCGCCGCAGTCGGCGCTGGCGCCGGCCTGCCTCCCACCATTCCGCCGGGGATGCGTGCCATCTCGGTACGGGTCAACGAAGTGATCGGCGTGGCGGGGTTCGTCACCCCTGGCACTCGCGTCGACGTCATCGTCACGCTGCGCGATGGGGACAACTCGGTGACGCGGGTGGTGACCAGCAACGTGCAGGTGCTGGCCTCCGGCACCGCCCTCGAGCAGGAAAAGGAGAAGACAGGACAGCCGATGCCCTCGTCGGTCGTGACCCTGCTGCTCTCCCCTGAAGACGCGGAGCGCGTCGTGCTGGCCGCCAACGATGGTGCGCTGATGCTGGCGCTGCGCAACCCACTTGACCATGTGCCCACGACGACCCCGGGCACCCGCCGGACGACGCTCACCGCGGGGGTCGACCAGAAGCCGCCAGCGCCAGAGCCGATCGTCCGTCCAGTGTCGCGACCGCGGCTCGTTGCGGAAGTGGCTCCTGCGACACCAACGCCGCCCGCCGAGCCGAAGCCCTACAGGGTCGAGGCGATCCGGGCCGCAAAGCGAAGCGAGGAGGCGATCCGGTGATCGCCACGAGGTTCATGACCAGACGCTCGATCTCGTTCCGGACCGCAGCGGCCATCCTGGCCGGCGCCCTGGCTTTCGCAGTGGCACTGTCGGATGTCGTGCAGGCACAGCAGCCGGCAGCCACGGCGTTCCCACGCGTGCAGCTGGCCGCGGGTCGTTCCACCGTGTTGAACGTGGACTTCGACATCACGCGAGTCGCCATCACGAACCCGGCCATTGCCGACGCGGTCGTGGTCTCGCCGCGGGAGGTCCTGATCGACGGCAAGGCCCAGGGCACGATCAGCCTGATCATCTGGGGCGAGGGGCGGCGCGCGCAGTACGACCTCACGGTCGACGCCCCAGCGAACGAGCTGCAACAGCAGCTGCAGGCGCTCTTCCCTGGCGAAGACATCCACGTGAGCCAGACCGAGGAGTCCATCACGCTGTACGGCCGCGTCTCCACGAACGCCGTCATGATGAAGGCGGCCGAAATTGCGGGGAAGGTCTCGTCGAAGGCCAAGGTGACCAACCTGCTGCAGGTGCCTGGAGAGGACGATTCCCAGCAGGTCCTGCTGCAGGTGCGATTCGCCGAAGTGAACAAGAAAGCGGTCACCGAGGCAGGCATTTCGCTGTTCACCGGGATCACCGGCTACAAGGACTGGATCGGTCGGTCGACCACCCAGCAGTTCGCGGCACCGCAGTTCGACCCCGAGCAGCTCACGTTCAGCGACTTCCTGAACCTGTTCGTCTTCAACTCCAAGTACAACGTGGGCGGCCTCCTCCGGGCGCTGCAGTCACGCGGCATGCTGCAGAGCCTCGCCGAGCCGAATCTGATCGCCTACAACGGCAAGGAAGCCAGCTTCCTTGCGGGCGGAGAGATTCCGGTTCCAGTGGTCCAGGGCAGCGCCAATGCGAGTGCCGTCACCATCATCTACAAGGAGTTCGGCATCAGGCTCGCGTTCACGCCCACGATCGCCGGCGATGTCATCCGTCTGCACGTGAAGCCGGAGGTCAGCTCGCTCGACTTCGCGAACGGTGTCACCGTCAACGGATTCCGCGTGCCCGCGCTGCAGACCCGGCGGTCGGAAACCGACGTCGAACTGCGGAACGGCCAGTCGTTCGCCATTGCCGGGCTGCTGAACAACCTGACCCAGAGCGAGCGCAACGCCGTGCCGGGCTTCGCGAGCCTGCCGATCATCGGCAACTTCTTCAAGAGCAAGTCGACCAGCCGGCAGCAGACCGAGCTGATGGTGCTGATTACCCCGCGCCTCGTCAAGCCGCTGAACCCTGCCGAGGTTCCCGATCTGCCGATTAACCCTGCGGAGTTCCTGCCGCCTCGCGCGGCGGGTGCCACCGACGCGGGAAGTGACGCAGAGCCACGCGAGGGTGCAGCGCGGCCCTGACCTGATATCGCATCTGGCGGAGAGAACGTCGTGAGTGGAACGATAGCCATCATCGGAAACAGCGCCGGGGATCTGCAGGCGCTCGTCGCGGCATGCGGACTGCGACCGGTGCAAGTGCACATCGACCAGCTGGCGAACACGCCGCGTACCCCGGTCGGCATTCCCGACGCGCTCCTCGTGGACGTTCGTAACGACCGCACCATCCTCACGCAGGTCGCTGCGGTGAAACGGCGCTACCCGTCGATGGGGGTTGCGATCGTCGCGCGCGCGCTGGATCCGGAGCTGATGCTCGAGAGCATGCGGGCGGGCGTCAGCGAGGCGATTCCGGAGCCGCTGACGCCGGGCGCGATTCAGGCGGCGATCGGTCGCGTGGTCGCACCGAAGGCCGTGCCGATGCAGAGCCGCATCTACGCGGTGATAGGCGCCAAGGGCGGCGTGGGGGCGACGACGATTGCGGTCAATCTCGCGGCTGCGTTGGCCCGCGCAGTCGACGACGCTTTGCTGGTGGACCTCAATTTCGCTGCAGGCGACGCAGCGGTGTTTCTGGGCGTGGAGCCGCGCTTCACCGTGGCGGAGGCGCTCGAGAACACGCACCGCCTCGATGAAGCATTCCTCCGCAGCCTCGTCGTACGGTCGCGGTCGGGTCTGGATCTCCTGGGCGCCTCGCCTCGACTGTCTCCGGGCACGATCGACTCCGCACGGCTGCGGGCGCTGGTCGAATTCGTGGGCCGCTACTACCACGCCGTCGTCCTCGACGTGCCTCGACTCGACGTCTCGCTCCTCGACGCCCTCGACGCGGCCACGGCCGTCATGGTCGTCGTCAACCACGAGCTGCCAACGCTGCGCAGCGCGCATCGCCTGGTTGGCCTGCTGCGGCAGCGGTTCGGTGACCGGATTCAGGTCGTGGTGAATCGCTCCGACAAGGGCGCCGAGATTGGCGTCGAGGACATTCAGAAGACCGTGGGAATGAAGATCAGCCACGTCTTCCCGAACGACTACCGCCAGGCGGTCGCCGCGATCAACAGGGGCCAGCCGCTCGCGGACGGCAGTCAGGGCCGCTTGCCGGAGTCGTTCCATTCGTTTGCACGCTCCCTGACAGGTCAGCCCCGGGAGGCTGCGCCAGCACCTGAGGCGTCCGGTCTGTTCGGCTGGCTGTCGCCGAAACGGAGTTCGCTGTAGTTCCGCAGGGACACGCCATGGAATCCGCACTCGCCCTACGACAGCCGTCCTTCGATACGAGGCGGACGGACTACCAGGAGCTGAAGAGCCGCGTCCACCAGGCGCTGCTCGACCGGCTCGATCTCGATCGGCTCGCGTACGTGAAGCGCGAGGACGCCGAGCCGGAGATCAGGTCGCTCATCGCGCTCATGCTCGATCGCGAGGCGGAGACGACGCCGCTCAGCCTCTTCGAGCGCGAGAACCTGATCACCGACGTCCTCAACGAGCTGTTCGGCCTGGGTCCGCTCGAGGCGTTGCTCAAGGATCCCGCGATCTCGGACATCCTGATCAACCGCCACGACCAGGTCTACATCGAACGCAACGGCGTCCTCGAGCTGACGCACGTCGTCTTCAAGGACGATCGGCATCTGCTGCGCATCATCGAACGGATCGTCAGTGCCGTCGGCCGGCGCATCGATGAGTCCAGCCCGATGGTTGACGCCCGCCTGGCGGACGGTTCGCGCGTCAACGCCGTCATTCCGCCGGTGGCGCTGGACGGGCCGGTCGTCTCGATCCGACGTTTCCGGACCGAACGGCTTGGCGCACAGGATCTCGTGGAGCGCGGCGCCCTGACGCAGCCGATGCTGGACTTCCTGCACGCGGCGGTCGCCTCGCGGCTGAACGTGATCGTCTCGGGCGGCACCGGCGCCGGCAAGACGACGATGCTGAACGTGCTGTCCAGCTTCATCTCGGATCGCGAGCGCATCGTCACCATCGAGGATGCGGCGGAGTTGACGCTGCGCCAGCGGCACGTGGTGCGGCTCGAAACGCGACCGCCGAACATCGAGGGCCGCGGCGCCATCAAGCAGCGGGACCTCGTGATCAACGCCCTCCGCATGCGTCCGGACCGGATCGTCCTCGGCGAGATCCGTGGTGAGGAAGCGATCGACATGCTGCAGGCGATGAACACCGGTCATGACGGTGGCCTGACGACCATCCACGCCAACACGGCGCGCGACGCGCTGCACCGGCTCGACACGATGGTGGCGATGGCCAACCTGAACCTGCCCGATCGTGCCATTCGGCAGCAGATTGCGTCGGCGATTCACCTGCTGGCGCACGTGTCGCGGCTCTCGGACGGCCGGCGGGTCGTGACCGGCATTACAGAAATCACCGGCATGGAAGGCGACATGCTGACGACGCAGGACATCTTTGTGTACGAGAAGGTCGGCATCGGGCAGGACGCGCGCGTGCGCGGTCGATTCCGCGCGACCGGCATCCGGCCGAAGTGTGGTGATCGCATCCTGGCCTCTGGTCAGGCGCTGGCGTCGGACATGTTCGATCACGTCACGCCGGTGCACTGAGGATCGCGGAGTCGGCCATGGGTGCTGTCCAACTAGCCACGTTCGTCGGTGTACTGTCGGTGATCCTGGGTGCGTACTGGGTCGCCGTCGGTAACGTCGAGGCGCGCGAACAGCGTCAGCTGCGACGTCGCCTCAAGGCCGAAGACGTCAGCCCGGTCCGGAGTACCGCCGCCGGTTCCGTGCAGCTGTTGAAGCAGGAGCAACGCCTCAGCAACATCGACCACCTCAACGCCATGCTCGCGTCCTCCAGGCTGGTGGTGGATCCGGCGCGGACGCTGATCGACGACTCGGGGCTGAAGCTGACCGTGGGGAGGTTCATCCTCATGATCCTGGTGTGCTTCTTCGGCACCGCGGCGGCGGTGAATCACTACCGGCCGGTCGTCTGGATGGTCGTGCCAGCAGCGCTCGCGGGCGCAGCCGTCCCCTGGCTGGTCGTCTCGTTCTTCCGGAATCGCCGCTTGCGGCAGTTCGAAGCCCAGTTTCCCGAAGCGGTCGAGCTGATTGCACGGTCGCTGCGCGCCGGTCATGCGTTCACGACAGGGTTGAAGCTGGCCGCGGACGAACTGCCCGCGCCAGCGGGCCCGGAATTCCGAGCACTTTACGACCGGCAGAACTTCGGGGCGCCGATCCCGGAAGCACTTCGCATGTTCGCGCAGCGGGTGCCGACGCTGGACGCGCGCTTCTTCGTGACCGCGGTGCTCACGCAGCGCGAGGCAGGCGGCAACCTGGCAGAAATCCTCGAGCGCCTTGCCGGCGTGATGCGTGAACGTTTCCGCATTCGTCAGGAAGTGCGCACGCGCTCGGCGCACGGTCGTGTCACGGCGTGGGTGCTGGCCTCGATGCCGCCGGTGCTCGCGGTGCTGATGACGCTGTCCAATCCCTCGCACATGGCGGTGATGATCGCGGATCCGCTCGGCGTGAAGATGGTCATGGCGGGCGTCGCGATGCAGCTCGTCGGGATGTTGCTCGTTCGCAAGATCGTCGACATCCAGTACTAGGTGGCGACCATGGTCCAGCTCGCACCCCTCGCCCTTGTCGCCGTGTTCACGTCGGTGGCGCTCCTGACCGGGGCGCTGGTGTCACGGCTGCTCGCGCCGGACAGTGGCGCCCGGCGCCGCCTGCAGGAGGTGATCGACACGCCCGCAAGATCGGCAGTGCTGCCGGAGTTGTCGCCACTCGCGGGCGACACGATGAGCGGCGGATGGACCGCCGTTGCGGGCATGCTCCCGCGGTCGAGAAAGGAACTTGCGCGACTCAGGCAGCGGCTCGTGCGCGCAGGAGTTCAGTACGTGGGTGCGCCGGTGATCTTCTCGATCGCGGAGCTCCTGCTGCCGATCGTCCTCGGCGCGGGTGTATACGTCGGCGGCGTTCCAGCGCCGCCGGTCCAGATGCTGGCGGTGCTGGGAGCCGCGGCCGCCGGATTCTTCATCCCGGGCATGTGGCTGGAGCGACGCCTGTCCCGGCGACGTCGGGAGATCGAGAACGGGCTGCCAGACGCCCTGGATCTTCTCGTGGTCTGCATCGAAGCCGGATCCGGTCTCGATCAGGCGATCCTCAAGACGAGCGAGGAAATCGCCTTCACGTACCCGGCGCTCGGCGAGGAGCTGCGGATGCTCAACTCCGAGATCCGCGCGGGCAAGTCGCGCATGGACGCGTTCAAGGCCCTCGCCGCCCGCACGAAGGTGGACGACGTGCGCGCCCTCGTGGCGATGCTGATCCAGACCGACCGTTTCGGCACCAGCATCGGCCAGGCGCTGCGGACCCACGCGGAAACCTCGCGGACCCGGCGCCGGCAGCGAGCGGAGGAAGCGGCGCAGAAGATCGGCGTGAAGCTCGTGTTCCCGCTGGTGCTGTTCTTCTTCCCCGCGTTCTACGTGGTGGTCCTCGGGCCGGCCGTCATCCAGTTCATGAACACGTTCAGAGAGTGATTCACACAAAGGAGAGAGAGATGAACCTGCAGCTTGTGACCGGTGCCGCAATGATCGTGATTGGCTTCATGTACTTGATGCGTCGTCGTGCGCGCCTCAACCGCGAGGACTAGCATCACGTTCCGTCCAGAAGACCTCTGCTGATGCACCTCGCATCGCCGCTGCTGCCATCGGCCCCCCGGACACTCGGCGAAACCGGGTTGCCGCTGGCAATG
>JAFDVO010000053.1 GCA_018268955.1 Acidobacteriota bacterium | reverse complement strand
GACCGGCAACGTCGGCGTGTGGACCCAGATCTCGGTGGATCCGGTCGCCGGCCTCGCGTACCTGCCGGTCGAGACGCCGACCATCGACGAGTACGGCGGCAACCGTCCCGGCAACAACCTCTTCGCCGAATCGATCGTCGCGGTCGACCTGAAGACCGGCGTCCGCAAGTGGCATTTCCAGCAGATCCACCACGGTCTGTGGGACCACGACAACTCGTCGGCCTCGCTGCTGATCGACGCCAACATCAACGGCCAGCCGCGCAAGCTCCTCGCGCAGCCGACCAAGCAGGGCTGGCTCTACGTGTTCGACCGCATCACCGGGCAGCCGATCTGGCCGATCCCCGAAGTGGCCGTCCCGCAGACCAACATGCCGACGGAGAAGACCTCTCCCACGCAGCCGATCCCGACCAACCCGCCACCCTACTCGCGGCCGTTCATCGCCGAGAACGATCTGATCGACTTCACGCCGGCGCTCCGGGCTCGCGCGCTCGAGAACCTGAAGAAGTTCCGGTGGGAGCAGGCTCCGTACGTTCCGCCACTCGGCCCGAACGACCCGCGCCTGGGTTCGATCAACATCGGCAACACCAACGGCGGCGTGAACTGGCCGGGTTCGGGGTTCGACCCCGAGACGGCGACCTTCTACACGATGGCGCAGAACAACAACGTGACCATCGGCAAGTACGACGAGGAGGAGTTCAACGCCATCCGGGCCGACCGCTTCAACGCGCAGAACCCGCGCAAGCCGCGCTGGGAGGCTGAGCCGAACTACGGTCTCCGCACCGAGGGTCCCGCGGCACAGGCTGCGGCGCTCGCGGGCCGTTCCGGTGCAACCGGCCGGCAGGCGCTCGTCGAAGGGCTCGACGGCCTGCCGCTCGTCAAGCCGCCGTACGGCGTGATTGCCGGCATCGACCTCAACCAGAACGGCAAGCTGATCTTCCAGGTGCCGCACGGTGAGACGCCGGACAACATCCGCAACCACCCGCTGCTGAAGGGCATGGACATCCCGCGCACGGGCCAGGGCAACAGCGTCGGCATCATGGTCACCAAGACCATGCTCGTCGTCGGCGACTCGCAGATCACGCAGCCGCCGGGCCGTGCCCGTGGTGCGATGCTCCGCGCGTATGACAAGAAGGACGGCCACGAGATCGGTGCGGTGCTGATGCCCGCGGCGATCAGCGGGTCGCCCATGACCTACTCGCTCAACGGCCGCCAGTACATCATCGTGGCGGTCAGCGGCGGCAACTACACGGGCGAGTACATCGCCTTCGCGCTGCCGCAGTCCGAACTTCCGCGCACGGGCAACTAGCGCGGTCGGCTCACGCCGCCCGCGCGGCTCTAGGCTCTGGGCTTCAGGCTCCCGACGCGGTCGACTTCAGGCGCCCGTAGCCGACCAAGCCAGGAGCCCAGAGCCCAAAGCCAGAAGCCTCTTGGTGAAGGAAAAAGGCCCGCTGGGGAACCCCCTCAGCGGGCCTTTTCTCTTTCGCCAACTCACCAATTCCCCTGATCCTCCCTTCTGTCCTCGATTCAGGTCTCATCGCGCAGGCCGTCGGATTTCATTGGGATTCCTAACGGTTTGCGATTGGCACGCGCGCCGCATCGTGGAGGGTGCCGCGCGCAAGATGCGGCGCCGTGCGCGGCCTGTGGTCGGCATACAGGAGGGTGCATTCGGGGATCCGCGGAAGTCCCCGGACGTCACGGCAACCAGGGGCGGCTGCTCTGCTTCCGTCGTCCCACAGTTGGGGCCGGTCCGGTCAGACCCTGTTAAGATAAGGCAACCTGTCTGACAACTACTTGGCCCTGAACGGGTGAGGTCACATGAAGTTCACTTTCGCGATTCTGGCACTTGCAGGAACCCTGGTTTATGGCGCTCTGGGCGCAGGCACGGTCGCCGCTCAGGGCAAGACTCAGTGGGACGGCGTCTACACCGAGGCGCAGGCGAAGCGCGGTGAGGCCCTCTACAACCAGTACTGCGCCAGCTGCCATGGGCAGGATCTGGCTGGTGGCGAGATGGCGCCAGGACTGACCGGCGGTGAGTTCACCGCAAACTGGAATGACCTGTCGCTCGGTGATCTCTACGAGCGCATCCGCATCTCGATGCCGCAGAGCGCACCTGGCAGCCTGACGCGCCAGCAGAACTCGGACATCCTCTCGTACATCCTCCGGAAGATGAACATGCCGGTCGGCCAGACCGAGCTGTCGACGTCGACGGACGAACTGAAGGGGATCAAGTTCCTGGCGGCGAAGCCGGCAGGGAACTGACGTTCCGAAGTTAGAAGTTAGACGTTAGAAGTTAGAATTCAGAACTTCTGAGAGCGAAGATACAAACGGCGCGGTTCCCTCACGGGTTCCGCGCCGTTTTGCTTTTCAGTTCCGCCTGCCCTGCGCGCCCGACCAGCCGTTCCCAGTTCCGACCCACCAGCCCGACCCGCCCCACTGCCCTGAGCGAGCGAAGGGAGTCGAAGGGAGCGAGCGAAGCGAGCCCAAGGCGCGGTCGAACGAGCTATCCCTTCAGCTTCTGCGCGAGCCGATGCAGGAACAGGCCGACATCGGTGACGATGCCGATCGTCTGTGAGGAGCCGCGGTCGGCGAGCTTCGTGACGACCGCCGGGTTGATGTCGACACAGACCATCCGCACCCATGACGGCAGCATGTTGCCGACGCCAATGCCGTGCAGCATCGTCGACAGCGCGAGTACGAGCCTGACGTTCTCCAGCGCCGCGGCGTACTGATCCTGCGCCGCGCGCAGGTCCATGATCGTGTCCGGCAGCGGACCGTCGTCGCGGATGCTGCCGGCGAGCACGTACGGCACGTCGTGCTTGATCACTTCGTACATGACGCCTGAGGTGAGCACGCCCTGCTCCACCGCCGGCTTGAGGCCGCCTGCACGGGCAATCGTGTTGATGGCACGCATGTGGTGCCGGTGTCCGCCTTCGATCGCCTTGCCGGTGTTCAGGTCCACGCCGAGCGAGGTGCCGAAGAGCGCCTGCTCCACGTCGTGCACCGCCAGCGCGTTGCCCGCCAGAAGGACGTTCACGAAGCCCGAGCGGATCAGGTCCTGGAAGTACTGGCCGCCGCCCGTGTGCACGACGACCGGACCGGCCACCACCGCGATCCTGCCGCCAGCCGCCTTGATCTCCTGCATCATCGATGCGATGCGGGCCACGCCGACCTCGACGCGCCGCTCCGAGGAGATCTCGTTCGTCATGAAGGCAAAGCCATGACGATCGCGTTCCTGGAACTCGGGGTTCACCCGGATGCCGGTGACGCCGCAGACGACGCGGTCGCCCTTCTTGACGTCGCGCAGCTTCCGGCAGAGCGCGGCGTCGCCCTCGATGACCACGACGGCGTCCATGCGCTGCTTCTGGACGTCGGTCCACTGCCCGTTCACGCGCACGAGCGTCTTGTGGTTGGTGGTCGAGTAGAAGTCGTCCGGCACGCAGCCGTCGCGGTCGGCCACGCGGGTCATCGCGTCCTGATCGTCCGCCAGGCGGCAGCCCAGCGCGACGAGTTCCTCGAGCACGTCCTCGAGCCCGCCCTCGGTTTCGGCGGTGATCCGCATGGCGATGGACGAAGGCTCGTCGTTCCGCCGGCCGATGTCGAACTTCAGGACGTCGAACGAGGCGTTGTGCTTGACGACCGTGTCGAAGACGACGTTGAGGATCTGCGAGTCGATGAGGTGGCCTTCGGCCTCGACCACCTCGCTGAACGGATGCCGTTTCGCCATTAGCCGAAGATGGGCAGCGCCAGGGGCGCGACAACGTGGTAATCGCTCTTCGCCACCTCGGCGAGGGCCCGTTCGAGCACCGACTCGGGGCACTCCTCGAGCGTCGTGACGAACGGCAGGCGATCGCGCTTGAACTTCGGCAACTGCAGGACGCCCTCGATGTTGATGCCGAACTTGGCGTACGCAGCGGTGATGGACGCGAGGATGCCGGGCTTGTCGTTCACCGTGAACCGCACGTAATGCGGGGCGACGAAATCGCCCTTCACCTTGTGGTACACAGTCGGCTCGGCAGCCGCCGGGGGACGCGAGCCCGCGTTTGCGATCGACAGCACGTCGGAGACCACCGCGACCGCTGTCGGTGATCCGCCGGCGCCGGACCCGGAGAACGAGGTCTCGCCGCCGAACACTCCACGAACCGTCACGAGGTTCTGGCTGCCGGTCACGCGGCCGAAGGCGGAGCTGAGGGGCACGAGGGCGGGGCGCACGGCCGCAAACACCTCACCGTTGTCTTCGGCCGACGCACGGGCGACCTGGCGGATGGTGCAGCCAAGCTCACGGGCGTACATGAAGTCGACCGATTCGATCGGGCGGATGGATTTCGTGGCGATGTCGCCCACACGGACCGGGCGGCGAAGCCCGACAGCCGCGATGATCGCGAGCTTCGCAGCGGCGTCAGCGCCGTCGAGGTCCTCGCTCGGGTCCGCTTCGGCGTAACCGGCCTTCTGCGCCGCGGCGAGCGCATCGGCAAACGAGATGGACTCGGATTCCATGCGGCTCAGGATGTAGGCGCAGGTGCCGTTCAGGATGCCCCGCACTTCGACGAGGCGGTCTCCGGCGAGCCCTTCCTGCAGCGCGCGCAGCACGGGGATTCCGCCCGCGACCGACGCTTCGAACCGCACCTCGAGCCCCTTCGCACGTGCGATGTCGAGGAGTTCGGCGCCATGGTGCGCCATGAGCTGCTTGTTCGCGGTCACGACCGACTTGCCGGACTGCAGCGCACCCTTCACCCAGTCGTACGCCGGCCGGATGCCACCCACGACTTCGATCACGATCGAGACGTCGGCCGAGACGATATCGTCGGCGTTATCGGTCCAGGTGACGGACGCCGGCACCCAATCCACCCGCTTGCGCTCGACGTCGCGGTTGAAGATGTGCGTGAGCTGCACGCCGGGCATCTCGCCCGAGCAGAGGATGCGGGCCACTGACTGGCCCACCGTCCCGAATCCCATCAGCGCCACGCGCACAGGTGTCCCGTTCGCCTTCACGTTCACAGCTATCCTCGTTGCGGTTTGGTCAGCGGACGAGGCGCACACACAACGAGCGCGCGGTCGGGAGCAGTGCTGCCCCACCCTCCAGCCTCCGACCTCTGACCTCTGGTCTGGTTGCTTCCGAAGCGTACCACGCCTAGACGCCGTACCCGTATCCGGCTTCCTCGTGCGTCCCCTCCTCGGTGTCGGGCGCCATCTGGCGTCCGTCGGAGCGGGCGTCCACGTCGCCGACCGGCTCGGGGAACCTGGGGGTCTCATCGATGCTGGTGGTCGTGTGCGTCGTCATGGTGGCTCTGCCTTCCTTGTAAGCGCGAGAAAAACAAAAAGGGCCATCTCCCTTGCGGGTGATGGCCCTTGTAGAACGCTCTGGTTCGGTTCGTTGGTTACATCACCCGGTCACGTGCGTGCGCAGCGGCAGCGGAAGGCTGCCGATGGTAAGGAGCAGGGTGGTGGTCGGGAGCGGCGCAGACGTCGGCCGAGCCTGGCGAACACCCAGGGTGGCGGCGGACGTGAACACAACAGCGCGGCTCATGACGTGTCCTCTACAGAAACATATCGGACGGTGTGAAGTCAACACCAGCGTTCCGAAGTGAGAAGTCAGCGTTCAGGACTCAGAAGCTCGGAGGGCACCGGCTCCGGCACCTCGACCAGGGAAGTCACGATGCATACTGGAGCCTTTGCCGTCGCTTCTGACTTCCAACGTCTGAGTTCTACCTTCGGAACGCCCATGCCTCGCTTCAAGCTCATCGTCGAATACGCCGGGACCCGGTACTCGGGGTGGCAGATCCAGCAGAACGCCCGGACGGTGCAGGGTGAAATCGACCGCGCCGTGCGCGAGGTGACCGGCCGGAAGGACTTCGAGCTGTACGGGTCTGGACGCACGGATGCGGGAGTGCATGCACTCGGGCAGGTGGCGCATCTCGACGTCGCGACCGGGCTCGCGCCCGAGATGATCCGGCGCCGCATCAACGATGAACTCCCGGCCGACATCAACATCCTCTCGGCCACGGTCGTGCCTCACCGCTTCCATGCGCGTCACGACGCCGTGGCGCGACGCTATCTCTACCAGATCGCCACACGCCGCACCGCCTTTGCGAAGCCGTTCGTCTGGTGGGTGAAGGAACCGCTGCACCTGGAGCGCATGCGGGACACGGCGCGCCACTTCGTCGGCCTCCATGACTTCGGTGCCTTCGCGGTAGCGGATCGCAGCAACGAGGACGCCTCGACGCGCGTGCTGCTCGAAGGGCTCGAGTTCGTCGTCGACGGCGACCTGGTGCTGGTCGCCATCGAGGGCTCGCACTTCCTCTGGAGGATGGTCCGTCGCCTTGTGGGCGTACTCGTCGCCGTTGGGCGTGGCGAGATGGACAGCGAGGCCGCCGTCGCACTGCTCGGCGCGCGGTCGGAGTTGCCCGCGAAGCTGACCGCACCGGCTTCCGGACTCTTCCTCGAACGGGTGTACTACAAGGGCGACGCACGCCACACGCCGCTGCGGGCCGCCACGCCTGTGCGTTCCGAAATCAGAGGTTAGGAGTTGAACTCAGAAGTGGAGTTCCGCGTCACCTGATGTCTGTCCCGAGAATCAGCTGCACGACCTCGGCGTAGCTGGCGGTGCCGGCGTCGACGCGGTTCGCCTTGAGGTACTGGTCGTAAACCTGCCATCCCGCTCGTGAGAGGCGCGGGCTCAGCTCACGTTTCTGGCGATCGCGGATGGCGCGCAGGTCGGCCCGTGGTCCCTCGTCCAGCCCAGCCGCGATGACCTGTGCCTCCGCGCGCGGGAGGCCGCTCATCACCTCACTGTAGAGGAACAGCCATCCGCTGTAGCGGTGCGCGTCGCTGCCGCGCAGGCACGCGAGCCAGCCGACGAAGTTCGCCTCGCCCTCATCGGCGAATCCTGCCAGGTGCGCCCACTCGTGGGCGACCACGTGCGGGCGCTCGAACGGCAGGATGTCGCTCGCGACGATCGTCTCGAGGAAGTACGGGTCGGTCATTCCGGCGACGCCGGCCCGCCTGAAGTACAGGTCGAGGAGGCTCCGCTTTGGTCGGGCGGGCTGGAACGCCGCGTGGCCGCCCAGCATCCCCACTGCGTGCCGCCACCCCTCAACGAGCGTCGGATCGATGGCGTCCGCCGCGGGCCACGCCGCGGCATGCGCCTCCCGATAGAGCCCGTTGACGCGGACGACGCTGTCGCGGGCGAGCCGGGCCGCCGCGTCTGGCGTGACGCGCGCGGCATCGAAGGGCACGCGATCACGGACCGGCTCACGCTGATAGTTCAGGCCCCACATCGCGAGGAACGCGACGTAGGCGACAGCGGCGATGGTCACCAGCCGCACCGCGCTCCTCAACACGGCACCACGCCACCCGTGCCGCATCACGTCGGCGCTCGCGAGCGCGAGGACGCCGGCCAGGACGACGACCACCAGCACGTCGAGCCAGACGATGGCGGTGGTGTTGGAGGCGGCGGTCGTCCACCGCTGCACGTGCGGGAACAGCGCGGACGAGTAGGCACGCTCGACGAACGACGATGGCAGCGGCACCAGCAGCGCGAGCGCCGCCAGCACGATGAGTCCGAATCGAAGACGCACGGAGGGATCGTAATGGCACCACGTTGTGAGTTGGTGAATTGGCGAATTGGTGAATTGGTGAACTGGTGGTTTGGTGAAGGCGCCAGGGCCTGCCCTGCCTGCGCCGTGTGCCATCATCAAGCTGCACATGACCAGGCCTCTGTTGAAGTGGGTTGGTGGCAAGCGCCAGCTGCTCACGGCGCTGCGTCCGCACTACCCGCAGGCGTTCGGGCGGTACATCGAGCCGTTCTTCGGTAGCGGGGCGGTGTTCTTTGACCTCTTCGATAGCGGGAGGGTCGACGGACACGAGGTCGTGTTGATCGATCAGAACGCGGACCTGATCGGCTGCTACGAGATGGTCCGGGATGAGCCCGATGCGGTCTCGGGCGTCCTGGAGCAACTCGCCGACGGTCACGCCCGCGGGGGCAAGACGCATTTCTATGAAGTGCGCGACCGGCAGTTCAATCCGGAACGGGAGGCGCGCCGGCTGGCCGACGGTCGCGTGGCCTATACGCCGGCCCTGGCGGCGATGCTGATCTACCTCAATCGCACCGGATTCAATGGGCTGTTCCGGGTGAATGCGCGGGGGGCGTTCAACGTGCCGGCCGGGAAGTACGTGCGACCACGAATCGCGGATCGTGAGCGGGTGCAGGCGGTCTCGACCGCGCTGCGCGCGCCTGGCGTGTGCCTGCGGTACGGCTCCTTCACCGAGGCCCTGACCATGGCGGAGGCGGGGGACTTCCTGTATCTGGACCCGCCCTATGCGCCGCTGAGCCCGACGGCGAACTTCACGTCCTACACCGCACCCCGCTTCGGGCCCGAGGCGCAGCACGCGCTGCAGCAGATGGTGATCACCCTCGCCCGCCGCGGATGCGCGATCGTGCTCTCGAACTCCACCGCGCCGCAGATCGCCGAGCTGTACGACCGCAACACGGTGGCTCAGCAGGCAGGGCTGCGGGCGTTGCGCATCCCCGCGCGCCGGTCGATCAACCGCGACGCGGCCGGTCGTGGTCCGGTCGAGGAGTACGTCATCACGAACGTGAACCTCTAACCGCGAACTTCTGACTTCTGATTTCCGACTTCTGAGTTCTTCAGCTTCCCGCCACCCACACCATCTGCTCGCACTGCGGGCAGGCATACGCCATCCGCAGGTCGGCCACGAACGAGAGGAAGGCGCCGTAGCCGGTCTTCATGCACGACGGACAGAGCGCAGGCGCAGCCGTGTCGATGGCGGCGATCCTGAGCGCATGCCCGGTGGTCGGGCACGGGATGGAGGTGGGGTGCCCGGCGTGCGGCACGAGTCGGGGTTCGCCCTCGTGCTCGATGCGCTGCAGCAACCCCTCGAACGTGAAGGCGTGCGTCACGAGCACGGATTCTATGCCGAATCCGGCACGGGCTGCTGTGGGTTCGTGGTGCTTCCGATAAGCCCTCCGACGACGCACGGCGATGCAGGCTGGCAAAGACACGGCGAAACAGCCCAAGAAAACAGGTTGACGAAAGGCCGCGTGCAGGGGACAGTTAGTGGACTGGGAGTCGGGAGCGTGGCGAAACTGGCAGACGCGCGGGTCTTAGGAGCCCGTGGGCGGAAGCCCGTGTGGGTTCAAGTCCCTCCGCTCCCACCAGATCCCCCGACCCAACCCCTTTCCTGAGCAGCGATGAAAGCCGAACTCGTAGACGTCAACGAAACCCGCAAGACCCTGTCCGTCGAATTCCCCAGCGAACTCGTGGACGCCGAAATCGACCGCGTGGCGCGCGACTACTCACGCAAGGCCCGCATCCCGGGCTTCCGGCCCGGCAAGGTCCCGACCAAGGTCGTCCGGACGCGCTTCAAGGACCAGATCCTTCACGACGTCATGCACGAGCTGGTGCCGCGGGCGCTGGACGAGGCGCTGCGCGAGAAGGGGGTCGAGCCGGTCAGCACGCCTGACGTGAAGGAGATCGTGCTCCAGGAAGGGCGCGACCTCACCTTCACCGCCAGCTTCGACACGCTGCCGCCGTTCGACCCGGGTGACTTCGCGACCATCTCGCTCACGAAGAAGCCGGTCGAGGTCACCGACGAGGCCCTGACCGACGCCATGCAGCGCCTGCGCGAGCGTGCCGCCCGCTACGACGTCATCGAGGGGCGTGGCGCGATCGAGGGCGACCAGCTCACCGTCGACATCCAGCGGACCGACGCGTCCGGCGCGAGCGACACGCACAACGACGTGGTCATCGAGATCGGCGCGAGCGCGAATCCGCCCGGATTCGACCAGCAGGTGCTGGGCGCCGAGGTCGGGACGACCCGCTCGTTCCCGATCCGGTTCCCGGAGGACTACCCCAATGCGGACCTGGCCAACACCGAGGTGGCCTACACGGTCACGGTGAAGGCCATCAAGCGTCGGACGATCCCGGAACTGGACGATGAGTTCGCGAAGGACATGGGGAGCTTCGAGAACCTCGAGGCGCTGCGCACGCGCGTCCGGGCCGACCTCGAGCACGAGGCGATGCACACGTCCGAGAACGAGCTGCGCGCCGACCTCATGAAGGCGCTCGCCGCTCGTGTCCCGTTCGACGTGCCGGCGACGCTCATCGAGCGCGAAATCGATCGACGCCTCGAGGACTTCGCCTCGCGCCTGATGCAGCAGAACATCGACCCCCGGCAAGCGGGGATCGACTGGGGCGCCTTCCGTGAGAGCCAGCGCGACCCTGCCAAGGAGGCGGTGGCGGCAGCCCTGGTGCTCGATGAGGTCGCCCGCCGCGAGTCCATCACGGTCTCGGACGAGGAGATCGACCAGGAAATCCAGCGGTACGCGGAGCGGACGAATCGCACGCCCGCCGCGATCCGGGCGCAACTGGAGAAGGAGGGCGGCATCTCCCGTATTTCCGCAGGGTTACGGCGGGAGAAGTCCGTTGACTACGTGATGGCGCGTGCTACAATCGCGGGGAAGTAAGGCCTCCCCGCTCGCGCCGCTTTCCCCAACAACCGATCAGGTCCCGGAGACGAATCCGTACACGCCTATGCGTCACCAGCTTCCCGATCCCCGTGCCCAGCTCGTCCCGATGGTCGTCGAGCAGACGAACCGCGGCGAGCGGGCGTACGACATCTTCTCGCGCCTGCTGAAGGACAACATCATCTTCATCGGGACGCCGATCGACGACAACATCGCCAACCTCGTCATCGCCCAGATGCTGTTCCTCGAGGCCGAGGATCCGGACAAGGACATCCTGCTCTACATCAACAGCCCGGGCGGGTCGATTACGGCGGGACTGGCGATCTACGACACGATGCAGTTCATCAAGCCGGATGTGGCGACCTACTGCATCGGTCAGGCGGCCTCGATGGCGGCCGTGCTGCTGGCGTCCGGTGCGAAGGGCAAGCGCTACTCGCTCCCGAACTCGCGCATCGTCATCCACCAGCCGCTCATGTCGGGGCTGGGGGGCCAGGCGACCGACATCGACATTGCGGCGCGCGAAATCCTGCGCATGCGCGAGCGCCTGAACGGCATCCTCGTGCACCATACCGGCCAGCCGGAGAAGCGCATCCAGGAAGACACGGAGCGCGACTACATCATGACGGCCGACCAGGGCAGGGAATACGGTATTATCGATGATGTCATCCGCAAGAGGGCGTAGGAGCCCACAATGGTGAAGAAAAGCGGCGAGGCGGAGGTACTCCGGTGCTCGTTCTGCAACAAGGACCAGAACGACGTCCGTAAGCTGATTGCAGGTCCGACGGTCTTCATCTGCGATGAATGCGTCGAGGTCTGCAACGACATCATTGCGGACGACAACCGCTTCGAGAACCGCGGCACGCGGTCCTCGCTGCCAACCCCGCAGGAAATCAAGAAGTTCCTGGACGAGTACGTCATCGGCCAGGAGCGGACCAAGAAGAAGCTCGCGGTCGCGGTCTACAATCACTACAAGCGGATTGAGATCCAGAAGCAGCCGCGCAGCCGCAACGACATCGAACTCACCAAGTCGAACATCCTGCTGATCGGACCCACCGGGACCGGCAAGACGCTGCTCGCGCAGACGCTTGCCAAGCTCCTGTCCGTGCCGTTCACCATCGTCGACGCCACCACCCTCACCGAGGCGGGCTACGTCGGCGAGGACGTCGAGAACATCATCCAGAAGCTGCTGCAGAACTGCGGCTACGACGTCGAGAAGGCGCAGCGCGGCATCGTCTACATCGACGAGATCGACAAGATCTCGCGCAAGTC
>JAFDVO010000052.1 GCA_018268955.1 Acidobacteriota bacterium | reverse complement strand
ACTTTAACCACGGACTGCTAGACGTCCAGCTCCTCTGCCTCGCCCGCGCGTTCCATGATGAAGCGGAAGCGTGCTGACGCGTCCTTCCCCATCAGCTCGTTCATCACGCGGTCGGTGAGGATCTGGTCGGTGACTTCCACGCGGAGCAGGCGACGCGTGCGCGGGTTCAGGGTCGTCTCCCAGAGCACCTTCGGCATCATCTCGCCAAGACCCTTGAACCGCGTGATCTCCGGCGTCGCGCGGTTGCCGCTCTTCGCGTGCATCTTCAGGATGTGCTCCTTCTGTGCATCATCCAGGGCCCAGTGGGTCTCCTTGCCGATGTCGATGCGGTAGAGCGGAGGTTGTGCGAGGTACACGCGGCCCGCCGCCATCAATTGCGGCAGGTGACGGTAGATGAAGGTGAGCAACAGCGTGGCGATGTGGTTGCCGTCGGAGTCCGCGTCCGCGAGGATGATGATCTTCCCGTAGCGCAGCTTGTCGAGCTCGAAGTTCTTGCCGAGACCACAGCCGAGGGCGGTGACCAGGTCGGAGAGCTCCTTGTTCTCGAGCACCTTCGCAAGCGACGCGCTCTCGGTGTTCAGCACCTTGCCCCGAAGCGGGAGGATCGCCTGGCGTGCGCGGTCGCGCCCCTGCTTGGCGGATCCGCCAGCCGAATCGCCCTCCACGATGAAGATTTCGCTGCTTTCGGCGGAGGAGTTGGTGCAGTCGCTCAGCTTGCCGGGCAGGTTCAGACGCGATGACGTGGCGCTCTTGCGCGAGACCTCCTGCTGTGCGGCACGGCTGGCTTCGCGCGCACGGGCTGCGAGGATGATGCGGGCGACAATCGCCTCGGCCACGCTGATGTTGTGATTGAGCCAGTGCTCGAGGGCCGGTCGCACGATGCTGTCGACCGCCGAGAGCGCCTCAGGGTTGTTGAGGCGATCTTTCGTCTGCCCCTGGAACTGGGGCTCAGCGATGAACACGCTGAGGATCGCCGTCAGCCCCTCACGGATGTCCTCCGCGGTGAGCGTCACGCCCTTCGGCGAGAGGTTGTGCGTCTCGATGAAGTTCCTGACCGCCTTGCCGATGCCCGCGCGCAGGCCGTTTTCGTGGGTGCCGCCGGAACCGGTCGGGATGCCGTTCACGTACGAGCGGATGTGCTCGTCGGTCGACTCGGTCCACTGCAGCGCCAGGTCCAGCCGCATCCCATCGTCGCGCGTGACGGTGAACACCGGCTCGTGCACCGGCTTCTGCCCACGCTCGCCCAGGACCTTCTTCAGATACGCGACGAGCCCTTCGGCATGCTCGAACACCTGCCGGGTCTTCGTCGTTTCGTCCTCGAACGTGACCTTCAGCCCCTTGTGGATGTAGCTCGCGATCTCCAGCCGCTCGCGGATCGTCGCCGGGTCGAACTCGATCTTCGGGAAGATGGTGGCGTCCGGGTGGAAGTAAACCGTCGTGCCGGTGCCGCGCGCGGGGCCGATCTTCTTGATCGGTCCAGTGGGCTTGCCCTGCTTGAACCGCATCTCCCACTGCGCACCGTCGCGCTTCACCGTGGCGACCAGCTCTTTCGACAGCGCATTGACGACGCTCGCGCCGACGCCGTGAAGCCCGCCTGCCGTCTTGTAGTTACCCTGCTCGAACTTGCCGCCGGCGTGGAGGACCGTGAAGATCACCTCCAGCGCACTCTTCTTGGTGGTGGGATGCAGGTCCACCGGGATGCCTCGGCCGTCATCCTCGATGGTGATGGAGGAGCCGTCCTCGTGCAGCGTCACGCGGACGTTCGACGCATAGCCATTCATCGCCTCGTCGATCGCGTTGTCCAGCACCTCCCAGACGAGGTGATGCAGCCCCGCCGTGCCGACGCCGCCGATGTACATGCCGGGGCGTTTGCGGACGGGCTCCAGCCCTTCGAGAACGGTGATGTCTTTCGCGGTGTAGTTCGCCGATGCCATGTACGTACTGATGCTCTTCCGATCCGGTCGTGGACTGATTGTGCGAGGGTGTCTGCTGATTGTACCGGATGCCCGGCGGGCATCCGGTACGCGGGTCTGTCAGGCGGTCACGGCCTGGTCGGTAATCGAGAGGCCGCGGTCGATGATGTCGAAGGCTTCCCGCAGCTGATCGTCCGTGATGCAGAGCGGCGGGTTGGTGTAGACCGCGTTCCAGCGCACCAGCGTGAACAGCCCTTCCTGCCGGAAGAACTTCGCCAGCGCCTGCATCTCCGGAGACGTGCCGTTGAAGGGCGCCATGGGCTCGAGTGTCTGGCGGTTGCGTACGAGTTCGATGATGCCGAAGAGCCCGATGGCGCGCGTCGCACCGACGGAGGGATGCTTCGCCGCCATGTCGGCGTGCAGTTGCTTCAGGAGTTCACCCCGGATCCTCGTCTGGCGGATGAGGTCGTCCTCCTCGTAGACGCGGATCGTGGCGAGTGCGGCAGCGCAGGCAAGCGTGTGGCTGTTGTAGGTGAGCCCGCCGTAGAACATGTGGTCGCGGAAGAACTGCGCGTGGACCTGCCTGAGGCCGACGGCACCGAGCGGCACGTAGGAACTCGTGAGCCCCTTGGCCATCGTGATGATGTCAGGCACGACGTGCCAGTGATTGATGGCGAACCATTCTCCCGTGCGGCCGAAGCCGGCCATCACTTCATCCGCGATCATGAGGATGCCGTGCCTGTCGCAGAGCGCGCGCACACCCTGCATGTAGCCGTCCGGGGGGATGAGGATCCCGTTCGTGCCGGTCACTGTCTCGAGAATGAAGGCCGCGATGTTCTTGGGCCCTTCGAGCTGGATCACTTCCTCGATGTGCGCGAGCGCCTGCTCGGTGCTGTCCCAGCCGCGCTGGATGCCGTGATACGGATCCATCACGCGGACGATGCCGGGAATGCCCGGCTCCGATCCCCATCGGCGGGGATCGCCCGTGAGGGTGAGGCTGCCGGCCGTGGCTCCGTGGTAGGAGCGATAGCGGACAAGGATCTTGTGCCGTCCGGTTACCATCCGCGCGATGCGGATGGCGTTCTCGGTCGCTTCGGCGCCGCCGTTGGTGAAGAAGAACGTGTCGATGTCGCCCGGGCAGAGCTCGGCGAGCTTGGCCGCGAGCCGCGCGCGCGGTTCCGTCACCATGGCGGGATTGACGTAGGCGAGCGTAGCCGCCTGCTCCTGAATCGCCGTGATCACCCGTTCATCGCCATGGCCGATGTTCACGGACATCAACTGGCTGTTGAAGTCGATGTACCGCTTCCCCTCCGGGGTCCAGAAGTAGATGCCCTTCGCGCGCGCGACCGGGATCGGGTCCACGGCCCCCTGCACGGACCACTCGAACAGTGTGTGCCGCCTGGAGAGCGCCACCATCTCTTCGCCTGTCATCGTTCCGGTCAGCTTCGTGTCCACGGCGTCACCTTCTCGAAGAACACCCACGTCACTTCACCACTTCACCAACTCACCAGGTCACCAACTCACCAAGTCACCAACTCCCAATTTCGCATCGCCCCGTGCTGGTCAGGAGCGGCGCGCACCTATAGTATGGGGTTCGCGCCGCGCGACCTTCGTGCGCCGGCGGTCCAGAGGTTACCAGATGCAACAGACGCCGGTGGTCGCAGGCGTGGCGCTCGCAATCGGCGGCGCGCTTGCGAGCGCACAAGCGCCAGCTCGAGCAGTCACGCAGCCTTCGCCCAGAGCGCAGAACCGCACGATTACCACCGTGGATCGCATTCGGGTCGGCAGCGTCACGCTCGCCGAACGCCCGACCGGGTGCACGGTGATTGTCGTGGATGGGGAGGGGGCGGTTGGCGGCGTTTCGCAGCGTGGTGGCGCGCCGGGTACGCGTGAGACCAACCTGCTGGACCCGTCGAACCAGGTCGACAAGGTGAACGCGATCGTGCTTGCCGGCGGCAGCGCATTCGGCCTCGATGCCGCGAGCGGCACGATGCGCTGGCTCGAGGAGCACAACGTCGGATGGGACGTGCGCATTGCGCGTGTGCCCATCGTGCCGGCCGCGATCCTCTTCGACCTGTCGGTTGGCGGCAACCCGAAGATCCGGCCGACGGCCGACTGCGGATACAAGGCCGCCAGCGCTGCAACTGCAGCGCCCGTGGAGGAAGGCAGTGTCGGGGCTGGCGCCGGCGCGACGATTGGCAAGTCGGCCGGGGCAAACCGGTCGATGAAGGCGGGGCTTGGCAGCTACGCGGTGACGTTGCCGAACGGTTTGCAGGTCGGCGCGGTCGTCGCCGTGAATGCGATTGGCGACATCATCGATCCCGACACTGGCAGGGTCGTCGCCGGTGTCCGGAACCCCGACGGCACGCTTGCTGATGCACGCCTGCTGCTGCGTGCCGGGACTCGGCGCGAGACGCCGCGTGCCGGCGCGAACACGACCATCGGTCTCGTGGCCACCAATGCCACGCTGACCAAGGCGCAGGCGCAGCGCGTGGCGCTGATGGCGGACGATGGGCTCGCGCGGGCGATCTTCCCGTCACACACCCTTGGCGACGGTGACACCGTGTTCTCGCTCGCGACCGGCACGTGGAACGGCACGGTGGACGTCAGCCAGATCGGCGCGCTGGCCGCCGACGTGATGGCGCGTGCGATCGTGCGCGCCGCGACCGAGGCGACCAGCGTGGCGAACATCCCTGCCGCGCGCGATCTGAAGAAGTAGCCCACAACGTTCCGTGAACACGCAACTCGTCCTCCTGCTGGCCTACTCCGTCGCGCTGGTTGGAGTAGGGCTGCTCATCGGCCGGCAGGTCATCGGCGCGAAGGACTTCTTCGTGGCGGGGCGCGGGCTGGGACCAGGGCTCATCTTTTCGACGCTGCTAGCCGCGAACATCGGTGCGGGCTCCACCGTCGGCGCGGCAGGACTTGGGTACCGCGACGGCCTCTCCGCCTGGTGGTGGGTTGGTAGCGCGGGTGTCGGCTCGGTGGTGCTTGCCCTGTGGATCGGTCCCGCGATGCGCCGTGAAGCTGCGGCGCACGACCTGCGCACCGTCGGCGACTACCTCGAGCACCGCTACAGCGCGCTGATCCGCGGCATGGTCGCCCTGCTCCTCTGGCTCGGCGCGCTCGCCATCCTCGCGGGCCAGCTGATTGCGATATCAACGATCCTGAACGTGGTGGTCAGTGCGCCGAAGTGGGTCGGGTGCGTGGTCGGCGGCGTGCTCATCACCATCTACTCGACGGCAGGCGGGCTCAAGGCAAGTGCCTGGGTCAACATGGTGCAGCTCGCGGTGAAGATGGTCGGCTTCGCCGTTGCGCTGCCGCTCGCGCTGGGCGCCGTCGGCGGCTGGCCGGTGGTGAGCGCCATGACGCCGCCCTCATCCGACTACTGGGACTTCTGGTCGGGCGGCGCGTCAGGGGTCGTCTACCTCGCCCTGCTCGGTCCGGCATTCATCGTCTCGCCGGGGTTGCTCCAGAAGCTGTACGGCGCACGGGACGACCGTTCGGTGAGGCTTGGTGTTGGCCTGAATGCGATCGGGCTGCTGCTCTACGCGATCATCCCGGTCGTGCTCGGCATGATCGCGCGCGTCCGGTTTCCGCAGCTGCCCACGCCGGATCTGGCGCTCCCGATGGTCCTGATGCACGGCCTCCCCGCCGCCATCGGCACGCTTGGGCTCGCAGCGGTGTTCTCCGCGGAGCTGAGTGCCGCTGACGCGGTGCTCTTCATGCTGACCACCTCGCTTTCGCAGGACCTGTACAAGCGCTTCGTCGTCCCCACGGCTGATGAGCAGCACGTACTGCTCGTCGCCCGCGTGACAACGGTGGTGGCGGGGGCACTCGGCACCGCCGTCGCCATCGTGGCGCCGTCGGTGATCGCCGTCCTGAGCATCTTCTACACGCTGCTTGGCGTCAGCCTCTTCGTGCCGATTCTTGGAGGCCTCTTCGTCACGCGTGCAGGAACACGCGAGGCGATGGCGTCCATCGTCGCAGGGGTGGGTATCGTGCTCGTGCTGCAGGCGGTCACTGCCGGACGCGGGTATAGCTGGATGAGTCCCGCCTTGCTTGGCCTCATCGCCGCGAGCGTGGTGTTCGGCCTGGTTCTTGTCATGCCCCGGTCGCGAGCCGCTACTGCACGGAACGCTGCCACCCGGTAAGCCCTGACGCGGAACAGGGACACGCCAAGAAAAAGGGCCATGAACCCGCAGGTCCATGGCCCCTTCCGAGCACTTGACGTCTGCGCCGCTGGCGCGGCGCTGCTAGCGGTTGCCGAAGTTGTCGTCGTCCTTGTTGACCGGCTTGCGGCTGCGGGACGAAGTCTTCTTGGCCCCTGCTGCCTTCTTGCCGCCGGTCTTCCTGGCGCCGCCGCTCGTGCGCGTGCGCCCGGATGTCGACGGTGTGGCGGCCGCAACGCCGCCGGTGCGGCCCGCGCGGGCCCGCGGCGCGCGCGGCTTGGCGCGGCCGAGGAGCTCCGCGGTCGTGTCGACCACTTCCACCGGCTCGATCTCGATGACGTCCGGCTCACTCTCGTCGGTCACTTCGACCTGTACGGGCGGGACGTCCTCCGCGATCTCCGGCTGCGCGGCCTCAGGCTCCGCCACGTTGCCATCAGCCTCCTCCGGCTCCGGCTGCGGCACCTGTGCTGGACGCGCCATGTTCGGGCCCTGGAACACTCGCAGGCCGCCACGACGGTCGCGCTCGATGCGGACGAGTCCATCTCGCTGGCACGCCTTCAGCAGATCCATGAGCCCGCCGAAACCGTAGCGGCGTTCATCGAAGTTGGCGGCCCGGAAGACCTGCTTGACGTTCCGCAAGTACATCGGCCAGCGGGCGTTCGTCGCGTTGGCGAGCAGCTGCACCGCGGCGCGCACGCCGTCCGCCTGATCGCCGAGTCGGCTCGGTGCTGCCGCCGCCGCCGGCTCGGGGGACGTGGGCGCCTGCTCGCCTGCCGGCCGGAAGGCGACGACGTTGTCGGCAGCCTCGATGACAGCCTCGCCCTCGGTGCGGGGCTTCGGGGCATCGCTGCTCTCGTCGGCGAACGCGGGGTTCAGTTCCACCATCACGCTGCGCCCCGAGTGCTTCAGCAAGACGACGCCACCCTGCGCGAGCTTCTCGACGAAGTCGAGGAACGAGGACGCACCGTAGCTGCGCTCCGAGAAGGTCGAGTCGAGTTGCAGCAGCGTGCTCTTGAGCAGCCCGGTCTGCGGGGAGACCTCGCGGTCAGCCAGGATCTTCAGGGCGCGGCGCACGATCGGGATCGCCTGCGCGATCGGGAACGCCTGCGTCGGGTTCACCGGCGCCTGGGCCTGCTGTCCGCTGCTCTGGCCGCTGCTCTGGCGCGGCGGGCGCGATGACGAGCGGCCGCGCATCAGGTTCTCGTAGGCGATGAACTCGTGGCAGTTCCGCTGCAGGATGACGCTCGTGAACGAGCGACCGCCAACAACGAACACCTTCTTGTCGTACTGCTTCAGCTTCTCGACGAGCGAGAGGAAGTCGCTGTCACCGCCGACGATGACGTAGGCGTTGATGTGGGGGTGGGTGAACGCCATCTCCAGGGCGTCCAGCGCGAGGTTGATGTCCGCGCCGTTCTTGTCACCACCGGGCGTGAGGTTGCGCTGGACGAGCCGGATCGCATGCTGGGTGAGCGCGCGGCTGTACTCGCCGGCGCGAGTCCAGTCGGCATAGGCAATCTTCGTCACCACCTCGCCGCGCTCCTTGAGCGCCTCGAGAATGATGCTGATGTCGAAGTGCTCGCCCAGGGTGGTCTTCACACCGATCTCGATGTTGTCGAAATCGATGAAGACCGCGATGTTCGTACGTTCCTGATGAGCCAAAACAGATCCTTGTGTTGGATGTGTGAACGCCCGGATGGCAGCAGCGTGCTGCGGGCCGGGGCCGACCGTCAGCCGCTGGAATCCAGCGATCGTGCGCAGCGGTCGTCTAGCCGGGGCCCTTCACCGGGGCAAGCCGATTGTACCTGAACTCGAGCGGTCAACCCCGGAATCGCGCCGGTGACGCCTCGCCGCCGCGTAACCTTCACGGCCGGGTGCGTAAGGACTGCACACCAGGGAGGCGTCAACCTCCCGCGCCCTGCGAAAAACCCCAGGAATTCCAGCAGGTCGAGCGCTCGGCCATTTGGGCATGCTCCTCGCAACCCGACCGTGTGCAGCCTCGCCGGCCCTGAGCCTCAGGCGCTACGTACGGCGATTCCGTTTGGCACGTTCTGTCTGGGTAGGCGAACGTGACGGCGCCCGGAATCTCGTGCGTAGCGCCAGGGGTTCAGGGATCATCACCTCCAGAGACCGGCAATTCCGACACTACCCTAACGATTCTGGCGCTGGCGGCGTCGGCCAGATGACCCGCGAGAAGCGTCCCCGCTGCAGCAGTTCCCGTCCCTTGCCGCCGCGGCCGGTCACCTCGTACTTCGCGGTGCTGATAGTCTGCTCGGCCCCGCGGGTCGTTTCGACGGTCAGCAGGTCGCGATCCCCGGTCGATGCAATGAAGCCGAGGACCTTGTCCTCGTCGCTGGCCAGCTTGATCAGGATCACGCCCTTGCCAGGTCCGGCGAGGTAGTTGACCTCCTCGACAGGGCAGAGCAGTGCCCGCGCTTCCGCGGTCGCCGCGATGACCGTCTCCTTGCCGGTGACCCGGTCGACCCCGACCACCTCGGCTCCGTCCGCAGGCCGCGCATACCGTCGGCCCGCCCGTGTGCTGACCTCCAGGAACGGCTCGAGCCCGAATCGCAGGGCGTAGCCGTCGCTCGTCACGGCCATCACGTGGACCGGCGCCGGCTCTCCTTCCTGCCTGGACCGGATGTCGCCGACCACGCGCGCGTCGAGGCTCATTGCCGCGACGACCCGTTCGCCGTCCCTGAACTTGAACAGCCGCTGAATCGGCTCGCCGTACCCGGTCGAGGCCGGCACGTCGACGAAGCGGCAGGTATACGCAACCCCGAAGTTGCTGAAGAACACGCAGGTGGCCCTGGTGCTGCCCGCAAACGCGGCGAGCACCTGATCGCCCTCGCGGAGCCGCGTGGTCGTCAGGTCCTTCACTTCCTTCTGCCGCTTCACCCATCCGTCACGCGAGATGATGACGACGTTGTCTTCGTCGATGATGAAGTCGTCGGCCGAGTACTCGGGCTCCGCCGTGTCGCTCGCGATCACCGTACGGCGCCTGTCGCCGTAATGTTTCCCGACCTCCTCGAGCTCCGCCCGCACGATCGTCCAGCGGCTGGCCTCGTCGCCGAGGAGCCGGTTGATCTCCCGAGCGCGCTTGCGTTTCTCGTCGAGTTCGTTCCGGATGATGAGGATCTCGAGGCGCGCCAGTCGATAGATCTTCAGCTCGAGGATCGCGTCGGTCTGCTCCGCATCGAGCTCGAACCGCTTCATGATCGACTGCGCCGCGTCCGCCTTGCCATCCGATTTCCGGATGATGCGGATGATCTCGTCGAGCGCGTCGAAGACCTTCTCGAACCCTTCGAGGATGTGGATGCGCTTCTGCAGCGCCGCCAGCTCGTGTTCGAGACGCTTCGTCACCACCTCGAGCCGGAAGTGGAGGAAGTGCCAGAGGATCTGCTTCAGGTCCAGCCGCTCGGGACGTCCGACCTCGGGGTTCTGCTCGACCGGGATGAGGCAGGTGAGGTTGACCGGGAAGTTGATCTGCAGCGGCGTGTGCTTGAAGAGGTACGCCATGATCATCTTCTCGTCGGCGTCCTTCTTCATCTCGAGCGCAATGCGTACATCCTCGGTCGAGAGGTCCTTCACGTCGGTCAGCTGCGGCAGCTTCCGGCTGAGGACCACATCGGCTATGCGCTCCACGAGCTGCGCCTTGTTGACGGTGTACGGGATGCTCTCGATGTAGACCGTCTTGGTCGATCGGGTTTCCGGGCCCGCCTGCCACGTCCCGCGCAACCGGATCGAGCCGGATCCCGTCCGGTAGATCTCCTTCAGTTCGTCCGACGAGTTGAGGATCTGTCCGCCCGTGGGGAAGTCCGGTCCCTTCACGTAGCGACAGAGCTGCGCGTTGCTGATGTCCTCGTTGTCCAGCAGCCGCACGAGCGCCGTGCAGACCTCGTTGAGGTTGTGCGGCGGGATGTTCGTCGCCATGCCGACGGCGATGCCGGTGGTCCCGTTCACCAGCAGGTTCGGGATCCGCGCCGGGAGGACGACCGGCTCCATCTTCGTCCCGTCGTAGTTCGGGCGGAAATGAACGGTCGCCTGCTCGATCTCGGTCAGCATCTCGTCGCTGATGCGCGCGAGGCGGCACTCGGTGTAGCGCATGGCTGCGGCGCTGTCGCCGTCGAGCGATCCGAAGTTGCCCGAACCGTCCACGAGCGGGTAGCGCAGCGAGAAGGGCTGCGCCATCCGCACGAGCGTCTCGTACAGCGCCGCGTCCCCATGCGGATGGAAGCTGCCCATCACGTCGCCGACGACCGTCGCGCACTTGCGGTGCTTGGCATCGGCGGTCAGGTTCTTCTGCCACATCGAGTAGAGGATGCGGCGCTGCACCGGCTTGAGCCCATCGCGCACGTCCGGCAGCGCGCGCGAGGTGATGACCGACAGCGCGTAGTTCAGATATCGCGCCTGCGCCGCTTCATGCAGGGCCACGGCATCCGGGGAGCCCGCCCCGCTGCCGGCCGGCCTCGTCACGACAGGCGTGCCCGTGCCTCCACCGTTCGGCTCCGGTTCGACCGTGTCGAACAGCCCGCGTTCCTCATCGTCGTGATGTCGTTTGCTCAATCCCGTGGTTCCCCGTCTGTGCGTGTGAGAGTGGATTGTACCAAGCCGCCCGTGAACACATGCAGAGGTCAGCGGCCGCGGTGTTCGAGTTCACGTCGTGAATACCCGGAGGCCGCAGACTAATCTCCTGACCAGATCACGGCGCGCGCGTCCCGCTGAGCTGCGCGGGTACGCAGCACCAGGCAAACCCGGCTAACCCATCCAGCGAGCCTGCCGGGGCACCTGCGTTGCTCCATGCAAGGCATGCTCAGAACCATCATTCGTGTCGTCGCGATTGCCGCGGCGCTCGGCTGCGCACAGAGCGCCGCCGCTTCGACCATCACCTTCACGACGTCCGCCGAAGACAGCGCGTCAGGCAAGGCGACCTTCAATTTCCTCTCGTCATCATTCACCGTCACGCTCGAGAACCTCACACCCAGGATCAGCAAGACCACGCAGGAACTCGACGGGCTCTTCTTCAGCCTGGTCGGCGGTTCGACGCCCGTTCTGACGTCGGTCACCGCACAGGGTGCGCTCGACTGCGCTGGTGACAACTCCGCGCCGTGCGACCCATATACCGATGTCCTTCCCGTGAACGATGGCTGGTCGACGTCGACCCAGAAGGGCACGACCACGCTCGCGCCTACCGGCTACCACCCGTTCGCGATCATCAACGCGAACTACGCGCTGCCCTCACGCGGGAACGGCGGGTTGGCGAACCCGCAGCACAACCCATTTCTGGTTGGCCCGGTGACGTTCACTTTCAGCGGCGCGTACTCGGGTGTGTCGAACGTCCGGTTCGCCTGGGGGACGGAGCCGGAAACCAGTCGAGGCGTGTGCGTGGAGGGGTGCGTGCAGGCCAACGCGGCGCCCGTGCCCGAGCCCGCGTCGCTCCTGCTGCTGGGGTCTGGCCTGCTCGGGTGCAGCGCGATCCGTCGTCGTCGGCAGGCGTGAGTCGTCGCCCCTGTGGACCGGACGGGTGCACGCTCGCCGGTCCGCAGGAACCCACGCCTACTGGAAGAAGACGTCGTCGAAGATCCAGCGGCCGTTCGGCTGCCGGGCGAGGTGGAACTCGTACCGGCTCGTGATCTCCATCGACCGCTGCGCCGTCTTGGGCTTGCAGCTCTCGACCGCGTCCGCCCGGACGGTCACTGTCGTCGGCGTGACCACGGTCGTCTGCATGTTCGAGAAGCGATACTCGCATTGCGAGTAGTTCTGCCGCAGCGTGTCGAGGCGCAGCCGCGCCGCCGACGACAGGCGCGGGTACACGTCGCGTAGCCCGTTGACGTTGAATCGCCCGGCCAGTCCGGCGTAGTCACGCAGGAGTTGTTGAATCGTCTGCTGATCCAGCGGCGGCGCGCTGCCGCTGGTCGGTCGCGTGCCGGCGTCCGGCGCAACGGCTGCGGCGGCAGGCGTGACGTCCGGGCGTGCGGCGGCCGGCGTCGCGGGCGGCGGTGATGGAGGCGGTGGCACCGGCGTCCGCTCGACAGGTGGCTCCGGCGTGCGTTCCGGTGCTGGAGGCACATCGGCACGCGAAGCGGCCGCGCGTCCCGCGTCGCCTGCACCCGCGATCGACGCGCTGTTCTCGGTGCGCGGGCTGGTCGACGTCGGGGATGAGGATCCGGCCGGGGCCTGACTGGGAGGCACGACGGCCGGTCGCGACCCAGGCGCTCCGCCGCTCGGCATCGCAGTCCCGCCTCGCGCGCCGGTTTCGGTTCCATCAGAACGGGTCGAGGCTGGTGTCGCCTGCGTTCGGGTGCTCGGCGGTGCGATGGTGCGCTCCGTGTCGGTGCCGGAGGCGGAGAGCGCAGCGCCGCCCGCGCCCGCCGCTCGCGAACCGGGGCTGGTCGGCGCCGGAGTGTCGGAACCACTCGAGCGCGCGTCGCCGTTTGCCGGTGCACGCTCATCCAGGTTCTGCGTGGCGGCTGGGGGCACGAGTGTTCCTGCAGGACGTTGGGACGGAGCCGCCGAGGCGCTCGTGTTGCCATGTCCTGCCGCGGGTTCCGCAGGGTGCCAGGCGTACCAACCGAGCGCGGCCACAAGCGCCACACCGGCAGCGGCTGTCCAGCCCCACGGCACGCGCTTCCGGGGAGCGTCAGGCGCGCGCGTCGCCCGGGGCTCGTGACGGGTGACGTCGGCGACGTTGCTCCCCGGTGTGGTTCGCTCCTGCGCGCCGTGAACGTCGTCGGCGCTCGCATCGGCCCGTGCCGCGGGTCGTGCCTGCAGGATCCGTGTTTCTTCGTGTGTCAGGCGCTGACGTTCGGTTGCCGCCAGCGCATCGAGGCGTGCCTGCTCGCGGGCCTGTTCGGCCGCTGCCTCCGCGCGGTGCCGTGCCTCGTCGAGCGCGGCAGCGGCGCGGTCCTTCAGGGCACGCGCCTCGCCACTGGTCGGGTCGCAGGCAAGCGCCTCGTCTGCTGATCGAAGCGCTGCCTCGAATGCTCCTTCGGCGAGACTTGCCATGCCGCGTTCGACGGCGCTTCTGGCACCCCGGGCGCGTTCCGCCTGGCGCTCGGTGTCGGCCCGGATCTCCCGGAGCTGTCGTTCGAGGCGCAGCGCGTCTTCCGATTCGGGCTGCAGCTCGAGCGCCTGCTGAACGAAGTGCGACGCCAGCGTGAGTGATCGTGCGGCCAGATGCGTCTCGGCCTGGCTCAGCCAATCCTTGACCTTGCGATCCTCCGCGGCGCGATGGGCCTGGTCGAGCAGCGCGAGCGCACGGAGATCCCCAGGGTCAAGGACGATGGCCATCTCGCACTGCTCGATCGTGGCCTCCAGGTTGCCGCTGTCGAACTCACGCGCGGCAGCCGCAAGATGCTTCTCGACCTGCTCCTTGCGACGGCGGGCGATCGCTTCACGATTCGGACGGTGGCTTGGCGTTGGCGTGGACGCACGCGCGCCGGAGTCGGAACCCGGCGATCCCTTGTCGGCCTGCAGCAGGTCCAGATGGAGGGTCGGCTCGTTCATCCCGGCATGCAGCCGCCGGAGGACTCCGCGCACATCCTCGGCCAGCGCGGCGAGGTCGGGATAGCGGTCGTCCGGATTCTTGCCGATGCAGCGCGAGACGATCGTGTCGACGGCCGGATCGAGATCGTCCGCGAACGTGTGCAGCGGGGGAGGCTCGCTCTGCAGGATCTTCAGGAGCACGGCCTGCCACGCCTCGCCGGAATACGCCTTCCGGTAGCCAACCAGTTCGTAGAGCACCAGGCCCACGGCGAAGATGTCACTGCGCGCGTCGAGCGGCCTGCCCTCGATCTGCTCAGGCGACATGTAGTTGGGCGTGCCGAGAACGGCGCCCGCATGCGTCAGGGCCGTGGCGTTCTCCGCCGTGATCCGCGCGAGGCCGAAGTCGAGGATCTTCAGCACGCCATCGGACGTGATCATCAGGTTGCCCGGCTTGATGTCCCTGTGGATGACGCCCTTGCGGTGGGCGTACCCCAGCCCGGCACACAGCTCGAGCATCCAGCGCAGCTTCTGCACCAGCGGCACCGGCTTCCGGCGCCTGATCACGTCGGCGAGCGTTTCGCCATCCACGAACTCCATGGCGATGTACGGACGCCCGTTGTCCTCGCCGATGTCGTAGATGGTGACGATGTTCTGGTGCTTGAGGCTGGCGGCGGCGCGGGCCTCCCTGGCGAAGCGCTCCTTCAGCTCTTCGTTGACGACCGCGAGCACCTTGACCGCGACCGGCCGTCCGAGCGACGTGTCGCGCGCGAGGTACAGGACACCCATGCCCCCTTCGGGGAGCTTGTCGACGACCTCGTAGCGACCTATCCGTGTGGTGCCGTCCACTAAGCGTCCGGCTCGCGATTATATCTGCCGGTCTGCGGCATCAGAACGCGTAGTCGATCCCGACCGTGTAGGTGAGCCGGTCGCGAAGTCCGTTCCGATTCAACGGAAACAACAGGTTGCCGCTCAGCAGCAGGCTGCCCGTCACGTTGTACTTCGCACCGACCGACCCGAGCAGCAGGTTCAACGTGCCGGGTGTCAGGGCCAACTGCTGATACGGCTGTCCGGTGAGTGGATTCGTGGAACTCGTCAACAGCGGGTCGGCGGCCGTGGCTCCGGCGCCGATTCTGTACTGGAACGTACGCGTGGAGTCGACGAGGTTGCCCGCGTCGATGAGGCTGCGGCCGACGATGTCGCCGAGAACAGTGAGGCGCGGATTCGCAATCATCTCCACGCCGCCGGCGTAGTTGAACTCGTTGCTCGCGCCGAGCGACGAGAACGCGATGAGCGGGTCGAGCGTGCCCTTGCCCGAGACCGTGTAGCCGACGTTCACGTGTTCCGCAAACCGGTCCTGGCCGGTTGAGGCAATCACGTAGAGCTTGGCCTGTGTCGCACCGATGCCGAGGAGGTTCTCCTCGTCGCCCGTCGGCAGCCGGAGGTCGGCAGCGGCCGCCACATTGGCGCTGCCGCGCTTGAAGAACGCGTACTTCGTGCGCGCCACGATGTCGCCGATGCCCGACGCGTCGCCGGACTCCGTGAAGGTCTTCTGGACGACATCCTGGTTGGCGACGAACGTGTGCACCGGCGGATTCGAGGTCGCTGTCGACAACCGGATGATCGTCGCATCCACGCTCGCTTCGAGACGGGCTCGCGTCACCGGAATCGCAAGGCCGACATCCCACCGGTCGCTCAGACCGAAGTTGGCAAACGCCGCGACGGTATCGCTCGTCGCGCGCAGGCGCAACGCCGCCTGGACGATGTCCCCTTCGAGGCCGGGTACTTCGAAGCTCGGCGGTGGCAACGCCGCGTTGCAGCAGTCCGTATGGGGCAGGAAGAACGTGATGGAGCCGTCGCCGAGATTCTTGCGGCCGAACGTGTCGAAGCCGGTGTGCTGGTAGTTGACGCCCGCGCTCAGGCGGTGCCGCCCGATCGTGCTCGCGCGCTCAGCGAATGCGGGCCCGAAGCTGGAACTCGACCTGACATAGGTCCGCGCGATCGGGTCATACGTCCACGTGAAGCCGCCGGTGGAGGAGCCGAGCGGAACGTTCGCGAACTGGCTCTTGAACCGATCGCCGAACGCCTCGACCGCGGCGATGGAGGCGCGGTCCGCCTGCGAGGCAGCCTGCGACCCGCCGCTGGTCGGGTTTCCGAGCGTGAAATGCCCCGCATGCGGCGCACCCGGGTTTGCCCCTTCGGAGACGATCTTGTTCAGGATCAGGTCCGGCACGAGGTGGGCCAGTCCCTGCGCCATCGAGGTGGCGGGCGCGCCAATCAACACCGCGAACACGAGCATCGACCTCTGCAGCATCTGACCTCCTGACGAGTGACCGCCGAGAACGGGTGGGCGACGCTATGGGCGCGGCCGGCGTGAGAGCGGACGAACGATACACCGCCTGCGACCGCCTGTCACGAACTCTGCGCGGCAGTCCGGTTAGTCGGGGGCCAGGTGTCGTCGCGAGATCGCGCGGCCGGCGAGCGCGAGGACGACCAGCCCGGAGAGCAGGGAGGTCACCTCACCGGCAAGACGGGACCACGTCCGTGTGAGCTGCACACGAATGTGATGCGCTCCCGCAGGCAGCGGTACGACCATGTACCCAGTGCCCGGCGCGAGCCCCGGACGACTGGGCCGGTCGTTGACCAGCACCTGCCATCCAGGGAAAGAGGGTGTGCCGATGGTCAGGCTCGTCGGCCGGGCCGCGCGGACCGACACGACCAGTCGTGCGTCGGTCGCCTCATCGACCACAACCTCGGCCGAATCCGCAGGGAGCGCGCTGGCCCTCGCCTGTTGCGGGCGAGCGGGCGCGGTCACCGACACGGGGTCGTAGGCGGGCTCGTGGAAGGCGAGGCGCGGCTCGGGCACCCACTGCGGGTCGTCGATCGCCATGAGTTCCCGTTGCCGAGCCAGTGCCATCTCCCGATATGGCGTCGTCAGCCACCATTGGCCCGCGACGAGCAGCATGACGACAGCGAACGCCGCCGCACTGCGGTCCAATGCCGAGAGGACCACTGCCGTGAGCACGGCACAGATCACCGTCGGCACCATCAGGAGCCGCCACGGGAATTGCAGGAATGCGAGCGGCGTCACGCGCTCCCACACGACCGCGGAAGACGCGGTCATCATGAACATCGCGCCGGCGAGCGCGAGCAGCAATGCGACCGGCACGTGCCACGGCACGGCCGCACGTCGACGCCAGGCGGGGAGCAGCGGGGCGACGGTGGCCGCGGCGATGACGACCCACTGTGCGACGCCGATCTGCATCGACATCTGGTTCGCCTCGCCGGTGCCGGACCCGCCGTAGCCCCACGACCAGTCGAACCACCACGCCGGGTTGACGAAATGGCGATGGTAGTCGAACGCGCCGGTGGTCATCCGGTGCATGTTGACCGCGTCCCGTTCCACGAGTGCGGGGACGACGTAGAACGAGGCGAGCCCCGCGCCGAGCAGGCCGGCCAGGAGCACCAACCCGACGCGACTCGCTGACGTGCCACCGCTGGCGGCTGTCGACAGCATCACGACCGCGATCACGCCCGACATGATCAACGCGGTCGGAAGATGACAGATCAGCAGGAGCGCAGTGAACAGCGCGGTTCCGGCAATGGACCACGTGGCGCCGGTGCGAAGCGTGCGGTCGAGTGTCCAGAGGAGCCCGGGCACGAACGCGATCGCCACGAACTCCGGGTAGGCACTCCTGACGTACGCATCGAGGAGCAGGTACGGCGACCAGAGGTACACGCTCGCCGCTCCAGCCGCGGCGACGGCTCCAAGCGGCAGGCACAGGAGGAACATGAAGCACGCGCCCAGCGCCCACGAGGCGACGATCACGGACGTGTATGAGGTCGAGAGTGCCGGCCCCGTCTGGTGGACCAGCGAGACGAGGTAATAGAAACCGACCTGGTAGTAGTTGAAGAGCGGCTGTCCCAGCCCACTCGTCATGCCTTCGACCCAGCGGACCGGAACCTGTCCCTGCGTGAACGCACGGTCGAAGATGAACGCGTACCAGGGATGGATACGACCGTCGTGCCCGAGGAGGAACCCCGGGCGCGTGAGCGGCGCCGCGAGCGGGATCAGGCCGGCGGCAACGAGCGTCACCAGGATGCCGGCTCGAAGCACACCCGCCACCGTCCGCATCCGCGGCACATCGTCTCGGTCGAGAACCGGCATCGGAGAGGCGTGTTCAGGCGCTGCCGAGCCGCTCGGTCAGTCGGGCGTGGCCGCTGCGGCTCACGGGCACGCGTTGGCCCGTGCTCAGCAGGGCCACGCGGTTCTCCCGCTCGTCGAGCTCGACGCGTGTCAGGCGATCGAGGTTGATGATGAACGAACGATGCACGCGGACGAACCGCGAGGGATCCAGCGTGGCCTCGACCTCTGCGAGCGTCTGCTCCTTCAGGTACTGGCGCCCGTGCGACGTGTAGGCGACGTAGTCGTCCTGCGCCTGGACGACATCGATCTGGTCCACCGGGATGACGTGCACGCGCCCACCGTCCCGAACGAGGACGCGCGCGGCGTGGCCCGCCGTCTGTCGCACCGTGGCCGCGAGTGCCGCGACCGGCGCCGGCTCCCGGCGCGCGATCCGTTCGCGCGCGCGGGCGACAGCCTCGGCGAGGCGCTCGGCGCTGAAGGGCTTCATCAGGTAGTCCACCGCATTCACGTCGAAGGCGCGGATCGCGTACTCGTCATGGGCGGTGGTGAAGATGACGGCGACGTCACGCCCAACGAGTTCGAGTACCTCGAAACCGTTCAGCTTCGGCATCTGCACGTCGAGCAGGAGCAGGTCCGGCGCGACGTCGCTCACCGCCTTCACCGCCTCGAACCCGTTCGCGCACTCCGCCACGATCTCGAGGTCCGGCAGGGTGGAGAGGTACTCCCGCACCACCTGGCGCGCCAGCAGCTCATCGTCGACGATCGCCACGCGAAGCGGAGCGTCTGGACGGATGGACCGGGTCACGGGCTAGATCTCCTCGACAGGAAGGTTCAGGTCGACCCGGAAGTGCCCGGTTTCTGACGTCGCGTCGAACCGCGCCCGATCGCCGAACGCCGTCTGGACGCGGCGCCGCACGTTTTCGAGGCCAACGCCGCCGTGTCGCCGGGGCGCCACGTCCGGGTCACGCGGGTTCTCGATGCGCAGCAGGATCCGTTCGCCTTCCCTGGTCACGGTGATTGTAATCGTGCCACCGTCGAGCAGGTCCGCAATGCCATGCACGATGGCGTTCTCCATCAGCGGCTGGAGCATCAACGGCGGGACGCGGCAGGCGAGCGCGGCAGGGTCGATCTCGCGGACGAGCGACAGCCGCGTGCCGAACCGGACCTGCTCGATGGCGAGGAACGCATCGACGAGCGTGAGCTCCTGCGAGAGCGTCACGCGGTCGAGCGCGCTCACCTTGAGGGTGTTGCGGAGGAAGTCTCCCAGCAGCACGCACATGCGCCGTGCGCCAGCCGGGTCCGAGGTGGTGAGGGCGCTGATGGAGTTGAGGCTGTTGTACAGGAAATGCGGGTTCAGCTGCGCACGCAGGGCCCGCAGCTCCGCCTCGCGCGTCAGCACCTGGTACTCGAGCCGTTGCGCATCGGCCTCCCTGGCCGCGTCGTAGGCGACGGCCACGTGGCACACGGCGAGCGAGAGCAGGTACAGGCCGAACGCGACGCCGAACAGCAGCAGCTGTTCCGCCTCCGCACCGCCAAACGGCTGCCCGGGCGTTAGTTGCCGCAGCAGCGCGAGCCAGCCCCGGGCCAGCGTGTACCAGAGCACGCCGCCGCAGAGCCCCGAGACGACCGAGGAGACCGCCACTGCCGGCACGCTTGATCGTGTCACCGGCACGGCATGGCACACGTACCAGGCCGACAGGCACACGAACCCGTACGCGACGAACGTCGGCAGGACGACGATGAGCGCGTCGACGGTGTCGTGGCCCTGGCGCGCGACCCACAGCGACAGTACGAGCCCGATGGCGACCCACAGTCCGACGTAGCCGGCGAGCCGCTCGAGGCGGACCAGGATCGGGTGCATCAGCTCCGGATCGTGACGCCGCCCATCAGCACGAGGCCGCGCAGCACCAGGCGGGGCGGCGGGCCTGCGGTCGCGGCCGACGGGTCGGTCACCGGAGGGGCGTACCCGACGCGCCGGTCGTCGATGCCGCCGAGGATGGTCGTGACAGGCGCGGACACGACCCAGTGCGGCGGCACGAAGATCTCGCAGCCCCCCATGATGGCGAGCATGTCGACCACCGCCTCCTGGCCGGGGCCCAGCACGGCGGGGCGGTAATCGAGCTGTGCGCCGCCCATGAACAAGGTGACGTCGAGGTTCCGGAATGGCTCTGGTGGACTCACGCGTTTCACTCCGCTGAGGACGGCAATCACCGGCCCCGTGTCTCCGCTGCCGACGCCCGGCCCGTCGATGTCCGTGGTGCGGCGTGCGTGCGTCAGGAGGCGAACGCCCACGGCAATCAGCACCACCGGCCAGAAGAGGTCGAACACGCTCGCGCGTGTGATGCCCAGTGTGTTCAGGAGGAACAGGCCGCCGATGCCCATCCAGGCGAGCGCCCCCCACGGTACCGTGCCGTCGCGATCGTTGCGGCGGCTCCAGGAGATGAGCTGCTGGACCCCGATGGCGATCAACACCAGCGGCCACAATCGGAGGACGCGTACGAGGTCAGCCAGCCCGGACCTGTCCAGCAGGATCAGCGTGCCGAACAGCATCAACCCGACGCCGAGAACCACGCGCGGCGTGTTGGATCGCGGACCTTCGAAGGATCTCGGTGTCATGCCTGTTGCCGTACCCGCCTACTCAGTCACGCGCAGTTCGCCCATGAGAACCAGTCCGCTCACGACAACGCGATGCGGCGCCGCGCTCCCCGGAGCTGCCGACTCCGGGGTCGGCGCGTCGGACCACTCCGGGGCGTTCGCGCGTGCCCCGCGCACGTCACGCGCGCGTCCCATGACCGCGGCGGTCTTCAGATCCACGGTCCACGATCGCGGCACGCGGATGATGGTGTTGCCCATGGTCGTCAGGCCGTCGATGGTCACGATGTCGGGCGCCGACGCGGGCAGGTCGCGCAGGTCGATGGTATTCCGACCCATGATGGTGACCACCTCCGCGAGCCGGAACGTCTCGATATCGACCCGATGATCGCTGTTCCCCATGAGCGATACCATGCGTATGCGGCCCCGCGCATCGACGTCCCTGGCCCAGTTGCGGCCGCCGCCGTTGCTGATGATGGCGCCGACGAGGATGGCCAGCAACACCCAGGAGAGCCCGTTGTGCTGCCGCGGCAGCGTGCCGCGCGGTAACGCCGGCTGGCTCGTGAGCCCCTGCAGTACGACGCTCGCGCCGTAGAACACGATGAGCAGCGGCCACGTGCGCTCGAAGGACAGCCAGCCCTGGAGCCCGGCGAACCACCAGACCCCACCGAGTACGAACAGCAGCCCCCTGCGTCCGCGCCGGCTCGGCACCGCGAGTTGCGCGAACCCGAAGACGACAAGCAGCACGGGCCAGATCGCCTGCCGCCACCCCTCGGGCAGGAGGTTGGTGCGCTCGGCCAGCATGGCGCCGCCGATGGCGACCAGGAGCACGCCCACGAACACGGGCGCAATCGACCGTGGGTCGGGAGGCTGGTCGCCGCCAAACGTCGCCGACATCTTCATCTCGGACATCGATTCACCCTGACTCACCAACCGACAAGCGACAGCAGTGCCGACACGGCGTTCACGACAAGGTGCAGCGCGAAGGAGGCGAAGGACGCCGCATCCTGGCCACCGGTCGCGGACACGAGCGTGGCCGGGTCGGTCAGGACCAGCCACGCGCAGAGCGCTGCAACGACCACGCACGCGATACCGCCTGCCCACGCCGTCGTCAGGACCAGTTCGTGTCTGCTCATGATGCCGTCCGTGCTCGTCATCAGCCGCCACCTTCCGCCGCGCGACCTGCGCCGCCTCTGACTGTGTGACAGTAGCAACGTCGTGAGCGACGCATTCGCCGATCCGGCGAACGGACGGCCACTCCCGGCGAACAACGTCCGATTGCCGGTCCTGGCGGCCGCCTTGCCCGCCCCGCCCGCCCTCTGCCTGCGTTCGCCGCGTTACCAATCGTGCCGCGCCTTATCCGGCCTGCCTGCCTGCGCTCCCCACCAGCCCTCCCGCCGCACCAGCCCTCCTCGCCCGCCAACCTGCCCTGTCGATCCGGTATGCTGTCGCCCATGCTGCACATTGGCCGAGTGGCTGCGACCGCAGCCGTCACACTGCTCCTGTCTTCCGTGTTCGCCGCGCAGTCGGCGGACGTCCCGCCCGAGATCCTCGCGTGCATTGCCAACGGCACGAAGGTCCGGCACACGTTCATCCAGCATCCCGACCCGGCCAAGCTCAAAGAAGCCGTGAGGCTGTACGAGAGCCGCGTCGAGAATGCGGATTACCCGGAGGGCACCATCTTCCGGATGATTCCCGGCGAGGCGATGGTGAAGCGGTCGAAGGCCGCGTTCCCGCAGAGCAACGGTTGGGAGTACTTCGCGCTCGGCGTCACACCACAGGGCACGACGGTTCGTGCCCGGGGCATGGAAGCGAACAATCCGCTTGGGACGTGCCAGAGCTGCCACGCAGGCGCCACGAAATCCGATTACGTCTGCGGTGGGGGCCCGGGCTGTGCGGCGGTGCCGCTGACCGAGGAGCGGATCGGGCAGATCCAGGCCAACGATCCGCGGTGCGGAACGAATCGCTGACCGAACTGCCATGGCTGAGCGAATCGCGAAGTGCGAACTGCTAATCGAAGGCTGATGGCAGCGGTCAGCCAGAGGCATGGCTGAGGCCGCGAGGTTCGGTGTTCTCCGTGGCGGAGAGCGCTGGGCGCATGTGATGTGGTGATGGAATGCGGGTGCAGATGCGTGGACTGAGTGTGGGAGCCTTCGTCGGGCTCGTGATGGTCGCGGTGGCAGGCGCACAGGCACCGCTGCAGGTGAAGGCCTCGTTGCCAGCGGGCACGACACCACCGTGGGAGAAGGGCATTCAGCCGATCAACGCCGAGAGCTATTACCAGGCAATCGAATGCGGGAAGCAGCCGGGGAACCCAGCGTGCGTCTTCTGGGACACCGGGCTGTGCAAGAACCCGGATTTCGAAATCGCCATGTACACCCCGTACAAGGCGGTCGCCTACGAAGTGTGGCGCAACGTGAGCCAGAAGAAGCCGGCGCCGCAGCCGAACTATGCGGAGGCGCAGCGGACGCGCATCACGGTTGGCGTGACACCCGTGCGCGGATCGAAGAACACCCTTACTGACTTCGTGCTGAAGCGTGGCGGCAAGCCGGTCGGCCCGACCGCGCGCGAACTGTCGACCGGCCGCTTCACCTTCGACTTCCCGGCATTTGCGCCGACCGCCCCCATCGCGTTCGACATGGTTGGCAAGGAGCGGACCGTGTCGTGCACCATCGATGCCGCGACGCTGAAGCGGATGCGCTAGCAGTCCGTGGTTAAAGTC
>JAFDVO010000051.1:6213-22126 GCA_018268955.1 Acidobacteriota bacterium | reverse complement strand
CAACCTCCAACCTCCAACCTCCGTCCTCTGCCCTCCGTTCCCGGCTCTCCTCTACAATGAACAGCCCATGTATTTGCGCGAACTGCACGTCGGCTGCTTCGGCGGCGGCACCGGACTCCCGAGCCTGCTTGGCGGGTTGAAGACAAACCCCTGGGTGAAGGCAGACGCCGTCGTCACCATGTTCGACAGCGGCGGCAGTTCAGGCGTGCTGCGGGACGAACTTGGCGTGCTGCCACCGGGCGACATCCTGAAGTGCGCCCTGGCACTCGCGCGGAACTCGCGCGAGGCGCGGCGCGTGCTGCTGGCGCGCCTGCCCACGCTCGAGCACGCGAAGCTCGGAGGCCATACGGGCGGCAACCTGCTGCTCTCGATGATGCAGCGGTACAGCGGCGATTTCCTGGACGCGATCGACGGCCTGCGCGCGCTGCTCGGCTGTAAGGGCCGCGTGTGGCCCGTCAGTGTGCAACAGGCGTCGGTCTGCGCGGAGTACAGCGACGGATCGATGACGCGAGGAGAGGTCGAAGTGGACGCCGGGCAGTTCTCGGGCCGCCGCGTCCAGCGGATCTGGCTCGAGCCGCCCGTGTCCATCCATCCAGCGGTGACGCGCGCCATCAGCGAGTTCGATGCCGTGGTGATCGGGCCAGGCAGCTTCTTCACCAGCCTGATGCCGATCTTCCTGGTGCGGGGCGTGGCCGACGCGCTGAAGACGATGAAGGGCCCGGTCATCCTGGTCGCGAACCTCCTCACCGAGGGCCGTGGCATGTCCGGGTTCACGGCGGCCGAAGCGGTGGGCTGGATCGAGCGCACGATCGACCGCAGGGTCGACGTCGTCATCACCAACAACACGTGGCCACGGGACGAGGTGCTCGACCGGTACGCCCTGGAACACAAGCACCCCCTGCAGAGCGGTGCGCTCCCCGAGCACTGTGAGGAAGTCAGCGCGGAGCTGTGGTGCCACGACATCGCGCGCCACGACCGGCTGCGGCTGGCCTACACGGTCTGGAGCGTGCTCTCGCAGCGCCTGCTCTCGTAGGCGTCAGCCCTTCGTGGCTTTCTTCCGCGCGCGCGGCTTCGCCGGGGAACCCGTCGCGGCCGTGCTCGCGTTCTTCCGCGCCGCCCGTGTCCCCCCTCCCGTCGCGGTGCGTCGTGCGGTCGCGCCTGCGGCCTTCCGAACGGGCGTGCTGGCGCCCTCGACATCGCCCGTCCGTGAGGCCTTCAACTGGGCCGCCCGCTCGATGATCGTGGCGAGCATCGCACCGGTCTCGCCGGCCTTGGCCGGGCGGTTCGTCACCCAGACGGCTGGCGTGTCCTCCGCAAGGATGTCCTCGAAGTCCCCGTCGCTCTTGACGCTGCGCGGTGCGAACGTGGTGATGTCGAGTTCGCTCGACGACCAGTCATCACGATGCTTGATCAAGAGCCACGACCGCTGATCCGATCCGCTGCCGCCCCGCGCGCCTGGATACCGCCCGCTCGTTCGCACGAGGACCCACGACCCCTTGAGCTTGTAGCCGTTCAGCGTGAACTTCAGGTCGCCCTTGCGAAGCGCCGCGTCCACGTCGGGCACTTCAGGCGTCCACGAGCCCTTGTCCCACAGCATGACGATGCCCGCGCCGTAGCCTTCGGGGATGACCCCTTCGAACTCGCCGTAGTCGAAGGGGTGATCCTCCGTCTGCATGGCGAGCCGCTTCGTCTTCGGGTCCAGCGACGGACCCTTGGGGACCGCCCACGACAGCAGGACGCCGTTGTGCTCGAGTCGGAAATCGTAATGCAGGTGGCTGGCGAGGTGCTTCTGCACGCAGAAGAACAGCTCGCGCCCCTTGCGCGGCACGACGCTTCCTTCCGGCTCGGGCGTCTTCGAGAAGTCGCGCTTGCGTTTGTACTCGTCAAGGGCCATAGAATCACCGGTGCGAAAGGCTGGTTGCTACGTGCCGACGGCGTCGGCGCGCTCGAGCATGGCGCGCATGCGGGGAATCAGGAGACCCAGGACGAATGCCGCGGCAATGAGGATACCGACGACGAGCAGGAAGAAGCGGCTGTGGGGCATGACGTTCCAGTAGGCGCCGAGTGACCCCGAGAAGTAGCCGCCGGCCGACAGGCCGACGAACCAGGCGCCCATCATCACGCCGCGACTGCGCGGCGGGGCGACGCGGTTCACGAGCGACAGCCCCATCGGGCTGAGGCAGACCTCGCCAACGGCAACGAGGAGGTACGCGCCGACCAGCCACCACATCGAGACGCGTCCAGTGTCGCCGCCGGCGAGACCGGCAACAGCCATCACCGCGAATGCCAGCGCCACGAACACGATCCCAATCACGATCTTCACCGGCGTCGACGGCTCGATTCCCCGTCGTCCCATCCAGGCCCAGAGAAACACGAACGCGAACGAGAACACGATGACGCCGAAGGGTTCGACCGACTGGAACGTTTCCGGGGCGAAGCCGGTCACGGTGTTGTCGCGTGCCCACAGCGTCAGGGTGAAACCGTTCTGGTAGAACGCGAGCCAGAACACCGAGACGATGGCGATCATCGCGAGCAGCGTGACCACCCGGTGCCGCGCCTCATCAGGCGACATCGTCTCGGCCTCAGGAGCATCGGACGCGACCCTCGCGGCTGCGCCCATGATGTGCCGACGGCCCGTCACGAAGCAGGTGAGCGACAGCAGCATCGCACCCGCTGCGGAACCGAACGCCACGCTCCATCCGTACCGTGCGCGAAACCAGGCGACGGCGATTGGTGCGATCAGCGCGCCGAGGTTGATGCCCATGTAGAACAGGTTGAACCCCGCATCGCGGAGCTCGGGCCGATCTCGGTACAGGTTGCCGACGATGGTGGAGACGTTCGGCTTGAGGAGCCCGCTGCCCACGGCGAGCAGCACCAGCGCAGCGTAGAAGAAGGGCAGCGACTCGACCGCGAGCACGAGGTGGCCGAACATCATCAGCATGCCGCCGACGAGGACGCTGCGGTAGAAGCCGAGCAGCCGATCCGCGATGAGCCCACCCGCCAGCGGCATCAGGTAGACACCGCCGATGTATCCGCCGTAGATGAGGCCGATTCGCGAGGCGTCAAAGCGCAGCGCCTCGTCCATGTAGAGCGTGAGGATCGCCATCATCGAGTAGAAGCTGTAGCGCTCCCAGAGCTCGGTGAAGAAGAGGACGTAGAGGCCCGGCGGGTGGCTGCGTGGCGGCCGTTCAGGTGCCATCGAGCGTTTCACTCTAGCAGACGTGTGCCAGAATGGCCGGCATGCCGCGGGCGCTGTTGATCTCGACGTACGACCTCGGTCATCAGCCGTTCGGCCTCGCATCGCCGGCAGCGTGGCTGCGCCGGGGTGGCGCGGAGGTCGCCTGCGCAGACCTGTCGAAGCAGAAGCTCGACGAAGAACAGGTCCGGGCCGCGGACGTCATCGCGTTCCATCTCCCCATGCACACCGCCACGCGGATGGCCTCTGGTGTGATTCGCAAGGTGCGGGAGATCAACCCGCACGCGCGCATTGCCGCCTACGGGCTGTATGCCCCGATTAACGCGGAGTGGCTGCGCTCCCTTGGTGTCGCGGATCTCTTCGGCGCGGAGTTCGAGGCGGGACTGACCCGGCTCGTCTGCGGGTCGGTGCCGGCCGACGCGGTCGCACGCGAGTCTGCACCAATGACCGGCGCCAGGCACACGGCTCGAACGACGGTGCCGCGCCTGCAGTTCATTCCTCCGGATCGCACGGGGCTGCTGCCGCTCGCGCGATATGCGACCCTCCGCATGCCGGACGGCACCACGCGGGTTGCCGGGTACACGGAAGCGAGCCGTGGATGCCGTCACCTGTGTCGGCACTGTCCGGTCGTGCCGATCTACGGCGGACAGTTCCGGGTCGTCCCTGGCCATGTCGTGCTGGCCGACGTGAGGGCGCAGGTCGACGCAGGCGCACAGCACATCACGTTCGGCGATCCGGACTTCTTCAATGGGCCGCGCCACGCCCTGCAGGTGGTGCAGGCGCTCCGCACGGCGCACCCGCACCTCACATACGACGTCACGATCAAGATCGAGCACCTGCTCAGGCACCGCGACCTGCTGCCGACGCTGCGGGACACGGGCTGCCTGTTCATCACCAGCGCGGTGGAGTCCATCGACGATCGAGTGCTGGAGATCCTCGACAAGGGGCACACGCGTGCCGACTTCGTCGCGGCCGTCACGTTGTGTCGCGACGCCGGTGTGCCGCTGGTGCCCACGTTCGTCGCGTTCCATCCGTGGATCACGATGGTCGGGTACTGCGAGCTGCTGACGACGCTGACGAGGCTCGATCTGATTGCGCACGTCGCGCCTATCCAGCTGGCGATCCGGCTGCTGATTCCGTCGGGGTCGCGCCTGCTGGAGCACCCCGACCTGGCGCCGCATCTCCGTGGTTTCGAGCGGCGGACGTTGACGCACCTCTGGCAGCATCCCGATCCGGAGGTCGACCGCCTGCAGGCTGACGTGGCGGCGCTCGTGGGGAGGACACTCACGGGGAGCCGTCGTGAGCTGTTCGGGGCCATCGCCGCCCTCGCTTCCTCACGTGCCGGCGTTGCCATGCCATCGTCGGGCCACGCGGGAGAGGACGCAGGCATTCCGCAGTTCGACGAGCCGTGGTACTGCTGCGCGGAGCCGAATCCGGAGCAGCTGACCCTCGTCTGATCGCGTCTGCCTGCCTGCGTTGAGGTTTCGCACCTGGAGAGTGCCCATGCGCCGCGTCCTCCTCATCGCTACGACGACCGGGTACCAGACGAGAGCGTTTGACGAGGCGGCACAGCGTCTCGGGGTCGACCTGACATTCGCGACCGACCGCTGCGCGGTGCTCGACGATCCGTGGCGCGACCGCGCCATTCCCGTCCGCTTCCACGCACCTGCTGCCGCGGTGTCCCGCCTCAGCTCGATTCATCGCCGCGCCCCATTCCATGGCGTCGTCGCCGTCGGCGACCGTCCAGCGGCGCTTGCGGCGCGCGTGAGTGCGGCGCTTGGACTGCCGGGCCACCCGCCCGAGGGAGCTGCGGCGGCCCGGAGCAAACGGCGCACGCGCGAGCGCCTGCGCGCCGCAGGCCTGCTGACGCCCGCGTTTCGGGCGGTTCCGCTAGGCGTCGACGGCGACGCCCTTGCTGCGTCACTGCCATTCCCTGTCGTCATCAAGCCGGTGTCGCTCTCGGGCAGCCGCGGGGTCATGCGTGCGGACGATGCCGGCGCACTTCGGGCAGCGCTCGATCGTCTGCGTGCGCTGCTCGCGCGACCGGACATCCGGGCGGAGCGGGATCCGGCACATGCGCAGATCCTCATCGAGTCATTCATTCCCGGGCACGAGTACGCGCTCGAAGGGGTGATGACCAACGGCCGCCTGCAGACGCTCGCGATCTTCGACAAGCCCGACCCGCTGGACGGACCGTTCTTCGAGGAGACGATCTACGTCACGTTGCCAGATCCCGATGGGCCACTGGCGCAACAGATCAGCGGCGCCGTGGCGAGTGCCGCGGCCGCCATCGGGCTTCGCCATGGGCCGGTGCACGCCGAGTGTCGTGTCAACGACGCCGGCGTGTTCGTGCTCGAGGTCGCGGCCCGGCCGATTGGCGGCATCTGTGCCCGATCGTTGCGGTTCGTCGCCGAGGACCACGCGGGGCTGATTGCGCTGGAGGAACTGCTGTTGCGGCATGCGCTCGGTGAAGAGGTCAGCCGCTGGCGGCGTGAGGCCGCCGCGTCGGGCGTGATGATGATCCCGATCCCGAAGCGTGGGTTCTATCGGACCGTGGCCGGGGTCGAGGAGGCTCGTGCCGTGGCGGGCGTCGAGGACGTGGTGATCACGGCGAAGGCGGACCAGTTGCTCGTGCCGCTGCCGGAAGGAGCCAGCTACCTCGGATTCATCTTCGCGCGCGCGGCTACGGCGGCGGAGGTAGAACAGGCGCTGCGGAGGGCGCACGCGCGGCTGGCGTTCACCATTGCGCCGGAAGTCCCGATGCTACAATCGACCCATGGCTGACACTCAGGGCACGGGCGGGCGAACGGTTTTCTGCGTCAAGTTCCAGAAGGAGCTTCCGGGACTGGCCACGCCACCATGGCCCGGGGAACTCGGCCAGCGTGTCTACGAGAACGTGTCGGCCGATGCGTGGAAGCTCTGGGAAGAGCGCATGAAGATGATCCTCAACGAGTACCGGCTCCTGCCGTTCCAGAAGGAGGCCCAGGAACTCGTCGCGAAGCACATGGAGGAGTTCTTCTTCGGCGACAGTTCCGCGCTGCCGCCTGACTACCGTCCGGAGCAGACCAAGTAGCACCTCGCCACCGAGCCGCTCATGGCCGAGCCTGAAGACCGCCATCGCGCGTGCTGGTATGGGCGTCGGACGCCCCACATCCCCCCGAACATCGGGTTCCATACGATCGAGGACGGGCAGCTGCTGTTCTGTGCGCATCCCATGCTGTTCCCGGTGGTTGGCTACCAGTTCGACCTGAGGAACTGCGAGGGCTGCGACTACTTCCGCGCCAGGCGGATGCCTTCGGCCTCCACGCGCGACTGACCCGAGTGCGCCTGCGCGCCCCGTCAGCGGGCCCGGTCCCATCGTTTGCTCACCATCGTTTGAATTCCAATAAGTGCCCCGCGCGACACGTCGGTTGTGGCGCCGCGGCCAGTCGGGCCCGTGGCCGAGCTGCGTCGCGGTTTGCTACTCACGACCAGCCCGACTGTAGCGATCTGCTGCACGGTCTCAGCGGCACCCGGATCGCCTCCCGCTAAGTCATTCGTATACCAACATTTGCCAGGGCGCTTCCAGGCCAGCCATGGCAAGCCTTTTGAGCTCTGCAGTCCGCGATGGTGTGCGAAAGCCCCGTCTGTCCGAGTCCGAATCTCGCCAATCCGTCCGACCGTGATGACGACGAGCGCGAGCCGGAACCCGACGATGTGCCGGAGACGCCGCTCGACGAGCCGCCTCCCGTACGCATCGAGGACCCCCCCGGGGAACCGGACCAGAAGGGCCCGCTTGTTGTCAGTGCCTGGTGACTCGGGACCCATCGATGGAGGAGTACGTGACTGAACAGCGCAAGGAACGTCGCGGGTTTGCGTCCATGTCCCCCGAGAAGCAGCGCGAGATCGCCAGCAAGGGCGGCCGTGCGGCTCACGAAAAGGGAACGGCTCATGAATGGACCACGGAAGAAGCGCGGTCGGCTGGTCGCAAGGGCGGCCAGGTGAGCCGTGGCGGCCGGGGTCGGCTGATCGTTCAGGCAGACTCGGCGCCGGCTACCAATTCTGACGGCAACGCCCAGTGAGGGACGGGGCCGTGGTGGTGCCGTTCACGCGCGAACGGCGCAGAGTGGAGGCGACGAATGTTCAGACGGATAGCCGTGGCATGGGGACTGACGCTCGCGGTCGCAGCGGCCGCGAGCGCACAGCCCGGTACTTCAGGAACATCCACGGCTGGGAATTCCTCGGCAGCGCAGACGGGCGACGCGTCGGTCACGACGGACACGCGACCGGCGACGACGACCTTCTCGGGCGACACGGGGCTGTGGTTTGTGCCGACGGCGGAGGTCCTCGCCCACGGTAAGTGGTCGGCCAGTGGATACCGCCGCGGGACCAACTTCGTCCAGGGCTTTACCAACGTTGGGGATTTCGCGGGCACCTTCGCAGCCGGCCTGGGTAACCGGGCCGAGGTGTTCGGGTCGTTCCTCTTCGACACGCGGGTGGAGCGCGACCTGCGCCCCATCTTCATCTCCGACCCGAAAGCCGGCGGCATTGTCGACCGTTATCCACGCGCGAACGCGGGCTGGAGCGGCAACAACGTCGGCGACCTGTACGTCGGCCTGAAGTACAACCTGTTGTCGCAGTCGCGGAATGCGCCAGCGGCGCTGGCCGCGCGCGGCACGGTCAAGCTCCCGACCGGCAAGGAAGAGAAAGGCGTCTCCACCGGAAAGGCGGACGTCGCCGTCGACGTCATCGCGAGCTCGGAGCTTGCGAAGAAGGTCGAGCTCTCGGGGTTTGCGGGTTACGAGTGGCGCGGTCAGCCGAGCGGGTTCGACATCCCGAGCGGCGCGTTCCGCTGGGGCGCCGGCGCAGGCTTCCCGAGCCGATCGCCGCTGCGTGGCGTGTTCGAGCTGAACGGGTTCGTTCCGAACGGCGACACGGCGACGATCACGGGGAGCCCCGTCATCGGCACCGATCTGAGCATCGCACCGACCGTGTCCAACATCGAGAAGATTACGCGGGCGACCGCTGCCCTGACCTGGCAGCACCGCAGCGGGTTCTTCGTTGGCGGCGGCGTGAGCTGGAACGTCCCGACGCTCAATCGCAACAACTACCGGACGGACGAAGGCGCGACCGGCGACTTCGTGGACTGGCAGGTACGCATCGGGTATCACCCGGGCGTGCGTGTGTACGTCCCGCCGCCACCACCCGCACCACCGCCGCCGGCGCCGGTCGCACCGCAGAACCGTCCCCCGACGGTCCAGGCGCAGTGCGATCCGTGCACGGTGGAGGTCGGGAAGACCTCGACGCTGACCGCCAACGGCGCAGACCCGGACGGCGATACGCTCACCTACCGGTGGTCGGTCCCCTCGGGCACGCTCGCGAACCCGAGCGATCGGCAGACGCAGTGGACCGCTCCGCAGCAGGAAGGTCCGGTGCAGGCGACTGTCACGGTCAACGACGGGAAGGGCGGCACCGCGTCGGCGAACGTCACCATCCAGGTGACGAAGCCGCCGGTGAAGAACTACACGTTCGAGGACGTCCACTTCGACTTCGACCGCTACACGCTGCGTCCGGAAGCGACGCGCGTGCTCGATGAGGCGGTCGCTGCGCTGCGCGACGACCCGAACCTCCGCATCGAGGTCGAAGGGCACACCTGCAACATCGGGACGGCCGAATACAACCTCGCGCTGGGCGATCGCCGGGCCAACGCGGTTCGCGACTACCTGGTCAGCCGTGGGGTGACCGCGGATCGCCTGCGGACCATCAGCTACGGCGAAGAGCGTCCGAAGTACGACAATTCACGGGAGGAAACGCGCCGGTTGAATCGCCGGGCGGCCCTCACCGTCAACGTGCGGTAGTGCGGTTCATATACCTCTACCTCCTCGCGTACTTCGCGCTGGTCATCGGCGCCGGCCTTGCCCTCTGGCAGGCCGGCGTCGTTCACCAGGTGCCGGGTACCTGGCTCTTCATCGCGGCCGTCGTCGCGCTGGGGCCAGGGATCCTGCTCGCCATCACGGCGATCGGCACAAACGCCGATCGTTCCGAACTTAGAAGTTAGACGTTAGAAGCCAGAAGTCCCGCCTTCGCACTTCGCCTGTTGCCGCGCTTCGCGCGAGGCGCGCCCACCTCCACCCCCCAACCTCGAACCCCCAACCTCGAACCTCCAACCTCGCAACCTCCAACCTCCAACCTCCAACCTGCCCCCCGCCCTCGTTCTCCGCGCTCCAGGGAATTGGTACGAAGTGTGTTGTACTGGTCCGCATGAGTCGTGTGCGCCACACGCTGCTGGCGGTTGCCCTCGCGCTTCTGGCGGCAGGGTGTAAAGAAGGCGGAACCGTGACCGTGCACTCCCTGTCTTTCAAGGGAGTGAAGGGCGTAGACGAGGCGCGGTTGCGCGCCGCTCTTGCCACGCGTGAGAACACCAAGGTCCCTGTCGTGGGCTGGCAACTGCCCTGGGGACGCAAGAACTACTTCGACCGCGGGCGCTTCGATGCGGACCTCAAGCGCATCGAGGCCTTCTACGCTGACCGCGGGTACCCGGATGCGCGCGTCACCGACTTCGACGTCAACCTGAACAAGAAGCAGGACGCCGTCGATGTCACCCTGACCATCGACGAAGGACAGCCGGTGAAGGTGGTGGCCGTCCAATTCGAGGGCTTCGACGTCGTCCCCGAGGCCCGATTCCAGCAGGTGCGACGGCAGATGCCGCTCATCGTCGGCAGCCCGCGCGACCGGCAACAGGTGACCGCCGCGCACGAACTGGCCGTCAACGCCCTTCGCGATCACGGCTATCCGTACGCGCGTGTCGCAACCGATGAGAACGATGGGCCCAGCGGCAAGGAGGCGACGATCGTCTTTACCGCGCAGCCAGGGCCGATCGCACACTTCGGGACGATCCAGATCGCCGGCAACAGCAGCGTGAGTGACCGCGTCATCGAGCGGCAGCTCATGTTCAAGCCGGGCGACCTCTATCGCCGCAGCGTGGTGCAGGAGTCTCAACGGCGGCTGTATTCGATGGAGCTGTTCCAGTTCGTCAATGTGGAATCGCTCAACCCGGAGCAGCAGCAACCGCAGGTGAACACGCGCGTCACCGTCGCGGAAGGGAAGCACCAGCGGGTGAACTTCGGCGTCGGCTACGGCACGGAGGAGAAGGCGCGCGTGGACGGTGAGTACCGCCATGTGAACTTTCTCGGCGGCGCCCGCTCTGCCGGCGTCCACGCCCGCTGGTCATCGCTCGATCGCGGGCTGCGCCTCAGCTTCAACCAGCCCTACTTCTTCGGCCCGCACCTGTCGCTCGGCGGGGATGCACAGCGCTGGTACACATACACGCCCGCCTACGGGTCGGTCGTGACCGGAGGGAAGGCGACCTTCACGCACCGGCGCAACCAGCGATTCAGCTGGTCGATCTCCCTGGCCAGTGAGCAGAACACGAGCTCCATCAAGGACACGGTGCTCAACGATCCCACGTTGTACAGCGACCTGATTGCCCTCGGGCTCGACCCGACGACCGGCAAGCAGGAAGGCACGCTGAGTGCGGTGGGCTTCGACCTGCAGCGAAGCACCGCGGACAACATCCTGAATGCCCGCCGCGGCTACCAGCTCGCGTTCCACGTCGAGCAGGCTGGACGCGTGCTGCCGGGCACCTTCAACTACAACGCGCTGTCGGTGGACGCTCGCCACTACATCCCCGTCAGCGATCGGCTGGTGATTGCGAACCGCGTCCAGGTCGGGGCGATCAACGCCGCGGGCGACGATCCGAAGCAGGTGCCCTTCTCGAAGAAGTACTTCCTCGGCGGTGCAACGAGCATTCGCGGCTGGGGCCGCTATGAGGTGAGCCCGCTCAGCGGCTCGGGATTCCCGATTGGCGGCAACACCATGTTCGCGTTCAGCTCCGAAGCGCGGTTGTCAACGGGCGGCAGCCTGGGCCTCGTCGCCTTTCTCGATGCGGGGAACGTCTGGGCCGGCGACTTCGCGCTCAAGCTGAACGACCTGCATTACGCAGTCGGTCCTGGCCTCCGCTATCAGACACCGGTCGGGCCGATCCGCTTCGATCTCGGCTATCAGCTCAACGAGATTCCGGGGCTGCTCGTCGACGGCAAGCCGCAGCCACGGCGCTGGCGCATGCACTTCAGCATCGGGCAGGCGTTCTAGCCTCGGAGCCCCCCCGACCTCGGCCCGCATTTTGCGACCGCGAGCATACGCTATGCGTGCAGCTCGACGGATCGTCCACGCCCTCCTCCTCGTCGTCACCCTCGTCGTCGGCGCGACGGCCGCGGCGATCATCGTCTCGCAGACCGCCTGGTTCAAGAACTGGCTGCGCGGGTACATCGTGTCCGAAGCCAATAACTACCTGAACGGCCGGCTCTCGATCCAGCGGCTCGGGGGCAACCTGTTCTTCGGTGTGGAACTCGAGAACGTCGGCGTCGACATGGACGGCAGCGAGGTGGTGGCCGTCGAGAACCTCGGGCTGGACTACAACGTCTTCGAGCTGCTCACCAAGGGGCTTTCGGTCGACAACATCAGCCTCAACCACCCACGCATCTACCTGCGCCGCGACGGCGACACGTGGTCGATCGCGAAACTGATCAAGAAGCAGGAGCAGGAAGCCGACCGCGAAGGGCCCCAGTATCCGATTGCCATCGACGACATCGGCATCAGCGACGCCACCATCGTCATCGACGACCCGATCGGCACGTCTGGCGTCGAGGTCCCTAAGCGCGTCGACCGCATCGACGCGAAGCTCGCGTTCAAGTACGAACCGGTCCGCTACTCGATCGAGATCTCGCACGTCTCCTTCCGTGCGTCGCAGCCAGAGCTCGAGCTGAACGCCCTCTCCGGCGGCGTATCGGTGAAGGACGACACGCTGTTCGTCGACAAGCTCGCGCTCCGGACCGCCGAGAGCTCGGTGAGCATCGACGGCGCCGTCCAGCAGTACCTGACGACGCCCCAGCTGAACCTGCAGGTGAGTTCGGACAAGCTGTCGCTGCCGGAAATCGCGCGGCTCGTGCCGTCGCTGGCCGGGATCAACCTGCAGCCTGCGTTCGAGATCAAGGCGAACGGTCCGCTCGATCGTCTCGGCGTCGACCTGAACGTCCGATCCTCAGCGGGGCAGATCACCGGTCAGCTGATCGCCGATGTCCAGCAGCCGGTGCAGGCGGTGCAGGGTGACATCCGCGTTCGCCACCTCGATCTCGCGCCGCTCCTGAAGGATCCCGCGCAGCGCAGCGACCTCACCGCCGATCTGCACGCAGACGTGCGCGTCGACGACCCATCCAACCTTGACTCGTTGCGGGGCACGGCCTCGCTGCGCGCCCCGAACCTCGCGTCGTCTGGATACCGCGTCGACAACGTCGCTGCCGACGCGACGATCGAGGGACGACGGGTATCGCTCGATGCGAAGGCGACGGCCTACGGCACGGGGCTCACGGCTCGAGGTCCAGTCACAATCCCGCAGGGGAACGACCCGCTCACCTTCGACCTGCGCGGGCGCGCCAGCCATCTGGATCTGGCCAAGTTGCCGCGCGACCTGAAGGTGCCGCGTGCCTCCACGGATGTGTCGGCGGAGTTCCACGCGACCGGGACCGTGCCCAAGGAGGCCGCAGGGCGGAAGATCGTCGCTGACGCCACGTTCGCCGAGTCGCACCTCCCAGGCGCGACGATCGCGGCCGGCTCCACGGCCGGCGTCACGAAGAACGGCACAGACCTGGGCTACCGGGCGAACGCCACCGTCACCAATGTCGATCTCCAGCAGGTTGGCTCCGCGTTCAACGTGCCGGCCTTGGCAGACGAGCGCTACCGCAGCACGCTCAACGCGACGCTGACGGCGGACGGCAGCGGCACGACACCGCAGGCGATGCGTGTGAACGCCCACGGCAGCATCGACGACTCCACGCTGATGGGCGGTCGCATCCCCGGGCTGACGTTCGATGCCACGGTGGCAGACGACGCCGCCCATGTCACCGCGAGCGGGCGCTTCGCGGACTTCAATCCGGCTGTCGCGAGCGGAAGTCCCGCGATGGAGGGTACAACCGCGGGAAGCCTCGACGTCGACGCGTCGGTCTCCGGTCTGTCGGCCGGGGTCACGCCAGACAACGTGGCGGGCACCGTGCGGCTGTCACTCGAGCCCTCGACGGTTGGTGGGCTGGCGATCCAGTCTGGCAACGTCGACGCGGACTATCGCGATCGGACGGGCGAGATTCGCACGCTCGAGATCGTCGGACGCGACCTCAACGTGCACGCGTCGGGCACGCTGGCCCTGGGCGACACCGGCAACTCGAACCTGACGCTCCACGCCGACTCACCGCGCCTGTCGGAGATCGGGAAGCTCTTCGATACGCCGATCGAGGGCATCACGAAGGTCGATGCGACCGTGACCGGCAACCGCACCGAGCTGCAGGCCCAGGGCACACTCAGCGCCGACGGCCTGAAGTATCAGGGCAACGGGGCGCTCGGCCTCGATTCGACGTTCAGCGCCCGCATCCCGGAACTCACGTTCGACCGCGCAGCCGTGCAGGCCGACACGAAGGCGACCTTCGTTACCGTCGGCGGGCAGAACATCAACGAGATCACCGCGAAGACGACGTACGAGCAGAAGAAGGTCGATTTCCAGGTGACCGCGGCACAGCCGCAGCGCACGCTCGATGCGGGCGGTTCCCTTGTGCTTCATCCCGATCATCAGGAAGTGCACCTCACGCAGCTTGGGCTCGTCGCCGGTGCGCAGCAGTGGCGCATCCCCACGCAGGGGGGCGCCACGGTGAACTACGCGGCGAATCGGGTGGCTGTCGAAGGCCTGCGACTCGTCAACGGGCCACAGGAGATTTCGGCCGACGGCAGCTTCGGCCAGCCGGGCGACGCGCTGAAGGTGTCGCTGACGAACATCGACCTTGCCGGTGTCGATGCGCTGCTGCTGCGTCCGTCGCAGTTCACGGGGACGCTGAACGCCTCGGCCACCGTCGGCGGTACGAAGGAGGCGCCGGCCGTGAACGGGCAGTTCGCGGTGAACCAGGGTGGCTTCCGCCAGTTCAAGTACGACGCGCTGAACGGCACGGTGGCCTACGAACCGGCCGGCATCACGCTCGACACGCGCCTGCAGCAGAACGCCGCGCAGTGGATCACCGCGAAGGGATATCTCCCTGCGACGCTGTTCAGCAGCAGCGCAGGCGACGGCGCTGCGGAGCGCAACGCGACCGGGCACGTCGAGCCGAAGACGCCGGCGGAGCGTGTGGATCTCACCATCGACAGCAGCCCGCTCGACCTCGGTCTCGTCCAGGGGTTCACGACCGCGGCAAAGGATGTGACCGGCACCGTCGAAGCGCACGTGCGTGTGACCGGGAGCGCGCAGGACCCGCACCCGGAGGGCTCCATCCGGATCGCGAATGGCGGCGCCACCATCGAGCCGACCGGCGTCACCTACACGAACATGGCCGGAGCCATCGATCTGCAACCCGATCGCGTGCACATCGACCAGATCACCGTGCTCGACAACCACCAGAACGCGCTCTCGATCACCGGCGATCTCGCCGTGCACGCGCGTGAGGTGGGCGGCTTCCAGATCTACGTGAACGCCGACGACTTCAAGGTGATCGACAACAAGATGGGGAACGTCCGCATACAAAGCGCGATGTCGCTCTCGGGACAGCTCACCTCCCCAATCGTGCAGGGCTTCCTGGGCATCACGACCGGGCAGATCAGCCTCGACGAGATCATCGCCATCGTCGGCAGCTCACCCTATCCGACCGAGTCGACGCCGAACGATGCAGGGAACACCCCGGCCGCGATCGCCCAGGCGACGCCACAGCCTGCGCCCTCCAGCCCGTTCGATGCGCTGCGCATGAACCTGACGTTGAACGTGCCGGACGACCTCGTCGTGAAGGCGAGCAGCCTGCAGACGCCGGGCTCGCCGGTCAGCCTCGGTGCGCTGAACCTCACACTCGGCGGCGACCTCACCGCCACGAAAGATCCCGGTGGGCCGGTGCGGCTCGTGGGCGCGGTGAACACCATCCGGGGGAACTACGACTTCCAGGGGCGTCGCTTCGAGATCCTCCGCGACGGCACGATCCGCTTCGAGGGGCTCGACCAGATCAACCCGAGCCTCGACCTGCGCACGCGCCGCCTCATCTCCGGCGTCGAAGCACGCGTGAACGTCCGCGGCACGCTGCAGAAGCCGGAGATCGTGCTCTCGAGCGATCCGCCGCTCGAGCAGGCCGACATCCTCTCCCTCATCGTCTTCAACCAGCCGCTGAACCAGCTCGGCGAAGGGCAGCAGGTCTCGCTCGCGCAGCGCGCGCAGTCGATTGCCACGGGCGCCGTCGCCGGACAGCTCGCGCAGTCCATCGGCAACGCGCTGAACCTCGACACGTTCGAGATCAACATGGCACCCGAGAGTGGCGGCGGCCCCGAGCTGACCCTTGGGCAGCAGGTGGGCCAGAACCTTTACGTGAAGGTGCAGCAGGGCATCGGCGACCAGAGCTCGACGAACTTCATCCTCGAGTACGAGATCGCCCGCTGGCTGCGGCTGCAGACCAACGTGCTCCAGGGGTCGTCCACGCAGCAGTCGCTCTTCCGCCGCAACCAGGGCTCCGGGGCCGACCTGATCTTCACGTTCAGCTACTGACGGGCGGGAAGGGTAGGTAGGGCAGGTAGGGCGGGTAGGGCAGGTAGGGCTGGCACGTAGGGCTGCCCGGGCTGACCGGACTGGCCGGACTGACTATCGTGGCCGCCGGGCTGGCGTGGGCCGGA
>JAFDVO010000051.1:0-6158 GCA_018268955.1 Acidobacteriota bacterium | reverse complement strand
GGCGTGGGCCGGACTGACTGTCGTGGCCGCCGGGCTGGCGTGGGCCGGACTGACTGTCGTAGCCGCCGGGCTGGCGTGGGCCGGACTGTCGTAGCCGCCGGGCTGGCGCGGGCCGGACTGACTATCGTGGCCGCCGGGCTGGCGTGGGCCGGACTGACTGTCGTAGCCGCCGGGCTTCAGCCCGGCGGGCTACGCGCTGGGCAGCGAGGCGACCTGCACGCGCGCGTCGTTGAAGCACGCACCGCCGCCGACGTCGGTCAGCGTGTCGGGGACGAGCGCATTGCTGGTCATGCCGTTGCGCGTCGCACGCCTCCACAAGCCCTTCGCCAACGCCACCGTCCCCGGCCGCATTGTCGGCACCACGCTGAGCGTGCAGTGGACCTCACCCTGCGCGTTGAAGATCAGTACGCCGTCGCCATCGTCGAGGCCACGTGCGGCCGCATCGTCCGGGTGCATGTGCAGCTTCGCGTCGGTGCCCGTGAGCTCGCCGAGCGTCGAGCTGATGGTCTTCTCGCTCGCTGGCGAGATGAGCGCAAGCGGGTACTGCTCTGTCGCAGGATCGGGCTGGTACGCGTAGAGGCCGGCTGGTGCCGAGGTATCCAGATCCGCAGGACACAGGTCCGCCTTCCGATCCGGCGTGTTGGGGAAGACGTCAACGAACTGTACGGGCCGCGTGCCGAAGCTCGGCGCCGGATTGCGTCCCTCCCGAAGGTCCTCTCCGATCGAGGCAGGCAGCGCACCGAGCACGGTCAGCAACATGTCGAGTTCGCCACCAGGTTCGTTCTCGCCGAGCACCCCGAGCCGCGCGCACAGTTCACCGAAGACGTCCGCGTTCGACCGCGAATCCCCGACCGGCTCGATGACCGGACGCACGAGCCCGATGTGGAGCGTGCTGTAAGACTTCGCGAGGTCGTAGTTCTCGAGGAACGTGGTCGCCGGCAGCACGACGTCCGCGTACATCGCCGTGTCGGTCATCACCTGATCGAACACAACGGTGAAGAGGTCCTCGCGACGCAGCCCCTCGATCACGCGATGCTGATCGGGCATCGTTGCCGCCGGATTGCAGTTGTAGACGAACAGCACGCCCACTGGCGGATCGGTGTATTCCAGCAGCGCCCGCCCGAGGTGGTTCATGTTGACCACGCGCGTGTCCGGCTCGTCCGCGTTGATCCACGTGCGCTCGATGCCCCACGACGCCGAGTTGCTCATCGAGTACCCGCCGCCGCGCACGCCGAACTTCCCGCCGACCGCGGGCAGCGCGAGGATGGCCGCCGCCGCGCTGCCGCCGTTCCGATTCCGCTCGAGCCCCCAACCGCAGCGGATCAGCGCCGGCGACGCCTCGGCGTACATTCGCGCGACCCGTTCCAGTGCCTCAGCCGGAATCCCCGCGAGTTCCGCCGCGCGCTCGATCGTCCATGCCTCCGCACGCTCACGCAGTTGCTCTGCGTTGCGGGTGTGGTCCCGAAGGAACGTCTCGTCCGCGAAGCCGTTCGTGAACAGGTACCGATGCATCGCGAGTGCGACACCGATGTCCGTACCCGGCTTGACCGCGAGGTGCACGTCGGCCGCCCGCGCCAGCTGCGTCGATCGCGGATCGACGACAACGAGCTTCGCCCCACGCGCCTGCGCCTGCCTGACGAACGGGATGAGATGAATGCCGGAGGCGTTCGGATTCACGCCCCACAGCACGATCAGCTGCGCTTCGGGGTAGTCCTCGTAGACGACCGAGGGCATCTTGCCGTAGAGCCCCATGTTGGCTGCGCCGGTTGGGGCGGCGCACACGGTGCGCGCGAGCCGCGATGTCCCGAGCCGTCGCCACAAAGTGGCATCCAGCGTGTCCTGCGTGAGCAGGCCGTTGGACCCGCCGTACGAGAAGGGCAGGATCGATTCGGCACCCCACTTCGCGCTGGCCTTCTGCATTTCCTGCGCGACCCGCTCGAGCGCCGCGTCCCAGGTGACCCGTTCGAAGCGTCCCTCGCCTTTGCGCCCTTTCCTGATCGCCGGACTCAACAGCCGGTCAGGCCCGTAGACCCGCTCGCCGAATCGGCGGACCTTCTGGCAGATGAAGCCCTCCGTCACGGGATTGCGGTGCGAGCCGTCGAGCGAGAGCACCTTGCCGTTCTGCACCGACACCGCCAGGCTGCACGAGTCGGGGCAGTCCAGCGGGCATGCGGTCTCCACGACCGATACCGGACCGTTGAGCTGGGTCTCGCGGCTGCGTGCGGGCTTTTCTGAAGGAGGCATCTCGTTCGCTATTATCGCCAAAGTGTCTGCCCCGCCTCATGTCGTCATCCTCGGCGGTGGGTTCGCCGGCCTCGATGCCGCGCGCACGCTCGCGCACGCGCCGGTCCGCGTCACGCTCATCGACCGCCACAACTACCATCTCTTCCAGCCTCTGCTGTACCAGGTCGCCACGGCCGCGCTCTCGCCTGGCGATGTAGCGTCGCCCATCCGGTGGATCCTCAGGGGCCAGCAGAACGCGCAGGTGCTTCTCGCGGATGTCCGCGGTATCGACACGGCCGGCCGCCAAGTCCTTCTCGATGCATCCGCCGGAGAGGCCGAGCGCGTGATCGCCTACGACTACCTGATCGTGGCCACCGGGGCGACACATGCCTACTTCGGCCACCCCGAGTGGGGCACGCGTGCACCCGGGCTGAAGAGCCTGGACGATGCGCTGGAGATCAGGCGGCAGGTGCTGCTCGCGTTCGAAGCCGCCGAGCGCGAGCAGGACGAAGCGGCACGTCGTCGGCTGCTGACGTTCGTGATCGTGGGCGGCGGACCGACGGGGGTCGAACTCGCCGGTGCGCTGGCGGAGATCGCACGGCAGTCGCTGCGGCAGGACTTCCGCACGATCCACCCCGAGAGCGCACGCATCGTGCTCATCGAGGGCAGCCCGCATGTACTCGGGGCCTTTGCGCCGCACCTGCGGGATGCCGCCAAGGCCTCGTTGCAGCGGCTCGGCGTCGAGGTCCGCACGGGCTCGGTGGTCACGACGGTCGATGCCGAGGGAGTGAAGATCGGCGACGAGCGCATCGCCGCGCAGACCGTGCTCTGGGCAGCAGGCGTCGCAGCATCACCAGTGGCGAAGTCACTAGAGGTCCCGCTGGACAAGGCGGGGCGCGTGCAGGCTCTGCCGACGCTTCAGGTGCCCGGCCATCCGGAGATCTTCGTGGCAGGCGACCTCTGCGCATTGCAGCAGAACGGCGCGTGGCTCCCGGGGGTTGCGCAGGTCGCGAAGCAGGGTGGCGCTCACGCCGCGAAGAACATCATCCGCGCCATCAACGGCCAACCACTCGCCTCGTTCCATTACAAGGATTACGGCAACATGGCGACGATCGGCCGCGGCTCGGCGGTCGCTGAGATCGGCCGCCTCAAGGTGTCTGGCGTCATCGCCTGGCTGATGTGGGTGCTCATCCACATCTTCTGGCTCATCGGCTTCCGCAACCGCGTGGCCGTCATGTCCGAGTGGGCCTGGTTCTACTTCACGCTCCAACGTCGCGTCAGGCTCATCACCGGCGAACGTCTCTGGCCCGGAGCCGCATAGGCCTGGACCCCGCACACGAACGGCAGTGGTCCTGCGCTTGCTTGAGCAGCAGGCACGGCCCGGGTGTGTCGACCCGGGCAGCGGGGGAGACATGCAGCTGCCGTCCACATGGAAGCGCGTCCGCGACGACCAAGCGAGGACGACGCGTGAGCAGGCGCGCATCCGGAAAGTCGTACGCGCTCGCGTGGCTCGACGTCGCAGCGGCGTGCCCGTGCCGGTGCTCGACCATCCTGAGTCAGCGAAGGTCGCCGGCCTGCGTTACGTCAACGACGAGACGACCGAGGGCATCCGCCGTGTCGGCAGCACGGCGCGCTTCAAGTACCTGAAGCCAAACGGTCGGCCGCTCACCGACACCTCCGACCTGCAGCGGATCGCCTCGCTGCGCATTCCGCCAGCATGGACCGAGGTCTGGATCTGCCCCTGGGCGGACGGCCACCTCCAGGCTACCGGTCGCGACGCGCGCGGACGCAAGCAGTACCGCTACCATCCGCGCTGGCACGAGGTCCGGGACGAGGTGAAGTACGGCCGATTAATCGCGTTTGCCGAGGCGCTGCCGCTGATCCGTCGCCGCACCGATCAGGACCTGCGTCGGTCCGGGTTGCCGCGCGAGAAGGTGCTCGCTGCGGTCGTGCAACTGCTGGAGAAGACGCTCATTCGCGTCGGCAACGAGGAATACGCGCGGCAGAACGGCTCGTTCGGCCTCACGACGATGAAGGACGGCCATGCTCGCATCGAGGGCGCGAAGGTCCGGTTCTCGTTTCGCGGCAAGCACGGCATCCAGCATGCGATCGACCTGCAGGACGCGCGGCTCGCGCGGATCGTCAAGGCCTGCCGCGACCTGCCCGGGTACGAGCTGTTCCAGTATGTGGACGACGATGGGCAGACCCAGTCGATCGGGTCGGCCGACGTGAACGAGTACCTCCGGTCCGTCACGGGTGAGGACTTCACGGCGAAGGACTTCCGCACGTGGGCCGGAACGGTGCTGGCCGCGCAGGCGCTCGCCTCGTGCGAGCAGTGCTCGTCCAAGGCGCACGCGAAGCGGAATGTTGTCCAGGCGGTCGAGTCCGTGGCCAGGAAACTGGGGAACACCCGCGCCGTCTGCCGCCGGTGCTACATCCACCCGGCCATCCTCGACGCCTACATGGACGGCGCGACCATTTCGACGCTCCAGTCCCGCATGCAGGCCACGAGGCGCGGGACGCTCGGCGCGGAGGAGCGGGCGGTGGTCGACACGATCGCCGCCCGGCTCGGGAAGACCGCCTGAGGTTCGTCTATAATCGACATCTCTCCCGCTGACCACATGCGTGCCGTCGTCATAGCGCTCGCCGACCTGGGCAAGAGCGCCCGCATGCAATACCACGCCAGGGCGCTGGCCGCGAACGGCGTCGACGTCGATCTCGTCGGGTTCGAGGGCACCGGCCTGCCTCGTGCCGTGCTGGACGACCCGCGCATCACCGTCCATCGCTTCAAGCCATCATCGCTGCGGTACCGTCAGGCGTCAGGACTCAGCTACGCCGCCGTGGCTGTGTTCGACACCTTGCGTGTGGGCGCGCGGCTGTGGGGGCTGCTGCGGGGGTTACCCGCGCCCGATCTCGTGCTGATGCAGAACCCGCCGGCATTCCCGACGCTCGCGACAGCGTGGACGGCGCTGCGGCGGAAGAACGTGCGCTTCGTGGTCGACTGGCACAACCTCGGGTTCACGGTGCTGCGGCAGCGGCTCGGGCGATGGAACCCGGCGGTGCGGCTGGCGCGCTGGTACGAGCGGCGCGATGCGCAGCGCGTGGACGCCAACATCTGCGTCTCGCGCGGGATGGCGGCGTGGCTCGAAGCGAAGTTTGGCGTGGCGCGTCCGACGGTCCTCTACGACAGGCCCGCATCCGTCTTCGCCCCGATCGAGCGCGCCGACCGCGAACGCTTCAAGCAGGCGCTGTTCGGCCGGCTCGGCGTGCGGCTTGGCGTGAACGCGTTCATCGTCTGCCCAACGAGCTGGACCGAAGACGAGGACTTCGATCTCGTCGTCGACGCCGTGCACTACCTCGAAGATCGCATCCGCGGCTGGGAGGCGGCACAGCCTGGCCGGCGTTTCACGGACATCGTCATCCTCGTCACCGGTGATGGCGAGCGACGCACGCGGTTCGAACGGCTCTTCGCTGGTCTGCCTGCGCGGCGCGTGCAACTGCGCACGCGGTGGCTCGAGCCGGAGGAGTACCCGCGGATTGTCGGAAGCGCCGACCTGGGGCTCTGCCTCCATCGGTCCTCTTCGGGGCTCGACATCCCGATGAAGGTGGCGGACCTCTTCGGGACCGGCGTGCCCGTGTGCGCGCTCGACTACGGCGCCTGCCTCGCCGAACGCGTGCGTCACGGCGAGAATGGGCTCCTGTTCAACAACGCACGTCAGCTCGCGGACGTGCTCTTCGATCTGTTCGAAGCGTTCCCGAACGATCAGGCGACGCTCGACAGACTCCGCACCGGTGCCCGCCGCTCCGCCCGCCCGACCTGGGACGAGGGCTGGACCCGCGACGCCAAGCCGGTCCTACTCGGGCCGGAAGTCAGAAGTTAGAAGTTAGCCCGTTAGAAGTCAGAACCTAGATGTAGTTGCTAAATAGGTTGTTCA
>JAFDVO010000050.1 GCA_018268955.1 Acidobacteriota bacterium | reverse complement strand
CTTTCATCTGATCAGGAATGCAGGCCGCGGAACACGACCTCGTAACGCCGGAACGCTCAAACGCAGTAACGCAGTGCTGCAGGCCGCCCGGGAAGCCTCAGACTCCAGGCGGCGTCGTTCCGCCGGCGTTCCTGCGTTCCTTGCGTTTTTGCCTTTCGGCGTTTTGGCGTTTTCGGGGTTTTGTCGTCCTCCCGTTACCCGGACTGACGCAGTGCGCTCTCCACGTGCGGCGTAGGGAGGCTGATAAGATACTCCGTTGTCCGGAGGGGGCTGCGAGCTTCGAGAGGATTAGGCGCATATGTTCGAATCAGTGAAGGATCTGTCGGCGGCGGTCGCGGCGGCTGCCACGATTGAAGGGGACCGCATCACCGTGAAGAACACCTCGGCGCTCGCGCCCGAGGTGATCGATCGGCTGGCGTGGACCGCGGCGTTTGGTGCGTCACCCGAGATCAAGGGCACCGCACGCTGGGTCATCCGGTCGCTCGCGGCCGCGGCGGGCATCCGCCCGGCATCGATTCACGACCTGTACATCGCGATGGGTCAGGGGAAGACCGGCGGCTTCACCGTGCCGGCGATCAACGTCCGCGCGATGGCGTACGACACGGCACGCGCGGTCATCCGCGCGGCGAAGAAGCTGAACGCGGGCGCGTTCATCTTCGAGATTGCGCGTTCCGAGATCGGCTACACCGAGCAGCGCCCCCACGAGTACGCGTCAATCCTCTTTGCCGCCGCGCTGCGCGAAGGGTTCAACGGACCGCTCTTCATCCAGGGCGACCACGTTCAGACCAACGCGAAGAAGTACAACAGCCCCGAGCGGGACAAGGAGCTCGAGACGCTCCGCGGCCTCATCCGCGAGGAGATCGCGGCCGGCTTCTACAACATCGACATCGACACATCGACGCTCGTCGACCTCGACAAGCCGACACTGGCGGAGCAGCAGGAAGTGAACGTCACGCTGGCGGCCGACTTCGCGGCGTTCATCCGCAGCGTCGAGCCTTCTGGTGTCACGGTATCGATCGGTGGCGAGATCGGCGAGGTGGGCGGCAAGAATTCCGACATCCACGAACTCCACTGCTACATGGAGGGGCTCAACGCGAAGCTGAAGGAGCGCGGCGCGCACGTCGGCATCAGCAAGATCAGCGTGCAGACCGGCACGGCCCACGGCGGCTTCATCAACGCGGACGGCACGGTGCGCAAGGACGTCGCCATCGACCTCGTCGCCCTCGAGGAACTCTCGACCGCCGCGCGCAAGTACGGCATGGGCGGCGCGGTGCAGCACGGCGCGTCCACGCTGCCGCTCGAGGCGTTCGATGCCTTCCCACGCGTCGGCGCCTGCGAGATCCACCTCGCCACCGACTTCCAGAACATGGTCTACGACCACCCGCAGTTCCCCGCGGATCTGAAGGCGGAGATGTACGCGTGGCTGCGCGAGCACGCGCAGGAAGAGCGGAAGCCGAAGGACACCGAGGAGCAGTTCATCTACAAGGCGCGCAAGAAGGCGATCGGCCCGTTCAAGCGCCAGATGTGGGGCATGGACGCCGCGCAGCGCGACGCCATCGGCGCGTCGCTCGAAGAGCGGTTCTCGCGACTGATGTCGCTCCTGAAGATCAACGGCACCGCCGATGCGGTGAAGCAGTTCGTCACCGTACCGCACGTGCCGTTGACACTCGACGCTGAAGTGAAGGCGGCGGCGGGGATCATCACCGCGGCCGAGCGGAAGGCCGAAGGCCTCGCCGACTAGTCCGGAATCCCCTCGTCAGGCTGCGGGTTGGCCGGGAACACCTCCCAGAAGATCACCTTCACGGGAACCCCGGCCGCCCCGTAGTCATAGAACACGTCGACCGCGTGCCACGCGCCGTCGGCGAACACCGACAGCTTGTCCCCCGAAATCGCGCCGGACGGATTCTTCTGGCGCCCCGCCTGGAACCCTGCATGCCGCAGGTGCCAGATCATGCGCCGCAACAGCTCCGTCGCCGCAGCCGACGCTTCTGCCTCGGTCGGGCGCGCCGCACGCAGTGACGGGAATTCATCAGCCGTTGCATTGATCACCTGCTCCGCTCGCCCCATGGACAACGGCCCGGGCCCCACGTGGAAGGGGCTCTCGGCCGGTGCCTGCGGCGCTGGCGCAGGGGCGGGGTCGCTCGGCGCAGGCGCGGGCGTCGGCTGCGGCGCGGGCGGAGGGGTCGGACGTCGCAGGGTTTCACGGCCGCTGAGTGGCCCCAGGCAGGTCGTCCCTGAATAGGGAATCTCCAGCGTATCGCTGTCGACGATGTGCGCAGTGCCGCTGAGGGAGAACGGGCACGACGGATAGCCGGGAAGTGCGCCCGTGCCAGAGACGCTGTACGGCACGTCGCTCCCATTCACCTGGCCGGAGGCGGTGCCGGTCGCCGCGATCCCGTTGGCGCAGGTCGCGGAGAACGTCCCCGAGATCGCGTTCTCCGACTGGCTCGTCACCTGCCATGACAATCCGGTGCACGCATTGCCGGCGATGTTCGGAAGCCGGGTCGACGCCCACGTGCCGATCATCGAGAACACCGCTGGGCTCGGCGGCGCCGGTGCGGGCGTGGGTGCCGGCGTTGGTGCGGGCGTCGGTGCGGGGGCAGGTGCTGGAGCCGGAGCCGGTGCAGGTTCAGCAGCAGGTGCCGGTGTGCTGGTCGACGATGGAGACGAAGGTGTCGGACTGGGAGCAAGGACGTTCGTGGACGTGCGATCGACGCCGGTGCAGGCACCGGTGCTTACTGCGCCGAGCAGTGTGCCGATAAGGACGAGGCGCTTCATGATGGTCTGCCTGGGCCGACTGTCGGTATTGCAGACGTCGACCGTGTAAGGGTCATTACGAAACTGTTCGCGCAGGCCCCGATTTCGTCATCGGGCCGAGCGAGACAGTGAGCACGGACGGGCGTGAGCGGGCTTACGCGGGCAGAGGATGCAGGAGTCCGGCCAGATACGCGGTGAGCGCCTCACGCGTGCTGCGGAACGCGAGGTTCCCCCAGGGAATCTCCTCGCGCGTCACAGTCGCCCACTCCAGGCTCTCATCGTCGATCTGCAGAGTGCCGCCGATGGCAGTGGCCGCATAGACGACGATGACCGGTGCGCGGCCGGCGTAGGAGTAGACGTTGACGAGGCCGTCGAGGCGGACCTCGAGCCCGCTCTCCTCGCGCGCTTCGCGGATCGCGGCAACCGGAAGCGGCTCGCCGCGATCGACGTAGCCTCCCGGAAACACCCACTTGCCGTAGCCCGGCTCGATGGCACGGCGCACGAGCACGAGCCGGCCGTCATCGACGCTGATGATCGTGCCGACCGCAATCTTCGGATCGAGGTAGAAGACGAACCCGCAGGCCGTGCAGACAAGGCGCACGGGATCGGTCGGCTTGAGCACGCGCTCCTCGAGCGCACCGCCGCAACGCGGGCAGAAGCGGTAGCCGTGTGGTTCGTCGTGCGGGTGCTCGGCGCTCACAGGGGTGCGGGTCCGCGGGAAAGTATAATTCGGCTGATATGTCGATCCTGAAAGTCGCGCGGATGGGCCACCCCGTTCTCCGCACCAAGACCAAGGCGCTGGACAAGTCGACCATCCGCACGCCGATGATGCAGAAGCTCATCGACGACATGATGGAGACGATGGAGGAGTATCACGGCGTCGGGCTCGCGGCCCCGCAGATCCACGAAGGGCTCCGCCTCTTCGTGGCCGCGCTCGACATGGAGCGCGGCGAGGAACCGAGCCCGCCGATCGCGCTGATCAACCCGGAGATCACGCCGCTCAGCCACGAGATGCACGAGGACTGGGAAGGCTGCCTCAGCATCCCCGACATCCGCGGCAAGGTCCCCCGGCACGTCGACATCCGGGTGCGCGCACTGGACCGGGATGGCGAGCGGATCGAACTGCGGGCGCGCGGCTTCTCGGCCCGCATCATCCAGCACGAAACGGATCACCTCGACGGCATCCTCTTCTTCGACCGGATGCGGAGCTTCGAGACGCTGACCTTCCTCGACGAGTACTCGCGCTACTGGACCCGGCGCGAGGACGAGGAGGAAGAGTAGATTAGAGGCTGTTTCAAAGCTCCACCACGGAGATCACGGAGAACACGGAGCCACACTGTTTTCAGAAAGGTTTCCGCGAGCTCCGCGGTGGCGCTCGTGTATTTTGAACGCACTCGTAGTTGGTGAATTCGTGAGTTGGTGAGTTCCGCCGGGCGCGTCAAGCCAGGCGATTGAAGCGGGAGTACTGGAAGGACTGCGTCGCGCCCCAGGGCGTGTGATGCACGTGCGCGACGGACTCGACGCGTCGGAAACGTGGGCCGAGCGTCACTGCCAGCGTCTCCGGTGAATAGCGGACCACCGGCAAGCCACTGCACCTCGCCGGGCCATCGACAGCGAACGTGGCGATGACCGCAGAGCCCCCTGGCACCACCGCCCGCTCCAGGTTCCTGAGGTAACCGGCACGATCGTCCGGCTCAGTGAGGAAGTGGAACACGGCGCGATCGTGCCAGAGGTCCACGGCAGGCACATCGAGGTCCGCCGCGACATCCCCCACGATCCAGTTCACGCGGGTCCCGATGTCGCCGAGCCGGGCGCGCACGCGTTCGATGGCTGCGGACGACACGTCGAGAACCGAGATCGCGGCGACGTCGCGCGCCAGCAGGGCGTCCACCAGGCGGCTGTTGCCGCCGCCGATGTCGATGATGCGGCTCGATGCCTTCAGCCCGGCGGCCTCGAGCAGCGCCAGCGACACCGACGGCTCGGGTTCGAACCAGCTGACGTCGAGATCCTCTTTTGACGCGTAGACCCGGTCCCAGTGCGCAGCGCGATCCACCGACGTCTAGCCTCTCGCCGAGCGCTTCTTCTCCATCGCGCGCTCCTGCTGCAGCCGCTCGAGTTCCACGTGCGAATGGTCGGCAAAGCGCATCGCGTCGGCAATGGCGCGATGGCCCGCGACCTCGGCAATCGCGCGGTGCATCGCCTGGCAGACGCGCCGGTACGCGGGATGCCCCTGCGGCGCGGTGCGCAGTTCGATCACGTGCATCGCCTCGCGCGCGTTCATGTCCATGTAAAACCGCACGCGATACGCCATCGCGACGGCGTACGGCGCCACCTCGGTCAGCCCCGCCTGCATCAGCTGGGCGTGGAGTTCTGCGGAGCGCTCCATCACCTCGCGGAACTCTTGCTGAGCCCCCGCTTCCTGGATGGCCGCAGGCTCCACGAAGCCGTGCTCGGGTGAGAGCGGCTGCCATTCGAGCGTGAGCAGCCGATGCCGCTGCAGGTCCCGGAAGGCGCCGTAGTCGGTGAGCACGTCAAAGCGGTAGCGGGTCCGTTCGAACGCGCGACCAGGTTTGTGCCGCCGGTTCGCACGCTCCCCGACATAGGCGCGCAGCACGGCTGCGCGATCGTCACCGGACATCTGCCGCGCGACCGCGAGCAGCTGATCGTCAGGCAGGTTGGTCGCCGAGTAGAGCGCGGATGCCACGACCTTGATCTCGCCTTCGGGATCGAACTCGGTCAGCGTCACCTCATCGCGAGGCTCGGGCTCAACGCCGGCCAGACGCTCGTTCACGGCAGCCCGCGTGGCTTCACGCGCCTGCTCGAAGTACTGCACCCAGCGCCCGCCGCGGTCAGGCTGCGGAATGCGCGCGACAAATGCCGGCATGATCTGCCGGAGTTCGTGCAGCAGCATGTCCGCGTACGCACGCACTTCCTCGAGCGGGTGGGCTCGCATCCGGAGGATGAGCGCCTCGTACGCCTGCCCCGTCCCGTACAGCCCCAGGTTCGATGTCGTCGCCGCCGGCAGCAGACCACGCAGTGTGTCGAGCGCCTTCGCGCGGATCACCGAGCGGTAGACCGCATCCGAATCCTCAGCCGCCTTCGGGTACTTCGACCGGAAGTGGTCCTCCATGGCGGGGATCCACTTCGCGTAGGTCTCGAAGGCGAAATCCAGAGCCGACGTGAATGCTCCTGCGAAGGGTGACCGCATCACTTCGGCGGGCACGTGATACTTCCAGCGCCCACCCGGCTTCGCGGTGTACGGCACGTACCGCGTTGACTGCTCGAGGTATGCCATCAAGCGCCCCCACTCGAGCACCTTCGTCAGGATGTTCGACACCCCCTCGCAGGCGACGTGCGCCCCTCCCAGCTGCGCCACCGAATCGTCGCCGTACTCGTTGAACACCTTCGCGTACAGGCGGTCTGCCCGCTCGGACCCGGCCGTGCCCGTCGCGGCGCCGGCGCCACCCTCCTGCACGTCACCAAGAAACTCGTCGAGGAAGAGGCGACGGAGCGACTTGGCGGAACGCGAGTAGCGGGAGAAGAGTGCGCCCTTGACGGTTTCCGGAAGGTTGCGCAACGCGAAGACCGGCCGGTCGGTGTTGGTGAAGTACGGCTCGAGCGCGCGGACCTCGTCCGGCGTGAAGGTGTCCTGCGTCTGGGCTGGCATGACCACGGTAGCCGTATTCTATCCGTCCGCAAGCACAGCTGACTGTCGCAGCCCACCCGACCCGGGGCCCGCGCGCGCCTGCCGAAGGACGTCGCTCGAGCACGCGCAGGCGCCGGCACATGTTAATATGCATTCACAGTACATATTTAAGGTACCGGATGCGTATCCAGATCGGTCAGCGACCCGCGAACGACTTCTCGAATCCGCTCGGTCTGCTCAGCGACTGCCATCGCCGGATCGAGCACTTCCTGCAGGTGCTCCTGGCGATCGCAGCGCAGGCGACCGACGGTACCCTCCCAAGGCAGTACTCTCGCGAACTCGAAGCGGCGTTGACCTACTTCTCCGTGGCCGCACCACACCACACGGCTGACGAGGAGTCGAGCGTGTTCCCGCGATTGCGGGCGACAGACGACGTGGCAGCCGCGCGTGTGCTCGAGACGCTGGACCGGCTCGAGCGCGATCACGAAGAAGCGGACCAGCTCCATCGCCAGGTCGACGGGTTGGGGCGCCGGTGGCTGTCCGACGGTCGGCTGGGCGAGGATGACGTCGCCGCTCTTCGCACACACCTCCAACGGCTCGATGCGATTTACCGCGAACACATCGGCATCGAGGATCGTGAGCTGTTTCCGGTGGCTGCGCGTCTCCTGTCTTCATCTGAACTGCACGACGTCGGTCGGGAAATGGCCGAGCGGCGGTCGTTGCGCGTGCCGTCCACCACGTAGCCGAGCGGTCTTCACCAGCCGTGCAGATCAGCGCCTTCACCGACTACTCGCTTCGCGTCCTCATCTACGCCGCGGCCCATGACGGTCGCGTCTGCACGGTCGAGGAGATTGCGTCAGCCTTCGCGATCTCGCGTCATCACCTCGTGAAGGTGGTGAACCAGCTTGGGCGGCTTGGGTATCTGGACACGCGTCGCGGCCGCGGAGGCGGGTTCACGCTGGCGTGCGTCGCTGGGGATACCCGTCTTGGCGAGGTCGTCAGGCGCGTCGAAGGGAACCTCGCGCTCGTCGAGTGCTTCGACCGTGGGACGAACGCGTGCCCGCTGGCTCGGGGCTGCGGCGTCAAGTCCGCTCTGCGCGAAGCCTTCGATGCCTTCTTCGCGGTCCTCGACCGGTACACGCTGGCCGACATGGTCGCGCAACCTCGGTGGGCCGCCACCCTCGTCAGCCTCCTGCCCCTCGCGAAGTCTCGCCATGCCTGACATCACGCCACCGCACGACCTCGCCTCCCGGTCCGACATCGTCGCGCTCGTGAACCGTTTTTACGAGCAGGTCCGTCGGGACGAGCTCCTGGGTCCGATCTTCGATGAGGTGGCCCGCGTGGACTGGGACGCGCACCTGCCGCGCATGTACGACTTCTGGGAGGCGGTCCTGTTTGGCGCCGCTGTGTTCAAGGGGAACCCGCTGGGGGTTCACCTCGACCTCGCGGCACGGACGCCCCTGACGTCACGGGAGTTCGAGCGGTGGCTGCAGTTGTTCCACGCAACCGTCGACGCACTGTTTGTGGGCGCCGGGGCGGAAGAAGTGAAGATGCGGTCGGCCCGCATCGCGTCGGTGATGCAGTATCACGTCGGCGCCAGCGAGGCGCTCATTCGTACCTGAGGGCTTCGATCGGATCGAGCCGCGACGCTTTCATTGCGGGCAGCAGGCCGGCCACAAGGCCGACGCCCATCAGGATGGCGGTGCACGTGCCGACCAGAGCGGCGGTCATCACGAGGTGAATGTCGGTCGCCCGGCTCGCATCGTCCATCAGCTCGGACAGGAATGGGCGGGGGCTCAGCATCCACACGAGCGCATACGACAGGACCACGCCGACCAGGCCGCCGCCGAAGGTGGTGACAAGCCCCTCGAGCAGGAACTGCCAGAGGATCTGCCGGCGGGTGGCGCCGAGCGCCTTGCGCACGCCGATCTCGCGGGTCCGCTCCTGGACGTTCACGAACATGATGTTCATGATGCCGATGCCGCCGATCGCGAGCGTCAGCACACCGATGAACGTGAGCACGGCCTTCAGGCCTGTAATCATCCCGCCGACAATCTGCTGCATGGTGGCGGCCCCGAAGATGTTCGCCGCGCGCTCGTCGGTCGCATCGTAGCGATATCGCCCGGCCATGTACTCGCGCACCTGCTTCTCCGCCCTCGGGTACTGCGCGGGTGAGACCGACCTCCAGACGAAGATGCCGACCTGCGTCGTGTCCATCAGCCCGGCCGCCGTGGTCCATGGAATGAAGATGCAGTACTTGTCTGGCCTGTTGTAGTTCGACATCTGCACCTTCTCCTGCATGACGCCGATGACGTCGAACGGCACGCCGGCCACGCGAATCGTCTCGCCGACAGCCGGACGCCCGCCGATCAGCTTGCGCTGCACCTCGCTGCCGATGAAGGCGACACGCCGATGCAACCGGATGTCCTCGTCGTCGAGGAAGCGCCCACCCGGCAGCGGCCGCTCGCTGCGCATCTCGCCGTAGCTCGCCGCCACGGCCCGCACCACGTGGTTGGACTGCTTGTTCCCGAAGGTAACGGGAAACTCCTTCATGAACTCCGGGCTGGCCGTCGAGACGAGCGGCAGCGATTCGATTGCCTCGACGTCCGCGACGGTGAGCCTCACGCGCTTGCCAGCCCGCTCGCCGCCCGCCTGCTTGCTGGTCTGCCCCATGAAGGTGACGGCCACGCCATCGCCGAATGCACCAGCGAACCCGGCCTCGAGGGCGGTCCGGAACCCGTCGCCGTACGCCAGCAGCACGACCACCGACACGATGCCCCATGAGATCCCCAGCATCGAGAGCGCCGCGCGGAACCAGTGGTGATGGAGGCCGGCGAACGCCTGCACGACGATGTCGCGCAGCATGGCGCCGCCTTGCCAGCGTCGGTGTGATCCGGCCGGGCGGGTGGCGATCGGCTCGAGGACGGCAGTGGTGATCTGCATGGCCTACATCTCGAACCGGAGCGCATCGACCGGTGGCAGCTCCGCCGCACGGCGTGCGGGGTAGGTGGACGTGGCCACGGCGATGAGCAGCAACACGGCGAGCGCGCCCGCGCCTGCCTGCCATGAGAGCACCATGCCGGCAAACCGGCTGGGCATGGGTAACAGGTTCACCAGTTGGCAGAGCACGAGGGCGGCGCCCATGCCGACTGCGCCGCTCGCGAGGGTCAGCAGGAAGCCCTCCGCAAAGAACTGCTGCTGGATGCTACGCGTCGTGGCGCCGAGCGCCTTGCGCACGCCGATCTCGCGCGTGCGCTCCTTCACCGCGATCAGCATGATGTTCATGACGCCGATGCCGCCGAGGGCCAGCGTGACCACGCCGACCATCGTGAAGAAGTCGCGCATGCGGTCGATCATGCGTCCGAACATCAAGGTCTCGAGCGATGTGTCCCACATGGTGACCGCCTGGTCATCCAGCGGGTCGAACCCGTGGCGGCGCGCCAGGACGGCGCGAACGTTCATCTCGAGTGGCCACTTGATGTCCTCGATGCGGCCGGTCCGCTCGTTGAGCACTCGCGGCAGCTGGTCCAGCACGAACGGCTTCGGAGCCACGACGATGTCCGACAGGGAGCCGGGAGGTGCGTCCGTCCTCGGCATGTCCTGCATCATGGTGGCGAACGGCACGAAGATCTTCCCGTTGTCCGGCCCGTTGTAGTTGCTGTCCTGCTCCTTCTTCCGGATCTTCCCGACGATCGTGTACGGCACCCGGTCGAGCATCAGCGTCTCGCCGAGGATGTTGCGCTTCCCGAACAGCTGGTCCGCCATGTCGTAGCCGACGATGGCTACGCGCGACACCTGCTGTTCGTCGGACCAGGTGAACTGCCTGCCGTACTCGAGTTCGATAGTGCGGATCTTCTGGTACGGCGGTTCTATCCCGCCCACCCGCGCGGACGCCGAGTTGTACAGGCTCTTCGCGCGCACGCCACCCTTTTCGAGTTCGGGGCTGACCACGGCGACCATGGACGCGTCCTGCGCCACCGCGCGCGCATCGTCCAGGGTAAGGAAGATCTGCCGGCCCGCACGCTCGCCGCCCGCCTGCAGGCTGGTCCGGCCGCCCCAGACGATGCCGATGTTCTGGCCCAGCTCACGAAGGACGTGCTCGTTCCCGCGCCTGAACCCCTCGCCGGTGGCCGACAGGATGACCACCGAGATCATCCCCCACAGGATCCCGAACATCGTCAGGAAGCTGCGGAGCCGGTTCGCGCGCAGGTTGTCGAGCGTCTGGATGACGATTTCACGCATGGCAGCTCGATGAGTTGCAGATCCCCGATTGCCGAATGCTAGTCGCTACGACGGCAGCACGACCTTGTCGCCGTCCTTGATCCCTTCCAGCACCTGGATGCGGGTGCCGTTGCCAACGCCGAGCTTCACCGGAACACGGCGACGGCCGCCCTTGGCGCCGGCGTCCAGCAGGTCGACGAACGCGTGCTTCTCGTTGTCGTAGACGATGGCCGCTTCTGAGACGAGCAGTGAGTCCGGGTGTTCCTCGAGCACGATCTCGGCGTTCGCGGTCATGTTCGCCTTGAGCGCCTTGCCCGGGTTCTCGATCGAGACGCGGACCTCGAAGTTGGTGACGTTGTCCTTCTCCACTCCCATCGGCGAGATCTGCGTCACGCGACCGTTGAACACACGATCGCGGAAGGTTTCCACCCGGATACGCGCCGGCTGCCCGAGCTGGACGTGACCGATGTCGGCCTCGTCCACCTTGCCGCGCACGAACACCTCGTCGATGTCACCGAGGGTCATCACGAGCGTGGCGTTCGCGCCAAGGTTCAGGATCGAGGACACGGGGCTGCCGATCTCGACATCGCGCGTGAGGACGGTGGCCCTGATGGGCGCGCGGATGGTGGCGTTGGCAAGGTCCTCAGCCGCGCGATCCGATGCGGCTTTCGCCTGCGCCACCTGCGCCCGCGCCTCGGAGACGCGCGCCTGGCTGATGACCAACTGGGACTGTGCGGCGCGCCGCTTGTTCTCGGCCACGTCCACAGCGCTATGGGCATCGTCCAGGGCGGATTGGGAGATCAGGTGCTGCGCGAAGAGCGACTGCGCCCGCTCGTAGGCGCGCTGCGCGAACTGAACGTCGGGCCCCTCAGCCTCGACCGTATTCTTCTTCAGCTGCGCCGCTGCCGCTTCGAGCGCTGCCTGTGCGGCGAGCAGGTTGGCTTCGGCGCCGCGCACCTGCGCGAGCAGCTGGTCCTTGTCGAGCTCGGCGAGCACGTCACCTTCATTGACCACGCTGTCCACGTTGACGCGCAAAGCCTTGATGATGCCGTTCGCCTTTGATTTGATTTCAACCTTTGTGATCGGCTCGACCTTGCCGGTGGCCACGACGGAGCGGACCATCGTACCGCGTTCGGCGGTGACGAGCTTTGCCGGATCGATGTCGACCGACGCGCCACGGAGCGTGACGTACCCGGCCGATCCGGCGATGACGAGCGCGAGGGCGCCGAGGCCCACATACAGGCGTGAACGGGAACGGGTGCTGACCGGCATACCTGCATTTACGGAGGGTGCCGGGACGAAGTTCACCGACCTCGCGGTAATATCGGGGCTCGATGTGGATTCTGCAGACCTCCGAGAGCGACACCGGCCCGCTCACCTTCCGCCTCTCCCCGGGATCGATCAAGACCATCGGCCGCTCACCGGGCGCCGAGCTGATTCTCGACGCTGCGCTCGTCTCGCGCCTGCACTGCCGGCTGGAAGCCAACGACGAAACGCTCGAGGTCGTTGACCTCGAGAGCACGAACGGCATCTTCGTCAACGGCGCACGGGTCAATCGCGCGCATCTGCTCCCGGGCGACAAGCTGAAGGTCGGGCGGGTGGAACTGCAGGTGGGGCGGACGGATTAACTGGCAGTCAGAACTTGGAAGTCAGAAGTCAGAAGTGAATTCCGGATTCGAGGCTCACGTCTGACTTCTGAATTCCGAATTCTGAGTTCACTGGATGTTCTGCAGAAACGGGTTCGTCCGCTTCTCGCGGCCGATCGTGGTGTCCGGGCCGTGGCCTGGGTAGACGCGCGCGTCGTCTCCGAACGGGAAGAGCACTGAGCGGATCGAGCCGATGAGCGTGGCGTAGTCGCCACCTGGCAGGTCGGTACGGCCGATCGACCCGGCAAAGAGCGTGTCGCCCACGAACAGATCCAGGCCTGGCTCGCCCGTGCGTGCGATTTCGAGGCAGACGCCTCCGGGGCAGTGGCCCGGCGTGTGGTGCGGGCGCACCTCGAAGTCGCCGAAGGGAATCGACTCTCCGGTCTGATAGAACGCGTCTATCGGTGGCAGCGGACCGTCCACCGTCAATCCGAATACGGCCGCCTGTTCGAGGGCGCGGTCGTACAGGAAGAGATCGTCCCGGTGCAAGTGGACCGGCACGCCGAGCGCCCGCTTCGCGGCGCCCACACCCGTCACGTGATCGACGTGCGCGTGCGTCAGCAGGATGTGCAGGATGCGCACGTCCTCGTGCGCAATGAACTCGAGCAGGCCGTCGACTTCGTCACCCGGATCGATCAGCACTCCGTCACGCGTGCGCGGGCACGCCACGACGAAGCCGTTCTTGAAGAACGGACCCACGGCCTGCGTCTCGATTATGATCACCGGGTGATTCTAGCAATCCTCGACGATCTGCTGTTCACCTCGAAAATCCGCGGCGCTGCCACGCAGGCAGGCGCGACCGTCTCGTTCGCCCGCTCGTGCGCGCAGGCACTCGAACAGGTCCGCGCGCTCAGCCCGTCACTCGTCATCCTCGACCTGAACAACCCACGCACCGATCCCATCGGCCTCGTCAGCGCGATGAAGGCCGACCCCGCACTCGCGTCCATTCCCACCGTCGGCTACGTCTCGCACGTGGATGCGGACACGATTGCCGCCGCCCGCGCTGCCGGCATCAGCGACGTCCTCGCGCGCTCCGCATTCGTGCACGCACTGCCGGAACTGCTTCGCGGACGGTGAAAGGGCCGCGGGACGGAGGACGGAGGACGGGGACTCGGGACTCGGAGCTCGGGACTGGGGCCTCGTCAAGGGCGGCGACTGCCTGCGTTGCTGCATTCCGGCGTTTGTGCATGAGCGAGAGTTGCGGGCCGAGGGCGGAGGGCGAAGACAGAGGTTGGAGGTTGGAGGTTGGAGGTTGGAGGTTGGAGGTTGGGGGTTGGGGGTTGGGGCGCCAGGAGAGACGCGGGGACGGGGGACGCCCCTGACAAGGATTGCGGCTGAAGCACAGCGCCACACGCGCATGGTCGGCGTTGCAGCGTCCGTGCGGTATCGCGCTCAGCGTTCCTACGCTCTTGCGTCTCAGCGCTATCGCGTTATCGCGTTATCGCGTCACAGCGATCTGCTGAGCAGCCAGACGGCGACGACCAGCAGCACGAGCAGAAGTGCCGCGAGAATGTAGGTGCGCGAGGAAGTGGACCGTGCGGGTGTCCGGGTCGGCACCGGCACCGCCTGCGTGGCCCCACCGAGCTGTTCCATCGCCTCCCTGAGCGCGGCCGACGCCAGCGCCATGTCCCCGTACTGCTCCTTCGGATCGGAAGAGAGCAGCTTCCTCAGCACCGGGCGCACAACCTGCGGCAGTTGGTCCACCTTCAGCTCCGCGGGCCAGCCGCGCCGGATGGGGCGCCCCACCAGCATCTCGAACAGCACCTCTCCGAGGCCGACGAAGTCGCTCACGTGCTCTGACGCCGCGACACCGGTCCAGGCCAGCATGCCAACGTCGAGAATCTTCACGGCGCTTTTCGGCGTGACGATGATGCGGCGCGTGGACAGGGCACCGTGCTCGAGCCCGGATGCGTGCGCGGCGGCAAGGCCGTCGGCCACCTGCACGGCGAGGTCGAGCGCACGGCGCGGGTTGATCGGCGTGGCATGGACCATCTCGGCAAGGCTCTGGCCGGCCACGTATTCGGACGCGATGTACACGCGCTCGCCGTCCTGCCCGTCTTCGTACAGAGCCGGCACGGCGGGATGCGAGAGCGCCGAGACGCGGTCGACGTCCTTCAGCAGCGCCGTGAGCCGCTCATCGTCCTGCGTGATGGCCGGCGACACGAGGCGCAGCGCGACCGTGCGCCCGTGCTGCAGGTCGCGTGCGCGATGCAGTTCCCCGAGGGTGCCGGCGCCGATGCGTTCGAGCAGCTCGTAGCGGCCGATGGTCTCTGCCATGCGAGATGCGGGAATTATACTGGGCTCTTCCCCGTGAGCAGCCAGACCGCCATTCTTCGCTCGAATCGCAACTTCCGGCTGCTGTTCTTCGGGCAGACCGTCTCGCAGCTTGGGGACTGGTTCAATTCGGTCGCCGTCTTCGCCCTGCTGCTGGATCTCACCGGCTCCGCCACCGCAGTCGCCTGGATGATGATCGTGCAGTTCCTGCCGATGGCGGTGGTCGGGCCGATCGCCGGCGTGATCGTGGACCGGGTGGACCGCCGCCGCCTGATGATCGCCACCGACCTCCTGCGCGGCATCCTCGTGCTCGGCCTTCTCCTGGTCCGCACGCGTGAGCAGGTCTGGATCGCGTACGTGGTGATGACCCTGACCGTGACCGGTTCCGCATTCTTCGAGCCGGCCCGCACGGCAACCATCCCGAACGTCACCAGCAAGGACGAGCTGATGCCGGCCAACGCGCTCTCGAGTGCAACATGGGCCGCGATGCTCGCGGTTGGCGCGTCGGTCGGTGGGCTCGTGACGGCGGTCGCCGGGCGGCAAATCGCGTTCGTCATCAACGGCGCCTCGTTCTTCGTCTCGGCCTGGTTCATCAGCCGCACGACGTACGACTCGACCCCGGCGCCGAAGCCGCCCCTGAAAGGCTGGTATGCGCTGACCGGCATTCCCGATCTGCTCGACGGCGTCGGGTACGTCCGACGCAGCGCGCACGTGTCGGCCATCATGTTCGTGAAGGCTGGATGGGGGCTCGCAGGCGGCGTTCTCCTGCTGCTCACGGTGTTCGGCCAGCGGATCTTCCCCGTCGGCGGCAGCACCGCCGCCGGAATCGGCGTGCTCTACGGCGCGCGCGGCATCGGGGCGGGTCTCGGCCCGATCGCCTTACGCTGGATTCTGGGGCAGACCCCCACGACCATGCGGCGGGCCATCGGCCCCGCCTACTTCATCGTCGGCGCCTTCTACCTGGCGCTCGCGGCAGCCCAGACGTTGCCGACGGCCGCGCTGTGCGTGCTGCTCGCGCACTTCGGCGGATCGATTCTGTGGGTGTTCAGCACGGTACTGCTGCAGATGGAGGTGCCGGACGAATACCGCGGACGGGTGTTCGCCGCGGAGCTCGCGCTCGTCACGCTGACGTCGAGCGTCTCCAGCTACGCGACCGGCTACGCGCTGGACGGTCTCGGAGCGTCCCCGCGCGCGCTCGCGTTCTGGCTGGGAGCCGCCTTCGCGGTGCCCGGCGTCCTGTGGCTCGTCATGAATGCACGGTGGAAGGCAGCCGTGCACCTCGAAGCGCCGAGCCAGACGCACTCAGGCGAAGAGGAAATGCTCGAGGGAAGAATCGGGTGAACGCGATGCCTACCGGTTCGCCCCTGCCTTGATGGTCTCCATCGCGCTCTGGACGAGCTCCTTGGCGTCCGCGAGTTGCTCGAGGATGAGCGCGATATCCATCTTCGGCTTGCCGATGTACCGCTCGCTGCGGCAGTAGACGCCGTGCTGCCCGACGAGGGCGAGCGAGTCGGTGAGCAGGTCGAGCGCGACGGCGAGCCGGCCCCGGGCCGGCCCCATCATCGTCTCGTGCTGCTCGAGCGCATCCTGGTGTTTCTGGAAGACCGTCGACATCAGCGGGCCTACTTCTTCGGCGGCTTCGAGGGACGAAGCTCGATGTAGCTGGGCAGGCTGCGCGTGTCGAGTTCGAGGAGATCCACGATCAGGTCGCCCACGTCAGAGGTCGCGATCTTCCAGTCCGCGCCGGCATTAGCCGCTCCGCCACCGAAGGCCGTCGCCACTGATCCCGGCGCAATCGTCGTCACCTTGATGTTGTCGTGGCGGACTTCCTGGTTCAGCACTTCACCGAACTGGTTCAGCGCCGCCTTGGACGCGCAGTACGCGCCAGCGCCGACGAACGGGTTCTTCCCGGCAAGGCTGCTGATGTTGATGATGTAGCCGCCGCCGCGGCGACGCAGGTGCGGAATGGTGGCGTGACAGACGTTGAAGACGCCGGTGAGGTTCGTGTCGATCGTGTCGTTCCACTGCTCGAGCGACATGTCGGCGATGTTCACGAAGCGGCCGAGTCCCGCGTTGTTGATGACGATGTCCAGGCCGCCGAATCGCGAGACCGCCTCGCTGACACCCTGATGCACCGCCGCATGGTCGCGCACGTCGACCGCGTACCCCTCCGCCGCACCGTTGCCGATCGCCTGCAGCTTCATTCGAGCGTCGACGAGCGTCGCGCCGTCCCTGCCGGTGATCACGACGTTCACGCCGCGCGAGACGAGCGCGTGCGCGATGCCGAATCCGATCCCCTTCGAACCACCGGTGATGAGGGCCACCTGCCCACGCAGTTCCTTTTTCATGGCTCCATTACAATAGCCCACACGCATGATTGACGTCGCCATCGTCGGAGCCGGTGAACTCGGCGGTTCGCTCGCGCATGTGCTTGCACAGCGCGGGTTCGTCCGTCGCATCCAGCTCATCGATCCTGCCGGTCAGGTGGCCGCAGGCAAGGCGCTCGACATCATGCAGACGGGACCGGTCCAGCGGTTCACCACGCCAGTGCTCGGCGGCACGGATCTCACACGCGTATCTGGCGCAACGGTCGTGGTGATCGCGGATCAGGCCAAGCCACAGTCAGGAGCTGACAGCCTCCTCCCGCTCCGGCAGATCTCGGAACTCGCATCGCGTGCGTTGGTACTGTGTGCAGGCGCCGACGGACGGACGCTGGTCGAGCGCGGCGTGCAGGAACTCCACTATCGTCGCGAGCGGCTGTTCGGTTCGGCGCCCGAAGCGCTCACGGCAGCCATGCGTGCGCTCGTCGCGCTGCAGACCAACAGCTCGGTGCGCGACGTGGCGCTGACGGTGCTTGGGGTTCCGCCGTCGCAGGCGGTGGTCAACTGGGACGATGCGACCGTCGGTGGGTTTGCGGCGAGAAGCGTCATCGATGAACCCACGTTGCGGAAGCTCACGGCGCAGGTCGGTCCGCTCTGGCCGCCAGGCCCGCACGCGCTCGCGCACGCGGCGACCGAAGCGATTGCTGCTATCTGCGGCGTCTCTCGACGCACGATCAGCGGTTTCGTGGCGCCGGATCTGAGCATCGGTCGTCGGACGCGATGTGCGGCACTGCCGCTTCGTCTCGGTCCAACAGGCGTCACGAGCGTCCACCTGCCGACACTCAGTGTCGCCACGCAGACAGCGCTGGACAACGCGATGCTGCTCTAGGGCGCTTCGCGCCCAATGCCGGAACGCCAGAACGCACACGCACAAGGCACGCGGCGAGCCCGCGGATGCGGTGGCCGGCGCTCTTCGTTTATGGCGTTTCTGCGTTATCGCGTTTTGCGTTACGTGATGGTGTGATGGCGGTGTCGTTCCGGATTGATCGGGTCGGGGTGCCCGGAGTCCGCGATCGGATACCGACCTGCAGCTCACGGTCAACGCCCGACCGTCGATCAAATCCGGAAAGAGTCAGAGCAAGAAGCGGGCCCGTTAAGCCGTCGCATGGTGCAGCGTCAGGCCACCGGCGAAATCGGCCAGTTGCTTGCGGAGGATGAGCCGTCCGCGGTGCAGCCGCGACTTCAGCGTCTGGTCCTTCACCCGCAGGATGGTGCTCGCTTCCTCGGTCGACATCCCCTGGATATCGCGCAGGAGCACCGGCGCGCGGTAGATGGCGGGTAGCGCCTGAATGGCGCTGAAGACCTTCTGCCGCAGCTGCGAGCGCAGCACGTGCTCGTCGGCCAGATCCGTCCAGTCGGCGATCTCGTGGCGCACGCTACCCATCTCGTCGCCTTCCGCGGCCGTAATGGACAGCTCGTCGTTCTGCGTCCGCTGGTACTTGGCAGTTCGCAGTCGTGACATCGACGCGTTGAACGTGATCCGGTAAATCCAGGACGACAGCGCCGCGTCTCCGCGGAACGCACCGACCTTGCGATACACCTTGTACAGGACGTCCTGCATCACCTCTTCGGCGTCTTCTTTGTTGCGGAGGTAGCGGAACGCCAGCTGATAGATCTTCGACCCATACGCCTCGGCCAGGTCGCGGAGCGCCGATTCGTCTCCGGCCTGCAACCGGGCGAGAAGAAGCTCATCCTTCGTGTCTCTCATTCGTCCCTCGCTGGCATTGAAAACACCGAGGGCTCAGGAAATATTCCCGGATTGGTCGGATATACGTAAACGGCTGATATGAAGAGACTTTGGCTGGAGCTAGGAACGGGGGATTCGGGACTCGGGACTTCCGGCGGGGCTGAAGCCCCGCCGCTACGCCAGCCACCCCTCCCCGCGCGCTGTTCCGGCAGTCCGAACGGCCTCACCTGCCCGACCCGCCCTGACAGTCCAGCCAGCCGAGNNCCCGCCGCACGCCAGCCACCCCTCTCCGCGGGCTGCCCGGGCAGTCGGCTAGCGTGGCCGACCCCGCCGCTACGCCAGCCACCCCTCCCCGCGCGCTGTTCCGGCAGTCCGAACGGCCTCACC
>JAFDVO010000004.1 GCA_018268955.1 Acidobacteriota bacterium | reverse complement strand
GTTGGAGGTTGGAGGTTGGAGGGTCGTTCCAGCCTCATCACCCCCACCCAGCCCCATCAGCCCCCTTGTTCACCAACGCACCAATTCACTAACTCGCCAACTCACCAATTGCGGAGAACACCCCCGTGTCCCCGATCGTCTGTGTCGACCTGAACGGTGTGCTGGACTCGTATACGGGCTGGCGTGGACCCGAGCACTTCGACCCGCCCCGAGCCGGCGCACGCGAGTTCCTCGAGTCGCTTGCCGCTCGTGGCTTCGACATCGTGGTGTTCACGACGCGCCACCCAGACGGCGTGTGGGAGTGGCTGGAGCGCTTCGGGCTCCGCCCGCTCGTGCGGGACGTGACCGACCGGAAGCCGCCGGCCCACGTGTTCGTTGACGACCGTGCGGTCTGCTTCCGTGGGGATTTCGCGCAGACCCTGCGCGCGATCGACACGTTCGCCGCCCACTGGGAGGTGCCGTCAGCGTGCGATGTCGGCAGCGACGCGCCCGAGCCGCTCGGCTTCGCGTGAGCCCTGCGCCGGCCTCCGCCTCACGTATGATCGGAACGCCTCACGATGACCACGTTTCTCCTGATCCGCCACGGGCTGACCGACGCGGTCGGCAACCTGATGACCAGCCACGAACCGGGTGTGCACCTCAACGCGACTGGACGCGACCAGGCGGCCAGCCTGCCACGTCGATTGGGCAACGTGCCGCTCCACGCCATCTACGCGAGCCCGCTCGAGCGGACGCGTGAAACGGCGCAGCCGGTGGCTGACGCGCGCGGCCTGTCCGTCAACATCGAGCCGCGTTTCATCGAGGTGGACTTCGGAGGCTGGACCAACCGCCGGTTCGCGGACATGGCAACCGATCCGCACTGGCAGCTGTACAACAACTTTCGCGGCGTGACGCGCCCACCGTCAGGAGAGGGGCTCATCGACGTGCAGCGACGCACGGTGGACGCGCTGCTGGATCTGGAAGCGAAGCATCCCGATCAGGTGGTGGCGGTTTTCTCGCACGCGGACACGCTACGCGCCATCCTGCTGTACTTCCTCGGGATGCCGGTCGATTTCGTCCAGCGGCTCGACCTCGCGCCGGCACGCATCAGCGTGCTGCAACTCGGGGCGTGGGCGCCACGTGTGCTGCAAGTAAACGGCGATACCGTGCCGCCGCTCGGCTGAATCGCGTTCCGTCGTCGCTCCGGCCCAGCGATTCCGCTGCCATCGTCGTATAGCCCACGCGCCAGGCAAGATAGGCGGTCGTGAAGAAGGGCAGCCGTTGCACTACCCCGGCGTCGCCCGACTGCAGGACGTACTGACCCACGAGCCGCTCGCGTTCGTGCGGCGTCGACGTCATCTCGACACACGCCCCTGCGACGTCCCATGCAACGTCCCGGCAGCCGGGCAGGAAATCGTCAGCGTGGTGGTCGAGTGCGTCGACCTTCATCAAGCCGTTGCCCGAGTCGATCCACTCGTGCGGCAGCATCCGTCCGTCGACGGCACACCGTGGAGCCTGGGACCACTCGCGCGCCTCGAGCAGGGCCTCGACAGGCCTGGTGAAGTGCTCGCCGAACGCGGTGATCGTGTTGAACCGCACCATCTCGTCCAACTCGTGCCCGTCGTCTGCCTCGCCGGGCACGCGCTCGCGAGCGACCGCCGCGATGTATGCGGCGACGCGGTCGAGCCCCGCCGGCGTGAGGGGCTGACCTGCGCTGAACGGGGTGCCGTCGATCCATCGCAGCACGAGGAAGCCGCGGGAGAGGCACACAGGTTCCGGACCGAAGCCTGCCGCGTGCAGGCGCTGCGCCCGTTCGAACCGTATGCGACCGTGCCGTCCAAGCCCGGCGAAGCGGCCGGTCAGACGAGGCTGCATGGGGCTGTCGACGAACTTCACCCGCTCGTGTTGCGGATGCACCGCGACAGGCGTGCCGCGCAGCGACGCAATCGCGGAGCGCCACAGCCCGGCAGACACGTCCACAGCCGACCGGCCGAGCACGTCGCGGACGACGTCGCGAACGGGGGAGGCGCCGACGACCACACGACACGCCGAGAAAGCGGACTGCGCCCGGGCTGAGCGGAGCCCACGTGGGTCGGGCTGCCACGCTGGCAGCAGGGTGATGCGCGACGACGGCACGCCGAGGCGGGTCAGGGCATCCACCGCAGACGCGAAACTGGATCCGCTCATGCCGGGCCCTTCGTCGACGATGAGGAAGTGGCTCGCCGCGTGTGAGGAGAGGAGTGCGGACAGCTGGGGACCAAGCTTCAGCGTGCGATCGAAGGGATGCCCTCGCGGCCTCACGCTTCTGACTGACGTTCGGCATCCCTCGGCGGCCAGGGCAGACGCCACAGTGGAGGCAAGCACCGATCCGATGCTGCGCAAGCCAAGACAGACGACCGGCGCATCACCGATCGTCGGCCGCACGCGTCGCGCTGCGTCGACGTACTGTTCCGGATAGAGCGCGAAGCAGGAGAAGCCCTCGGCCGCGCGCGTCTCAACCCGCTCACACCCGGGCGGAATCGAGAGGGCAGATAGGGATGTCCGCGCCCGCGCGAGTGCGGCGGCGGCCCCCCGCGTCCCCCCGGCACACGACGCGCAGAACGCATCGGTGAGGGACCGCAGGGCCTCTCGCCACGGCGCCAGCAGCGTCCGCTCGTCATCGTCGTCCGGGTTCAGCGTATCCGCGACAGCGCTCTCGACTTCGGCGAAATCGACAATCAGGTCGACGATCGCATCACGGTCAGGCTGTGGTCCCACACGATCGAGCCACGCCCTGAACTCACGCAGAAATGGGGCGACATCCCGAGGCGAGGAGCGGTGGCCGTAAACCAGCACGAGAAGGGGAGGCTCACTGTGTCGCGATGCGGCTGCCTTGCTCGCGACGGGAACGGTAGCTCGACGCGAGCGCCTTGTTGGCGCGTACTTCGTCGACGTGCTGTTCCAGTTCGATGGCGCGGTGCTCCGCCGTGTGTTCGGCGAGCACGCGCCGTCGCGCACGGCGGCCGATGCTGATGCGCTCTTCGTCCGGCAGCGCCAGGTGGCGGAGCGTGTCCAGGGGCGAGCTGGCAATCAGGATGTCAGTGCCGATGGTGAAGAACGTCTCGAGCCCGTCCCAGTAGTCGCTGATGATCGGGACTGCGCAGGCCGCCGCCTCGAAGAGCCGCACGCTTGGCGAGTAGCCCGCGCGAATCATGTCGGCTCGCGTGAGGTTCAGCGTGAACCTCTGCGCGTTGTAGAACGCGCGATGCCCCGTGGCGGGCACGTTGTGGATGACCGTGACGTTGTCGGTGACCGCCATCGTGTCGGGATAGCCCGGGCCTGCGAGGACGAACCGCTGCGATGGGGCGACGCGGGCCGCGCCGAGGAGCAGCTGTTCGACACCCGGCTGGCGCGTGGGGCAATACGTCCCCATGTAGCCGAGATCCCACTGGACGTCGACCGCCTCAGGGCAGTACGCGGCAGGATCGAACGAGCAGTAGAACGCGCGCGCGCGTCGGGCCCCGTAGTGCCGTTCCAGCCGCGCGAGCGTCGGGCCACCCGTGAAGGAGAGATACAGGTCGAAGCGCGGGATGAGGGCCGAGGACAGGTAGGCGCATGTCCCGTTCGCGAGGGCCGCGAGCGTCACCGGTGTGTCGATGTCGTAGAAAGCGGTGACCCCGTGTGCGGTGGAGCAGACCCAGTGGCCGACCTCGATGCCGTCCGGCACGTAGGAGCCGAGTACCACGAGGTCAGCCTCGCGGATCAGCTTCGTATACCGATCGCGCAGTTCCTGGACGCTGCCGTACAGGATCGTCGTGCCCCAGGGCGGCGAGGACATGTCCCGGTTCGACGCGTACCACGGCACGTCGCGCTCGAGGAATGTCACGTCGTGACCACGTCGCACCAGTTCGCGAACGAGCCCCCGATAGGTCGTGGCGTGGCCGTTCCCCCACGACGAGGTCACGCTCAGGCCCAGGATGACGATGCGGCTGTGAATCATGCGGAAACCATCCGTCCTTCGAGAAGGGCCGCGACCTGCGCGGCCCTGTGCGCATACGTGTGAGAGGCCAGCACGCGACGCCTCGCGGCATCGCCAATGGCTCGCGCCCGTGCGGCGTCGAGCGACGCGACATGCGCGGCCACTTCGGTGCCGTCACGAGCCACGAGCACTTCGCGGCCGTCTTCGAGGAAGTGATCGAGGCCGTCCCACGCGTCGGTGATGAGGCACGCGCCGGCACCCGCCGCCTCGAAGACACGGGTCGCCGGAGAGAAGCCGTAGCGTGCCATGCTGTCGCGGCTGATGTTCAGCACGGCCGTTGGCGTGCAGTTGAACGCGTTGTGGTCCGCCGTGTAGACGTGGCCCACGTACCGGACGTTCGAGGGCATCGGCTTGTCGTGCCAGCCGCTGCCGCCGATGACGAACCGGCGGTCGGGCAGCTGCGCGGCCGCACCCAGAAAGAACGCCTCCACGCGCGACTCGCGATCCGGGAGGCGATTGCCGAGAAAGGCCAGGTCGCAGGCAAACCGCTGCTCGGGCGACACCGGATGATGCGTCTCGGGGTCGAGCGCGTTGTAGACCGGCACGCACGTCCGCGCCCCACGTGCCTCGTAGGCGAGCCGAACAGGATCGCCACCTCCATACGTGAGCACCAGGTCGTACTTCGGCACGAGCGCGTGGAACGGGTCGTCCGGGTCGGCGTCGAGCCGGTCGAGCGTGGCCGGCGCATCCACGTCCCAGAAGACCCGCAGGGCACGGCTGTCCCAGCTGGCGACGACCTCCTCGAGTTCCCTGTCGAAGACCCCGACGCCGCTCGCCTTGACGACCACGTCCGCGTCGGCTGCGGCGTCAACGGCCTGCGCAAGTCCCTGTTGGCTGTTCTGGTAGACGACCACGCGAGCCCACGGCGGGTCGGCGATGTCCCGATGCGCCTGTCGTTCGTAGGCGTCGGGCTCGTAGAACGTCACGTCGTAGCCGCGTGCGTGGAGGTAGCGGATCATGCCGCGGTAGTAGGTCGCGGCGCCGTTCCAGTACGACGAGACAAGACTGGATCCGAAGAACGCCATCTTCATGAGAGGACCGCCTCCGTGCGGAGCTCGGCGTGGATGGCCAGCAGCTGGTCCACGCGGTGCGCGCAGGTGTGATGGGCGCGAATGGTGGCGAGGCCGTGTGCTGCCAGGCGTTGCCGCAGCGTCGCGTCGCGCAGCAGCCATTCGATCTGGCGGACCATTTCGTCTCCGGAGCGCGCGACCAGGAAATCCTCGCCCGGGGTGAACAGGCCGCCGGTCTGATTCCAGCGCGCCGACACGAGCGGGATGCCGCAGGCGAGCGCCTCGAACGGGCGAATGGTCGGGATGCCGGGCAGCGACTCGAGGTAAGGGCGCCGGGGGACGTGTACCGTCAACGTGAATCGCGAGAAGACGGCGGGTACGAGGTAGTTGGGCAGCCATCCGCGATAGTCGATGCCGCGCGAGGCGAGCAGCGAGCGCGCCTCCTCCGGATACCGGACGCCGAACACGGTCGTGCGCAGCCCAAGGCGTTGCACCGGCGCAAAGAGGAACTCCTCCAGTTCCGCTGTCCGTTCCTCGTCGCCCCAGTTGCCGATCCACACGACGTCGCCGCGCAGGTCGTCGGGCAGTCCATCGGTCGCCCGTTCGGAACTGACCGTCCGAAGCGGGCGGAAGACGCGCGTGTCGGCCGCCTCGTGCCAGGTCCACGCCCGGTCCGTCCAGCGGTGCTGCAGGTACATGTCGCGGATTGGATCGCCGAATGCGAGCACGCCGTCGTAGTGCCGCAGGTCGAACGCCGCCATCGCGCCGGGATCGGTGACCGACCGGTGATGCGAGTCGTGGAAGAGCAGGATGCCGGTGCGGCCAGCCGCCCGTCTGGCGCCGATTGCGGCGACCAGGTCGGGATCGGTCCACTCGTGCACCACGACCAGGTCCGCATCGTCCAGCACGGATGCGAGGTCGAGCGATTCCTTGCGGTAGGTGTCGCTGCGCAGGGTGGGATAGGCGCGGTGAAAGCCGTCGATCGCATCGGTACCGTGATCGGCGAGCAGGTTCGATCGGCTCCACCCGTCCTCTGGCTCGAGGACGTCGACCTCGTGTCCGCGCGACTGCAGCTCGGTCGCGACACCACGCAGGAAGTGGGCGTTGCCGTGGTTCCAGTCGGAGACGAGCGAATGGCAGAAGATTACGACGCGCACGGAATGTCCTCGGGAGTAGGGTGATGATGGGCGGCCGCGCGTGCGTACGCGGCGAGATACCCGTCGCGCATCGCCGTGGTGGTGTAGCGGACCGCCCGGTCGCGGGCTGCCTCGGCCCTGGCGGTAAGCCGGCGCGGCGAGGCGATCAGCCGCATCAGGGTGGCTGCCAGCGCATCGCGATCGCATGGGGGCACGAACTCCGCCGTGTCGCCCCAGACCTCTCGCAGGCTCGGGATGTCCCCCAGCACCAGCGCGCAGCCCGACAGCGCCGCCTCGAGCGGCAGCAGTCCGAACGGTTCATACCGCGCAGGCAGCGCCAGGATGGAGGCACGCGCCAGCCACCCGGCCATCGTTCGCTCGTCGAGGCGTCCCAGCGAGCGCACGCCGGGAAGCGGTCGACGCTCACCGTCCGGGTCGAGCGCGTCGGATCCGGCTACAGCGGTTGGCCAGGGGAGTCGCGCCGCAACGTCAGTCAGCGCCGCGACGTTCTTGGCCTGATCCCACAGGCGTCCGGCTGAGAAGATGAACGGCTCCTTCCGGTCTGCCGAGAAGAGCTCGCGACGTCGGCCGTTGTGAACGACCGCCGCATTGACCAACGGACCGTAGTGGTGCTCCAGTGCGTCGAGCATCGCCCGCGACGGAGCCACGACCATGTCAGCCGCGTGAAGGCCACGGGCGACGTGAGCCGCGTAGGCGGAGAGCGTGACCGGATCGATCGCGCCCGGAATCGCCCTGGCCCACGAGCACACGCACGAGTGTCCGGCCACGAGCACCGGTGCCTCGAACGGCAGCGCCGCGTGCGCGTAGCCGTTGAGGTGCACCAGGTCTGGAGCGAACCGGCGCTCCAGCGCCAGCAGCCATTCGCCGGACCGCTGCACGTCGTCCCAGGGGTCGTCCATCCATTCGAGGCGACACTCGCAACACGCGAGTTCGACGCGTGGCAGCCGAGCGGCGTCGGCGGCCTGTTCGGCGGATGGTCGCGGCCCGAGGCACGCGAGCAGCACGTCAACACCGACCGCGCCAAGTGCGTCGGCCAGATCCAGCGCGTAGGTCCAGACACCGCCGACCGCGTCGACCGACATCAGGACCCGGCGTGGCTCAGTGCGCATGTGGACTCGCGCTTCGCGCCAGCGCGGGACGTTCGAGTTGCTCCAGCGGCAGCGGACGTTCGTCCTGGATGTCACTGAACTCGACGTGATGATCGAGGTAGTAGGTCAGTGCCCGCTCCCAGGCCTGCTCGTCCGGCACTCCCCACCGCTTCGCGTAGTCGGGTGAACCGGGATAGGGGAAGAGCGGAACCGGCTTGTTCGCCCAGACGCCGTGCCGCTGCAGATCCTCGCGCCAGCGCTCCACCGCATCGGGATCGTCGACGCTCGCGTCGATCAGGTTCGCCTGCACGAACGGCACGCGCTCGCGTGCGTAGATCAGCCGCTCGGTGATCTGCTCCGTGCTCAGCCGGCTGTTCTTGTCCAGGAGGTTGCGCCCGTGCTCGCTGATGCTCTCGACGCCGGCCTCGATCGACACGCACCCCGCCGCACCGAGCAGGTCGAGCAGCTCGTGATTCCAGAGGTCGATCCGGGTCTGCACGCCGATCTTGATCCCGCGCTGCGCCAGCGCCTGCAGCAATTCCCTGTTGGGCAGGAAGATCTCGTCGATGAAGTAGACGTACTCCAGCCCCTGCCGGCAGAGCGCATCCAGCTCGTCGAGGATGATCGGCAGCGGACGCTTCCTGTAGCCGTTGCGAAAGTTGTCCTTTGCGCAGAAGGTGCAGTGATACGGGCAGCCGCGCGACGTCTCCATCTCCGCGCCAGGGCCGGTGGCCGGAGCATCGAACCGATGGTGGTGGTGGCGATGCTTCCGGATACTGGCGTCGGGCCACCGAAGCGCAGGCAAGGCCGCCATGCTGGTCACGTGGGTGCCGCCGCGTGGCACTGGCGTGTCACCGTCCCACGTGCACAGCGAGTCGATTTCGGACCAGCCGTCGAACGAGGCGGCGAGCCGCGGGAGGATGTCCTCGCACTCCCCCATGACCGCCGCATCGGCGCCGATCTTCCGCAACGTCGCCGTCGGCGTCGTCGACGCATGCGGCCCGACGATGACGATGCGGGGGACGGTGTCGCGGAGGTCAGCGACGATCTGCTGCGGAAGCCGCAGCTCCGGAGGAGCGCAGCGCCAGAACAGGTAGCTGGGCGCGGTTGTCACGACCGCCAGGTCAGGGACGAAGCTCCGTGTGGCCGCGATGATCTGCTCGTGAGACAAGCCATCCAGCTGCCCATCGACGATCAGCGCCTCGTGGCCGTCCGCCTCGAGCAGCGCCTTCGCGTAGCCGTACTCGAGCGGCAGATGCGGTTCGCGGCACCCGAAGTAGATGCTGCCTTCGAAGGACCACGCCGGGTTGATCAGGGCGACCTTCATCCCGCCACCGTCGCCGTCACCGCCGGCACCTGCACCTGCGCGGGAGCCTGCATCGTCTGCAGCCAGCGGTGCAGCGCGCGAACGCCGTCCTCGACCGACACGCGGGGCTTCCACCCCGTAGCCTCCTGGAAGCGGGACGTGTTGCTGACGTAGTACCGCTGGTCGGCCTCGCGCCACGCGTCGAACTGGAGCTGCACGGCCCGACCCTCGAGCTGGGCGATGAGCTCGATCAGCTCGACGAGGCTGGTGGTGCGTGTCGCCCCGCCGCCCATGTTGAAGGCCTGGCCAGAGATCGTGTCGATGCGATCGCGTGCGAGCAGGAACGCACGCACGAGGTCTTCGACGAACAGGACGTCGCGCACCTGGAGGCCGTCGCCGTAGATCGTGATGGCCTGCCCCTTCATGGCGCGGATCAGGAAGTGGGCGAGCCAGCCTTGATCTTCGGTGCCGAACTGATGCGGTCCGTAGATGCAGCTCATGCGGAAGACGACAGCCGGCATGTGGAAGGTGCGTGCGTAGTCGAGCACGTACTGATCGGCCGCCCCCTTCGAACAGCCGTAGGGGCTGTGGAAGTTGACCGGTCGCTCTTCGCTGATGCCGTACATGCGCGTGTCCGTGTCGGCCGGGATGTAGCGGCTCCCGTCGGGCACCAGCTCGACGTCCTCCAGGTCGCCGTACACCTTGTTGGTGGAGGTGAAGATCAGCGGAGGAGGCGTGTCGAGCGCCCTGAGCGCCTCGAGCAGGTTGAGCGTGCCGCCCGCGTTCACCGCGAAATCGTGGACCGGATCGTCGAGGCTGGAGGTCACCGCCACCTGGGCGGCGAAGTGATAGACCTCAGTGGCGTCCTGGACGAACCGATCGATCGAGGCACGATCGCGGATGTCACCGAGCGCGATCTCGATGCGGTCTCCGTAAGTGTCGCGGAGCCAGAGCAGGTTGCGTTCGACACCGGGGCGGGAGAGGTTGTCGAAGATCCGGACCTGACGTCCGTCCTCGGCGAGGCGCGCCGCCAGGTTGGTGCCGATGAAGCCCGCGCCGCCGGTGATCAGCGCAACCGGGCCTGACGAAGCTGATGCCTTGCGCTTCATACCGTGAGCCCCCGTGCGGCCAGCTCCGCATTCGCTTCAGCCACGCGATCGAAGGCTTCCTGTCCACTCAGCCAGCCGGCGAGTTCGAGCAGGCCTTCCTCGAGGCTCACCTGCGGGATGTAGCCCAGGACGTCTCTCGCCTTGCTGATGTCGGCGAAGCAGTGGCGGATGTCACCGACGCGATACTGGCCCGTGATGTCGGGCTGGATGTCGGTCGCGCCGAGCACGTTCGCCATCCGCGTGGCGATGTCGCGCACCGAGGCGCTGACACCGCTGCCGATGTTCAGCGCGTGACCCGGAGCGGACGGCGACTCCATTGCCAGGCGCAGCGCGCGTGCCACGTCGTAGACGCTCACGAAGTCGCGCCGCTGGTGGCCGTCCTCATAGATCACTGGCGCGCGCCCGTTGAGCAGGCGCGAGCCGAAAATCGCCAGCACGCCCGTGTACGGATTCGACAGCGCCTGGCGCGGGCCGTACACGTTGAAGAACCGCATGGCCACGGCGGGAATGCGATACGCCTCGCCGATCATGAGGCACAGCCGCTCCTGATCGAACTTGCTCAGCGCGTAGACTGACTTGAGCGACGGCGTCTTGGCTTCGGGGGTCGGCAGCGGTTGCAGCGCGAGCGCGTCGACGTCGACCGGATCCCACTGCCCGGCCGCGAGATCCTCGAGCCGCCGGTCGGCGGTGTGGACCAGCGACCCGGACGCCGATCGATAGAGCCCCTCGCCGTAGATGCTCATGCTGGAGGCGACGATCAGCCGGTCGACCGGCCGCGCCATCAGCGCCTCGAGCAGCGTGGCGGTACCGCCCACGTTGGTCGAGGTGTAGTCGCAGAGCTGGTACATGCTCTGGCCGACCCCGACCTGGGCGGCGAGGTGATAGACCACGTCGATCCCCTGGAGCGCGCGGTCGACCACGGCGCGGTCGCGCACGTCGCCGACGATCAGCTCCACGTCCGAATCGAGGTAGTCAGGCCGTCGCCGCTCCTGGTGCACCTGCGGAAGCAGCGAGTCGAGTGCGCGGACGCTGTGGCCGCCGGCCAGCAACTCGTCCGCGAGATGGGATCCGATGAACCCTGCGCCACCTGTGATGAGAATCCGTCGTCGCATGCGGCTGGGGTCAGCAAGGTAAGGTCCATCTGCTCGACGGAACGGAAAATATCGACAGCAACGGTCGTTGGAATTGAAAAAAAGAACAAACCTTTTGCATGCGCGCACTGATGGACGCCAACATCACGCACGATCATCAGCCTTGCCGCGCGTCGCGAGAGCAGACGTGAACGGCCGCGTCTGCTTTTCTGTCGGTCGTGACTGGAAGTGCTACGCCGCGTAGCGCCGCGTCATCAGCGCGCAGAAGTCCGCGAACGCCTCCACCTCGAGCGGCGGGCTTGTGTGATGCGGACGCACGCCGAGATGCTCGGGCGTGAAGCAGAAGGTCGCCGTCACGTCGAAGTCATCGAGGGCACGCATCACCCGATCAAACCACCGCTCTGCGTCGGGTCGCAGCCAGTCTGCCCAGCTCAGGCCCGTGCGCAGCTTGCGCACACCGAGTTGCTTCAGCCAGCGCACGCCGTCGTCAAGGCGATGGTCTTCGAAATGGAACCACTGGCAGACGCCGAGTTCCGGCGCGAACCGTGAGAAGTGGTCGAGCGCGAGCTTCGGCGTGCCGTCCTCGCGGATCAGGCCCATGTAGAAATGCCGGTAGTAGGAGGATCCTTCCGCTTCGCGGTGACGGGTGGTGGCAGGCCAGGCACGGGGCAGATCGAAGAGGCTGTACCAATGGATCCGATCGACCCGGCCGGACAGGAGTTCCGCCGTGCGTCTGAGCCCGAACTCCTGAACCTCCTCGGCCCCGAACGTCGACACGCCGACTTCGGACACCCAGAGGGGCTTGTCGCCGGTGACGGCTCGGACCTCGGCGAGTTTGTCGGGCCACTCGTGAATGGTCCAGTGGTTCCAGTCCAGGGGAAAGCCGTGGACGGCAATCACGTCCATGTGGTCGAACACCCCTTTGTTCCGCATGTTCTGGAGGAACCCCGGATCGATCGGTGAGATGCCGCCGAGCACCCGGGTCAGGCGCGGATTCTCCGCCGCGACGGCATCAGCCGCACGAGACACCATGTCGGCGAAGATTGCCCAGTCCGGGTCGAGCTGGAAATCCCAGTGCGAGAGGTTGTTCGGTTCGTTCCAGAACATCACGGAGTCAATCATGGGAGTGGCCGCAAAGAGAGAGTGCTAATCGCTAATCGGTAATCGCTAATCGCAAAGTGCTAATTGCTAATCGCTAAAGGGCACGGAGATGCCGGATCCGAGCTGGCGCAGACGCCGTGCCTGCTCCGCGCAGACCCGATTCCCGAGTTCCCACTTCTGAGCGCGCCGTTCGAGTCCCCAATTCCCAATCCCGAGCCCCTGGCCATGCGCCCGGTTCCGAGTCCCCAATCCCCAATCCCGAGTCCCTAGCGGTGCGCGGGGTAGACGGCGCGCGGTTCGTCGTCTGGAATCGCCACGTGACGGCAGACGAAGACCTCCGGTTCGGGGTGCGCGACGATGGCGTAGCCGGCGCTGCGCAGCATCGCTTCGGCCGCAGCACGATTCGGGATCCACCAGTTGGTCTGGTCCTGGGAATACCGGCGCTCGACGAAGTGCAGCCGGGGATAGCCGGGATCGTCGAAGATGCCGGTTTCGCTGAAGGGGTAGTCCGGTTCGAGCGGCAGCACGGTGTCGGCGCCGCGCTGCATGGACTGGAAGACCAGCAGGTCGCGCGTCACGTGCTCGTGCAGCAGGTCCAGCGCGAGCAGCGGATGACGCAGGTGATAGAGCACGCCCATGAAGAGGACGACGTCGAACCGCTCGCGCAGTGTAGCCACGTCGTAGACCGACAACCGGCGGAACTCCACGTCAACGCCGCTGATCTCCGCGGCGAAGCGCGCCTGGCTCAGGTAGCGCTCGTCCCAGTCGACACCCAGCACGCGGTCGGCGCCGCGGCGCTTCATCTCGATCGAGTAGAAGCCGCCATTGCAGCCGATGTCGAGGACGGTGCGGCCGCGCAGATCGGAGGGGATCGCATCGGCGAACCGCTGCCACTTGATGGACGGGTAGTCTCCGAGGAAGTGATGTGGCGCAGTCTGGTGGCCCGCAAGGTTGATGTTGTGGAACCACTCTCCGAGTTCCGTGATGCGGCGCGGGATGTCGGTCTCGCTGGGCATGGTGCGAGCCGGATGAGCAACGTTGATGCCGACGTGGCCCTTGCCTTGCACGGGCACCACGCGCACACCGATGAAGCTTGTCGTCTTCGGACTCGCCATCAGTTCGTCGTGGGGCAACGGGCACGCCACGTTGTGGCGTGGTCTCTGTCGTGCGCTGGCCGCACGCGGGCATCACGTCGTCTTCTTCGAGCGGGACGTGCCCTACTACGCGGCGCATCGCGATCTGTTCGAGATCCCGGGAGGCGGCACCCTGCATCTGTACCCGTCGTGGGCAGACGTCGCCGCGACCGCCGCGCGGGAACTCGCCGATGCGGACGTCGGGATGATCACGTCGTTCTGTCCCGACGCCGTTGATGCCGAGCGGGCGGTGCTCGAGACGCCGCGCCCCATGAAGGTGTTCTACGACCTGGATACGGCTGTCACGCTGGATCGGCTCGCGCGCGGTGAGTGGGTTTCGTACATAGGACCGCATGGTCTCGCTGCATACGATCTCGTGCTGAGCTACACGGGCGGGCGGTCGCTGCGCGAGCTGGAAGCCCGGCTTGGCGCGCGTCGTACGGCGCCGTTGTACGGCAGCGTCGATCCGCTGGCGCACCAGCCCGTCGCACCATCCGATCTGGTTCGCGCCGACCTTTCGTATCTGGGCACCTACGCCGCCGATCGACAGGACGGCGTCGATCGCCTGTTCCTCGAGCCGGCCCGGCGCTTGCCGGCGCGTCGATTCGTGCTGGGCGGGTCGCAATACCCCGAGGGGTTTCCCTGGGCGCCGAACGTGTTCTACATGCAGCATGTGGCGCCCGACCAGCACCCGTCGTTCTACTGCTCGTCACGGCTGACATTGAACGTCACGCGTCGTGCGATGGCCGAGACCGGCTATTGCCCGTCGGGTCGCCTGTTCGAAGCGGCCGCGTGCGGCGTGCCGATCCTGTCGGACCTGTGGGAAGGGCTCGACGCCTTCTTCTCGCCTGGCGAGGAAATCCTCGTCGCACACGATACGGACGCGGCAGTGGCCGCGGTGGAGTGTGACGCGCGTGAACTCGCCCGCGTGGCGCGGGCGGCACGCGAGCGGACGCTGGCGGAACACACCGCCGCGCATCGCGCAGCCGAGCTCGAAGCGCTGCTGGAGGGAGACGACCATGTGGGGCATCATTCCGGCCGCGGGCGCGGGTACGCGGATTCAGCCGCTGGCCTTCTCGAAGGAACTGCTGCCGGTGGGGTCGCGGCTCGACGGGACGGTTGAGCGGCCTCGCGCGGTGAGCGAGCACCTGGTCGAACGCATGCTCGTGGCCGGGGCCACTCGCATCGCGTTCATCATCTCGCCCGGCAAGTCGGACATCCTCGAGTACTACGGCGGCGAGATCGGCAAGGCACGCATCTGCTACCTCGTGCAGCGGCAGCCGGCCGGTCTGTGCGATGCGCTGTTCCAGGCTGCCCCGTTCATCGCGCCTGACGACCCGGTCATCGTCGGGCTGCCGGACACACTGTGGTTCCCGATCGACGGCCTGTGCACGCTTCCGGAGGATCGCCTGTCGTTCCTGCTCTTCCCTGTGGCGCATCCGGAACTGTTCGATGCGGTCGTCACGAACCCCGACGGCAGCGTAGTGGAAGTGCAGGTGAAACAGCGCCAGCCCGATTCGCATTGGGTCTGGGGCGCGTTCCGCATGCCTGGCCGCGTGCTGCACGAACTGCGGGACCTCTGGATGACGCGCGACCCGCGCGACGAATACTTCGGCACCCTGGTGAACGCCTATCTCGCCCTCGGCGGCAGGGCCGTCGGCGTGCGTTCTGGTGAGGCCTACGTGGATGTCGGGACGCTGCACGGCTACCGCGAGGCGCACCAGCTGCTCGACGCAAGGCGCGACGCGCGGCCGGCGGAACTCCTGCCGGCGCCGATGAAGGCAACCGCGGGATGGGCGGGGTAGGGCAGCCCGGAGCGCCTGCCACGTCGACGCCACTCGCCACGCTCCGCTGGGCGCTGCCGTTCCTCGCGCCCTACCGCCGCCGGATCATCGTGCTCGTGGTGCTGTCCACGCTGGAGGTGGCCCTGCGCGCATTGTCGCCGTGGCCGCTCAAGGCCGTGGTGGACGACCTGGCGCACCCGGGCGTGGCCGACATCCCCGTGCTGTCCCGGATCTTCAGCGGGCCGGTGCCGCTGCTGCTGACGCTCGTGCTCGCCGGCTTGGCGATCCAGGTCGGGCACGAGCTGGTGCTGCTGCTGCATTCGCGCCGGCAGGCGACGCTCGCGCAGCGGCTGGTGTTCGACCTGCGCGCGGGCGTGTTCTCGCACCTGCAGTACCTCGCCCTCACGCACTACGAGAAGTTCACCACCGGTGACGCGGTGTACCGGCTCGAACGCGACACGGCGAGCCTCGAGAGCATCCTGCTCGGCGGCCTCTTCCCCCAGATCTTTTCCGCGCTGACGCTCGTCGTGATGTTCATCGTCCTCGCGCGGCGGGGACGCTGCAGGAGGCGCTCGTCGGGGCGGCGCGGGCCGCCTCGATGCCACCGAACACGAGGCGGTGCTCGCGGCGCGCGCGGCGGATGTGGAGGAGTTCGTGGCCACCCTGCGTCGGGGATTCGATACGCCCGTGTCCGGGCCAGGCGGGGGCATCTCAGGAGGGCAGAAGCAGCGGATCAGCATTGCGCGCGCGTTCCTGAAGGACGCGCCGATCCTGATCCTCGACGAACCAACGGCCTCCCTCGATACGATCTCGGAACAGGCGCTGCTGCGCGCCGTCACGAAGCTTCGCACCGGTCGCACGACGTTCGTGATCGCCCATCGCCTGTCCACGGTCCGCAACGCCGACCGGATCGTGGTGATGAAAGCCGGTGAGATCGTCGCCCAGGGCAGGCACGACGAGCTGCTCGCGACGAGCGACCTGTATCGTCAGCTCTGCACCGAACTCCGCACCGAGTCGGCCCCCGCGCTTGTCGAGAACGCCATGCTGACGCGGGCGGAACTCGGGGACTAGGAACTCGGGACTCGGCGCTCGGAATTCGGGACTCGGGGCTCGGAATTCGGAATTCTGGACTCGGGACCGGGACTCGGGATTCGGAGGTGGGTCCAGGTGCCGAGTTCCCGTTTCCAACTCTGAGTCCCCGATGACGGGCCCACAATTGCCAGTTGCCAATTCGCAGTCCCAGTCCCGAGTTCCCTATTCCGAGTTCCCAGCTAATAGCTCGTCGCCGCCGCGGCGTTGATCGCGGCGATGTCGGCACCGATCGCACCGCCATCGGTTGCCGCGTTGCGATACGCGCTCGTCGTCGACAGTCGGTAGTTGCCATTCAGGTCGACGAAGCCGACGGCGCCGGCGCTTGGCGGGAAGTAGTTGGCGCCCGGATACAGGTTGCTCTGTCCCCCGACGATCGCGTTGCGCTGGAACGTCGCACCGGGATAGAAGGCGTTCAGTGTGTTCGTCCCTTCGCCGGCCCCCGCGCCCATCACCGCCCAGCTGTTGTCCGGGATGATGTTGTTCGTGAAGACGAACCCCGTCACCTGCGCCCCATCCGCGTAGACGACCGACGTGCCGTCTGTGAACACGGTGTTGCGATCGAACGTGAGCTGGTCTCCGCCGCTCGTCAGGAGCAGTTGCGCGGCGCCGCCCCAGTTGGCGCGACTCAGGTCGATCACGAGGTTGTTCGTGAACACGATGCCGCTCAGCGGCTGGCTCGGGAACCGGTAGTCGGTGCCAAGGACGCTCAGCACACCGGCCACGTGGCGGATGACGTTGTTGGTGATCCGGATCTGCCGCACGGTGGACCACGGCGCCCCGCCGTCCTGGTTGCGGGGGGTGAGGACGATGGCGTGGCCTGCCTGGCCGCCGGCCCAGTTGTACTCGATGACGTTGCCGTCGATCGTCACACGTTGTGCGTTCTTGAATTCGATCAGGTTCTTCACCGCGTAGCCCTGACTGCGCCAGGAGGTCTGCTTCGTCACCGTGTTCTTCGTGAAGGTCACGTCCGACGGAACGAGCCCCTGGATGGGCGGGTCGGATCCGCCGAGCAGGAAGTTCTCGCCGGTGGCCTCGAGGTAGTTGTTCGTGATGGTGAACGGGCCCGGGCCGTTCCACCCGGCGATCGCCTGCGCGTCGCCGTTGGTCAGCCGGATGTCGGCAATGTAGCTGTCGCTGATCGTCGTCGACGCCGAGTTGAGCGCGATGCCGCGCTTCTGCTCCTGCCCCGGCACGCCGTGGATGTACACGTGATCGACGACGAGATCGTGGGCGACAGTCGACAGGGAGCTCTGTGCGGAGGACCCGTCACCGAGCGCGAGGATGTCGCCGTACGGCCAGGTGTCGACCAGCTCCAGATACTGGAGCTTCCAGTGGTGCGCACTCAGCGCCGTCATGATGGCCGGAAGTCCTGCCGTGCCGCCCTGGATCTTCGGCAGCTGTGCGGCGTAGGCCGGCGTGATGCGGGTCCCGGCGCCGGGCAGCGCGGAGTTCGCGGCTGCAGAGCGGATCGTGATGAACTGACTACCTGCCTTGTTCGGCAGCACGAGGCCGCCGGGGTACACGGCTCCGGGCTGCAGCAGGATCGTGTCTCCGGGCTGTGCGGCGTTGATCGCGGCCTGGAGATCCTGACCGGGAAGCACGGTGACCGTCTGGCCACCGCCCGACGGGGCAGGGGGCGGCTGCGTCGCGGCGGTGAACTGCATGCGGTCGAAGTTGCCGACCGCGCTGGCGCCGTTTGTATCCATCACCAACCGCAGCGTCTGCGCGCCGACGGGCAACTGGACGTTCGCGCTGACCGTCTGCCAGTTCTGCCAACCGCCGGTGTCCGGCACGGTGATCGCCCCGCTGACGTTCGTGCCTCCGACCTCGATGTGGAAGGCGCCGCCGCGCCCGAGTGAGGCGACACGCACGTTCGCCGTGTAGGTGCCCGCACTCGTGATGTTCACGCTGTACCGCAGCCACTCACCGGCCGCCACCCAGCCGACGTCGTAGCCGCCTGCCGTGGCTTCGATGTCGACGTCGCCGGTGCGGAACGCCCCGCCGCTATTGCCGGCGGAGGTGTCGTGGTACGCCGCGCCCTCGCCGCCGCTGTCGAACTGCTCGGCTTCGATGACGCCCGGAATGGAGACGGCGGTGCCCGAGTAGGGCGCGGGGCTGCCGGCCGGCGGAGTCGTGCCGCCCCCGCTCGCGCTCGTCACCTGGATGCGACTCACGTTGTAGCCGCCCGTATCGAAGGCGAGCGTCAGCAGCTGGCGTCCAGCCGTCAGCGTCACCGGCACGCTCACGGTCGTCCAGGCTTGCCAGCTGCCGGTCGCCGGAACGGAAAACGCGGACCAGACGTGGCTGACATCGAAGCCGACGTGCAGGGACCCGCCACCGGATGCCGATGCCGTGCGGAGTTGCAGGGTGTACGTACCGGCGGTTGCGACATTCACCGTGTAGTTCACCCACTCACCAGCGTCGATCCACCCGATGTTGTTGCCACCGTCGGCGCTCGGCTCGAGGTCGACGTCAGTGCTCCGGTACGCACCGCCGGTGTTGCCTCTCGTCACGTCGTGCCACCCGATCCCGTCCCCACCCGAGTCGAAGTCCTGCGCGTTGATCGTGCCGGGCAGGTTAATCGGGGTGCCGAGGTAGGGCTGCGACGTGCCCTGGTTCGAACCGCTCGCAGCCGTGCGGGGCAGCAGGGTGTTGTCGTTCGAGGGAGCGCCGGGCGCTCTCGACATCCAGGTGGCCGGGCTGAGGACGATCTGATCGACCTGCACCCCGTCCTCGCGGGTCTGGACGCGAAGCGTGTGCGGACCACTCGACGCGAAGCGGACGATCGCCGGCTGTGACAGCCAGTACGCGCCATCGACCCACCCCCACCCTGAGGTGCCGCACCCGCCGCACGGCTCGAGGTTGAGGAGCAGTCCCGACGAGGAGCCGGTACGATAGAGCGCCGATCCGTCCGCCGCGACGGCGTCCGCGAACTGCAGCCAGGCCGAGTCGTTCCACTTCGAGTTGCCCGATGCCCGCAGGCGGACCCAGACGTGATACGCCGTGTTCGCGTCGGCGGTGAGTGCCAGATCGAAGTAGTGCGTTGGCGAGGCGACCGGTGCCGCGGTGCTGGACCAGCCGCTGTCGGCGCTGGTCATCAGCTGCCCTCCGGCTGCCGACGCATCGGCCGCACGGGACCAGTGGCCGGACAGGGCCGTCGCGTCGGCCGCATACCCGATCACGTCACCCGCCGCCCATGCCGGCGCCGACGCAGCCATCAGCAGGGCAGTCCACACGCACACGCGCATTCGTCGCATCAGAATTCCTCACTGTCTCGAAAGGTCGAGGTCGGTTGGGGAGTGCACCTGTAGACGGGCAAGTGAGGTGCCGCGGAATCATGCAGGCCCCCGGCTGACGAGCTGTCTGAAGTCCTGACTCATCAGCGTGTAACGACCCCACCGGGCGTGTGCGTGAGCTGGGCTATATCTTCCGGATGACTAAGTTAAGTTGTTCTGTCAAGACGTTTTGTTGTCACGGGTGGCTGGATCGATCCGGCTCGAGCATGTCAGGATGGGGGTTCGTCCCTGCCGGGACGTCGACTACCTCGTTCATGTCGTTCGTTTCTTAGGAACCCTGGGAGAAAGACACACGCATGCGTAAGTTGGTTCGAAGCCTGATCGCGTGTGCGGGTCTGCTGCTGGCAGTGCCGGCCGCAACCTTCGCGCAGTCGGGCACCATTGCAGGTACCGTTACCGACGACACCGGGGCCGTGCTGCCCGGCGTCACCGTGGAAGTAGGAAGTCCCGCGCTCATCGAGAAGGTCCGTTCCGCCGTCAGCGACGGTACGGGTCAGTACAAGATCGTGCAGCTCCCGCCCGGAACGTACTCCGTGACGTTCACCCTGGGCGGTTTCAATACCGTGAAGCGCGATGGGGTCCAGCTCACGTCGGACTTCACCGCAACCATCAACGCCGCCATGAAGGTCGGCGCCATGGAGGAGACGATCACGGTGACCGGCTCCTCGCCGATCGTCGACACCCAGAGCGTCACGCAGCGCACCGTGATGACGCGTGAGGTACTCGATACCGTCCCGACCGGCCGCAACATCCAGGCGGTCGGCGTCATGATCCCGGGCGCCAGCATCCAGACGGGTGGCGGCGGTGCGGTGTCGCGTGACGTCGGTGGCTCGGGCGGCCTGCAGCAGTCGCCGCTCTCGTTCCGCGGTTCGAACGACAGCGTCCAGACGATCGAAGGGCTGCGCCTGAACAACCTCTGCGCCTCGGGCCAGTTCTCGGGCGTGTACTGGAATGACGGCAGCTTCCAGGAAATCAGCTACGTGACGGGCGCCGATTCGGCCGAAATGGCGCAGGGCGGCATCCGCATCAACATGGTGCCGCGCGACGGCGGCAACCAGTTCCACGGCTCCGTGGTGGGCAACTACACGCAGGGCTCCTGGCAGTCGGACAACCTGCGCTCGAACCTGACCTCGCGCGGGATCACGAACATCTCGAAGATCGACAAGATCTGGGACTTCAACCCGGGCGTCGGCGGTCCGATCAAGAAGGACAAGCTCTGGTTCTACGGCACGTACCGCAACCAGGGCGTGAGCAAGACGGTTGTCGACAGCTACTTCGACAAGAACCAGTCGCCCTACGCGTACGAGGCGGACCTCACGAAGCCGGGGCTCGATGACGGCACGATCAAGAGCATCGCGGGCCGTGTCTCCTGGCAGATCTCGGGCAAGGACAAGGTTGCGGTCTACCACGACAACCAGAGCAAAACCCGTCCGCACTGGGGCATCAGCGCGACGATCGCGCCCGAGGCCTCGGCCCGCCAGGTGACCCCGACCAGCTTCGTCAACGTGACGAAGTGGACCCGCACCCAGAGCAGCCGCCTGCTGTTCGAGGGGGGCATCGGCTTCTACAACCAGCAGTACACCGAGCTGTACCAGCCCGGCGTGCTCGGCTCGAACGGCGACACGTTCGACCTGAACGCCATCGGCCTCTCGACGGTGTACTCGATCACCGAGCAGAACACCGGCAAGGTGTTCAACGCGTACAACTCGCCGGCGGACCACTACTCGCTGCTGCGCACCTACTCGGGCGCGGTGTCGTACGTGACCGGCGCGCACGCGTTCCGCTTCGGTGCGAACCTGAGCGAAGGCAACCGCCGCCTCGTCCAGCGCTGGACGGGCGACATGACGATGACCTTCCGCAACGGGCTGCCGCAGTCGGTGACCCTCCGCACGCCGCTCGACCAGCGTGACGGCATCCGCAACGACCTCGGCCTCTACGCCCAGGACAAGTGGACGCTCGGCCGCGCGACGATCAATGCGGGCCTCCGCTACGACTGGTTCGTCGGCCAGGTGCTCGACGAGACGCTGCCCGCGTCGCGCTGGAACGCTGCTCGCGACTTCAACGGCTTCATCGTCCAGAACTGGAAGGACCTCTCGCCGCGCATCGGCGTGTCGTACGACCTGTTCGGCACCGGCAAGACGGCGGTGAAGGCGAGCTTCGCGCGATACGTGAACGGCGAGGCGGTCGGCACGGCGGCGCAGAACAACCCGCAGACCACCGTGGGCAACCAGGACACGCGGACGTGGAGCGACCTGAACGGCGACTTCACGATCTTCAACGCGGACGGCAGCCTGCAGGCGGGCGAACTCGGCCCGTCGACGAACGCGAACTTCGGCAAGCTGGTCGCCGCGAACACCGTGACCGACCCGGCCGTGCTGAAGGGCTTCGGCGTGCGTCCGTTCAACCGTGAGATCACGGTCGCGGTGCAGCACGAGCTGATTCCGCGCGTGGCTGTCAACGCCGGCTACTACCGCCGGTCGTTCGGCAACCAGACGGTGATCGACAACCAGCTCACCGACGCGAGCGCGTACGACGGTCCCTTCTGCATCACGGCTCCGCTGAACGCGGATCTGCCGGGCGGCGGCGGGTTCCCGGTCTGCGGCCTCTACGACATCAAGCCGGAGTTCCAGGGCAAGGTGCAGAACCTCCGCACCTCGGCCAGCACCTTCGGTGGCGTGACGGACGTCTACCAGGGCTTCGATTTCACCGTGAACGCGCGGTTCGCGAACGGCACGTTCATCCAGGGTGGCATCAACGCCCAGAGCCGTCACCAGAACAACTGCAACGTGCCGGTGATCGCGTCGGTGCCCGGCGTGACCGGCACCACGAACCTCCAGGCGGACAACCCGGAAGCGCGCTACTGCGACACGACGTCGCCGTACCGTCCGGACGTCAAGTTCCTGGTGTCGCACCGCTTCCCGTGGGACGTGCTCGTGAGCGGCAGCTACCAGTTCACCCAGGGGCCGAACATCCTGGCGACCTGGGCGGCGCCGAACGCGGTCATCGCTCCGGCGCTCGGCCGCAACCTCGCGGCGGGTGCGACCGGCACGAAGACCATTCAGCTGATCGAGCCGAACACGAAGTACGGCGAGAACCTGAACCAGCTCGACATCCGAGCGTCGAAGCGGTTCACGGTGAACAAGCTGAAGTTCCGTGTCGACGCGGACCTGTACAACGCGCTGAACAGCAACTGGCCGTTCACCCTCAACAACACGTTCTCGACGGCGGCGACCAGCCAGTGGCTGCGCCCGACGAACGTGCTGCAGGGTCGGCTGTTCAAGGTCGGCGCGCAGTTCGACTTCTAGGCGCGTCGGCCTCGTGGCCGCTGCGCAGGCTTCTGGCTCCAGGCTCCAGGCTCTGGGCGGTGTCGGCTTCAGGCCGGAGCCGACCGGGCCAGGAGCCTGAAGTCGGGAGCCGATATCGCAGGGGTCAGGACCTTGAAACGCGGCAGGGGAGTTCGCTCTCCTGCCGCGTTTTCTTTTGCGGCCGGGCTGAAGCCCGCCGCCTACGCCTGCTGGTCCCCGTGCATTTCTGCATTTCAGCATTCCTGTATTAGGAGCAACACCGCACCCTGGCCCCGCCGCCTACGCCCGCTGGTCGCCGTGCATTTCTGCATTTCAGCATTCCTGCATTAGGAGCAACACCGCACCCTGGCCCCGCCGCCTACGCCTGCTGGTCGCCGTGCATTTCTGCATTTCAGCATTCCTGCATTAGGAGCAACACCGCACCCGGCCCCCCGCCGCCTACGCCTGCTGGTCCCCGTGCGTTTCTGCATTTCAGCATTCCTGTATTAGGAGCAACACCGCACCCTGGCCCCGCCGCCTACGCCTGCTGGTCGCCGTGCATTTCTGCATTTCAGCATTCCTGCATTCCGAGCAACCGCACCCTCCCGCCCGCCGCCGGCGACTGCCCATCCGCCGCGTTCATGCGTTCAGCGTTTCTGCGTTCCGTCCCAGCCCGCCCCCTTATGGCTATTTATCTAGGCCGCCACGCGTTCCTTATGGCAGAGTCTGCGCGCTCGAGGTTCCGTGTCACAGAGGAGGCGTGGATGATTCGTCTGTCAGCAAGGCTGCTGGCCGGACTGGCGCTCGTGCTCGCGTTGCCCTCGGGGGCACACGCGCAGACCAGCGGCATCACCGGTGAAGTGAAGGATTCGTCTGGTGCGGTGCTGCCGGGCGTCACGGTGGAGGTGGCGAGCCCGGCGCTCATCGAGAAAGTGCGATCGACGATCACGGACGGCGCAGGGCGCTATCAGGTCACAAGCCTGCGCCCGGGCACCTATTCGTTGACCTTCAGCCTCACCGGCTTCAACACGGTGAAGCGCGAAGGCGTTGAACTCACCTCCGACTTCACCGCGACGGTCAATGCCGACCTCAAGGTCGGCTCGGTCGAGGAGACGATCACGGTGGCGGCGTCATCGCCGCTCGTCGACGTGCAGAGCATCACGACGCGCACCGTGATGACACGCGAGGTCATGGACTCCATTCCGACCGGCCGGAACATCCAGGCGGTCGGCATCATGATTCCCGGCACCTCGATCGCCGCCGGCGGTGGCGGCGCGCTGTCGCGTGACGTCGGCGGGTCCGGCAACCTCCAGCAGTCGCCGCTCCAGTACCGCGGATCGGGTGACACCGTGCAGACCGTCGAAGGCCTGCGGCTGAACAACCTCTGTGGCTCCGGGCAGTACAGCGGCGTGTACTGGAATGACGGTAGCTTCCAGGAGGTCAGCTACGTGACCGGTGCCGACTCGGCGGAGATGGGCCAGGGCGGCATTCGCGTGAACATGGTCCCCAAGGACGGCGGCAACACCTTCCGCGGCACGATCACGGGCAACTACGCCGGCAAGAGCTTCGCCTCGAAGAACCTGCGCGACAACCTCGCTGGCGACCTCACGTTCAACCCGAACAACCGCATCACGAACATCGGCGAGATCCAGAACATCTGGGACTTCAACCCGTCGATCGGCGGTCCCATCAAGAAGGACAAGCTCTGGTTCAACTACACGTTCAGGCACTGGGGTTCGAGCAAGACGGTCGCAGGTGTCTACTACGACGCCGACCCGTCGCCGTTCCGCTATGTGGCCGACACCAGCCGTCCGGGCATCGATGACGGACATCTGCGCAGCAACGCGATCCGCCTCACCTATCAGGCGACCAGCAAGGACAAGATCGCGACCTATCACGACGAGCAGGGCAAGTATCGTAACCACTGGGGCATCGCCTCGAACGTGCCGCCGGATGCATCCGCCATCCAGGTGGAGCCGATCGACTTCGTGCACGTCACGAAGTGGACCCGCACGCAGAGCAATCGCCTGCTGTTCGACTTCGGCGTGTCGATCTTCGACGTCGAGTACACCGAGCTGTACCAGCCGGAAGTGACCGGCGTCACGGCCAAGGTGTTCGACATCGACGCCATTCGCAAGTCGACGGTCTACAACATCCTCGACTCGTCGACCAACCAGAATGCCAGTGCGTGGAACGCGCCGGCCGACCACTTCTCGAAGGTCTGGACCTATGGCGGCGCCGTGTCCTACGTGACCGGTTCGCACTCCATGCGGTTCGGCGGCGCCCTCACCCAGGGCAACCGCCGCAACATCATCGTCTACACGGGGGATGTCGCGCCGATCACGTTCAACAACGGCGTGCCGGTGTCGGTGACGCTCCGCCTGCCGCGAGACCAGCGCGAGGGCATCAAGCGCGACCTCGGCATCTTCGCGCAGGACCGGTGGTCGCTGGGGCGAGTGACGCTGAATCTCGGCGTCCGGTTCGACAACTTCGTCGGCAACACGCAGGAAGAGGATCTCCTCGCCGGTCGCTTCAACGCGGCGCTGCACTTCGGCAAGTGCCCAGACGGGAAGAACGACGTGAAGGCCGGCTGCGTCGGCGACGTGCAGAACTGGAAGGACATCTCGCCGCGCATCGGCGTCGCGTGGGACGTGTTCGGGAACGGCAAGACGGCCGTCAAGGCGAGCTTTGCCCGCTACCTCAATGGCGAAGCGGTCGGCACCGCCGCCGCTGCCGGCAACAACCCCATCCCGTCGCTCGGGCTGACCGACACGCGTCCGTGGACCGACGTGGACAAGAACGGGTCGCCCTTCGATGCAGCCGGCAACATCCAGCTGAACGAACTCGGGACGTCGACGGCGACCTCCACGTTCGGCAAGAACGTGACGACGACCTCGTACGATCCGAAGATCCTGAACGGCTGGGGGGTGCGCGGCTACAACCTGGAGTACACGATCAGCGCCCAGCACCAGCTCTCGGAGAAGCTGTCGACCAACGGCGGCTACTACCGGCGCACGTTCGGGAACCAGACGTTCACCGACGACCTCCGGTACGACCAGAGCAGCTACGACGGGCCGTTCTGCATCACCGCGCCGGCGGACCCGAACCTGCCCGGTGGCGGCGGATACCAGGTCTGCGGCATCTACGATCTGAAGCCGTCGGTGTTCGCCCAGAACCTCCCGGCGAACAGCCTCGTCCGCTCATCGTCCGATTTCGGCGGCGAGACGAACATGTACCAGGGGTTCGACCTGAACATCGACGCACGCTTCAAGCAGGGTGCGTTCCTCCGGGGTGGCATCGCGGCCACCGGTCGCACCTTCGACAACTGCAACCTGCTCAAGGCGGGCGCGGACGCCGTGGCGACGACCACCGTGCTCGGGACCGAGACCTATGCGGACGGCAGCTCGACCTGCCACCGCGAGTACGCGCTGCGGCCCGACTTCAAGATGCTTGGGTCGTACACGCTGCCCTTCGACGTGCTGTTCAGCGCGACCTACCAGTTCAGCAAGGGTGTGCAGACCGGTGGCGCCGGTCCGTCCATCCTGGCGAACTGGACCGTCACCAACGCGCTGATCAACCCGATCCTCGGCCACAACTGGACAGGTGCTGCCTCGAAGAGCATCGCGCTGATGCGTGAAGGGCAGGACTACGGCAAGCAGAACCTGTCGCAGTTGGACCTGCGCGTCTCGAAGCGCTTCCGCGTCGGGCGGTACCGGCTGCGCGGTGACGTCGACTTCTACAACGTGTTCAACAGCAACTGGCCGTACACGGTGAACACCACGTTCTCGAACGCCGCGACCAGCCAGTGGCTGCGTCCCACGAACGTGCTGCAGTCGCGCTTCTTCAAGCTCGGCGGACAGATCGACTTCTAGTCGCGTCGGCCTCACGGCCGCCGGTCAAGGGTGGCTTCAAGCCCGGGCTCCAGGCTTCGGGCGGTGTCGGCTTCAGTCCGGAGCCGACCCGACCCGGAGTCTGAAGCCTGAAGCCGGGCGCCTGCACGTCCCGGCCGTCCAGGCTTTCCCTCAGCCCCACCCGCCCCACCTGCCCTGCCTGTCTTTCGTGGGTCCCGGCCCTTCCCGCCCCGACAGGCCCGGGTGCTACGATCGATCGTGGTGTTCCGCTCGATCCTCCAGACCACGTTCGTGCTGATGGTGTTCGCAGCGAGTGCGCTGGCGCAGCCGTCCACGACCACCTCCTCGGCCGCCCGCATCCCGGTAGTGCCGGACGAGGTGCTCATGCGTCCGGTCCCGATCCGCACGGGAATCGGCACGGCGCACGACGCGGTCTCGACCCGCTCTGCAGAGGCACAGCAGTTCTACGATCAGGGGCTTGCGTATCTCCACGCCTACGTGTGGATCGAGGCGGCGCGCTCCTTCAATGCCGCCCTTGCGAAGGACCCGAACCTTGCGATGGCTGATGTCGGCCTGAGCTACGCGTACGCCGAGTTGAACAGGCCAGACGCGGCGCGCACGGCCCTCGCGCGCGCACAGCAGCGTGCGCCGCAGGCCAGTGCGCACGACCGGCTGCACATCGGCGCGCGCATCGCGCAGGTCGCGGCCGAAGCGGCACCCGCGGACAGGACGAAGCTCGCCGCGTACCGCGCGTCGCTCGACGCGGCGCTGAAGGCGCAGCCGAACGACGCAGAGCTCTGGATCCTGCGGGGCGTTGCCGAGTCGCCCGACCCCTCCGATCGTGGCCAGGGCAGCGTCGCCTCCGCGCTGCCCTACTACGAGAAGGCGCTCGCGCTCGGCGGGGCCAGCGCCCATCACTACCTGACACACGCGTACGAGAACAGCGCGCAGTACCAGAAGGCGGTCGAGCATGGCGCCGCGTGGGCCGCGCTCGCGCCACAGGTGCCGCACGCGCTGCACATGTACGGCCACGTGCTTCGGCGGACCGGCCAGATCGAGAAAGCGGTCGCCGCCTTCGAGGAGGCCGACCGCGTGCAGGAGGCGTACTTCCGCGCCGAGCGCATGCCGGCTGAATACGAGTGGCATCACGAGCACAATCTCGATCTGCTCGGCTCGTCGTACCAGTACCTCGGCCAGATGCAGAAGGCGGAGCAGGAGCTGAAGTCGGCCTTCGCATTGCCCTCGACGCTGGCCGTGCAGATGTTCAACAAGCGCGGCTGGCCGGAGTTCCTCATCAGCCGGGGCCGGCTGGAGGAGGCGCTCGCTGCGGCCAACGTCCTCATCGGCCACCCGGTGTCGCTGGTGAAAGCCACCGGCTACATCGAAGCTGGTCACGTGCATCTCGCGGCCGGGCGGTTCGCGCAGGCGGCCGAACAGGCGAACCTCGCCTTGCGCGCCCTGCGCATGGCGTCGACGGGGCAGGCGCTCGTCGCCCCCGCGTTCCAGCAGCTCCAGGGCGAGTTCTTCCTGCGGACCGGTGAACGCGAGAAGGGGCGCGCGATGCTGCGGGACGTGGTTCGCCAGATTCGGGCGCTGCCAGGGCCGGACAACTGGGTGCAGGCGCTCTTCTCGATCGAGTCGATGAACCGCACCGCGCGCGCCGCCGGCGACTGGGAGTTCGCGCGCTGGCTCGCCGAGGAGATGCTCAATCACGATCCGAACTACGCCGGCAGTCACTATGCGCTGGCGCTCTCCGCGCGCCAGGCCGGAGACACGGCCACTGCCGCCCGCGAGTTCGCGGCCGCCCTCCGCCTGTGGAGCCGCGCCGACCAAGCTCTGCCGGAACTCATTGACGCGCGGAGGGTTGCGGCTCCGGCCCCCGAACGCAGGCCGTAAGCGCTTACCGGTTCCGGCGCCGTCTCCGTCCGGGTGATTGGACGAGCCCACCCAGATCGACAAAATCTCCCCGGAAAATCCGAAAAAGCTTGTTGCCTCCACAGGCAGCTGTACTGCACTCTGTCCGACGCAGTTTCGGCGGCCTTACGGTTTCTTTCTTAGGGAGGCTCGAAGATATGAAGTCTGTCTATCGCATCGCCGTGGCGATGCTGATGCTGGCTTTGCCTGCGCTGGCGCTCGCGCAGCAGGGCAGCACGATTTCGGGAACGGTCAGGGATACGTCGGGCGCCGTGCTGCCCGGCGTTACCGTGGAGGTCTCGAGTCCGGCGCTCATCGAGAAGACCCGCTCGGCAGTGACGGACGGCGAGGGCAAGTACTCGATCGTGCAGCTGCGGCCGGGCACCTACTCGGTCGTGTTCTCGTTGCCGGGATTCTCGACGGTCAAGCGCGAGAACCTGGAACTCACGTCCGACTTCACCGCGACCGTCAACGCCGACATGAGGGTGGGCGGCGTCGAGGAGACCATCACCGTCGCGGCCCAATCGCCCATCGTCGACGTGCAGTCGATCACCCAGCGGACGGTGATGACGCGCGACGTACTCGACTCGGTGCCCACGGGCCGCAACATCCAGGCGGTCGGCATCATGATTCCGGGAACCTCCATCGCGGCGGGTGGTGGCGGTGCGCTCTCGCGCGACGTCGGTGGCTCGGGCGGGATGCAGCAGTCGCCACTGCAGTACCGCGGATCGGGCGACACCGTGCAGACCATCGAAGGGATCCGGCTGAACAACCTCTGCGCGCAGGGCGCGTACTCCGGCGTGTACTGGAACGATGGCAGCTTCCAGGAACTGAGCTACGTGACCGGTGCCGACTCGGCCGAGATGGGGCAGGGCGGCATCCGCGTGAACATGGTCCCGAAGGACGGCGGCAACGCCTTCAAGGGCACCGTCTTCGGGAACTGGGCAGGTGAGGCGTGGACCGCGAACAACCTGCGCACCAACCTCGCCGGCGACCTCACCTACAACCAGAACAACCGCCTGACGAACGTCGGCAACATCCAGAAGGTGTGGGACCTGAACCCGTCCATCGGCGGGCCGATCAAGAAGGATCGGATCTGGTTCAACTACACGTTCCGCTCCTGGGGTGTGTACAAGTACGTCGCCGACAGCTACTTCGACAAGGACGCGTCGCCATTCGTCTACGTCGCCGACACCTCGCGCCCCGGCATCGACGACGGGTACATCTTCAGCAACGTCGGCCGCATCGCCGCGCAGGCAACCAGCAAGGACAAGGTATCCGTGTACTTCGACAAGCAGCAGAAGTACCGCAACCACTGGGGGATCGCCGCGAACGTGCCACCCGAGGCGGCCGGTGTGCAGGTCACCCCGAGCAACTACGTCGGTGTCGGCAAGTGGACCCGCACGCAGAGCAGCCGTCTGCTGTTCGAGGGGGGCTTCGGCATCTACAACCAGAACTACACCGAGCTGTACCAGAAGTCGGTGACCGGTGTCGATCCCACCGAGTTCAACCTGGACGCCATCCGCAACGCGCGCGTCTATACGGTGCTCGATCAGTCCACCGGGAAGATCGCGAACGCGTGGAATGCGCCGCAGACCAGCTTCTCGACGCTGCGGACCTGGATGGCGGCTGCATCCTACGTGACCGGCTCGCACTCGTTCCGGTTCGGTGCGTCGCTGACGAACGGCGACTGGCGGCGTATCCGCGCGTTCTCGGGTGACACGTCAGCCATCACGTACAACGCCGGTGTCCCCGTGCAGGTGGTGCTGCAGTTGCCGTGGGATCGCCGGAACGGCATCAAGGCCGATACCGGCATCTACGCGCAGGACCGCTGGTCCCTCGGACGGGTGACGCTCAACCTCGGCGTCCGCTATGACTGGTTCCTCGGCGAAACCCAGAAGAGCGAAGTGCTCGCCAGCCAGAACAGCCCCGGCTTCGTGTTCGACACGTGCCCGGACGGCCTCAACAACCCCGCCGCCGGCTGCGTGGGCCGCGTCCAGAACTGGAAGGACATCTCCCCCCGCGTGGGCTTTGCGTGGGACGTGTTCGGCAACGGAAAGACCGCGATCAAGGCGAGCGCCGCTCGCTACGTGAACGGCCAGACGATTGCCGTGGCGGACGACATCAACCCTGTGTCCGCCCTCTCGCTCAGCGACACGCGTCCGTGGAAGGACCTCGATAACAACGGCCTGCCGTACGACGCGAACGGCAACCTGCAGTTCAACGAGCTGTCGGCATCGACGTCGACGCCGACGTTCGGCAAGCGCGTGTCGACCACACGATACGATCCCGAGGTGCTGAACGGCTGGTTCAAGCGTGCGTACAACGTCGAGTACACCTTCGCCGCGCAGCACCAGCTGCGGGACGGGTTGTCGGTGAACGGCGGCTGGTACCGGCGGTCGTTCGGCAACACGACCTTCACCGACGACCTGCGCTTCAACCTCTCCAGCTACGACGGCCCGTTCTGTATGACCGCACCGACGAACGCCAACCTGCCGAATGGTGGCGGCTATCAGGTCTGCGGCATCTACAACCTGAAGCCGTCGGTGTTCGCGCAGAACCTGCCGGCCGACAACCTGGTGACGTTTGCGGACAAGTACGACTACAAGAACGTCTATCAGGGGATCGACGTGAACATGGACTGGCGCCTGCCCAAGGGGGCGTTCATCCGTGGTGGCATCAACATGCAGAAGCGGCAGTTCAACAACTGCGGCCTCATCACCGGCGCCGGACCCGACGCGGTGGTCGGCACCACGTTCCTCGGCACCGAGGAGTACCCGGCGGACGGCTCGCGGTACTGCGATCGGACCTACGGCTATCGCCCCGATGCGAAGCTGATGGGCTCGTACACGCTGCCTCTGGACATCCAGTTCAGTGCGACCTACCAGTTCACCCGGGGCGTGCAGACCGGCGGCGCCGGTCCATCGCTGCAGGCAAACTGGGCGGTCACGAACGCCGTCATCAACCCGTTCATCGGCGGCAACTGGACCGGTGCAGCATCGCGCACGGTGCAGTTGATGCGTGAAGGCCTGGACTACGGCAAGGACAACCTGAACCAGATCGACCTGCGCGCATCCAAGCGGTTCCGCATGGGGCACGCCCGCATGCGCGTGGACCTGGATCTGTACAACGTCACGAACAGCAACTGGGCGTACACGCGGAACTCGACGTTCTCGACAGCGGCGACATCCGCGTGGCTCCGTCCCACCAACGTGCTCCAGTCGCGCTTCTTCAAGATCGGCGCGTCGCTGGACTTCTAACGGCAGGCCAGGACGGCCGGGAGGGGCAGGAGGGCCAGGAGGGCGAGCGGGAGTCCCGGCCTTCCCGGCCCTCCCGGCCTTGCTGGCCCTCCCGGCCAGCCATCCCGCAGCGCTATGATGGAGATGTCGCCCGCCCGTGGGCGCATCTCCTCTCCCCCAGGCGGCGCGACCCCAATTGCAAGGGGGCCACCATGCGCGCATCCGCCGCACTCATTCCCCGCGTCCTGTTCCTTCTCGCTATTCCATTCATCGCGTTCCATCCGTCGTCCGTGCTTCGGGCCGCGTCGGGTCGTGTCCTCGGTGGACCTGCCGCGGCGCCGCTCGACGTTGCGGATCTCAAGCTCGAGGACAAGGCCAACCTGCTCCTGCGAGGGAGCGCGATGATGCCGTCACGCAGCGGCGACTGGAGCACGCTGCCGGCCATTCCGGCGAAGACGCTCGCCGCAGCCCGGGCGTTGGACGAGGCGAGCCGGGTCGCCTTCGCGCAGAAGGCGGCGATGGCCTTCAAGGCGATCGTCATGTCCGACCCGTTCCAGAAGGCGCATAGCCAGTACATCGCGAAGCAGTACAAGGCGGTCGACCACCACCTCACCGACATTGCCGATCCCGAAGCCCTGATGAAGGCCGGCAAGATGACAGAGGCGCAGGCCGTGATGCAGCGGCAGCAGGTCGCCGCGCTGGCCGCCTCCTTCGCGGAGATGGAGCCGCCGATGATCCAGATGATGCTCGCGCAGCAGTCGAAGGACTGGGCGAAGCGCGCCAACGAGCCGGCCCGCAAGGACCGCGCGAAGTACCAGAAAATGTCGGCGCTGGCGCAGTCGCTGCAAGCGCTCGGACCGAACGATGCGGAGAAGCTGCGCCGCGGCTACACCGTGCTGATGTCGATGGAGACCGGTGGGTTCGACAGCGAGGAGGCGATCGCGGCTGCTGTGGATCGCGCGAAGCAGGAGGAGGAGCAGCTCGCCTGGAACAAGTACAACCTGCGCGCGATGCTGAAGACGCAGCTCTCGACGTTCGTTGCGCTGGTCCCGACCGTCGACTTCGCCGCGCAGACGACACCGAAGAAGAACGTGCTCGTCTTCACCAACCCGGCGTACGAAAAGAAGGGCGCCGGTTGGAAGGCCTGCTACCGCGCAGGCCAGGGGCCAACGACAGCGGTGCTGGCCATCGCGCAGACATGGCTCAGGGAGATCTAGCACAGGGCAAACACCAACTGGGGGATCCTCGACTGCTGGTCCAGAGCCCTATAATGAAGCGGCATGGCAGTCGAGGTCGACGACCTGATGCGGGAGATCGAAGACGATGTCCGGCGGATGCGACGGAAGCGTCTGCTGGCCCGCGGCGGGGCGGATGACTACCGCGATCCGGCCATCTACGCGGGGGTCGACCAGATCCTTCGCCGCGCCATCGATGCCCGCGACCATGACGCGCTCCTGCTCCCCGACTTCCTCACCAGCGAGGCGGAGTGGGATCTCGCCCTGCACCTCAAGTACGCGAGCCACCGCCCGATCATCGGCGCCGCGCTCGTCGCTGTGAAGCGACGCCTGCTGCTGCCGATGATGCGATGGCTGTACGAGTACAGCCTGGAGAACTTCCGCAAGCAGCGCCGCATCAACACCGTGCTGTTCGCGTGCATCGAGGAGTTGGCCATCGAGAACGCCCGCCTCCGCCGTGCGATGCTCTCCCCGTCGTCGGACCACGCGTTGCGCGCTGAGGGCGGCAGCGGCACTCAGTGATCAGCGCGCCCCACCCGGCCCTCAGCACGCAGCCATTGGCACTCGACACTCACAATCTCATTCTGGCCTCTGGATGAAGCTTGCCTGTGTGGTCCACCGGTTCGGCGCCGACATCGCCGGCGGATCAGAAGCGCACTGCCGGCATGTCGCCACGCACCTGGCCGAACGGCACCGCGTCACCATCCTCACGTCGTGCGCGAAAGACCACATCACGTGGCGCAATGAGCACGAGCCGGGGACCTCGACACTCGGGCCCTTGTCGGTGCTGCGGTTCGCGTCCGCGCGTGAGCGCTCACTCCACCGGTTTGCTGAGGTCAGCGAGCAGGCCTTCAGCGGCACGGCCTCAGACGATGTCCAGGAAGAGTGGTTTCGTGAGAACGGGCCGAACCTGCCGGGTCTCCTCGAACATCTCCGGGTGCACGGCCACGAATACGACGCGGTGCTGTTCTGGGCCTTCCGCTATGCCGAGGTGTACTTTGGGCTGCCGCTCGTGCAGGATCGCTCCATCCTCGTGCCGACCGCGGAAGAGGATCCCGTGATCCGCATGTCGATCCTCGACCGGTTCTTCGCGTGCCCGGCCGGCTACATCTTTCTCACCCCCGAGGAGCAGGAACTCGTCGAGCGCCGCATGAGCACCGTGCCGCCGCCGTCGTGCATCATCGGCTCAGGGCTGGACCCGGCACCTCCCGATCGCGGGCAGGACCTGTCGTCGCGTGGCGTGCGCGCCCCGTTCATCCTCTACCTTGGCCGGATCGATCCCAACAAGGGATGCGCGGACCTCCTCGCGCACTTCGTCAGGTACAAGGCCGAACACCCGGGGCCGGTGCAGCTCGTCATGGCCGGTCCCTCCAGCATGCCCCTGCCGACGCATCCCGACATCCAGTACCTCGGATTCGTCGATGAAGAGACGCGCGAGGCATTGTTGCGCCAGGCGATGCTGCTGGCGATGCCGTCGCGGTACGAGAGCCTCAGCCTCGTCCTGCTCGAGGCGTGGAACCACTCGCTGCCGGCGGTGGTGAACGGCCACTGCGCCGTGCTCAAGGGGCAGGCGCGTCGCGCGAACGGCGCGCTCTACTATCGCAACTACGACGAGTTCGCGCGCTGTGTGTCCGTGCTGCTCGAGCGGCGCGACGTCGCGCGCACCCTCGGCGAGCAAGGGCTCGCGTACGTCGAACGCGAGTACCGCTGGCCCATCGTCGTCCGTAAGATCGACGCGCTGCTCGAGAAGGTCATCGCGCCTCCGCACCCTCCGCGGTAGTGCATTTGTGCATGTTCGCAGCGTGACAGCGTGAGCATGCCCAGAGCCAAGCGCCGATGGCCTGTGGCCAGGCGTTCAGCGGCAATCGTCCAGACGTCCGAAGTAGAGCCGTGCCCTCCGTGCGAACCTCCGTGCCCTCGGTGGTAGCGCATTTGTGCATGTTCGCAGCGTGACAGCGTGTATAGTCCTCCAGCGGAAGGGGAACTCCGCAGATGCGTCAGGGACTCCGTTCGCTTGTGACCGCTGCCGCCGGAGCCGCGGTGACGACGGTCATCGCGCTTGCCGTGGCGCCGCTTGCCGGGCAGCAGCCCCAGGGATACCGGTCGCCGAGGCTGGCCGACGGGCACCCTGATCTGAACGGCATCTGGCAGTCGCTGAACGAGGCGAACTGGGACGTCGAGATGCACATGGCGCGGCCGGCGCTGCAGACGCGCCCGGGCCCCTATGGTCCGGTGCCCGCCGCGCCCGTGCTCCCGCTCGGGGCCGTGGCCTCCGTGCCGCCCGGCATGGGCGTGGTCGAGGGCGGCACCATTCCCTACAAGCCCGAGGCGCTCGCCCAGCGGACCAGAAACCGCGAGAACTGGGTGGAGGCCGACCCGGAGGTGAAGTGCTACCTCCCCGGCGTCCCGCGCGCGACCTACATGCCGCACCCGTTCCAGATCGTGCACAGCACGAAGGCGATCTTCTTCGCCTACCAGTACGCCAATGCCGTGCGGAACGTGTACTTGAAGGACCCGGGGCCAGCGCCGGTCGACTCGTGGATGGGCCAGTCGGTCGGTCGGTGGGACGGGGACACGCTCGTCGTCGACGTGACCGGGTTCAACGCGGATACCTGGTTCGATCGCGCCGGCAACTTCCACACAGAGAAGCTGCATGTCGTGGAGCGGTATACGCGGACAGGGCCTGACGTGATCAGCTATGAGGCGACGATCGAGGATCCGAACGTCTTCACGCGTCCCTGGAAGATGTCGATGCCGTTGTATCGCCGCCTAGAGAAGGGGGCCCAGTTGATGGACTTCAAGTGCATGGAGTTCGTCGAGGAACTGATGTACGGCCAGTGGCGGAGGAACCCGCTGCCGCGATGAGGAGGACCCGATGGTTCGCAGGTTGACCGTCGTCACCACGTCCGCCGTGATCACAGCGTGCGGGCTCGTGGCCTGGCAGATGCCGTTGAACGGGCAGGGGACCCCGCGCGCGGCGTCCGCCCGCGCGGCCACGGGGCTGGTCGGTGGCGTGCCGCGCACCCCCGATGGGCACCCGGACCTGCAGGGCACCTACGACCTTGCCACGATGACGCCAGTTGAACGGGCAGCGGTCTACAACGGACGGCCTGCGATTCCGGTCGAAGAGGCCCGGCGGATCGAGGCAGCCGCGGCGGCCCGTACCGCGCGTGCACTGCAGCCGGATTCCGCCGATCGAGCAGCGCCTCCGGTTGGCGGCGACGGGTCGACCGGCGCGGCTGGAGGCGTGGGCGGGTACAACGCGTTCTGGATCGACCGCGGCAACGCCTTCACCGTCATCGACGGCCAGGCACGCACCTCGATCGTCGTCGACCCGCCAGATGGCCGAGTGCCACCGTTCACCCCCGCGGCCCGCGCGCGTCAAGCGGCACAGCGGAACCAGCCCACGTCGGACCAGGCCGAAACCGCCGGTGGCGACGTCGGCCTCGAGACCGCCGCAGGCGCGTACGACGACCCCGAACGGCGCCCGCTCGCCGAGCGGTGCATCCTGGGGTTCGGCTCGACCTCCGGCCCACCCGCGCTGCCGAACTACTTCTACAACAACCTCCACCAGATCGTGCAAACGAAGGACACCGTGATGATCCTGACCGAGATGAATCACGACGCCCGCATGGTCCGCATGAACAGCCAGCACCTGCCTGCGTCGATTCGCGGCTGGATGGGCGATTCCATCGGGTGGTGGGAGGGCGACACCCTCGTCGTCGAGACAACAAATTTCACGGACAAGACGCGGTTTCGCGGGTCAACGGACAAGCTGAAGGTGACCGAGCGCTTCTCGCGGATCGATCCGAAGACGCTGCTGTATCGCTTCACCGTGGAGGATCCCGACACGTGGTCGCGTCCGTGGACCGGTGAGTACACCTGGCCCGCCACTGACGACCTGATCTACGAGTACGCCTGCCACGAAGCCAACTACGCGATGGGGAACATCCTGCGCGGGGCACGGCAGCGCGAGGCCGACGCTCGGAAAGGCTCGGGCCGCTAGCATACCGGCCGAGGGGAAAGGCAACGCGAATGAAGAAGACAGCTTGCGTCCTGTTCGGCGCCGCCTGCGTGGCGATCGCCGCCGTGCCGCTGGTCGCGCATCACGCCTTCGGCGGCGAGTTCGATCCGAACCGGCCGATCCTGCTCAAGGGCGCCGTGACGAAGGTCGAGTGGGTGAACCCGCACGCGTGGATCCATCTGGCGGCGAAGGAGGTGACGGTCGCGGGCGAGCGGAAGAACCTGAACGGCGCCACGGAGGAGTGGGCCGTGGAGGGCGGGACGCCAAACACGCTGCTGCGACGCGGCATCACGCGCGACTCGGTCCAGATCGGCACCGAGATCATCGTCGACGGCTACCAGACGCGCGACCACACGCTGCTGCGGGGGAACGGCCGCAACATCACGTTCAGCGACGGCCGCAAGCTGTTCATGGGCTCGTCCGGGACCGGCGCCCCGCGGGACGGCGCGGATCCGACAGAGCCGCCCGTGCGGTGACACACGATGAAGTGCGAAATGCTGAATGCTAAATGCTAAGTGCTAGGAGCGCGCTTCAAGACTTCGCGGTGGCGCTCTTAGAGCCGAGCCCTCCGTGCGAACCTCCGCGCGCTCCGTGGTAGTGCATGTGTCAGCCCGAGAAGCCGATCCAGCGGCCCGCGGCGGCGACGACGAACCAGAGGGCGATGGAGGCGAGCGCGACGAGCGCACGCGTCCCGCCGCCGACCCGTCCTTCAGCGGCCCGCGCTACGGGATTGCGGACCGCGTACGCGAAGATCGTCGCGACGACCAGCGTGCCGATCTTCACCCAGAACGGCGTGCTGTAGTAGCACTTCACCGCTTCGGACGCGAAGAGCCCGGCGCCGGAGATCATCAGCACGATCAGCCCGAGCGTGAAGTACGGGGACGCCTCGTCCGCGAGTTCCGCGGTGGTGCGCTCCGTCATGCCCAGGTTGAGCAGGCGCAGGTCTACCAGCAGCGCTGCGCCTCCCATCATTGCGAGGGCGAGCAGGTGGATCGATTCGATCGCGGCAAAGGCCCAGACCGACTCCCGCACGGCCTGGCCGAGGCCCGACCCTTCGAACGACTGAAACAGAGGCAGCAGATCCATCACGGCTCCTGGCGCTGTTCGTACGAGCAGCCGGTCGCGATCTGCACCCAGCGTGGCTGGGGCTTGTCGCAGTCGAACCAGTTGTAGGCAATCATGCGGCCGGCAACGATGACGCCGGCCCAGAGGGCGAGCGACAGCACCCCGGCAAGGCGCGCGCGTGCCGGGGGGGCCGGGTCCCGCTCCCAGCTCGAGGCGTTCTGGAAGATCCCGGTGTGGAACAGCAGGGCGTTGAGGCCCGCGAGCACGAGGAAGACGACCTTCAGCCGGAAGAAGATGTTCTGGTAGGAGCGGACCGGAATCGCGTAAAAGAGCAGCACGCCGGTGATGACCATGATGGCGAAGCCGAGGAACATCCACGGCTGCGTGCGCTCCACGACTTCGCGGACGGGGATGCGCCTCAGGGCAAGCCCGGTCAGCCGCAGGTCGAGCACCATCGTCATCCCGACGAAGAGACAGAGCGTGAGCACATGCGCCGACTCGATGAGCGGATACATGTACAACGACTCGTGGAGGGCGATGCTTCCCGAGGTGCTCGCCAGCCACTCGCAGAACGGCAATAGGGACATGGGCGTCAGGTCCGCGACAGGAGGGCTGTGTTATATCGTTGCGTCTTCGCGGAAGTCAACCACGCCCTGAGGCACGACACGGGAGGGAGATGATGATCGGGTTCGTTCGGCGATCGGCGGCGGCAGCCGTCCTGGCATTGGCGCTGCTGACTGGCGCGGTCATGGCCGCCGGGGGCGGGATTCCCGCGGCGGCGCGACCGGAAGACGTGGGCTTCTCGTCGGATCGCCTGCCGAGGATTCACGAGACGGTACAACGGTATCTCGAGAGCGGACAACTCGCCGGTGCCGTGACACTGGTGGCCCGCCGCGGCAAGGTGGCCCACTTCGAGGCGCACGGCGTGGCGGACCTCGCCTCGAAGGCGCCAATGCGGAAGGATGCGATCTTCCGGATTGCCTCCATGTCGAAGCCGGTCACCGGCGTCGCGATCGCCATGCTGATGGAGGAAGGGAAGCTGCGCCTGACCGATCCGGTCTCGCGCTTCGTCCCCGAATTCAAGGAGATGCAGGTCGCGGTCATCAAGCCGGGGTACGTGGCGCCGCCGGCGCCGGCCGGCCAGCAGCCGCCCATTCCTGATTACTACACCGTGCCCGCCACGCGCGAGATCACCGTCCGCGATCTGCTGACGCACACGTCAGGCCTCGAGAGCGGCACGATCGGCAACCGCGTCGGCGGCCGGATCGCCCCCCGCGACGTGACCCGCACCCTCGCCGATCAGATCCCGAAGCTCGCGAAGGTGCCGCTCGACTTCCAGCCGGGCTCGCAATGGACCTACAGCCTGCTCGCCGGCATGGACACGCTCTCCCGCATCGTCGAGATCACGTCCGGGATGACGTACGAGCAGTTCCTGAAGCAGCGCGTCTTCGACCCGCTCGGGATGAAGGACACCGGCTTCTACGTCACGCCAGACAAGGCGGCCCGTGTCGCCGTGCTCTACAACCGCACACGCCAGGGTGGCATCGAGAAGGCGGAGACGCCGGCCTGGCTCAGCACGAAGACCTTCTTCTCGGGTGGCGGCGGCCTGTGGTCCACTGCGGAGGACTACGCGCAGTTCGCGCAGATGCTGGCCAATGGCGGTGAGCTGAATGGACGTCGGCTACTGAGCCCGCGCACCATCGAGTACATGGCGACCAACCACGTCGGCGAGCTCTACAACGGGGCTGGCGCAGGCGCGCGCGTGCAGGGGATGGGGTTCGGGCTCTCGATGGAGGTCGTGCTGGACAACGTCCGCGCGAACCGCCGTACGTCGAACGGCAGCTTCGGCTGGGACGGTGCGTTCGGCACGCACTTCTGGGTGGACCCGAAGGAGAAGCTGATCGGCGTGCTGATGGTCCAGACTGCGGGCACAGGCATCACGCGCGACTTCGAGAACGCGGTGATGCAGGCCATCGTCGACTGACCCGGCACTCGGGACTCGGAACTGGGGATTCGGAACTGGGGACAGGGAGTTCAGAAGTCAGAAGGTTGCTTCTGACTTCTGAGTCTCACTTGTGACTTCGGCCTGCCGTTTCCCTACTGCGGGATGATGTCGAGGCCGATCTGGAGGGCGAAGCTCTCCGCCTTGCCGAGGGGACCGATGTCGGGATCGCCCGGCTGCATCGTGACCTCGATCTTGGTGTTGGCCGGCAGTTCGATCGGGTCCACGAGCCAGTAGCGGCGTGGCCATTCGGGGCGCGCATTCCGCAGTTTCAGCAGCGGCACCTTGCGGCCAGACGCCGCAACTGCCGTGATGTCCACCGTCGTGTACGGGTTGTCCAGCATCGGCCGCAGCGCCACGATCCGGCCGCCCTTCGCGAGCGTGCCGGTGAAGGAGCGTGGGCCGATCCCTTCGTCCTTCGGGCCGTCGATCGTGATCGACTCCACCGACTTGCCCGAGAGCGGCTCCTCGGTGAAGTAGAAGCCGATGACGCTCTTGTCGGCGAGCGCCTTCTGCTCGTCCTGCCACGACTTCTTGTAATCCACCTTGAGGTGAATCTTCGAGCCCGGCGGAATCCTGAATGCGGCTCCGCTCGGCGGGTCCACCGCGTCGTCGCCCGGTTCCCAGACCGCGAGCACGGGGCCGCCTTCCAGGCTGACGTAGGCGCGACGCACCATCGAGGGCACGCCAGGCATCAGGTCCACCGCCTTCACCCACTTGGCCTCGGTGAAGGGCACCGGAATCGTGACCTCGTTGGAGGCCTGCATCGTGCCCGGCTGCATGGTGTACGGCTGCGGCATGGGCAGTTCCGCATCCGGCTTGCCGCCCGCCCAGCCCTGGCGCGGCGAGACGGTCGGAAGCTTCATGTTGAGATCACCGTGCGGCGTGCCGCCAGTGGCCCAGGTGACGATTTTGTCCAGCTCCCGCGGGGTGAGGCTGTGGTTGTTGCGCACCGCCGGTCCGGTCGGGTCGGCGTACCACGGCGGCATCGCGCCGGCGAGCAGCATCTCACGCATCGACTCGGCCCAGGCGATCGCGCCGCCGTCCTTGTCGTACGTCATCAGCGACATCGGGGCAGGGCCGCCCTCGACGTGGCAGCGTCCGCACTTGTCGCGGAGCAGCGGGAAGATGTCGACGTTGTACGAGAACGGCGAGGTCTTCGCCTTGTGCGCATTGACGGTCGTTCCCGCGGAGGTCAGCATCAGGCCGGCCGTCGTCGCCGCGACCGCCCCCCACGTGAGCACGCGCGCATGCCGCGCGCCAATCCTACTGAGCGCCTTCATATGCCGCCTTCAGATCGGCCACCGCGGCCGCAATCTTCTCGTGTGCCTCAGCCACCTTGGCCCGGTTGCCGAGGTCGCCATACCCGTCGAGTTCCCACGCGGCGGCAACGACGCGTTTGGCCGCCAGTGTGGCCTGCGCCCGACGCGCCGCCGGCAGCGAGCCGGCGTGCTCCTCGAGCACCAGCGCCACCGTCTTCGTGCCCATCGCCGGCAGCCAGACCTCACCGATGCTGCCCTCGCGCATGAGCCGGTCGATTTCGCCCGAGCGGTTCGTCAGCTCCTTCAGGAGCCCGGCCACATCCTTCGGCAGGACCTCCTCGTTCAGCACGGCCGCGAGCGCGGGGGGCATCGGCGCGATCTCGCCCGACCCAAGGTCCGCCGGGCCGGCTGGTGGCTGGTACTGCGGCGCTGCCTGGTTGCTCTGGGCCGCCTGCGAGGGCTGCGCCGCAGGCGCTGCCGGAGTTGATGCCGCGGGCGCCGGGGCAGCCGCGGTCGTCGCCGGAGCGGGTTTCGGCGCGACAGGTGCCGCGGTCGGACGCGGGGTCGAGGTTGGGCCGATCGCCACGCCAGCGGTCGTGTCCTTCGTGAGTTCGTTGAACTGGAAGTCGAAGGGCTGCGCAGCAGCCGACGCACCGAACTTCATCTTGACCGTGGCCCGCAGCGGCAGCGCTGCGGCCGCGGCCGGCACCTTCGCTTCCATCGTCGAGCTGTTCTTGCCGATGACGAGCGGCGCGGTCGCAATCTCCTTGTCCTGCGCGTCCCGAATCGCCAGCGTGCCGGTGATGCCCTTGCCCCGCAGGGGCAGCGGCTTCGTGAAGTTGTCGTAGAAGAACACGCGGACGAGGCCGTTCTCCGGATACGTGCCCTCGATGTGGTGCCACGCGTCCGACGCCATGAAGAACTGCCCGCCGTGCCGCGGGTTGTGATCGCCGTGTGCGCGGAGTTCGTAGCCGATCTTGCGGGCCGACCCATCAGCGCACTTCCCCGGTTCGAGCAGCTTCTTCTCGGCGTCGTCGGCGCAGGTCCACGACACGGAGAGCGTCACAGGGATGAGCTCACGTCCGTCGCGGCGGCACTTGCCCGGCCCATCGTGCACCTCGAGGGCCTGGTGCACGGGGCACCAGTACTTCGCATCGAGCCGCACCGGCACGAGCGTCATCTTGCACTTGGGACAGCTGCCCGGCTTGTCCTCCATCACATCTTCGTCGCCGGGCATCGGGCAGACGTAGGTGAGCGGCGGGAGTTTCTGCGCGGCCGCGTTTCTGGCTGCCTGCCCAGCCTGCGCCGCAGGCGAGACGACGAGCGCCAGAGCCGCAACGGCGAGCCCCGCGAGTCTTTTCCTCATACGGCCATTCTATACGAGCCCGACCCGACCGGCGCGGGGCTCGGGCATACCTGAATGAAGGAAGGACGGGGACAGGGACAGGGATGGAGGTCGGAGGTTGGAGGTTGGAGGTTGGAGGTTGGAAGTTGGAGGTAGGGGGACAGAGCTCAGAGGACCGGGGGCGCGGGCTTGCCTCGCCGGCGCACCTGAACGGGCTCTGGAGCGAAGGCGGGTTCACCGCGTCGTGGCGCTCGCGACCGACCGGGCCCTCGCGCCGAAGTAGCGGGCCCGCCCACCTGCGCCCAAGCGCCTGCTATCAAGGGCCAGCCGGAACAGCGCCAGCACTTCGTAGAAGGGCAGGGCCGAGAGGTCCCGACCGGACCGCTGCGCGTACCGGTCGGCCATGTCGTCGCGGCCGAGATAGCCGGGGCGCGCAGACCCGCTGTCGCCGTGCCCGTCTGCCATCGCCTGCCACGTGGCGATCATCACAGCGACATCGCAGAGCGGATCCCCAAGCGCTGCCAGGCTCCAGCCGAGCACCGCCGACGCCTCTGCCGGCGCGAGCGGGTTGACGAGCAACGCGCTGGGCACGTAGCCGCCATGGACGACGGACGGATCGAGCGTGCCCGGCGGTTCGTTCGCCGAGAGCCACAGGGCCACGGCATCCATGTCCGGCACGGGGGCGGTCCGTGCACGATGCCAGCGGTCGAGTGCCTCACGCACCCGCCGGTCCAGATACCCGTCAGGTGCGTCCACGGCGGCGATCGCCGGAAGTGTGGCGTCGACGTCGTGCAGCGCCACGAGCGCATCGACGGCGGCTTCGCTCGCCTCACGCCGATGCGTCGGGTGGCCCGCGAGCGGAAGCGGTTCCTCTCCCTCGGTGATGACCACGCCACGTCGCCGCTCGACGATGGAGAAGGTGGCGCCGAGGACCGAGGCGTCCTCGCAGAGCAGGAAGGGACGCGGCGCGAGGTCGTACAGCGGGTGCAGGGCAGTCAGCCACTGGAATTCGCGCGCGACGTCCGGACGCTCGGGGTGAGCAGCCGTGTCGGCGATCTGCAGCAGGAGTTCAGCGCCCCCGAGCCGCACGACGTAGGTTGGCGTGGCGTGCGGGCCGGCTGCTGGCGTCACCTGCACCTCGTCATCGAGCCGCAGCCCGGCGATCTGGCCATCGGTGAGGTGCCACCGGAGATAGGCGGCGAGCGCATCGCGGTTCACACGGGTGCCGCCCTGCGAATCGCGCGTCTCCGCCTTCATGCAGGCAGACTATCATGCGGTGACCCGCTGCGGCGCGGAGCGTATCCGGCAGCGCGACGGCGAGTGCACCCGGTGGTCGAATCGATGCCCGTTGTAGCAAGGACAGGGACGAAGAGCATGCGGCGCGAGCGTGGACGCGCGCTGCTGGCGCGCGGCAGTCGCGCCATTCATGATGGACGGTACCGCAAGGCGGCGTCAGCCCTCGAGCAGGCCGTTCGCGCCTACGAAACGGCCGACGGCTCGTCACACCCAGAATTGGCGGCGCCGCTGACGCAGCTCGCGCTGGCCTACCGGCACCTTGGCCGCTTCGTCGATGCCGGCATGGCGTATCAGCGTGCGCTGCACATCCTGCAGGCAGCGGGAGAGGGCGAGAGCGTCGAGGCGGCTGACGTGTTCCACAACCTCGGCGCGCTCGAGTACGCCGCGGGCAACTGGCTTCGCGGCGAGCCGTACGCACGTGAGGCCGTCCGCATCCGGACGCGGCTGCTCGGCCGCGATCATCCAGCGGTCGCGTCCGACCTTGCCGCACTCGCCGCGCTGCTGCAGAAGCAGCAGAAGCTCGCGGAGGCCGAACGCCTGAGCACGCGCGCGCTCGCGGTCCTCGAGCGCGAGTACGGACCCGAGCATCACCTCGTGGCGGTTGCCCTCACGCACCTCGCTGGCGTCCGGCACCAGCGCGGGGCGAAGGCCGAGGCCGAGCGGTTGTGCCGCCGCGCGCTGGAGATAGAGGAGGCGCAACTCGGACCAACGCACCCCAAGATCGCGTCGACGCTCGACGCATTAGCCGCGGTGTTGAGGGACTCGCGCCGGGCCGACGAGGCCGACGTGCTCCTGCGACGGGCCACCCGATTGCTGGTTCGCGAAGTCGGGCCGCGGCACCCTCACGTCGCGGCCTGCCTGTACAACCATGCCTCGGTGCTGAAAAAGCTTGGGCAGAAGGACGCGGCCGCTCGGCTGATCCGGAAGGCGACGCGCATTCGCAGCACCGTCGACGCGATGAACGACGAAGGGGTCGCGGTGACCGGCACGATCAACCCGCTCTACGCGAACTACCGTCTGAGCGCGAAGCGGTCCGACATCCACCGGCTGGGTGTCTTCGCCGAGGATGCGATCCCGAAGGGGCGCAAGGTCATCGAGTACACCGGCGAGCGCATCACGGCGAAGGAGAGCGGCCGACGCTGGAATCCCAAGCGGAGCTACCTGTTCGAGTTGACCACGCGCGTCCACCTCGACGGAGCGATCGGCGGCAGCGGCGCCGAGTACATCAACCACTCGTGCGACCCGAACCTGAAGACGCGCATCGTCCGCAAGCACATCCTCTACTACAGCGTGAAGGACATCGCACCCGGCGACGAGCTGACGGTCGACTACCACTACGACCACGACACGGACCGGATGCCCTGCCACTGCGGGGCTCCGACCTGCCGCGGCACGCTCAACCTGCCGCCGCCGGAGAAGAAGCGCAAGAGCAGGACGTGAGACATGAGGGTTACGAGCGGGGACTCGGGACTGGGGACTCGGGATTCGTGGAGAGCGCATGCGGCTGAAGCTGTGGGGGTGTGCGGCAGTCGGCGTGACAGCGACGCTGAGCCTGGGTTCGACAGGTCTCGAAGCGCAGAAGCCGCGTGCCGTGCGGGCGCGATTCACGGTCGTCGACGCGACGCTGGCGGACATGCGCGCGGCGCTCGCGGCGAAGCGGGTCAACTCCGTGGAACTGGTGCGGCAGTCGCTCGAGCGGATCGGCACGTATGAGGATCTGCTGCACGCGTCGCTCCACGTGAACAGGCACGCGCTCGATGAGGCGGCCGCACGCGATCGCGAGCGGGCATCGGGCCGCACACGAGGTCCGCTGCACGGCATTCCGATCGCCGTGAAGGACAACATCCTCACGACCGACATGCCGACAACCGGCGGCGCCCTCGCGTTGACCGGGTTTGTCCCTCCGTACGAGGCGACACTCGTGAAGCACCTGCGCGACGCGGGAGCGATCATCCTCGCCAAGACCGGCATGACCGAACTGGCGAACTGGGTGGCCGGCGACCCGACGCCGATGCCAGGCAACTACAACGCGGTGGGCGGCTTCGGGTTCAACCCGTACGATCCGCGGCGTGACCCACGTCCTGACAGCGACGGTCGACCAGCGCTTGCCACGGGCGGATCGAGTTCCGGCATCGGGACGGCGGCGAGCTTCTGGGCGGCAAACGTCGGCACCGAGACATCCGGTTCGATCCTGAGTCCGGCGAACCAGAACATGCTCGTCGGCATCAAGCCGACCGTCGGCCGTGTGAGCCGCCATGGCGTGATCCCGATCACCGCTGACCAGGACACGCCTGGTCCGCTCGCCAGGACGGTACGCGATGCGGCCATTCTGCTCGGCGCGCTCGAAGGTGCCGCGCCAGACCCGAACGACCCCGCGACCCGCACCTGCCAGCCGCCGCCGCGCCGCGATTACACCGCCTACCTGAAGGCAGACGCGCTGAAAGGCGCCCGCATCGGCATTCCGCGCGCGTTCTACGTCGACCCGGTCGTCCCACCCGGCACGGACCAGCCGCGCGGCGGGCTCACGCCCGCGCAACGAGCGGTCATGGCCGAAGCCATTCGCGTCCTGCAGTCGCGTGGCGCGGTGATCGTCGATCCGGCGGACATCCCGAGCGTTGTCGACCCGAACCCCGATCAGAACATCCTGCGCTGGAGCATCTGCGGCGCCGAGCGGCGCGGCGCCGATAGCGGCTGTTCAATCGTGTTCAAGTACGGGATGAAGCGGGATTTCAATGCCTGGCTGCAGACGCTCGGGCCGCGCCGTCCGCTCGAGTCGCTCACGGCGCTGCGCGAATGGAACACGGCACACGCGAAGGCGGGAGCCATCAAGTACGGGCAGTCGTTGCTGGACAGCTCGGACGAGATCGATCTCGTGGCCGATCGCGCCCGCTACGAAGCGGACCGCGCGAGGGACCTGCGTCTCGCCGCAACCAACGGGATCGACGCGGTCATGAAGGCGAACCGGCTGGATGCGCTGCTGTTTCCCGGTGCATCAGGCGCCGCGATTGCCGCGCGCCCAGGCTATCCGACGGTGATCGTTCCGTTCGCGCGCGTCCCAAACGAGCCCACGCCGCCGTTTCCAGAGGGCTTCGATGCCAGGCCCTCGCCCTTTGGCCTGAGCTTCACCGGGATGGCCTGCAGCGAACCGCGCCTCATCGCACTCGCATACGCCTTCGAACAGGCCACGACGCGACGCGAGCCGCCGCAGCTTCGCTGAGTCTCACGTCCGTCGCTATCGCTCCACACTCACCGCGAGCGGCGAAAGCATCGCCGTCGGGTTCGTGGCGGCGCCGATGGCGATTGGGGTTGCGACGAAGTGCTCGTAGAGCACCATCTGCTGCTGTGTCTGCGCCGTCGTCGGGGCGTAGCGGAAGGTCGCCTGCCCGCCGCCCGAGAGCGCGATCGAGTAGGTTCCGGCGTCGCGGCCGAAGCGCGCGAAGCCGAAGGCCACCGCCGCCTTCGCGTCCTGCAGGTGCCCCCAGCCGCTGGCCACGCGGTTCCGGGAGCCGGTGGACATCTCGATGACCCGGCGCTGGCTGCCGGCGCCGGATTCGATCCGCCATCCGCCTGGGCCACCCGCGTTCACGGTCTGTGTCAGCGTAACGGCATCCGCCGCCGCGCGGAATACGCCGTACGTGCCGCTGTCGGTCCCGAAGTCCCAGAGCACCGGGAAGCCCGACCACGCGTAGGGCCGCTCGACCGCGATGTCCTTCAAGCGGCGGCTGCGGTCGGTGACCGTGACGGTGGACTTCAGCCACGTCTTGCTGTTCGGCATCTCCATCACGATCTCGACGGGAATGCTGGTCGTGTCGTCGATTGGCACGGTCGCGAAGTAGCGGAGCGCCACCAGCAGCGGACCGCCCTTGACCACCTCCAACGTGGGGGTCTGCGCCTTCGAGAGATCGAAGCGACGCCCGTTCGTGTCGGTCAGCGTCACGCCGCTCTGTCCAGTCGCCTCGATGCCCTCACCCCGGTACGTGGCGGATGCCAGCAGCGGGCTGCCGCTCTTGTTGAAGGTCAGGTTGCCGACCACGATCGCTGTCGCCCGGTCCTCGGCCGAGAGCCCTCGCGTGGGCCGTGCCGCCGCGGTGATCGACGCGCCTGCCTGCAGTTCGTACCGACGGTCTTCTTCTGGGTCGAGGGTCGCGTTGAAGTCGATCTCCAGTGTCTGCACCGACCCGTCGTCCCACGCGCTGCGGCCGGTGAACTGCACCGGCACCTCCTGGCTGTTGGTCATGACGCGGGCGTGCGTCACGTCCGAGAGCGTGCCTTTCGGCAGTTGCAGGCTCACGCTCACGGGGTACTCGGTGCGGCGAATGCCTCCGGTCTCGCGCACGTGGAACACGCGCGTGACGACCCCCTGCTGGGCGGCGACCGTGGTGTGCAGGGCAGCAGCGAACGCGAGCCCCACGCCGCCGACCAGCAGAACGGCAGCCGCACGCGCGGGCACGACACGACGAAGGGACAGACTCCGCATGCGCTGGATGATACCTACAAACGCGCCCTCGCCGATTCACCAGCTGCATCGTCACTGCGACGCGCGCAGCGACGTGATGGTGTCGTGGAGTTGATCGAGGTCGACCGGTTTTACCAGGTGCGCGTCGAACCCGGCCTCGTGGCTCCGTTCCTGGTCCGTCACCTGCCCGTAGCCGCTGACGGCGACGAGGGTCAGCCCCGTCAGGCCCATGGCCCTGAGGCGACCGGCAAGTTCGTAGCCGTCCATGGCCGGGAGGCCGATGTCGAGCAGGGCGACATCGGGTTGGAATGACGGGGCGAGCGCGAGCGCATCCGGTCCGTCGAACGCGACCGCCGTGGTGTAGCCGTGCATCTGCAGGGCCGCGCCGATCATCTCGGCGGCGTCTCGGTTGTCGTCCACGATGAGGACCCGCAGTGCGTCGTGGACGCGTGCCGTCCCGGGTGCCGTGATGCCGGTGTCGCCACGTCCATCCGGCACGTGGACCGTGAGGGGCAGCCGCACGATGAACTCACTGCCACGGCCGAGCCCCTCGCTGTGGGCGAAGACGGTCCCACCATGCCGCTCGACGATCCCCTGCACGATGGTCAGTCCAAGTCCAAGGCCGCCGCGCGCCCGGTCGATCGCCTGTGGGTGCTGCACGAACAGGTCGAACACCGTCGAGAGCATGTCCTCGGTCATGCCCATGCCGTAGTCGCGCACGCGCACGACCGCCTGGCCGGCATCACTGTAGGCGCGCATGGAGATGGGTGAGCCCTCGTCGCTGTACTTCGAGGCGTTCGTGAGCAGGTTCGCGACCACCTGGGCGAGCCTGGCCTCATCGCCCGTCACTCGGAGGCCGGAGGTTGGCACGTCGAGCTGCAGGGGTTGCCGCCGCTGCTCGAGGAGGGGGCTCGCCGTCTCCACGGCCCGTGCAATCACCGACGCCATCTCGACGACCGAGAGGCGAAGCTCGATCTTGCCGCGCGCGATGCGTGAGACATCGAGCAGGTCGTCGACAAGGCGGGAGAGGTGGAACACCTGGCGGTCCAGCACGTCCAGCTCACGCGAGGCATGGCCGCGCAGGCGGAGCAGTTGCAGGGCGGTGACGATGGGCGCCAGCGGATTCCGCAGTTCATGGCCGAGCATGGCGAGGAACTCGTCCTTCGCGCGGTTCGCCGTTTCCGCCGACTCGCGGGCGGCGTGCAGTTCGAGCGCCTGCGTTTCCAGCAGCTGACGCGCGCGCACCTGCTCGGTCACCTCGATGTCGAACGTCATCACACCCTCGATCGCGCCGGACGGGGATCGCACGGGCAGGTAAACGATGTTCCAGTAGGTCTGATCGACGCGCCCATCCCGCTCGATCAGCAGGGGAACCTCCGAGGCGGCAATCGGCTCTCCCGTGTCGTAGACCTGCCGTAGCCGCTCGAAGACCCCAGGCTGGGAGCGATACTCCGGCAGTGCCTCCGCCGCAGCCCTGCCGGTGAGCGTGCGCCCCGTCGCCTTCTCCGCGAGCGGATGCGCGAACTCGAAGACGAGGTCGGGACCGCTCAGGAAATTGACGACCGCCGGTACCTGGGACAGCAGATCGCGCAGGCGGTCCCGCTCGGTCGCCGCATGGCGACGGGCTGCGAGCAGCTGCAACTGGCTCGAGACCCGCGCCACCACCTCTCGGGCCGAGAATGGCTTGAAGATGTAGTCGTCTGCCCCGGCGTGCAGCCCCTCGATTCGGGCCTCCTCGCCGGAGCGGGCGGAGAGCATGATGACCGGCAGCGTCTTCAGGTCCGCGTCCGCGCGAATCGCGTGGATGAGTGAGATGCCGTCCATGCGCGGCATCATCACGTCGGTGAGCAGCAGGTCGGCCGGCCGGCGCTTCAGTGCCTCGAGCGCCGCGACACCATCGGAGACGACCTCGACGTCGCCGAGTTCGCCGAGCAGCCGGCCCAGATACTCGCGCAGGTCCGCGTTGTCATCGGCGACGACGATCCGCGAGGTGGACCTGTCGGGTGTGGAAGCCGGCGTGATGGCGGTGGCCGGTTCGAGCCATCGCAGTGCTTCCTCGACGTGCCCGGTCGAACGCCGCGCCGGTGTCGTCGCTGCCTCGAGGACCTGCTCCGCCGGCAGATGCGCCCGGCCTTTCCTCAGACGGACTACGAAGGTGGTCCCGCCGTTCTCGACGCTGGTCGCGCTGATCTCCCCCCCGTGGAGGGCCACGAGGTCACGCACGAGCGCCAGCCCGATCCCGGAGCCCTCGTGCGTCCGCCCTCTCGCACCCTCGACGCGGTGGAAGCGCTCGAACAGGCGCGGGAGTTCGTCGGCTGGCACGCCGATGCCGGTGTCGATCACGCGGATGTTGGCCGCGTCGCCGCCGTCCTCCACCTCGACGGCAATCTCTCCGTCGAACGTGAACTTGAACGCATTCGACAGCAGGTTCAGGACGACCTTCTCCCACATGTCCACGTCGATGAAGATCGGTTCGCTGATCGGGTTCGTCTCGATGCGGAAGCGGAGGCCGGCCCGCTCGACAGCCGTGCGGAACACGCTGGCGATGTCGCTCGTCAGCGCAGCGATGTCCACCGGTGCAAACTGCGCGCGGGCCCGGCCTGCCTCGATGCGGGCGAAATCCAGCAGGGCGTTCACGAGCTTCAGCAGCCGCAGCGCATTCCGGTACGCGGTGTCGAGTTCCGTCTGCGCCAGCGGCTCGCCCCGGCCGAGCGCATCCTCCAGCGGCCCGAGCAGGAGCGTCAGCGGCGTCCGGAACTCGTGGCTGACGTTGGCGAAGAAGGCGGTCTTCGCGCGGTCGATCTCGGCCAGCGCCTCGGCGCGCCGGCGCGCCTCCTCGTAGCTGCGGACGTTCGCCAGCGCCGCGGCCACCTGGCCCACGAGCAGCCGTACGAACGTCACGTCATCGTCGGAGTCAGGACGGAGCGGATTGAGCGCCGCGACGAAGACGCCGGCGGCATCTGCCTGGCCCTGTTCGCCGATCGGCACGAGCAGCGCGGTGCGCGGAGCGAGGTGCCACGGACCTGAGGGGACGTGATGGAAGCGGGCATCGAGCCCCTCGACCCGGACCTCGCCCCGATGGGCCGTGTTCAGCGGCCAGGGCGACTCACCGTCCGTCGTGTCCGGCGCCACGTCGTGCGCGGGAGAGACGCCGCTGCTGCAGACGCGTTGCCAGGTGCGCCCTCCATCCTGGAGCAGGTACATGACGGAGAACGGCACGTCCTGCTGCCGTTCGGACAGCACGCGCGAGAGGGCGCTGTAGAGGCCCTCTTCCGTGGTGACGGCGGCAATCGCAGCCGCCACGTCGCGCAGGGTCGCGATGCGTCGCTCGCCGATCACGCGGTGTGTGTCTTCGGTGACGACACACAGATGTCCCCTTACCTGTCCGTCATCGTCACTCAGCGGGCTGTAGGAGAACGTGTGGTAGGTCTCCTCGGGGAAGCCGCCGCGTTCGAGGAAGAGCAGCAGCGCCTCGTCCCACGAGGCCTGGCCCGTTTGCAGCACGGACTCGATCCGTGGCCCGATGTCGGGCCAGATCTCGGCCCAGACCTCGCGCGACGCGCGCCCGAGGGCCCACGGGTGCTTCCTGCCGAGCGTCATCGACGCGTACGCGTCGTTGTAGAGGAAGGTGAGTTCCGGCCCCCATCCCATCCACATCGCGAACCGGGACGTCAGCAGTACGCGGATTACCGTGCGCAATGAGGATGGCCATGACGTCACAGGCCCGAGCGGGGTGCGCGCCCAATCATAGGCGCGCATCCGGGCCGCCATGTCGCTCGTGCCGACGAAGGGGGAAGTGCTGTCAGGCATACCGGCTCCCGTTGGTCTCACCCGGGGATACAGAGGGATCCGATGATACCGACGAACGGCCGGGACCTATCTCGACATTAGGCGTCGACTCAGGCCCGTGGTCACGCCGTCACGCCGTCACGCGGCCGACGCCCAGCGGCTTGCTGGCAGCGCGATGGTGCGCGCGGCGCCTCACCGCCTGCAGCACCACTTCATCGATCGCAAGTGCCAGCAGGAGTGATGCAAGGAACGTCGGAATCGCGAGGCAGAAGATCGCGATGATGGCCACAAGGCCACGAGGAAACGGGCGCCATCCATCGTCGAGCGCCTTTGGGAGGCCCCAGGCTCCAGCCGGCTTCCGTTTCCACCACATCACGACACCTGACACGGTGAAGAAGATCGGTGCGATGCAGGCGACGATGCCGAGGAACTGGCCGACGGTGCCGAAGAGGGAACCGAAGTGGAAACCGAGGCCGAGCACCGTCAGCTTCAAAAGCCACGGGTACTCGGCCCACCCGGTCTGGTGCCTGATTTCGCCGGTGAAACGGTCGACGCTGACATCGAGACGTCGACCCGGGGAGCCCATCCCGTTGTCGGCGCTCAGCGTATACATGCCGAGCTCCGTTCGAGGCAGCCCGATCATGTAGCTGCGGACCAGTCCGGTCCGCTCGGCGACGAGCGCGAGGCTGTCGAGAGAGACGGATGGGCGGCCAGCGGGCGCGACCGACCGAAGGCCCCGCGGTGCAGTGGGCACGTTCTGTCCCGTGGCGACGCGCAGGAGTGTCCACCCTGCCCCGGTTGAGAGTGAGATCATCAGTCCCGTCACGAGGAACGCCGCCACGAGGGCCGACGTGTACATGCCGCCCACCGAATGGAAGTCGCGCCACCACAGACGACCCTTCCCGCCGCGCAAGCGGGTCAACCAGACACCCCACCACATGCCCCGCCGTTTGGGAAGCCAGAGGTACAGGCCGGTCAGCAGCAGCGCGAACGTCCATGCGGTACCCAGCTCGGTGAGCAGGCGTCCGGCGGTGCCGAGCTGAAGGTTGCCATGCCAGTTGCCGACCACATGTGAGTACCTGTCTGCTTCCCGCAGGGCCCCGAGCACCGCGCCCGTGTACGGGTTCACGTAGACCGCTATGGCGTCCGTGGGGCCGCCGTGGCGCATGCCGACCATCCGGGCTTCATCAGGAGTGGTCAACGTTGCGAACGCACTGCGACCCGGTCCCTTGCTCGGATGAAAGCCGGTGGCTACGAGATCCGGGTAGGCCCGACGGGCCGCGTCGAGCTGGCGATCGAACGGCAGGGGCGTTCCCTGGGGAGCCACAAAGAGAAGGTCGCGGTACAGGACCGCCTCCACCTGTGGGCTCACGATGTAGAGGATGCCGGTCACGCAGAGCCAGATGATCAGGGGGGCGGCAAGCAGGCCCGCATAGAAGTGCAGCCGCCACAGCTTCGCGTAGAGCCGGGACGAGAGCCAGGACGGCCGGCGCGTCGCGGTGACGTGTGAAGGAACGGATGTCCGAATCTGCATGGATGTCGCCTCGAAGGGAATAGTGGCGGTGTGGCGTCCGGGGAGTGCCATCAGAAGCCGAGTCGGGCGCCGACGTACCCGTAGCGCGCGGGCGGCTCCAGAATCGCGCCGGTGCTGCTGAAGTTGACCGGCTGCCGTCTGTTCCGCACGTTGTCGACACCGCCCGATACGCTCAGCATCGGGGTGAGCTTCAACTCCACCTTCATGTCCGCCGTGCCGTAGTTGGTCTCGAAAGCCGGTCCGGTGCGGGTGTTCGGGTCGGCCGCGTAGAAGCCGATGTACTGGCGCCCACGCAGGTCAATGCGCCATCGGCCGCGCTCGACGCGAAGCGCGCCCCTGGCGTTGGCCCGCGCCCGGCCCGTGAGGCGGGCTCCGGTTGTGCGGTCGACGGCGTCGAGGTAGTCCCACCCGCCGGTCACGACGAGCCATGACGTGGCGCGCCAGGTACTTGCCGCTTCGACTCCGCGCAGGCGCGCAGCCGCCACGTTCGCGTACACGCTCCGGAGCGAGACCGACGATGGGTCCTGCGGCTGTCGTGGCTGCGAGATCGACTGAATCAGGTTGTCGACACGCGAGTCGAACCAGGTCACCTCCGCATCGAACGACTGCCGTCTCCATGCGGCCGCGACTTCCCACGTGCGGTTCCGCTCTGGAACCAGGTCAGGGTTGCCCGTGATGAGGAACCGTCCCCGCAGGAACGACGAGTACTGTTCCGTGACGCTCGGGGCACGGAACGCCTGCCCGTATCCCCCTCGAAGCGACCAGTGACCGCGCTTCAGCAGGAGTGAGCCCCGGGGAGTGACGACCTGGCCGAAGTCCGTGAAGCGATCGGCACGCACACCTGCCAGCAGGCTCACGCCCGCTCCCAGGCGCCACTCGTCCTGCGCAAAGAGGCTGGGATTGGTGCGGACCGGCGAGGTGGACAGGAAATTCGAGATGCTGATCGCGTCCCTGAGCAGTCCGCTGCCCAGCACGACCGCATGGGCGCGAGCACGAAGGTAGTATCTGGCCTGTGCCTGCAACTGGCCGAACCGCGTGCGCTCGATCGCTGGATAGCTGCGCGTGGTCTCTCCAGCGGAACGGCCAAAGGCTGCGTCGATCTGCAGGGCGCCAGGTCCGGCAACTCCGGCGAAGTGGAGCGCGCCGAAATAGCGTTGCTCCTGCTCGCGGATCCGGTAGGGCTCCGGCGCCGGGCGGGCCGGAGGCGATGCCGCAAGCAGTCCGGGTCCCGTATCATCCTGATTGACGACCTCCGCGTCCCACCGCAGCGAACGGAAGCCGGGGAGGCTCGCGTCGCCCTGGTATCCCACAAACGTCTCGTCGATCCGGCTGAGATCCGCCGCACCAGCCGTTGACGGATCGAAGCGGAAGAGGCCGCGGTTGCGCTGCTCGACGCTCACGCGGTGCCCCGTGGCACGCGCGCCGAACTCGATGCTCGCGCCTTCGACCAACGTCGCGCGCTGGCCCCCCGACATGCCACCGGCCTGGATACGCGCTGAACCGGTTGGCGTGCTGGACCGACGGATAGGCCGGCTGATGACGTTCACCACGCCACCCGTTGCGTCTGCCCCGTACAGCGCCGACATGGGACCGCGAACTACCTCCACCCTGTCCACAGACTCGAGTTCGAGCAGGTTGAGGTTCGTGGCGCCGTACTTCCCGGTTCGCCGAAGGCCGTCCGAGAGCAGCAGGACCGCAGCGCCGCCAGACGCCGAGAATCCCCGGATGGAGACGCTCGCGTTGGCTCCACTCGAGCGCGCATCGACGCCGGACACGAGCTTGAGCGCCTCCGTGACGTTGTTGCCGGGGTAGGCGCGGAGGTCCTCGGCTGTGACGATCTCCGCAGAGGCCTGCACGTCCTGCACCCCCTGCGGCGTGGACGACGCGGTGATCACGACCGCTGCTTCGGCATGACCGACCTCGAGTGTCACGGACGCGTCGACCGTCTCTCCCGGGCCCACGGCAACCGGATCGCGCTGCGACGGTGCGAACCCGGGCACCGTGACGATGAGCCGGTAGGCTCCGGGCCGGACGTCGGCGAAGGCGAACTGCCCCGTCGCGTCCGACACGGTTGCACGCGCGAGGCCGGAGCCGATCAGGTCGACAGCCGCGCGCGGGACGACCGCGCCACTCGCATCGGTGACCGTGCCGGCCACCACGCCGGCAGGGCCCTCTGCGGCGCTCGCGCGCACCAGCAGAACGTGGAGCAGCAGGACCAACACGATGGAAGGCACGCGCCTGAACGCGCGGGACAGAGAGGGCGACAACGCCACGGCAGACTCCTTGTGCGATGAGACGGAGCACGGTGGTGCTCACGTCCCCCGCATGGTGGTCGCGGGCGCGTGCCGTCGCTAGCGGGAAGCAGCGATCGGGCGGGACAAGTTGCGAGCGGGGCGCAACGTGCAGCGAGCGGACTAGGGTGGCAGCAGCCGCTCCTCGACCTTGCGCCGGCGGGATCGGCTCACCGGGACGCGCGAGCCGTCCGACATCAGCAGCCACGCACCGTCCGTGTGATCGAGCACCTTCACCTCGCGCAGGTTGACGATCGCACCGCGGTGCGCGCGGATGAAGTGCTGCGGATCCAGCTGTTGCTCGAGTGAGGCCATCGGAATCCGCACGAGGTGCCGGCCGCGCGTCGAGTGCACGAGGGCGTAGTAGTCCTCGGCCTCGATCCAGACGATCTCTTCCGGCTTGAGGACGACCGCGCGGTCGCCGGTCTTGAATGCGAGCCGCGCGGGATAGGTCGGGCTGCTGGAGACGGCCTGTTCCCGCGTACCCGCGATCGACGCTGCCTGGCTGGCCAGCTCTCCGAGCCGGCGCTCGCGCACCCGGCGCTTCGCGCGATCGAGCGCCTCGAGCAGCCGTTGATCCGAGAACGGCTTCATCACGTAGTCGATCGCGTTCACGTCGAATGCTCGCGTCGCGTACTGGCTGAAGGCCGTGATGAAGACGACCACCGGGCCTTCGTCGCCGATGACGCTGGCGAGTTGAAGGCCGTCCATGCCCGGCATCTCGATGTCGAAGAACGCAATGTGCGGCTGGTGCTGGGCGATCAGCGCCGCGACCTCGCCAGGGTTGCCACACTCGACGACGAGTTCGACATCGGGGTCGCGCCGGATCAGCGTCGCCACCATGCCTCGCGCCAGCGGCTCGTCGTCCACGACGAGCACCCGGAATCCGTTCACGCCGATGCCCTCGCCCGCGTGGACCCACTCGCCGGGATCGCCACCTCCACGATCGTGCCGCCGCCGTCCCGCGGCTCCACGGTGAGCCACGCGCTGCTGCCGAACAGCTGTTGCAGGCGACCACGGATGTTGCGCAGCCCGGTCCCGGCATCGCGGGACAGGTCGAAACCCGGTGTCAGTCCGGCCCCATCGTCGCCGACCAGGAGGCGCAGGCGGTCGCCGACGAGCCTGGCGGCGATCTCGAGCGAGCAACGCCCCGGGCGGCGCGCGACGCCGTGTCGCAATGCGTTCTCCACGAGCGGCTGCAGCAGGAAGCTCGGCACCAACACCTGGCGTGCGCCGTCCGACACGTCGTACTGCACTGTGAGGCGGTCGCCGAAGCGGGCAGACTGGAGGTCGAGGTACTGCTTCACGAAGTCGAGCTCGGTGGCCAGCGTCACGAGATGATCCGGCGGGCGATCGAGCGTGGCGCGCATGAGCGAGCTGAGGCCGAGCAGCATCTCCAGCGCCTTCTCGTTGGCCTGCATGCGGATGAGCGCGGCGATCGAGTTCAGCGTGTTGAACAGGAAGTGCGGCTGGATCTCGAGCCGGAGAGCTGCCAGGTTGGCGCGGGCGAGTTCAGCCTCGAGCTTCGACTCGCGCAGCGCGGAACGGCGCGCGCGTTCACCGACGGCCGCAGTGCGGCCCGCCACCAGCAACATCACCAGCACCAGCAGGTCCGTGGCGAACTGCGACTCGAACTGCGCCCGCACGGCGATGCGGAAATCGGTGACGACCACGGGCACGAACGGCCGAAGCCACAGCGAGAGTTGGGCAGTGACCAGGATGTGCGCAGCGATTGCCAGGAGGCCAACCGCCGCGACCTCGAGCCACGTGCGTGGGCGAATCCCATCATTTCCCTGCAGCCCCGCGCCGAGCCGCACGACCACCGGTGCCACAAGCGCCCAAAAGCCAGCCACGCTGATCTGCCAGAAGAGGATGCGCCAGAACGAGTGCCCGTGCCCGAGCATCGACAGGTAGGTCTGGGCGGTGACCGAGAGCGCGACCAGCACGGCACAGATCGCGCCGATGATCAGCACGCGACCGGTCGACAGCGACGGGGTGACGCTCTCGACCTCGTCGGTGAACTGAGGCGTCGCGACCGCGCGCCCTGATGTCGGCTCGTCCATCCTGAGAGGAATCTAGCGGCTGCCTCGGCTGCACTGCAAGCTGCATCGTGCCGGTTCGCTGCACCAGCCGCACCGTTCGCGGCATTGGGACAGGCGAGGCGGCTCTCGACGCGGGAGCCTTGGCTAGACTGACGCGTCATGACCGTCCTTCGGATTTCCCCGTTCGTCAGCCGCGCATACCTGATCCGCTCGTTGTCGTGTGTCGTGGCCATGCTGTTCAGCCTCGCGGGCCTCGCTGGCGCCCAGGAATCGGTGAACCAGGCGAGCATCAGCGGGCGCATCGTGGATCAGCAGGGCATGGTCGTGCCCGGCGTGCGCGTGGTGGCCGTGCAGACGGAGACGAACCTCACTGTCGAGACGAGCACCGACAGCGACGGGCGTTTCCGCTTTCCGTACTTGAAGCTGGGGCCCTACACGCTGACGGCGACCCTGCAGGGGTTCGTCGACGTGAAGCGGACGCTGACGCTGACGGTCGGCTCGGCCTTCGAGGTACCGCTCGTCATGGCGGTGGCGGGCGTGGATACCAGCGTCGACGTCGTCGCGGCCGTGCCGGTGATCGAAGCGGCCCGGAGCCAGATTGCGGGCACCATTGCCCAGGAGGAAGTGCGCACGCTGCCGATGAACGGCCGCAACTTCCTGGACCTCGCGCTGCTCGTGCCCGGCGTGTCGCCCACGAACACCGCCAGCACGCAGCTCTTCGCCGAGACCTCCGCGGTGCCCGGCCAGGGCATCTCGGTCGGCAGCCAGCGCAACCTCTCCAACAACTTCATCGTCGACGGCCTGTCGGCGAACGATGACGCAGCGGGGCTGAGCGGGATCCCGTACACCGTGGATGCGGTGGACCAGTTCCAGGTTGTGACGTCTGGTGGCCAGGCTGAACTCGGGCGCGCCCTGGGCGGCTACGTCAACGTCGTGACGAAGAGCGGGACGAACGCCTCGCGCGGCGATGTCTATGGCTACTTCCGCGACGACAACTTCAATGCCAGGAACGCGCTGACCGGGACGAAGTTGCCCATGTCGCAGAAGCAGTACGGCCTCAGCGTCGGAGGCCCGTTGGCGAAGGACCGGACGTTCTACTTCGCGAACGTGGAGCAGCGGAACCTGGATCAGACCGGCGTGACGACCATCTCGCCAGCCAACGTGGACATCATCAATGCAAGGCTCGCGGCGGTCGGGTACCCAGGACAGCTGGTCACGACCGGCATCTACCCGAACCCGGTCAACAGCACGAACCTGCTCGGCAAGATCGACCATCAGGTGAGCGGTCGCGATCAGCTGTCGGTGCGCTACAGCCTGTACGACATCTCGTCCAGCAACTCGCGTGGCGCGGGCGGGCTGAACGCGCCCTCGGCGTCCGCGGGGCTCGACAACCGAGACCAGGCGTTCGCGGTGAGCAACGTGTGGACGCTGTCTTCGCGCACGGTGAACGAGACGCGCGCGCAGGTCGTGCACAGCGATCTGCAGGCGCTCTCGACCGATCGGGTCGGGCCAGCGGTGAGCATTTCAGGGGTTGCGTCGTTCGGCACGCTGTCAGGCAGCCCGCAGCAGCGGCGCAACACGATGGTGCAGGTGGTCGACAGCCTCTCGCACCAGCGTGGGGCGCACGCCTTTCGTGCGGGCGTTGACGCCATCTTCAACAGCGACACGATCAACTACCCGCGGTCGTATCGCGGGTCGTACACGTTCTCGTCGCTGGCGAACTTCCTGAGCGGCACCTACAACAACTCCGGCTTCACGCAGACCTTCGGCGTGGCCGACATCCACCAGACGAACCCGAACGTGGGGCTCTACGCGCAGGACGAGTGGAAGGCCAGCTCGTCGCTCACGCTGAACCTCGGGCTGCGCTACGACCTCCAGATGCTCGAGACGATCAGCACGGATCGGAACAACCTCTCGCCGCGCATCGGCTTCGCCTGGTCTCCGTTCGCCTCGCGCACGACGATCGTTCGCGGCGGTGCAGGCCTCTACTTCGATCGCGTCCCGCTGCGGGCGCTCGCGAACGCGCTGCTTTCCGCCAACAACACGACCGACCTCGCGAACCTTCAGCAGATCAGCATCAGCCTGTCGCCGACCCAGGCGGGCGCACCGGTGTTTCCGAACATCCTGCCGTCCGCTGTCCCGTCGGTCACGCTCGTCAACCTGACGACGATGGACAGGCACCTGCAGAATGCGTATTCGCGCCAGGGAAGCCTCGAAGTGGAGCGACAGATCGGGCAGGGGGCGACCGCCAGCATCGGGTACCAATACGTCCGCGGCATTGGGCTGCTGATGTCGATCAACCAGAACGTGCCGTCCTGCGTCGCGACCGGGGCGAACAACGGGTGCCGACCCAACGCGGCCTACGCGAACAACAGCCAGTACTCCTCGGCAGGATCGTCGAATTACCACGGGCTGCACATGTCGTTCGTGCAGCGTCCCGCGAGCTGGGGTTCCTATCGCGTCAGCTACACGCTGTCCACGTCGATGAACAACGTCGGCGAGTTCTTCTTCAGCTCCCCGATCGATCCGTTCGACGTCTCGAAGGACTGGGGACGTTCGGATGACGACCAGCGGCATCGGCTGGTCGTGAACGCGACCGTGAACACCCCGATGTCGCCGGCGCAGACGGCGTGGCAGAAACTGGCGCACGGCTTCCAGGTGAGTGGAATGGTGCAGGCGTATTCGGCATTGCCGTTCAACATCACGTCGGGGGTGACGACCATACAGGGCACGGCTGGGCGCCCGGTTGTCGACGGGCAGTTCATCGAGCGGAACGCGGGGAAGGGCAGCGATTACCTGTCGGTCAACCTGCGGCTGTCACGCAGCGCGAAGCTGGGGACGGCCCGGGTCGAAGGGGTCGTCGAGGCGTTCAACGTGACGAACCGACGCAACATCCTCACGCGCAACACCAACTTCGGGACCGGTGCGTATCCGTTGAATCCGGTGTCGACGTTCAACCAGCCGACGGCGGTCGCCGACGCGCGCACGTTCCAGTTCGCTCTGCGCGTGCGGTTCTGAGGGCTGGCGGGGCCGGGAGGCTCGGGAGGGCCGGGAGGGCCGGGAGGGCCGGGAGGGCCAGGAAGGCCGGGAGGGTCGGGAGGGCCGGGAGGGCCGGGAGTTTGAAATCGTAGCGGCGGGGCTTTAGCCCCGCCGTCGCCAGCCGCAGTCGTGCCAGCTCCCGCTGCCCGGGCTGCCCTCGTCAGAGATTCCGCCCGAGCCACTCGTAGGTGATGCGCCACGCCTCGTCGTTCGACGGCTGGTGGTACGCTGCGCGGTCGTCGCATGCGAACCCGTGCCCGCCATCGGGCAGCGTGACCGTCTGGTGCACCTTTGCGAGCCGCGTGAGGGTGGCGTCGATCTCGTCGACGTCGGCGGGAGGAATGGACTGATCCTGTCCTCCGAACATCAGGAGAATCGGCCTGCGGATCTCGTCGGCGTCGCCGATCAACGGCTCGAGCGCAATGCCCGGTCGCGCGCGCAGGATGCCGCCGCCGTAGAACGCGACGAACACGGCCGCGTCGGTCTTCTCCGCCGCCAGGAACGTGGAGAATCCGCCGACACAGAACCCGATCACGCCGATGCGGCTCGGGTCCACCCGCGCGTCCGCCCGGAGCGCGGCGAGACCCGTCTGGATGTCCATGAGGATGCCCGGGTTGGTGAGCTTCGAGAAGTGCGGCATCACCTGCGGCATGTCGGTGTAGCCAAGCTCCACCCCTTCGCCCGTCCGGTGGAACAGCTCCGGAGCCAGCGTGACGTAGCCGTGCGCGGCCACGCGTCGGCAGACGTTGCGAATGTGGTTGTTGACGCCGAACGCCTCCTGGATCACCAGCAGGGCGGGCAGGCGCGCGTCGCCATCGGGCGCCACGCGAAACGCGCGCATCGGACCGTCGGCAGTGGGCAACGTCAGGGTCGTTTCGGTCATAGGCAATTCGGACGGACGATTGTATTCACTTCTGACGTCTGACGTCTGACTTCTCACTTCCTTGATGCCGCTCTATGCGGCGTCGGGCGCGAGTTTCCAGCTTTGGAGCGTCCGGATGTAGTGCGCACGCTGGAAGGCCATCGGATCTTCGGCATTCGCGAAGCTCACGTGCCCCTTCATCTGAGCGACGCTGGTGAAGCCGCGCTCGTTCATGAACGCCCGCAGCCCGTCGCGCATCGCCGCGAACTTCGACGGGCCGTCTCGAAGCACCGCCGAGACCATCTGCACCGCGTCCGCACCGGCGAGCACCGCCTTGATGCCGTCGGCCGGCTGAGACACGCCGCCGGACAGGGCAAGCGACGCACGCACGCGTCCGTGGAGCAGCGCGATCCACTGCAGCCGCAGCGGCAGCTCCGCACTCGACGACAGTTCCAGCCTCGGCCCAATCGTCATCGTCGTCAGGTCGATGTCCGGCTGGTAGAAGCGGTTAAACAGCACCAGGCCGTCGACACAGGCCTCGTCGAGCCTGTGCGCGAGATGGCCGACCGCCGTGTAGTACGGGGAGAGCTTCATCGCGATCGGGATCCGGACGGCGCGCTTCAGTTCGAGCACAAGGTCCCTCAACTCGGTCTCCACTGCAAGGGCAGAGCGACGCGGATCGGAGATCACGTCGTACATGTTGATCTCCACGGCATCGGCGCCCGCCTCGGGCAGGCGTGCGGCGAAGCGGATCCACGCCTCGCTTGTCGTGCCGTTCAGGGACGCCATCACGGGGATGGACACGGCGGCCTTCACGCGACGGAGGTGTTCGAGGTATCCGTCTGGTGTGAGGGAATAGGCGTCCGCATCGGGAAAATGCGCCAGCGCCGCTGCGAACTCTGCTTCGTTCGGGTCCCGCTGCCGGATCTTGCCTCCCGTGTGGAAGGTAATCTGTTCTTCGAAGAGCGAGCGGAGGACGACCGCCGCGGCGCCGCCGTCCTCGAGCCGGCGCACGACGTCGAGCTGATCGGAGAGCGGCGAGGCGCCCGCCATGAATGGATGCGCGAGCGCGAGTCCGAGGTAGGTCGTCGAGAGGTCCATTGCCGGCCTCCTGAGATGCACGGGTTCAGTGACGATGGGTGCAAGTCCGCTGCCCCGGCCCGCACACAGGAATGTCCGTCCATTCAGTCGATCGGCTCGATTGGAAGCGGTCTTCCGTAGGCGACGCGCCGGATTCCCGGCACCGGTGGCGATGGCTGTGCTTGCCGTCGCACTCGGCACTGCCGCGATGCCAGACATCGACTTTCCGATGCTTGCAAGAAGCCAGGGTGTCGCCGGGGAGCACGTGTCCACGCCCGCTGGCTGACGGCCGCCCTGCGCCGCGGAGTGGCCGCAACAGGTGATGGGCGGCCGTGTCTGGTCGAGGCGGTCGTCGCAGAACCGGCGCCGGCGCTGACTCGACGTGGCACCAGCGGTTCAGTGTCGCTGATCGACGCACGCGCCGCGTGTGAGGGATCGGTCGGGCTCAAATCGCTTCGTGCAGCGCTCGGCGTAACAGGTCCTCGACGCCGAGCGAGGGTGCGGCCGACATCAGGTAGGGGCGATCGAGCCTGGCGCCTTGAGCCCGGATGATCCCCTGGATGTCTCGCCACTGTCGATCGGACACCTCACCACCGGCGCGATACCACCGCAGCTTCTGGAGGAGGATGTCTTCCGGCGGATGTACGAACAGGCGGCGTCCACCGACGGTGACCGGCATCCTCCTGCGCAATTGCTGCTCGTCTAGCGGTGTGCCTCCCGCGATGAAGATGTCGACCTTGATCTGCGTCAACTGGTGGATGAGATTCGTGCTGCTGCTCGTGGCCACTGCCCGGCGCAGCCCGCGCTCGTCGATATAGAACTCACCGGACAGCGCCTCGACCAGCGGTGTGACCTGCTCGTCAGTGAGGTCGGTCACGACGTCGATGTCGATGGTCGACCGTGGCTCTCCCGCGAACGACGCGGCGATTGACCCGCCGATGGTGCCTCGCGCGCCAACTGCCTCCAGCGCGTCGAGCACCTGCACAGCCACACCCAGGGAATCGATGGGCCCGCTCACTCGTCGAGAAGCCCCAGCCGGTCGATGTCGGGATAGGCGCGCGCCGCGAGGTCGCGGCCGTGGAGCAGGATGGCCCGGCGCAGCCAGAGTTCGTAGTCGCTCGCACCCGGGTAACGCGTGGCGAGTCCAGCCAGCGCCATGTCGAGCACTGCCTGGGTCATGCTCGTGACGAGCGTCGCCTTTTCCTCGACGGTCATCCGCCGCCAGGCGTCGATCTGCCTGGCCTCGATTTCGAGAGAGGTGTCCTGCGCGAGCGGCGCGCGTTCCATGCGCTGATTATCGCATCGGGAGAACGCGGCACGGCCGGGAACGCCTCGACGGCCAGGAACTGCAGGGCGGGCCATGCTCGCAGGGCTGACAGGGCAGGAAGGACAGGAAGGGCAGGTGGGGCAGGTGGGGCAGGACGGGCAGGTGAGGCTGAGGGAGGCACCGCAAGAAAAAAGGCACGAAGGCGAAAGAGCGGGTGCTCCCTTGCCTTCGTGCCTTTTGGACTTCGCGCCGTGCAGCGGTCGGAACGCTACTGCTGCTGTTGCTGCTGGGTGTTGCTCTTGTTGCGGCGCGCTTCCTGCTCCGCCTTGAAGTCCGCATCGTTCATGTAGACGATGTTGATCCAGGCGTGCGCCATTTCGTCGACCGTGCGGTCGCCCCAGCCGACCCACTGGTTCGGGTCAGGGTTGCTCTTCTTGGCCGCCGTGTTGTCGTGCCACGCGGTGACCTTGAGGATCGTGCCCTTCGGCAGCAGCGGCGCCACGTCGTCAGCGTACTGGTAGGTGGTCATCCAGTTGAAGTCGAAGTTGCTGATGTAGCTGATGACCTGCTGCTGGCCGTTCGGGAATAGCGCGGTGACCTGCATGGCCTTGCCGCGCAGGTGCATGTGCGGCTGGAAGCTCTCAATGCGGGCGTTGTCGCGCAGCGTGTAGAACCCCTCGGACATCGACAGTGTGTTCGGGCGGATGTCCATCGTCCCGAGCGCCGCCGGCACGAGCGAGAGCTGCGTGCGGTACTTCGGCTCCTGCCCCTTCGGGTAGAAGTAGATGCCCATCTCGACCTGGCTGGTGATCTCCTCACCGGCCTGCGAGTAGTGGATGTCCCAGTGGAACTTCGCGCCCGGCAGGAGGAGCTTGCCGGTGCCCGGACGCTGGAGCTCGCCCTGCTTGCCGACCGCCCATTCCATGAACGGGACCGGGAGGAACGACTGCTGGGCGCCCGGCTCGTCCTGCTCGAGGTAGGCGATGGCGTGGTGCGTGATGCGGCGGCCCTTCACGGTGTTCGGCCGGATCTCGATGGCGCGAACCCAGCGCGGCTCGGTGATGCCCGCGTCGGTGATGCGCTTGTCCCACGCGTCCTGCGACAGCGCCGGCATGGTGAACGGATCCGACTTCACGATGAGGTCGGGCTCCTTCTGGCCGAACATGTGGGCGAAGTTCCAGCCCTGATCCTCAGGCCAGGTCTTCGGCGCCGGCATGTCCTTCGGGTCGCCCTGCGGCGCGCCCGCCTCGATCCACTTCATCACCGTCGCGTACTGCTCGTCGGTGAGGGAGCGGTCGTTCGTGAACTTCTGCACGCCAACCGACCGGTCGATCTGCCACGGCGGCATGCTGCGAGCTTCGACACGCGTCTTGATCGAGCGGACCCACGGGCGCACTTCCGCGAAGGTCTTGAGCGACATCGGCGCGATCGAATCGGGCCGGTGGCAGGCTTCGCACTTCTCCTGGAAGATCGGCGCGATGTCCTTGGTGAAAGTCGGATTCTTCGGCACCTCCGCGAACGCCGCCGCCGGAAGGGCAATGGCCGCCCCCACCAACAGTGCACGCACCGCGCTGAACCGTGCTTCGAACATGAACGAGCTCCTTCGGGGGACGTCCCCCGCGCACCAGGTTTGTACAGCTAACGATTGTAGGTCCGTACGGAACCAGCCGCCATATATCCAAATCAGGGGGTAACGGTGACCTTCACGTACGTGTTGGTCCAGCAGCACTGGAACCCGCCGCCGCCCTCGCCCGACTCATCATTGGCCTGAACGCGCAGCATGTAGTCGCCGGGCTCGCTGAACGTCGCATTGGCGCTGATCTGCGCACCCTGCGTTGGCACCGGCAGGCGCGGCTTGTCGAAGGTCACCGTCCCAGGGCCCCGGTACTTGTGGAGAGAGACGTTGGCGATCGAGGCCGGACCGCGCCCGCGGCCGCCTTCCGTCGCGCGCCCTTTTGGATCCTCGACCCACATGGTGATCGCCACCGGCGTCTTCACCTTGCCGGTCAGCGTCGTCGCCGTGGCCACCGGGGGGCCCTGGAACTTCGGGCCGCCCTGGGTGAAGGCGATCTTCGGCGGCTCGTTGAGCATGCCGATCTCCTTCATCGGGGCGATGTTGTAGGCGTTGTGCAGGGAGAAGGGGATGGCCTGCGTTTCGCCGTTCGCGGTAATGGTCCAGGTGACCGTCTTCTTGCCGAAGTCCTTCGGCACCTTGACGACCAGCACGCCCCACTGCCGCCCAATCTCGAAGTGCGTCGGCTGACCCTGGTCGACTGGGCCCGGCTCGATCTTGTTGTTCGGTCCGACCGGGATGTCGATGGCTTCCTTCGAGTTCCGGTTGTAATAGCCGAGCAGCATGCTGAAGCTGCCGTCCGGATTGGCGAACCAGCCTTCGTATGCCGGCGTGATGCTCGCGCCGCGTTCCTTGAACGGCTCGAGGGGGAGCGTGCCGCCCTGCGGGCCCTGGGCGGCAAGCATGGCGCCGCCAAGCAGGGCAGCGCACGCAACCGCGGCAAGCCGCGGGCGGAGAACGGAACCAATCTGTTTCATAACCGCCGATCTTAACCTGAGCGGCCGACCATCGGCCGCGGAAGGTAGGACGACGGTCTGGCGTACGCAGTTCCAGGCTTCGGGCTTCAGGCTCCCGGCTTCAGGCGCGTCGGCTTCTGGCCCGGAGGCAGGGCCGTGGGCGATAGGCAATAGGCCATAGGCGTTGGCGCGGCCCGGTCCCCACCGCCTATCGCCCATCGCCTATCGCCAGAAAACGAGAAGGCCCGGCACACCGAAGCATGCCGGGCCTCCCTGGTCGTGAGCGGGTCGGTGCGCGAGCTACTTCTTGAGCGACACCTTCTGGACGCGCCAGTTGGTCATCTCGCCGATGAGCAGTTCATTCTCGTTGCGGCAGTCGATCGAGTTGGCAATGCCGAACTGCTTCATCTGCTTGCCGGCCGAGCCGAACTTGCCGACGACCTTGCCGTCGAGCGTCACCTTCAGGATCGCCGCATCTTCCATCCCGTCCTTGTCACCCGCGTGCGAGATGTACAGATACTGCGTGGGGCCAGTCGTCATGCACATGGCCTGCGGCGTGCCGATGCCCGAGAACTCCGACTTGAAGTTGCCGTCGCCGTCGAAGATCTGGATGCGCTTGTTGCCCGAGTCGGCGACGTAGACGTTGCCGCTCGCGTCGACCGCGAGCGCCTTCGGGCCGTTGAACTGTCCCTGGCCCGCGCCGGTCGCGCCCCACTGCTTCACGAAGTTGCCTTCCTTGTTGAACTTCGCGATGCGGTTCACGTTGCCGGCCATGCCGTCGGCAATGTAGATGTTGCCCGCCTTGTCCCACGCCACATCGGACGGACGGTTGAAGGTCGAACCAGGAATGCCGGCGCCGGGCGCCGGACCGTTCGTGCCGCCGGGGCCGCCTGCACGACCGACACCGCCGCCGGCCGCGGCACCGGGTCCGCCGCCTTCACCACGCGGGGCGGCCGGACGCACGTTGATCGCCTCCGGCTTGCGGCCGAGGACGAGCGCAACGTTCCCGTTCGGATCGAACTTCACCACCTGGCTGGCCGCCGCATCGACGGTCCAGATGTTGTCCTGCGGATCCACGCGCAGCCCGTATGCCACGTTGAAGCCGTAGACGTCCTGGCCCCACTCCTTCACGAACTTCCCGCTCTTGTCGTAGATGAAGAGGCGCGAGCCGTATCGCTGGAAGGTGCGGTTGTCACCGATCGTCGCGTACGCATGACCCGTGCGCGTGTAGACGTACACGTTGCCCTTCGAGTCCTGCCCGACACCGCCCACCTCGCCGACGATGTGGCTGTCGTCCCACTTGAGGAGGTCGACGCTGTCGAAGGCGATCTCCGGCGCCGCCGGGGCCGTCGACTGCGCGTAGAGCGATCCGCCGAGCGCGAGCACGCCGGCGGTTACCAGTCCCTTGAATGTGCGATTCATCCGCGTCTCCTAGTGCGCACTCGTCCTGGACGGAGCAGCCGTGGGCTTCAGCAGAATCTTCTGCGAGCGCCAGTTGTTGATCTCCGCCGTGTAGATCGTGTTCGGGTCGCGGCAGTCCATCTGGTGGATCGTCGAGAACTCGCCGATCGCCTTGCCGCCCTTGCCGAACTTGCCGATGATCGTGCCGTCGAGTTCCATCTTGTAGACCTCGCCGGTGTACTCGGCCTGCGCCGCCGGCGCGCTGTCCGGCCACGAGTTGGAGACGTAGAGGTACTGCTTGCCCGGATCCTTCGGGCCGGGACCACCCGAGACGCACACCGCCCAGGGGTTGCCGACCTGGTCGTAGTTGGCCTTCAGGTTCAGGTCGTTGTCGAGCACGGTCACGCGGGCGTTGCCGCGGTCACCGACGTAGACGTTGCCCTGGAAGTCGGTCGCGATGGAGTGCGGCGTGTTGAACTCCAGGTTGCCGGGTCCGCGCTTGCCGACCGCCTTGATGAAGCGGCCGTTCTTGTCGAACTTCACGACGCGCGCGTCGAAGTAGCCGTCGGAGACGAAGATGTTGCCCTGCTGGTCCCACGCGATGTCGGTCTCGCGGCCGAAGCGGTACTTCTCGTTCCGCCCGTGGAAGATGCCCTGGCCCGGCATGTTGCTGAGCGAGCCGAGCGGATCCTCGCGACGGCCAATCGTCATCAGCACCTGGCCCGCCGGGCTGAACTTCACCAGCATGTCGGTGCCTTCGTCGACCGTCCAGATGTTGTCCTGGGCGTCGACACGGACCGAGTGCGCGAACGACTCGCCGTAGTTGTTGCGGCCGATCTCACGCACGAACTTGCCGGTTGCGTCGTACTGGAACAGCCGGGTCTCACCGGCGCGGTGATAGATGTAGATGTTGCCCTTGGAGTCGGTCGAGATGCCCATGTGCTCACCGGTGTAGATGCCGGGAGGGTTCTTGAAGAAGTTGGGCACCGCTTCGTGCGGGATGGTCGGGACGTTGGTCGCCTTCGCCCGTGACTGCGCCTGGACGGGCGACATCGTGAGCGAGAGCGCACCGGCCGTCGCGACAGCGGCCAGGGCTGGAACAGTGAAGCGCTTCATGTACTGCTGCCTCCGATCAGGAACCCGCCACGCATGCGGGTTCTGAAGTCCGGGTTCTCCTTCCCGCATAAGAAACGCGGGAAGGTCGGGGAACTGTACTTGACCCGGCACCGGGGTTCAAGGGCGATTCGGGAGGAAACAGGGGAAGTCAGAACGCAGAACTCAGAAGTCAGGAATGCGGCGCCGGAGAAGGACCTCTCACTTCTGACTTCTCAGTTCGGAACCTTCGTGCGCCAGAACTCCACGAGGTCGTGCTGCGAGTGGACGTTCAACTTGCGGAAGATCGACTTGAGGTGATTGCGGACGGTGTGCGTGCTGAGGCCGAGCTTGCACGCGATGCCGGACAGTCTCGCGCCTTCGGCCAGCATCGACACGAGCTCGCGTTCGCGCGGCGAGAGCCGCACCGCGGCATCGGGCAGGGGAGTGGCGGTCGGCGCGGCCTTCGAACTCTCGCGCCCGGCGAGCATCGCCGCGATGGCACGCACGGGGTCGTCGGCGACACCCCAGAGGAGCCCCTGGCCCGCGACGCTGCGCTGGTGCGACGCCAGCAGCACGGCGGAGACCAGCTGGCGTTCGACGAACGGCTTCAGGATGTAGCTCGCGGCCTGGCCCGCCGCCGCACGGGCGACGGTCTCGCGATCGGCATGCGCCGTCAGGCAGACGACCGGGGTCGGGCGATGGCGCGCGATCTCGCGCGCCGCGCTGATGCCGTCCATCTCGCCATCGAGCTTGACGTCCATCACGATCACGTCGGGCCGCGCGTGGAGCGCCGCGTCGATCGCCGACCGTGCGCTGTGGACCGGCGTGAGCACGTCGAAGCCGGAGGATTGCAGGCACGCCTGGATGTGCCTGGCCACGAGCCACTCGTCCTCGACCACGAGGACGGTCGGACGGACGCCGGAGGAGCGGGACTCGGTTGATTGCACGCGTTGTCAGATCAGCACGCCTGTTTGCGGGCACTCCGCGACAGACCTCAGCGTTATATCAGGCGATACCGCTGAGCTCAAGCTGAGCATTTCGGATTCCCCTGCCGGCTGACCACTGTGTCCGCTGGAGGTGGTTGCCGTTCAAACGACTGCATCCACCCTGTCCTGCTCGCCAGCGGCAAGCGAGACCGAGACGGTCACGCGCGTGCCGCCCGCGGACTCCCATCGCACCTGGCCGCCGCCCTGGCGTGCGAGGTTCTCGATCATCTGGATGCCCAGCGTGTCGACCGACGCGGCATCGAAGCCGGGTGGCAGGCCCTTGCCGGAGTCCGCCACCGTAATGGACACCTGCCGTGGGTCCGATGCTGACTGCGCGACGACCACCGTGATGGTGCCGCCGCCCGGCCCGAACGCGTGCTTCAGCGAGTTCATCACCAGCTCATTCACGATCAACCCGCACCGCATCGTCTGGTCGAGCGTCATCTGCACGCACGCGCCGGAGACGTCGACTGAGATGTGCCGCGCGGCGAGGTCGTGCGAGTCGGCCAGCTTGTCGACGAGCGCCTGCAGGTAGCCCTGGATACAGGCCGATCCGACTTCGTCAGTCTGGTAGAGCCGCTCGTGGACGACGGCCATCGCCATGATGCGGTCGCGCGCCTTCTGCGCGAACTCGTGGAGCTGCGGGTCCGTGGTTTCGCGGGCCTGCAGGCTCAGGAGCGACGAAATCAGCTGGAGGTTGTTCTTCACCCGGTGGTGCAGTTCGCGCAGCAGGAATTCGCGTTCGCGCAGCGCCTGGCCGAGCGCGTCCTTCGCGCGGCTCCGCTCCTCGATGTCGACGAAGCTCGTCTCGATGCAGTGCGCATCGGCCATCTCGCTCGACAGGCGCGCGCTCATCAGCACCCGCCGCGTGGATCCGTCACCGCGGCGCAGCACCAGTTCGACGCCTTCCACACGCCCCTCGGCGCGGACTTTCGCGGCCAGCGCTCGAACGCCTCGGGAGTGGCCAGGTGCGCGGAGAACGCGCCGGTCTGTTCCTGAAGGGTCGCGTCGCTCGCGCCGACCAGCCGGAGGAAGGCCTTGTTGCGGCTCAGCATCGTGCCGTCGGCGGACACGAGCACCATCGGCGTGACGTTCTCGTCGAAGAGGATGCGGTACCGCCGCGCGCTCGAGAGCAGCGCGCTCCGCAGCGTGGCGGGGTCGCTCCGGTCCTCGAACGACCCGAGCACCTCGACCGCCTGCCCCGCGTGATCGCGCACCGTGCGGAGGTTCATCAGCACGGGGATGGGCGACCCGTCCAGCCGCCGCAGCGTCACCGGTATCCCCGTGAGCCGATCGACCCGTGAGAAGTCGATCTGCGCCGACGCCGGGTCCTCGGTATCGGCAATGAGGTCGAGCGCCTGCTGTTCCCGGAGGCGATCGAGGCTCGGGTACCCCAGCATCGCGAGCGCGGTGCCGTTCGCGTCGAGCATCTGCCCATTCGGGATCGTCCTGAACAGGCCGACCGGTGCCTCGTCGACCCACGTGCGCAGCCGCTCCTCCGAGGTGCGTTGCTCCGTCACGTCGCGCAGCGACAGCACGACCCCGTCAGGGCCCGGGAAGATCGCGAGATCGAGCCACCGGTTCAATGTGTGGCAGAACCCGGAGCGGCGCACGACCTCGCCGCGCGCCACGGCTTCAGCCGCAGTGGCGGCGAACGCGGTCCTGTTCGGTTCGACGAGGAAGTCGGTGATGCGGTGCCCGTGCATGTCGGCCGCCTTGCCGCCGAACATCGCGGCGCCGGCCGGGTTCACGTACGTGCAGCGGAGATCGCTGTCGAGCATGAAGAATCCGTCGCGCGTGTTCTCCATGAGGAACGTCATCTGCAGCAGCGAGCGCCGCCTGGCGGTGACGTCCCGTGCCGCGCCGATGACCGTGCCCATGGCATCGACCTGCGGCACGATGCTGTCTTCGAGCCACACGTACTCATCTCGCGTCTTGTGGCGGATCCTGAAGTAGCGCCGTCCTGGCCGCCGGCTCTCGAGAATCTCGCGGCTGGCCTGCTCGAGTGACGCCAGATCGGCGGGGTGCACGAGCGTGACCCAGAGCCCGCGATTCTCGATGAACTCCTCGGGGGTGAACCCGAGCACGTCGCGAACCCGTTCGCTGACGAAGGTGACCCGCGCCTGGGTGAGCGTGTCGTCCGAGAGTTCGAGCGCGTAGACGATCTCGTCGATCGTGTCGAGAATCGTTCGTGGGAAGTCCGGGGCGAGCGTGGTGTGCAGCACGATGGCGCGATACTAAACCGGAACCCGGCTGTCGCGCGCCTCTTCCTGCGTGCCATCTGTGGATGAGCTGTGCACCGCTTCGGTGGCAATCACCGAGACGACGAACGGCTCGCCATCGCACTCGAAGTCGACCCGGTGCACCGTGCGGCCACCTGGCATGCACAACTCGTAGCCGCTTCCGGCAATGACGGCCGGCAGCGACAGGTGGCAGCAGCCATCGACGATGCCTTTCAGGCTGCCGCCGATCATGTTGGTGATCTCGCCGAGCGCATCGACCTGGTCGTCACGCGTCGGCACGCTGTCCGACGCGGCGAACATCGCCGCCGCGAGCCGCACGGCCAGCGTCCACGGCACCTGCACCGTCACCGCTCCGACCCAGTCGCCGGTGATCTGCACGACGCCCACGAGGCTGTCGCCACCGGACGGGACGCCGGGCGCGGCCGCGACGTGCGGCGCCATGTTGAGGATCGAGAGCCAGACGTCCTCGGTGACGAGCACTACGTCCTGGCGCGCAACAGGAGGCATGGACATTCCTTCCAGCCGCACTACGCGGCAATCCGGTAGCAGCCCGCGCGCTCGTACTCCGTGCGTGCGAAGCCCGCGTCGATGTTGAGGGTGGTTTCGGCCGCCCCGAGAAAGAGGTGGCCGTCGGCACGGAGCCGCTGTCGAATCCGGCCGAGAATCGACCGCTTGGCATCCGTGTCGAAGTAGATCATCACGTTCCTGATGAACACGATGTCGAACGCCGGCAGCACCGGCCACGGCTCGATCAGGTTGATCTGCTGGAAGTCGACCCGTTTCCTGATCTCCGGGCGGATCTCCCACGTGGCCCCGTGCCGCGTGAAGTACTTGACCAGATAGTGCGCCGGCAGCCCGCGGTTCACTTCCAGCTGCGAGTAGCGTCCGGCCCTGGCGCGCTCGAGCACCTCGAGCGACAGGTCGCTGGCGATGAACTGCACCTGCCACGTGTCCAGTTCCGGGAACTGGTCCGCCAGCAGCATCGCGATGGAGTAGGGTTCCTGGCCGGTTGACGCGGCGGCGCACCAGAGCTTCAGTTGCCGCGTCACGCGTCGGGCCTGGATCAATCGTGGCAGGACGTGCTTCTGCAGCGCCTCCCACGGCGCGACGTCCCGGAAGAAGGTGGTCTCGTGCGTGGTCATCGACTCGATGACCTGGCGTTCGAGGTCGCGGTCGCGCGTCCGGCGCATGGCGGCGACGAGCTCGGGAATGCCGGCAAGGCGCAGGCGCGTCGCCAGGGGCTGGAGCCGCGCCTCGACCAGGTACTCCTTCCCGGTCTCGAGCACGATGCCGGAGCGTCCGGCGACGAAGGTGCGGATGTAATCGAAATCAGATGTGGATAGCGGCACGCGAGAGTCCTACGACGCGACGGCGGTGCGCCCCGCACCGGCCTGTGGTTCGGTGCGGCGCCCGATGCGTCCGCCCGTGGTCAGATGGTTGATTTCAGGTGCGAGGTCGCCGAGTGGCAGCACCTTCTCGGCGAGCCCGGCCTTCGCGACGAAACCGGGCATGCCCCAGACAACGCTGCTCGCCTCGTCCTGCGCCAGGATGCGACCGCCGCGATCGCGGATCTCTTCACAGCCGCGCAGCCCGTCCTGCCCCATGCCCGTGAGGACCAGGGCCAGCGCCTCGGCGCCGTACGTCGCCGCCACGCTCCTGAACAGCACGTCGACCGCAGGCCGGCACGAGTTCTCCGGCGGTGTCTGCGTGAGCGCGGTCACGACCTCCGTGCCGCGCCGCTCGACGATCATGTGGGACCCGCCGGGCGCGATGTAGATCGTGCCAGGTGTCAGTCGCTCGCCACCTGCCGCTTCGCGGACGGTGAGCGCGCACTGCGCGTCGAGCCGTTCGGCCAGCAGCCGCGTGAACATGGGCGGCATGTGCTGCACGATCACGACCGGCACCGGCAGGTCAGCGCGCAGACAGGGCAGAAGGGCACCGAGCGCATTCGGGCCGCCGGTCGACACGCCGATGGCCAGCACGCCAGGCGGGCGTGCCATCGTGCGGACCGGCAACGGCGGTGTGGTCCGCGTGCCCGCCGCCGGTACGGCCGCGCGTGCCGCGGGGGCCGGCGCCGACCGGCCGGCGAGCGCACGGATCCGCGGCAGCAGCTCCTCGCGCAGCCGCGCCATGCTCTGTTCGAGGGAGCCGGTGTGGCTCGGCTTCGTGATGTAATCGCTGGCGCCAAGCGCCAGCGCATCGAGGGTCGTCGTCGCCCCACGCTCGGTGAGCGTGCTGAACATGATGACCGGCAGCGTGGGGTACTCGACCCTGAGGCGCCGCAGCGTTTCCAGCCCGTCCATCTCCGGCATCTCGACGTCAAGCGTGACGAGGTCGGGGGTGCACTGCGGAATCCGCTGGAGCGCGATGCGGCCGTTTGCCGCCGTCGCGACCACCTCCACGTCGGGCGCGGCGGAGAGCGCGTCGCTCACCACCCGCCGCACGACGACCGCATCGTCGACGACCAGGACGCGAATCGGACGCATGCGTCAGCTCACGAGCCCGAGGACGCGCAGCTTGTCCTGGATGACGCCAACCGTGAACGGCTTCATGACGTACTCGCTGGCGCCGGCGTCCATGGCCTTGGAGATGTTCGCCATCTCGGATTCGGTGGTGACCATCATCCGGCGCAGCGAGCCGTAGCGGCCGTCCGCCTTCAGTGCCTGAAGCAGTTCGAGCCCGTTCATCTCGGGCATGTTCCAGTCGATGAGGGCCAGGGTGGTGTCGGGGTTGGATTCGAGGCACGTCAGCGCCTCGCGCCCGTGCTTGGCTTCCAGCACGTCGAATCCACATTCCTTCAGCATGCCGGTCAGGATCATGCGCATCGCGCGCGAGTCGTCGACGACGAGGGCTTTCATGCCGTTCTCCGTGTGATCGCCATTGTGTTGATGGGTGAGCGCCGGGAGCGTGTCAGGCCCGCTGGAACCGGGACACGAGCGCCTGCAGGTCCGCCGCCATCTTCGAGAGGGCGGTGGACGCGCTCAGCGTATCGGCAGCGCCGTCACTCGTGCTCCGGGCCGCCTGCGCGACGCCCGTGATGTTCTGCGCGATCTCCACGCTGCCGCGGGCGGCCTCCGTCACGTTCTTCGTGATCTCGTTCGTGGTCGCCGTCTGCTCCTCGACGGCGCTGGCGATGGTGTTCGAGATGTCGTTGATCTGGTTGATGACGTCCCCGATCTGCGCGATGGCCTGGACGGCGCCGCGCGTGTCGGTCTGGATCGCCTCGATCTTCTGGCTGATGTCCTCGGTCGCCTTCGCGGTCTCCTTGGCCAGCTCCTTCACCTCGTTCGCGACCACGGCAAATCCCTTTCCGGCCTCGCCGGCACGGGCCGCCTCGATGGTCGCGTTCAGGGCCAGCAGGTTGGTCTGCTGCGCAATCGAGGTGATCACCTTGATGACCTTGCCGACGTCCGCGCTGCTGTCGCCGAGCTTCGCGACGGTCTGGTTCGTGCTGTCGGCGAGCGTCACCGCGGCCATCGCGACGCGCGCCGCCTCCGACGCGTTCTTGGCGATCTCCCGGATGCTCGCGCTCATCTCCTCGGCGCCTGTGGCCACCGTCTGGACGTTCTTGCTGACCTGCTCGGACGCCGCGGACACCACGTTCGCCTGCGCGGAGGTCTCCTCGGCATTGGCGCCAAGCTGCTGGCTCACGGCGGTCAACTCCTCGGACGAGGAGGCGAGGGACTGCGCATTCCGCGTGACCGCCTGGATCATCCGCGCGGTCTCGGTCGTGTCCGTGGCGAACTTGATCACCTTCACCGGCCTGCCGTACTCGTCGAACACCGGGTTGTAAGTCGCCTGGATCCAGACCTCGTTGCCCCCCTTGCCGATGCGCTTGAACTCGCCAGCCTGGAACTTGCCGGCCTTGAGCTGCGCCCAGAACTCGCGATACTCCGGCGTGGCTGCGTACTGCGGCTCGACGAACATGCTGTGGTGCCGTCCCTCGATCTCCTCGACGCGGTATCCCATGGTCGAGAGGAAGTTCTGGTTGGCGGTGAGGATGCGGCCGTCCAGGTCGAACTCGATCGACGCGTAGGAGCGGTTGATCGCGTCGACGATCCCCTGCATGTTCTGCCGCGCCAGTTCCGCCTCGGTGATGTCGTACCGCACGCCGAGGTACTTCCGCGGCTTGCCGTTCTTGCCCAGGATCGGCTTGATCACGGCATCCACGTAGTACGGCGTGCCGTCCTTCGCGCGGTTCTTGATGACGCCGCGGAACATCTGTCCGCGCCCGATGGTGCCCCACATGGTCTTGAAGACCTCCTTGGGCATGTCCGGGTGGCGCGTGACGTTGTGCGGCCGGCCGATCAGCTCCTCACGCGAGTACTTCGAGACCTCGATGTACTTGTCGTTGGCGTTGAGGATGTCGCCCCGCAGGTTGGCCTCGGAGACGATGCTGGTCAGGTTCATCACGTCGACGCGTGCCTGCAGTTCGTCGCGGAGCTCGCCGACCGACGCCTGGTGGGCGGTGACGTCGGAGCCGACCGCGACGATGCGTGCGGGCAGCCCGGTCGCGTCCTTGAGCGGCAGGTAGCACGCCTGCAGCCAGAGCGTGGCGCCCGCCTTGGTGACGAACTGGTGCAGCGCGGTCTGGCTCTCTCCGCGGGCGAGGCCGTGCCACAGCGCCGTGTAGTCCGGGCTGGCGGCGGCCGCAGGGTCGAGCAGCGCGCGATGAGGCCGGCCGCGCAGCTCGTCGAGCGTGTAGCCGAGTGCGGCCAGGAAGCGGTCGTTGGCGGCGCTGACCGTGCCGTCCGGCGCGAACTCCACCACTTCCTGCGACTCGCGCAGGGCTTCCATCTGACGTCCGAGTTCCAGCAGATCGTCATCTGCCGTGCGGACGGCAACGTCCGTCGTGAGTGCCAGGTTCCCGACGCGCTTGAATCGACCGTTCGACATGGTTGTTCCTCTCTCGATTTCGCAGATGCGGCTCGGGGCCGCGCTATGACACGTGCGTGGATGCGCCGCACGCGACCGTGCGCTCGACATCCAGGATCAACAGGAGCTTGCGTGGGAGCTTGTAGACGCCGGTGACGAGCGTGTCGAGGCGTCGACGGATGGTGTCGGGCGGCGATTCGAACTGGCCCGCGTGCACCTCCACCACATCGTCGATTTCGTCGACGAGGAGGCTCACGACGCCGTCGGTCGTCCGCACGACCACGTTCATCGGGAGCGCATCATCGGGTTGCGGCGGAAGGCCCAGGCGTGCGCGGAGGTCGACCGCGGTCACAATCTGCCCTCGCAGGTTGATCAGCCCGCGGACCACGGGGGGCGCGAGCGGAACCGGCGTCAGCGGCTGGTGGCGGATGACCTCCTGCACGCTGAGCACCTCGATGCCCAGGTAGAGGCCGTCGAGATAGAAGGTGGCGTACTGCGCCGTGCCGCTGGGAGTGGCGGTTGTCATCATCATGATCTCCGGGCTAGGCCGCCGCCCACGTGTCGGACGCACTCGAGGTCCCGACGACCGCGGCCACGTCGATCAGGTCGGTGACGCGCTGCTGGATGACGACCGACCCGAGCACGCCGTGGCGCGTGGACCGGCGCTGGATGTCGATCCGCTCGTTGACGATGTCGAGGATCTGCCCGACGACCAGGCCGACGCTGCGGTCGCCCTCGCCGTGAACGACCACCTGCCGCAGGTCACCGCCCTGGGTGGGCCGGCCGGTGAACACCGTGGACAGATCGATCAGCGGCATGATCACGCCGCGGTACTGCACGACGTCCTGGGAGCCGGAGCGCTCGATGCTGGTGGTGGGGAACTCCTCGAGCCGGGCCACCCGGTTGAGCGGGATGGCCATGCGGTCGGCGTCACCCACACGGCAGACGAGCAGCGCCTGCAGATCGTGCTGTGGGTCGCCCGCATGGTCGCCGGCGTCGCCCTCCGAGATCCGCCGGTCGCGGGCCTCCGAGATGACGTGGGCGCGCTGGGCGATGCCCATCACGTCGAGGATCAACGCCACCCGTCCGTCACCCATGATGGTGGCGCCCGCGAAGGTCGCAATACCCTTCAGCTGCTTGCCGAGCGGCTTGACGACGATCTCCTCCGTGTCGTGGATGGCGTCGACGATCAGGCCGAACTGGCGGTCGTCCGCCTTGAGCACGACGATGTTCACCACCTCGGGGTCGCGCTGGGCCGTGCCACGCTCGAACGCCTCATCCAGGTAGACGAGCGGGAGGAGATTGCCGCGCAGGCGGTAGAACGGCGTGCCCTGGATGGATTCGATGCCGGTGCGCGCCTGCGTCCCCTCGAGGCGGACGAGTTCGAGGAGGCTCACCTGGGGGATGGCGTACCGTTCGCCGTCGGCACCCGCGACGATGAGCGCGGGAATGATCGCCAGCGTGAGCGGGATCTTGATCTTGAGGGTGGTGCCGCTGCCGACGACGCTGTGGATGTCGACCTGGCCGCCGATCTTCTCGATGTTCGTCTTGACGACGTCCATGCCGACGCCGCGCCCGGAGATGTTGCTGATCTTCTCGGCGGTGGAGAAGCCCGGCAGGAAGACGAGGCGGGTGGCCTCGTGATCGCCGAGCCGCGCCGCCTGCTCGCTGGCGATGATTCCGCGCGAGACGGCCTTCCGCTTCACCTTCTCCGGGTCAATGCCGGCGCCGTCGTCCGCAATCTCGATGTTGATCTGCCCGCCTTCGTGGAAGGCGCGGAGCGAGAGGACCCCCTCGCGCGGCTTGCCCTTCGCGGCACGCTCATCCGGCGGCTCGATGCCGTGATCGACCGAGTTCCGCACGATGTGCGTCAGCGGATCCTTGATGGCCTCGATGATGGTCTTGTCCAGCTCCGTGTCGCGGCCTTCCATCTCGATGCGGACCTCGCGTCCGCACTGCACCGCGAGGTCGCGGACGATGCGGGGGAACTTGGTCCAGATGTTCCCGATCGGCTGCATGCGCGTCTTCATCACCCCTTCCTGGAGTTCGGAGGTGACGAGGTTCAGTCGCTGCGTCGCGCTGACGAAGGCCGAGTCGGTCTGCGTCGCCGTGTACTGGAGGATCTGGTTCCGCGCGAGGACCAGCTCCCCGACGAGGTTCATCAGGCGATCGAGCAGGCCCACATCGATTCGCAGCGACGAATCGGCCGCTGCGGGAGCCTTCTCGTCCTGGGCGCGACGGTCGTCGCCCGATCGTCGATCCTGGCCAGACCGGCGGTTCGGGACGGTGGTACCCGCCTCATCGGCCTGTGTCACCTGCAGTGACGCGGCCCCCTGGGGAGCCGGCGCATCGACGTCGGCGGCCGTCTGGAGCACCGCGATGGGCGGATTCGCCGGCTCGAGGGCTGGCAGGGGCACCGGTGCGTCGGGGGCAGCCTCCGCGACGACGGCGCTGGTGTCTGGCGTGCGAGTGGCGAGCCGTTCGAGTTCGGCGATCAGCGACGAGTAGTCTTCACCGCCGTCGCTGCCCGTCGCCTCGACATGCGTCAGCATCCGCCGGGTCGCATCGACGACGCGGAGCAGCGCGCTGGTCATCGGGGCGTCCAGCGCCAGCGTCCCTTCGCGCAGGAGGCTGAGGAGGTTCTCTCCGGCGTGCGCGACCCGCTCGAGCGTGCCGAATCCGAGGAACCCGGACGTGCCCTTGATGGTGTGAATGGTCCGGAAGATGCCGGCCAGGTTCGTGCGGTCGTGCGGGTCCTTCTCCAACTGCACGAACGCCTGATCCAGTTGGTCGAGGTTCTCGGCACTCTCGACGAGAAACTCGCGGACGATCTCGTTTTCGTTCATCACAGGTTCTCGCCGATGGGTAACGTCGCGCCCGCGGCGTCGACGGGGGCCGCTGGCGCGGGCGACACGATCAGGCGGATTTCGAGTTCGTGATCGGCGCCGGCCACGCCGAAGCGGACGCCCAGGGAGTCCGGCGTGCGCGCGTCGGGGCCGCCGCTGTCCACCACCCGCACGTCCGGGAGTCCGAGCACCGCCTGCACGCCGTCGCTGACCAGCGCGTGCTTCACCCGGCCTGCGACGATGTTCGAGAGTTCGGCCATGCCCTCCGCAGCCTCGGGAATGCCGAACATGGCGACGGCGAACGCCTCGGCGCTCGAGATGTCGGCGACGAGGTCGATGTTCGCCATGAGTGACTGCGTGACCTCGATGGAGATGCGGGCCACGATGAAGGGAGGCGTGAAGGGCACCACCACGCGGTCGCGTGGTTCGATGTCCATCTTGAGCATCATGCCGAAGACCTGCTCGGCCGCGCTCACCATCTGCGCCCGGAGGGACGGGCATTTGCCCAGCAGTTCGGCGAGCGGTACGGAGGCCGGGCCGAGCGCGTCGAACTCGCGCGTGAACACCTCGGGCACGAACGAGCGCTGGATGCACGCGTCGTAGAGGCCTGTTGCACGCACCTGTTCGAGTTCCTGCTTCGCGCCGACGGCGATCAGGACCAGGTCGGGCCTGACCTTCAGCGCGCGGAGCTTCTGCGCGAGCTGGTCCGCGGCGAAGTGAGGCAGGTCGCGCCCCAGCATGATGGCGTTGGGCTTGGCCTGCAGTGCCACATCGAGCGCATCCACGCCCGTCGCCGCCTCGATGATGCGGAAGCGGGTGCCGAAGGTCGTCCGCATGAAGTAGCGGAAGTCCTCCGAGGGATCCGCGACGAGGAGCTTCGCTCCGGCCATGAGCACCGGCGCGTCGCCGTCGCCGCGTTGCGGGCGGCCGGTGATGCGCGTGTCCACCTTGAGGGAGGTGATGATGCGCTTCAGCCGCTCGCGGGTGCCGGTCTTGGAGAGCGGCTTCGCGAGGTAGTCCGTGACGCCCAGGTCGATGACCCTGCGGACGATGTCGGCCCCGCATTCGCCGGTCAGTACGATGACGGCCAGGTGCGAAAGGGAGGGCGTGTTCCGGACAGCGCTGAGCGTCTCGACGCCGTCGACGAACGGCATGTGCAGGTCGAGCACCAGGAGGTCGGGCACATGGCTGCGGAGCGCCTTCAAGGCCGCGAGCCCATTCTCGGCCTCGACCACGTCGGCGCCGAGTTCCATCGAGAACAGGCGCTTCAGCGCGAAGCGGACCGCGATGTCGTCATCGCACACCATGATGCGCTGCACGCGGCGGATGTGCGGCGCGCCGTCAGCCGCAGCGTGTGGGTTCAGCACGTGCGGCGCTCGCGCTCGATGAACGCAGTGAGGTCCGCGGTGAGCTTGCCGATCGATGCGGCGAGGGCGTCGGCGCCCTGGCGGGCGTCGGACGTGTCGCCCTGGCGCGCACGGCGCTCCAGGGCATCGGCGAGCGCGAAGGCTCGCCGCCCACCGACGGTGGCGACCAGGCTCTTCACGGCGTGCGCGGCGTCGGCCACCAGGACGGCTGACGCGGCCGCGAGGCCGGCGTCCATGCGGGTGAGCAGCCGCGGCGCTTCCTCCACGAGGATGTCGCGCAGCCCCTCGCGCATGCCGGCGTCGTCGGCGGTGACGGCAAGCAGGTCGTTGGCACAGAAATCATCCGCGGCGGCGTCGTGTGCGTTGGTGGTCACCGTCGTCCTCCTTCCAGGCTCGCAAGGGACTATCGGCGTGCGGCGGGACGCCTTCATCCAGCCCACAACGGGCCAGCCATGACCCGAAGTGCGGCATTGCGCGGTGCGGCGGGATCGTCGATAGATGAGGCGGAGCTTCATGCAGACACATTTGACGCCCGGCGCGCGGGCTGTTACCGCGATGGCGCCCGACGGCGGACGCCAGGGGCACGGTGCAGTGCATCTGGCGCGGCAGCCGATTCTCGATCAGCGGGGCACGGTGTTCGGCTACGAGCTGCTGTACCGCGACGGCGCCGATGCGGTGCGCTGCGATGACTGCGGTGACGGCGCGAGCGCCAGCGTCCTCTCGAACGCGGTGCTCGCGCTGGGGCTCGACACGCTGACCGCGGGTCGGCCGGCGTTCGTGAACTTCACGCGCGGCCTGCTGCTCGGTGACGCGGCGACGCTGCTGCCGCCATCCGCCCTCGTGGTGGAGGTCCGGGAGGACGTGCCGGTGGACCAGGACGTCGTGGACGCATGCGCCCGGCTGCACGACCGCGGGTACGCCATCGGGCTCGACGACTTCGTGGCCGGATCACCGGCGGAGGCCCTGCTGCCGTTCGTGAAGTTCATCAAGGTGGACGTGCTCGACACGTCAATGGACGAATGCCGTGCGCTGGCGGCGCGCTTCCGTCCGCGTGGCGTGCGCCTGATCGCCGAGAAGGTCGAGCGGGCAGAGGTCGTCGACGCATTGCGGCCGATCGGCTACCAGCTCTTCCAGGGCTATTACTTCTGCAGACCCACGACATTCACCGCCTCGCCGATGGCGGGGCAGCAGCTGGCCTATCTGCGGCTGCTCGCCGCGCTCAATCGTGAGGACCTGCCGGTGTCCGCCCTCGAGGAACTGGTGAAGGCCGACGTGTCGCTGACCTACCGCGTCCTCCGGTCGGTCAACTCCGCTGCCTTCGGGCTGCGGCGCGAGGTGACGTCCTTGCGACAGGCGCTGCTGCTGCTCGGGCGTGACCGCATCCGCAAATGGGTGTCGGTCTGGACGCTAGCCGGCCTGAATCATGGGCAGACGAGCGAGATGCTCGCGGTTGCCCTCGTGCGGGCACGCTGCTGCGAGGCGCTTGCCCGTGAACTCGAGGGCTGCGACGACGACAACGCCTTCTTCCTGCTGGGCCTGTGCTCCGTGCTCGACGCGATTCTCCGCCGGCCCATGTCCGCGGCCATCGCCGAGATGCCGCTGCCCGCGCTCGTGAAGGATGCCCTGCTCGGGCAGCCGAACGTGGCCCGCGACGTGCTCGACGCGGTGACGAGCTACGAGCGTGGCGCGTGGGATGTGTCGACGCGCACGCTGGACCGGCTGCGTGTGTCGGTCCTGCGGCTGGCGGATGCGTACGCCGACGCCCTGCAGTGGGCGCGCGGCCTGGATGCGGAGGTGCCGGCATGCTGAGCGCCATTGCGAAACTTCTTGGCGTCCCCACCCGCGATCCGGCATCAACCGGCGGCAGCCCCCTCGAACCCGAAGAGGTGACCGGCGCTGAGGCACGCGTCCTGCCGCTTCCCGCGATCGAGCCCTCTGCCAGCGAGACGCTCGCCGCGTTCATCGAGGCGGCGCCAGATGGCATCGCCATCGTCGACCACGCCGGCGTCATCGTGGGTGCGAACGAGCAGATGCATCGGCTGCTCGGCTTCGAGCACGGCGCGCTGGAGGGCGCACCAATCGAGAGCATCATCCCCGATCGGATGCGGCACGCGCACGTGGGCAAGCGGCTGGAGTACCAGAGCCATCCGCACATGCGCCGCATGGGCAGCGGGCTGACGCTGAAGGCGCGGCGCGCCGATGGCAGCGAACTGGCCGTGGACATCGCCCTCGGCTCGGTGGTGCTGGGGGAACGCCGGCTGTCGGTCGCGTTCATGCGCGACGCGTCCGACCTGCGCAGACTGTGGGACGACCTGGCGGCGGCCAAGGCCGATCTCGAACGCGAACTGCACGAGCGCCGGCAGTACCGCGCGTTGACGGAGCTGTTGCAGACCCTGCGCTCCCGTGAAGAGATCCGCTCGGTCCTCAGCCTGCACATGGAGGCGCTGCTGCCGCAGACCAACGGCACGCTCATGCTGGTGGACCCGATGGGCGGCACGGTCGAATCGCTCGTCTGCTGGGGTTGCGACCCTCCGCCCGAGCGGCTCTCGATGGAGGAGTGCGTCGCGCTGCGCTGCGGGCGCGTGCACGATTCGAGCGCGTCGGCCGATACGGTGTGCCCGCACGCGATCTGCCGCGGCGCCGACTCGCTGTGCCTGCCGCTGATGGCGGACGGCGAGACGCTTGGGCTCTTCCACCTCCAGGCCGAGGCGAAGGGCATTGCCGGCGTGTCGATGCGTGCGACGCTCACGAGCGACGAGCGTCGTCGCGCCGCCGATATCGCCGAGCGGCTCGCACTGCCGCTGGCGAACATCCAGTTGCGCGACCGGCTCCTGAACCAGTCCGTGCGCGATCCGCTCACGGGCGTCTACAACCGTCGCTACATGGACGAAGCGATGGCTCGTGAAGTGAGCCGGGCCTCGCGCCTGGAGTACGGCCTCGCCGTGGCGATGGTCGACCTCGATCACTACAAGCAGTTCAACGACACGTTCGGCCACGATGCCGGCGACAAGCTGCTCCGCACCTTCGCCGAGTTCCTCTCCGCGCACGTGCGGATGGACGACGTGGTGTTCCGCTACGGCGGCGAGGAGTTCGCGCTGATGTTGCCGGGCGCCAACACGCGGGCCGCGCGACAGCGGCTGGAGGAACTGCGCCGGGCATGGACCGACGTCGCCGCCGCACTGGGATGGTCGGTCACCTTCTCCGCGGGCGTGGCCGAGTTCCCCGCGAACGGCGACTCCCCGGCCGACATCTTGCGGGCTGCCGACGTGGCGCTCTACGAGGCAAAGGCGGCCGGGCGCAACTGCACGCGAACGGCGGGAGAAGCCACGCCGTGAACTCAGACGTCGAGCATCCAACGCCTACCTTCTGACGTCTACCTTCTGACGTCTAACGTCTAACGTCTAACGTCTAACGTCTACCGTCTACCGTCTACCGTCCCGCTCGCCCTTGCCACTGCTCGAACAGCTCGCGCTGGCCGCGGACGTTCACCTTGCGGAAGATCGACTTCAGGTGATTGCGGACCGTATGAGGGCTGAGCCGGAGGTGACGCGCGATGCTGGCGACACGTGCGCCGCTCCAGAGCAGCTCGACGATTTCGCGCTCGCGTGACGAGAGGAGCTCCCGCATCGCCGCCGGCAGCACCGCCGGAGGCGTGTCCTGCAGGATGGCCGCGATGGCCCGCAGCTTGTCTTCGGCGGAACGCGGCATTGCCGCGTCGGCCGTCTGCTGCGCGCCAACGGCCGCCGCCAGTCGAACCGCTGCCACGACCTGGGCGTCGTGCACCGGCCTCACCAGCAGCGTCGCGGCATGCAGGTCCGCGGCGAGGGCGACGAGCGGCGGACCTGCCACATCGACCACTGCAACCACCGGTCTCCTGAGGTCCATCAGCGCCGCCTGCTGATCGGGGACGCCAAGCAGCCACGCGAGGTCGACGACGCAGGCGTCCGGGAGGTCGGCGGCGGTCTGCGGCCGAGGGACGGCCGGCGGTACCGCGGTCAGCGGCAACATCCCCGCTGATTGCAGGGCACCGGCAAGCTGCCGCGCCGCCGCCGCGTCCGCCATCAGGACCGCCACCAGATACCTCTGCGCTTCGCTCACCGACCCTCCGGCTATCGTTTTGCGTGATGAAAGCTCAATGAGAGCTATACATTAGCTCACTACGGGTTATTATCGGTGCGCCAAACACTCCCGATATGTGGAGGCGAGGGCATCAACGTGCAGCGGTGCCCCCGAGGAGCGCGACGTGGACCAGCAGGCGACAGCGGGTGTTTCGGAGCCGACGCGGACACACCCGACGTCGAAGGTGGCCGTGGCAGAGATCGGCTCGGCGGATGCGATCGCGGATCTCGGCAGCGCGCTCGACGCGCTCTCCTCACGGATCGCGCGCCGCGAGCGCGACCTGACGCGCCTCTTCGATCGGATCGTCCGCGACCGCAACGCGCTGCTCGACTCGGTCCTGGATCGCCTGTTCGGCGCGTTCAGCGGCATCATCCCCTTTGACACGCTGGAGTGCGCCTTTCTCTCGGAAGACGCCCAGCAGGTGAGCGGCTACTGGCGCAAGAGCGCCCGACGGGCGCAGCACCCGACGTGGTCCGCGCCCTGGCGTGAGGCCCGGCTGCGGTCGGCGCCGCTCGGCCGCGATCCGGTCATCATCCGGGATCTTCGCACCGGCTGGGCAGACGGCGGCCCGACTCCGGTCGCGCAGCATTTCATCGATCGTGGCGCCTGCTCGCTCCTCGCGTGTCCGCTGATCGCCGACGGCGTGGCGCTCGGCTTCCTCTTCTTCACCGCTCGCAACGTCGACGTGTTCCGGCCCGCGCACGCGGTGGCGTTCCGACGCGCGGCCGCACAGGTATCGCTGGTCGTGCAGAAGACCCGCGCGTACGGCGAAGCCCTGCAGGGCAGCCGCACCCTCATCAGCGAGACGCAGCGGTGGCGCGAGGCGGCCACCATCGATGCTCTGACAGGCGTCCTCAATCGGCGCGCGCTCGACGCACGGCTGCAGGCCTCGTGGATCCGGTTCGAGCAGGATCGGGTCCCGTTCGGGCTCATCTTCTGCGACCTCGATCGGTTCAAGCAGGTGAACGACACGCACGGGCACGGCGTCGGTGACCGGGTCCTGGCGCACGCAGCGCAGTGCCTGTCGCGAAGCCTCCGCGGGGGCGACGCATTCGGCCGCTACGGTGGTGAGGAGTTCCTCGCCGTCGTGCTGACCGGCTCGGAGCAGACGCTCGCGTCGGTGGCGCAGCGCCTGAAGCGCATGCTCACGCCCGAGCCGGGGACATCAATCCCCGTGGCCGCGAGCTTCGGCATCGCCGCCGCGACCCACTTCACCTCACTCGCCGACCTCGTCGCCGCGGCGGACCGCGCGCTGTACGACGCGAAGCACCGCGGCGGCAACTGCTGCGTGCTGGCCACCAGCGCGACGGAACTGGTCTTGCTGCCGGAGCGTGCATCATGAGCGAACCGGGCGATCACGTGCGCATCAACATCGGTGAGCTGTTCGAGGCGTCGCCCGACGCGGTCGTGCTGGTGGACGACGAGGGACGCGTGCTCTCATGGAACCCGGCGATGCTGCGGGCCACCGGCTTCTCGGCCGCGCAGATGCGCTCCGCGACCGTGGAGGGCATCGACACGCGCCTCGCGCCGCTCGAGGCGGACGAACCGCGCGGCTCGGACAAGGCGCCGAGCGCCTCTCCCACGCGGAACGTCGTGACCGCTCGTGACGGGCGGCTGTTCGAACGGATCGAGCAGAAGATGGACCTGAGCCCGGACACCACCGGGCGGCTCATCTGGTACCGCCCGTTTGACATTGCCTCTGAAGCGACCGATGCCGAGCGGCATCGCCTGCGCGTTTCCTCCGAACAGCGGCGCCACGCCCTGCGCATGGAGGCAGTGGGGCGCCTGGCCGGCGGCATCGCGCACGACTTCAACAACATGCTGATGGTGATGATCGGGTTCGCCGAGCAGCTCCAGGTGGAGATCGGCGCGCACGAGTCGCTGAAGCAGATCGTCAGGGCCGCACAGCGCGCGAGCGACCTCACCCGCCAGCTGCTGGCCTTCTCCCGCCAGCAGGTCCTCAGTCCCCGTGTCGTCGACGTCTCGTCGGTCGTGCAGTCGATGAGCACAATGGTCGACCGCCTCATGGGTGACGACGTGAAGCTGGAGATCGACGCGCCTGAAGGGTTGCCGAACGTCTCGGCCGATCCGACGCAGCTCGAGCAGATCATCCTGAACCTGTCGATCAACGCCCGTGACGCGATGCCGCGCGGCGGCACGCTCTCGATCGCCGTGCGGAAATCCGTGCTCGAGACCCCCGGCCCCGGTCGCGCGGTACAGCCGTCCGGTACCTACGTGCAGATCCTCGTCTCCGACACGGGTAACGGCATCGCACCGGATCTCCAGAGCAAGGTCTTCGAGCCGTTCTTCACCACGAAGGGGCCGCAGGGCACGGGCCTCGGCCTTTCGACCGTCTACGGCATCGTCAAGCAGAGCGGCGGCTTCATCTGGGTGGATTCGGAGGTCGGATCCGGAACGACCTTCACGATCGACCTGCCGGTGACGACCGCAGCGAAGGAGACCACGCCCACGCAGGAGGTGCTGCCGCCGGCACCGGCGCGCCGTGTGGGCGGCTGCATCCTGGTGGTCGAGGATCTCGAGCCGGTGCGCCTCGTCACGAAGGAGATGCTCGAGAGCGATGGATTCGAGGTCGTCGCTGCAGCCACGCCAGCGGAAGCGCTTGGCCTGATGGAAACGCTTGGTGACCGCGTCGACCTGGTGCTGAGCGACGTGATGATGCCGGAAATGACCGGCAGCGAACTCGCGAACGCCATCCGCGTCCGCCGCCCAGGGATTCCGGTGCTCTTCATGTCGGGCCTGCCGAAGGGGCTCGAATGGAGTGAGCCGGGCGGATTCCTGCCGAAGCCGTTCACGCGCGCGATGCTCCTCTCGCACGTGCGCGGCCGCCTGTCGAAATCCGCCAGCAGCGCAGCCTGATCGCCGCATGTCGCAACCAGCAATTAGCAATTAGCAATCAGCAATTCTCTGATTGACTCTGCCACCACCTCGGCCATAATCCGGCCGAGGAGCGATCGCGCTGCGCCGGCGCGACCTCCCGATGCATCCGGCACAAGCCGGCTCCTCAAGGAGGCGTCCCGTGAGCTGCTGCCACAACCCCATCCACTGCATCCTTCCGCCGTACATCCTCGACCGCATGGCGGAGTCGGACGATCCCAAGGTGCGCGCCATTGCCGTCGCGGCGATCGCCCGGTCGGCCAGCTTGCGTGCGACCCGCACCACGTTGGCGCAGATGCCGGCGATGGCGGCCATCCCCTCCGCCGTCGGCAAGAAGGAGCGGCTGGTCTACGACCTCAAGAACCGCGGGTCCAGTTTCCTGCCCGGCACCCTCGTGCGGCGCGAAGGCGGCGCGAAGTCGAAGGACCCCGCTGTCAACGAGGCCTACGACTACTCGGGGCTGACCTACGACTTCTACCTCAAGCTGTTCAACCGCAACTCGCTCGACGACCGCGGCATGACGCTCATCTCGAGCGTCCACGTGGCCCGCAAGTACAACAACGCGTTCTGGAACGGCGAGCAGATGGCGTACGGCGATGGTGACGGCGTCATCTTCACGCGATTCACGAAGTCCATCGACGTGGTCGGCCACGAACTGACGCACGGCGTCGTGACGCACACGTGCAACCTGGACTACAAGAACGAGTCTGGTGCGCTCAACGAGCATTTCGCCGACGTGTTCGGCTCACTCATCAAGCAGTGGAAGAAGAAGCAGACCGCCGCGAAGGCGGACTGGCTGATCGGGCCCGACATCATGGCGCCGGGCGCGAAGGCGAAGGCGCTGCGCACGTTCAAGGACGAGCCGGCCTACACGGGCGATCCCTACCTTGGCGATGACCCACAGCCAAAGCACCTGAAGGACAAGTACACGGGGGGTGACGACTCGGGCGGCGTGCACATCAACTCCGGCATCCCGAACCACGCGTTCTTCCTTGTGGCCACCACCATCGGGGGCAACGCCTGGGACAAGGCCGGACGCATCTGGTACCGCACGATGCTCGCGCTCAACCAGAAGAGCGACTTCAACCAGATGGTGTCGATGTCCACGCAGAGCGCGGCCACGCTCTTCGGCAACAACAGCCCGGAGCACAAGGCGGTCATCAAGGCCTGGAAGACCGTAGGGTTCTGAGGGAAGTTAGAACTTAGAGTTCTGAATTCAGAATTCTGAGTTCTGAGTTCTGGCTTCGGCCGATTGGGAGGCCAGGGTGGACATTCGCAAGCTGCGGTTTCGGGTGTCGGGCGGGTTTGCAGGTGTCATCCGCGGCACCGAGGTCGACGGGAGCGCGCTCGACGCGGGTGAGCGTCGGGCGCTGCTCGCGCACGCGCACGACGGGTCGGCACGCGACAGCCACGCCCGAGACGCGCAGGTCTATGCGTTCGAGATGGACACGTCCGACGGTCCCGTTCGCATCGAGTTCGATGACAACACGCTGCCCGAGGACCTCGCGGCGCTCGTCGATCGGCTGTCAGCCGCAAGTGGACCCATCAAGGGGAAGTGAGAAGTCAGAAGTCAGAATTCAGAAAAGCGCCACCGCGGAGTGCGCGGAGCTCGCGGAGGGTTTTCTTCGAAAGACCCGGCTCCGTGGGCTCGGCGTCCTTCGTAGTGGAGCTTTGAGACAGGCTCTGAGTTCTGACTTCCGAATTCTGAGTTCTTCAGGCTCTTTCAGGCGACCGAGATGATCCGGCGCAGCAGCTGGGTGATCTCGATGGGCGGAGGCGCCACGAACCTGATGCCCGTATGCCATTCGCCTTCGTGCGGTCCACCTGGGACCGGAGCAGAGGACGAACGGACGACGCGCGCATCGAGCTGGATGGTGGTGCGGTTGTGCGTAATGACCACCGCGCTCTCACGTCCGACGCGAGCGGCCGCGTGCACACGCAGGAGCGCCCCGGTCCGGCTGATGTTCACGAGCGTGGCGGGCTGCTCGTCGAACGTGACGACCGCGTCGTAGATCGGAATGCGCACTGCGCGTGGTTGCATCGGTCGGCTCTGCTCGCGTTCCTCGGAATGGTGAAAGGTCACCTCTATATTCGGCCGTGAGCCCCGTGAGTTGAGCCAGGCGTGTGCCGGTCAGTCCCGCCTGCCCTCGTCGGCGCCCTGCGTGCCGAGCTGGATGAGCTCACCCTGCTCGGGCAGGTGCGGCTTGCCGAGCGCGTCGAGCATGTGCCCTGAGCGATCCCGCTTCGTTTCGAGGTAGAAGCGGTTGAACTCGTTCGGCGGGATCACGTGCGGGATGCGACCGGCGACCTTCACGCCGTGCTGCACGAGTTCCTCGACCTTCTTCGGGTTGTTGGTCATCAGCTGGATCGACTTCACGCGGAGGCTGTGCAGCATGTGCGCCGCCACCGAGTACTCCCGCTCGTCGTCCCTGAACCCGAGCGCGAGGTTCGCTTCCACCGTGTCCATGCCGCGATCCTGCAAGCCGTACGCGCGGAGCTTGTTCAGCAGGCCGATGCCGCGTCCTTCCTGCCGCAGATAGAGCACGATGCCGCACTCCTGTGCCGCAATCGCCTGAAGCGCCACTTCGAGCTGGTCACGACAGTCGCAGCGGAGCGAGCCGAGCGCATCGCCCGTGAGGCACTCGCTATGGAGACGGGTCGGCACGTGCTCGCGCCCGATCGGGTTGCCGTGGACGATCGCGACGTGGTCGCGCCCATCGCGATTGTTCCAGAAGCCCACGACCTGGAAGCGGCCGTAGCGGCTCGGGAGGTCGACGATGGCCGCAATGCGGACGCAGACCTTCTGCTCGCCGTATCCGGCGCATTCGTGGTCGGCTTCGGCCGTGAGGATCTCGTCGATTTCAGTGGGGGCTAACGGCACGGGCATCTCCTGTTCTCGAATCCTGACGTACGACACGGCACTGTTCGTCGATGCGCGCCGCCAGCTCCACGCCCGAGAGGTACGCACCCTCGACGCCACCAGCGGCGTGAAAGCCGTCACCCGCGCAGGCGAGCCAGGCATCGCCTCCCACGGCAACCAGCAGCGGCTGCGTCAGCTCGCAACCGGGCGCGACGCGCGCCTTCCTCCAGGCGTGTGCCTGAAAGGACGCCGGTCGGGCCAGCGTCGTTCCGTAGAGCCGACCCGCTTCGGTGAGCAGCGCGGCAGCCCAGACATCGGGCGGCTCCTGCACGTGCGCACGCGACCACGCGGCCCGCGCCTGGATCACCAGCGTGCTCCCCTCAGCGTCCCTGCGCTTTGTCGAATCGTGACTGACGGAATGGATCGTCATGCTCTCGCGCGGATACGCCATCTGCCACGAGGGCGAGCCGGCCGCTGCGTCGTATCGCGCGATGACGGTCAGGCAGGGCACCATCTGGACGAGCGCGAGCACCGGCAGGAGCCCGGCGACCGGCGCGCATGTCGCGGCGACCGGTTCGAGCAGTTCACGCATGGCCGGCGCGGGCATCGTCAGCACGAGGCCGCGCGTGGCGAGTGGCTGGCTGCTCCCACGCTGCAGATGCCACACGGGGCCAAGCCCCTCAGGGTCGGCCGTCAGGGCGACAGCCGTCACCGGCTCGCCCAGGTGAACGTCCAGATCCTGCGCGAGATGCTTCGCGAAACGGTTGACCCCCTCGGCGAAGACGACCCGCTCCTCGCGCGCGGAGAACGCGTCGGGACGGCAGGGCGTACCGGTGCCGTCGACATCGGTCGGCCAGCTGTCGACCCGCGTCACGCCGGCCACTCGGCGCAGCTCCGCAAGGAAAGCCTCCGTGCGCCCGTGGAGGAACGGCACGCCGTGATCCACCGCCACGTCGTCCACGCGACGCGTCGCGCAGCGTCCGCCCACCCCGCGCGACCGCTCGAGCACGACGGGTCGGTGGCCACGCTGACGCAGGGCCCGGGCGACGCTCAGGCCCGCGATGCCGGCGCCCACGACGACGATGTCAGGGGAAGAGAAGGGCACGTCGTCTCATCGTAACGCGTCCGCGACTGCAAGAAAGTTTCAGGGCCCCTTTCATCGCCGGGCCGCCGAGGAGCGAGTGGCGGGTCGAATCGCCTGATTTCAGCCGGAATTCGGAACCTCGACTGCGGCACGCCGTCTGCTCAGGATCGCGGCATATGCTTCGACGATCTTCGATCGCCGTGCGCGTCGCGCTCGCCGCCGCGCTCGCGATCTGTTCGGCCTCGGAGGCCGGCGCTCAGCCCGCGACGGCGCCCATTGCCGACCTGCTACGGGACGAGGGGGCACTGGCGGCGTGGCTGGCGTCGCACAACCGGGACGCGGCGGCAGCCGCCGCCCGCGTCAGCCAGGCGCAGGCCGCGGCGCTGGCGAGCCGGCTCCGGCTCAATCCTCAGGTGACTGCGACGCTCGGCGGGATTCCCACCGGCGACACGAACCCACCCGGACTCGGGTGGGGCGACACGGTCAACTACGGCGCGAGCGTCTCGCAGATCTTCGAGATCGGCAAGCGGCAGCCGCGCAGTGCGGCGGCGCAGTTCCGGCTCTCGTCGGAGCAGCAGGCGCTCTCCAGCACGCTGACCGGCAGCATGGCCGATGCGCGCGAGGCCATGGCCCGCGTGCTGCACGCGCGCAGCCGGAAGAGTGCGCTGACCGAGGCGCTCGACACGATGCGGCAGATCCTGGATTTGCAGCGCGTGCGGCTCGAGCGCGGGGACCTGAGTGGCATCGACTTCGACAGGCTCCAACTCGACGCGCAGGTGGTCGACGCGGACCTGGCGCAGGCGACTGCAGACCTCACTGACGCCCTGGTCACCTGCCAGAACGTGCTGTTTGCCTCCTGTGACGGCACGCCCGGCGATCTCGACGCGATCTCCACGCTGCTGCAGGCGCCTGACGGCCTGCTGCCGCCCGGCTGGGACGCGCAGCTGCCAGAGCGGCCGGATGTGAAGGCGCTTGCTGCGGAACAGCAGGCGGCCATTCAGGACGCCGTGCTTGCACGCCGCCGGCGTGTGCCGGACCCAATGCTGAGCGTCGGCTTCACGCGCGATCGATTCGTCATCTCCGGCAACAACCCACGCACGCTGATGGTCGGCGTCACGGTTCCCCTGGCGGTGTTCGACCGTGGCCAGCACGACGCGGCGCGCGCCGAGGCGGCCGCGCGCGAACTGGACGAAACGCAGGCCGCGCTGCTCGCGCGTGCGCAGGCCGATGCGCTCGCCCTGCGTGACCGCGCACGAACCCTCTCGGCGTCGCTCGACGCCTTGCGCCAGACGGCGCTGGCCCGTGCGACCGACGTGCTGACCGCCACGACCGATGCCGTCAACCAGGGGGAGCTGAGCACGACCGACCTGCTCCTCGCCCGGCGGACGCGCACCGACCTCTCTCTGAAAGTTATGGATTTGCAGCTGCAGCTGTTCCTCGCGCAGAACGCCCTGCGCCAGGTGCTGGGGCTCGATGCGCCGGTTGCCCGGCGCGTGCAAGGAGCGACATGGCCGACACCGTAACCACCCACGTGCAGGAGCCTTCCGGCGTGGAGCCCCCACCGAACGCCTACGGCAAGGCGCCGTGGTGGGTGCTCGCGATTGCTGGCGGGGCGGTGCTCGTCGGCCTCGCGCTCTACGTGAAGCCGGCTTCACCCCCCGCCGACTCGAAATCGCCGGACATGACGCCGGCGAAGGAGTCCATCGCTGTGAAGGAGGGGGCGCCGCAGTGGAAGTTCCTGAAGCTGGGCACCGTCGGGCAGGTCGGTTCGCACTGGACCGACTCGGTGCCCGGACGCATCAGCATCGACGAATCACGCAGCTCGCGCGTCGGCGTCCCGGTCGAGGGACGGGTCACACGCGTGATGGCCGAACTCGGTGACTCGGTGCGCGAAGGGCAGCCGCTCTTCGCCATCGTCAGCCCCGCGATCGATGAGCTGCGCGCGGCGCGGCAGCAGGCGCAGGTCGAACTGGAGGCGGCGCGCACCGCGTTGACCCGTGTCGAGGCGACCGTGGCCTCACGCGCGCTGCCCGCGAAGGAGCTCGAGGCGGCACGGCAGCGCGTGCGGACCGCGGAGGTGGCGGTGCAGGTCGCCGAGGCCAAGCTGACCTCCGTGCGGGCCGGGACGAGCGGGACCGACCTCGTGATCCCCGCTCCTCGCGGCGGCGTGGTCGTCGACAAGACCGTCGTGGTCAACCAGCAGGTCGGCCCCGACAGCCCATCGATGATGACCGTGGCCGACCTCTCGTCCGTGTGGGTGGTCGCCGACGTGTTCGAGAGCCAGACGCTCGACATCCGCCCGGGCGGCACCGCCGAAGTGACCAGCCCCTCACTGCCGGGAATGACGCTGAACGGGAAGGTCCTGATGGTGTCGTCGGTCGGGGATCCCGAGCGTCATACGCTGCCGGTGCGCGTCGGCCTCGCGAATGCCGACCACCGCCTGCGTCCCAACGTGTACGCGCGCGTGCGCTTCAACGTGCAGCACGCGGATGCGTCCATCGAGATCCCGGCGACCGCCATCGTGTCGGACGGTGAACGGCAGTTCGTGTACGTGCAGGACACGCCCGGGCACTTCGTGAAGCGCGAGGTGGTGGCGGGCTCGGCGCACGAGGGGCGGATGCCGGTCTTCAAGGGGCTCACGCCCGGCGAGACGATCGTCGAGGAGGGCGCCATCCTGCTCGACAACCAAATCGTGATCTCCCAGTAAGGCGGACGCGTCGTGCTTGATGGCCTGCTGAAGTACTCGTTGCGCAACTCGATTGCGCCGTTCGTTCTCGCCGCGGTCGTCGCCGGCTGGGGCTACTACGCCTTCCGGAGCCTGACCGTCGAGGCATTCCCGGACCCGACCGACACCCAGGTGACCGTCATTACGCTCTTCCCGGGGCAGCCGTCGGAGGAGGTGGAGCGCCGCGTCTCCATTCCGCTCGAGCGTGCGCTGAACGGGACGCCGGGCCTGTTTCGCCTCCGCAGCATCTCCCTCTTCGGCCTGTCGTCGGTGACGCTCACGTTCAACGAAGGCGTGGATCCACTGATCGCCCGCCAGCAGGTGCTCGAGCGCTCGTCGCAGGCGGAGCTGCCGGAGGACGTGAAGCCGTCGCTTGGTCCCCTCGCGACGCCCATTGGCGAGGTCTTCCGTTACTCGCTCGAGAGCGAGTCGACCGACCTGATGACGCTGCGGACCCTCCAGGAGTGGACCGTGCGTCCGCGCCTGCTCCAGGTGCCGGGCGTCGCGGATGTCGTCTCGTACGGCGGTCTCATCAAGGAGATCCACGTCGAGCCCGACCCGGCGAAGATGGCCTCGCTCCACGTCGAGCTCTCGGACCTGTTCGAGGCGCTGCAGAAGGCGAGCAGCAACGCGAGCGGCGGATACGTGGAGCGTGGCTCGGAGATGTTCGTCATCCGGAGCCTCGGCATCTTCACGAGCCTGTCGGATATCGAGCAGGTGCGTGTCGCGCACCACGGCGGCGTACCGGTCACCGTGAAGGACGTGGCGGTCGTCAACGTGGGCTATGCGCCGCGGCAGGGAATCGTCAGCCGCGGGAAGAGCGAGGACGCGGTCGAAGGGATCGTCCTGATGCGGCGTGGTGAGAACCCGTCGCAGGTGCTCGACGCGCTCAGCCAGGCGGTGAACGGCCTGAACAACGGCACGCTGCCGCAGGGCGTGAAGATCTCGGCGTTCTACGACCGCACGACGCTCGTGAACACCACGTTGAACACGGTGTTCCACAACCTCACGGAGGGCGCGCTCCTCGTGATCGGTGTGCTCTTCGTGTTCCTGATGAGTCTCAGGGCGTCGCTGATCGTCGCGGCGATCATTCCCCTGTCCCTGCTCGCCTCGTTCCTCTACCTGCACCTCCGCGGCATGTCGGCCAACCTGCTCTCGATGGGCGCGGTCGACTTCGGCATCATCGTCGACGGCGCGGTGATCCTGGTGGAACACCTGTTCCATCGCGTGGACGCGGCAGGACATCCGGAGACGCTGAAGAGCCGCATCCTGCATGCGTCCAACGAGGTGGCGCGGCCGACCCTCTTCTCGCTGCTGATCATCATCGCGGCGTACATCCCGATCTTCTCGCTGCAGCGGGTCGAGGGGCGCATCTTCGGGCCGATGGCGCACACGGTCGTGAGCGCGCTCGTGGGCGCGTTGATCTTCAGCTTCACGCTCGTTCCCGTGCTGGTCTGGCTGGCCATTCGTCGCTCCACCAAGCCGCTGCCCGACTCGCCCGTGCTGCGGTGGTTGCGCCGCGCCTACGATCCGACGTTGAAGATCGCTCTGGCGAACCCGATTCCGGTGCTCGGCCTCGCGACCTGCGCGCTGGCGGCCGCCGTCGTCGTACTGCCGAAGCTCGGCTCCGAGTTCCTCCCGGAGCTGAACGAGGGCTCGCTGTACGTCACGTTCTCCCTGCCCGGCAACGTGTCGCTGACGGAAGGGCGGCGGCTGATTCCGGCAATTCGCGAGCGGCTGTTGCGGACGCACGAAGTGGAAGACGTGCTCTCGCAGCTGGGGCGCCCGGAAGACGGCACCGACCCGACGCTCCCGAACAACCTCGAGTTCTTCCTGAAGCTCAGGCCGCTGCACGAGTGGAGGCCAGGGGCGCACTCGCCGTACGACCTCGTGCCGGAGATGGAGAAGAACCTGGAGGAGATCCCGGGGCTGGAATACAACTTCTCGCAGCCGATCCGCGACAACGTGAACGAGAACATCGCCGGGCAGTTCGGGCAGATTGCGCTGAAGATCTACGGCGACGACCTCGACATGCTGCAGCAGGCGGCGGAGAAGGCGGCGGACACCATCGATGCCGTGCCCGGGGCGAGCGACGTCGGCATCGTGAAGGCGGGCGAGATGCCGCAGCTCGCGGTTCGGCTCGATCGCGCCGCGCTCGCGCGCTACGACCTGGACCTCGAGGACGTGCAGCACTACCTCGAGACCGCGATGGCAGGCCACGTGGCCAGCGACATCTTCGAGGGGGAGCGGCGGTTCGACGTGACGGTCCGCATGCCGCAGGTGACACGCGAGGATGCAGGCGCGATCCGCAACCTGATGCTGCCGCTGAAGAACGGCGCGCTCATCCCGGTCTCGGCCATCGCCGAGGTGAGCATGGGGACGGGCCGCGCCGCCATCACCCGGGAGAACGGGAAGCGGTACGTCGGCGTCCGCATGAACGTGCGGAACCGCGACATGGGCAGCTTCGTCGCCGATGCGCAGAAGGCGGTGGCCGCTGCGGTGCCGCTGCCGGCCGGCTACTCGGTCCTGTGGGGCGGCGAGTTCGAGAACCAGCAGCGCGCCATGGCCCGGCTGAAGCTCGTCATTCCCGCGGCCTTGCTGATCACGTTCATCCTGCTCTTCTCGCAGTTCCAGTCGCTGTTCGACTCCATGCTGATCATGCTCAACGTGCCGCTCGCCCTGCTTGGCGGCGTGGCGGGGCTTGCGGCCGTCGGCATGCCGCTGTCCGTGGCGGCGGCCGTCGGGTTCATCGCGCTGCTCGGCCAGGCGGTGTTGAACGGCGTGCTGATGCTGTCCTCGATCCGCGGGCGCGAGGCCGCGGGTGAGGACCTGTTCTCGGCGGTCTACAACGGCGCACGCGACCGGCTCCGTGCGGTGCTGATGACCGGCCTGCTCGCCGCGCTCGGGTTGCTGCCGGCGGCGCTCTCGCACGAGATCGGCAGCGAGACGCAGCGCCCGATTGCGGTGGTCGTCGTTGCGGGTACGATCTCCGCCGCGGCGCTCACGCTGATCGTCCTGCCCGTGAGCTATTACTGGCTGCGGCGCATCGGGCACTGGCTGCGTCCGAACCCGGAGCCCGAGGAGATCCCCGTGTGAGCACGGGCCTGCAGTCCGGAACGCGGCTGCTGGTATCCTCGTTGGGGCGGGGCGAGCGCGAAGGCCGTGCGGCCGTGCTCCCGCTGGAGGCCGGGAGCCGCGTGCGCCAGGACGGACGCCAGGAGAACCAGTACGAACTGCGCGATATCCACGCGCGGTTTGCCAAGAACGTCCTGCGGATCTACCTGGCCGTCTCGGTGGTGGCACTCGGCGCACTGACGGTGGCCCTCGTCTCGGACCTCCAGTTCCAGAGCAATGCGGCTCGCACCGCCCTGTCGAGCGAGACGGAACTGCGCGCGGAGTACATCGCGCAGTACCTGAACCTGCTCTCGGGCGAAGTCCAGCGGATTGGCGCCCGCCCCGAAATCGACCTCTTCGACCAGGAGTTCGGCCCCGAGCGCGCGTTGCTCGACAGCTTCGGCGGCACCCGCGCCATCTTCAATCGCGGATTCGCGCTCGTCGACCCCGACGGCGCGCTGCTGTGGTCCACGCCACGCGACCTCTTCCCCCACGGCGTGCCCATTGCGCCGCAGGCGTTCGATGCGCTGCGCTCGGCGAGGACCGCGCAGCTGCTGCCCAGTGAAACGAACACGGGCATCCTGCTCATCGCGACACCCCTGCACCGGAGCACGCAGTTCACCGGCGTCCTCGTCGGCGTCATCGACCTCGCAGCCGCGCGTGCATTGGACACGCGATACGGCCGTCGCACGGTGGAGATCGCGCTCGCCGATCGCACTGGCCGCGTCCTCTATCCGAGCGTCAGCCAGCAGGATCAGGACCTGCTGGCGGTGACGCGCGCGAACGCAGGCACCGGCAGACCGTTCCTGGTGACGACGTCAACGGAGGCGCGACTCGTGGTGGCCGGGGCTCCCGTGCAGCGGACCGACTTCGTGCTGCTCTCGTCCGTGCGATCCGACGCGCTGCTCGGACCGGTGTACCGACGCCTCATCCTGCGTCTTTCGCTGGGGCTCGCCCTTTCGGCGGTGCCGCTGATCGGCTTCAGCGTGCTGCTGCGCGGGTCGCTTCGCCGGTTCCGCGCCTCCGAGGATGAGGCCATCCGCGCCGAGCGCATGCGCTCCCTCGGGGAGGCGGCGTCGCTGATCGCCCATGAGGTGCGGAACTCGCTCAACAGCCTTCGGCTTGGGCTGGATGTGGTCCTTAACGCAGACGGGACCGATCGATCAGGCCGCCGCGCGGAGATCCTCAAGAGTCTGCGCGGGGAGATGCACCGGCTCTCGGACTTCACGACGGAGCTGCTGACCTTTTCTCGCGGCGTGACGCCGCAGCTCACCCCGATCGACCTGAGCGTCTTCACCGGGCGGGTCGCCGAGGCGCTCGCGCCAAGGGCCGTCGACCGCAGCGTGCAGCTCGACGTGCGCCTGTCCGGCGAACGCCTGCCAGTGAAGGCCGATCCGACGCTGGTGCACGTGGTGCTCACGAACCTGGTCGGCAACGCGCTGGACTTCGCCGGTGGACCGGACGACCACCCGGTGGTCGTGGTGGAGACACTCCGGGATGGGGATGCGTGCGTCGTACGCGTCTCCGACAACGGCCCTGGTGTGGCGGATGTCGTCCGCCCGCGGCTCTTCGAGCCGTTCGTCACCGGCCGCAACAACGGCGTGGGGATCGGCCTCGCGCTGTCGCGCCGCATCGCGCGCGCCCACGGGGGGGACCTGCGCCTCGTCGATCGTGGCCCGGGCGCCTGCTTCGAACTCTCACTGCCGGGAGCCTCCGCATGAGCGCCAGCGTGCTCGTCGTCGACGACGAGGCGACCTTCCGCCTGCTGGCCGAGGAGGCGCTGACGGCCGAGGGCTTTCACGTGACCAGTGCGGCCCGCCTGTCGGACGCGCGCCGCATCACGGACCTGTCGATGCCCGACGTGATGATCCTCGATCGGCGGTTGCCGGACGGGGACGGTCTCGACTTCCTCGCCTCGCTTGCGCCGCAGGTATCCGAGAACACCGTGGTGATCATGGTCACCGCGTACGGAGACGTGCAGAGCGCCGTCTCTGCGCTGAAGGCCGGAGCCGCGGACTACCTGACCAAACCGATTCAGCTCACGGATCTGATCGTCAAGATCCGCAAGGTGATCGAGGCGAGGGGCCTTCGCGACCAGCTCGTGCGCGCCCGCTCGCAGGCCTCGGGCGCCCCAACGATCGAGCCCGAGAGCGTAGCCATGCGAGCCGTCGTGGCCCGTCTCCGGCAGGTCGCGGGGAGCCGCTTCACGCCGGTGTTCCTCCGAGGCGCCTCCGGCGTGGGGAAGCAGCGCGCTGCGGAGATGCTGCACGAGTTCACGCATCGCTCGGCGGTCGATGCGCCCTTCATCGACGTGAACTGCGCGGCGCTGCCGGACGAACTCGTCGAAAGCGAACTGTTCGGGCACGAGAAGGGCGCGTTCACGGACGCCCGCACGGCGCGGCGGGGCCTGATCGAACTGGCTGACGGCGGCACGCTCTTTCTCGACGAGGTCGCCGAGATGCCGACGCGGGTCCAGGCGAAGCTGCTGAAGTTCCTGGACTCGATGCGCTTCCGTCGCCTCGGCGGCCAGCGGGAGATTGCCGTGTCGCTGCGCATCATCGCCGCGACGAACCAGGACGCCGAAGCGATGGTGCGCGCAGGCCGCCTGCGCGAGGACCTCTACCATCGGCTCGCCGTGTTCGTAATCGAGATTCCCGAACTGGTCGAGCGGCGTGAGGACATCCCGGGTCTGGCCCGCGGCTTCGCGACGTTCTTCTCCGAGCGCGTGAAGAAGCGGCCGCTGACGATCGCCCCGGCGGCTCTCGAGCGGCTGATGGCCTATCGTTTTCCGGGGAACGTGCGGGAACTGCGCAACGTGATCGAGCGCGCGGTCATCCTGGCGCAGGGCAGCGAGATTGGGCCCGACGACATCATCCTGCCCACTGGGAGAAGCGGGTCCGCAGCGGCTGCCGCCGCTGCACCACTCTTCAGCATCGGACTCGACGGACGCGGGGCGCCGCCGTCACTCGAAGCGGTCGAGCGCGCCTACGTGGCCCGCGTCCTGGAGTACTGCGACGGCCATCGCACCACGGCCGCCAGCACGCTCGGCATCTCGTACCCCACGTTCCTCAAGCGCCTCCGCGAACTCGGTCTCGACAACTGACCCCGCGCATCCCGTCTGTTCGAGTAGGTCTGAACGGTCGGCCAAGGCGTTCCTGCATTCCTGCATTCGTGCATTCCTGCATTCTTGCATTTCTGCATTTCCGCATTTCATGTGTGCATCACCTGTGGCTGTCACTCCCCCTGACCACGCCCAGTTCCTTCAGGTAGCTCGTCTTCGGCACGACGCTCGGCACCGGCGGTCCGGCGACGACGGTGCGTGCACCGCCTGCGGCCTTCGCGTCCGCGAGGCCACGCGCGGCGGCCCTCAGCAGATCGCGCGCCGCTGCACCATGCGTCGTCGCATCCGCGACTCCCGTCGAGAACGTGTGTCCTCCGGTGCCGACCGCCGTTTCGTACAGCCAGCGCGCGTGGACGACCTCGATGCGAGCACGTGCGCCCTCCGCGTCCATGCCTGGGAACACGATCACGAACTCGTCCCCACCCAGGCGCACGAGCGCCTCGCGCGGCTGCAGGTGCCCTTGCAGGAAACGCGCGAAGCTGCGCAGCAGATGATCGCCGGCGTCGAATCCCGCGCTCCGATTGAGCATCGAGAACTGATCGAGGCCGACGACCGCGAGGGCCACCCCTGCGTCCTCCGTCGCGGCGTCGCGGAACGTGTGTGCGAGGACGCGGTCCAGCTGCGTCCTGTCCGGGAGGCCGGTCAAGGCGTCGACGTGGCGGGTCTGCTGGAGGCGCTCACGCAGGTGCACGACCGTCAGCGGCAGCGTGAGGCGGTCGGCGACGTCGAACAGCCGTCGGCGCACCTGTTCGGAAAGCGCCGTGTCTCCTGACCGAACGTCCCCCAGACCGGCCCGTTCGGCGAACAGCACGCCGAGGATGGCGCCGTCCGCGATGATCGGGGCGCAGATCCCTTGTTCCGAATGGGTCGGTGGCGGGATCCGCGTCGTGAGGAGGGCAGCCGGTGGCGCTGTCGTGTCGAGGTGCTGCGCCACGCACGCAGGCAGTGGTGCGTCCTCCAGGTCGGGGGCTCCTCCCCAGCGCACGGCCGTGACGAATCCGGACGTCTCGGTGTCGATGAGGAACAGCGCGCCACGCGTATGCGGCAGGAGCCGTTCGAGGTGCAGGCCGAGCACGAACCGCAGCTCGTGGCGCGACCGAAGGTGCTGGAGCAGGACCGTCAGCGCCTGGTACTGCAGGCGGTCGGCCAGCTCCGCTTCCGCCCGCCCCGGGGTTTTCGAGAGCTCGACCATCGCGGCGTGCTGCTGCGAGTCGTCCATCACTCGAAGGAGCAGCAGTCGGTCTGCCTCGACCGACACGGGCATCACCGACAGCAGGAGGGCGCGCTCGCTGCCGTCGGTCCGCTGCACGAGCGCGCGTTGGAACGACGGGACGTCGTTTGCCAGCGGGTAGGACCATTCCAGGCACTGCGCTGATGTCAGCACGCCGGGCAAAACCTCTTCGGCCGTCCTGCCGACCAGCGAAGCCGCTTCGCCAACGAGTTCGCCGAACCGCGCATTGGCCTGGCGGACGACTCCGGTCTGATCGACGAGGGCGAGGCCGTCCTTCCCGGCGGACATCACGTCCGCAAGGGACAGCGTGAGCGGCGTTTCCGCGATCATCGGCTAGGTCTCCTCGACTGCGCTCATCGCGCGCGTCCACCGCAGCGCGTCGGCATAGGCCTGGCTGAGGGTCTGGAACGGGATGCCGGCCCGTCGTGCGAGTGCCGTGGCGCCGGACCAGTCGCCCCGGGCGTACGCCGTCACCGTGTCGAGCACGAGCCGCGGCTGGTTCGGCGTGCCGAGCAGGGCATCGCGGATGATGGCCGGGAGAGGCACCCCTTCGAGCACGTCCGCCATCGGCCTGCGGAGCACGGCATCGAGGAGCGAACACAGCCCCAGCAGGAAGTACTCACCTGCACTCACGCGCCCATGGGCGTGGCCGCCGACCTCCTCGCAACAGCGCGCGCGAAGGAGCGCCGTCATCAGGAGCTGCGCCTCGGTCGGGGAGTTCAACCCTGCCAGCGTCCAGACCGATGCCCACTGCCGCACGCGTTCGCGGCCGAGGAGCACCAGTGCCTGGCGCAGCGAGGTGATCTCGCGGCAGAGTCCGACCGCGGGGGAATTGACCGCGCGAAGGACGCGCAGTGCCAGCGAGGCGTCGCTCTTGACGAGGTCTTCGAGCTCCGCCACGGTGAGGTCCTCCCGCGCGAGGGCGGCGAGGAGTCGCAGGTAGGTCTGCTGCTGGGGCGACACCGCCTTCGTGCTCAGCCCCGACGGGCGGCAGTAGTAGAAGCCCTGGAACCACTGGTAGCCGAGTGCGTGCACGGACTGCTGCATCTCGCGTGTCTCGACCTTCTCGGCGATCAGGCGGATGCCCTTCGGCCGCATGCGGGTGGCGACCGCGGCCAACGCCTCGGTCGGCGTCTGCAGCACATCCATCTTGATGAAGCTGACGTACGGGAGCAGGGCCTCGGCCGGGGAATCAGGAACGAAGTCATCGAGGCCGAGTGCATACCCGCGTTCGTGCAGGCGCCGGCACGCGTCGATCACGTCCTGCGTGATCGGCACGGTCTCGATGATCTCGATCGCCAGCTGTGACGGCGGCACCTGCATCGCCACGTCCGAGAGCAGGGTGGTCGTGGTGAAGTTGATGAAGGCGGGGCGCCCGTCGGTGAGCGCGTCGAAGCCGATGGACAGGAGCGCGTCGATGAGCACCCTGGCGGTGGCCTGGTCATCAGGCTCGGTGCAGGTGTCGGCGCCGGCCGTTGCCCGATAGAGCAGCTCGAACCCGAAAACCGAGCCCCGAATGTCGAGGATGGGCTGCCGCGCGAAGTGCACGGCGTCATCCATGGCGGTGTCCTCGCCGTCGGCTGTCCGCAGGGCTGTGTCTGGTGTCACCGGGTCGTCGTCCGCTGCCGTGTGCCGGACCGCGCGCCGTGCGCGGACGCCAAGGTACGGCTGAGGCGGTAATCGGCACTGCCTTCGTCCTCTTCACGGCTGGTGAAAAACAGCGCAAACTCAGCCGTCGCCGAGCGTCTTACAATTCGCGATCGTGAACGAAGGCGTTGCGAACCGTCACGTGTCCGTGTTCCTCCGGCTTGCCCGTGCCATCGCACACTCCGCGACCGTCGAGGATCTCTATCCGGTCGCCCTCGACGCGTTGCACGACGCGCTTGGGGTCGAGCGTTCATCCATCCTGCTGTTCGACGACGACGGGGTGATGCGGTTCAAGGCGAGCCGCGGCCTGTCAGCGGCGTACAAGGCTGCGGTCGAAGGGCATTCCCCGTGGAAGCCCGGCTCCACCGACGCCGGACCGATCGTCGTCGAAGACGTCGCCGCCGATCGTTCGCTCGTGGCGCTGCGCCCCGTGCTCCAGGCCGAAGGCATCGCGGCCCTTGTGTTCGTGCCGCTCACGATCCGTGCCCGCGTGATCGGCAAGTTCATGCTGTATTTCGCGCAGCCGCACGCGGTTCCCGAGTGGGAACTCGATCTCGCCCAGGCCATTGCCGCCCAGGTCGCCTTCGCGGTCGAACGCACGCGGACCGAATTGAAGGCGCGCAGGAACGAGGAGCGTCTCCGCTTCGCGCTCGACGCGGCATCCATGGGCACGTGGGACTGGAACCTCGAGACCAATGAGGTGGTCTGGTCGGACAACCTCGCGCGCATTCATGGCCTGCCGGACGGCACCTTTGACGGCACGTTCGCGAGCTACGAACGGGAGATCCACCCGCACGATCGCGAGCGCGTGCTCGCGTCTGCTCAGCGCGCGCTGCATGAAGGGCTCCCGCACGATGTCGAATACCGCATCGTCGCCCCCGACGGCACGGTCCGCTGGTGCGAAGGGAAGGGACGGGTCGAGTACGAGCACGGGCGACCGGTCCGGATGTCTGGCGTGTGCATGATCGTCACGCGGCGCAAGGAGGCGGAACTGGCCAGGCTCGCCGCTGCCGAGGAGGCGAGTCGACTCAAGGACGAGTTCCTGGCCACGCTGTCGCATGAACTCCGGACGCCACTCAACGCCATCCTCGGGTGGGTACAGATCCTCCAGAGCGGCACGGCCGGCGCGGATCGCGTGCGTCAGGCGATCGAGGTGATCGGCCGGAACGCGCGCCTGCAGGCGCAGCTGATCGAGGAGATCCTCGACGTCTCGCGCATCATCACCGGCAAGCTGCATCTCGAGCGGACCCCGCTCGCGCCCGGGCCGCTGATCGACGCCGCGGTCACCGCCATTGCGCCATCCGCGCAGGCCAAAGGCATCACGCTCGTGAAGGCGGTGGCCGACGGCCTGCCGCCGATCGAAGCGGACGCCAGGCGTCTGCAGCAGGTGCTCGGGAACGTCCTCTCGAATGCCGTCAAGTTCACGCCCGACGGCGGCGAGGTCCGCGTGTCGTGTGCCTCCTGTGCCGACGGCCTCCGCATCGAGGTGGCGGATACAGGGGCAGGCATCGACGCCGCATTCCTCCCATATGTCTTCGACCGGTTCCGACAGGCCGACAGCCGCACGACACGCCGGCACGGCGGGCTCGGCCTCGGCCTCGCGATCGCTCGCTATCTCGTGGAGCAGCACGGCGGCTCGATCGCCGCGGCGAGCGAGGGCCCGGGCCGCGGGACGACCATCGCGGTCACCTTGCCGGGCGCGGTGCTCACGGCGGCCGAGCCTGGAGCCTCTGCCCCGGGCACGCTCGATGAGGTGCGCTTCGATGGACGGCACGTCGTGGTCGTCGACGATCAGGCCGATTCGTGCGAGATGCTCGCGGCGCTGATCGAACGGCAGGGAGCGCGCGTGGTGCGCTGCGGTTCCTCCGCCGAGGTGCTCGCGCAATTGAGCGCCTCGCCAGCCGACCTGCTGATTGCCGACATCGCCATGCCAGAGTCTGACGGCTACGACCTGATTGCGCGGCTCAGGGACCGGGGCGACCGCATCCCCGCTATCGCGGTGACGGCCTTTGCACGGTCCGAGGACGAGCGGCGCACGCGTGCGGCGGGGTTCGACGCGTTCTGCGCGAAGCCGGTCGACGCGTCACACCTGCTGTCCACCATGGCGCAGGTGCTCGAGATGCGCCAGAAAGGGGAGCCTCTCGCCACCGCCGAGGGGTAGCCGTCAGAGCGTGGTGGGCCGCGGCGCCTTCACGCGTGTGCGGATGAGCCGATCGAGTTCGTGCACGTCGATCGGCTTCGCCACGTGGGCGTCGAAGCCGGTCGCGGCGGTCCGTCGCCGGTCCGGCTCCTGCGCGTAGCCGGTCACCGCAATCATCGTCATCTCCCGCAGGTGCGGGTCGTGGCGGAGCCGCTCGCCGAGTTCGAATCCGTCCATCACCGGAAGGCCGAGATCCAGCAGGGCCACCTCCGGACTGAATCGTGAGACCACCCGAAGCGCCGATGGGCCATCGTGTGCGATGGCGACCGTGTGCCCGAGCGCGCGCAGGGAGTCGGCCAGCAGCACGGCCGCGTCCTCGTTGTCATCCACGACCAGAATCCGGTAGCCGCTGGACGGCGCGGCAGGTCCGATGGTGGCAGTGGGCGTCGACAGGGCTGCACCCACACCCGCCGGGAGCGTCACGGTGAAGGTCGAGCCCCGTCCCTTGCCGCCGCTGCTGACGTGCACCGACCCGCCGTGCGCCTGCACGAGGCTCCGCACGATGGCGAGGCCGATGCCGAGGCCGCCGCCTGAGCGTTCGAGGTCCTGCCGTTCCTGCGCGAACAGCTCGAAGACACGGGGCAGCATCTCGGGCGAGATACCTCGCCCGTTGTCCGCGACATGAACCTCCACGCTGTCGCCTGCTCGCGAGGTCCACACGCGAATCGTGCCCTGCGGGTCGGTGTACTTGGCGGCGTTGTTCAAGAGGTTCGCAAACACCTGCGCGAGCCGCGCGGGGTCCCCCTCGACCTCGAGCCGCGGATCGACGTCGACGTGGAGGGCGTGCCGCCGCTCCTCGATCGCGGGGCTCGCCATCTCGATCGCCTTGGCGACCACGTCCGCGATGCTGAGCGGCCGCGTCCTGAGCTGCACCTTCCCGCGGGTGATGCGCGACACGTCGAGCAGGTCGTCGACCAGGCCCACCACGTGTCGGACCTGGCGCTCGATGATCCGGCGCTCCCGGTCCGCCCCGGCCACGCCGCGCAGTTCCATCAATTGCAGCGCCGTGAGAATCGGCGCGAGCGGATTCCGGAGCTCGTGGCCGAGCATCGCCAGGAACTCGTCCTTCGCGCGATTCGCGGCTTCGGCGTCGCGTCGCGCCCTGGCGAGCGCCGTCACTTCATAGCACAGCGCGGCGATGCCCTCGACGCGACCGTCGCGGGTGAGCGGCTGGTAGACGAAGTCGAAGAACGCTTCGTCTGGCTCGGCGCCGCCCCGGTCCAGGAGAATCCGTACGGAGTGGCCCACATGCGGTTGCCCGCTGCTGAACACGCCGTCGAGCAGTTCGTAGAAGCCCTGGCCATCCAGCTCCGGCAATGCATCACGAATCGGCTTGCCGATGACGAAGCGTCCGCCGATCATCGAGAGATACGACTGGTTGACGTAGTCGAAGACGTGCTCGGGCCCGCGGAGGATCGCGACGCCCACCGGCGCGTGCTCGAAGATGCTGGCGAGCCGGCGTCCGTGCGCTTCTTCGACCGAGCGTACCTTCGCGCGGACCACCTGCCCCTGCACGCGCGCCAGCAGTTCCCGCGCAGAGAACGGCTTGACGAGGTAATCGTCGGCACCGGCGTCGAGCCCCTCGACCCGCGCTTCTTCTCCGGCACGCGCCGACACGAGGATGACCGGGATGGAGCGCGTCTGATCGTCCGCGCGCAGCGCGTGAATCAGCTGGAAGCCGTCCAGTCCCGGCATCATCACGTCTGCGACGATCACGTCCGGCCTGTTGGTCCGCGCGGCGATCAAGGCCGAGGCGCCATCTGTCACGGCATCCACGGTCCAGCGGTCCGCGAGCAGGCGCGTGATGTAGTCGCGCATGTCGGCGTTGTCGTCAGCGACGAGCACGCGCGCGGACGGCAGCTCGACAAGGGACGGCACCTGCACGGTTGGCACCGGGAGCGGCCCGTGGGTCGGCAGCCATCGCAGCGCCTCCTGCACGTACGGCGTCACCCTCGGCGGCAGGTCGCCCGACGGCCTCCCCGGCCCGATGCGATCCGCAGGCAGGTGAGCGAACCCGGTGGGTACGGTCACGGTGAAGGTCGTGCCTTCGTTGACGACGCTGGAGACGTCGACGTGTCCGCCATGCATCGCGACCAGCTCACGGACGAGCGCAAGCCCGATCCCGGAGCCTTCGTGCGTGCGTGCCCGCCCGCGTTCGATCCGGTGGAACCGATCGAAGATGTGCGGCAGCGCGTCGGGCGCGATCCCCACGCCGGTATCCTGCACGCTGAGCGCGACCGTGGAGCCGCGCCACGCCACCGACACCCTGATGGTGCCGGTGAACGTGAACTTGAAGGCGTTGGAGAGGAGGTTGAGCACGACCTTCTCCCACATGTCGTGGTCGACGTAGACCGGCTCGGGCAGGGGCGGACACTCGACGACCAGATCCAGCCCCGCCCGTTCGGTCGCCGAGCGAAAGGCGCTGGCGAGGTCGGCCGTGAGCGCAGACAGGTCGGTCGGTTCGAACACGGCCCTCACGCGACCGGCCTCGATGCGCGAGAAATCCAGCAGGGTGTTGACCAGCTTGAGCAGCCGCTGCGCGTTGCGGTAGACCGTCTCCAGGTCCTCGCCCTGCAGCACCCCGCCGGGCGTGCTCACCGCCTCCTCGGCCGGGCCGAGCAGCAGTGTCAGCGGTGTCCGGAACTCGTGGCTGACGTTGCTGAAGAACGCGGTCTTCGCGCGGTCGAGATCGGCGAGCGCCTGCGCGCGTGCCTCTGCCTCTTCGAGGGCGCGCGCACTGACGACCGCGGTGCCGATCTGCGCCGCCACCATCGCGAGGAAATCCTGGTAGGCGCTGTCGAGGAGCAGCTTCGTGCTGAGGCCCGCCACGAGCACGCCGATCGGCGCGCCCTCGCCATGCGGCGCGATCGGCAGCACCAGCGCGCGCGTTGCAGCCGGCGCATCGGACTCGGCGTCCAGCGCCAGGGGAATCGGATCGACGAGCACGGCCCGTCCAGTGTGAACGGCATCCGCGATCGGCCACGCGTCAGACGTGGTCGGTTCGGAGAGCGACGCGACCCGCGGCGCCCTCACACTGTCGGCAGTCGCGCCAACCGCGCACGTCAGCCGGGCTGACGACGCATCGCGATCAACGAGGTAGATGAGCCCGAAGGGCAGGTCGGCCGCGTTCTGCCCGAGCACGTCGCCGCTGATGGCGCACGCGTCCTCGATCGTCGTCGCCTGTCGCGTTCGCCCCGCCAGTTCCTGCGTGGTCTTCAGCCGGCGTTCACCAAGGACACGCGGCGTCGTCTCCGTCACGGTGACGAGCACGCCGCCGACGGTGCCGTCCTCCTGCCGGATCGGACTGTAGGAGAAGATGAAGTAGCACTCTTCCACGAAGCCGTGGCGGTCGAGCGGCAGGAGGAAGTCGACCACGGTAGTGGGCGTGCCGTGCATGACGCCCGCGAACATCGGACCGATGATGTCCCAGATCTCCGCAAACGTCTGTCGCGTGCTCGCACCCATGGCTGCCGGGTGCTTTGTGGATCCCAGGATGGGGCGGTAGCCGTCGTTGTAGAACTGCGTGAAGTCGGAGCCCCACGCGATGTACATCGGGAACCCGGTCTCGAGCAGGATGCTCAGCGCCGTGCGGAGGCTCTGCGGCCACGTCGACACCGCGCCGACCGCGGTGCGCGACCAGTCGATGCTGCGCATGAGCGCGCCCATCTCGCCGCCGCCGCGGAGTACGCCGTCCGTCGTGTCCTCGGGTCCCACCACACCTCCCTGCCGTTCTCGAGCAGGCCAGGTGGCCTGCGCGGCGTCGCGGGCATCGTACCAGCGAAGTGATCGTTCAGAGCTCAGCCGTCGTCCCTTTTCCGTCGCTGAGCGCTCGAATAGCCGGGGTGGCGTTGCGGCGTGTACGCTGCGGCGTTCGTGCCGGGCTCAAAGCTCGCCACCTCGGCATTGGCGGTATCATCTCGGCGTCAGCCACATGTCCACTCGTGGCGGGGAGGCCTCCATGGGCCGTAAGGTCGTGCGTCTGTACGTCGCGGTCGGGCTGCTGCTGGTTGCCGATCGTGCAGGCGCGCAGGGCATCGCGCAGTCGTTCGATGAACTGCGACTGCTGGTGCGTCCTGGTGAAACGATCCGCGTGCTGCAGGACGACACCACATCGGTGAAAGGCACATTCGTCGGCGCGCGGCCAGAGCAGCTGACGCTCAGGGTGGGCTCGAAGGATCTGGAGGTGACCCCTGCGCACGTGCGCGAGATCCGCAAGCGGCGGCAGGACTCGCTCTCGAATGGCGCCAGGATCGGACTGGCCGTCGGCGCTGGGTTCGGCGCCCTCGGCGCCCTGATGTGCGACGGCTGCACCGCAACCGTCTCGATCCCGTTTGCGCTGATCTACGGCGGCATCGGGGCGGGGATCGGCACTGGCCTCGATGCCCTCGTACAGGAGGATGCGGTCATCTACGCGAGCCCGGCGAGGCGAGCGGCCTCGCGGATGCGGATCGGTCCTCTGGTTGACGCGCGGCGGCGCGGAGTGGGGGTCGCCTTTGCGTTCTGACGCCTGGGCACGACCGCGCCGCTCTTGTGACGTCGACGCTGTGCCTGTGCGCCTTCGGGCCTTGGCGATCGTGACCCCGTGACCCGCCACGTCTTCGCTTCCGTGCTGTTCGTTGCCGTCGCCCTGCTGTGGTGCTGGCCGCTGCCGCTCCACCTGGCCGATCGGCTTCCCGGCGAGGTCGTGGGCGACAATGTCGCGTTCCTCTGGAACACCTGGTGGATGCGTCAGGCGGGCACCGGCTTCTTCTTCAGCCCGCTCCTGTTCGCGCCCGTTGGCGCGGACCTCGCGTTGCACACGCACACGGCACTGCTCGCGGCGGTCGGCGCGACCGTGCTGGCCCGCGTCGACCTGCTCACGGCGCAGAACCTCCTCATCATCGCGTCGCTGGCCCTGAACGGCATCTGTGCCTACTGGCTTGCGTGGGACCGGACCCGCTCCGTCGCCGGCGGGATACTCGGCGGATTGATCGTGGCGACGGCACCGCCGATCCCCGCGCACCTGCTCGGCCACTTCAACTTGATCGGGACCTGGCCGATCCCGCTGGTCATCCTATGCGTGCTGCGTGCTCTCGAAAGGCGCTCGCTGCGCTGGGCGGCAGCTGCAGGCGTCGCGGCCGTGCTTCTCGGCTACACGGACTACTACTACAGCGTGTACGTGCTCGTCCTGGTGGGCGGGATCGTTCTCTGGCGCAGCGGGCTCGTCACGCTGCATGTGCAACGGCGCGCGCTCGGCACAACGGAGCGGCGAGTGCTCATCACGAGCCTCGCGTTGGTTGCCTTGCTGTCGATCGTCATCATCGTGACCGGCGGGTACGACGGGCTCATCGGTGGTGTGCGTATCCGCGCGACCGAGCCGGGGAACCTGCTGACACTCGGATGGCTGCTCGCTGGCATCACGGTCTGGAGGTCGTGGCGCCCCTCTGCTCACGTCGACACCGAGGGCATGCGCATCCTGCTCAGTGATCTTCGCGTCTTGCTCCCCATCATCGTTATCGGCCTGGTGGGCCTGTGGCCGATCGTTGAGCACATGACGTCCCTCGTTGCCGCGGGGGACTACTCGTCACCCGCGCATCAGTGGAGGAGTGGACCGGAAGGGATCGATCTGCTGACGCTGCTGCTGGGCAATCCCTTCCATCCGTTGACGGGTGAGACGACGCGACGTGTGTACGAGCGCTTCGGCTTCGATCACGTCGAGGGTGTCGGCTGGCTCGGTCTTGTCCCCATGCTCGTGCTCGCGTGGGGCACGCGCAGGGCGCGTGGCGACAGCACCCTCCGTCCGCTCGTGAGCGGTGGATGGTTCTTCTTCGCCTGGGCGCTTGGGCCGTGGCTGAAGATCGCCGGCACCAGCACCGGCTTGATTCTGCCGTCGAACCTCTTCGGCCTGGTTCCCGTGTTGTCGAATGCGCGGATCCCTGGACGGGCCCTGGTGATCGTATTCCTCGTCGCCGGGGTGCTCGTGGCGCGGTTGGTGGCATCGCTCGACGGAACGAGACGGGTCCGCGTTGCGGTCGCGCTTTCCGCCATCGTTGTGATCGACGCGCTGCCCGCACCAGTGCCGACGGTCGCACTCGAGATACCGGCCATCTACGCGGCGATCCCTCACGGACCGGGCGCCGTGCTCGAGGTCCCCATGGGCATCCGAGATGGATTCGAGGAGATCGGCGCGTTCGACGAGCGTGCGCTGCTGCATCAGATGACGCACGCGAGGCCGCTCGTCGGCGGCTTCCTTGCTCGGATCCCGTCATCCACGAAGCGTCGGTACCAGGCGCTCCCGGTGGTCCGGAGCATTCTCGCGATGTCCGGTGGCGAAGCCTCGCCGGTCGAGGCGGACCAGGCGCTCACGCAGGTGCAGCGGGTGGTGGCGCTCGCCGAGGCCAGCGTCGAGTACGTCGTGCTGGACCGCACTGCGGCGGCGCCGCCGCTTGCAGCGTTCATCGATGCGCTCGGGTTGGAGCGCGTCAGGGTCGAGAACGGGCGCGAGCTGCTGCGGGTCGCGCATCGGTAATTGCTAATTGCTAAACGCTAAACGCTAAACGCTGAACGCTGAACGCTAATTGCTGACGTGAGAGATGCCGCTCGCGCGCAGACCGCCTCTGGCGCGGCGCGGTCGCGAGGGAGGGAGAGACATGCGCTGGGTCGTTCGGCTGGTTGTGCTCACAGGGGCGCTGATGGCGCAGGCGGCGCCTGGCTGGGCGCAGCGCTCCGTCTACCTCGAAGAGCTCACGTGGACCGAAGTCCGCGATGCGATCATGGCCGGGAAGACGACGGTGATCATCCCGTGCGGTGGAACGGAGCAGAACGGGCCCCACATGGTGCTTGGGAAGCACAACGTCCGGGTGAAGTACACCTCAGGCGAGATCGCGAAGCGGGTCGGCAACGCGCTCGTGGCGCCGGTGCTGGCGTACGTGCCGGAAGGATCGCTCAATCCACCATCGGGTCACATGCAGTTTCCGGGCACCATCACGCTGCCGCCCGAGTACTTCGAGAAGGTGGTGGAGTATGCGGCGCGGAGCCTGAAGCAGGCCGGCTTCGTCGATATCGCCTTGATCGGTGACAGCGGACCGAACCAGGCGCCGCTGAAGGCCGTCGCGGATCGACTCAACCGCGAATGGGCAGGCACGCCGGTGCGGGTCCACCATCTCGCGCGCTATTACCGGGACAACGGCTTCGACCGCTGGCTGAAGCAGCAAGGCGAGAAGGTCGTCGGCAACCACGCCGACCTGCCCGATACGTCCCTTCAACTCGCCGTGGATCCCTCCGGTGTACGCGTGGACCGCCTGAAGCCTGGCACTCCGGGCGACGGCTCTGGCGTCAGCGGCGATCCGACGCACGCGTCGGCCGCATACGGCCGCAAGGGCCTGGAGCTCTCCATCCAGGCGGCCATCGACGAACTCACCGCGCTGAAGCGCAGCAGTCGAGCACGCTGAGGCTCCCTCCCCCGGGCGACCGGCTTGCATCAGCACTCGGCTCGCGGCCCAGCCGCGTGTGCGCGCTGAAGGCGCACGCGGGTGATCACGAACAGAGGGAGCGCGCCGGCTGCGGGCGCGCGGGGGAGCCTGATGAACGCTGCGGATGTGCTTGTCGAGACGCTGCTCGAGTGGGGCGTGGATATCGTCTTCGGACTTCCCGGTGACGGCATCAATGGCATCGTCGAGGCGCTGCGTGTCCGTCAGGACCGCATCCGCTTCATCGTCGCCCGCCATGAAGAGGCGGCCGCGTTCATGGCGTGTGCGTACGCGAAGTGGACCGGGAAGCTCGGCTGCTGCCTCGCGACCACTGGCCCTGGCGGCGTGCACCTGCTGAACGGGCTCTACGACGCGACGTTCGATCGCGCACCGGTCATCGCGATTACCGGTCTGCCGTATCACGACCTGCTGCAGACTGGCACGCAGCAGGATATCGACCACGTCCGGCTCTTCCAGGATGTGGCGGAGCACTCGACCACGGTCACAGGTGCGGCGCAAATGGAGCAGGCGGTGGCCATCGCGTGCCGCACGGCGCTGGCGCGTCGCGGCGTGACGCACCTCGCCGTGCCGGTCGACGTGCAGGAGCAGGCTCTCGAGGCGGACACGGCATCGCCGCGCAACAAGGCTGGCGCGACGACGGCGTTCGGACGTGAACGGATTGCCCCGGACGACGCCGACCTCGCTCGAGCAGCAGCGATCCTGAACGCCGGTCGCAAGGTGGCCATCCTCGCGGGGCAGGGCGCCGCGGGGGGCGTGGAGGCGCTGCTCGAGACCGCTGAACTCCTCGACGCGCCGATTGCAAAGGCGCTGCTCGGCAAGGCGATCCTGCCCGACACGCATCCATACGTGACCGGCGGGGTCGGGTACCTGGGGACACGCCCGTCACAGGAAGCTTTCGCCGCCTGCGACACGCTGCTCATTGTGGGGTCCACGTTCCCGTACATCGAGTACTACCCGAAGGCCGATCAGGTCCGTAGTGTGCAGATCGACATCGACCCCGCGCGCATTGGGCTGCGCTTTCCTGTGGATGTCGGGCTCGTCGGCGACGCGGGCGAGGCGCTGCAGGCGCTGAACGCGCGGCTCGCGCGGAAAACGGCGCGCGGGTTCGGGCGCAGGCGTGGACGCGCGACTGGAAGCGGGCACTGGCGGAAGCGGCCGAGCGCCCTGGCGTACCGTTGAAGCCGCAGCGCGTCGTGCGCGACCTCAACGAACGGCTTGCGCCCGACGCGCTGATTGCCGCGGACTGTGGACAGAACACAGGACTCACGGCGCAGTACATCAGCATCCGCGACCAGCAGCGGTTTGCAGTGTCGGGCACACTGGCGTCGATGGGCGGCGGACTGCCGTACGCCATTGCGGCGGCGCTGGGCGCACGCCATTCACGGCGTGGCCCGCAGCGTCCGCGAACTTCGCCTACACGCTGCTCATCGCGTGAACGCCCGTGCGGCGGTGCCGATTACCACCAGGTCCGCTAATCCGGGTTCACGCGAAGGAGCTGTCATGCGTCGTCTCGCCCTCGCCGTCTCAGTAGCCGCGTCCGGTGTGGTCTCCGGGTGGATTGGTCAAGCCGTCTGGCGGCGTTCGCCGGACGAGATCTGGGCGACGACGGCGGTCGCCGGTGTCCTGTGGGGGCTCGCGATCGGTCTGGAACGTCCGATTTCGCGCGGATTGGCGCGCGTCACCGGGCCGCAGTCGCCTGAGGCGGCAACGCTGAAGAAGTAGCCGCGGCGCCGACTCACCCTGCCTCCGCGCCCCGCAGCAGGCGCCTCAGGATCTTGCCGCTTGCCGACTTCGGGATTGCGTCGATGACGTCGATGCGACGGATCTTCTTGTAGGGCGCGACCCGGGCAGCCACGTACGCCATCAGTTCGTCTGCGGTGGCTGCGGCTCGAAGCACGACGAACGCACGGGGGATTTCACCCGCGTCGACATCGGGCAGCGGCACCACGGCCGCGTCCGCCACCGCCGGATGCGTGAGCAGCACGGCCTCGAGTTCGGCGGGCGCGACCTGCAGTCCCTTGTATTTGATCAGCTCCTTCAGGCGGTCGACGACGAAGAAGTGACCCGCCGCATCGACGTGCGCGATATCGCCGGTGTGCAGCCAGCCCTCCTCGTCCAGCACGTCGGCGGTGTCGCGCGGACGGTTGAGGTACCCGCGCATCACCTGCGGTCCGCGCATCCACAATTCGCCATCCATGCCGGTCTCGCAATCGCGGTGTGTGACCGGATCGACGATGCGCGCCTCGGTGTTCGGCAGCAGATCGCCGATTGAGCCGGGCGGGCAGTCACCGGATTCGGGTACCACATGACTGGCAGGACTCGCCTCAGTCAGTCCGTAGCCTTGCTGCAGGACACAGCGCATGCGTGTCACGCAGCGCTCGATCGTGTCCGCCGCCAGCGGCGCTGCGCCCGAGAAGAGCTTGCGCACGAACGCGTAGTCGACGCCATCCACCGACGGCGACTTCCCAAGTGCGACGACAACCGGCGGCACGACGTGCAGCAGCGTGGCTCGGTAGCGCTTCACGTGTTCGAGGTACCTGCCCAGATCGAATCGTGGCACTACGACCGTGGTCGTACCGGACCACACGCCGAGGAGCGCGACGACGGTCAGCCCGTAGATGTGGAAGAACGGCAGGAAAGCGACCGTTACGTCATCGCCGTGGCGCGCATGGCCCGCGGCATCGACCTGCAGGATGTTCACGACGATGTTGCGGTGCGTGAGCATCACCCCCTTCGGCAGGCCGGTCGTCCCGCTCGAATAGGGAAGGGCGACGAGATCCCATGGCGCAATTGACACGGCCTGAACGTGACCGTCGTTGTCGAGCAGCGTCCTGAACGAAGTCGTGCCATCGAGCGGCGCGTCGTCGAAGAGGATGACGTGCCGCATCGCCTGGGCGCTCGCGCGCCACGTCTCCTGCAGTGCCGCCGTTGTCATCAGGACCTGCGCGCCGGAGTCGGCGAGCTGCGATGCGAGGTCCGTGCTCGTACACAGGGGATTGATGGTCGTGAAGATGGCGCCGAGCCGTGCGACGGCGAGGATGGCGACGACGAACTCGGGACTGTTCGCGCTCAGGACCCCGACCACGTCGCCCTGGCGAACACCGAGGGCAGCCAGACCTGCGGCGGCCCGGTCAACGAGGGTCGGCAGCGCCTCGAAGGTGATCGTGCGTCCGGAGTCCGCATCGACGAGCGCCGGCCGGCTGCCTCGCGCAGTGGCTCCGGCGAGCACGAAGTCGGCCAGGGAAACGGCCGGTATGTCGATGTCGGGCCAGGGACTTCGGTAGATCATCGGCGCTCCTCGCACATCGGGAGGCCGCATCTTATGCGATCGGAGAGGGGCGCGTGCGTGATGCGGTTTCACGGTCTTCGGAATGAACTGTTACCGATGTGTCCAGAACGGACCGTTGGCGAGGTGGCGTAGAATCGATTCATGCCGGAACAGCTCACTCGTGACCAGATCATCGAGACATTGCGTGAGATGCCGCCGAACGCCACGATTGACGACGCCATCGAGCGGCTCGTGTTCCTTGCGAAGATCGAAGAAGGGCTCGCCGAGCTTGATGCTGGGAAGGGCGTACCGCACGACGAGGCCAAGCGTCGACTCGGCCTGTGACGGGCATCGTCTGGTCGCCGCAGTCTCTGCGCGAGCTCGAAGCCCATCGCGACTTCATCGCGCAAGACTCGCCGCACTACGCTGACCTGACCGTTCGCCGCATCGTTGCAGCCGTCGAACGCCTCCAACAGTTTCCGCTGTCGGGGCGCGTTGTTCCCGAGCGTCGGTCGCCCTCGCTCCGCGAGGTGATCGTCGGCAGATTTAGAGTCGTCTATCGCGTGTCTCCTGGGACGGTAGAGATTGCCACCGTGTTCAGAGGGGAACAGCCGTTTCCGGCTGTGGAGTAGAAGGAGCCTGTGCTGAGAGATGTCCGACGGGTCCGCCCGATCGGCGGACATCGACTCGTAGTGTCGTTCGACGATGGTGCCGAGGGAGTCGTCGACGTAGCGAACCTCGTCCGCTTCACCGGTGTCTTCGAGCCGCTGCAGGATCCAACGTTCTTCGCAGCCGTTGCCGTCCACCCGGCGCTTGGCGTCGTCTGTTGGCCGAACGGCGCCGACCTCGACTCCGACGTCCTTCACGCCCACGTTGTCCACCGGCCCGAAGTTGACCGCGAGGCCGATTGACGAACCAGGTCGAATCCCTGTCGGTTGGCGGCGCTCCACGCGAGCACGAACGCGTGGTGCTGACTGGGCCTGTGCCAGCGGACGGCCTCGTCGCTGGCGACGTTGGCACGGTCGTACACGTCTACCCAGGTGCGGCAGCGTTCGAGGTCGAATTCTTGCGGCTCGACGGCAGCACGGCCGCCGTGGCGACCGTCGAAGCTGGGGCGCTCAGACGACCCCTCATCAACGAGATCACCTCCGCTCGAGACTTCGAGCGACCCGTCTAGCGTTCTGCGCGTGCGGACGGGGCGTCCTGTGCCATTCATGCCGGCCGCACCCTTCCTCGCCTCGGCATTCGCACCACGTTCCCCTCGCCCCTGGGTGCGACCGGGATCCGCACCTGCTGGCTGGCGGCCACCAGGTCGTCCTTGAGCAGGTGCGCGTAGTGCGCCTCGGTTACGCCGACGCTGGAGTGGCCGAGGATCTTCGACAGCTTGTAGATATCGCCGCCCGCCTGCAGCCACCGTGTGCCGAACGTGTGGCGCAGCGCGTGCGGGCTGAGGGTGGGAATCCCCGCCCGCGTGCAGCCCTCGGTCAGCACCTCCCGCAGTCGTTGCGGGTTCTGGGTCCACAGCCGCCCCTCGTCGTCGAGCTGTTCCTCGAGTGCGGCCCGGGCGTCCGGCTGCATCGGCACGTCTCGCTCCTTCCGGAACGTGCCGGTGACGTGCACCGTGCCGCGCGTCCAGTCGATGTCGCGTCGGCTGTCGATGCCGCGGATCTCGTCGAGACGACAGCCGGTGCCGAGCGCGAAGCGGACGAATCGCTGGAAGCGCGGGTGGAGTGCCTCCAGCAGCTTCGTCTCCTCGTCGAGCGTCAGGACACGCGTGCGCGGCTTGTCCCGTCCGCGCTTGATGCCGCGGAACGGGTTACGAAGGTCGTAGCCGTCCTCGATGGCGCGCTCGAAGATGGCCTGCAGCAGCCCGCGTTCGCGGCGGACGGTACTCTCTGAGATTGGCCGTCGCCTCTTGTGGCCCGGGTTGCCGGTCATCTGCGTGCGGCGATGGTTCAAGTAGCGGACGATGTCCGACTTGGTGATCTCGTCGAGCGGCACGGCGCCGAAGTGCGGGAGGAAGTGCGCGACGATCTGCGCGTCACGGTTCCTTGCGGACTTCTGGGCGAGCGAGGGTAAACCGCACCACGCGCGCTGTTCCGCGCGAAGTGGTTGTTTTCGGAATGTATTTGGTGATTTCTGCGGAAAGTGGTCGGGGCGACTGGATTCGGCGTTAGTCCCGGCGTGAGCCGGGCAACGCCGGAAGACGACGTCTCGGCCACGAACCGAGCGCGATGCGAGGGAAGTGGTCGGGGCGACTGGATTCGAACCAGCGACCCCCTGCGCCCAAGGCGAAGAAACCCACACAACTGGGGGCAGCGGGAGACCGCTGCCCCTCGTTTTTCTTAGGAAATTCTCAACTTGGGGCAACTGCAGTAAACCGCGAGCCGCTACCGATTGTCAGCCAATTGTCAGCCAACAGCTGATTGAAGACGCTCTCCCGAAGGCTCGTCCCAACCGACAGATCCTTACCTGCAGTCGCCTGCCATCTCGCCTCCAGTTCACATCGGAAAGGTGGTACGGCCATGGATTTCGATCCTCGTTGGAATGATGACCCGCGCGACCGAGATGACGATGGTCGCGAACTCAGCCAAGGCAGTCGAGGCGTTTCGTCCGATCCGCTCGAACGCGACGCGCGTGACCCGCGTGACGTGTTCACTCGTGATCTCGATCTGCCGCGCGGCCCGAACCGCGAGCGCGTCTGGTTCCGCGAGCACAGCGTTCTCTTGCGCGGCTCGGAATCGCGGGCGCTGGCGACGACCGGCGCATTCCGCGTCGTCCACACCGACGACCTCAGGGACAGCCGCGGCCAGGCCTACGACCCACGCAGCGGCGAACTCCGACACCTGCGTGAACAGAAGCTCGTGCGAACCATTCCGATCCGCGACGGCCGTGCGCTCGTCGTCCTCACCGAGCGTGGCCGCGACGTCCTCGAGCGCAACCGGCACGAGCGCGAACAGCACTTCTATTCCGGCCTTCAGCGCCCACGTGAATTGCTTCACGACGCGAAGGTCTACCAGGCGTACGAACGGGAGGCCGAGCGGCTGCGCGAGGATGGTGCGGTCATCCATCGCGTGATGCTCGACACCGAGCTGAAACGCGAGTATCAGCAGTTCCTCCAGGAGCACAATCGCGGCAGGCCCGACAGCGACGGGCGCCCCGATCGCTCACCTGACGAGATTGCGCGTTGGGCGATGGACCACGACCTTCCCGAGAAGGACGGTCACGTCCAGTTTCCCGACGCGCGCATCGTCTACGAGGACCGAGACGGCCGCGAACAGACTCGTGACATCGAGGTGGAGACGCTCAACTACCGCGGCGCGCACGCGTCCGCGAAAGCGTCATCCGGATTCAGTCGCCACAGCGCCGCCGGCATGCGGGTCGTCGGCTCACGTGGGGCCGGCGGCGGAGGCAGCCGGCGTGGCAGCGGCGGCTTCGCCTTCACCGCAAGTACCGGTAGGACAGGTGGTCGGACTCCCGATCCACGGCTCGCAGAGGAGTTGTTGCGATGAATCTCGATGACGCCATCGGCACCATCATCTCGCGCGGATTCACCGAGCGGCAGGCACGCTTTCTCGTGCTCGTCGCGCGTCACTCCGGCGTCTGCGTCATGCGCCAGTACTCCGCGTTCGCAGGCGTGGTCTTCGGCCACACGACGCGGAGGTTCTTCACCAAGCTCGAGCGCCTCGGATGGGTCTCGACCTATGACTGCGCGCGCAAACGCGCGCGCATCTACCACGTCCGCCATCGGGAGCTGTACGAGGCCGTCGGTGATGCCGAATCCCGCCTCCGGCGTCCGCCCACCGTGCCGCGCGCGCTCGAACGCATCATGCTGCTCGATGTCATCCTGAAGGAGCCGGACCTCGTCTGGCTAGCCACGTCCGAGGAGAAGATGACGCACGTCTCGGCGTTCACGGCCATCCCGAAGGACTCGCTGCCACAGATGACGACGCCGCAGGGGAGCTATGAGCCGGTGCGGTACTTCCCGGACCCGGCGCCGATCGGCATGCATGTGGATGGGCGGTGGATTCTGGTCTGCCTGCTAACGCAGGACGCCAAGCGCGAGTTGCGGACCTTCATTGAGCGGCATCTCATGCTCCTGGCCGCTCTGCCGACCTGGACGATCCGCGTCGTCATCCCTGCCCACATGACCGCCCACGCGATGCGTTTCGTCGACGAGGCGCGACGAAACCTGCGCTGGCGTTTCGACGGACAGTTCCGCGACGACCTCCGTTGGTACTTCGAAACGAGGCGCGCCGGTGGCAACCCGGACGCTGTGTCAGACGATGACGAGCGCGCGCACCGGGCGAGACTGCGACGGTTCTCGGGCCTCGGGTTCTCCGCGCTCTACCCGCTCTGGGTGGCGAAGGGTGACGACGTGTTCCCGACCGTCGCTGCGCAGGTCGGCGACGCTCTCTTCCGTGAAGCTGGCGTCATCGAACCACTGGTGCTGCCGCACGCCTACAGCCACCTGGCGCCGCTGGTCGGGGTGGCGTGATGATGTCGCCCGAGCCGTACTCTCGGGGTCAGTAAAAGATCGCGTCCATGAACGCCACTCGCCGCTGCCAGATGTACTGCGCCTTCTTGGACTGCGGCGCGGCACCGTTAAACCACGGCGAGGCGTGCAGCAACTGAATCAACTTGATGTACCCAGCGACTTGGGTGAACTCACTCTGCGGAACTTCGAGGACCTTGGACAGGTTGGCGCGCACCGAGGGAGACGAGATCGTGCAGAACAGATCCGGTTTCACTAGGCAGAGGAGTCGCCCCCACACTTTCATCGTCGGTCCCAAATTGACCAGGTCAGTCAGCGCGCGTTTCAGTAGAGACCACTGGACCGGGTGAGACAGCCCAGCGATGGTGTTCATGCTTCGCACTATCGTCCTGTGCTGGGCCGCCCGGCCATTCTTGATGAGACGCCGAAACGCTCCAGAGGCACCGACGTGCCCTAACGCAGCGTAGTCGCCAATGCCGTTGATGACACGACGCCTCTCTTCGTCGGCGAAGTAGGTTGTCCGCCATGGCCGCACTAGCAGCCGGGCGCCTGCGTCGAGTGCCGCGCGGATACCATCGTCACGCTCCTCGTAGTGCTTCAGGCCCGCGAGCACCTCGGAATGGTACACATTCCAATCCGCTTGACCGAGCCAGCTGGCAGTCGCGATCTCCTCCTCTGCCTGAGGCTCCGTCTTCACGGAGGCTTTTCGAGCCTTTTTCAAAGTCGCGACGTACCGCTTGCGATACGCACTTAGCCATCGATTCGACGGAACGAGCGAGTACGCGTCAGTCCTCCACTCCGACAAACGGTCGCGAAGCTGTGCGACTCCGGGAAGGGCGTCGGAGAACTTGCCTCTGAGATACGCGTTGACCTCGACGTTGGCGTGGAAACCCGAGAAGGTAAGGTTGGAGCTACCTACGATCAGCGCGTACGCGTCGCCCCTCGAGAACAGATAGACCTTCGGGTGGAACAACGCCTTATCGTCGCGGACAATTCTGAGGTGAACCCGATCCTGCTGCATGAACCAAGCGATGGCGTCAGGATGTGTTCGGTTGAAGGAGATTCCCACCGTCGCATGGATCTGTCCACGGAACTCGCCAAGATCGCCGTACGGCAGCTTGTAGGAGGGGTCTCCACACCACGCCACCGCCACGTCGAGCCGGCTGTACCGACGGCAGCAGTCCCTGAACTTGTCGGCCAGTTCGTCCCCTCCGCTCAGGATCGTCAGACTCACTGACTGAGCCTGCTAGACAGCCGAGTCAGACGATGCTTCGGCATCTTGGATCTGAAAGACGTCTCGAACGAATCGCACGGTCGCGACGTCACTGAGCTTGCACACGACGTTCTGGTTCGCGAAGACGCCCTTGAACGTCTTGGCGTCAGCCAATGGAAAGTGCACCTTCCATTCAACACCGACCGCGTACTCCCAGTCGGAGTCTGCTCGTGACTTGTTGTAGTCGTGTTGATTGAGGGCGGCGGCCAAGGCGGTTCCGTCCGGTAACGGAAATCGGTCGATTGGCAGAGCCGGGGCGCTGACGATGCCATATCCCACGTAGCCCTCGCCCTTCTGGTATGCCAGGATGGGGGCGCCCACTTCGAGCTTCCTGAGCGGACCGCTGTAACGTGGTCCGCCGCCAGCCGCGACGTATCCGAAGCGAACGCAATTCTCCCAGTGGCGAATGTATCCGCGACCCGCCTCGTCAACCGCGGGCCGGTCGACATCGTCCATTCCGACGTTAACGAACCACAAGCCGGTCCAGGAGCTCTCACGCTGGCGAGCCTGCCGCTCCTCGGCCTTCTTCTCACGAAGGTTGACGAAGTACTCGCTTGCTTCTGGCAGTGGAAGAATCTGCTGAACGTCCAGAAATACGCGCGTGCCGTCGGTGTGTGGACGCAGCCGAACGCACCGAATGTCCAATCCGTGCTCATTCAGCCAGAGCACAGCGCTCGTCAACTCTCGAGAGAACTCCGCCGAGGCAAGGACGATGCGGACATCCTGGGCGAACCGCTCCTCATCGGGCGAGTCCCAGCCGAGAAAATCGAGGATGAGTTCGCGCGGATTACCATCGCGCCCTTGACTGGCAAGGTGTGCAGCTAACGTCTCCGCAACCTTGTCGAAGGTCATCTTCGACACCATCGCCGCATATCGGATGGCCTGCAGCTCCATGTGGCCGCCATCCTCTGTTCGCTTCAGCTCGATGACGACCAGATTGGCTTCTCGGTCGATGCCGAGGAGATCGATGCGGCGCTTGGAGTCCTCCCATCCCCCGAACTCCTCGCTGATGACGAGGACGTCTGGGGCGATGACGTCGACCTGATCGCGGAGGAGGCGTTGAAGGTCACCGCGCTCCCGAAGCCCGTGGTCCGAGAAACCCGTAGGATGGAGGGCGACCAGACGGTCTGTCGTGATCTCGAAGATGGCCATTGCGATGTGAAGGAACCCGCGAGCCGACTGGTGGGCTCGCCAGCGGAATCATACGCCACAGCTCAGCTGAACCCGGGACTTCGCAGACTTGAATCTGCGATTGCTATCGAGATTGACGCTCGCACTACATCGCTGGCGGGCGGGTTGCCTGCTCGTAACGAGTCCTTCTGCGCACTGAATGTCAGCATTGAATCGCCGACGCCTGCCTGGCAATAATAGTCAAAGACGTTATATTATTGCCACCGAGACGGACACCATGAACAAGCGCCAATGGGACACCGTGCTCTACGGAATCGCCGAGGATCAGGCGGGTTACTTCACGGCCGCGCAGGCCCGTTCGGCCGGGCTTCATCAGGTCCGCCTGGTCCAGCTCGCCCAGCAAGGCGACATCGAGCGGGTCTCGCGCGGCGTCTACCGGTTCGCTCGATTCCCGGTCTCACGGCATGGCCACTTCATGGAAGCCGTGCTCTGGCCGCAGGTCCGCCGGCCGGACGTCACTGGCGTGGTTTCCCACGAGTCGGCGCTGGCGATTCACGAGCTGTCCGACGTCAGCCCGGCCCGCGTCCACGTCACGCTGCCGACCGCCGTACGCATCCGGCGGCAGGTCCCGAAGGGGCTCGTCGTCCACTATGCCGACCTCGCCCCCGAGGACGTCGAGCGTGTCGAAGGCGTGCCCGTCACAACGCCAGAAAGGGCGATCCGGGACGCCCACGCGAGCCACATCGGCGACGCCCTCGTCGCCCAGGCGATCGCCGACGGACGACGATCTGGAGCCCTGTCCATGGCCGCCGCGAATCGGTTGGAGCGTGAGCTGCTCGGGACCAGGCCGGGCACCCGAAGGACCGTGCGGACACGGCGGGAGGCGAGGTGAGCGCAGGCCTCCAGCGCCCCACCGGACCGCCCCCTTCTGCGGGCGTCCTGGCCCGCTACGCACAAGCCTACGCGCGCGAGCTCGGCGTCGCCGAAGGCCGGGTTCGCGCGTGGGTCGCCTACATGATCATGGCCGCCGTTCTCGACCGCGCGACGAATGCCGAGTCACCACTGTTCATCGTCAAAGGCGGTGTCGCGCTCGAACTCCGTTTGCGTGATCGCGCCCGCGCCACAAAGGACATCGACATCGTCTTCCGGCACACGACTGCGGACCTCGCCGACAGCCTTGAGCAAGCGTTGATCGGCGAGCCCTATCAGGGGTTCTCGTTCCGCAGAAAGCGAGAACCACTCCTTCTGGACAACGGAGCGGTGAACATGGAGTTTGGCGTCACGTACAAGGGCCAGCCGTGGACTAGCGTGAGCGTCGACATCGCCCGCGCGGAGGCCGGTGAGGTGGACGTCGAATGGGTCGATGCCATCGCCCTGACCGACGATTTCGGCGTCACGGGGCCAGCCCAGTTGCCATGTCTGCCGCTTCGCTTCCACGTCGCGCAGAAGCTGCACGGCATGACCCTCCCGCCGCGGCCGGGCAAACAGAACGAACGGTTCCGCGACCTGGTGGATCTGCTCCTCATGGACGCGATGATCACTCACGATTATGCTGCCCTCCGCGACGCCTGCGAGGTGGTCTTCCGCAACCGAAACACCCACTCGTGGCCGCCCGATCTCTCGAGCGTGCCGGCGCATTGGGCGCAGCCGTTTGCCCGTCTCGCCAAGGAACTCGAGCTAGCCGAAACTGACCTCGACGGGGCTCTTGTCCGCGTGCGCAACTTCGTCGCGTGCATCCTCAGCGCCACCTCGTAGAACTCCCAGCGCAACATCCCTGGGGAACGCCTCTCTGCTCGATGGCCCGCCACGTCGAGCAACGCAGCCGAACCAAAGAGAGGGAGCCGAACGGGGAGCCGACAGCGATTCGCGTCAGCGGCTCCCTGTCCCGGAAGATGTCCACCCCCACGATGCCGCCGCCACGGACGCGCAGGGCCGCCTCATGGCGCAGGAGCCGCCAGAAAGACGAGCAATTTGCGCAACGCTCGCGTTGGGAGGCCGGCGTCCTCTGCCGGCCGGGCCGCAGACAGGAGAAGAGAGAAGGGTGAGTGAGGGCGTGAGCGACCCCGCTCCGGCACTGTTCGGCCCCCTGCAGGCGGGGTCGCTCACGCCCATTTGTCTGGTGTCAGTTGTCCTGCAGGAAGCGGCCCGGAATCTGTGCTCAGATCGTGACCGGATGCGTGGCCAGGTCCGAGCCGAGAGCTTGACTCGACGCGCGCTGGTCAACGTCGTGATGATCGTCCGCGCGCAGTGTCGTACCGTAGGCGCAACCGATGCTCGTTCTTCGTTGCACACAGAAGCTGCTCGCGCGTCTGAAACAGGCCGAGAACCTGCCCGCCGTCGAGTCCACGACGCGGCTCGGCGACTGGTACGGCAACATCCTCCAACTCGGTCGGCGTCAGCATCTGCTCTTCATCAGCGAACGGTCGCGACTTCCGGTGGTAATTCCCATCCGCGAAGGCAAGCGGTTGGCCTCGCTGTTTCCAGATGCCGTGTGCGGAGTGTTGGGCCATGTCGGCGTCGCTGCCGCGGACATCGCCGACGAGCGGTCGCGGATGTCGGAGATCGCGTTCGGCCGGACCAAAAATCGCAGCCTGCTGGGCACCCTGAACGACTTCGCATTCATGGCGCAGGTCGGGAATGCGCGGCGGCCAGAACCAGAGACGCTGGAGGAGCTGATGTGGTTCCTGGCGCAGACGCCGATTCTCCCGATGGACGGTGCGAGTCCGATCGAGTTGACGCTAGCGGTGTTCCGAGGCAAGTAGCGGGAACGTCTGCGCGCGCGCCGGCAGGCGGCACGGCCGGAATCCGCCGCAACTGGCCGCCGGCTGAAAACCAGCGCGCATGGTGAATTTCCTTCCTGCATGTACGAGATCCGGGTCTCCGGACTGCGCGCGCCTCGAAGTGACACCGACCCCGCGCTCCGACCATCGATTGCGCGCGAGGGGCGGCGCGCGTCATCCACGCTTCTTCGCTTGTCGTTGACGGCACACAATGTAACCTCGACAATGGACGACATTCAGGAGCGTTCATGAAGCTGTCGAAGGTGCATGTCGGCGAGTTCCGGTCCGTGTGGGATTCGAACGAGTTCGAGGTCGGGGATGTCACATGCCTGGTCGGGAAGAACGAGGCCGGCAAAACGGCCATCCTGAAGGCTTTGTACCGCCTGAACCCGCTCGTGAACACGGACGCCACGTTCGGCGCGACCGAGGACTACCCCCGCGCGTACGTGAAGGATTACACAAGGGCGCTGAAGGACGGCGGCCAACCTGCGACAGTCGTTGACGCGTGGTTCTCGCTGGACCAGGCGGAGCGTGACGAGCTCGAGAAGGAATTTGGCAAAGGCGTCGTGTCAGCCGCCCCGGAGGTCAACGTCTGGCGCGGATATGACAATAATCTCGGCTTCAACGTGCACGTCAATGAGCAGGCCACGGTCGTGCACGCCGTTACTAATGCGAACTTGCCGCAGGACATTGCCGATGAAGCGCTGAAGGCGACGACGCTCCTGGAACTCGGAAAAGTACTCGACGCAAAGGCCGCCGAGATGGCCGCCGCCGTCACAGCAGCCCAGGCGAAGGCAAACGAACTCGCCGATCCCGACGAAAAGACAGCAGCTCTCGAAGCGGCGAAGAAGCTGACAGAACCGAAGTCGCTTCGGAAACTCCGGGAGCAGATGACTCCGCTGATCAAGGAAGGGCTTGCCACACACATCTGGAACCACCGGCTGTCAAAACGCCTGCCTAAATTCCTGTACTTTGACGAGTACTATCAAATGGAGGGACAGGTAAACATCGACGCGCTGAAAGTTCGGCAGTCCGAGAACAAGCTGAATCCTTCGGATCACCCGATGCTGGGGCTGATCGCGTTGGCCGATCTTGAAATTGATCAAATCATCAACTCCCAAAACACGCAGGAGTTGAAGAATCAGCTCGAAGGGGCTGGCAACTATCTCTCCCGACAGATCCTGAAGTACTGGTCGCAGAACAAACACATCTCGCTGCGGTTTGACGTCAGACCTGCGAAGCCCGGGGATCCTCCCGGGATGCAGAGTGGAACCAATCTCTGGGCAGAAGTGTACGACTCGGCCCACCTGGTAACCGTCCGCGTCGGTACGCGCTCGCGCGGGTTTATTTGGTTCTTCTCGTTCCTCGCGTGGTTCTCCCAGCAGAAGGATTCGGCCAGCAAGGTCATTCTGCTGCTCGACGAGCCGGGTCTGTTCCTTCACGCGAAGGCGCAGCGTGACCTGCTCGACTACATCGACGCCGAGCTGAAGGGACACCAGGTCATCTACACGACGCATTCGCCTTTCATGGTGGATGTTCGGCACTTCGATCGGATTCGGATCGTCCGGGACCGAAGCATGGAAGAAGACAAGCCGTTGCCGCGGGATGAGGAAGGCACGAAGGTGTTCACAGACATTCTCAAGGCCGACCCTGGCACTCTGTTTCCGCTGCAGGGCGCGCTAGCTTACGACATCACCCAGACGTTGTTCGTGGGGCCGAACTCGCTGATCATTGAAGGGGTCTCCGACCTGGTCTACATCCCGGCCATCAGCGACGTGATGCAGCGAGAGAAACGAACGCCGATTGATCCGCGCTGGACCTTGAGCCCGGTCGGTGGTGTCGATAAGGCGCCCACGTTCATCGCGCTGTTCCGCGCGCAGGAGGGCCTCAGAATTGCGACGTTGCTCGACTTGCAGAAGAAGGATCAGCAGAAGATTGAAAACCTGTACAAGCAGCAGTTGATGCAGCAGAGTCACGTAATGACGTACGCCGACTTCACGAAAACCAAGGAGGCGGACGTCGAGGATATGTTCGATCCGCAGTTTTACGTTGATCTTGTGAACGACGCTTACAAGGATGACCTGCAAGCGCCGCTCATCCTCGCGAACCTGCCACCACACACGCGCGTTATAGTCCGTATCGAGGAGCACCTGAAGGCAAGCCCGATGAAGAGCGGCGTTGTGTTTAACCACTTCCGTCCCGCGTCCCATTTCGCTCGCCACATCGATGTCTGGGGGCCGAAACTGGACAAGGCGACACTCGACCGATTTGAGGAAGCATTCAAGACGCTGAACGCCTTGCTGTAGCCGCGGCCGATTGCGCATTGAGCGCCAGCGTCAAGGCGTGCTGTGCGCAACCGACGCTCCGATGATCGATTGTCCGGGAGCGATGGCGCGCGTCAAGGCTACCCTCCTGCGTCGGCGCTCCGCGGCCTTGACCCGCGCCATGCGCTCCCTGAAGTCTGGGCATTTATCGGAGCGTCGGCGGATACCGCACCAGACGACTGGCGAATGGGCGGCACAAGCGCGTGGAACCATGTCGTCATTTTGCACGGCAGAATGACGACATCATGCTCGCAGGTCTTCTGTCCGAACGCTCGGGCAACCTGCGTCTCATTCAGCCGGCATACATCCTCGTGACGTGACGGTCTGCCTGGGGAATCTCGGCAGCCGCGGCTTTGAGCAAGATTTGGCCGCAGAGACTGACCGTGCGATGTGCCAGATCCCCGTAGTCCGCGCCGGGTTGCGGCGCCAATCCGTGTACGAGCGTGCTCCGCTCCGCATAGAGAGCGTCCCACGCCTGCTTCAGCTGCTGAAGGCCGAGCCGATCCAGTAACCGGAAGACGCCCTGGCGCAATGTGAGGCGGTGCAGACTCTTCCGGATGGCGTCCGCAACTTCCTGCCGCTCAGCGTCGGTGCCGGTCGCGGACTGTTCGGCCGCGGTGGCGAGCTCGCGCAGAAGCTGCTTCTGATCTTTGCTCCAGCTCTCGTCCTGCCCGAGCGACTCTACCGCCGAGACCGCAAAGACGATCTGCGCCACAGGCTCGGGGCGCATCAGCGCGTAATTGAGGAGCAGGATGACGTCCGTAATGCGTGGCGAGGGCACCGCTCCGGTCCTCACGATCTCGTCCAGGTCGCTCAAGAAAGGATCGGGCGCGGCATGGACAATGCCCGTGGCGCTCAGATTGAAGATGCGCGTGTCCGGGTGATCTGGGAACACGTCGAGGCCGTGAATGTTGTCACGGACGCGGGCGCCCTGTTGCGCAAGCGCGTCCTTGACGATCTTGCCGAGACCGGAGGTCGCGAGGTTTTGTCCCGTGTCGACGCCGACGCGCGCGGCGACAGACGACACTTCCAGCGCGGTCTTCAACTGTTGGCCGAACTGCCTCGCCTCATCGTCGCTGGCGAAGCCGCGCGTATTCATGATGAGCCACTCGCTATCCATGATCTTGAGATCCGGCGTGGGCGGGGTGAGCACCACCTCGCGCCCAGAAATCTGGAGTCGATGTTCATTCGTCTCGATCCGGATCTTCTTCTGCAGACGGAAGCGCAGTCGAACGCGCCAAGATACGGTGTCCGGCATTCTCGGTACTGTTGTGAGGCCGCAGTCCGAGGGCCTTAATCCCGCTCGAACCCGTGGGTGTCGAACTTTAGTGTCCGGCTGTTCTCGGTGACGGTGCGCACCACCTGGTCGCTAGCTCCCTTCGGGAGGTCGGCCGCGATCTCGAGTCTGACGGTGACGTCGGCGCCAACCTGGCCGACGAGGTGCGAGATCACTTCCTCAGCAATCCGGCCGGCGTCGCGTCCGACACGAGTAGGATCCAGCGTCACTGTGCCGAAGAATCGCCGAACCGCCGGCACCGGCTCACCATGAGCTCCCTTTTCCTTCTCAGTTGGACCATCGACGGTCGTGGCGCCCCCTCCCTCACCGGCTGGTCTTCCAGGAACTGGAACGCCAGGCTTTGGAGCTTCGGCATCGAGCTGGCGACAAGCGATGTCGGGCTTCACCAGCAGTCCGGTGCTGTCCGCTGTGACAGGCACGTTCTGGCCGGCCCTGAGCCCGCGATAGCGCCCGGCCGCCTCGTCGAAGCTGTCGGCGTACGCGAACGACTCCGAGGGCCACGTCAACAGCGCCAGCCCGCCTTTGATAGCGCCGAGCAGCACGTCTGGTCCGGCCAGCCGCGGCAGATAGATGTAGGTGGCAAAGTAATCGATCAACTGGCGCACAGACACTCGGCCGTCGGGCCACAGCGGCACGTCATCCAGATGCTTCCGGAGGATCGTTGGCCCCAGAGAGGTCACGAGCAGTTCTTCGCTTCTCAGCTTCTTGCTCGCGCGAACTGCAAGAGCATCGCTCCCGGAAAGGCGGGTCGCCTGAAACGTCACGGGCGCCTGAGGAGTCGCTTGCACGGGAACGAGCAGCCATTGATACGTCTCGGGAATCCTCGCGAGCACCATGGACTCAGCGGCCTTCAACTGCGTTTCCGCTTGCCCGCGCTGGTGTTTGCCAAGATCGAGCACATCGGCTTCACCGACGATTGATTTCCACGCCAAGTATCGACGCACCGCATCGTCCAGGTCCTGCATCCGCGCCTTGTCGGCTGCAAGAAACACCAGGCTGTTCCTGAAGAGACGCGGACTATTGCCGCGCGACTCCAGCAACGTCTTGGCCGCGATCTCTGCTGGACTGGTGCCGTCCTTGGTGTAGACGTGTTCCGCCGGCAGCACCACTAGGCGCGCATCCTGGTCGTCCGGAACGTCCGCCGCGCTTCGCGCGAACGCGTGGACGCGGGCGAAGTCGCCTGCCTTCCGTGCATCCTCACGAATGCGATCGTCGAGCTCGGCGTACACTTTGTCCGGCTCACGCTTCAGTTGCTCGGCCCTGTCTTCTGCGAGCTTCGTGACGGTCGGCTGCGTGGCGTACCAGACGCGAGCCCCGTCCTGGTAAAGGTACGTCGCCGCCGCCGCGAGCCGACGAAGCGCGTCGCCGAAGACGGCGGGCGGCTCACCGGGCATGACGCATCCGAGCGTCACGCGCCGATCTTCGAGACCGCGATGCGCCGCGCCGGCCGTCGGCGCAGACCCCATGTAGACGGTGCGTGCCACGCGACGTGTGGCATGGAGCCTTCCCAGATTCGGCTGCTCGTTGTCGATCTTGACGGGCAACGAGTTTGGTCCGTCGACATCCCGCTCGATGATTGGCGCCCACGCGTCCGACAGGTACCGCGTCAGCTCGAACTGCACCCTGGTGTCGTCGATCGGAATCGTCGACGGCAGGATCAGCGGGTTCTTGTCGCCTTTCTCCCAAAGGCAGTGAATGACTGCCGCCATCAGACGCAACACACCGCGCGTGCGCTGGAACTTCACCAGCGTGGACCAGTCCGAATACAGGCGGTCGAATACCTCGGGATGGATCGGATACGCGGCTTGAATCCGTTTCTCGTAGTCCGCGCTCCGGCATTCCGGCGGGAACTCGGCCGCCTGGACGTGATACAGCTCAGAGAAGCCGCGAGCCGTCAGGTCCCGGTTCTTAAATTGATCGCCGGGAATTGGCTCGAATAACCTCCTGCGGACAATCTCGAATCCTTCTTCGGCCGTGGCGGGCCGCCAGGATGATTCCACACGTCCAATCACGTTGCGCAGGCGGTCCAATGCCTCGCGCCCCCGGATACCACCCACCTCAACGTCGTCGGCCTGGGTATGTGGTGACCCTCCGGTATCCGATGCTGGAAGAGAGACGACCAGGAGGCAGTTGTTCGCGAGCTTTGCCGACTCCGTCAGCGCCTGCGCGAACGTGAACATCGTCTCGAAGCTGCCTGCGGGGAGATCGCTCTGGTCGTGCAACTGACGCGCGTACGCGACCCATTCGTCGATCAGGATCAGACACGGACCGTACTCGACGAACAGCTCGCGCAGAACATCACCAGGGCTCGTCGCCTTCTCGTCGTCCTTTGCTATGCGGCTGAAGGCCTTCTTTCCACCGAGCTGCCACGCCAGTTCGCCCCAGAGCGTGTGGACCACCGTGCCGTCCGACTTCGTCGCCGGATTGCCCGGAGAGATCTTGTTTCCCACCAGCACGACACGCTTCACCTTCGGCAGGCTCTTCGCGCCAGCGTCGGCCATCACGGCGTCCACGCCGGCCAAGTCGGCGACGGCCGTCCCGGAAAACAGGTGATAGAGGGCAAGCATCGAGTGAGTCTTGCCGCCGCCGAAGTTCGTCTGCAGCTGGACGACGGGATCGCCACCTTTACCGTTGACTCGACGAACAGCGCCTACAAGGAGGCGCTTGAGGCTTTCGGTGAGGTACGTTCGCCTGAAGAATTCTTTCGGATTGTTGTACTCGGCGGTTCCCTGGCCGATATGAACTTGCCAGAGGTCGGCCGCGAATTCGGCCTGCTGGTAACGGCCGCTCGCCACATCCGCATGTGGCGTGACCACATCGCGCCATGGCTTCAGGCTTCCCGCCGCCGCGCTCTCGATCAGCGAGCCGCCGACCTTCTTCTTCTCGTTGCGCACTTGTTCTTCGAAGGTCAATCTCCGAAGCTCCAGCATGATCTTGTCGATCTCTTCGGCTTGGGGTGCGGAAATCGCCGTCAACAGCCGCGAGGCAGAATCAAGTGCGCGCTCCGCATCGCGGCTCGTGAATCGCTCCTGATGCGCCCACTTGTTCCGCCAGTCGCGAAGTTCCTGGGCGAGGGAGAGATCTGAACGGCCAAGAGTTGTACCGAAGACATCCCTCCACGCCGCGACCATCAGCTTCAGCAGAGCTGCTATGTCCCACTCGGTAATTGGCTTCTTCGCCAACGTTGGGTCTTCGGAAAATCTCCGAACCGTGTCCATGTTGACCGCACCGATGCGAACCTTCTCCTGCACCTCCCGCTCGACGAAGGGCGCCAGTCCCTGGCGCAGGAGGTCCATCGCCTTGCCGACTCGGTCCTGATTCGTGATCGCCATAGTGCTACTCGTCGTGCCCGTCGAGAGGAATCTCGTCGGCTGGCACCCAGACAACGCGCTCGTTCTGCCAGACGGCCACGGGGTTGCCGGCTCGCTTGTGGCTGAGGAGTGCCTCCCGCACGGCCTGGCGCAGCGCATCGAGGATGCGCGAGTGGTCGTTGATTCGTTCGACGGGAGGAAGGGAAGCGTTAGGGCTATCGGTCATCTGAGTTCCTCCAGGCGATGCCATGCAGCCTGGTCAGCGATCCTGCTGGGCGCACCCGCAGCGCCATGAGCAATCAGGCGCGGACCCGTGACGGTGCTGTTGTCGTACATGTGCCAGCCATCCACAATCGTTCGATACACCTCGAAGAAGTTGCGCAGTCCGGCGACAAAACGCCGCGCACGACCACCTCCGGCACATCATGGCCACCTTGCCGCACACGCTCGGCAACGCGCGCCACGGCAAGCTCCGCGGCAGATAGAGCGAGGAAGATCAGGTGGGCGCGATAACCGGCGGCGCGAAGGTCTTGCAGCCACCGCGCATGTCCTCGGCCGGCAAGTGTTGTCTCGAAGGCGAAGTCGCGACGCTCACGTGCGATGAGACGCAGGCGGTCGAGCATGACGCAACCGGCCGTCACCGCCGCCGACTCCGGGCGATAGGCCGATAGTCCTTGCGCGATCGTGTCGGCGTTGACGAACTCGTCCACCGCCAGTGCACCGCGAAGAAGGTGTGCCGCGCTCGTGCTCTTGCCGGCACCGTTGGGTCCGGCGAGCACGACGACGAGAGGCGCGACGGCCATGCGTTACTCTTCATCCTCGACGAGTATGCTCGCTTGCGCGGGCACCCTTCGGCCGGGCTCCTTAGCCAGACGTTCCAGTTCCGGGAAACTCTGTACGAGGCCGTTGTACGACAGCGCTTCAGTCGCGCGCTTCTTCCGCTCGCATAACGTGTACAACCGGTAGCACAGCTCGCGGGCGAGTTCGGCCTTGCTACCGAGCTTCGCGACGAGTTCGGCAGCTGCGGCTTCGCCACGCGATTCCAGCACTCGGATCAACTGATGAACGCTTTCCCACGCGCTGAGACGTGTGTCTGTTAATGGATCCCAGTTGGCGGCCAGCTCAGAAGGCTTCAGAAGCCGTACATCGCCGCGGCTAGATTTGAGAATTCCCGAATCCACTAGCCCTTGCACGCTAGTATTCTTCGCCTTGCTCAACGTCTCCGCCACCCCGTACTCACCATCAGCAAATCCGTGCTGGTCGAACCAGGCAACGGCCCAACGGCTGTCCGCATCAAAGTCGCCCTCCTGTTCAGCGAGCGCCTCGTCGAGAGTCTGATTGATGAGCGCGAGCGCTTCGCGCACCGTGAACGGTTTGCCTTCCGCGTCGAGAACCTTGTCGTAGCGGGTATAAACCGCCATCCCTGGCCCGATCGCAGCCTGGGCGAGGTCCACAGGAGCTATGTTGCCGCGCTGAAGGTTGGCGAGAGATGCTGGCAGTTCGGCCTTGAGCGCGGCGGCAAACTCGCGACGGGTTGCGACAGTTGCATCGGCACTCCGTGGGCGACAGACGAGGACGATGCTAGACGCCAAGTTGTTCTTGAGACTCTTCATCGCTGCGGTCATCTCCGTACGCATAGGCCAGGTGCCACTGATAGAAAACCCGGCATCAATAACCGCTGCGAGAAACGTTTCCCAACCGGTGCTCGCGGTTCCTTCTTCGTTCTCGGTTTCTGACTGGCGGAAGGCATAGAAGATGCTGATGGGGAAGCTCGGGTGTGCCTGCTCCGCCAAACGATGCATGGCCTTCGTCATTCCCTTGAGAAAAAATGTTTCCGCCGACTTCTTGCTATCGTGGCGATAAGCAAATGCCACGAGTTCCTCGGCCTTTGGTACTGCGAGCGTCGAGAACAGATCTGGCAGCATGGGCTTGAGCGACCGCCGTAGCCACAGATAGAAGAAGTCCGATAGGTCGGCGTAAGGAACGTTGTCGTAATAAGGTGGATCGGTCGCGATCACTTTGCCTTCACTAAGACTTTGGGTGGCAGCATCAGCCTGCTGGGCGTGCCCGTCGATGCAGTTGCTCGGCAGGAATTCCAGGCCGCGGGTATGTCCAAGAACATTTGTTATCAGTCCGCCAGAGCTATCGTGAAGCGGGTTCGCTTCGCCGTAATCCCACAACATTGAAATCGCCTGTCGTCCGAACAGCTGTCGAGTGCACTGGGCGACGGGCTCCCAAGGACACAAGGCGTTGTTAGAGTCGGCAGTCTTACTGACGATCAAGCTCAAGTAGATCGCCACCGCTTCCGCGTAAGCCACTGCCCCAGTGCCACCGTCGCCAAGAGATCTCTTGTCGTCCGAAAGACCCGCTGCGAGAGCGTCCAGCCGAACTCGCTCCTGCGCGTCCTGGACCAAGTCAGAGAAGGTCGCTAGCGTGACGAGCTGCCGTTCGGTGAAGAGCTGATCGAAACGATCCATGCCGTAGGGCTTCACGCCAAGGTACTGGGTACTACCGGAGATCGTGAGTTCCGGCCTCCATTCCGCATTTGCCCTGCGGGCTGCCGCCTCATGCTCTGGGGTCGGGGCGAGAAACACACGCCCTCGGTCACCCTCGGCCACGATGGCCATCAGCCGGGCACCCATACGTCCGGCCTTCCCTTCGGCCTTGATGTAATCGCCGGCGATTGGCGTTCCGGACATCACACACTGAAAGTTGGCACCGCGCGAGAGCTTAGTGCCGCCCTTTACTGCCTCCACATTCTTCGGTTTGCCGACCTTTACGGTGAAGCGGTAGCCGGATCCTTCAATGACAGGTTCTACGTACGCCTCCTTCCCAGGCCTCGTAGCGAGCATGAAGGATGAGGCCAGTGGCACGTCGACATGCGCGAAGGCTGGATTGGGACTCTTGACCGTCCGCGCCCAGAGCCACGCGATCACGGTGAGCTTCTGCCCGACGTTCGGCTTCAGATCCGGCCGCTCCTTCGCCATCGCGGCCGTCACCTCGATTGGCGGGTAGAGGTTACCGACGCGTTGCTCGGCTTTGTTGCGCATCCATTTCCCGTAGTAGCGCACGTCCTCGGCTAATCCTTGTGCTCCCTTCCACTTGCCAGTAAGCAGCGTCGCGCTCCTGCGCGCCTCAGGGTTGACCGACGGCTTGTCAGCGAACCGCGGTGGAATCTCGATCATCGCCTTGTTGATCAAGGCCGCTACGGGATTCAGATCGCTGGCGTAGCTCTCGAGTCCGAGCCGCTGCGCTTCCAGTGGCAGCGCCCCGCCGCCGGCAAAAGGATCGTGAAAAGCGGGAAGCTTCTGACGGTCGAACAACTCCCGTGCTCGGCGATGGTCGGCGTGTTGAGCACATGTTCGGCGCCAGCTTTGCCAGATTTCCTCACGGGCTCGACTCAGCACCTCGTCGTTGGAGGTGTTCTCCCACTGAACCAAGTCCTCGATGATCCTCAACAGCCGAGCACGCTCCTTTTGCTGGGACTTCTCAGTCGGAAACAGGTCCGGGTTCGCCGACGGGTCGTCCACCATCTGCGCGAAAACGACAGCCCTTGCTGAAGCAAAAGGCCGACGAGCCCACCAACGGTGGACGTTGCTCGGGTGCCCATGCCGGATCGCCTTCTCCTTAGCCGAGGCCCGGTTGATCGCTTCAAGCGGCAGTGCAACTTCAATCAGTTTCTTGCGCTTCGTCGCCATCAGCTCGGATCTCCGGCTCTTGCGAGCAAGTCAGCGAGCGGAAAGTCCACGCTCGCGCCGTTGAAGTCAGTTGTGATACCGCTCCGCTCGAACGGCTGTCGCAGATATCGGACGTTGTGCCGATCGTGATCGAGAAACTCGACGAGAGCGAGGACGAAGTCCTCGGGTTTGTTTAGGCTCGTCAGGATCTCGTTCTTCGTCACGGTGACAGTGTCGGCGCCGGTGACGCGACCTTTCACCTCGATGAATCGCAGGCGTCCGCCGCCGGCTCGGCTCTCGATGTCATACCCAAGCCGCTCGAATTCGCGGTCTGTTGGATCGAATCCGAGCCCGCGCTCCACGTCCATGACGATGGCGCGTGCGCGCGCGGCGGCGGCCATCGTGTCGATCTGCGCACCGGTAAGTGGACGACCTACCATCTGCCGAACGAGGCCGAGCGGCGCAATGACGAGAGCGCCGATGAGGACGGGCGGCTGCGCCGAAACCTGGCCCTCGCGGGCGAGTTCGTCCAGCCGTCGCTTCAACCGGGCATGAAGATCCTCGGCGCGGCGCCTCGCCTCCTGCGAGTTCAAGCGTGCGCCCGGCCTCCCGGCCTCTTCCTGCGCTTTCAACTGGGCGGCGCGGTGATCCCAGTGCGCGATCTCCTTCGTGAGCCGGTCCTTCACCGCCGCCCGGGTTTTCTCGACCCAGCCAACACGGCGCCGGCGAATCTCCTCGACATGCTCAGGCACCACAGACGCAATCGCGTACGCTTGCGCCTTCTGCTCGATGCCAGTCGCGATCCAGCCGGCCTCAGGCCGCGCAAGGATATCGCTGGCGGTGGGCTCGTCCCCTGCGAGCGGCCGGTAGTCCAGATACGGCGCATATTGGAGATGCCGTGCCTGGCCGTTCGCGTCGAGCTCCACATAGAGCATCCGGCGCGAGACGGTTCGCCGTTCCCCCGACGGCAACAGGCTGGCGTCCTGGACCCCATGGTCGAGCACGCACAACACGCGCGGGGTCACGCCGTAGTCCTTCTCGTCCACGAGCACGGTGCCACGCTTGAGCAGATCGCGATTGGCCTCGAGTGTCAGGTCCAACGTAGCGTCAAGCAGCGGATGGCCCGGACAGACGAAGGCCGCGAATGGCTTACCGTGCTGGGTAATCAGCGCCTTTTCGAAAACGATCCGCTCGTAGCGCTGAAGGACCGGTTCGCCGACACCAATCTGCCGGTCTCGGCTTCGGACCGTTGCCGGGACGTGCGTGACCTCGTAGCGCCGACTCTCGCGCTGACTTGCCCGGCCACCGAGGCGCGAGAATGCCTCGAGGAAAAACGATTCGATGTAGTGCGGCTGCAGTCGGCGGGCGTCAGCGCGCTCCATGTCCTCGCGCACGCGCTGCACCTTGCTGGCGTCCATGATCGTCGGGTCGAGCACTCTGTCTTCGATCAGCGTCTGCAGCCGCTCGCGATCCATCGCCTGCTCGACGACGGTGGTGAGATAGGCGCGGGTCTCGGGTTGCTCGCCGAAACGGATCGCCTGAATAAGCAGCTCGCGCAAAGGCTTGCCATCGAACTGGACGCGCCCCAGGACGTCGTACACCTGCCCGCCGAGAGCACTCCTCGCTTCCGCCAGCTTCTCCAGCAGCCTCCGGTAGACGTCGCCTTCACGCGTCTCGTCGGCCACGAGGTTCCACAGGTGACACGGCTCCGTCTGGCCAATGCGGTGGATGCGCCCGAACCGCTGCTCAATGCGATTCGGATTCCACGGCAGGTCGTAGTTGACCATCAGGTGGGCGCGCTGGAGGTTGATGCCTTCGCCGGCGGCGTCGGTGGCGATGAGCACGCGCACGGATGGATCGTGGCGGAAGGCCTCCTGCGCCTTCATTCGATCCTCTCGTCCCATGCTGCCGTGGATCACCTGCACGGCCTCCTCGTTGCCGAACACGCGCGAGATCCGCCCCTGAAGATAGGCGAGTGTGTCCCGGTGCTCGGTGAAGATGACAAGCTTCTCGTTGAGCGCCTGCTGCAGGTTTTCGTGCAATAAGCCGGCGAGCTCGACCCACTTTCGATCATCGCCCGTTCGCCGTACATCATTCGCCGTCCGCTCGAGGACAAGCAGCGCGGCAATCTCCGCGCGCAACTCCTCTGCCGTACGAGCCGCAGTCGCCTGGTCGAGGACCTCCGCCTCGACCTGCTCCATCTCATCGTCCGCCGCATCGTCGAGATCGTCCACGTCGTCGGCGTCCAACTCGGGCACGTCCGGGCTCGGTCCCGCAAGGAGCGCAGCCCGGTGCATCAGCTCCACCTCGCGCAGCTTCTTTTCGAGTCGCTCCCGGCGGCGGCGGAGCGACTGGTAGATGGCCTCGGGAGAGGAGGCGAGCCGCCGCTGAAGCATCGTCAGCGCGAAGCCGACGGTGTTCGCACGCTTGTCGTTTTGAAGGTCGTCGGCCTTACGCCACTCCTGGCGGACGTAGTCCGTGACCATCTTGTACAACTGCGCTTCGGCATCGGAGAGCTTGTAAGGCAGGGTGTTAGCAAAGCGCTGCGGAAAGAGCGGTGTCCCGTCGAATTTGAGCAGCTTCTCCTTGACCATCCGACGCATCAGATCGCTGACGTCGGTCACGTGGACGCCGTCACGGAACTTGCCCTCGAAGCGGTCGCCATCCAGCAGCGCCATGAACAACTGGAAGTCTTCCTCCTTGCCGTTGTGGGGCGTCGCCGTCATCAGTAGGAAGTGGCGAGTGACGCCCGACAACAACTGTCCGAGCTTGTAGCGCTTCGTGTACTTCACCTCGCCGCCGAAAAACGTCGCCGACATCTTGTGCGCTTCGTCGCACACGACTAGGTCCCACTGGCAGTCGGGCGCGAGCAGCTTCGCCTGTACGTCGTCGTTGCGCGAAAGCTTGTCGAGCCTGGCGATGGCCAGATTCGTATCGCGGAACCAGTTGCCGGTCGCGGACGATTCCAACTTGTCGTTGGTGAGAATGTCGAACTTCAGATGAAAGCGGCGATACAGCTCGTCCTGCCACTGCTCGGCGAGGCTGCCTGGGCAGACCACCAGGCATCGCTGCAGATCGCCGCGCGCCATCATTTCCTTCATCAGCAAGCCGGCCATGATCGTCTTGCCGGCGCCCGGGTCGTCTGCCAGCAGGAATCGCAACGGCTGCCGCGGCAGCATTTCCTCGTAGACGGCGGTGATCTGGTGGGGCAACGGTTCGACCAGCGAGGTGTGAACAGCGAGGACCGGATCGAACAGATGCGCGAGCCGGATGCGGTGTGCCTCGGCGACGAGCCGGAACAGCTTCCCGTCGCCGTCGAAGCTCCATGGCCTGCCCCTTTCCGCCACCTGGAGGCGCGCTTCATCAGAGCGGTACAGGACTTCGTTGCTCACCCGGCCGGCCGGGTCCTTGTACGTGAGTTCCAGGGCGTTATCGCCATACCACTGGACGCTCACGATGGTGACCAGGGCTTCCGGAAGAATGCCTCGAACGGCGACGTTGGGCTGGAGATCCTCGAGTCTCATGAGCACGATATGTCGGTTATGCGGGCAATCCGATACTGAGCAGGCTTCGTCGAGTACGAGATCCACGGAACGTTGGATTCGGCAGCTTTAGACATGTGAGGAATCAGCCTCTCCGCGCCCGATGACGTTCGGGCTGCGATGTCCGAGGCCGTTTCGAGCGAATGGCACCCTGTTCATGCTGTCGTTTTGGCGAGACCGAGTGCAGCCCGTCTTCATCGCCCAGAACGAGCAGCTTCGGTTCAGCGAGCACAGTCGTCAGAAAGTGATGCTTCGCTTCAATCTTTCCTCGGAACTCATCGACCGAGTACACGGTCGGGTTGACGTCCCGCCCGAGTCGCTTCTCAGCACCTTGTACCGCTGTGATCACATCGCCAAAGGATGTGTCACCAATGACCATCAGGTCGATGTCGCTCTCGGCGTGAAGGTCGCCCCGCGGGGCGGAGCCGAACACGAATGCTGCAACGATGCGGTCGGCGAGTGGCATCAGAGCTTCACGCAGGATGTCCACGAGTCCCGACGTCTTCGCGAAAAGCCCGCGCAGCTCGGGAAAGATCGCGGCGTCATGATTCGCCTGGAAGTACACCTGCTTGCCGCGGACCTCGCGACGCACGAGCCCACAGGCCGTCAGCAATTCCAGCTCGCGTTGAACTGCCCCGACCGCACCACCGATGTGTCGCGCGAGCTCCCTCAGGTAGTACGCTTCGTCGGCATGGCCCAGGAGCCAGGCGAGAACGCGCCGCCGGGTGCTGCCAAAGAGGACGGTTGCGGGGTCGATCGCCGCTGGTGTTGTTCCCAAGACGGGGACAAACGTATCTGAAACGGGAACACTAGGTCAACCGTTCAGGTAGCCTCGAGACGCACTCAGGCCGGCCGTAAACGCTCCAGTCCTGTTGATCTTCTGGTGCCGGAAGCCGCCGCGGAGGCGGTCGTCCTGCCGCGCGACTTGGCAACCACGGGAATCGAACTGGCCTTCGTGCGCGGGCCTTGAGGGAGCACTCGTCGACTACGACTTCCACACGCTACGCGCGCCGGCGCCCGACGATCCGCGCGCGTTCGACATTCGCGTTGCGCGTCCAGCGCCTTGCTCGTTGCCACGGCGCACAAGATCTCGGACCGCAACCTAAAGCCGTGCACGAAACGGCTGGGAGGCAAGGACGGTTTAAACGTCCTTCGATCGCTGCGGGGCGTGGAATCGCGCCGATTGCCGGATGGACTGATTCGTCTCCGCCAGGATCCGCTTTTGGCCACAGTGACCGGCGAGGCCATTGCCCTGGTGGCCGATCTGGTCGGGCCCACCGACGCTGCCGGCACACAGATGGCAATTCGAGCTACCGAGCGGCTCAAGACCCGCCGGTCATCGCGGAATCGTGCACGGCGCTCACCCGAGAGCTGCTGTCTCTCGTTAGAGGTTGAGGCGATTGCGACACGTCGCGCCCTCCGGAACTGGATTCCGCCCTCGGCGCCCAGTAATCGAGCTCCAACCTCTTGTGATTGGAGATGTGAGCCCATCGTTAATGTCGGACGAGCACGCTCGAACTACCGCACCGCTTGCATCGGATCGGCGATTTCGGTATTCGCGGATCTCGCTTCTCATCCTCGGTCATGATTTGCATGCGCTCCTGATAACCGCATTCCTTGCAAACGATTGTCGCTGGTCGCATGCTGCTTCCTGTGCGGAACGAGTGTACGCTGATTCTGGAGTCGTTGATGCGAAACAGGTCACGTGATCGAGACGGCGACGCAGAGCCACTGACGATCGATCTCGCTGCCGCGGCAGAACTTCCGTCGTCGAACGAGATTCAGCATTGGGCGCGGGACCAACGCATATTCATATCGAGCGTGATGGATGAACTGAAGACAGAGCGAAAAGCAGTCGCCCAGGCGATTCGAACCCTTGGCGCCGAGCCCGTTTGGTTTGAGGAGTTCGGTGGCCGTGACGGCGACCCTAACGACGCGTACACCGCTGAAGTTGCGTCGAGTACTGTGTACGTCGGCATTTTGGGACAACGGTACGGTCGGCTATTGCCGACGCGCTTTTCCGCCACTCACACCGAATACCTGTTTGCCGAAGAGCACGGTCTCCGCATCAGCGTCTACCCGCTCGATGTGCCGGACCGCGAAGGTCGTCAACAGGCATTCCTCGAAGAAGTGTGGCAGTTCCACACGGCACCGATCGTCGCGGCCGGAGATCTGCCCGCGGCCGTGGTCCGTCGCCTTGAGCGGATCGCTGCTGAGGACCTGGCGCCTTGGTGCAAGTTGGGTAATGTCGTGTTCCGCGCGTCGTCGGTGAGCGAAACCAAAGAACAGATTGTGGTCGCTGCTAAGGTGCGAAGTAGGGACGTCAGTCACGCGCTTGATCAGATGGCCGGCGAACGATGGAGCAGCTTCGACGGCCAGTTCACGTGGCACGGACGCAGCCAAGCTGTGCGAGTCACGGATATTGAAGTGACTACGACTGCATCAACGTCACGGGCATATCGAATCTCGCTTGAGCGCAGAGAGGCGCAGCGAGATTCTCTGCTGGACGTGGCGCTGGGCAAGAAAACACCTGACGATCTCACTGAGATTGCGATTCGAGTCGCACTGCTCGACGAGCAGAACCCATTGAGTGAGCAGCAGATGGATTTCATGGCCGATCTTGGAGACCCACTCGCATCTCTTCGCAAGGAAAAGATTCCGGACGAGATCTTCCGAGCGATTGCTCAACTACTTTTGGCAGAGGCTTTGGTTGGCAGCGGCCGAATCGCGCGAATCACAAAGTTCAGGCTGGGCGCTGATGTCGCTGGGAAACGGCAACTCGAGCTCGGTTGGGAAACTCCTCGCCGGTACTCGAACGCCAAACCGCAGCAGCGACAAGTCAGCGGATCGATTCGGATTCGGTGATGGATCGATCAAGGGGTTTGCGCTCTCGTGCGGTCGTGCGGTGCCACGACGGCTGCGATCGAAGAACGACCAGCTAGAGGAGGTCGCGATTCCTACCTTAGTCGAGTTTTGGGGCGTCGGCGCAAGCACTCAAACGTTCTTGCCCTTGGACACGAGTCAGATTGCCGGACATCTACTTGCGGACTGGGTACCCTCGCTGCCCGCCGCTGTAGGCTCTTCGTTCATCGGCTGGCCCCCGTTTCTCATCGAAGTCGTCCGTCGGTCGGGCAGAGAGCTTCTGGCTGTACGCACGGAGGCTGGTCGCAGCGAGCGCCAGTGGAAGAGCGTTCTCTCTTGGATGCTGGGAGTCGCCGGGACTCGCCACGTACTTGCGTCGGAAGGATATCGCTGGGTGGCTCCCGTAAGTGCGTTTTACGCGAATGCCGCCCAGGTGGTCGACCGGTCCGCTTGGCATCCGGCATTCCCTCGTAGCATCGTAACGACCTTACGACGACCTCGTAGTGGCTCGAGATTGTGCCCAGACTATCTGGCGCTTCGGCCCACGACACAGGCGCCAGGAGCGCTCGAGTGGGCAGTAGCTGAGTCCAAAGGGAACCGCCGGCCGCTGACCAATCTTCAGACGTGTCCGATCGCTTGGTCGAAACAAGCGCGGAACATCATCGTCAAGGTGCGTGGGTCGACCGTGAGCATTCCGCGACATATAGTCGTCGCCACGCGCGTCAATCCTGGTGGCCGAGAAGCGTGGACGCGGCGGATGCAAGTGAGAGCGTGGAATCAAAAGGACGACTCTCCACCGCAGTTGTCTCCGGATGCTGCAGTGGAAATCGTTTCTGCGCATCTGTTCGGACTCTTTCGAGGGCTTCACATGCCACGGAATGCTCTCGCGGTCGCAGTGTCTGTGCAGGAACGTCGCGAGAGGTCAGTTCGCGGACGTCGACCTGCAGCGACCGTAAACGAAAGGGCGCGGTTGTTCGAGAGCGCTGACGTTGAATTCCGGGAACGCATCCGGCGTACTGCTGCGGCTGAAGACGGTTCAACCATCGTCGATACAGAGTTAGGCCCTGTAGCCGTGAACTTGGCAGAGCCGTTACTGACGTTGAGCGGTGCCATCCGGGAAGCGCAGACGGCAGACGAAGCGTTCACAGCGGTGAAGAGAGCGGACGCGGGGTTGGACGATTGGCAACAATCCCGTCCGCGAAACGAGGAGAGGCATGGAATTGTGTCTCTGCCATTTGGTGTTGAATTGCAGGTGCCGGACAGCTTCGAGCCTCGAAAATGAATCGAGGAAGGAGGGGGTCGACCACAACACTCTCCGTTCGCATCGATACGACAAGAATGAACGCCGCGACGCCGCCAGCGTGCTCGACGGTCGACGTCCTTTTCGCAGGTTGCCGTCAAGGCCTGCGTCGAGGCCAAGACGCGGCACATCGATGCACGGAGTTCGATGAGCGTCGCGGAGTCGCGAGAAGCGCGACAGTCGTTCTCTGTCGACTGTCGTCGATCGACTTGACACGCATCGACGACGAGCGTAACTTCAATCCATTCGTCAGTGGCGATTAGTCGCCACACTCCACGTTCGGTCTTAGATCAGCGTGGAGCCTGCTTCGCGCTCGTCGCTCTCAGAGCACCAGCATGAAGCACCCGATCACCGGGACGGTGGAAGAAGGTCGCAGCCGGCGCGGGACAGCCTGAGACGGCAAGAGGCTACTCGAGGCAACCGGCACTGAACGACCTCGCTGACCATTGCAGTACGCCCTCAGGGCCCACTGCACCGGATCACACCACCGATGGGCCGGTGACTCCATCGTACTGAGGGCAGCTGCGAACGGCATCCTCGATATGCGAGATGTCGACGCGGTGCCTGGAGGCAGACGATAGCCCGCGGGCACAGCCCCCGGGCGTCGAAACTGACCCACGAGCCGACCTGGCGGGCGCTGGTCCGCCGACACCGTCACGGAGTAGAAGCTGACGGATAGTCATCGGCTCAAACCCGGAAAGGCATGAGCGGCCTCAGGTCCCTCCTGCCGCCGGGCCTCCGAGCCGGCCGCCGGATCGGTGATCGACCTCAGGTCCTTCACTCCCGCGCGGGGCCTCCCGGCTCGCCGTTCCCAACAACTTCGGTATCTGCACCTTCGCGAGGTGCGGCACCCTGTGCGCCGGTCGCCGCCTTCGCCGGCTTTCAGGCGAGGCGCCGACCGGCGTGGATCCTCGGAGGAGGCTATGAGGAACGAGTATTCGTATCCGGAACCTGATGGAGTCGAGAATCGAGTCGCGGAGGAGGCGGCAGCGTACGAGTCGGAGGGGCTGCCGAACCGGCTGCTGAACGCTCGCGAGGTGGCCAAGTTCGTCGGCTGTCACGAAGAGACGGTTCGTCGCGCATACTGGCGCGGACTGCTCCGATCGCAACGCATCGGCGCCAGAGGAAGGAGGTTTCATCCCGCAGATGTCCTCGACTGGCTCCGTCGAGGAGCTCCAACGAAAGTCGCATAACCAAAAGGAGGACCCGTATGGCTGTTCGAAAGCCGTGTCGCAGCAAAGGCTGCAAGACGAGCCCGCGCTGCGAGCATCCGTGGTGGCTGGATGTCATGCACAAACATCGACGCTACCGAATGCCCGTGGACGACTTCGCCCTGGCGCGAGGGGCGACAGCACCGGTGACGTCCAAGCAGGAAGCCGAGAAGGTCTGGGAACCGAAGTTCATCGCCGAGATCGTCTCCGGGAAAGATCCCCGCGTGCCGATCGAACGCGAGACGAAGTTCGAACGACCGACGACGGTGGCCGACCTGCTGAAGCTGTATCGCACACGCTACGTCGAGGTCGAGCCGCTCAAGAGCCGAGCGGGCATGCTGAGCCAACTGAACGTTCTCAGAGCTCAACTCGGCACGCTGCCGGCGACGGCGCTCGAACGCCCCGACGCGATCGAAGACTTCAAGGCTCGGTACGCGAACCGCGCGATTGCGACCACCAATCGCTACCTGGCTCGGTTGCGTCACGTCTGCAACTGGGCGATCGGTCGCGATCTCCTCACGAAGACGGCGTTCCATCCTCGCGGCGTCAGAATCCCTGCGAAGAGCGAACGCCGGCGAGAGCGGCGCGTGTCTGAGGCCGAGGAACAACGGCTCTTGGAGGCGTGCAAGCTTCTAAACGAACCTACGCGCAGCATGGCGAAGCTGACCTGGGACGATGTCAACGAGATCCGAGCACGAGCCAAAGCCGGCATCGAGCAACGAGACATCGCGGCAGCGTTCAAGATCTCCCGACCGCTGTGCAGCGCGATCGTTCGCGGTCACATCTGGAATCCGGAGGTCAAGCTGACCACTGGTGACGAGATGCGCGACCGAATCATCGGCGCCCTCGACACGGGCTGCCGTCGTGGCGAGATGCTCAAGATCCAGAACAAGCAGGTCGAGTGGCGACATCGCTGGATCCGGATTCTCAAGGAGCACTCGAAGACCGAAGTCGCACGTGTCATTCCGTTCGAGGCAGGCAGCCGGCTGGAGAAGCTCTTGCGCCGGCGTGCATTCCTCGGACCGGATGCGTACGTGTTCGGCGAGGCAACGACCGGCGCGTACGTGGCCAGCCTGAAGTCAGCCTGGGAGACGCTGCTCCTGCTGGCGAACGGCATCAAGCCGACGCGAGTCGGCAGCGGCAAGCGGGTGTCCAACCGGAAGGCGCTCGCGCAGATCGACCTTCACTGGCACGACCTCCGACACGAGGCGTTGTCACGGTTGGCGGACGATGGCGTTCCCGTTCACGAGCTGCAGCTGCTCGCCGGGCACTCCAGCATCACGACGACGCAGCGCTACATGAACGCTCGTGCGAGCTCCCTGGCCGAGTCGATGCGCCAGGCGCGCGAACGACGCGTCAATCGCGTCCAGCACCATGATGAAGCGACCGCTCAGATTGGGTGAAGGAATGCAGACCGAGCAGGGTTGGCACGCTACCGATTGTCAGCCAATTGTCAGCCGACGCTCGATCCACGTTCGCCAGATTCACAAGCGTTCTAAAACGCTAAGAATTTTGGTCGGGGCGACTGGATTCGAACCAGCGACCCCCTGCGCCCAAGGCAGGTGCGCTACCAGGCTGCGCTACGCCCCGACCCGTCCGCGACTGGCGCCGCGGGAACTCCTCATTCTAGCCCATGCGGGCGACAGCCATTCGCGGAAGGCTGAAGCCTTCCGCCTACGACTGTTGGTCGCCGATGGCCACGCCCGGAGCCGACCGCCCATCGCATATCGCACGTCGCCCAGAGGCGACCCGCCCGAAGCCCAGAGCCTCAACGTTCCGATCTCAGAACTCGGAACTCTGAATTCAGAATTCAGAGTTCTGACGTCGGAACGTCGGAACGTCGGACCGTCAGAACATATCTTCGAACACACGGTAGTGATCCCCGCTCATCCCCAGCGCTGAGTAGACCTGCTGCGCTCGGACGTTAGTCGTGTCCACATAGAGCCGCACGCCCCCGGCGCCCGCAGCCTTGGCCGCCTCGCGCACGTGCGTATAGAGGCGCCGGAACACGCCGTGCTGCCGCGCGTCCGGCATCACGTAGACCGACTGGATCCACCACACAATCCGGTTCCGCCAGTCGCTCCACTCGTAGGTCACCATCAACTGACCGACGACCACGCCGTCGAGCTCGACGACCCAGTACGCGCCAGGCGCCCGCTGCTCGAGCACGGTGCGGACACCCTCCCGCAGGATTTCGCGGTCGAGCCGCAGGTGTTCCGTTTCGAGCGCCATCGCCAGGTTGCCGGCGACGAGGAAGTCGAGGTCCGCCATCGTCGCGGGCCTGACCTGTAGCAGGGACGTAGTCGTCATCGTGTGTGACGCTATTGTCGCTCACACGGCTGGTAGGGAAGGCAGGCAGGCAGGGTAGGCTCGCCAGGCAGGAAGGCGGGCAGGGCAGGCAAAGGCCGGGCTTGGCGTGAAGTGCTTTGGATTCAACGGAGTTGCCGCGGTTCGTGTCCCTGGAACGCGTTTGTGTCCTACAGCGACCGTCGGGATCGTTCCTACACAAACTGCTTGCGGCTCAACCATTTGGGGATCTCTGCCGAATATGGTCTGGCAAGGAGGTACTGCGCCCTCGAGGCGCGCCAATGCGGATCCTGATCTGCGACAGCGACCCCGGCTCGAGTGCCGCGCTCGCCCGCCTGCTGCACCAGGTGGAGGGGTGCCAGGTGGATACCTGCGCATCCGGGACCGACGCAATCGACCGCCTCGAGCACGAGCGCTACGACGCGCTGATGCTCGACACCGACCTGCCGGTGCTGGACGGCTTCGAGGCCGTGGCCCTGATCCGTCAGGACGAGCGGCTGCGGACCTTGCCCGTCGTCATGGTGACGCGCGATCGCTCTCGCGAGGCCGTGATGCGCGGACTCGAGCTGTCGGTCGCCGATTACCTGTTGAAGCCGGTGCGGCTGGCGCGCCTGCACGATGCGCTACACCACGTCGTGGAACGGCAACTGCGCAACGGTCGCACCGCCGCCCCAGCAGACGACACGGCCGACAGCAGACCGCACACGCTGATCGTTGACGGAGACTCGGAGTTCCGCGACACGCTCGGCACCATCCTCGAGCCGCATTGCCGCATCTCGCTCGTGCCGACCGGAGCCAAGGCGCTGAACGAAGCCTGGAGTGCGTTGCCGTCAACGGCGCTCATCGGCCGCGACATCGGACCGATCGGGCCACAGGCCCTCGGCCGCTACCTGAAGCGGATGGGAACGGAAGGGATCATCAAGGTGGCCACTCCGGAGGAGATCGCGACCGAATCGGCCAGCGGCCTCTATACCGGCGTCGTGGGGCGCAGCACGAACGCGGCGGTGGTGCTGCGCGACCTCCGCCGCTTCATCCCGTTGCCCAACTTGCACCTCAAGGGCACGCTGCAGCAACTCCTCGCGGCTGTCCCGTCGCTCCGCGACGTCATCGTTCGCACGACCGCCGATGTGTTCACGGCCCGGCTTTCGGCGGACGCGGACGTGCGCGATGCCGGGCCTTCCGACATCCTCGGTGCGCACGCCATCATCACCGTCAAGGCAGGTGAGCTGGGGGTGCGCCTCGCGGTCCAGAGCACCACCGACCTGATTCGCCAGCTCGCGTCGAAGGCCGGCGACACCGACATCCGCTCATCGGTTGCGGTCCTGGGCGACCTCGCAACGATGCTGGCGAACGCCATTCGGGATGCGGCCGTGGACGCGAAGGAGCCGTTCGAGGTGAGCGCGCCGACCTTCGTGCAAAGCGCGATGGCACGAAGCGGACTGCCGGCGGACTCGGAACGCCTGGTCGTGGAGATGGCGCCGACAGGGCAGGAGAGCCGCTTCCGCGTCGCGCTGGACGCGTACCTCTGGGCAGACTGCGACCAGGCCACGCCAGAACGACTCAGCGCGTGAGAGACGCTGAACCTCAGATCTCAGAATTCAGACTGCAGACTCGAGCGGCAGGGCGGGTGGGGCAGTTAGGGCAGCTAGGGCAGGTGAGGCAGGTGAGGCAGGTGGGGCAGGTAGGGGCAGGTAGGGGCAGGCAGGTAGGGGCAGGCAGGTAGGGCAGGTAGGGGCGAGGTAGCGCCGCCGGGGTCGCGCTCGCTACGCGAGACGGCGACCCCTTTGGCCACCAGCAATTAGGAATCAGCGATTAGCATTCAGCAATTCGCAATGCCCTATTGCTGCTTCTTCGCGAGCGCGCGGTAGTACTCCTCGATGGCCTGGCGGAACCCGCTCGGCACTTCGTCCGACCCCGAGAGCGACAGCGCCTGATCGCCGCCCTCGGCCTTGCGGCGCAGCGCGAACTCGAACTTCTTCAGCTTGTCCAGAGCGGCCTGCTGCAACGCCGCCAGCGAGTTGCCGTCGGTGAATGCGGCGTCGCTGTCGAACGCGCGCAGGTCGCGCAGGATTTGATCGAGATCTTTCGTCTCCACGCCGGCCTTCGCGAGCTCACGGCGCAGCGCCTGCGCGTCGTTCTGCCATTCGCGGAAGTCGTTCCTGAATTGACGTGCGTCGGCCGGGTCGAAGCGGTACGTGCCGCGGTTCACGCCGTAGCCGTTATCGTAGCGGCCACCGTACGCGCCGCCGGCGTATCCGTTCCCGCCCTGGTTGCCACCGGCCTGCCCGGCCTGCGCCTGCTGACCCTGCTGTCCAGCCTGCCCAGCCTGCCCAGCCTGCCCCTGTTGGCCCTGCTGCCCGGCCTGTCCCTGCTGGCCAGCCTGCCCTTGCCGTCCCTGCTGCCCGGCCTGCCCCTGCTGTCCCTGCTGCCCCGGCTGGCCGGCCCGCCCCTGCTGGCCTTGCTGCCCCTGTTGTCCCTGCTGGCCGTTCCGTGCGTTCTGCTGTGCGCGATCGCGCATGCGCTGATCGAGCGACTCCATGCCGCGCACGAGGTCGCGCGCCTTGTCGGCCGCGCGGCCGACGGCGTCCTGCTTGTTCGCCTGTCCCATTGCCGACTCGGCGTCGCCGATCTTGTTCTTCAGCGCCTCGAGGTTCGACTGGATGTCGGACTCCATCGCCTTGGCATAATCGCTCGGCTGGCCGCGCAGCGTGTTCTTGGTGTAGCGCACCTTCTCGCGCATGCGCTTGTCGGTGATGCTGCCGGCCGCTTCGTCCAGCTTGCGCGCCGCATCCCTGGCATTGCCGCGCGCGCCGTTGGCGAGCTTCTCGAGCTGATCCTGCAGCTGCCCGAGCTTCTGGTCCATCGCGTCCTTGCGCGCCTGGAGCGACTGCGCCTTCGCGTCCTTCGCCGCGCCGGACATGCCGTCCATGCCCTGCACTTCGGACGCGATCTGCTTCTGCTCGTCCGCCAACGCTTCCGCCTGGCGCTTGGCATCCTGGACGTCGCGCTCGCTGCGGCCGTTCTGGTTACGTGACAGGCGCTGCTGCGCCTCGCGAATCTTGTCGAGCGCCGACGCGGCCTGTGCGCCCGCATCCCGCGATCCGTTCGCCGCCGCCTGGCGCATCGCGTTCGCCGCATCCTGCAGTTGGCGCGCGGCATCGGCCAGGTCCTGCCGCTGCTGCTCACGCGTCAGCTGCTGCAGCCGACGCGCAGCCTCCTCGAGTTCCTTCGCCAGCTGCCGCTGCGCCTCGCCACCACCGCCGCCACCCGACGACTGCTGTCCCTGCGCAGCCATCCGCTGCTGCCGCTCGGCTTCCTGCTGCTGACGACGGGCGAGCTCCTTGAGCTTCTCGGCGATCTCGTCGACCTGCCGATCCGCCCCCTGCTGCTCGGCACGCTGCTGCATCTCGTACTGGTTCGCCAGCTTGTCCAGCTCCAGCTCGAACAGATCCGCGAGGTCCTCGGACATCTGGTTCTGCCCGCCGCCGCCTCCGCCTCCACCACGCTGCTGGGACACCTGCACTTCGTACTGCTGCTCGGCATCCTGCAGCAGCTTGAGCGCACGCTGTTCGGGCGACAGCGCTTCCTTCGCCTGCAGCCCCTTCAGGTTGTTCTCGGCTGCCGCCATTTCCTTGGCGGCCTTCGGGAGCGCCTCGGCGATCGCCTTGAACGCCGGGTCGACCGCATCGAGCCGGCTGTTCATCTTTCCGCTCAGCTCCTCGACCTGCTGCCGCAGCTTCGCCTGGGCCAGCGTGAGGAAGACGGCCTGCTCACGGAACTTGTCGGCCGGCATCTTCGCGCGGTCACGGACGATGTTGAACGTCGCCGCCACGATCTCGCGCTGCTGCTGCGAGAGCTGACCCACCTGGTCGCCGGCTCCGCCGCCACCGCCGCCGCCCGCCATCGACTGCGCCGGCTTGTAGTCCTTCTTGAACGGGCGGATCTGCACGAAGTAGATGTCGCTGGTCGTCGTCTGCGAGCCGTCGACCGCGTCGTTGTCCGCCGCCTTCGCGTAGTAGGACACGAAGTCGCCAGGCTTGAGGCCCAGTTCCTCGAGGTAGATGGTGTGGCTCGCGGTCACCTCCGGCAGCGCCTTGGAGCCGCCGAAGAGATGCACCGTCTTCTCCTCGCCACCGTTCACCGAGTAGAACATGTCGACGCTCTTCACGCCGTAGTCGTCATCGGCGCGCACCTCGGCGAAGACCTCCTCGACCGGCGTGGCGTTCGTGTCCCGACCCGGCTTGTTGAAGTGCACGGAGGGCGTCTGGTCCGTGAGGACGTCGATCGTGTACTGCGGTGACGCGTTGACCTTCTCGCCTGCGGGCCCCTCGAGCTCGATCTTGTAGAAGCCCTGCTCCTTGACGGAGAAGCTCGCGGCGAACGTGCCGTCCGCCGCCTTCGTGAGCGGCAGCGACTCCTTCTCGTTCAGGATCACCCGCCCACCAGGCGTCGCCATCGTCGGCGTGATCGTCAGGTGGACGTCAGTCCCCTTGATGGCCGCCACGTCGCCGCCCGGATCGACGGTGCGTGGTTCGAGCCCGGTATAGGCGGGGAAGCGATACTCCATCACCAGCTTGTCGACGGTCGGCAGTTCCACGACGTCGAGCCGGAAGTTGCCCGAGCGGACGCCATTGGACTCGACGTAGTAGTCCGCCGACTTGTCGAGGTGGAACAGCATCCCTTCGAAGCTGCCCGGGTCGCTGGCGGCGACCAGCGGCACGCGCTCGAAGGCACCCTGCGGATCGGTCCGCACCATCAGGGTCGCATTTGCGGAGGAGAAGCCGAGGAGCCTGGCGCGGACGTTCTGGTCGGCCCCCTTCGGCACCTTGGTGCTGCCGGGGACAACCTCGATCTTGTAGGGGCTTGCGGCTTCGGCACTGCGCGAGATGATCAGCAGCGCCGACATGCCGCTGCGCAGGAACGCGGGACCAAAGGCGATCAGCAGCGTCGCGGCGGCTGCGATGAGGCCCAGGGCCATCACCTGCGTGCGCAGGCCCCTGCGCTCGACGGCGAGGCCGTCTTCGAGCGCGCGGCACTTCTCGATGGCCTGTTCGACCAGCTTGTCGACGAGTGCGGGAGAGGGGCCGCGATCGTCGGTGCTCTGCTGGACGGCATCGATCGACTCGATGGCGCTGAGGATCGCCGCCTGGAGCGTCGGATCCTTTTCTTCGAGGTACAGCGCCACCTGGCCGTCCGAGACGCGACGCCGCAGCGGCTGGACGAAGCCGATCATCACGAGGCCGGCGAACACCAGCAGGGCGACGATGCGGAAGCTGATGATGGCGGCGGGCGAGAAGCGCAGCGCCTCGAGCGTGGACGCCGAGAGCAGCAGCGCCAGCAGGGTACCGGCCACCACGATGACCGCCCCGCGAAGGGCGAGCTTCAGACGCCAGCGATTCCGGACGCGATGAATAACTGCGACGAGCTCCTCGTGCCTGGAGCCACCCGGTTCGTACGCCATCGTGGGCCCTCCTCCCACCAGTCCCCAGATGATACGCCCGGGGACAGGGAGTTCTTTATCTTTTCACAACCCCGCGGCCAGCCCGGTCCGCGTCAGGCGCATGTGGACGATGCCGCCGTGCGTTCGTGCATTCCTGCATTCCTGCATTCCTGCATCCCATGCGGCGGTGCTCATGGTGTCGCCGCCCGCTCAGGTGAACCTCTCGTGCTCCGAGAGGCGGTTGGCAATCACCAGTTCTGCCACGAGGAGCGCCATGCCCGCGAGGAGCAAGTACCACCAGATGTTCTGACGCTTCTCGGCTTCCTCAGGTGTGACCTCCACCGCGGCGGCCGCCGTGCTGCCGGCCTGGGTCGCGTGTCCCGTCGCCGAAGCCACGAGTTCGCTCGTGTCCATCGTCGTGAGGTCCGACTCGGCCGGATCGATGTTCACCGCAATCCGATCGCCGCGGGCGGACGGTGTCGAGGCGTTGCGGATCTCGTAGGCGCCATGCTCGGTCAGCTCGAGCACTGTCGGCTCATTGGCCCCCACGGTGCGCCGGTCGCCGGCCGGCGTGACGACCACGCGATCGCCCTTGCCCTTCACGACGGTTGCCAGATCGACGACCTGCCCAACCGTGGCCCACGAGCTGGACTGCTCATACTGTGCGAGGTGCCGGACGAGCTGGTGTACGAGCGGCAGGTACACCGGCTTCAGCTCGAGGTCATTCCACGAGTCATCCAGCGTCGTCGTCATCACGATGACGCGGCCTGACCCGACGCGCCGTTCCGCAACGGCGACGGCGCCATCGTCGTACCGGGCGAGCACGCGCGCATCCGGCGAGGCCTGCAGCGCCCGGTAGCGGAGGACGCGGGCCGCCGAGAAGTCGCCGCTGCGCGGCGCCTTGAAGACCTCGAACACAGGGTGGCTGTAGTCGCGGAAGCCGATCGTCGCGCCCCGACCGTCAGTGCGATCCACGACCTGGCCGAGCTGCCCCGGCAGCATCTCCGCGTCGTTCTGCGGCCAGTTGGTGTGCTCGCCGACAGCCACCAGCACCCCGCCGCCGCCCTCGACGAACTTGCGCAGCGCGCCGCCAGCGAAGGCTGCGGGCAGGGCCGCGTCGTTGAGAATGACGGCCGATCGCTTCTCGAGCATCTGCGGCGTGACCCGCGCCGCCTGCACGACCTCGACGTTGAACGTCGGCGTGTTGCCGATCCCGAGGGCCTTGGTCAGGAAGAAGCTCGAGGCGCCGCCACTGTCCACGAGCAGGACGGACACCGCCTGGCTCGGCGTGACCACGAAATCGAAGCTGTTGTCGGCGGGCATCGGGTCAGACCCGGCCTTCACGACGCCGTGGACGGAAGGATCGCTCAGCGTGAACGGGGAGAAGGCCACGGAGGCAGAGGCGTTCGGGCCGATGTTGACCGGGAGCGTTTCGATGACACGCCCTTCGATCTCCAGCGAGACCGGCACCCCGGTGACCGGGTTGGCGCTCTTGTTGGCGACGCCGGCGGTCACGGTGATGCGCTCCTGGTTGGAGAAGGAGGAGCGCGCGAAGCTCACCGACGGGACGGCAAGGTTGGCGACAGTTTCGGTGGCGACAGAGACCGGCGTCAGCGCCATCCCTTCTGGAAAGTGGACGTCCTCGGAGCCGGACCAGCCGGTCTTCTGGAAGTCGGAGATCAGCACGGCCTCCTTGCGGGGCAGCGTCGAGCGGTCAAGGATGCTCTCGGCCAGCTTCAAGGCGGGGCCGAATCGCGTCGCGCCGGACGTCAGCTGTGCGGCGCGCAGGGCGGCCTCGAGGCGGCCGCGGTCGGCTGTGGCGCGGATGGTCTCTTCGGCGTTGCGACTGAACAGGACGAGCGTGGCCCTGTCGGTCGTGCCGATCGAGGAGATCACGCGTGCCGCTTCGTCCTTCGCGCGCTGCCACCGATCGCCGTAGCCCATGCTGGCCGACTGGTCGACCAGGATCACCACCTCGCGTGAGCCGCCGGTCGAGGCCCCGAGGGCAGCCGCCGCGCTCGCCGGCAGGAACGGCCTCGCGAACGCCGCGACGATGAGCGCGATGGCCGCGGCACGGAGGAGCAGGAGCCCCCAGTGCCGGATCCGGCGCCGCCTCACCGACTGATACGGAATCTTCTGCACGAACATCAGCGACGGAAACTCGATGACCCGCTTCCGCTCGCGCTGGATGAGGTGCACGACAATCGGCACCGCAATCGCCCCGAGGCCGAGGAAGAAGAGAGGGGAGAGGAAAGACATGGACGGTGCCAATCGCTAATCGCTAATCGCTAATCGCTAATCGCTAATCGCTAATCGCCAATCGCTGATTGCTAATTGCTGACAACGGGCTGCGTCCGCCCTCATCAGCGCACACGTGCGAGCTTCTCGCGGCTCGACAGATACGAGAACAGCGCGTGGTCGAGCGGCTGGCTGGTGTTGCAGAGCGCGTAGTCGATCCGTTGTTCCGAGAACTTCTCGGTCAGGCGGTTGATGTGCTCCTGGATCAGCCGGCGATACTCGGCGCGGAACGACTGCGGGACGACCGGGATCTGCTCACCGCTCTCGAGATCCTGGAACGTCGACGCATCGTCGAAATCGAAGTCGATCTCCTGCGGGTCGAGCACGTGGAAGACGATCAGGTCGTTGCCGAGGAAGCGGAGCGGCTTGATCGCGTCGAGGATGGCGTCCGGGCTGTCGTAGAAGTCCGAAATCAGCAGCAGGATGCCGCGACGCTTGAAGTGCTCCGCCATCTTGTGGAGCGGCGCGCTCAGGTGGCCCGGCCGTTCCGCCCGTGCCTTGTCGAGCGTGTGGAGGACCTGGTCGAAGTGCTTCGCCGACGGCGGCACGTGCGTGACGATGTCGGAGTCGAAGGTGATGATGCCGACCCGGTCACGCTGCCGATGCGCAAGATAGGCGAGGCACGCGGCGAGGAACGAGCCGTACTCCAGCTTGGTGACGCCGCGGCTCGCGAACGACATCGACTTCGAGATGTCGAACAGCACGGTGAAGTTGGTGTTGGTGTCCGCCTCGTACTGCTTGATGTAGTAGCGGTCCGTGCGGGCGTACAACCGCCAGTCCACCCGCCGGATGTCGTCCCCAGGGACGTACCCGCGGTGCTCGGCGAAGTCGATCGACGCGCCAAAGGTCGGCGCCCGGTGCAGGCCGTTGATGAAGCCATCGACGACGTTGCGCGCGACCAGTTCGAGGTTGCCGACACGCGCGAGGATCTTCGGATCCACGAACCGCGCGCCCGCCATTTGTCCGCGTCCAGACACTGCCATGAGAGCTCCGTCAGACGACTCGTGTCGCACGAGGCAGGTTGGGCCGGTAGGGCAGGCCGGACTGATGCAGTCCCACCCGCCTTACCTGTCCTTCCAGCCCTACCCGCCCTTTCGCCCGTGTCACATGCCGGACGCGGGCACGGGCACGCGTTCGAGCAGCTCGTCGATGATCGAGTCGGTCGAGACCCCTTCCGACTCGGCGCGGAAGTTCACGAGCACGCGGTGGCGGAGGACCGGGTGGGCCATCGCGCGGATGTCGTCGAAGCTGACGTGGTAGCGGCCGCTGGTGAGCGCGCGCGCCTTGGCGCCGAGCACGAGGAATTGCGCCGCGCGGACCGACGCGCCAAAGGCCACCCACTTCTTGACCGATTCGGGCGCGTTCGGCGCCTTGGGACGGCTCGTGCGCACGAGCGAGAGGGCGTATCGCAGCACTGGATCGGCGACCGGGACGCGCCGGACGAGGCGCTGGAACGCGACGAGGTCCGCCGCGCTGACAGGCCGGTTGAAGTGCGGGTCGATGATGCCGGTCGTCTCGCGGACCACCGCGAGTTCTTCTTCCTCCGGCGGGTGCTCCATGAGGATGTGGAACATGAAGCGGTCGAGCTGGGCTTCCGGCAGCGGATAGGTGCCCTCGAGCTCGATCGGGTTCTGCGTGGCGAATACGTAGAACGGCTCCTCGAGCTGATAGGTGCGCCCCTGGATCGTGACGCGGTGTTCCTGCATCGCCTCGAGCAGGGCGGCCTGCGTCTTCGGCGGCGTCCGGTTGATTTCGTCGGCCAGCACGATGTTGCTGAAGATCGGGCCCGGTGCGAAGACCATCTGGCGGCGTCCGGTGGCCGGGTCCTCGTTGATGATGTCCGTGCCGGTGATGTCCGACGGCATCAGGTCGGGCGTGAACTGGATGCGCTTGAACTTCAGCTCCAGCACCTGCGCGAGTGTCTGGATGAGGAGCGTCTTCGCGAGCCCCGGCACGCCGATGATCAGGCTGTTGCCGCCGACGAAGAGGGTCTGGAGCACCAGCTCCATGACGTGATGCTGGCCGATGATGCGCTTGTGGAGCTCGGCGAGAATCGCCTTGCGCCCCTCGTTCATCTTGTCGGCGAGCGCGATGTCGTCCTGCTGCAGTTCGACGTTGGAAGCCACGGTGGGGTTCTCCTCAGGGAAAACGCTAAAACGCTAAGACGCTAGACGCAGAAATGCTAGACCGCACGCTAGACCGCTAAGACCCAAAACGCTCAAAGCCCTAACCCGGATGGTGAGATTCGACACGCCCGTCATGCTGAACCGGCCGGTTGCGTTCCGCGTTCCAGCGTTCGTGCGTTGCGACGGTCAATGTGTGAGGCCATAGATCACGTAATTGACGCCAAGCTTGTACGCCTCGTTCTCCTCGCTCACCGGGGCGAAGCCCTGGCCCGAGTACTCCCAGTACTCGGAGATGTCGTTGTTGTAGTTGACGATCGCCAGCAGCCGCTTCGACGGGTCGTTGTCCTCGTACACCCCGAGGTAGGCCGGCTTGAGTTCCTGGTCGTAGGGCGGCAGGAACGCCAGCGGATCGGGAATCTCGAAGAAGCAGTGGAAGATCGGGTGCGATCCGTCGAGTTCGACCCACTTCGCCTCGGGCATCACGCGACGGAACATCTGCTCGAAGTAGTCCCAGCCGCCGCGGTTCTCCGCGAAGTCGTCGAAGATCGCGAAGCCCCCCTTGAGCAGGTAGGCCCGGAACGCGGACGCTTCCGAGTCGGTCAGGATCCAGTAGCCGGGCTCGGACATATAGGCGACGGGGAAGCGCGGCAGGTCCGGATCGTCGAGCGCCATCACGTTGCTCTCGAACAGGCGGGGCTTGAGATACGTGACCTCGTTCATGATCTGCATGAAGTGCTGCTCGCCGTCCGGGTAGTCGTGCGACCACGGCACGCGCTGCGACTGATAGGGGATCGGCGCCCCGTACCGCAAGCGCACGAACGTGAACTGCCCGGTATACGGCACATTCGGCTTGATCTCCGCTCCGTGCGTCGGCCGCCATGGGCCGATCGCGACCCCTTGGCCCTGTGCCGCTGCGGTCGCGGCGGCCGCGACCACCGCGAGCACGGCCAGGATGCGCTTCATTTCCGCCCTTCGAGTTCCCTGATCTGCCGGGTCTTCACGGCCAGCTCGGTCAGCAGCGTCTCCAACTGCTTGTCGTACGCCGCCTGTTCCATGGAATCCTTCTTGAGCCGCAGGTCGTTGACCTGCCGCTCGAGTGCGTCCCGCTGCTCGAGCAGGGCGCGCAACTGCGGCGACGCGCTCTGCGCCGCCGTCGTCCGCGACCGCTCGGGAGCCAGGTACTGCGTGCTCGCGAGCTTGCCCTGCGCCGAGTCGTCCAACGTGGCGTGCTCGGTCAGGATGTGCCCTTCCTTCTCGTACGCCGTCTTGACCTTGTTGGCTGCGTAGTCGAACGCTTCCTGGATGGACACGCGCCCGTTGCGGTCGCGATCGGCCTCCTCGGCGTCCAGCGCCTCGACGAAGAACTCCGCGAACCGGGTCTCGTTCCGCTCACCGCCCGTGCGCGTGGCGGTGACAATCGTGCGGGCGGGGCCCGCCAGCGGCTGGAGGAACGCACCGCTCGAACTCGCCGTGTTCACGAACGCAACCTTCTGCGTCGTGAACTTCTGGAGCAGCGTTGCGTAGTCGGCTGCGGTGAGGTCCGGCCCGGGCAGGTTGAACGCGCCCATGCGCCCGTCGAAGCTGCCGTGGCCGATCAGGATGACCAGCACTTCGTCATTCGCCTTGGCGCGCGACGCGAGATCCGTGAACGCCTTCGTCACGCTGTCGCGTGTGGCGCGCCCCTTTATGCGCGCGTCCTTGTCCGGCGTTTCCCCGAGCCAGGTGACGTTCGCGTCCATCACCCCGTGCTTCTTCGCGGAATCGACGATCGCGCCAGCCCACTTGTTGAACTGGGTGACGTGCTCCTCGTCTCCGCCCACGCCGGTGACGACAAGCACGTGGACGTCCTGCGCCGACGCGCGGACCGGCGTGACGAGGAAGGCTGCGCACGCCGCAAGAACCACGAGGGGCAGGCGGGGCAGGCTGGCCTGACGCATCCGGGCCACAGCTGCCGCGACGAAGGGCTGGTAGGCCAGGTAGGGCAGGTGGGACTGCATCCAACGGCTCATGCGAGGCCTCGCTGGCGGCGGTAGCTCCACTCCGCGGCAATCAGGCCGAGCATCGCGATGAGGATGATCGGCATGTCCCACAGGTCCCGCTCTTCGACAACCGTGACGCCTCGGCCGCTGTAGTTGATGGCTTCGGGGAGCGACGACGCGGTGTCGGTCGTGAAGAACTGGCCGCCCGTGTCCTCGGCGACGCGCGTGAGCAGCGAGGCGCGCATCGGCGCATCGAAGTACTCCGCGTCACCTGCGGACGCGCGCGCGTGCATCGTATTGGCGCCGAGTTCCTTGCCGTCCCGCATCGCGGTGGTCTTCACCGAGTACGTGCCGGGCTCCTCGGGGATGTACTGGCCCTTGTACTCGCCGTCCTTCGAGACGGTCCATTCCAGCGGGATCTCGGTTGTCTTGCCCGAGGGAGAGGTGACCTGCGCCAGCACCTGTGCGTCGTTCACCTCCACGAAGGCCGGGTCGACGACATCGGCGGTGAGCTTGAGTGGCTCGCCCGGCTCGACCCGATCGATGCTCGACGTGATCTCCACAGGCTCCGGGACGCCGTCCACCAGCCAGCGGACGAGCCGCCGCCAGAACGTGGCGTGCGTCGTGTCCTCGACCGGGATGCTCGCATCCATCTTCCACATCCACGAATCCTGGATGGGGAAGGCCAGGGACTTCCCGCGGCCGTACCGCTGGTACGCGAGGACGATCTGGTCCTGTCGCGTATCGGTCGTGCCGGTCAGCAGCACGGTCGCGCCCGGCTTCACCGCGCGAACCTGGTTCACCGCGGTGACCGTTGGCATCCCTTCCCACTTGGTCGCCGACGCCTTCGCGTTGTCGGCGAGCTGTGTCACCGGATATACCGCGCCGGCGGAGGTCGGCTTCACGGCCAGACGCGTGAAGTACGCGGTCGCCGTGGACGGGCCACGGGCGCCGCCGTTGAACTCGACAGGCAGCACTTCGGCCACCGGGGTTCCAGCCCAGCCCCCCTCGGCGAACGCGCGACGGCCGCCGAGCATCAGCAGGCCGCCACCGCGCTTGCTCACGAAATCCGCGAGCATGCGCAACTGGTCGGGCGAGAAGGAGGCGGCCTCGACGCTGCCGAGGATGATCGCGCGGTAGGCGAACAGCTCCTCGCGCGTCTTCGGGAAGCCGCCGACGACCTCGTCGGGGCTGTTGACGTCGAGGCGGAGGTACTTGTCCTCGGCGGTGCGCTGGAGGATGGTGACTGCGAGGTTCGGGTCGTCACTCACCGCGCGGCGAATGAACTTCATCTCGGGCCGCGGCTCGCCTTCCATGTAGAGCACGCGCTCCCGACGATCCGCGACTTCGACCATGGCGGTGCGGGCGTTGTTCTGCGTGACCTGCTCGTCCGCCTGCGGGGCGATCTTGAACGTGAAGAGGCGCGCCCCGGCGTCGTTGGCCGTGAAGTTGACGCGCACGGTGGCCGACTGCCCGTCAGGCGGCAGGACCACATCCTGCGCGTTCACGATCCGCCCATCGTCTTCCACCTGCAGCGACACGGTCGAACCGGCGTACCCGGTCTGCGCGACGACGACGTCCACGGCGAGCGAGGTGCCCTTGAGCGTGCTGCGTGGCGTCTCGACACGGCTGATCTGGATGTCGCGTGCGAAGCGATCGGCGCCGACGCCGAGCGGGAACACCGGGATCTGCCGCGCCTTCAGGCTGGCCAGCGGCTCGTCGAGCGTTTCGGCCGACGTGTCCGCGCCGTCGGTCACCATCACCAGGCCGGCGAGCGGAAGCCCGGACAACTCGTCGCGCGCGCGTTCGAGCGCCTGGCCCAGGTGCGTCGCCGTGCCGGCGTACTTCAGGTCGGCTGCGTTGGAGAGGCGATCGGCCGACGAGGAGAAACGGAAATAGCGGAGCACGAACTTCTGCGCGAGCGCCTTCTCGAGCGCCCCGCCTGGCGCGAACTGCTGCTGCACGAACTCCGTGCGCGGCTTCCCGTCGCGGTCGGCGATCGTCATGCTGCGCGAGTCGTCGATGAGGATGCCGAGGAAGTTCTGCTGCGGCACCGCCGCGCGCAGGACGAGGGAAGGGCGGAACAGGCAGAACACGATGAGCGCGAGCAGGGCGAGCCGGATCGCCATCAGCACCGCGCGCTCGCGCGGATGCCGATCGCTGCGCACGCGTCGATAGGTGATGAGGCTGACGGCCGCGAGCAGGCCGGCCAGTCCCACCACGATCATCGTCGTCCGGGATGCGGCGAAGGTGAAGTCGCCCTGTCGGAACACGAAGCCCGGGTACTTGAACAGGACGTTAAACAGCCAACTCATCTCGGCCCGCTTGGCGGCATTCTATCCGGTGCTGCACGCGGGCAAGCATAGCCCGGCCCAGTGGGATTGCAACCGTTCAGACGCACGGCCGGGCCGGATGGTCTCAATCCGGCCCGCGGGCGTGTCAGGCCTTGACTTTGTTGAAGCGGGCGCGCAGCTTCGCCCATGTCATGAGCGCGGCCTCGCCAAGCACCACACCGCTGAGGATCCAGTCGCTCGGGCGTGGGTCGCGCGCGCGGACCGGCGTGTCAGGCGGCAGTTCCGCGTCGACGCCGCAGTTCAACCCACCCCACGCGGGGCGCAGCGCCCCCGCACGCTTCTTCTCCTGCCACGTGCGTTCGGCAAGCGGGCCGATCTTCTTCTTCTCGCCAAGCTTCTTCTCGCCGGGGTCCTTGCCGTACGGCGAGGCGTGCTCGATTTCGGCGTTCATCTCGGCGCCGACGAGGACGGCGAGCGCCGACACGTAGAACCACAGGAGCAGGACAATCACGCCGCCGATGGCCCCATAGGTCGCGTTGTACGAGCCGAAGTTCGAGACGTAGAACTTGAATCCGAGCGAGATGAGCAGCCACAGCAGCGTCGCGACGAGCGACCCTGGTGTGATCCAGACCCAGTCCTGCTCCGCGTCGGGCGCGTAATAGAAGATCAACGCGATGGCGGTGGCGATCATCAGGAAGACGACCGGCCACTGCACGATCTTCCAGGTCCACGTGAACACCGCGCCGAGTCCGATCCAGTCCGCCACCTTCTCAGCCAGCGCCGGTCCGGCGACGACCAGCACGGTCGACGTGACGATGAACAGCGCCAGCGCGACGGTGAGGCCGAGGGCGACCAGCCGCACTTTCCACCACGGCCGTGCTTCCTGGATGTCATACGCCTGGTTCAGCGAGTCGATCACCGCCGTGACACCAGACGACGAGCTCCAGATCGTGCCGAGCATGCCGAAGGTGAGCAGCCCGCCGGCCTGGTCGTGCGCGATCTTCAGGATCTGGTCCTGGACGATGGTCAGCACTTCGCCCGGCGCCACCCGCGACAGGGTGCCCATGATCGTGTCCATCAGGTTCTGGATCGGGATGAAGCTGATCAGGGCGACGAGGAAGAGCAGGGCCGGGAAGAGCGCGAGGAAGAAATAGTAGGCAAGCTGCGCGGCAAGGCCAAGGCAGTTGTCGGCCATGACCTCGGACACCGTGCGCTTGCCGAGCTCCACCCACCCGATGGGGATCCGGAAGGCCTTGAGCATGTCAGTGCGTCACCCGGCGCCGCAGTCCGGTGCCGACGGTCGGGGTCCACGCCGGCGAGTCGCTCGCGGGGAACGAATCGGCCGACGCATCCATCACGACGTGGTCGTCCTCCCGGAGCCAGGGGCGCCGCTCCAGGACGTCCGTAAACCACTGCCGCGCCTCCGTAAGGTCCCCCTTGCCGGTCAGCGCCCACATGGCGAGGGTGGTGCCGATGCCGGCCAGCATGCGTCCCTGCCACGTGCCCTGCCGCAGGCCCTGCACGGCGAGCGCGCCTCCTCCGACACCGACGAGAATCCGCGTGAGGCTCGCACGCTCGGGCTGGCCGTTCCACCCGCGGCGGTCCCACACGCTCTCGTCCGCGCGATACATCGTCTGGTTCAGGCTGGCGTGATTGCGTGTCTGCTCGTCCATGCCCGAGGCGAGATGCAAACTGCGGGACCAGATCGAGCGTGGCCTGCGGTGACGTGATTCCTTACAAGCCGCGTCAGTACGCGGACGAGTGCAGCAGACCCCTGCGTCGGCCGGGCAGACGCGATGACGCGTCCGCGCGGCTTTCCTCGGAAACTGCGAGCGACGCGCCGGTGACGATGAGTGGCATATCGGTTGCTGCTGCGCTTCGCACCGACGATCGGACCGACCACAGGGGGGACATGACCATGAGCGGACAGGTGAGCTGCGCGACTGACGACGTGTTGAAGCGGGTGCAGGGCGAGTTCCTCGAAATGCCCGGCCTGCGGCTCACGGAGGCGCAGGCCCGCCGACTGTGGAACCTCGACGCCGCGGCCTGCCGCGCCCTGCTCGACGCGCTCGTCGATTCCCAGTTCCTCTTCCGCACACGCGATGGCGCCTTCATGCGCATCGAGCACGCACGTCCGCTGCGTGTCCCGGCCGCGCGTCGACCAGTGGCGGCGGCGTAGGACCGAGTTCCTCCAGTCCCGAGTCCCCGGTCCCGAGGGCGGCGTTCCCCCGTAAGATCTCCCCATGACCGCGCTCGTCGTTGCGACCACCAACCAGGGCAAGCTGCGTGAGATTCGGGAACTGCTGGCCGGCCTGCCGATCGAGGTGCGGACGCTCGCCGATTACCCAGCCGTTACCACTCCTGAGGAGACCGGTTCCACTTTCGCGGAAAACGCGCGGGAGAAAGCGCTGTACTACGCGGCGGCCACCGGTACGATGACGGTCGCCGAGGACTCAGGGCTCGAAGTCGATGCGATGGGTGGAGCGCCGGGCGTGCAGTCCGCCCGGTTCGGCGGCGAGCAGAGCACCTATCCGGAAAAGTTCGCGCTGATCTACGACGCGCTCGAGCGCGCTGGGGCGGCCACGAGCTCTGCGCGGTTCGTGTGCGCGCTTGCGGTGGCAGACGCGAACGAGGTCCTCTTCGAAGCGCGCGGAACAGTGGAAGGCGAGATCGCGCCGGAACCGAGGGGTGACGGCGGCTTCGGGTACGACCCGATCTTCTACTACCCACCCTTTCGTTGCACGCTCGCCGAGGCGGGCGACCGCAAGAGCACCGTCAGCCACAGGGGCGCGGCGTTCCGACAACTCAGGGACTGGCTCGAGAGGACGTTGAACGTTAAAGGTTAGACGTTAGAGGTTAGACGTTAGACGTTAGACGTTAGAGGTTAGACGTTAGAAGGCAGAAGTCAGAGGGACAGGGTGGACCGGATCGTGGCGGGTGGCGTGGTGAGAATGGGCAGGAGGTTGACGTGCGCCGTGGCGCTGCTGGCGATCGTCGGAAGCATGGCGTGCGGATTCGGCTCGCGCCGAAGCGCTGAGGACCCTGCCGCCGTCCGAGCCGCGGTGCAGCGGGCACTGGAGGGATACGTCGCGGCGATCAACAGCAACAAGGTCGAGCAGTGGAGCGCCGCCCTCGCGGACGATGTCGTCTATCTGGTCCCGAACCAACATGCGATTGTCGGCAAGGACGCCGTCTCCGCATGGGCCGCCCGATACCTGCAGGAAGTGACGACCCACTGGACGAAGTCCATGCAGGACCTGCAGCTCAGCGGGGAGTGGGCGGTCGGGCGCTACGCGTACACGGCAAGTGATTCGGTCATCATCCGCGACCCCGAGACCGACGGCGGCGGCACTGCCAACGACTCAGGCTGGGGCCTGATCGTCTTCCACCGCGAACGCGATGGACAGTGGCGCGTGGCACGTGACGCCTGGGGCTCGGATCGGCCGGCGCGGTGACGCGTGGAGAGCAGGCTCCAGACTGCGGGCTTCAGGCTTCGGGCTTCAGGCTTCTGGGCGGTCGGCTTCGGGCCCGAGATCCGTGGGGCTCAGGGCTTCAGGCTTCCGGTGAGCTACTGGAAGTCGAAGCGGGGCTGGCGCGCGTCGCGCGGCTGGCGGTGATGATGGGCGGCGGTCACGCGTGAGAGGCTCGTGTCGGTCGGCCAGTACTGCTGTTCGTGCTCGAGCAGCCAGCGCTTACGGTCGAGCCCGCCGCCGTAGCCGGTGAGCGTGCCGTCGGCACCGATGACCCGGTGGCACGGCACGATGATGGCGATCGGGTTGGCGCCGTTCGCGAGCCCGACGGCGCGCGACGCGTTCACCGTCGCCGCCACCTGCGCCGCCACCTGTCCGTAGCTGCGGGTCTCGCCCGGTGGGATCGTGCGCAGCGCCTTCCAGACGCGCTGCTCGAAGCGCGTGCCGAGCGCACCCAGCGGAAGCGCATCCGCGTCGGCACGGCGGCCGGCGAAGTACGCATCCAGCCACTCGCGCGTGCGGTCGATGACGCCGTTGGACCCGTCCTCCACCGCAGGCTGCGCGTGGAAGCGGAGCAGCCGCGCATCCAGACGCGTCAGCCGGGCATCAGCCCGGAACTCGAGCGCGCAGAGCGCCTCGTCCGACGCAAGCGCCAGCATCGGTCCGACCGGCGTCGACAGCATCGCGCGAACGAGGCGCATGCGGGTCAGTCCGGGAACTTCACGAGGTGACCGACGATCGCCTTCTGCTTGGCGGTCAGCTGCCGAATCCCCTCATCGGCCAGCCCCAGCAGGCTATCCAGCGCCTCGCGATTGAAGGGCAACCCTTCGGCGGTCCCCTGCACCTCGATGAAGCGACCGTCGCCGGTCTTCACGATGTTCATGTCCACCTCAGCGCGCGAGTCGTCCTCATACGCCAGGTCGAGCAGGGCTTCACCGTCGACAATGCCGACGCTGATCGCCGCGACCGAGTCGTTCAGCGGAATCGTGCGGATCGCATCGCGCGAGCGGAGTGTCTCGAAGGCGAGGGCGAGCGCGACGAACGCGCCGGTGATCGATGCGGTGCGCGTGCCCCCGTCGGCCTGGATGACGTCGCAGTCGATCCAGATCGTCTTCTCGCCGAGCGCCTGCAGGTTCGTGACGGATCGCAGTGACCGACCGATGAGCCGCTGGATCTCCTGCGTGCGTCCGCCCACCTTGCCGGCCGTGGCCTCGCGCTGCGTGCGCGTGCTGGTCGCGCGCGGCAGCATGCCGTACTCGGCCGTCACCCACCCTTTCCCGGAGTTGCGGAGGAACGGCGGCACGCGGTCCTCGACGCTCGCGGTGCAGATGACGCGCGTGCGTCCCGCCTCGATGAGGACCGAACCTTCGGCGTGCGGAAGGAAGTGAGGGGTGATGGTGGTCTCGCGCAGCTGGTTCGGCGCGCGGTTGTCGGAGCGCATGCAGAGTCCTTCGTTGATCGAGCGGGTGATACGACCGGCGCGCGTCGTCGCGTCGCGGGCGCGGTGTCGCAATTCTACCGTGGCGGCGTCGCGGCCGGCGCGTCGGTCGGCGGTGTGGGCGGGGGCGACACCGGCTCCGCTGCATCCGCCACCCAGCCGTCGTTGCGGGGCAGCGGGCGCTTCAGGTCCACGTGCCCTGCGAGCGTATCGACTTCCTTGCCGTCGACCAGCAGCTGCACCGACGTGATGGCCGGCAGGTTGACGGTCAGGGCCTGGACGATGGAGTAGACCGTCAGCAACTCGCTTGTGGATCCACCTGGATGCCCGCTGGCGATGGCGCCGCCGAGGTCGACGTAGGCAGAGCCGTCGGGCGTGACGAACACCGCGCGCAGGGTCGTCCCTGAGGGGATCGCGGACACGAGCGGCGCCGCCGCCGGAGCGATCTGCGCGTCTATGATGTGCCGCGCCTGCGCCGCTGGCTGCTCCGCGTATGGCACCTCGCGCTCGATGCTCGTCAGGCGTGTGCCATCAGGGCCGACATAGAACAGGCGCACGGTGATCTTCCTGACATCGTCCGCTCGCGCATCGGTGGTCGGTGGGGGCGGCGGGCTCGAGACGGGCCGTCCGTACCAGCGGGGCAGCCCGACGAACAGCAGCCAGCCGACGGCGATGGCGGCGGCACACACGATGGCGACGAGCGCCGTGCGACGCCCGCTCATCGCCCCGGGCCTTCCGCGGACCCACTCACGGTGTCGCGCACGCGAACGATCGCATCGAAGAGGGCCTGCGCCACGGCGCCCGGCAGGTCAGCGCCGGCGAGCGCGGTCTCCTGCTCGGCGTTCGTCAGGTACCCCATTTCCACGAGCACCGCCGGCATGTTCGCCGACTCGAGCAGGCGCAGCGGCGCATGTTCGACGGCCCGCGCCGCCAGCGGTACGCGGCCGCGCATCGCCTCCACCACGACCTGGGCGACGCGTTCGGACTCCGCCCGATGCGGGATCTGCGCAAGGTTCCACGGCACGACCTCGATCGTGCGCAGCCCTCCGCCGAACACCGGCAGACGCTCCGGCGCGAGCCCTTCCACGGCGAGGTCCGCATCGCTGAACGCGGCGACGTACACCGTCGCGCCGCTCACCTCCGGTCGGAACGACGTGTTCGCATGGAGGCTGACGAGAAGGTCCGCCTTGTTGTTGTTCGCGGTCGCACTCCGCGTCTCGACCGGCAGCGTGCGGTCGTCGTCTCTGGTCATCACCACGCGTACGCCGAGCCTGGCCTCGAGCAGCCCCCTCAGCCGGCGCGCGACGTTCAGCGTCACGTCCTTTTCCGCTGTGCCGGCCGGGCCACGGGCCCCGGCATCGTCGCCGCCATGTCCGGCGTCGATCGCGACGGTGCGGAGGCCGGCGGCGCCGCCGGGGCTGGGCAGCGGCTGCTGATCGGTGACCGCGGGCGCTGGTGCCGCGGGTCCAGCGGGTGGCGCGAGCGCCTCGTTCCCGACGACCTCGACCGTGACGCGTGAGCCACCGTCGATCGCGCTGGTGGCCGAGCGGAAGCTCGCGAACCGAGGACCGAGATCGAGGGCGATGTTGGTGGCGTCGGCGAGACGAATCGCCTGGACGAAGCCGATCGATTGGAAGGCCGGCAGCGTGGCGTCGAGCGCGTCGCCGTCCACCCGGATGAGCAGTCGCGGACCCTGCTGCGCCACGGCGATGCTCGTCGCGGGCGTGACGTCGACGGTGACGCGCGCCGAGTTCCCGAGCGGCTCATGCCGGACCACCACTCGAGGCACGCGCAGGTCGCCGACGATCAGCAGGTGCGAGGGGCGCCGGAGGTCGAGACGCTGGTCGTAGATGGGTGTGAGGGCACGGGTGATGAAGTCGAGCGGGACGAGCCAGCGCGTGCCGGAGTGCTGCGGCGGAACCGAGAGCGAGATCAGACGGCCAGCGACAGACGCGATCGTCTGGTCCGGCGTCAGCACGATGGTGCGGCCCTTGTACGCGACCGTGACCGCGCCTCGTTCCTCACGCACGGCCAACTGAAAAGCGGAGGCGAGGTCGTCCAGTGCGATCAGCTCCTGGCCGTTGCTCGCGGTGAGCGCCATCGCACGACGACCGTCGCGCGACACCACCTGCAGGCTCGTCGACGACGACTGGCCAGACGGATGGCCGGTCCCGAGGGCCAGGATCAGCGCGCAGACGGCAAGTGCGCCAAGGAGCGGAAGGAAGGAAGGACGCCGGCGAGCGTGCAATGGAGGTCTCGCGTTCGAGAGCCTCCATTGTATCCGCTCAGGCCATGGGCGCCGTCAGTCGACGATCTTCTTCGCCGCGGTGAGAGCGATCACCAGGAAGACGAGGAAGAGCACCAGGAACAGGCCCGCCAGGAACTTCGCGATGGCGAACGACGCGCCCGCGATGGTGGTGAAGCCCAGGACGGCCGCAATGAGGCCGATCACGAGAAATACGAGCGCCATGTGGAGCATGTCCAATTCCTCCTGCTCCACACATAGCCAAAGCCGTGCCGGACGAGCGTCGCTGCTTACGGCTCAGCCTGCCGCAATGCTGACCGGTAGGTGATCGTCCGTCCGGGCTCGACATTGACGTCGAACGCCACCGGTTCGAAGCCGTCGAGCCGCACCTCGACCCGGTGAGGACCCGGTTCGAGATTGACCTGCTGCAGCGCGCCATCGAAGTCGTCGACGATGCCCACGTAGTAACTGTCGACGTACACCTCTGCCTCGCGCTGCGGAAGATCGATGCGCACGCCTCCGTACGGCCGCGCCGCATAGGCGGGGTACCCGTAGCCGTACGGCGGATAGCCGTAGCGATAGGGATAGCCGTAGGGAGCGCCGTAGCCGTAGGCGTATGGCCCCGCGTATCCGGGGTAGCCGAAGTAGAAGCCGAGGCTCACGCCTGGGCGATACGGCGTGTAGTAGTAGGGGCGGTAGACGTACGGCCGGTAGGCGTACGGCCGGATCGGCGGCCGCACGGCAACGGCCGGGGGACGCCCGGGCGCGGGTCGGACCGATCCGCGGGGGACCGCTCGCCCGCGCGGCTGGGCATTGGTCACCGACGGCACGACCAGCACGCCCGCGAGAGCGGTCGCGAGAAGCAGAGTGCGTGAGGTGCTCATATGAAAATCTCCGTGAGCTGACGCTCGCAGGATCGCTGCCACGCACGGCGCCCTGTTTTTCCTTATCGATCCGTGCCTTCGTGCATGCGGTCGCGCGCGACCGTCACGTGCGTCGGACACCGACTGTCCGGCCCCGGTGGCGTCAGGCCGGGGACCCGGACGATGCCAGTTCCTCTCGCAGGACGCGGTACAGGACCTTGCCGACGGCGGTCAGCGGCAGTTCCCGTCGGACGTCGATCGTCGCGGGCACTTTGTACGGGGCGAGCCCCTGGCGGCAGTGCGCGATGAGCGCCTCCGCGGAGGCATGCTGCCCCTCGTGGAACACCACGCACGCGCGCACCACTTCGCCGTGATACGGATCGGGTTGGCCGAGCACGGCGGCCATGCGGACGGCCGGGTGTTCGACGAGCACCGCTTCCACCTCGGACGGATACACGTTGAACCCGTCCACGATGATCGTGTCCTTCTTGCGCTGGACGATGCGGGTGTAGCCGTCCGCGTCGATGACGGCGACGTCGCCGGTGTGGAGCCACAGACGCCCGTCGGCGTGCCGCCGGAGGACTCTCGCCGTCTCGTCCGGCTGGTTCCAGTAGCCCTTCATGATCTGCGGACCGGAGATGCACAGCTCGCCCGCTTCGCCGAGTGGCAGATCCCGCTCGCCCGTCTGGAGGTCCACCACCTTGATGTCCGTGTCCGGCATCGGCAGGCCCACGGTGCCGACCTTGCGCATCCCGAAGAGGGGAGTGCTGTGCGTCACGGGCGACGCCTCGGACAGCCCGAAGCCTTCGAAGAGCGCGCGGCCGAAGGTCTGCTCGAAGCGGTCGATGAACTCCTGGGAGAGCGGCGCCGCGCCGCTCGTGCAGATGCGGATGCGATCGAGCCCCGCCTGCGGCGCCTCCGGATGCGCGAGCAGCGCGGCCCAGATCGTCGGCACACCAGGGAAGTAGGTCGGCACGTGTTCGCGGACGGCGGCGAGCACCGCATCGACGTCGAACCGGGGGAAGAGCAGCATCGTGGCCCCGACCCACGCGCCCTTCATCATCCCGACGGTGAAGCCGAAGATGTGGAAGAACGGGATGATCAGCATGTACCGCCCCTCGCCGCGCGTGCGGGCGCGGTAGGTGTAGACCTCCGTCTGCACGACGTTCGCGAAGATGTTGCGATGCGTCAGCATCGCGCCCTTCGGCATCCCGGTTGTCCCGCCTGTGTACTGCAGCACAGCCACATCGTCCGGATGCACGGCCGCGCGCGTGATTGGCGGCTGGCCGTCGCCGACCGTGAGGTCCGCGAACGCCAGGCAGCCGTCCAGACGTGGCGCTTGCGCTCCTCCGGCGCCGTACTCGGCCAGTGCCGTGACGACGATGTGGTCGATGGCGGCTGGCGCGCCGACGCTGCGCACCAGCGGAACGAGCGCGTCGAGCGTGACCACCAGGCGCAGGCCAGAGTCGGCCGCGACGATCTGGAGCTCACGCGGCGTGAACGTGGGATTCAGGTTCACCACGATCGCGCCGGCCCGGAGGATGCCGAACGCCGCGATGACGTACTGCGGGCAGTTGGGCAGCATGATGCCGACCCGGTCTCCCGGCCCGATGCCGAGGGCGCGGAGGGCGGCTGCGAAGCGGTCCGATCGCGTCTTCACCTCGCGGTAGGTGAGCGTCGCGCCCAGGAACACGGTAGCGACCCGGTCCGGGACGTCGATGCAGGTCGCATCCAGGATCTCCCACAGCGGACGTTCGGGATAGGTGAGGTGCGGCGGCACCCAGTAGTCGTAGTGATCGAGCCAGGGACGGTGCATGGACGAAGGGACCTGAAAAACGCTAAACGCAAAACGCAAAACGCAAAACGCAAAACGCTGAACGCAAAACGCAAAAACGCTAAATGCAAAACGCTGAACGCAAAACGCTGAACGCCGGTTGGCAATTGCTGGATGTCTATCGTGAGTGACGCCGAGCGCCGCACGCGCGCGGGTGGCGCTCTATGGTACCGGGATCCCCATGGCTGAGCTGGGGCGGTGCCCGATCCAACAAAGCGAAGGCGTCGGCGAGATACCGCCCCGCACCTACCGTTCTGTCGTTGACGGGACTATCACTCCTCCCTTAGCCTCTGTCCTCACATTTTTACTGATTTCCTTGCAAGCTCATCGGATCCGGGTTGTCGGCTCGGGCACCTGTCATACGGGTCGTGCACGCTCTCATGTTCGTCGGTGGTCAACGTGAAAGCACAGAGGAGGCATCGGATGAGGCAACGGATCCTGGGGTTGGCGGCTGCGGCGCTGGCGTGGCTGGTGTTGCTGCCGGCCGTGGCGCACGCGCAGAGCGCGATCGTCGGTGTGGTGAAGGACACGTCGGGTGCCGTGCTGCCGGGCGTGACCGTCGAGGCGGCCAGTGACGCGTTGATCGAGAAGACCCGGTCGGTGGTGACCGACGGCAACGGTCAGTACCGCATCGTGGATCTTCGACCGGGGGTCTACAGCGTGACGTTCGCGCTGGAAGGGTTCCAGTCCTTCAAGCGTGACGGGCTGGAGTTGCCCGCACAGTTCACGATGACCATCAACGCCGACATGAAAGTCGGTGCCCTCGAGGAGACCCTCACGGTCACGGGCGATGCGCCCACGGTTGACGTGCAGACCGCCGTGCACACCCAGGTCCTGAACCGCGAAGCGATCGACGCCATTCCGACCGGCCGCACCATCCAGGGCATGGGGCAGCTCATCGTCGGCGTGTCGTTGAACCTGCCCGACACGGGCGGTGCCCGTGCGATGCAGCAGACCTACATGTCGACCCACGGCATGAGCACGGCGAACAACACGATCATGATCGACGGCATGATCGTGAACGGGCTGCAGAGCGACGGTGCGGTCCAGAGCTACTTCAACGACGCGATGAACCAGGAGGTCTCGTACCAGACGTCCGGCATTGGTGCCGAAACGTCCTCCGGCGGCGTTCGCCTGAACATGATTCCCCGCGAAGGCGGCAACCGCTTCAACGGGGACTTCAAGACCGCCTACCGCCCGCACCAGTGGCAGGGCAGCAACCTGACCGACCGCCTGGTCGCGCAGAACCTCAAGACCGGCAACGGCATCGACCGGATCATCGACGCAACCGTGGCGCAGGGCGGGCCGATTAAGAAGGACAAGGTCTGGTTCTTCGTATCGGCACGCTACTTCTCGGTGAACAACTTCATCGCCGACACGCAGTTCAAGGATGGCAGTCGAGGCGTCGACGATCAGTTCATCAGGAGTGCGCTCGCGCGCGTCACCTGGCAGGTCACCCCGAAGTGGAAGTTCGGCGCCTACCAGGACGAGATCGACAAATACCGCGGCCACGACATGCAGAGCAAGTACGAGCCGGAGACCGCAGCCATCCAGTGGTTCTCGCCCGCGTATCACACGAACCAGGCGAAGCTGACCGGAACACTGACACCGCGCCTGCTCGTCGAGGGCGGCTTCTCCAGCAACCTCGAGTACTACACGAACAGCTACCGTCCCGGCGTCGAGCAGCCCCGCTGGACCGACGCATGGTATGCCACGACCGGCATGAGCGAGGCAGACCTCGGTGGGCTGAAGCGGGCCGCAACCGGCCAGAACACGCAGAGCCCGGCGCGCTACAACTGGCAGACCTCGATCTCGTACGTCACCGGTGCGCACAATTTGAAGACCGGCATCCAATACCAGCGCGGGACGTTCTCTCACACCGTGGATGCGAACGGGGACCTCTACCAGGTGTATCGCAGCTCAGCGACCGGCATCCCGTACACGAGGCCGGACACGGTCGTCATTCGCAACACCCCGCTCGCGCGTTACGGTGAGCGCCTGAACTACGACGTCGGCATCTTCGTGCAGGACACGTTCACCATGAAGCGGCTGACGATGACGGCCGGGATCCGGTACGAGTGGCTCGAAGCGTCGGTCATGGCGTCGAAGTCGCCAGCCGGCCGTTTCGTCCCCGCCCGCAGCTTCGACGAGGTGCCCGCCGTTCCGAAGTGGCATGATCCCGCGCCCCGGTTCTCTGCGGTGTACGACGTCTTCGGCAACGCGAAGACGGCGCTCAAGTATTCGTTGAACCGCTACAACCAGGCGCGCACCACCGGCATCGCGTCGCTGTACAACCCGTTCCAGTCGCAGACGGCGGCGCTCGCGTGGACCGACGTGAACGGCGACAACATCGCGCAGGGGCAGCTGTACAACGCGGATGGTTCACGGGCGCCGGCGTGCACGTACCCGTCGGTCGGCTGCGAGATCAACTTCAACTCCCTGCCCTCCAACTTCGGCGTCGCGTCGCCGAACGAGTACGGCGCGTATCCGCGCACGTGGAATCTCGAGCAGGGCGTGGAGATCCAGCACGAGCTTCTCCCGCGCCTCTCGCTGACTGGCAGCTGGTTCACCGGGCAGTTCCATAACCTGACGCGGACCATCAACCAGAGCTGGCTGTACACAGGTTCTGATCCGACGCAGAACCCGAACTACACGCCGATGACGATCTACAACGCCGTGACCGGCCAGCCGATCACGGTCTACGCCCGCACGGCTGCCGCACAGGCACTCCCGACCCGGAACCTGGATACGAACGACCCGGATCGCAAGCGCACCTACAACGCCTTCAACCTCGAGTTCCGGGCGCGTCTCGGCAGGGGCTCGCAGTTGTTTGGCGGCTTTGCCTTCGAGCGACAGCTGGAGACAATCTGCGCCGCGGCTGACAATCCGAACGCATTGCTCTTCTGCGACGACACGCAGAACGACATCCCGTTCAGCAAGCAGTTCAAGATCGCCGGCAACTACCCGCTGCCCTACGGCATCCAGCTGAGCGGCTCGTTCCAGTCCAACCAGGGGCCGTCCGGTACCGCCGGCAGCCCGACGACCAGCCAGTACATGGCCATCACTCGCGGCGTCACGCGTTACCCGTCGAACTGCCCGGCGCCGTGCCCGGCTGGGTCCGTCATTCTCCCCAGCACCTTCCAGCCAGCGACCCTCAGCGTCCCGCTGATTGCGCCGGCCGCGTACTTCAACGAGCGGATCAACCAGCTCGATCTGAAGGTGTCCAAGACGTTCAAGGTGACCCGCTTCACGGTGACGCCGCAGTTCGAGATGTTCAACGTGAACAATTCGGATGCGATCATCAGCTACGTGACCAACAACGTCCTCAGCAGCTCCTATCGCTACGCCAACTCGGTGATGCAGCCGCGCATGCTCGGCGTCGGCGCGCAGGTGAAGTGGTAAGGGCGTTCGTTCAGAAGTTAGAAGTCAGAAGTTAGAAGTCAGAACTTGAAACACGAAAAGGCGGCGGGTGGGGATAACCACCCGCCGCCTCTTCTCTTTCCCCGAGCCTCCCGAGCCTCCCGACCCTCCCGAGCCTCCCGGCCCTCCCGACCTTCGCGGCCCTGGAGTTCTGAGTTCTGAGTTCCCAATTCCGAGTTCGGAACGTCAGTGGTTTCCGAGCAGCTCCGCAATCGCGGCTTCGATCTCGCGGCGGCCCTGCGGGTCCTGCTCGAGTTCGAGCGCGCGACGGAACTCCCGAACCGAGTCGCCGAACCGGCCGGTGTTGGCCAGCGCATAGGCGAGGTTCACGTGCGCGGCGACATTCTGGGGCTCGTGCTGGACGATGGAGGCGAAGACGTCGCGAGCCTCAGCGTCCCGATCGAGCTTCACGAGCGCGATCCCCATGTTCATCATCGCGTCGGTCGCGTTCGGCCTCACGGCCAGGTACGCACGGTAAGCGGCCACTGCGTCGGCCGGCTTCTCCTGCGCCAGCAGCGTATCCGCGATCCCGGCCAGCGCATCGGGGTCGTTCGGCTTTCGCGCGAGCACCTCCCGGAATGCCGCAATCGCCTCGTCGTACCGCTTCTGCGCGAGACGCACGCGGCCAAGCTGGTGATACGCCCTCGGCACATTGACGTCGTCGGCGCGGCGCGCGATGACCGCGAGGTAGTGCGCCGCCGCTTCGTCGTAACGACCGTCCGCCTGCGCCTCGTAGCCGAGCGCGTACTCCGCATCCGTGCTGCCCGGCGCGGCCTGCTGGTATGCCGCGAGCGCCTGCTCGCGTTGTCCCGCGGCGCTGAGCTCGACCCCGAGGTTATAGAGTGCCCGGCTGTGCGGCCACCGGTCGACCACCGTTCTCCACAAGGTGAGCGTGTCCGAGTACTCGCGGTTGCGGTTCACCGTGAGCACCATGAGCAGGGCACACGCCGCACCAACGACGATGCGCCATACCGCTCGTGATTGTGCCGGACCGCGAGAGTTGGCGACGACGCGCGTGACGAGCAGGACGAGGGCGGACACGAGAGCGATGAGTGGCAGGTACATGCGACGTTCCGCGCCGACCTCGGTGGCGATCGGCAAGAGTGATGACGTTGGGGCGAGAGTGAGGAAGAACCAGGTGCCCAGGAATCCCAACGCGGGCGCCGTGGCCCACGCCCACCCGGTAGCGACGATGAGCGCGGCGACCAGGAGGCCAGGTGCCAGGGCAGCAGTGAGGGCCATCGTGGTTGGCTCGCCGTAGTCGAGCACGAGCCCGTAGGGCAGCAGCGCGACGCGCAGGTAGTGCACGATGATGCGCGGTTGGTTCAGCAGATAGGTCCACGGCGACACGCCGCTGGAAAACCCGGCGCTGCGCCAGCGGGGTCCCTCGAAGACGAGCAGCGCCAGGACCAGCCACGTGGCGGCAAGAAGGCCGTAGAAGCGGCCGCGCTGTCGCAGCACGTCAACAGGCGACCTTGCGGAAATGAGGGCGTCGGTCGCCAGCATCAGCAGGGGCGCCACCACCATCGTCTCCTTGCAGGCCATGCCGGCGGCGCACGCCGCCACAGCGCCTGCCTGCCAGCGCGTGCTGCCGGATCCGACCCACCGAAGCCCACAGTAGAGCGTGAGCAGCAGGGCGAGCGCCATCGACGACTCGGTCCGCTGCGTGACGTAGTTGACGACTTCGCTGTTCAGCGGATGCACCGCCCATAGCACGGCGACGACCAATGCGAGGCCGCGCTCGCGACCCTGCGTCCACGTGGCGAAGGCGGGTGCGGCGAACAGGCGCTGTAGCACCCCGATGAGGACGAGCGCACACGCGACATGGATGGAGAGGTTGACCACGTGATAGCCGACCGGTGAGGTGCCTCCGAGCGCATAGTTGAGAGCGAAGGAGAGGTTCACGAGCGGTCGTCCCGCGGTGGCGGTCTGGACCGGGCCGCCCATCAGGGCCGAACCGATCGAGCGGATCGTTCCGTTCCCCACGATCGTGCTCGCATCGTCGAACACGAAGGGGTTGTTGAGGGCATTCGCGTACGCCCCCGCGGTCAGGGCGATGACCAGGGCGACAGGCCACCAGGGTGGCGAGGCGGAGTGCGATCGGGTTCCGCGGCTTGCATCTGGGGAATCTGCGCGACGCTCCGGGTATCGCGGCGGCCGACCACGTCGCGCGGTCACGGCCGCCGTCCCGCGCCCTGCGCACGCGAGCCCTGCGCACGCGCGGCCTGCGCCATCTCGAGGTTCTGGCGAGCCTCGGCGGACGTGCTGTCGATGGCCAGTGCGCGCTGGAATTCAGCGATGGCCCCATCGAGATCGCCCGACGACCCCAGCGCGATGCCCAGGTTGTTGTGTGCGTCCACCGACTGCGGCGCGAGCCGAACCGCCGTGCGCAGCGCGGCAATCGCGTCCGGAATGCGCTGCGCCTCGAGCAGCGCGACGCCAAGGTTGTACGGGGCGGACGGATCCTGCGGATCGAGTGACATCGCCGTCCGGTACTCGGCGAACGCCTCATCGAGATGTCCGGCCGCTGACAGGGCGTCCGCCAGGTTGCGGTGGGCAAGGGCCGAGCGGGGTTCGGCAGCTGTGGCGGACCTGAACGCTGCGAGCGCGTCCTGCTGACGGTTCTGCCCGGCCAGCGCGACGCCGAGGTTGTTGGCGACGCCTGCGGAGTCGGGAATGGATCGGAGCGCGATCGTGAAATGCTCCGCCGCTTCCTGAGGCTGCCCCTTCTCGAGCAGCGCGTTGGCGAGGTTGTAGTGTGCGTCCGGGTAGTTGCCCTTCAGCGACAGCGCGCGTCGATAGGTCGCAATCGCATCGTCCGCGCGGCCCATGGAGCGCTGGAGCACGCCGAGGTTGTTATACGCCGGCGCGTAGTCGGGCTGGAGTTCGATGGCACGCGCGTAATGCTCGGCCGCCTGCTGGACCTTGCCTTCGGTCTGGAGCGCGCTGGCCAGGTTCGTCTCGGTGATCGCCATCATCAGGGGCGGCGAGAGCAGCGGCCAGTTGGCAAGCGTCGCGGCGCCGACCACGACGATGGCGAGGGTGATCCGTGGCCGGGCCGCGTGCGTTCGAATCCACTCCGGGAGCGCCGCGACTCCTGCCGCAGCGAAGAGGAGCAGCAGCGGAACCAGCGGGAATCGGTAACGCGCGAAGACGTAGAAGAGGACGACGCTCGCCGCGTATGCCGTGAGCATCAGGTAGAGCACGCTGAGGCGTCGCCTCGCGGGCCACGAGACGATCAGGCCGACGACAGCAAGTGGAACGAGAAGGCCGAAGTGGCCGACCCAGCGGCCGATGCGCAGCGGCCACGACCATTCCGCATGGCTCTCCTGCGCTTCGGTGTCGAGCATTTCCGACCGGTTCACGAGGAGCAGCACCTTGCGGCCGACCAGCGTGAGCCAGGCACCGGGCTGCTTCGTGATGAAGGTGAGCGCCTGATCGGTCCAGTAGCCGGAGACCTCCGCTGGCGACAGCTGCCTTCCGAGCGCATGCTCCGCCAGTTCGGTCGCGTCGGTCCGCTCGTACTCCGGCGCACCACGGCCGAAGCGCAGCGAGGCATACGTGCCGTCCGCCTGCGGGTTGTTGCCGATGTAGAAGTTCGGGCCGAACTGCGACGTCGTCAGGTAGAACCCGCCGCCGACGGCGTAGTTCCGCACGGCGACCGGCAGGAGCACGAGCGCGAGCCCGAGCACGAAGGCGCCCAGGCCGACGAGTGAATGCTGCTCCCGAGAACGATCGGCCCCTGCCGGTCCTGGCCCTCCCGACCTTCCCGGCGACACGTTCGTCGCCGTCAGCGCCCAGATCACGATCACGGCGATGAAGACCAGGGCGTTCTCGCGTGTGAGGCTCAGGCCACCCATCGCAAGCCCGAGGCCGAGCCAGGAGCCGCGCGCGGACCGATTGTCGACGAGCCGGCCGATGCACCACAGCGAGAGCGTCAGGAAGAAGAGGTCGAGGACCGACTTCTGGAGCAGCGCATCGAAGAAGATCGCCGGTGCGTAGAAGGCGAGCGAGAAGCCCGCCAGCAACCCGACCGTTCGCGAGAAGAACCGCTGGCCCGCGAGCGCGAGCAGGGCACAGGAGCCGGCGCCGAGGAGCGCCTGCACGACGCGCACGGCCCAGAGGCTGTGCCCGAACAGCTTGTAGAGGACGCCGAGGAAGTAGGGGTAGAGCGGCGCCTGATAGAAGACGTCCGTGCCGATCCAGTCGCCCGCCGCGAGCCGGCGCGCCCATTCGTCATATCCGCGAGCATCGCCCAGCAGCGTGTCGAAGTACGGCGAACGGCTGAGCAGCCAGACATGCAGCAGCCTGACGAGCAGGGCGGCAGCGAAGATGAGCCCAACCGAGCGGAGGACACCGTTGTCGTCCCGCACGAGGAGCGGTGCGGCGTTGTTGGGAAGTGAATGCGTCCTGCCGGCCCGGGTCATGTCAGGGAGACCAAGTATGATAGTGCCGAGTCCCCCCTGTGAGCATGTTCCGGGCGCTGTGCGTGCTGCTCGTCGCGCTTGGTGTGGCGTCGCCGCTTTACGCGGCCGGCCCCGTCACCTACGCGCGTGACGTGGCACCGATCGTGTTCGCGCACTGCACCGGCTGCCATCGGCCCGGTGAAATCGGACCGTTCCCGCTCCAGACCTATCGAGACGCACGTCAGCGCATGACGCTGATCGCCGATGCGACGAAGCGTCGCGTGATGCCGCCGTGGAAACCGGTGAACGAGCACGGGCTCTTCCTTGACGACCGCTCGTTGACGGACGCCCAGATCCAGGTCATTCAGGACTGGGTCGCGCAGGGCGGGCCCGAGGGCGATCCGAAGGACCTGCCGCCGATGCCGGTGTTCGCCGACGGCTGGCAACTCGGCGTGCCGGATGTCGTGGTCACCATGCCCGAGGCGTACACGCTCAGGCCTGACGGCCCGGACCTCTTCCGCACGTTCGTCCTGCCCATTCCGACCACCGCCACCCGCTACGTGACCGCTATGGAGTTCAGGGCGGGCAATGGGCGTGGTGTCCACCACGCCAACATAGGCGTCGACCACACCCGGTCCTCGCGTCGCCTCGACGCTGCGGATCCGGAGCCTGGCTACGTGGGCGGCATGGTGCAGGACGCCGCGTACCCGCCGGGGTACCTGCTCGGGTGGACGCCGGGGCAGCAGCCGCGGCCCTCACCTGAGGGCATGCCGTGGCGGCTCGAACCGGGCAGCGATCTCATCGTGCAGTTGCACCTGCAGCCGACAGGCAAGCCCGAGCCGATCCGGGTGAGCGTCGGCTTCTTCTTCACCGACACGCCGCCGGTGCAGACGCCCGTCGGCCTGCGCATGGGTAGCGAGACGATCGACATCGCGCCAGGCGAGCGGGCCTACGAGATCCGCGACAGCTACACGCTACCAGTGGACGCGCGCGTGCTGGGGTTGCAGCCGCATGCGCACAATCTCGGACGCGAGATGTTCGCCGAGGCACAGCTGCCCGACGGCACGACGCGTCCGCTCATCGAGATCCGTGACTGGGACTTCCGCTGGCAGGACGTCTACCGCTTCGCGTCGCCGGTGCTGCTGCCGAAGGGGAGCGTCATCCGGATGCGCTTCACGTACGACAACTCGGCGACGAACGCCCGCAACCCCTTCCAGCCGCCGCAGCGGATCGTCTGGGGCCAGAACACGACGGACGAGATGGGCGACCTCTGGGTGCAGCTGGTGCCCGTGCGCGTCGAGGATACCGGCCTGCTGGCCGCCGACATCGCGAAGAAGACCCGCGGGGAGGACATTGCGGCCTACACGCGGGTGCTGCAGGGCGATCCGAAGAACCCGCTGCGGCACGATGCGGTGGCGATGCTGTACCTGCAGGATGGACGTCCCCAGGAGGCGGTTCCGCACTTCCGTGAATCGCTCAGGCTGAACAGCGATTCGGCCCCGACGCACTACAACTACGGCATCGCGCTCTCGATGCTGCGGCAGTATCCGGAAGCCACACGCGAATACGAAGCGGCCGTGCGGCTGGATCCGAACCATGCCGAGGCCCACAACAACCTTGGCGCGATGCTCCACGTGGCCGGTCGCCTTGACGAGGCGGCTGCGCACTACCGCAAGGCGGTGGAACTGCGGCCCGAGAATGCCGAGGCGCGCAGCAACCTGGGACGGCTGCTGCTGATTCAGGGACGGCCCGCTGACGCCGCGGACGCCTTCGAGCAGGCGCTCCGCGTTCAGCCGGAGTCGGTCGCTGCGCTCACAGGACTCGCGTGGATCCGTGCAACGGCCGCTGACCCCGCCCTGCGTCGGCCAGGGCAGGCGATCGCACTGGCCGACCGCGCGCGCCAGCTCAGTCGCGGCGCGGACCCCCAGGCCTTCGATGCGGTGGCGGCGGCCTATGCGGCCCTTGGTGAGTTCGAGAACGCGATCAGGGTGGCGACGGTCGGTGCCCAGGTGGCTGACGCGTCAGGGCAGGCGCTGCTCGCCAACGAGATCCGCGAACGCCTCCAGCTGTACCGGCAGCACACGCCCGTCGTCCGCTGAGCCGCGAAACGCCAGCCGTCCCGGCGTCGTATTCCTCCACGTGACGGGCTTCACGGGCAGATAACGGCGTGGTGCGTTCGACGGTCCATTCCCAGGCAACCAGCACATCGACGCGGGCCCGTGCGATCGCCATCGCGACGTGCGTTGGCGTGGCGCTCGTCGTCTGCGCCGCACGCGGAGTGTCAGCGCAGGCGCCCGTCCGATCGGCGGCGCCGACCACCTTCCATCGCGACGTTGCTCCCATCCTCTTCGACAAGTGTGCGACCTGCCACCGGCCCGGCGGCGCGGCCCCGTTCGGCCTGCTGACGTATGCGGACGCCCGACAGCGCGCGCGGCTGATCGCGACGGCGGTTTCCACCCACGTGATGCCGCCGTGGCCGCCCGACGGTGAGCGGGACGAGTTCGAAGGCGACAGGCGGCTGCTGCCGGAGGAGATCCAGACGCTCACCCGCTGGGTGGATGACGGACTGCTGGAAGGGGACAGTGGTGATGCGCGTCCGACCCCGCCGTTCAGCGCGGGCTGGCAGCTCGGAACGCCCGACCTCGTCGTCAGCCTCCCGGAGCCGTTCGAGGTGCCGGCCGACGGGCCCGATGTCTTTCGGAACTTCGTCCTTCGCATTCCTCTCGAGGACCGGCGCTTCGTGCGTGCCCTCGAGTTCCGGGCGGGCAATGCGCGCCTGGTGCATCACGCACGCATGCTGCTCGATGACAGCGGCGACGTGCGTCGACTCGACGAGCGCGAGCCGGGACCGGGTTTTGGCGGGATGGACGTACCGGGTGCGCGGTTTCCCGAAGGGCACTTCCTGGGCTGGGCGCCTGGCAAGCGCGTGACCCCCGAACGCTTTCCATGGTCACTGGAGCCCGGGACCGACCTCGTTGTGCAGCTTCACCTGAAGCCGACCGGACGTGCAGAAGGCGTACAGCCCTCGATCGGCCTGTACTTCACGGATGCGCCACCGGAGAGGATCCCCATCGTGCTGCGCCTCGGGTCCAAGACGATTGACATTCCGGCGGGAGACGCCGCTTACGAGGTCGTGGACCGCCTGACGCTCCCGGTGGACGTGCGCGCGTTCAGCATCTCGCCTCACGCGCACTACCTCGCGTCGAGCATGCAGGTGGAGGCGACGCTTCCCACCGGCGGCGTGCGGACGCTCCTCAGGATCCCGGAGTGGAACTTCAACTGGCAGGACGAGTATGCGTGGACCGAACCGGTGCTGCTCCGACGCGGCACGACGATCGAGATGCGCTACCGGTACGACAACTCCGCGCGCAATCCACACAACCCGTCGGCGCCGCCGCGCCGCGTGCGCTTCGGTTCAGAGACGAGCGATGAGATGGGCGAGCTGCTCCTGCAGGTCGTCCCCGTGCGCGATACGGACGCCGGCACGCTCAGGGCCATGGTGACGCGCAAGAACATCGACGCCGACATTGCCGGCGAAGAGAAGCGGCTGGCGGACCAACCCGCCGACGCAGCCACGCGGATCGCGCTGGGGGTGGCCTACGTGCAGGTGGGTCGGGCAGCGGAGGCGGTCGTGCAGTTCGAGCGTGCCGTGCAGGCGGACCCGTCGCTCCCGATGGGGCACTACAACCTCGGGGTCGTCGCCATGGGACAGCAGCGCGTGGACGAGGCGATTGCACGGTTCGAGCGCGCGATCGCGCTGCGGCCGGACTACGCCGAAGCGCACAACAACCTTGGCATCGCGCTGGAGCTCGTCGGACGGTCGGCCGACGCCGAGGCACACTACCGGGCGGCGCTCGCGTCCCGGTCGGCTCACGTGGGGGCGCACAACAACCTCGGACGCGTGCGTCTCGCCCAGGGCGACCGTGCGGGTGCGCTCGCCGAGTTCCAGGCTGCGCTGCGGACGCGGCCGGATCACCCCGACGCGCTCTACAACCTCGGTCGCGCGTTCATCGCGGGCGGGCAGGCACGCGAGGCAGTACGGGCCTGGCGTCGTGCGCTGCAACTGCGACCTGAGAGCGTGGTGTTCGCCCTGGACCTCGCCTGGGTCCTGGCCACGAACGCCGAGGTGCTCGACGCGCGCGAGGCGACCCGCATTGCGGAACGCACCAGCGGGGCCGAGCGGCAGTCGAACCCAGCCGCGCTCGACGTGCTGGCCGCGGCCTATGCAGCCGCCGGGCGCATCGAGCTCGCCGCTCGCACGGCCCAGCTCGCGCTCCAACGTGCCCTCGCCGTGAAGAACGACCGCCTCGCTGCCGAGATCCGCCAGCGGCTCGACGTGTACCGATCGGCCACTCGCGGCGACGCGGACGTGCAGGGCGGCGGGTGGGAGCGGTAAAACGCGAAATGCGAAAACGCGAAAACGCTAAACGCAAAAACGCGTAAACGCCAAGACGCTCAAACGCTTCGGCATTGATGCATGTCAGCGGTTTGGGTTCCTGCGCTCTTGCGTTCCTGCGTCCCCGCATTCCTGTATTCCTGCATTCCTGCATTCCTGCATTCTGTGCTGCTGGGGCGCCGTTGTGGACATGGGTGGGTAGAGCGGTTCGGCGGGGAGTTACAATCGCGCTGATGTCTCGAAGAGCCGCGTTCGTGCTGGTGTGCGCGGGCCTCGTGCTGCTCGGCGTGCGCGGGAATGTGTCGCTGCGGGCGGCGGGTCCGAGCGTGCCGCTGCGCGACGTGGATGGTCGGGTGGTCGACCCGTTCCTGGCGGCGGAGAACAGCGCCGCCATCCTGTTCCTCTTCGCCAGCATCGATTGTCCGGTCTCGAACCGCTACGCGCCTGAAGTGCAGCGCCTGCACTCGGCGTTTGCGCCGAAGAACGTCGCGTTCTGGCTTGTCTACCCCAACCCCGCCGATTCGGCTGACGCCGTACGCGAGCACCTGAAGGCATATTCGTATCCGGTGCATGCGCTGCTCGATCCGCACCACGACCTGGTGAAGCTGGCCAGGGTGACCATCACGCCGGAAGCGGCGCTGTTCGATCGGCAGCGAACACTCGTGTACCACGGCCGCATCGACGATCGATTCGTGAGCCTCGGCGTGGAGCGTCCCGCTGCCACCCGCCGCGATCTCTTCGAGGCGCTCACCGCGGTGCTCGCGGGAGGGAAGCCCGCGGCCGACTCGGCTCCGGCCGTTGGCTGCTTCATCGCGGACTTCGTGCAATGACTGCCGTGCACCGCGGCGGCTCGGCGAGGACGAAGCACGCAGCCATCCTGCTGGCCCTGCTCGCGTGCATGCTGCGCGTGACGCCGTCCCTTGCGCAGTCCCCAGTGACGTTCGCGAAGGACATCGCACCGATCGTCCATGCGAAGTGCGGGGTCTGCCATCGGCCTGGTGGGGCAGCCCCATTCAGCCTGCTGACGTATGCGAGTGCGCGCGGCCACGCGACGCAAATGGCGCTGCTGACCCGGTCGGGAGTCATGCCTCCATGGCAGGCGGACGGTGACTACGGTGGGGAGTTCGTTGGCCAGCCCCGGCTCACGCCTGAGGAGGTCGACCTCTTCCAGCGCTGGCAGGCGGACGGCGCCCCCGAGGGGGACCGCGCCCTCACCCCGGTTCCGCCAGAGTGGACGGAGGGCTGGCAACTCGGGAAGCCGGACCTGATCGTCACCACGCCCCCTTACACACTTCAAGCCGACGGTACAGACAGCTTCCGCGTGTTCGTCATCAAGCTGCCGGTCAGCGTGATGAAGTACGTGCGCGGGATGGAGTTCAAGCCGGGCAACCCGCGCGTCGTGCACCACGCGAACATCCGGATCGACCACACCGACGCCTCGAGGAAGTTCGACGAGGCCGAGCCGGGCCCGGGCTACTCGGGGCTCATCGCAAACTCCGCCGTGTACCCGGACGGGCATTTCCTCGGGTGGACGCCAGGCCAGGTGCCGCCGCTCCTGCCGAAAGGCCTCGCGTGGCGCCTCGAGCCGAACACCGATCTCGTCGTGGAACTGCACATGCAGCCGAGCGGACGGGAGGAGCCGGTCCAGGCATCGGTCGGCTTCTACTTCACCAGCGATCCGCCCGAGCGGACGCCCGCGATGCTGCGTCTCGGCCGACAGAGCATCGACATCCCGCCTGGTGAGAAGGAGTACGTCATCACCGACTCCTTCGTCACGCCGGTGGACGTCGAGGTGCAGGCGGTGCAGCCGCACGCGCACTACCGCGCGAAGGAGATCGTCGGCTTCGCCAACCTCCCTGACGGATCCGTGCGGCCGCTGATCCACATCCGGCGCTGGGACTTCCGCTGGCAGCACGTGTATCGCTACGTCACGCCGTTCTGGCTGCCGAAGGGAACGCGGCTCCAGATGCGCTACACCTACGACAACTCACCGGAGAATCCCCGCAACCCGGACCAGCCGCCGCGGCGGGTCTACTGGGGGCAGCGGTCGTCGGACGAGATGGGCGACCTCTGGATTCAGGTGCTGACGCGCACCGATCGGGATCTCGCGCTCCTGAACGATCAGTTCGGCACGAAGGTGATGACCGAGGACACCATCGGATACGAGCGATGGCTCGAGTCGGAACCCGACAGTGCGCCGCTGCACACCACGCTCGCCGCGCTCTACCTCGAGTTGAAGAAGCCGCAGGACGCGGTCAGGCATTTTCGGGCCGCCGCGCACCTCGAGCCCGAGTCGGCCCCCGCGCACTTCAACCTCGGGACCGCGCTGACGGTAGCCGGTGACTACGACTCGGCCGTCCTCGAGTACCAGCGCGCGCTGGCCATCCGCAAGGACTACCCGCAGGCGCACAACAACCTTGCGAGCATCCTGCTCAGCACCGGCAAGGCCCAGGAGGCGCTCACGCACCTCGCTGAGGCCCTTCGTCTCGATCCCTCGAATGCGCAGGCGCACTACAACGCGGGCATTGCGTCGCTCAGGCTGGGCAAGCAGCCGGACGCCATCGCGCACCTGAAGAAGGCTGTCGAATTGGCGCCCGACTCGCCAGGTCCGCTCGTCGACCTCGCGTGGCTGCTGGCCGCCTCACCGCTGGACGCGCTGCGCGATCCGGGCCTCGCCATCAGGCTGGCCGAGCGGGCGGTGTCGCTGACGATGAGAAAGGATGCCGGCGCGCTGGATGTCCTGGCTGCGGCGCAGGCGGCGAACGACGACTTCGACCGTGCCGTCGACACCGCGAATGCCGCGCTGGCATTGAAGCCCGCTGATGCATCAGCCATCGCCGCTCGCCGCGACGGCTACCGTCAGCGGCTCGCCTTCAGATTGCCGCGCTAAGGGGCTTCAGGCTCCCGGCTTCAGGCTCCCGGCGTGCTCGGCTTCAGGCCCAGAGCCGACGGCCCCAGAGCCCGCAGCCCGCAGCCCGAAGCCTTGGGCGTCAGGACGTCGCCTCGGCGTCGTCGCGCGATTTGGTGAAGGCCGAGATAGCCCAGAGGATGCCGGCGAGCGCCACGAGCGCCATCGCGTACCGGAGCAGTTCGGCAATGAAGGCCGGCGTGAACTCCGGCATCGTGACCGGATACTGCGAGAAGACGCCGTAGCGCTCCGTCATCCAGTGCCAGCCGGTGTGGGCCACCAGCGCGGACAGGATGATCGTGCCCATGCGCTCCTGCACCACGCGCGAGAACAGGAAGTCCAGCGCCGGCAGCAGGAGCAGCAGCACCAGCAGTTGCCCGAGTTCGACCCCGACGTTGAACGACAGCAGCGACGTCAGCAGGTGTGATCCGGCGAACTGCAGCGTCTGTTTCAAGGCGAACGAGAAGCCGAAGCCGTGCACCAGGCCGAAGCCGAAGGTGATGAGCCAGCGCCGGTGCAGGCTGGCACCGACGATGTTCTCGAGCGCCATGTAGACGATCGAGGTCGCGATGAGCATCTCGATCAGCGGGGGGAACCAGAGCGCATCCGGGCCGAGGTCGTAGGCCGACGCAATCAGCGTGATGGAATGCGCGACCGTGAACGCCGTGACGATCGTGATGAGCGATCGGAACCGGCGGAAGGGGATCACCAGGCAGAAGAGGAACAGCAGGTGATCCGTGCCGTCGAGGATGTGCTCGAACCCGAGCTTCACGAACCGCCACGCCGCCTGAATCCAGCGCGGATCCAGGTCCACCACGCCGGGGTTGCCCGTGACCTCGAACGCGCGCACGGTGCCGTCCCCGAGGATCAGGCGCATCACGGTGACCGCCCGCAGGCCCAGGCGCCCCCACTTCGGCTCTATCGAGAAGCGCGATGACGCGGACTGAATGGGATAGGTAAAGAGGAGATCGAGGTAGCCGGTGGCCACCGTCACATCCGCGTCGGTCTGGGGCGCGGTGAGCAGCGCCAGCGCCGAGTCGTAGTTCTCGAACGATCGATCCTCCGCAGGCGTGGCGCGCACGGCCGCGACGGTCTGCGGTCCGAGCTTCCGCCCGTCCTCGTAGACCGTCACATCGTCGCCGACCCAGAGCGTGGAGGCGTCGTGCAGCGCCTGTGCCGAGCGCTCGAGGTCGATGATGTCCTGGCCCTTGAAGCGCCACGTCATGTCGCGCATCGCGATGAGCGGCACGCGCACCAGCAGCTTCAGTTCGGAGCCGTCGGCCCTGATGAAGCTCTGGATGGTGACGTCGTTCGGGATTTCGTGCGCGGAGAGCAGCGCCGGGATGGCGCAGGCGATCGCGAGGAGACCGGCGGCCGCGAAGCGGCGCCACGAGCCGTACCAACCCTGCATCATGAGTCCCTAAAGGCCTCAAGGATAGTGGGATAGCATTCCGTTCGCAAGGCTGTGCCGGGTTATGTATACTGACGCCCTCCACCGCGAAGCTTTGGGGAGAGCCGGAGGCTAAAGGATGAGGGGAATGAGCAGGAAGAATCTGTTCGTGGGGGCGACGTTCGTCGGCGCGCTCGCGACGCTCGGCGTGGCGCAGAGCATGATGGAAAAGGCTGCTGCCGCGCAGGGCAAGGCTGCCGTGCAGGCGCCGTACTTCGAAGTCGACCCGATGTGGCCGAAGCCGCTCAACAAGGGCTGGCTGTACGGCAACGTCATCGGCCTGGGCGTGGACAACAAGGACCGCGTCTACATCATTCATCGTGGTGCGGCGACGCTCGATCGCAAGGAGATCTACGCGGCGCAGAACCCCCCGATGTCCGAATGCTGCGTGGCGGCTCCGCCCGTCATGGTGTTCGACGGCCCGACCGGCAACTTCGTCGCGGGCTGGGGCGGCCCTGGCCAGGGCTACGAGTGGCCTGAGTCGAACCACGGCATCACGCCCGATTCGAAGGGCAACGTCTACATTGGTGGCAACGGCGGCAACGACGGCCACATCCTGAAGTTCACCCAGGACGGCAAGTTCATCAAGCAGTTCGGCTTCGCGTACGCGAACGCCGGCAGCAACGACACCTGGGCCTTCAACAAGGTCGCGAAGGTCTCGCTCGACGAGAAGGCGAACGAGGGCTACGTGGCTGACGGCTACGGCAACAAGCGCGTGGCGGTCATCGACCTCGACACCGGCAAGATCAAGCGGTACTGGGGCGCGTACGGCGAGAAGCCGGACGACACCAACATGGGCCGCTACAACCCGGACGCTCCGCTCATCCGCCAGTTCCGCAACCCGGTCCACTGCGCCGAGCCCTCCAACGACGGCTTCGTCTACGTCTGCGACCGCGTGAACGACCGCATCCAGGTCTTCCAGAAGGACGGCAAGTTCGTGAAGGAACAGCGCATCAAGCCGAAGACCCTCGGCGACGGTGCGGTGTGGGATATCGCCTTCTCGAAGGATCCGCAGCAGAAGTACATCTACCTCGCCGATGGTTCGAACGAGAAGGTGTACGTGATGGATCGTCAGTCGCTCGAGATCCTCACCAGCTTCGGCGACGGCAGCCGTCAGCCGGGCGGCTGGTACGCGGTGCACTCCATCGCGACCGACTCGAAGGGCAACATCTACACGACGGAAACCTACGAGGGCAAGCGCGTCCAGAAGTTCGTCTACAAGGGCCTGCGCCCTGTGACGAAGCAGGACCAGGGCATCGTCTTCCCGACGACCCGCTAAGCGCGGGAGCCTTCGGGCTCCCGACTGCAGCCTTCGGGCGTGGTCGGCCTCAGTCGTGAAGCCGTCCATGCCGAGAGCCAGCAGCCCAGAGCCCAGAGCCAAAAAAAGGCGCCGAATCCGAAAGGGTTCGGCGCCTTTTTTATATATACTCCCCCGCCTACGGAGGAGGGATATGAAGCCATTCTCGAAAGTAGGCATTGCCGCCGGCGCGTTGGCCGCGGGCGCGTGTGCCGTTGCGCTGGCGGGGCCCGTGGTTCATGCGCAGGCGCGCACGGGAGCGGCCGCCGCGCCCGCGTACCGGGTCGAGCCGCTCTGGCCGCAGCCACTGCCGAACCACTGGGTGTTCGGGTCCATCACCGGCGTTGCTGTCGACGCGCAGGATCATGTCTGGGTCGTTCACCGGGGCGGCGACTCCCTCGAGGCGAACGAGAAGGGCATGATGCTCACGCCTCCGACGTCGAGCGTCTGCTGCACCGCCGCGCCGTTCGTCCTCGAACTGGATGCGACCGGCAAGGTCGTCTCGAGCTTCGGCGGTCCCGGCCAGGGCTACACGTGGCCGCAGTCTCCCGGCAGCCTCGCGGTCGACGGCAAGGGAAACGTGTGGATCACGGCGGCCGGGCTGGTCACGCCTCCAGCGGGCGCCGGCGGGCGTGGCGCCGGTGCGGGCGCCGGCGCGGCCGCACCAGGTGACGCGCACGTCCTGAAGTTCTCGAAGTCCGGCCAGTTCCTCCTCCAGATCGGCAAGCCGGGCCAGAGCACCGGAGACGACGCGCTGAGCAGGCCGGCGGCCGTGGCGGTGGATACCGCGGCGAACGAGGTCTACGTCGCGGACACCGGCAACCGCCGCATCGCGGTGTTCGACAGTGAGAGCGGGAAATTCAAGCGCGCGTGGGGCGCCTACGGCGAGAAGCCCGGTGCCGACCCTGGCGCGTACGACCCGAATGCCGCGCCCGCGCGCCAGTTCCGGGACGTCACCTGCATCGACATCGCAAAGGACGGCAACGTCTACGTCTGCGATCGCACCAGCAACCGCATCCAGGTCTTCGGCAAGGACGGCAAGTTCGTCAAGGAAGCGATCATCGCCAAGAACACGGGCGGCGCCGTCGTCGGCGGGCAGTTCGGCGCGGTGTCGTCGTTCGGATCCGTGTGGGATGTGGCGTTCTCGAACGACGCGCAGCAGCGCTACCTGTTCGTGGCCGACGGCCAGAACAAGAAGGTGCGGATTCTCGACCGCGCGTCGCTGAACGAGGTGGGCTCCATCGGGCAGGGCGGCCGGCAGCCCGGGCGCTTCCTGGCGGTGGGCAGCATTGCGGTCGACTCGAAGGGCAACGTCTACACGGGCGAGCAGCACCACGGCAAGCGCGTGCAGAAGTTCGTAGCCGGGCGCTGAGCGGGCGTCGAGAGGAGAAGACGAGATGAAGCGGAACGTATTCATCGGGGCAGGATTCATCGCCCTCCTCGCCGCGCTCGGCATCGGCCAGAGCGTGTTCGAGAAGCGGGCATCGGCGCAGGCGGGCGGGGCCGGTATCACCGCGCCCAGGTTCGAAGTGGATCCGATGTGGCCCAAGCCGCTGCCGAATGGTTGGTACATCGGCCAGACCATCGGTGTCTGGGTGGACAACCAGGACCATGTCTGGATCATCCATCGCAACGACTCGCTGGATCCGGTCGAAGCCGCGGCGGACCAGAACCCACCCACCGGCGAGTGCTGCAAGAAGGCGCCGCCCATCATCGAATTCGATCAGGCCGGCAACGTCGTCCACGCCTGGGGCGGCCCGGGCCAGGGGTACGACTGGCCTGACTCGAATCACGGCATCTATGCCGACACGAAGGGTTTTGTCTGGATCGGCGGCAACGGCGGCACCGACGGCCTCGTGCTGAAGTTCACGCGCGACGGGAAGTTCGTGAAGCAGTTCGGCAAGAAGGGCGTGAAGGCCGACAGCAACGCCACCGACCACTTCTTCCAGGTGGCCAAGGTGTTCGTCGACGAGAAGGCGAACGAGGTCTACGTCGCCGACGGCTACGGCAACAAGCGCGTTGTCGTCATGGATGCCGACACTGGGCAGTTCAAGCGGTTCTGGGGCGCATACGGCAACAAGCCGGACGACAAGGACCTCGGCCGCTACAACCCGAATGCGCCGCTCGCGCAGCAGTTCCGCAACCCGGTGCACTGCGCCGACCTGTCGGTCGACGGGTTCGTCTACGTCTGCGACCGCGTGAACGACCGCATGCAGGTGTTCACGAAGGACGGGAAGTTCGTCAAGGAACAGCAGTACGCCAAGGACTCGCTGGGTGACGGCTCGGTGTGGGACGTGGCGTTCTCGAAGGACCCGCAGCAGAAGTACATCTTCATGTCCGACGGGCGGAACTCGAAGATTCGCATCATCGACCGCCAGTCGCTGCAGGAGGTCTACAACTTCGGCGAGGGGGGGCACTACCCGGGCCAGTTCTACTCGATCCACAGCATCGCGATCGACTCGAAGGGGAACCTCTACACAACCGAGACCTACCAGGGGCGGCGCGTGCAGAAGTTCGTCGCCAAGGGGATCGGTGCGGTGCCGCGCAAGGAGATGGGCGTGGTCTGGCCGACGTCGACCAGCCGCTAGGCGGCAGGGAGCTGACGTTAGACGTTAGACGTGAGACGTTAGAAGTCAGAAGTACTGGCGCGTCGGGAGCATCGCTTCCGGCGCGCCTTCGCAGGCCTGCCGGCACCCGCCTCGAGAATCCCGCCCATTTCGGTGAACCTTACGCGCGGCTGACGAAGTCTCCGTGTAAAATTTGCGGCTTCAGCACGTGATGTTCATGAAGGTTTGCCTGATTCCTTGTAAAGGGTGTGCGTGAGTACTGTCCGAACTGTCGCATCCGTGGCGCTGGCGCTTGCCGCGTCGATCCCCGCATTTGCCCAGCCAGCTCAGCGTGCCGCGGCGGCTGGCCGCCGCGCGACGGCCACCCGCACTGGCGAAGCGCCGTCGATCGACGGTGTGCTCGACGAGCGTGTCTGGCAGCAGGCGACGCCGATCACCGATTTCGTGCAGACCGAGCCGTCCGAAGGGCAGCCGGCCACGGAGCCGACCGAGGTGCGGATTCTCTACGACGACCGCGCGATCTACGTCGGCGTGATGGCCTATGACAGCGACCCCTCGCACATCGTCACTTCGGACGCGCGGCGCGACTCGGCGCTGAGCGGTCAGGACTCGTTCCAGCTGATCCTCGACACGTACCACGACCGCCAGAACGGGTTCATCTTCGGCACGACCCCGGTCGGGATGCAGTACGACGCACAGGTGCGGAACGAGGGCGAGCAGCAGTCGACCGGCGCGCCCGCGCTCGGGCGTACGGGCGGCGGATCGGGCGGCGGCCTCAACGTCAACTGGGACGGCGCGTGGGACGTGAAGACGAAGATCACCGACAAGGGCTGGTCGGCGGAGTTCATGATTCCGCTCCGCACCCTGCGCTACGGCCCCCCGCCGCAGGTGTGGGGGCTCAACTTCGCGCGCTCCATCGAGCGGAAGCGGGAGCAGGTCTACTGGTCGCCGCTGACGCGTGTCTACAACATCACGCGCCTGTCGTCGGCCGGCGAACTTCGCGATCTGAACGTTGCGGCCCCAAGGAACTTCAAGGTGATGCCGTACGCGCTTGGCTCCGCGAACCGCAACTTCACGCCCGGGAGCAAGACGGAGCGTGACGCGAACTGGGGCGTCGACGCCAAGATCGGGGTCACGTCGAGCCTGAACCTGGACCTCACCTACAACACGGACTTCGCGCAGGTCGAGGTGGACGAGCAGCAGGTGAACCTCACGCGCTTCAACCTGCTGTTCCCGGAGAAGCGTCCGTTCTTCCTCGAGAACCGCGGGCTGTTCGCCGTCGGCAAGAACGGTGAGATCGATCTCTTCTTCAGCCGCCGCATCGGCATCACCGACAGCGGCACGCTGGTCCCCATCAGGGGGGGCGCACGCCTGTCGGGCAAGGTGGCCGGCGTGAACATCGGTGCGCTCGACATGCAGACCGAGTCGGTCGGCAGCGTCGCCGCGAACAACTTCGGCGCCTTTCGCGTCGCCAAGGACCTGCCGAACCGCTCGAGCGTCGGCGCGATGTTCGTGAGCCGCGTCGGGACCGGAGACCTGGCCGGCAAGGACAACTGGAACCGCAGTTGGGGCGTGGACGGCAAGTGGGGCATGGGCGAGAAGTGGACCTGGACCGGCTTCGCGGCACGCACCGAAACGCCAGGCGCCACGAGCAGCGAACACGCCTTCAGCAGCGGCATCCAGTACCAGACGCGGGCGCGCCGTACGTTCTACGAGTACACGGAGGTCGGCGCCGACTTCAACCCGGAGGTCGGCTTCCTGGAGCGGCCAGGCGATGGCTTCCGGCAGTTCTTCACGGGGTGGTACGAGAACGTCCGCACGCCATGGCTCACCAGGCACGGCCTGCGTGAGTGGCGTCCGCACTACAGCTACGAGAGCTTCTGGGGCTTCGACGGCTTCCAGGAGACGGCGACGCTGCACGTCGACAACGCGTGGGATTTCGAGAAGGGCTACAGCGTCAGCCCGGCCGTCAACGTGCAGTGGGAAGGGCTGCGCCAGCCGTTCACCGTCTACAGGAGCGGCGGCCGCTCGGTGACGGTGCCGGCCGGCAGCTACCGGAGCCCCTACGCCGCAGGACTGTTCAACACCGATCGCCGCAAGTGGATCTCGGTGAGCGGCTCGTACAATGTCGGTGGCTTCCTCTCAGGCACGCAGAACAGCTGGGCACCGCAGCTCAACATCCGGAAGGGGGCCGCGTTCACGTCGAGCATCCGCTGGACGATCAGCGACATCCACCTGCCCCAGGGCGATTTCCAGACGAACCTCGGGAGCTTCCGGTTCGCCTACAACTTCTCGCCAATGGTGAATGCGCAGGCGCTGATCCAGTACAACGACGTCACGCGCCGCTGGTCGACCAACCTGCGCTTCAACTGGCAGCGTGACGCGGCGACCGGCCTCTACGTGGTCTACAACGACACGGAGGCGTTCAACGGGCTCGGCCCCGTGAACCGCGCATTCATCATCAAGTACTCGCACCTGTTCGACGTGCTGCGCTGAGCGGAGCCGCTGGGCGCGTCCTCGTCGGACGTGCCCTACAGGTGCGCCTGCAGTGGCGCGTGCTGGCGCCCGCCGTGCTCGAGCGTCATCAGCAGGACGTCCGATGTGACCGGCGCCCGGCGGAACGCGTCGACGCCGACGGCGCTGGCAATCGCGTTCATCACCGCCCCGTAGGCAGCGCCCACCGGCGGCTCACCGACGCCGCGCGCACCGACAGGCGTCTCGGGATCCGGCAGCCCGACGGCGTCCGCATGCATCCGGGACGGCACATCGAGGATGGTGAGCGGCTTGGTGTGGTGGAAGCGCTTCGCCAGCGGCACCCCATAGTGCGGGTCGTACACCCACTTCTGGGTGAGCGCGTGACCGATCCCGAGGCAGCTGCCGCCGCAGACCTGCGCCACCATGCTGCGCGGGTTGATCACGGTGCCGATGTCAGCCATCCCCAGGTAGTCGACGAGCGTCGGCTTCCCCGTTTCGAGATCGACCTCGACCTCCGCGAACCCGACAACGAACGAATAGGTGGTGCCGTCGTGAGGGTAGGTGTCCTTCGCCACGCCCATCAGCCCCAGCCCGGCCAGCGCCGTCGCGGCGGCTCTCGTCGTCGGGTGGATGTCTTCCGGCAGCGCGTGGCCGTCGAACGGGCCGCCGAGCGCAATCGCCCGCGTGGCAGCCTCGGCGTAGGAGAGTCCACGCGTGGGACTGCCGCGTCGGAACACCCGCTCGCCGCCGAGCTCATAGTCTTCGGGATTCCCGCCAAGCGTGCGTGCCGCGATCTCCTGGAGCTTGCGCCTGGCATCCATCGCCGCGGCGTGGTTGGCGCGCGTCATCGCGTGCGTCGTCTGGCTGCCGACCGAGAGGCAGGAGTAGGGCAGGTGCTTGCTCGTGTTGCCCCACGCGACCTCGACCTTGTCCCACGGCATGCCGAGGAGTTCCGCAGCGACCCTGGCGAGATCGAACACGGAGTGGGTGCCGAGGTTGCCGACGCCGCTCTGGACGTAGAGCCGCCCATCGGGTCGAATTGTCAAGAGCCCGTCATGGCCGATGGACCCTGACGTGTGCGTGCCGATGGAGACGCCCACACCTCGTACCGTGCCGCCCTGCCGCTGGCCCGCGCGGGCCAGCCGCTCCTTCCACTTGAATTGCGCGGCTCCCTTGTCGAGCGCTTCGCGCACGAAGGCGCTGGTCGTGTAGCCGCGCTGTGCGCCGCGCGCGGGACCGAAGGGGGCCTTCCCGGCAGGGGCGTTGATCTTCCGCAGCTCCACCGGGTCGATCCCGAGCTGGTGCGCGGCCTTCGCAATCGCCTGCTCCACGATGGCGATGCCCTGCATCTCGCCGGGTGAGCGCTGGAACAGGCGCGTCGGCGTATTGGTGAGGACGTTGACGGCACGCCAGCGCATCGCGAGCGGCTGGTAGAGCAGCGAGGTCGCCATGCCCGCCGCGCGATGGTCGCCGCGTTCGCCGCGTGCGCCGTTGTCCTGCACGATGAAGAGGTCGAGGGCGGTGATGCGGCCGTCGGCCCGGAAGCCCACCTTCGCACGCCCGGTCATGTTGGTGCGGGCGTGGCCGATGTAGTGCTCGTCCTCACGGCTCACGCGCATCATGACCGGCGCATTGGCCTTCTTCGCGAGCAGGGCCGGAATGCACATCGACACCGCGCCGCCGCCCTTCGCCCCGAACCCGCCACCGGTGTACTCCGAGACGAAAACCACATCGGACGGATCGATGCCGACCCAGCTCGCGACGAGCGGATGCGTCCGCATCGTGCTCTGGGTCGAGCCGTGGAGGAACAGCTTGCCGTTCTGCCAGTACGCAAGGGCGCTGCGCGTCTCGAGTGTCTGATGGCTCGTGGCCTGGACGACGAAGGTCTCGTCGACGACAAGCGCGGCCTCCTTGAGGGCTGCGTCGACATCGCCGACAGTCCACTCTTCCGGAGCGTCGCCCATCGGCAACTGGCCGTCGCTGGCATCGGCGAAGTCCTGCTCGGTCCACTTCAGCGTGCGCAGTTCGGTCTGGTTCGCAACCGCCCCTTCGAGGTCGCGCTTTGCCGGTCCACGGGATGGTGCGAGGACGTTGCCCTGCGTGGTCGCATTGGGTCCGCCTGGGCGCAGGCTCTCGAGCGGGTCGGTGACGAACGGAAGCAGCTCGAGCTCGAGGACGATGCGTTCGATGGCCTGTGCGGCCGTGAGTTCGTCGACCGCGGCAACAGCAAGAATCGGCTCGCCCTCATAGAGCGGCTCGTTGGTCAGCGCAGGGATGTCCCGCTTGGCGGCCTCGGGCAGATCGTTCGCGGTGAGGATCGCCTTCACGCCGGGCATGGCCAACGCCTCACTCGCATCGAGGCGCGTCACGCGCGCATGTGGCATCGGGCTGAGGAGCAGCTTGCAGAAGAGCATGCCGTCGACGCGGAAGTCCTCTGCGTACTTCGCGCGGCCGGTCACCTTGGCCACGAGATCCGGCGGCAGGTAGTTCGTCCCGATGAGCTTCTCGTCAGCCACTCTCACCTCCCGGCGCGGCGCCGTGCGGCCAACGATACGCTCGGCCCCTGAGTGCGTCAACGGCGGGGGACACGCTGGAGGTTGGGGGGTTGGCTTGCCCGCCGAAGCACAGCGCCGTAGGCGTGCTCGCGTTCGTGCGGAGGCGGGAGGTTAGAGGTTGGGGTCGTATGATCGCGGTGTGTTCCGGAAGGATCTGCTGGAGCTGCTGCAGCACGAGTGGCGGTCCGTCTCGTCGATTGCGCGGGAGCTGCGGCTGCCCAAGGGGGATGTGGAAGAGGACCTGCGTCACCTCATTCGCTCCGCTCGCGCAGCGGGGCACGACGTCGCGATCGAGCCGGCGGTCTGCCGCACGTGCGGCTTCACCTTCGACGCGAGCAAGCTCACGAAGCCGTCGAAGTGCCCCTCGTGCCGCGGGACGAGGATCCTCGAAGCGCAGATTCGCATCCAGCCGGTGGAGTGACGTCGCTGCGAAACAGCACCGATGCGGCCGCGCGCGGCTCCAATGCCGAGTCCCCAGTCCCGAGTCCCGAGTCCCCAGTCCCGAGTCCCGAGTCCCCAGTTCCCAGCTCTGAGCCCCGAACCCTACCTCGCCCCCTGCGGTGTCTTGACCAGCTTCGCCGTGTCGTAGCCGTTCGCGGTGGCAGCGGCGAGGGCCTCCTCGTAGTCTCCGGTGGTCATCTGCGGCGTGCGCGAGAGGATCCACAGGTACTTGCGCGACGGCTCTCCGACAACGACGTAGCGGTAGTCGGCCGGGAGGGCGAGAATCCAGTAATCGCCCCATACCTGCGGGACGAAAGAGAGCCAGGCGGGAGCGAAGCGGACTTTCAGCGTCGCGTCCCTCGGCGGTTGCTCGCGCCAGCGGGCGATGCCGACCGCCTCCTTCATCGAGCCATCGGCCTGACGGCAGCGGTTGGTTACCGTGACTCGTCCGTCTGGGCGCAACGCGTACTCCGCCGTCGTGTCCGCGACGCAGTCCTTCTGGAAACGGTTGGGGTATTTGGCGATTTCGAACCAGCGCCCGGCGTAGCGGTCCAGGTCGACGCTCGCGATGGGGCGGACGTCAGGGGCGGCCATGAGAGGCGTGGTTGCGAGCAGCGTGCCGAGCGCGAACGCGCAGAGCCAGAGGGTGGAGCGTGTCATGCTCCTTACGACGTCGGTCGGCCGCGTGGCGTCGCCATCCTTCGGCAGCCCTACAGGCCTACCAGCCCTGCCAGCCCTGCCAGCCCTACCTGCCCTCCCGCCCTTCCTGCCCGCCCTCAGAACCGGAACAGCGGCCGCCCGTTGCTCAGGAACGGCCACGGGATCGCGGTGAGGATGACGATGGTCGAGATGATGAACCAGATCAGCCGTCGCTTCTGGGCCAGGTCTGGGGTCGGAGCGTGGAGCGCGAGCACCCGTGCCACGCGGACCGTCAGCAGCGACGCGAACATCGCGCCGGCATGCAGGATGGACCAGTACCGCACGGACGGCTCCTGCCACGCCATCCCCGGGTTTTCCATCGCCACCTTCGTGAAGTCGCTCAGGCCGAAGTAGAGGATCAGGCCGGTCAGCATCTGCAGGTCCACGGCGAGCATCAGGTACGAGTCCCACCGCTTGCCCGGCAGCTCGAAGCCATCCGCATCAGGCGCCGCTGCGGGCGCCGGTTTCATCGCGTAGACAATCCCGCCGATGCACGCCACCAGCGTGAACCAGCGGAGCCAGTTGTGAATCAGAAGGACGTTCGCATACATCGCGTCGACATCATATCCAAGCGCCCTCCGATCGCCGAACAGGCCTGCGCCGCGTCGGACTCGAGTCCCGAGTTCCGAGTTCCGAGTTCCGAGTCCCCAGTTCCGAGTCCCCAGTTCCGAACCCCGAGTCCCGAGTTTCCAGCCCCGAGTTCCGCATTCAGAATTCCGAGTCCTGCCGGATTCCCGGCACGGGGCCAGCGAATTCTTCCGGAGAGCTGACACTGCCGCCAATCCGTGCGTGGGCGGTTTCTCGCCACCAGGCGATTTCCCTAGGAAAAACAGTGTGTCGGTGTGCCGACAGTATGGTCGTGGTTGGTCTGCCGCTTGCGAATCGTCAGGCAAGCCGCAGGAGTGCGTGCAGGCCCGCGGAGGGTGTGAACGCGCTGCGGAGGAGCGAACTCCATGTTGTCGACCCGCCATCATCAACGCGCCGGATTGGCCGTCGTCGTCATCGGGATCGCCATCGCCCTGTTCTGTCTCCCGTCGTCAGTGTCGGCGGCGGGAAAGGCAGCCAGGGCGGTCGCGTTTTCGCAGGACGCCGGGGACTATGCCGGTCAGGACACGTGTCTGACGTGTCACGAGAGCCAGACGTACAAGGGCACCATGCACGGCCTGGCGTCGAACCCCCGCACGCCGGCCGCCGGCAGGGGATGCGAAAGCTGTCACGGCCCGGGCAAGGCACACGCCGAAGCCGGTGGTGACACGAGCAAGATCGTCCGGCTCGCCCAGCTGAAGCCACAGGAAGCGAGCGAGTACTGCACGTCGTGCCACGACCGCGGGACGCACGCCCTGTTCGCCGGGAGCCAGCACGACCAGCGTAACGTCGGCTGCCTGTCCTGCCACAGCGTGCATCACCCGAAGGGCGAGACGCAGTTGAAGGCGGCGAGCCAGCGCGAGCAGTGCGGCACCTGCCACAAGAACATCGTCAACAAGCAGAACCGGTTCAACCACATGCCGGTGCGCGAGGGCAAGCTCGAATGCTCCTCCTGCCACAACGTCCATGGGTCGACGAACGTCCGGCTGCTGAAGACCGGGACCACGGTTGACGAGTCCTGCACGAGCTGCCACGCGGAGAAGCGCGGACCGTACCTGTGGGAGCACGCACCGGTGGCCAATGCCTGCGTGACCTGCCACGACCCGCACGGCAGCAACAACGACCGCATGCTCCAGGCGAAGCAGCCATTCCTCTGCCAGCGGTGCCATGTGACCTCGCGGCATCCTCCAACGGTCTATGAAGGGTTCCTGCTCCAGAACTCCACGAACGGCAACAAGATCTTCGGCCGGTCGTGCACGGTCTGCCATTCGCAGATCCATGGATCGAATTCGCCGAACGGCAAGGCGTTCCTGCGATAGCGGGGGAGGATGCACATGCGCAACAAGCTGATGATGCTGACAGCAGCGCTGATGTGTGCGGCGCCTCTCGCCCACGCACAGGACGCTGCGACCACCGAGCCGGCAGGCATTGTCGACATCGGTGTCCGGGCAGGGACCACGGAAGGCGACTTCGCCAGGTACGAGCGCTATCAGGACCTGCGAAACGGCGCCTTCTCACGGGTCCAGTTCGGAAAAGCCACTGACAAGGCCATCTTCGATTTCGGCGCCTGGAACATCGGGTACCGGGACCAGAACTACCACGCCAGCTACACCGACGGGAAAGCGAGGTACTCGGGGTTCTTCGACTCCATCCCGCTGAACTACAGCTACCTGACGTCGAGCCCGTGGCGGGAAACCCAGACCGGGATCTTCACGCTGGATGCCGCGGCGCGGCTGCAGGTCCAGAACAAGGTGCCGGGCGTCGTGGGGGTGCCGCAGAATGCGGCGCAACTCGCGACCCGATCCATCTACGTCGGGCTGGCGCAACCCTTCGACCTGCAATCGAAGCGTGAAGCGCTCGGCTTCCGCTACGCACGCGACCTGAAGCCGGAATTGGGCTTCAACCTCGCGTTTACCTCCACCAAGAAGAGCGGCAACCAGCCGTTCGGCATGTCGTTCGCGTTCAACAACGGGAACGAACTGCCGATGCCTCTCGACAACCGGACCAACGACCTGTCTGCGGGCCTCGAATACGTCCGGACGGAAGGCATGATCCGCGTGGCCTGGGACGCCTCGTTCTTCAACAACAAGATCAAGGAAGTGCTGTGGGACAACCCGCTGCGGGCGACCGATACCACCCCGTTCGACGCGAGCGGCTACAGCAACGGCAACGGCCCGGCATTCGGCCGCATGTCCGTGCCGCCCAGCAACAGCATGAACTCGGTCAACCTGACCGGCCTCTACAAGATGCCGGCGCACACGGTCATCAACGGCGTCGTCTCGTTCACCGCGATGAACCAGAACGACAAGCTGATTCCGTGGACCACGAACGGTGCGATCAACAACGCGGGCGTGTGGGCGGTGTTCCCGGGTCTGCGGGCCTTGCCGCGTGATACGGCGGAAGCCAAGGTGCACGGCGTGAACGCGATGTTCAACTTCACCTCGCGGCCGAATCGCTACTTCGGGCTGCGCATGCGGTACCGCTTCAACGATCACCGGAACCTCACGCCGGAGTTCGACGCCCGCGAGTACGTGCGCTTCGATGCGGTTCCCGAGGAGACCGGCGGTGAGACGGAGAACTTCAACATCCGTCAGAACACCTTCGACCTGACGGGCACGTTGAACCTGATCAAGTACACCGCGATCAACGTGGGCTACACCTACGACGACTACGCCAGGACCGGCCGCGCCTTCAGCGACATGCGCGACTACACGTTCAAGACGTCGATCGACACGGTCGGCAACCAGTACGTGACCCTGCGTGGCGCGTTCGAGCACACCAACCGCATCGGTGCGGGCTTCTCACAGGCCTCGATCGAAGACGGCGGCGCACAGCCGGGCCTCCGCTTCTACGACGAGGCGGACCGTCAGCGGAACCGCGGCACGCTGCTGCTGGTCGTGAACCCGACGGGGATCATGGACATCACCGCGTCCGTCTCGAAGGGCAAGGACACCTACAACGGCGAAGGGCATGAGTTCGGGCTGCTCGACAACGACAACACGAACGTGACGCTGGCGATCGGCCTCGCGCCGATGGACGGCGTGGACATGGGCGCCAGCTACGGGCGCGATCGCTTCGTCTCCAACCAGAAGTCCCGCAACGCGAACCCGCCGCCGGACCCGACCTGGACCGACGCGAACCGCGACTGGACGCTGAAGAACGAAGAGCAGGTGAACAACGTCGACGTCTTCGTGACCCTCTCGAAGCTCGTGGAGAAGACGACGGTGCGGTTCAACTACGACTACGCCGACTCGGACAACGGCTTCCTCTTCGGTGGCCCGCGCATCACGAGCCTGGCGGCCCTCGGCCAGTTCCTCCCGCTGCCGAACGTCACGAACAAGTGGCAGAAGCTCTCCGCCGACTTCCAGTATCACTTCACGAAGAAGGTCGGTGCGGCGCTCGGCTACTGGTACGAGAAGTTCGACATCACCGACTACGCGACCATCGACACGAACGGCCCGGTGGGCATCACCGCCGCGACCGGCGTGCCGCGGATTGACTACCTCGGCTTCCTCGGCACGGGCTACGGGAACCGCCCGTACAAGGGCAGCACCGCGTTCGTGCGGTTGCTGTACTTCTTCTAGCCTTCACCTCCCTCCGGTCGCTCAGGCCTGGAGGCCTGGGCGGCAGGAAGGCCGGGCGGCAGGTAACGCCGGCAGGGCCAGGAGGGCCGGGAAGGCCAGGAAGGTCGGGACGTGAAAGGCCCGCTCCTCGTTAGAGGGGAGCGGGCCTTTTTTCGTGTGAGCCGTTGCGCTACTTCACCATTCACCAGCTCACCAACCACTAGCGTTTCAGCAATCCGCCGATCCCCTTCTTCACCGCCTCGGACGCACGTGCCTTCACTTCGTTGGTGGCCGCCTGCTTGAGCAGGGCGGCGGTGTCGATCTCGATCTGGTACTTGCTCGTGTTGCCACGAACGATCGCGGGGAGTGTGATGCGCCCATCCTGGCCGGCGACCCGCACGATGGCGGGGTTCGCCTGCTTCGAGAGTTCCTGGGACAACTGCACTGTGCCCTGCAGGGTGACCCCTGAGCCATCGAGCTTGAGGGCCCCTCCGGCATCGAGACGGATGTCCTTCGAGATGAAGTGAAGGTCCGGCGTGCTCGCGGTCCCGTTCGCAATCGACATCGAGGCGCCCAGCTCGGTGAATGGCTCGTCGACCGGCTGGCCCTGCGCTGCGGCGAGGACCGCCTGGGGATTCCCCGAGGTGGCCGCGACCGCGCTGCGGACGAGCGCGAGGTTCTTGACGCTGCCGTTCGTGATTGTCAGTTTCGCAGTGCCGCGGGCCGTCTTCATCGCGGTAGCCGCGTCGACCCCACTGCCGGCGACATCGACCGTCGCGCCGAGCCGCCCGCTGATCACACCCGGATTCCCGACAAACGCGGTCATCGCCGCGACATCGACGTTGGCGAGCGCGGCCTTCCACCCGAAGGTGGGCGCAGCGCCGAGGTTCGCGCGCAGCGTCCCGTTGTAGGTGCCACCGAACAGGCCGAAGGTCAGAGGCTCGACCGTTACGTCCTCGCCCTTCAGGTGCGCACGCCCGCTCACCTTCTCGAGCGACACTCCGGCCATCGTCGCGCGATCGGCGCTGAGCGAGACGGTCAGGTCGGCCGACGCCGCCCCTGTAGACGGCGTGCTCGTGGCCGCTGTGCCAGGCGAGGCGGCGCCGCTGCCTTCCGCGAAGTCGGACGCGAAGGTGAGAAGCTGATCGAGATCGAGGGCGCCTGCCTTGATGTCCAGAGTGCCGCGCGGACCGCTGATGTCCGCGATGTCGCCGGTCGCCTCGATGCGCGCGCTGTCCGCCACGAGGGCCACCTTCCGGAGCGTCAGGGCGGTCGTGCCGCGCGGCACCAGCTCGATGTCACCCGAGAGCACCCGGCCGCGGCTGACCAGTTCCACGTTCGAGAAGACGACTTCGTCGACGGAGACGAGTTCCACCGGCGCGCCGCTCGACGAGGGCTGGCTTGACCCGAGCGCCAGCGGCGGCAGCGGCAGCTGGATGCGCGACCGATCGACATGCAGGGCCGCATGTTCGATCCGCCGCGACAGGAGCGCACGGAAGTCGGTGCCGACGTCGAGCGCACCGATCCTGATCGGCGCGTCCTTCCCGATGGTCACGTCGGTCAGCGACACGGTGACGCGCGGATAGATGGTCGCAGCGACCGACCCGACCGTCACCGGTTGCCCGAGCGCCTTCGACAGTTGATCGGCAAGCGCAGTGCGGACCGCGTCGGTGGCCAGGACCGAGCGGGCCCAGAAGAACCCGCCAACGCCGAGCACCAGCATCAGGACGACCAGCCCTATCGCGACTTTCTTGAGCATCGATTGAGTTCTCCTCGCGCCGGACAGCCCGGCGCGTAACTTCCTGTGTCGGCGGAACTGGAGGATAGCTACAGGAATTTAATACAGATGCACGGCGCCGCTTGACACTGCGCGGCATCACGAAGGAACGTCAACGCGTGCCGACCTGGTTCACTCACCTCGAATGTGCTGTTCCGTGCGGGGCGCCGCCCCTCGACCCTCGCGCTCGCCACCACTTGTGCCGCTGCGGAGCGCCCCTGCTCGCCCGGTACGATCTCGCCGCCGCACGGGTGTGGGGGCGAGAGTCGCTGGTCGGGCGCGAACCGACCATGTGGCGCTATCGGGAGCTGATGCCGGTCTTCGACGGGGAGAGGCCAGTGTCGCTCGGCGAGGGGTTCACGCCGCTCGTCCACGCCACGCGGCTGGGTGGCCGACTCGGGATGGAGCGGCTGTTCATCAAGGACGAGTCGCTGAATCCCACCAACTCGTTCAAGGCACGCGGCCAGTCGGCCGCCATCACCCGCGCGAGGGGCCTCGGCGTCGAGACGGTGTCGGTGCCGTCAGCCGGCAACGCCGGAAACGCGATGGCGGCGTACGCGGCGAAAGCGGGACTGCGCGCCGAGGTCTTCCTCCCGAAGGATGTGAAGACCCCGTTCGCGCGCGAGTGCCTCCTCTACGGTGCGGCGGTGACGCTTGTCGACGGCCTCATCACGGATGCGGCCCGCGTCGCGGCGGAGAAGGGGGCGCCACTCGGGTGGTACGACGTCTCCACGCTGAAGGAGCCGTACCGCATCGAAGGCAAGAAGACGATGGCGTACGAGCTGGCTGAGCAGATGGGCTGGCGCTATCCGGACTGGATTCTCTACCCGACCGGCGGCGGTACCGGCATGGTCGGCATGTGGAAGGCGTTCGAGGAAATGGAGGCGATCGGCTGGGTCGCCCCGCAGCAGCGCCCGCGCATGGTCTCTGTCCAGGCCGACGGGTGCGCACCGATCGTCCGAGCCTTCGACCAGGGGCTCGAGAAGGCCCCGATGTGGGAGCATGCGGCGACCGTCGCCGATGGGCTGCGCGTGCCGCGCGCCATCGGGGACTTCCTCATCCTGCGGGCCGTGCGGGAGAGCGGCGGTACGGCGCTCTCGGTGCCCGACACCGAGATGATCGACGGGATGATCAGGATTGGATCCGCGGAAGGGGTCAGCGCCGCGCCCGAGGGGGGCGCCGCACTCGCCGCGCTCGAGCGGCTGCTGACCCGCGGCATCATCCAGCGGCACGAGAGCGTCGTGCTCTTCAACACCGGCGGCGCGCTGAAGTACCTCGATGCGCTCGCGGGCCGGTCTTGACAGCGGCCTTCAGCGTCGCGTACAACTGACCGCCATGCACGTCCGGTTCGCCTGCGCAGCCTGTTGTTGTGGCGGAGATCCCTCCAGCCCGGCCTTGCTGTGCCTGCAGCCGTAACGCGTTGCCAGAACCAGACACACAGTGATCGACCGAAGCCCGGAGGGTTTATCCTTTCCGGGCTTTTTTGTTTTGGCGCCCGGATCCGTTCAGGCTGACGTCACGAAAGGACAGGACGCATGAAGGTCTTTGCTCGGCTGACTCCGACCGCGGCACTGGTGCTCGCCCTTGCGGCGCCGCTCGCGGCGCAGACCGCCTCACCCGCGGGGCAGTGGGACGGCGTAGTCAGCGTGTCGAACAACACCATCGAGATCCCGTTCCGGTTCGAGATCTCCAACACGAACGGGACCTACCGCGGCTACTTCTTCGACGGCGACGTCAAGGTGCCCTCGCAGCCCGGCACCTTCGAGAACGGCACGGTGGACCTGCGGTTCGACCAGTACGGCGCACGCGTGATTGCCACCCTCAAGGGCGACGCGCTCGAGGGCAAGTACGACCGCGGCACGCGTGGTGCGGCCTACCCGTTCCGTGCGACCCGCGCAGTCGCCAGCAGGGCGGCGGCGGAGAAGGCACCGAACATCGCCGGCGAGTGGCGGATTCCGACGAAGAGCTCCAAGGGCGAGTCTGCCTGGCGCTTCATCGTCCGGCAGTCCGGCGCCGAGGTGTCGGCGTCGATCCTCCGCATCGACGGCGACACCGGCACGCTGAGCGGACGGTACGCGAACGGCAAGTTCCTCATCAGCCATTTCTCCGGTGCGCGCCCGGTGAAGTACGAGATCACCGTGAACGCGGACGGCAGCCTCGAACTGCTGCAGAACGGCCAGCAGAAACTGCCCGCGTACAAGCTGAGCGATCCCCGTGCGAACCAGGCGGCGCCCACAAGCCCGACCCAGTTCACGCGGATGAAGAATCCCTCCGAGCCCTTCCGCTTCAGCTATCCGGACCTCACCGGCAAGACCGTGTCGAACACCGACGAGCGGTTCCGGAACAAGGTCGTGCTGATCAGCGTCACTGGCAGCTGGTGCCCGAACTGCCACGACGAGGCGCCGTTCCTCGTCGAGCTGTACAAGGCCTACCATCAGCGTGGCCTCGAGATCGTGGCGCTCGGCTTCGAGGAGCCGGACCAGCTGAAGAACCCCGTGCGTCCGAAAGCGTTCATCAAGCAGTTCGGGATCGAGTACCCGTACCTGCTCGTCGGTGAACCGGAGGATGCGCCGGCCAAGCTCGCGCAGGCCGAGAACCTCAACGCGTTCCCGACGACGTTCGTGCTGGGGAAGGATGGGCGTGTCCGCACCGTGCACGCCGGGTTCGCGAGCGTGGCGACCGGCACCGTGCACGCGGAGAGCAAGAAGGAGATGCGCGCCGAAATCGAGCGCCTGCTCGCCGAGAAGGTCCCGACGAGCCACTGATACAATCAGCGCTTTCCGCACTCAAGGAGATTGACGATGCCACTTCGACTCGGGGACGTGGTCCCGGACTTCGCGGCCGATACCACGGCTGGCCACATCGATTCGTTCCACAAGTGGAAGGAGGGGAGCTGGGCGATCCTCTTCTCGCACCCGAAGGACTTCACGCCGGTCTGCACCACGGAACTGGGGGCCGTTGCCGGGCTGAAGCCGGAGTTCGACAAGCGGAACGTGAAGGTGATCGGCATCAGCGTCGACCCGCTCGACTCGCACAATCGCTGGGTCGGTGACATCTGCGACGTCACCGGACACGCGCTGAATTACCCGCTGATCGCGGACCCGGACAAGTCGATCGCCAACGCGTACGACATGATTCACCCCAACGCGAGCGACACGGCCACGGTCCGTTCGGTGTTCATCATCGGTCCCGACAACAAGCTGAAGCTGACGTTCACCTATCCGGCGAGCACCGGCCGCAACTTCCTCGAACTGCTTCGCGTCATCGACTCGCTGCAGCTCACGGCGAAGCACTCGGTCGCCACGCCCGCAGACTGGAAGCCGGGCGAGGACGTCATCATCGCGCTGAACGTGTCGGACGAGGATGCCAAGACGCGGTTCCCGGGATACGTGGCGAAGAAGCCGTACCTGCGGGTGACGCAGCAGCCGAAGTAGGGTGCGTTCCGACGTGAGACGTTAGACGTCAGACGTTAGAAATCGGAAGCGTGCGGTGGGCAGCAGGCGTCTCCCGGGGACCTGCTGCCCTTCGTGCATTGGGACCATCGAACGACAGCGAGGGGCACATGAAGAGCACCACAGTATTGCGGGTCAGCAGGATCGCGATCGGCACGTGCAGCGTGGTGGCGCTCCTGTCCGGAGCGGCCCTCGCGCAGGCGCCGGCGGCGCCGGCGGCCGCGCCGCAGCAGGACTTCAGCAAGGTCGAGATCAAGGCCACGAAGCTCGCGGAGAACTTCTACACGCTCGAGGGATCGGGCGGCACCATCGGCATCCTGGTTGGCCCCGATGGCGTGTTCATGGTCGACACGCAGTACGCGCCGCTCACCGAGAAGATCGTCGCGGCCATCAAGCAGATCACCAACGCGCCGATCCGCTTCATGGTCAACACACACGTGCATCCCGATCACACCGGCGGCAACGAGAACTTCGCGAAGCTTGGCGTGGTGCTCCTCTCGAGCGACCAGCTGCGGAGCCGCCTTGCCGGCGGGGCCCGCCCCGCGCCTCCCGGCGCGTTGGCGACCATCACGTACGACGGCCCGGTCACTGTGCACATGGACGGCGAGGACATCCAGCTGATTCGTGTCCGCAACGCCCACACCGACGGGGACACCATGGTGAAGTTCCCCAAGGCCGACGTGATCATGACCGGCGACTTCTACCGGCAGGTCGGCTATCCGTTTCCGGATCGGAACAGCGGCGGATCGGTGCAGGGCCTGATCGATGGGCTCACGCAGCTGGCTGACGCGGGGGGCCCCGGCACCAGGTTCGTGCCTGGCCACGGTACCGTGGTCAGCAAGTCGGACATCCTCGCCCACCGCGACATGGCGATCGCCATTCGCGAGAAGGTGGTCGCGCTCGTGAAGCAGGGCAGGACCGCCGACGAGATCGTCGCCGCCAGGCCGACGGCCGAGTGGGACAGCAAGGTCCCGCAGGGTGCGACGACGTCCGAGCGGTTCATCCGCGCAATCGCAGCCGAGGCGGGAGGGAAGTAGCCGCCGCATCCGTGCTGTGGAAGCAGCAATGCTCGAATGCAGCAATGCGGGGCCGTGCCGTGCATTACTGCGTTCCTGCATTGTGGCATTGGCGCCAGTGGCCTGCGTCAGGCCGCTCGCCTGATGTCCACCGCTCGCGGTCCTTTCGGGCCCTGCTGCGGCTCGAAGACGACGCGCTCGCCTTCGTGGATGTCGTCGAAGACGATCCCGCCGTGCAGTTCGCTTTCGTGGAAGAAGTAATCGACCCCGTCTTCCGCGCGAATGAACCCGTAGGCGCGGTCGCGCGTGAGTTTCTTGATGGTGCCGTTCATGACCGTTCTCCCCGAACCAGCCGGGCCCCGGAGCGTCATGGCCCCGTCTGGACCGGCGGAAGGTTGATGATGTAGTGCGTCCCGTCGGCGTTGATCCAGATGCGGTAGTAGTCGCCCCCTTTGAGCTGATCGACGCGAGCGGCGTTCCGGGCCGGAACCGGACCCTTCGCGATGGCGCGCGCGTCCTCCTCGCTGACGACCGTGGCCAGTTCGCGCCCCTTCAGTTCGCCGCCCTGCAGGAACTGGACCCAGCAGGTGGCCTGCGCGTCAGCGCCGGGCACCGCCGACGGGTGCTGGGCTGTGGCACGCACCTCGTACGCACCAGCCGGTAGGGCCTTGCCGTCGGCCAGCACCGCGTGCGGCAACCGCACGTCCGCAACGTGCGTCGCCTCTCCCGCGCACGCGGCCATCACGAACGAAGGGGGCTGTGCTGCGGCAGCCGGTGCGAGCCCAAGGGCTATCCACGCGACGACCATGCACGGACGCATTGGAGCACCTCGATGAACTCAGAAGGCAGACGTGATCTCCGTGGTGGAGCTTTGGAACAGGCTCTACCTTCTGAACGTGGTTACGAGAGGATGTCCAGAAAATAGGGCTCACTCCTCAGGTGATCGCACGGCTCACCGAATGACACCGGCTTCTCCGGTCTGGCTTCCCATGCCATGCAGGTGCGGCATGGCTCGGTCGTCTCGAGTTCCTGCGGGGTTCCGTCCCGCAGGCAGGACCATGGGCGTTGGTCGGCGTCGGTCCACGCCTGGTTGTTCAGCAGCAACGTCGGCACGCCCCACCGGCAGTTGGCAGCTCCCTGATTCTCAGTCATGACAGCCCTCCGCCCGATGCCGCTGCCGGAGTCCCGTCAGTCAGCCCTCGGTGCGAATAGATGGGGCAAGGGCTGTGCCCGGGCTCGTGGCTTGCAGCACAGCTCCGTAAACGTGCCCAGCTCCCGGCATTCCGGCAGTCTGCACCACCAGGGTGGAGGTGACCCATCATGACGACGCCTATCACCGTCACGTTTCCCAAGAGCAAGGCGAGCCCCTGGCTCGAGGCCGAGATCCACGAACGGGTCGAGCGACTGAAGGTCCTGTTCAAGGACATCCTCTCGTGCCGGGTCGTTGTCGATATTCCGCACCGGCGCCACCAGCGCGGCAATCGGTTCAGCATCCGCATTGAACTGGCCGTGCCCGGCGAGGACCTCGCGATCACCCGCGACGCGAACGTGCACGGTGTGGCGAAGGATCTGGACGAAGAGGCCTGGGCCAAGCGCTTCGACGTCGAGGCGACGCAGCGTGACGTGAAGGTCGTGCTGGTCGACGCCTTCGATGCGGCCAAGCGCCAGCTCCGGGACTACGCGCAGCTCCGTCGGCGTGAGGTGAAGCGGCACGGGCCGCCGCCGCGCGTCGCCGCGGCAACCGCCGCTGGCGGCTCGGCCACGAGACGCGTGCGCGCCGCCGTCGGCCGCTGACCTTTCATCCAACCCGCCCTGGGGGGTCCGCGCTCCCCAGGGTGCTCCCACCACTCGAACCTCCACGACCAGCACGACGAGCGTTCCCGGCGCACAGCCATGCTCGAGGCGCGTCGGCAGCCGAGCTTGCGGAATTCCGGCAGCGGCCTGTTGAATTCGCCGCTCGATGGGGGTAACGTCTAGCAACTATCTGTGGGCAAAGCCTGCCCGAGAGGTGCCTGGCATGGACGACATGAACAAGACGGAAGAGACGCCGAACAACCCGTCACGCCGCAATTTCATCAAGGGAGTCATCGCCGCAGGCGCGACGGTGTCTTCGGCCAGCTATCTGTTTCGCACCAATGCGGCCGGGCAGACGCAGACCGCGTCGGCGCCGGGCAGCGTGGAGCGCCTGATCTCGCTGTCGGTGAACGGCCAGGAGCGCCGCGTCGACGTGATGAAGCAGGAGACGCTGGCGCAGACCCTGCGGTACAAGCTGGGGCTGACCGGGACCAAGCTCGGATGCGATCGCGCGGAGTGCGGCGCCTGCACCGTGCTGATCGATGACGTGCCGCACTATGCGTGCTCGGTGCTGACGCACACGGTGCGCACGAAGAAGATCGTGACGATCGAAGGGCTGGCGTCGCCCGAGGGCACGCTGCATCCGGTGCAGCAGGGCGTGGTCGACGAGCAGGGCTTCCAGTGTGCGTTCTGCATGCCGGGCTTCGTGATGTCGGCGGTCGGCTACCTGAAGACGAACCCGAACCCGACGCGTGAGCAGCTGGCGCACGGCGTCTCCGGGAACCTGTGCCGCTGCCAGGACTACGACAAGATTCTCACGGCGCTGATGAAGGGCGCTGAGAACCTCCGGAGCGCGTAGACGTGGCAGACAAGCTGATTGGACAGAACTACACAACCCCGGACATCGTCGCGAAGGTCACGGGCAAGGCGAAGTACGCGGAGGACTTCCGTGTCGACGGGATGCTCTTCGCGAAGCTGCTCCTGAGCCCGCTCCCGCACGCGCGCGTCAAGAACATCGACACGAGCGCTGCGCTCGCGATGCCGGGCGTCAAGGCGATCGTCACGGTGGACGACCTGCCATCCCCGGTCGCCGGCGCCTCGCTCGGCGAAGGCATCACCGCCAGCACGCTGAGCGAGCGCGGCCTCACGATGGAGCCGATGTACCACGGCGAGCCGATCCTCGCCGTGGCGGCAGTCGACGAGCTCACGGCCGCGGAAGCGATCGAGAAGATCGAGATCGAGTACGAGCCGCTACCGTTCGCGGTCGACCCGGTCGAGAGCCTCCGCCCGGGCAGCGCGAACGCACGCACGCAGGGCAACGTCTGGATGCGGCCGCCGGCGGCGCCGGCATCGGCAGACGGCAAGCCCGCCCCGCCCCCACGTCCTGACGTGCTCGAGCTGAAGTGGACCGCAGACGACTTCGCCAACGCCCCTGCCGGGCACCTGCCACTGGGCAAGCCGGCTGACGAGTGGGTGGTCGGCGACATCGACGCCGGGTTTAAGGAGGCGGCGCTGGTGCTCGAGCGGACCTGGGTGGGGAACAACACCAGCCATCAGGTGCTCGAGCCACGCTCGGCGATGGCGTACTGGCAGAACGGCAAGCTGTTCCTGCACGCCGGCACGCAGAGCACGGTCCAGACCGTGCCGAACGTCGCACGCTGGGTCGGGATCAAGCCGGAAGAGGTCGTCCTGATCAGCGAGTACACGGGTGGTGGCTTCGGCAGCCGGATTCCCGGTTACATCGCGATGGCCATTCCCGCGCTGCTGTCGAAGAAGGCGCAGGCGCCGGTGATGATGCGCATCACCCGCGAGGAGGAGCACTACATCGGTCGTGCCCGTCCCGCGCTGCACTCGCGCTGCAAGGTCGGCTTTGCCAAGGACGGTCGCGTCACCGCCGTGGACCTCTTCGTGGTCACCGAGAACGGTCCGTTCGACCAGGTGGGTGACGGGCGTTCAGCAGGGGACACGATCTCGCTGTCGTACCAGCCGAAGAACATGCGCTGGCGCGGCGTGAACGTCCTGACCAACACGCCGCCCCGCGGTGCGCAGCGCGCACCGGGCGGCATGCAGGGGCAGGCGATCATGGAGCCGATCCTCGCGGAGGCCGCGCGCAAGCTCGGCGTCGACGAGGTCGAGATTCACAAGATCAATGCGCCCGTCGGCAAGGCCACCTTCGGCGCGGCGAACCAGCGTGGCCAGCGCCAGTACACGACCAGTGCCTTCGTCCGTGAGGCGCTCGACCGTGGCAGGGAGCTGTTCAACTGGGACGAGAAGAAGGCGCGCAGCGGCAAGCGCGTCGGGTCCAAGGTGCGCGGTTCCGGCGTCGCCGTGAGCGCATACTCGGCTGGATCGGTCGGCTTCGACGGCCTGCTGATCGTCCGTCCCGACGGCAAGGTGCAGTTCCAGTCGGGCATCGGCAACCTCGGCACGCACGCCATCATCGACGTGCACCGCGTCGCCGCGCAGATCATGGGCGTCCCGTGGGACCAGTGCGAGGTGGTCTGGGGCAATACCAGCAAGCACCTGCCCTGGACCTGCGCGTCCGGCGGCAGCCAGACGACCCACGCCATGACGCGCGCGGCTCATGCGGTCGGCACCCGTGCGGTGCAGATGATTCAGGAGGTCGCGGCCAAGGCCAAGGGCGGCAGCCCGGCGGCCTACAAGGTGGCGGACGGCAAGGTCTCGGGCCAGGGCGGCACGATGACGCTCGCGCAGATCGGCCAGAAGGCCATCGAACTCGGCGGCATCTACGACGGCCATGAAGCGCCGGACGGCGTGAACGCCTGGACCAAGACGTCGGTGAGCGCGCTTGCAGGACAGGGGCTCGTGGTCGCGGCCAAGGACGACTACAAGCGCGATGGCCAGACGCGGTCGTTCGTCGTCGGGTTCGCCGAGGTCGAGGTCGACGTCGAGACCGGCAAGTACACGATCCTCGAGTACGCCGCCGTCGCCGATGTCGGCACCGTCATCAACCCGCGCAGCCTGAAGGGGCAGACCTTCGGCGGGTCCATGCTCGGCATCGGGCACGCCACCTCGCAGAAGTGGGTGTACGACCAGCACTACGGCGTGCCGCTCGCCAAGCGCTTCCACTACAGCAAGCCGCCGTCGATTCTCGACGCGCCCCAGAAGTACGAGTGGGCCGCGCTCGACCTGCCCGATCCGGAAACGCCCGTCGGTGCGCGCGGCATCGGCGAACCGCCGGTCGGTGCCGGCTGCTGCGCCATCCTGAACGCGCTTGCGGCGGCGGTCGGAGACGACGCATTCCGCCGCATGCCTGTGCAGGCGGACATCATCCTCACCGCGCTCGAGGCCGGGCACGCGGTGCATGAACCGCTGACCGCTAACATCTAGGAGCACCAAGATGGCTGTGATTCGCGACATGATGCCGGTGTTCGAGCTGTTCCAGCCGGCGAGCATCGACGAGGCGCTGAACCTGCTGGACGCGCACCAGGGCGACGTGTGGGTGCTCGGGGGCGGGATGGACTCGTTCGACTGGTTGAAGGACCGCACCAAGCGGGTGAGCACGGTGGTGGACCTGAGCCAGGTGGGCGAGCTGCGCGGGATCAAGGAGGCCAACGGGGGCCTCGAGATCGGCGCGATGACGACGCTGACCGAGGTGGTGCACCACCCGGCGGTGCAGGCGAAGTTCCGGATTCTGGCGGAGGCGGCGGAAGTGGTGGCCTCGCCGCAGATCCGGAACCAGGCGACGCTGGGCGGGAACGTGTCGCAGGACACGCGCTGCTGGTACTACCGGAGCGGATGGTCGTGCTACCGGGCGGGTGGAAACATCTGCTACGCGGACACGCCGACGGCGATCAACCGGGAGCACGCGATCCTGCAGCAGGACCGGTGCGTGGCGGTGAGCCCGTCGGACACGGCGCCGGCGCTGGTGGCGCTGGACGCGGAGTTCGTGATCCGGAGCAAGGGCGGAGAGCGCGTGGTGAAGGCGGAGGACTACTTCCTCGGCCCGCAGATCGACATCACGCACATGACGGTGCTGCGGCCGGGGGAACTGCTGACGGCGATCCGGATTCCCGCGACTTGGGCGAACGCGCAGTTCTACTGGGAGAAGGTGCGGGACCGCAACGTGTGGGACTTCCCGCTGGTGAACGTGGCGTCGGCGATGAAGCTGTCGGGAACGACGATCAGCGACGTGCGGATCGCGGTGGGGGCGGTGGCGGCACGGCCGCTGCGGCTGACGGCGGTGGAAGCGGCGACCAAGGGGAAGCCGCGGACGGAAGAGACGGCGAGCGCGGCGGGCGAACTGGCGATTCAGGGCGCGACCCCGCTTCGCTACAACGCCTACAAGATTCCGCTGATGCGCAACCTCGTCAAGCGCGCCATCCGCGGGAACGCTCAGGCCACGACCTAGGCCGTTGGTACGTCGCACGTTGCGGGCCGTGGTGGCCGGAGTGGCCATCATGGCCGCGTGCACGGGGCTGCCGGGGTGCACGGAGAAACCCAAGGCGGCCTCGCGCAGGGAAACCTACTGGCGCGCGGTCAACACGTGGACCGGCCGGGCCCGGCTCCAGACCGAGTCGTGGCCGAGCGATTCGGGCGCGATGCGGATCCGCTGGAGCACGAGCCACGCGGGGCCGGACAGTTCGTTTCAGCTGACCATCCACAGCGCCATCAGTGGCCGACCCATGCAGACGGTGGTCGACCACTCCGGCGACGGCGAGGGCACCGCGTTCTTCAGCGACGACCCTCGCGTGTTCTTTGCCGTCGTCGATGCCAGGAACCTGGACTGGACGTTCACGATTGAGGAGCCGGTCGATGTCATTGTCACGCCGAAGTGACGTGGCCCGGGAGGACGGAACGCATGGCCAATAAGCTTGTCGGACAGAACTACCAGACCCCCGACCTCGTGGCAAAGGTGACGGGGCGCGCGAAGTACGTCGAGGACTACAAGGTCGACGGCATGCTGCACGCGCGCCTGCTGACCAGCCCGTTGCCGCACGCGAAGGCCCGGAACATCGACGTCAGCCGCGCGCTGGCGCTGCCGGGCGTGAAGGGCATCCTGTTGCCGACCGAGATCCCGAGCCCAGCCGACATCGTCACCGACCTCGGTGCGGTCATCAAGGCCGACCCGCGCGGTGAGAAGGCGCTCTCCGACGAGCCGGTCTACCAGGGCGAGCCGGTCCTGGCGGTCGCCGCCGTTGACGAGCAGACCGCCATCGAGGCGATCGAGCTGATCGACATCGACTGGGAGCCGCTTCCGTTCAACGTGGATCCGATCGACTCGCTGCGCCCCGGCACACCCACCGCGCGTTCGGAAGGGAACGTGTGGGGCCGTCCGCCTGCGGCGCCTGGGCAGCAGCCGGGTGCGCCTGAAGTGCAGTTGCTCAAGTGGGAAGAGAAGGACTTCGCCGAGTACGCGGAAGGCAAGCTCCCCATGGGCAAGCCGACCGACGAGTGGGCGTACGGCGACGTTGACGGCAACTTCAAGAAGGCGGCGCTCGTCCTCGACGAGACCTTCTCCACGTCGAACAACAGCCACTCGACGCTTGAACCCCGCAGTTCACTGGCGTACTGGCAGAATGGCAAGCTCTTCCTGCACTGCTCGACGCAGAGCACAGTGCAGACCGTTGCGTCGGTGGCACGGTGGCTCCACATGGAGCCGACCGACGTGGTCATCGTCAGCGAGTACACCGGCGGCGGGTTCGGCAGCAAGGCAACCGGCACGATCCAGTCCATCATCCCGGCGCTGCTGGCCAAGAAGGTCAACGCCCCGGTCCTGATGCACGTCAGCCGCGAGGACGAGCACTTCATCGGCGGCTATCGTCCGGCGGTGCACGGCCGGGTGAAGGCGGGCTTCGACAAGAGCGGCAAGCTGCTCGCGGTCGACATGTTCGTCATCTGCGAGAACGGGCCGTTCGAGCAGCAGGGCGACACCGGCCAGACCGGTCGCATCGCCTCGCTGATGTACCAGCCCGAAGCCATGCGGTGGCGCGGTGTGGCCGTGCTGACCAACACGCCGCCCCGGCGTGCGCAGAGCCAGCCCGGGGGCATGCAGGGCATCACGCTGATGGAACCCGTGATGGCGAAGGCCGCGCGGAAGCTCGGAATCGATCAGGTGGAGATCCGCCGGATCAACGCGCCGGTCGGCAAGGCCAAGGTCGGTCCCGCCAACGCCCGCGGCCAGCGTGGCTACGCCACGAGCGCGTTCGTCCAGGAGGCGCTCGACAAGGGCAAGGAACTCTTCGCGTGGGACCAGCGGAAGTCGGGCACCGGCAAGGTGAACGGCACGAAGGTGCGCGGTGTCGGCGTGGCGGTGAGCACCTTCGTCGCCGGGTCCACCGGGTTCGACGGCCTCTTCGTCATCAAGCCCGACGGGCACATGTACATCTACACGGGTGTCGGCAACCTTGGCACCGAGTCCTACTCGGACACGATGCGCGTCGCGGCCGAGATGATGGGCATGCCGTGGGAGAAGGTGGTGGTCAACTGGGGCAACACCGCGAACAACCTTCCGTGGTCCTGCGTGTCGGGCGGCAGCCAGACGACCCACGCGCACACGCGCGCCGCGCATGCGGCAGCCAGCGATGCGATCAAGAAGTGCCAGGAGATCGCCGCGAAAGCGCTCGGCGGCCGGCCCGAGGACTACGTGCTCGAGAACGAGCGCGTGCAGCGCAAGGGTGGGGGCGCGGGGATGAGCCTGGCGCAGGTCGCGCAGAAAGCGATCGAGCTTGGCGGCACCTACGACGGCCACGAACTGCCGCAGGACATCAACGCGGTCACTAAGCGGTCGGCCACCAACCTTGCCGGTCAGGGGCTGCTCGGCGTCGGCCGCGACAACTACAAGCGCGACGGCGCCTCGTACTCGTATGTCGCCGGATTCGCTGAAGTGGAAGTCGACAAGGAAACGGGCAAGTGGGACCTGGTCGATTATGTGGCGGTGGCTGACGTCGGCACCGTGATTCACCCACGGGCGCTCGGCGGTCAGGTGCTTGGTCGCTCCACGCTCGGCATGGGACACGCCATGAACCAGAAGACGGTCTACGACCAGCACTACGGCGTCGCCCTGGCACGTCGCTGGTACCAGAACCGTCCGCCGACGATCCTCGACGTGCCCCGCAACATGAAGTGGGCAGCGGTGGAGATCCCGGACCCCGAAACGCCTGTTGGTGCGCGCGGCATCGGTGAGCCGCCGGTCGGCGCCGGCTGCTGCGCGATCCTCAACGCCATCGCGGACGCGCTTGGCGACGACATCTTCCGTCGTGCGCCGGTGAATCTCGATACGGTGCTGACCTCGCTCGAACAAGGGCGACCCGTACAGGAGGCGCTCACGGCGCATATCTGAGCGCGCTGCGCGCACCCAGATATGCGGCTCTGGGCTCCAGGCTTCAGGCCCGGTCGGCTCCAGACACAGCAAGGGGCAGTGCTGGTCATCACCAGTGCTGCCCCTTTTTCGGTGTGAGCGTGAGTTTCCGGCGGAAGCCGACAGGCGCCGAGAGCCAGCAGCCAGCAGCCCGCGGCCGGAAGCCAGCCGGTTGGACTTCTGGGTTCTAGCCCCTGATCTCCGGCGCACGCCCCCGCGCCGGCGGTGGTCCTTCGACCCGCTCAGGCTTCGCAGGCGGGGCGATCGGGAGAGGGCGTCCAGACTGGTAGCGTCGCCACGTCTGCAGCACCACGTTCCCAATCAGATCCAGGAACTGCGGGTCGTCGTTCACGGCCTCGGCTCGCACCATGGGGAGAGCGAGCTCGCGACAGACGTGCGCGGCTTCTTCGTCGAGGTCGTACAGCACCTCGATGTGATCGCAGACGAATCCGATGGGGCAGAGCACGACGGACGCAAGCCCCTTCGCGTGCTCCTCGCGGAGGTAGTCGCACACATCCGGGCCGAGCCACGGATCCTCCGGCCGCCCGCTGCGGCTCTGGTACACCAGCGACCAGTTCGTCCACCCGAGGTGCGCGGCCACGGCCTCCGCCGATTGCTGCAGCTGCAACTGGTACCGCGCAGCACCTGTCATCGAGGCCGGGATGCTGTGGGCCGTGAACACCACGCGCGCGCGATCGCGCACCGGCTCTGGAAGCTGCGCCAGGGCGGCGCGGACGTGGCGGGCGTTGGTCTCCACGAACCCAGGATGAAGATGCCAGTCGTCGACGAACGTGACCTCGACATCGTGCCGCCCGGCCTGGACCGCCTCCGCGCGGGCGTCGAGCACGTTCTGCTTGTACTGCGTGCAACTCGAGTACGACCGCTGGGCTGCGCAGATGAACCCTATGGCCCGCTTCACGCCGGCGTCCGCCATCTGCTTGAGCGTGTCGGGAAGCAGTGGATGCCAGTTGCGCATCCCGACGAAAACAGGCAGCTCCCCGAGACCGGCGGCTGCGAGCCTGGCGCGCAGACCATCGGCCTGCCGCATCGTGATCTCGGTGAGCGGGGAGACACCCCCGAAGTGTTCGTAGTGACCGACCACTTCTTCGATGCGCTCGGGCGGAATGCGGCGGCCTCGCAGCACGTTGGCGAGAAACGGGCGAATGTCGGCCAGTCCCTGCGGGCCACCGAAGGAAACCACAAGGACGGCATCGAAGGGGCGACGGGTCTGCATCACGCGATCAATCGTAGGTGAGGGTGCGCACGGCGCGCTACACTGGGCCGCAGTTTCCGCTCGACTGGAGGCGTGCTGATGACACAGCGGTGGTCCACTCGTGCACGGCGCATGGCGGTCTCTGCCTGCCTCACGACCTGCTTTTTGACGCTGGTGACACGGTTCGGCGTTTCAGCGCAGGCCCCTGACGCGGCTGCGCACAAGCAATGGATGAACGACGCCTCCGACGCGCAGGAGGATTTCCGTTTCGCCCTCACCGACAAGGACCAGAAAGCCGCAGTCGAGTCGCTCACGAAGCTGCAGGACTTCATGGCGAAGACCGAAGACTACTGGTTGGCGAGGAAGTCGAGCGACGGCGTGCGGCTGGCCAGGCATGCGCGCGAGCAGGCCTCACAGGCGCTCACTGCCGCGAAGCAGAACGACATGAAGGCCGCGCAGACCGCCTTCGACGCCATGGGCGCGACCTGCAACGCGTGCCACGACCTGCACCTCGAGAAGAAGTGAGCCTCGCGATGATGCATGTCCCGCTTCCAGGCGTGCACGCGGGCGGGTTACTATCGAACAGCATGACTGACGACGGCAGTAGAACCATGCGATCGCGTCAGGTCGTGCAGGCCAACCCCGCTCCACGCTGCGCCTAGCAGCAGCCCCGGGCAGGTCTGCCGACCTGCCGGGGACGGCGCCTCTGCGTTCCCCCCTCCGCGCTCGCTTCACGACAGCGTTGACGTTTACGGAAGGAGGGGCCGGTGTACGAGGCCCTGATCGAACACATCCGCGAAGCCCTGGGGCAGCGCGGCCGCGCGATGGACGTGCGTGCGATTCCCACGCTCGTGGCCTCGCTGCATCCGTCCGACCTGGCAGCGATCCTCGACGAGCTCACCCTGCCCGAGGCGGAGCGTGTGTTTGCCCTGCTCGATGACGAGCGTGCGGCTGAGGCGCTCGCGCAGGCGGCGCCGGCCACCCGCCGACACCTGATCCAGACTTCACCGCCCACGCATGTGGCCGCCCAGATCGGCCGCATGGAAATGGACGACGCCGCGGACGTCGTCGCGGATATCGGGGACGATGAGAGCCGCGAGATCCTGGCGCTCCTGCCAGGAGGAAGCGCGCGCGACGTCGAGCGGCTGCTCGAGTACCCCGACCAGACCGCCGGTCGACTGATGACGTCGCGCTTTGCGGCGGTCCGCCCCGGCGTCACGGTCGCGTGGACGCTCGAGTACCTCCGTGTGGCGGCGCGCACCGTCGAAACGGTCACCACGGTCTACGTCGTCGATGCCGGCATGCGCCTGGTTGGCGTGTGCAGCGTGCGCGACCTGCTGCTCGCGCGCATGAACGATCCGGTCGACGGCATCATGACCGCCGATGTGGTCACCGTCTCGCCGGAAACCGACCAGCAGGAGGTCGCGCGGCTGATCGGCAAGTACGACTTCGTCGCCGTGCCGGTGGTGGACGCTGAGCGGCGTCTCCTTGGCATCGTCACGGTGGACGACGTCCTCGACGTGCTGACCGAGGAGTTCAACGAGGACATCTCCCAACTGGTGGGGTCGGACGCGGCGGAAATGGATCGCCGGACGCCGGCGCAGGTCGCGTGGCTGCGCCTGCCGTGGCTGCTGGGGACCATGGCCATCGAACTCCTCGCGGGCGGCATCATCGCCCGGTTCGGTCACGTCCTGCAGGAGGTGATCCTGCTGGCGTCGTTCATGCCGGTGATTTCGGCGGTGTCCGGCAACGTTGGCCTGCAGGCGGCGGCGATCGTTGTGCGTGGTCTCGACACCGGCCATGTGTCGCTTGCGAACTGGGCCACCGCAGTGCGGCGCGAGCTGCTGACCGCGCTGACGATTGCGCTCTGTGCCGGTGTCTCGCTCGCGGTCGTCGCGATGATCTGGTCGCGTCGCCTGCCCTTCGGCCTCGTGGTCGGCGCATCGATGACCTGCGCGATCGTGACGGCGGGCCTGATGGGGACGGTCATCCCGATGCTGTCGAAACGGGCCGGCTTCGATCCGGCGGCCACTGCCGGGCCGTTCGAGACCGCCTTCCAGGATGTGATCGGTTTCTCCGTGTTCCTGTGGATGGCGCAACTCCTCGCGCACTGGCTCTAGCGATGCTAATCTGCTCGAGTATGGGACGCGCCCTCCGGTCGGCAGTCGTTGCAGCGATCGCGTTGCTCGCGTGGCTTGTGCCGACGATGGGCGGTGTCGCGCTGCATGCCGCGCAGGCCACGGCTGCTGTGGGGCGGGCCGTCGCGGCCGACGACGCCGAGCTCTACGACCTGCAGCGGGACGAAGCGCTCGGCGGACATACGCTCGCGCGCCACGTGGGGCGCACCGACGAACAGCTGGCCGAGCGACTGCGTCGGGAGCCGAACATCTCCGCCGCATCGACGTGGACCGACGAACGCACGGCGCGCAGGGGCGTCGCCGCCGCCATCCGGCAATCGCAGCCGCGCATCCGCGCGTGGGCTTCACGGCAGGGAAGCCGGCCAAACCTGGTGCTCAACTACGCCGAGCGTCCCGGCACGCCGCTGGGCCGCTCGTTGCGGCGCGGAGATCGGGTCAGTCGCCCGGCGGAACGTGCGCTGATCGTGCTCCGGTGGCACGACCGCGAACGCCGCTGGATTGTGCTGACCTCGTACCCGGAGACGAGCCGATGAGCGCCCGTGCGCGCGGACCGCTGCACCCCGAACGTTTCCCCCGCCTGACGGAGTTCCTCTCTGGCTACCTGCACGAGGACTTCGCGCTCGAACACGAGACTCCTGAAGGAGCGCTGAAGGCGTTCCTGCGCGACGCGAATGACGAGGAGCGTGGGGCGCTGCTCGATGAACTCGAGCGGTTCCGTGCGGCGGCATCCGACGCCTCCTGGGCCGACGTTCGTGCCGCATTCGCCTCGCTCGGGGGCGCCTGGCGCCCGCGGTCGCGCGCCGTGCTGGACGATCTGCTTCAGGTGCCCACGAGGCTGTCGACGCTCGCGCACCGGAACCGTCGATGAATCCGCAGCGTCGTACCCTGTGCGTCGCGGTTCTCGGTGGATGTGTTGGTGCGTGGCTCTGGCTGGCGTTCGCCGATGGTCCTGTCGGCGTGCTGCAGGCCGCCGCACCGGGAACGACGTTCAGCGGGACGGTTGCCGGCAGCGACCAGGGATTCCTGACCGGCGCGTCCGTGGTGATCGACGGCCCAGCCCGCAAGGAGGCGACGACAGACGCGGATGGGCGCTTTGCGATGGCCGATGTCGCGCGAGGGCGCTATCAACTGCGAGTCGTTGCTGACGGATACCTGCCGATCGAACGTCCGCTCGAGGTCGGCACCGCCGCGGTGTCCGTCGACATCGTGCTCCTGCGCTTGCCCGGACTCTGATCCCGCGCGGCGGACATGCGTCGGCGCGGGCCCGCAGTTCTGACTTCTAACTTCTAACGTCAAAGTTCTAACGTCCAAGTTCCCCGTGTCTTTCCCTGACCTTCGCACCTTCATCGAACAGCTCCGCCGCAACAACGACGTCGTCTTCATCGATGCCCCTGTGAATCCGGTCGAAGAGGCGGCGGAAATCCATCGTCGTGTCATCGCGGCGAACGGACCGGCGCTGATCTTCCGGAACGTCACAGGCGCGGACTTTCCGCTCGTGACGAATCTCTTCGGGACCGCGCGGCGCGCGGAGCTCGCATTCGGCGAGCGTCCGCTCCGGTTGATCAAGCGGCTCGTTCATCTCGTCGAGACGATCCTGCCGCCGACGCCCGCGAAAATCTGGGGCGCGCGCGACGTCGGGTTCGAACTGCTGAAAGTCGGGCTGAAGCGCGGCAGCGGTGGACCGGTCACGGAGGTCGTCACCAGCGACGTCCGCCTCGACAGGCTCCCGGCGATGACGCTGTGGCCTGAGGACGGCGGGCCGTTCGTCACCCTGCCGCTGGTCTACACGCAGCATCCGGACGGGCGCGGCCCGAACCTCGGGATGTACCGCCTGCACATCCACGACGCGAAGACGACCGGGATGCACTGGCAGATCGGGAAGGGCGGCGGCTTTCACTACCAGATCGCGGAGGCGCGGGGACAGGCGCTCCCCGTCACCGTCTTCCTCGGCGGTCCGCCTGCACTCATCCTCTCGGCGATCGCACCGCTGCCGGAGAACGTGCCCGAGATGATGCTCGCGTCGCTGATCGCCGGCGAGCGCCTGAAGCTCGCGGAGGGTCCGTGGGCCCATCCGCTCGTGGCGAACGCCGAGTTCGCGCTGATCGGCGAGGTGCCTCCGAACGTCCGCCGGCCAGAAGGGCCATTCGGGGATCATTACGGCTACTACTCGCTGCAGCACCCGTATCCGGTCTTCAACGTGAAGCAGATCGCCAGGCGCCGGGACGCGATGTACCCGGCCACGGTGGTGGGCAAGCCCCGGCAGGAGGACTTCTTCATCGGTGACCTGCTGCAGGATCTCCTGTCGCCGTTGTTCCCGGTCGTGATGCCAGCGGTCCGGCAGCTCTGGTCGTACGGGGAGACGGGCTATCACTCGCTCGCCGGTGCGGTTGTGAAGCAGCGCTACGGTCGCGAGGCGATGGCCAGCGCGTTCCGCATCCTTGGCGAAGGACAGCTCTCGTTGACCAAGTTCCTGCTGGTCACCGACCAGGACGTCGACCTCAAGGATTTCAGGAAGACGCTCGAGCACATGCTCGCACGGACGAATCCGGAAACCGATCTCTACGTGTTCGCGAACCTCTCGATGGACACGCTGGACTACAGCGGTCCCGAAGTGAACAAGGGGTCCAAGGGCGTCTGGCTGGGGCTCGGCGATCCGGTGCGCGATCTGCGGCGCGAGTTCCAGGCGTACGCGCTCCCCTCGGGCGTCAACGACGTGCGTGTGTTCTGCGGCGGCTGCCTGATCGTTGGCGCGCCTTCTTACACGGATGAGCCCGGAGCGGCCGCCCGCCTCGCCTCGCACTCCGCCTTCTCCGGATGGCAGCTCGTTGTCATCACTGACGATGCGGTGCGCGCGTCGAAGAGCGAGATGAACTTCCTCTGGACGACCTTCACGCGGTTCGAACCCGCGGCCGACATTCACGCAGCCTCGACGCGGGTCGTTCGCAACCACCTCTCCTACACGGGACCGATCGTCATCGACGCCCGCATGAAACCGTGGTACCCCAAGGAAGTGAGCTGTCGGCCGGAGGTGGCCGACACGGTCACGCAACGCTGGCGCGAGTACTTCCCGAACGGCGGCGTGGAGATGGGGGACTCGGAGCGGGGGCATCTCGACTAGGATGCCGGGAACGCCTGGACGGCCGGGACGACGAGATCGGGAACGGCTGGCCAGGCTGGCGGGGGCCGCACAGGCAGGTAGGCCGACCCGCCCCACCTGCCTTACCCGCCCTTGAGCATCTGCAATCTGAAATCTGCAGTCTGCTGAATTCGTTTAGAGTAGTCCCGCACATTTCGCGACCGGTTCGGTCAAGGAGCATGGGGATGTCGGAGTCTCGTGGATGGACGCGCCGTGAGGCGCTCGGAATGCTGGGCATGGGCATCGCGGCGACCGCGCTGCCGGAGTTCGCGTCGGCGCAGTCGCTGACCTTCCCGAAGGGAGCGGTCATCCGCACGATCCTGAAGGACTACGCACCCGAGGAACTCGCGGGTGGCGCCACGCTGTTCCACGAGCACATGTCCTTCGCGGACGACTTCATGACGCGCTGGAACGGCTACGCGGCGGATACGCGTCGCGAGACCGCCATGCCCGGTGCGCCGCAGCCTGGTCAGGGCGCTGCGCGCCAGGGCGGCGGTGCACCGCCACCCGCCCCGCCGAGCACGCCGTCCGGCAAGTACTTCATGCAGGACCTCGCCTATCAGGTCGAGGAGATGAAGATCGCCAGGTCCGAGGGGGTCGCCTGCATCGTCGACGGCGGCCATCCGGACATGGGGCGGGACATCAACTTCCTGCGCCAGCTCTCGCAGCAGTCGGGGCTGCCCATCGTCGCGGGCGGTGGCTACTACACGCAGCCCTTCTATCCGAAGGAGATCTCGACCTGGAGCGAAGAGCAGATCTTCCAGGCGCTGATGAAGCAGGCGGACACCGATCCGATCGGCGTCTGGGGCGAGATCGGATCGTGGGACTGGATTACGAAGGACGAGCGGAAGGTCTTCCGTGCGGTCGGGCGCGCGAGCGTCGCGACGAACATGCCGATCTTCACGCACACGGGCATTCCGGGCAAGTCGGCCCTCGAGCAGCTCGACCTGTTCGAGGACGTCGGGGTCGACCCGAAGAAGGTCGTCATCGGCCATGTCGGGAACCTCGTGGATGCGAACGTGGAAGTGCACCGCGCGATTTGCCGCCGCGGGGCCTTCATCGGCTTCGACCGGCAGGGTGGGCCCGGTGACGCGCAGCAGGTCCCGATGGTCATCAAGCTCATCGAGGCAGGCTATGCGGACAACATCATGATCGCGTCGGACCTCGCCAACATCGCGCAGACCAAGCAGGTGAAGGGGCCGGGCTACGCGCGCGCGCTCACGGTGTTCGTGCCGAAGCTGAAGGACGCAGGCGCCGACGAGAAGGTGCTGAAGCAGATCATGAACGACAACCCTCGCCGGTTCCTCGCCTTCGTGCCGAAGAAGGCACGCAAGGGGTAAGGGGTAGCGGCATGCGGCGACGAATCAGGACGGCGCTGGTCTGGGTCACGGTCCTGGGTGCGCTGGGCACAGGCGAGCGGCTCATGTCGCGCTCGGCCGAGGCGCAGGCGGCCGGTCGGGTGCTCGCGCCGGCGTTCGAGGTCGACCCGCTCTGGCCGAAGCCGCTGCCGAACCACTGGATCCTCGGCTCCGCGATTGGGGTGTGGGTCGACACGCGGGACCACGTGTGGATCATCCATCGTGGCGCTTCGACGCTGGACCCGAACGAGAACGCGCTCGGCGGCCGGCTCTCGAAGAACTGCTGCGCGGCGGCGCCGCCGGTGCTCGAGTTCGATCCGGCGGGGAACCTCGTGCAGTCGTGGGGCGGGCCGGGCCAGGGCTACGAGTGGCCCCAGAGCAACCACGGCATCTTCGTCGAGACGAACGGCACGGTCTGGATCGCGGGCAATGGCGCGCAGGACGGCCAGCTCCTCAAGTTCACCCGGGACGGCACGTTCATCAAGCAGATCGGATTCGGCTGGGCGAATGCCGGCAGCACCGACCGATTCGCGTTCCGGCAGCCCGCGAAGGTCTTCGTCGACGAGCCGAACAAGGAGGCGTACGTCGCCGACGGGTACGGCAACCATCGTGTCGTGGTCCTGGACTCTGAAACCGGCGAGTTCAAGCGGATCTGGGGCGCCTACGGCAACACGCCCGACGACAAGGACCTGGGGCGCTATCGCCCCCACGATCCGCCCGCGCAACAGTTCCGCAATCCGGTGCACTGCGCCGACAAGTCGGTCGACAACCTGATCTACGTCTGCGACCGCGTGAACGACCGCCTTCAGGTCTTCAGGCCCGACGGCACGTTCGTCAAGGAGCAGTTCTACGAGAAGGAGACGCTGGGCTCGGGCTCCGTGTGGGACATCGCCTTCTCCAAGGATCCGCAGCAGAAATACCTCTTCCTCGCCGACGGGATGAACCAGCGGATCTCGGTCATCGACCGGCAGTCGCTGCAGATGATCACCAGCTTTGGCGATGGCGGCCGTGGTGTCGGCCAGTTCTTCGGGGTCCACAGCATCGCGATCGACTCGAAGGGCAACCTCTACACGACGGAAACGTGGGAGGGGAAGCGCCTCCAGAAGTTTGCGTACAAGGGGCTGCGCCAGGTGACGGCCGGCTACCAGGGCGTGGTCCGACCCGGCGCGACCGGGCCGGCGAAGTGAACGTGCGTCGCACGCTCACCGTTGCCGCGTTCGTCGCCTCCGCTCTCTTCGCCACCATTCCCGCCCACGCCCAGTCGCTGTCGTGCTCGCTGGACGGCTACACGGCACAGCCAGGGTTGACCGCGTCGGCAGCCGCCGACGGCGTCGTCGTCCAGTGGGCTGGCGACAATCGTGAGGACCTGCGGATCCGGTTCGGTGTCGAGCGAGGGACGCCAACCATCCGTGAGCTTGCCGTCAGGAAGGCGGGCGGCGCCTGGGCTGTCGTTGCCTCGAACGCCGTGCCGGAGTACCGCGTCACCACCGGGTTGCGGCGCATGAGCAACCAGCAGATGCAGCCGCTCCGCGGCCTTGGCGTGCCGCTGACCAACGACATCGTCGACACGTACCGCTGGGACCCGTTCTGGGACGCCCCGCTCGACACAGGGGCGACGGCCAACCGCAGCAGCAACCCTCCGCCCGCGCAGGGTGTGGCCAACCAGCCGGGGCTGCCTCGTAACGCCGACGAGATCGCCCGCATCGTCGCTACGTACGCCATTGCCTCATGCCGCGTACGCAGCGACGGCGGCCGTCTGACAGTGGAGTTCCCGGGTGTTACGGCCGGTCTGTTCTCCGGCTCGCTGCAGTACACGATCTTCAAGGGCACGAACCTGATTCAGCAGGACGTGCTGGCCAGCACGTCGGCCAACTGGGTCGCATTCAAGTACCACGCAGGTCTCAGCGGCCTGAGCACAACTGGATCGCGCGTCGTCTGGAAGGACATCGCGAACACCTGGCAGCAGTACCGCTTTGGCGGGGCGACCAACGACGACCAGGTGCCGCTCAAAGCCAGCCAGCGGCTGGTCGTCGCCGAGCGCGAGGGCGCTGGTTCGATTGCCGTCTTTCCACCACCACACACGTTCTTCTGGGCCCGGGAGATTGCGATCAACCTCGGCTACAACTACTACCGCAAGGAGACGAACCGGACCTTCTCGGTGGGCATCCGCCAGGCCGAACACGAGGACGAATCCGAGAACCAGGCCAACTTCGCACTCTACAGCGCGCGGCCCGGGACGACACAGCGGATGACCGTCTTCCTGTATCCGACCGCCGAACGGGCTGAGGCGACGTTCGCGCGCGCTTCCTCCTTCACGCACGACGACACGTACAAGCCGCTGCCTGGGTTCAAGGTGATGAACCATCATTACCACATGGACCTTGGTCGCCGTCTCCGGGACGCGGGCAGCCTGGACGCCGACATTCCAGACCTCGTCGCACTGAAGGCGCTCGGCATCAACATCGTGTCGCAGATCGATTCGGTCGGCATCGGGGCAGAGAACCCGCCGGTCGGCGCGGCGTACCCCGGTTTCCCTCCGGTGCCGCCTGTTGCGGATGCCCCGCTCACGCCCGGTGCGGCTGCAGGTGCCGCCACGCCTGCGCGTCCGCGTGTCGACGAGCACGAGATCCGATTCAATTCCATCGAAGGCGCGAAGCGGCATTCCGATACCGACTTCCTCGTGCTGCCCTCGCAGGAGTATTACGGCAGCCCGCTCGGCGGCCACACGGACCTGATTTTCTCGCACCCGGTCTACTGGGAGGCTGGGCGCGGACCCTCGGCGCCATTGACGACGGCCGATCCGAAGTACGGAACGATCTACCACCTGCGCGGTGCGGACGATTTGATGGAGATGGCACGGCGCGAGAACATCCTCTTCACGATGCCGCACCCGCGCACCAAGGGGTCGACCGGCTTCCCCGACGCGATCCGGCACCTGCCGTCCTTCAGCGATCCGCACTACCAGGGCATCGGGTTCCGATGGGGCATGGGGCTCGACCGTTCCGAGTCGCGGCTCTGCGAGTACCGCTGCCTGCCCCTGCTCGACGACATGGCCAACTGGCTCGTCGACACGCCAGCGCCGCTGAAGATGGCGCTCTCGATTTCCGAGGTGCGTCACCAGCAACCCGGGGACGACATCTACGCGAGTTCGCCGGTCAGCTACGTGCGGCTCGCGTCGCTACCAACGCCGGACGACGTCAGTCCGCTGATTGCGACGTTGATGAACGGGGACTACTTCGTCACCTCTGGCGAGGTGCTGATTCCGGGGTACGCCATCGCACAGCGCGGGCAGGCGCAGACGATCGAGGCCGACGTCGAGTGGACGTTCCCGCTCGCGATCGTCGAGGTTGTCTGGGGTGACGGCGCGAAGGTGGACCGCAGGCTCGTGCCGGTGTCCGACCTCCCGGCGCGCGGCTCGCACCACTTCTCGATCCCGGTGGACGGCACCGGCGCGAAGTGGGTGCGCTTTGCGGTCTGGGACGTGGCGGGCAACGGCGCCCTCGTGCAGCCGAGGCGCCTCGCCTCGAGGTAGCAGTACCTCGCGAGCTCGCGACCGGCGCCTCAGGGCGGCGTGATTGGCGAGTGCGCGCCTTCTTCCGGCACCGTCTCCACGTAGCTCGACACCAGCGCCATCGCGGTCACGACGACGATCGGGCCGAGGACGATGCCGAGGAGGCCAAAGACATTGAGCCCGCCGAGCAGGCTCACGAAGATGACGAGCCCGTTCATCTGCACGCGTCCACTGAGCAGGAGCGGACGAACGACGTTGTCGACCATGCTGACGACCCCGGCGCCAAGGCCGATCAGGATCAGCGCTTTCGTGTAGGAACCGGAGAGCGCGAGGAAGATCCCGGCCGGCAGCCACACGATCGCCGCGCCGAAGGGCAGCAAGCAGGCAAACCCCATCACGACACCCCAGAAGATCGGCGCCCGCAGGCCGACGATCGCGAAGGCCACGCCTCCGAGGAAACCCTGCAGCGCCGCGACGATCACCGACGAGGTGACACCCGCGGCAATCAGATCGGCCGTCCGCGTGATGAAGGCTTCGCGCGCTGTCGGCGACATCGGCAGCAGCCGCCGGACGGCGTGCATGATGTCGTCAGCATCGCGCAGCAGGAAGAAGGTCGCGAAGAGGGCCAGCGCGAGGTCGACGAAGAAGACGGCGATGTTGGTGAGAATCGACCCCGACTGTGACATCAGGAACGTCGCCGTCTTCTGGAGCGCGTCGGTGCTCATGCTCCCGAGGTCGACGCGCGAGGCGTACGGTACGTTCTGCAGGAGTTCCCGCAGTTCCTGCACGACGGCAGGCGTGCCGCCACTGAACGAGGCCTGCAGTGATTGCGCGAGGTCCACCATCTCGCGCGCGAAGGCATTCGTCAGCGCGATCGAAGGGCCGATGAGGATCAGGGCCGCGAGCAGCGTCGACACGCCGGCGGCAGTGCCGCGGCTCATGCGCCGCTCGAACTCACGCTGGATCGGGTAGATCAGGACGGCGATCACGCAACCCCATCCGAGCGGCACGAGGAACGGCTGCACGATGAGGAACAGCAGGTACGCCAGCAGCGCAAGTCCCGCCCACATGATCACGACGGAGAACTGGTTGGTCGATCGGCGCATCGGGGATTATTGTCGTCCAGAACGCGCGGGCGGTGCCGGGCGGAGCCGGCGACAGGTCGTGCGCGGTGAGTGGCCATGGGAACGCGGGATCGGGTCGGCAACTACGTCAGCCTCTGGCTGTATGCCATCGCGTTCGGCTTCATCGAAGCGTGCGTGGTCGTCTACCTCCGCGAACTCTACCTGCACGAGCCGGTCCCGGGGGCTGGCGCCGCGCTGCAGGTGACCGAGGTGGCGCTCCCCGCATGGACCGTCAGGCTCGAACTGGTCCGTGAGGCGTGCACGATGGTGCTGCTGGCCTCGGTCGGGTGGCTCGCCAGCACGCGCGCAGCGGGACGATGGGGCGCGTTCCTCGTCGGTTTTGGGGTGTGGGACCTGATGTACTACCTGACGCTCCGGGTGGTCATCGGGTGGCCGCAGAGCCTTGGCGCGTGGGACATCCTGTTCCTGATTCCCGTGCCGTGGGTGGCGCCGGTCTGGGCGCCGTCACTGGTGGCGGTCCTCTTCGTCACGGTCGGCAGCTGGCTGTTCCTGACCGCGGATCGTCCGCGCCACTGGCGGTGGTCGGACGCCGCGCCGCTGCTTGCGGGGTGTGTCGTCATCGTCGGGTCCTTCCTGGTGGAGTCTGGAGCCGCCATGGCGCATCGCGTCCCGAAGACGTGGCCGTGGTGGTTGTACTGGTTCGGCCTGCTGGTGGCCGTGGGCGCTGTCGTGAGGGCGGAACGGCGGCGCTGAGCGCCGGAGCCCTGTTCGTGGTGGCGGTGCGTCCCGTCCAGGGTTTTCCCGGCTGGTCGCGTCGCGCTAGAGTAATGGGCGCGCCGGGTGGGTCGGCGTCTTGGAAGACGGGAGTCGAGATGAGGAACGTGGTCGAGCGGATGCGGAAGAGCGTGCTGGCGGCGGCGCTGCTGGTCCTCGTGGGACACGGCGTGGCGTTCGCGCAGGACAAGCCGGTGACGGCGACCGATGCCTGGGTGAAGCTGCCCGAGGCGGGGGCGAAGAGCGCGTCCGCGTACGCAACGGTGAACAACCCCGGCATGTATGCCGTGTATCTGGTCTCGGGCACCTCGGACGTCGCTGGCAAGATCGAGTTCCGCGACGCAGGCGCCGGCGATGCGGTGAAGGAAGACGTGACCGTGCCCGCCTACGATGCCGCCTACCTGAACCCGAAGGGCATTCACATCGTCCTGTCGGACCTGAAGAAGGAACTGAAGGAAGGCGACAAGGTCTACATGACGCTGAAGACGGAACTCGGCCTTCCGGTCGAGGTCGAGGCGACGGTCAAGAAGGAATAGGCGGCTCCGACCGTGCGTGCAGGCGTCCCGCCAGGAACGTCGTGTACGCGTACCTCCAGTTGGCGCGACGAGCGAGTCGCGCCAACCCCACTCCTTCCAGCGACCCGGACTCTCCGTGCCGCACCCGGCCTCGCCAGCGGAACGCGCCAGCCACGAGCCTGCGCAGCAGCAGGACCATCGACTGCTGCTCGCCGACATCGAACAGTGAGAAATCGGTCCCGCTGAGGAGTGTGAGCTGCGATGCGGCGGCCAGCAGCCGATCCGCATCACGCCGCAGTCCACGCTGCTCGAGCCGTCGCGACACGCGCGCGTGGAGTTCACGCCCTTGCGAGGTGGGCACGTCGCCGAGGTACGTCAGCAGCAGGTACACCGCCAGCGCGTCACGCGTGTCCTGCAGTTCCGCGTCCATCCACTCCAGGTCGAGACCGTCATCGCCGTGAAGGATGGCGGAGGCGTCGCCGATTGCCACCAGGGCGTGTCGCAGATCGAAGCCGTGCTTGAAGACATGAGCGGCGAGGTACAGCAGGCCCGCCTCGCGAGATGGTGTGAGCACCGTGACTGGGCCGAACCGCGTGCGGTGTGCATGCTGCCACAGGCGCTCGACGGGCCACTCGCGAGCGCGCGACATCCTGAGCGCGTCGTGCAGGTCCAACTCCACTGACGTCTCACCGCCTGGCAGAGCGGCAGGGCGCGTGAACGTGTCGGTCCAGGTATCGGCACCATCCGGGCCCGCTGGCGGCACGCGACGGAAGCCGATTGCTTCGAGCGCCCTCCGCGCCCGTTCGCGTGTGCCGACGGGAACGATCAGATCCACGTCGGCCATCGTGCGGATCCCCGGGTGGGGATACCGCTCGTGCGCGAGCCAGATCCCCTTCATCAGCAGCGGCGTGATTTCGACGTCCAGGAGGGCCCGGCTTGCCTCGATCGTTTCCCGGCGCAGCAGCGCATTGCGCAGCGTGTTCACGTCGAGCGCCGACCTGAGGCTCTCGCGGAGCGGCCCATTCACGGTTGGGCCGTCACGTTGTTCACAGGCGTATGCGAGGGCAGGCAGCAGGCCCCCGTGCAGGAGCACGCTCCAGGTCTGCGCCGCTTCGGCATCGCCTCGCGCGAGGCGCTCGAGGACGATGTCGATCGCGTGTGATGGACCGGTGCCAGCCAGTGCGCGGGCTGTGCCGAGCGCATGGCTCTCATGAGCATGAGTGCGACGACTCATGTTCACGTCCGCCCGGAGGCGCCCGGTTCTGCGCGGCGGCGACCAAGGGTGTCGATCAGCGCGCGAAGATGGTCTGCCAGCGCGCTTCGTTCGTATCGCGCCAGCAGAAGGTCGTGCGCCTGCATGGCCAGCCGATCGGCATGGTTCCGGTCGGAGAGCAGCCGGGCGACGGCGTCGGCGAAGGCGGGTGCGGTGTCGGCGACAAGGAGGTGCTCGCCGTCGCGCACGTCCAGCCCTTCGCAGCCGATGCTGGTCGAGACGACCGGCCGACGTGCGGCGAATGCCTCCAGGATCTTCAGCCGTGTGCCGCTCCCTGCGCGGATGGGCGCGACGAGGACATGAGTCGTCTCGAACCAGGGACGCATGTCGGGGACATCCGCGTGCAACTCGACCCCATGCTGCCGTGCGAGCGTCACGACCGATTCGGGCGGTACACGACCGACGAGCCTCACGCGAACCTCCGGCACGCGCGCGCGCAGCAGCGGGAGGATCTCCGCCATCAGGAACGTGGCGGCGTCCGCATTCGGCCAGTACGCCAGGAACCCGGTGAACGTGACCACCGGTGGACCGTCCGGAACGGCACCCATGCCGCGAAATGATCTCGCATCGATCCCGTTGGCGACCACGCCGATCCTCGCGTCGGGCGCGAGCGCACGGAGTTGCGCCGCGTCCACGTCCGAGCACGTGAGCACGAGGTCGGCGCGGCGGCACACGGTCCTCGTCAGCGCCTCGGTCGCCGCAATGTCGAACGACGAGGCAGCGGCCCGGTCGGTATCGCGCATGCGCTGGAAGACGGTGGCATCGACGCTGTCGATGTCGAGCACGACGAGGCTGTCGCGGAACGCGCGCTCGCCTGGCCATTGGCTGAAGCCGGACACGAACACGAGGTCGAACGCGACGCGCGCGGCGAGATCGCGGACCGCCGCGGCCACCGGATTGCGCCCCGGCACCTCCTCCTCGGGAACCGTGATCAGCGTCCACTCAGGATGCGTTCTGGCGAGTGCGTCGCGTGCGTCCGCGTCGGGCGTGCGTCCGATCACCCAGACCTCATGCCGATCCGCCAGCGCGTCGAGGTGCTGCTGCTTGCGCATGCGCCCGCCGTCCATCGGCTCCACCGGAAGCACGTTGTTCACGTGCAGGATGCGCATCACGCCACCGCCACCACCGCCAGGAGCGCCGCACCGGCCGCGAGCCACGCGAGATCACCTCTCGTCAGTGGAATTCGCACGACTCGCAGGCCGAGCACCAGGGCGATCGTCTGGAGTGCACCGGCGCCGAGCAGCGCATACGTGTAGCTCCCCGGTCCGCCAAGCCCCCGCGTCGCAGCCGCGGCTGAAAGCGTCGCCCACGCCAGGTGGAGCAGCGTCAGCGGAACGACGTAGCCGCGTGCGAGCAGCGGAACGCCGAGCAGGACGTTGGCGGACCGCACGTACGTCGCCAGCACCTGCACTCGCACAAGCGGGGCGAGGCTCACGAAGGCGGGCGCAAACAGCAGGTGGAGCAACGGACGTGAGAGGAGCGACGATGCGAGCAGCAGCGGGGTCGCAACCACGACCAGCGCTCGAACGCCCCGCGACAGCACGCGGCGAGCCTGTTCCCCGTGTGTCGCGCAGTAGGCCGGGAACGTCGACGCATAGAAGCCGGACACGATGGCACCGGCGAGCGGCTCCGCAAACCAGGCCAGCGCCGCGATGTGTCCCGCCTCGGTCCTGGCGCCGGACGCGAGATACGCGCGGCCGATGTAGAGGGTCGACGCCGCCGTCGCGAGCCCCATGACGACGTTGGCGAGACCGTACCCGGCAATGCGCCCCATGAGGCCGGTGTGGCGACCGGTGCCGCGGTGCAAGGCGAAGCGGCGCAGCAGCGGCCAGGCCGCCACCGTCGTGGCTGTGGCCTGGATGGTGGTAATCACGAGCGCCAAGGGGGCGAGCGCGTCGAGGGTCGCGCCCCGCACGAGGGCGACAGCGGCGCCGACGGCAAGGCTCGCACCGATCCCTTGCGCGGCGGCAAGGCGCTCTGGCTGCGCCGCGCCACGCAGGACCGATGTCGAGACGCTCAGCACGGCGGCGGCAGGGATCGCCGCCGCGATCCACAACACCCACGACTCGCGGCCGGGTGAGCCGAACAGCACGCGTGACATCTGTGGTGCGAAGGCGACCGCCGCGGCTGCTAGTGCGACAGACGTACCCCCCAGCAACACGGCTGCGCTCCGTACGACGCCTCCGGCAGCGTCCTCGTCATCCTGCGCGAGCGCCTCCGCGAGAAAGCGGGTTGTTCCGGCGCCCGTGCCGAACGTGGCAAGCCAGTTCAACGCCAGCAGTGACTGCGACACCTGGCCGCTCACCGCCACTCCGGCCGGCCCCAGCACGGTGGCGACGATCTTCGTCCGGGCAACCGCGGCGATGCTGTTCAGCCCACTTGCCGCACCGGAGACGCTAAGTGCTCCGATCACCGATGCCGCTCCCGGCGCGTCGTCACGGGACAGCGCACCGTACCGAGCCTGGACCGCGTATCGGCTGAGATCCAGCGCCTCGCGTTCGTAGACCGGACGGCCGTTCGACTCGAGCCACACGTGTCGACGCCCGAGGCGGGGCACGCCGTCGACGGCAGGAAGGGACTCGACGCCGAACACGACCTCCAGTTCCCTCGGGCGACGGTTGAGGAGGGTGAACAGCGTCAGCGACTGGGCGATGCAGTTGTCCTGGAACGCCCAGCGGTGGAGGCCGCCACACGACCGCGTCATCCGGACGACGTCGTCAGGCGACGCGCGCATCCCGACGCGCACGATGGACCCGATCCGCTCGAGCCAGCGCAGCATGCGGGTGGTCTCGAGTCGTATGAGCCAGGGCAGGAGCGCCATCACGGCTGCGACCCTGACGAGCAGCAGCGCCTCGTCGAACGTGCGGATGCGTCGACGCGTCCGGGTTAGCAGGGAGAGGGCTGTCGGGGGCACGAGTGTGGCACCCGTTTGTCAGGCGTCCCTGAGCGTTGCCGCGATGAACCCGGTGGCAATGGCCGTCTCGCGGAGCAGGTGAAGCCCGATGAACGCGGCGCTGCGTCGCAGCGAACCGGCGGCATCCGACTGCGCGATGGCCTGTACGTCGCGCACACGCGTGTGAAACGAGCGAAGCGCGGCGCGCGACGTTCCGACATGCCGACCGGCCGCCTGCCGCAGGAGGCGACCCGCGCCGAGCCCGTACCCGAAGTTCTGCTTCACGAACGCGCGCACGGAATTGCGGGTGCGGTAGAACACCAGTGCCCGTCGTTCGACCCGCGCCCGAATCGGTCCGCGCTGCTTCAGCCTCCAGAAGAACTCGGCCGCATCGTAGGTCGGGAACGCCGGGCTGAACGGCCCCACGGCGTCGAACAGCGATCGCCGGACGCAGAGGTTGCCCGTAGGTGCGTACGGAAACGTTGGATGCGCGAGCGTCCGCTCGGGGTCGTACTGACCCAGCGCTGCCGAGTAGCGGGAGAGCACCGACTGGCCAGGATCGAGCACCGCGAGCGAACCGGCGGCGATATCACACTGATCGTCTGCGACCGCGCGGGCAAAGGCGGCCAGCCACCCACGCGAAGGCACGCAGTCGGCGTCGGTGAAGGCGATGAATGCGCCCCGAGCCGCTGCGATGCCCGCATTCCTTGCGTTGCAGGCGCCAGGTGCGCGCTCATGCAGCAGGCGGACCGGATAGCGGCTGACCACGTCGGGGGTGCCGTCCGTCGACCCGTTGTCGACGACCAGGATCTCGTACCGCGAAGACGGCAAGCTCTGGGCGAGGAGCCCGTCGAGACACGGCCCGATCGTGTCCGCCATGTCGAGTACCGGAATGACGACGCTGAAGAGCAGGCTCATGCGGACGCGGACACCGCGTGATGGCTGACGGCATCGCGGAGGGCCCGTGCAAACGACCCCGGTGCGATGAGGACGTCGCTGCCAGCTTCAATTTCCCACGCGGGCGCACGCCGCGCCAGCGTCACCAGGAGCTCATGCTGCCGCCTCATCACCGTCCGGTCCCCGCTCGTTGGGCTCTGCTCGGCAAGCCGGAGGAGCGCGTCGATGGTGCTGATCGGCCTGAATGACGAGGTGTGCCGCGTGACGCGGATGGGGAAGAGCAGCGCGGACGGCGCGAAAGGGGAGAGGTCGACCCGCTGTCCCAACTCCCTCAGCAGACAGGCCCGCTTCTCATTGGTCTCGTTGAGCGGTGGACGGGCCAGTGCAAACCCGAGATGCGGATGGGCGGCGATCGTCTGGGGCGCCAGGTTGGTGTTCGCGTAGAGGCTGGTTGCGAGCAGGCCGGCGCCGGCATGGTGCAGCAGCACCTTGTCATCGGCCCGCCACGTCGCACCCGCCGTCACAAGGGCGAGCGCCGTCGTCGTCTTGCCAGACCCGGAGGCGCCCACCACCATCACGGAGGTCCCATCGTCGAATGCCACGGCTGCCGCGTGGAGCGGGAAGCAGCCGTGATGGCGCCAGGTGGCCGCGAGGGGCGCGGCGAACAGGTCGGTCCACGTCGAGTACGGCGCATCGAACACGGCCCGGTTCAGGCGGAAGCTGACGTGGCGGGCCGCGTGGTCGACGCAGACCACGGAGCCATCGCGCGTGGCATAGCGTGCCTCATCGACCGTTTCGATGCCCGAGACGAACTGGAAGGAGACGTTCGCGTGCCGCATCACGTCTTCGGCAGCGTCGGGAGCTCCGCGATCGTCGCACGCCAACTCGCCCCCGAGGTGAACGGCCGTCCGTGACTCGCCGGCCGCGAACTTCGCCGCGGCCCGACGCATCTGTTCCTCGATCGCCGACGTGAGGTCGGGGAGAGCCAGCGAGAGCCAGGGCAGCGTCAGGAGCACGACGTATCGCTACTCGGGAATCGGAACCGTGGGATCGAACGGCGAGAGGATGACCTGAGCCAGCGGACGTCCATGCGGCGTCACCGTCGGTGCATCCCAGGGTCCCTGCGCAGGAGGCGCCGTCGGGACGGCGCCGGGTTCACGCGCAGGTGCCTGCGTGGCCAGGCCGTGGCCGATGAGGCAGGCGGCGAACGCATCGAGGTCGCCTGCGGCCGCTTCGCCGAGAGACGCACGCAGACCCGCGAGCGACCCGCCGTCCTCGAGATGCTGCCAGACGGTCATGCCCGTACGGTTCAGCGCGAAGTACTGCTTCGTATCGAGGTCGAGCAGCACACCACCTTCGGGCAGCGGGCTGCAGACCACATCGGGATTCAGCGTGATCTCTGACAAACGTGGGCACCAGCACTCATGTCCCGCGATGGCCGACCGACGGGAGCGCACCAGATGTTGTGGAAGATGCGATTATAGCTCGACCTTTGGATAGACACTGTCCTTCGGCGTCGAGAGGAACAGATCAGGAGCGGCATCGAACGGTGACGCTCCTCACCGCGTGCCTCTGTGCAGCCGCCACCCTCGCGCTTGGCCTGCCCGCTGTCGCGCGCGCCCCGTGGCTCGACGAGGCGGCCACCCTGCAGGCGCTCCAGGCACAGACGTTGGCCGGGTGGCTGTCTGCAGTCGTGCACGACACCACTCCGCCGGCGTTTGCTGCGTTGCTGGGGGTGTGGAGCCGCGTCTCGAGCAACCTGGCCTGGCTCCGGCTGCTGCCGATGGGGCTCGGCATGGCCACGGTCCTCACGGGTGTGGCGTGGGCGGGGCAGGCCTCGCGGCGCGCAGCTGCGTACGCGGGTGTTCTACTGGCCACATCACCTTTCCTGCTGCGATACGACGTGGAACTCCGCGCGTATGCGCTCCTGGGTTTCACGACGGTCTGTGCCTGTGCCTATGCATGGAGGATTGCGGACGCGAAACCTGAGGCCGTGGACCGACGTGACCGATATGCGCTCTGCGGCATCCTGTTGCTCGGCTGCCTGAGCCACTACGTCGCCGTTCTCCTGGTTCCGAGCATCGCTGCGTTCATCCTGATCGGCGCGACACATCAGCGGTTCGCGCGCGTGCCGTGGACGGGAATGGGCATCGTCGTGGTCGCGTGGGGACTCGTGCTCATCGGGTCGCCTCTGGCGCTGCGGCACGTGCAGGACGACTGGTGGATGCCGGCGCTGGGCTGGGACCTGTTGTGGCGGTCGACCGCGGAGGTGGCGGGGGCGTCAAACCCTGGCGCGTACGTCGGCCTCCCTGGAGTGATCGTCGGCGCGACGATCGCGGCCGGTGCCCTCGTCGTGGTGTTGGCGGCGCCGCGCAAGCGGGAGTGGCTCGCCCCGCTGGGCGCAGCGGTTGCCTACGTCGTCGGTGTCGCGGCGACGTCGCTGGTCTGGCAGCCGGTCTGGTGGCCACGAACGTTGCTGCCGGCCGTCATCTTCGCCATCGTGGCGTTCGGCATCGCGGTCGCCTCCGCGTCGGAGGCGAAGTGGCGGCGCCTCGCCAATGCCTCGGTGGCGGCCCTGGCGATCGCGTGGACGGTGATGTGGGTGTCAGGCAGGCCGTGGGAGGGTCTTGAAGCCTGGCCCCAGGCAGCGGCTCACGTCGTCACCGGGTCCGCGCACCCGACCGTGGTGGCCTTTCCCGATTTCGCCGCGTGGCCCTTCGAGCGTGCCATCGCGGAGCGGTCACAGGTCGAGATCAGGCGATTGCGGCTGGACGGCCGCAATGGGTCCGAGGTGCTCGATCCGCTGAGGCATCGGTCGGGACCGATCTATCTTCTGGTCCGCGTCGATCCCGCCCTGCTGCGCCGCCCCGGTGCGCTGGGCGAGATGGTCGACCGCGTGCGCGCGCGGCTGGGGCCCGACCCGGGAATCACGGCGCTCATTGTCACGAGTCCCGACGTCTCGCTCGTCCCTGTTCTGGAACAGCTCCGCGACGATCTGGTCTGGCTCGTGCAGACCCGATTCAGAGGGAGTGGCTGGCCAGGATGCGCGCGATCGCAGGAAGGCCCACGGCTCACCATCGTGACGTGCGGCGGCGAGCTGCTCGACTGAGTCAGCGTCGTGGCGTGATGTCCCGGGCGCGGACGATCAGCGGGGAGCGCGCTCACGCGCGACCTGATCGAGGTAGGCCTTCTCGAGCCGCTGGACCTCCGCGAGATAGCCCTTCGGGTCGACGAACCGATCGGCGTTGTACGGGTCGCCGGGTTTGTACTTGTCGTGCATGCGGAACTGCGATGCGTGCGACGCGAAGAAGACGTCCACGGGCAGGTCCTTCTGCGCGAGGAACGTGCGGGCGTAGTCCTGCGCGATGTCCGGATAGCCGGGCATTCCCGTCATCTTCACGCCGGGGTTGATCGAACCCATGTTCGCAATCGCCACACGGTAGCTCTTCCCGTTCTCCACGACCGTCGTCGTGAAGGTGGTTGCTCCCTTCGTGTGCCCGGCATGCAGGTGTGCCACGAGCGTGGTGCCCCCGAGGGAGATGCTCTCGCCATCCTTGAAGGTGCCGTCGACCGTGACGGCGTCGAAGAGGGCGCCCGGTGTGTTCCCGAACCGGAAGTCCGCCTTGCCGCCGGTCTCGAGCAGCGGCCGGTCGCGTTCGTTCACGAGCACGCGCGCGCCGGTCATCCGCTTCAACGCCGCCATCCCGGCGACATGGTCGTAGTGGCCGTGTGTCGCGGTGAGGATCTTCACGTCCGACATCCTGAAGCCGAGCTGCTCGACCCCTTTGCGGATCTCAGGCACCGTGTCCGCCAACCCGGTGTTGATGAGGATGTGACCCTGCGGTGTCGTGACGAGATAGGTCGACAGATCGTAGGTGCCCACCCAGTAGATGTTGCCAATCAGGCGAAAGGCGGGGAATGGCCGCACCCACTCACTGGTGTCCTGCGCCGAGCCGCTGACAACCCATGCGAGTGCGACGACGGTCGCCAGGACGATGTGAGTGAGCCGTGAGCGCATGGCGTGACAGTAGCATGGCACCTGCCTGGGGTGGCGGCGAGCATGCCCGTTATCTCTTAATTAATTAGTTGACACGGGTGAGGGCCGAACGTATCGTCTGGGCATGGCTGGCCGCACGCGATCCCGTGCGCTTACCGAGGCTGAGCACCGCATCATGCACGTGCTGTGGGACCACCCCGGCTCCACGGTGAGCGAGGTTGTCGAGCGCATGCCCGCTGCGCCGAAGCCTGCGTACAACTCGGTCCTGACCATCCTGCGCATCCTGGAGCAGAAGGGGTACGTCGCGCACGAGAAGGATGGCCGCGCGTTCGTGTACTCCCCGTTGATCGATCGGCAGCAGGCGCGCCAGGGTGCGTTGTCTCACGTGCTGTCGCGGTTCTTTGGCGGATCACGTGAGGAACTGGTGATGGACCTGCTCGGGCACGAAGAGGTCAGCGCCGACGAACTCGCGCGTGTGAAGGCGCTCATCGAGCGGCACGCGAAGGGCAAGGCGCGTCGATGATGCCGCTCCTGGCGCAGTGGCTCGTCGCGGGCGTACTCCTGGCCGCTGTCGCCGACCTCTGCATTCGACTCGTGCCCCAGACGGCGGCGGCCGAACGGCACCTGCTCTGGTGGCTGACGCTGATGGCTGTGGCTGTCCTGCCGCTCCTGCTGCTGTGCGTGCCTTCGGGGCTTGTCCCCTTCGATGGCGGCTTCATGTCGGGTCCCGCGGCGAGCGCGGCTGATGCGCTCGGTGCGCCGTCGTCGCTGATCACGATCGCGCCCCCTGCCGACTGGATCGGCACGGCCGTTTTGGCGATGTGGGGGATATGGGTTGCGGGTTCTGGCCTGCGATTCACGCGCGGGCTGCTGGCCCTCCGTCGCCTGGTGACGACCGCGCGCCCGCTGACCGGCGTGGCCGTACCGGTGGCGAGGCGTGCCGCTGTGCTGGTGTCGCCGCACGTCGGTGCCGCGTGTGCAATCGGGTTCTTCCGGCCGCGCGTGCTCGTGTCCTCGCAGCTGGCGACGACCCTCGATGAGCCGGCGCTCGCGGCGTTGGTGCTTCACGAGTCGGCGCATCTGGCTCGATGGGACGATTGGACGCGGGTCGCGCAGCGTCTGCTCGTGGCGATTGCTGGCCTCCACCCAGCGGTGTGGTGGAGCGCACGGGCGATCGATCGCGAAGCCGAGGCGGCGTGCGACCAGTTCGTCGTGTCACGGACCGGCGACGCGCTCACCTACGTGCAGGTGCTGGCCGTTGCGGCGCGAACGCACGGAGGGCACCCGTCGCTTGCGCCAGGTGCGGCCGCGGCCGGTCTGCTGCACACCCGCGTTCAGCGGCTGCTCGAGGGCGCGCCGGTCTCGCGTACTGCGCGCGTGTCGCGTGCCGCCGTGGGCGCCGCTGCCGTCGTTGCCGGTGTGGTCGCCGGGCTCGCGCTGCCGCCGGTCGTCGGCATTGCGACCCCCGTCATTGCGGAGGTCCTCGCCGCCTCGCCGCTCGCCGAGCGCGTGGTCGTAGCGCAGCCCGAGCCACCGTCCGTTCGAGCGGGGCGGTCCTCGCATGGGATCCGACCCGCCGTGGTGCATGCGCACGCTGAACCGGGCCTATCTGACGTGCCGCGTCCGCGTCCATCGACGGAGACTCAGGAGAGCGATGCGCGAGCACCCGTCGTCGTGGCCCCCGCGCCCTCGTCTGTCGAAGTACTCGAAAGCCCGGGACTTCGTCGTGAGCTCCCGTTTCTGTCGTCATCCGGTGGACCGGCGACGGGCGGCGCTGGCATAGGAGCGAGCGCCGCGAAACTAGGACTGGCGACCGCCGACACGGCGTCGCGCACCGGGCAATCCCTCGGCCGTTTCTTCACGCGGACCGGCCAGGCGATCGCTGACCAGTTCTGAACACGCAGTTGAATTCATGATTGTCAGGCCGGACCTCGGCCATACTCGTCGTCTGTCTGGAGGCCCCATGCGCCCACGTGTGCACCTCGTGAACCCGAGTCATCTCTCGTTCGGCGTGGCGGTGATCACGCCGCGTTGGTTGTACGTCCTGGCTGCGGCGACCGGTCATGAATGGGGCGACCCGGTCATCGTCGACGAGACGCTCGAGGCCATGGACGTCGGCAGCATCGCCGCCGGTGACGTGGTCGGCATCGGGATTCATACGGGCAACGCCCGGCGCGGGTACGAGATCGGCCGCATCGCACGAGAGCGGGGCGCGTGGGTCGTCTACGGGGGCATCCACGCCTCGCTGTTTCCGCAGGAGCCGCATGCGCAGGGGAGCGCGCACGCGGTGGTCACGGGTGACGGCGATCTGGTCTGGTCGCAGGTGGTGAGGGACTGCCTGTCCGGCACTCCGAAGGCCGTGTACGACGGCGGACGTGTCGGTGGCGATCGCTTCGTCGCCGCCCGGTGGGACCTCCTGCCGGAAGGGCGCTACATGTGGGCGTCGGTGCAGACGGTGCGCGGGTGCCCGAAGCACTGCTCGTTCTGCTCGGTGTGGCGGACCGACGGGCAGGCGCCTCGGCAGCGATCGGTCGACGTGGTGGTCGAGGAGATCGTGGAGCTTCGCCGCCGCGGCTTCCGCTTCATCGCCCTGGCCGATGACAACTTCTACCCGGTGACGCTCGACGACCTGGCCATGGCCCGTCGACGACATGACCCGACGCGCCTGCGCGAACTCGAGGCGCTGCGGCGCGAGCGGTTCCAGCTGATGAGCGCACTCGCCCAGCTGCCGGACGACATGGTCTTCTTCACGCAGATCACGATGGAGGCCGCCGAGGACCCCGCGTTCCTCGATGCCATGCGTGAGGCGAAGATCCGGGGGGCGCTCGTCGGCGTGGAGTCGGTCACGCCAGAGGGCCTCAAGGACGTCTACAAGGGCTTCAACCTGGCGGGCGAAGCGCTGGTCGCGCGGCTGAAGACCTTCCGGCGGCATGGCGTGCACGTGCTCGGCTCCTTCATCTTCGGCCTGCCGAGCGACACGACCGCCACGTTCGACGCAACGGTGGCGCTGGCGAAGCAGGCGGACCTGACGTTCGCCCAGTTCGTGCTGCTCACGCCGTTCCCCGGCACGCTGGACTTCGAGAAGTGGGCGGCGAGCCCCGAGCAGCGGGGGGTGGCGGTCGACGGCATCCCGGTGACGCAGCACTGGCTCATCGCCCCGGAGCGCCGCCCGAAGCTCTTCTCGCCGCATCCCACGATGAGTGTCGAGGAAATCCGGGTCCGCGCGCAGGGGGCCTGGGACCAGTTCTACAGCTGGACTGCCGTCTGGGAGCGGTCGCGCGTGGTGCGCTCGATGAAGGCGCGAGTGGCGTTCATGCTGATCTCGAAGCTGTACCGCCAGATGTATGCGAACACCGGCATCGCGACCGACAGCGCGCGCGTCGCACGTTCGGCCAGGATCGCGCGCGTGATGGCGACCGCGGTCCGGCGCCTGTTCATCGGTGCGCCGATGCCCGACTTGCAGGTGCCGACCGTAGCCGTCGAGGAGCAGGTGGCGTAGCGCTAGGCCTTCGACTTCGAGCCGCTCCTGCGTCACCGTGACGAGGCCGCATCGTTGTCGCACCTCACGGTAGACTGACGCAGCACGGTGCCGCGCATGCGGCGTGGCGGCGGCAGGACACAGGAGACACCGGTGGGGAAGGCACAGCGACAGAGAGCGTCTCAGGGCAAGCGCAAGGGGAGCGGCAGCGCGCTCACAATCGTGGCCGTTCTTGTCGTGATCGCCGCGGCAGGGTGGGGCTTGAGCCAGATGTCGGGCGTCGCCTTCGACGAAGACGACATCAAGGTGGTGAACTTCCAGGGGCTCTCGTCGAAGCAGAAGCAGGCGGCACTCGAGGAAGCCAACGCGGCCCGTTGCACGTGTGGCTGCGGCCTCGGCCTGGCGCAGTGTGTCTCCACCGACCCGAACTGTCCCATCCGCGACAGCAACATCGATCGCATCAAGGGCATGGTCCGCACGGCGATGTCGCGGCCGGACTGACGGACGCAGAACAGAGGTCGGAGGTCGCGTTAACGTCCAACCTCCGCCTGCCTGGTCTCGGCGCGACGTGCGCTGATGATGGCCATGCGTACGGCGACGAACGTGACGAGCCCCCACGCGAGCAACGCGGTGAGTGCGCCCAGCACGAGCAGCGCGGGGGAGTCGAGCACCCGCGCGAGCCGTGCCAGCCGACCCATGGGGTCCGCAAGCCCGCCGACCTGCTCGAGCGGCACGCGCAGTGTGCTCAGTTGCTCCATCGGCCCGCGCAGATCCGCCACGGCCGCCAGGCGGGGCGCGAGGCCGGAGACCTCGCCGAGCGGGTCGCGCAACGACGCCACCGCGTCGAGGCTCTCCCGCATGTCGGCCACGCGCGTCATCGGGCCGCTGAGGCGGCTGACCGCGTCGAGTCCCGGTCCGAGCCGCTCCAGGCGGGTCATGGGATCCGCCAACCCCGCCACAGCCCTCATCGTCGGATCGAGTGCCGCGACCTGGCTCATGGGCCCGGACAGCGATGCCACATCCCTGAGTGGCTGGTCGAGCCTGGCGAGCGACTGCATCGGTGTCTCGAGCCTCGTGACGCCTTCCAGCGCCGGGACGAGGCGGGTGGTCCCGCTCGTCGAGTCCTGGATCGCCGACGTGTTCTTGCCGATCGTCTGCGTGCTGCCGCTGATCGCGGCCGTGTTCTCCCTGATGGCCGTGACCGTCGAGCAGGCCGGTGTCGCCAACACGAGGAGCAGAACGATGGAGCGCGAACTGGACGTCACAGGTCTCCTCAGTAGCGACCGGCTGTTGTGAACGGCGTCACGGGACCAAGCGGCACCGCCGCATGCGCCTCGGTGGCGATGACGTCCGCGGCCTTCTCGCCGATCATGTAGACCGCGCTGACGATGAAGAAGCCGGGGATGCGGGGGAAGGCCGAGGCGTCGACCACACGGAGCCCCTGGACCCCGTGGACCTTGAAATCGCTGCCAAGCACGCCGCCGAACGCAGGGTCGCCAATCGGGCAGCTGCACGATGCGTGATGGCCCCAGGCGCGATCGCGGACGAAGTCCTCGAGCGTGTCGTTGTCGTAGTCGGGTCCAGGCAGTTCCTCGCGCGTGATCAAGCCCTGCTGCACGAGAGGGGCCGTCAACGTGCGGGCGAGGCGGACGCCGGCAGCCACGCCCTGAATGTCCTCGTGACGCGCGTCGTTGCCTTCGTCGAAATACCGGAAGTTGATCGCGGGCGGCACGCGCGGATCGGCGCTGCGCAGCGTGACCTCACCGGCTGTGTTGTTGGTGTGCGCCTTCAGCACCACCCATGTGAGGCAATTCGGGTTCTCCGCCAGCAGCGATGAGTACCCGGGGAAGTACCCTTCGAACCGGCCGAGCAGGCAATAGAGGAAGAGGTCCGGCGAGGGAGCGCCCGGCCGCGAACGCGCGACCACGGACAGAATGGCGCCGTTGCTCGCGTAGACGCCGGTCCGGTCCTTGGCCCACTGGCGGTACTGCGGGTCGTCGCGCGTGAAGGTGGCTCCCTTCAGCACCTCCCAGGCGTCGAGGTTCATCCGGTTCATGACCGCCACTTCATAGCGGTCCTGCAGGTTGCGGCCGACGCCGTCGAGCGCCACGCGCACCGGAATCCCGAACGCATCGAGCGTCTTCGCCGGCCCGACACCGGAGAGCATGAGCAGTTGCGGCGTGTTGAACGCACCGCCTGCCAGGATCACCTCGCGTGCGGCGAACACGCGTGCCGTTCGTGCCGGAGACGTGCTCGCCCTCGGGTGGGCACCGTAGAGGCGTTCGCCGTCAAGATACTCGACGCCGATCGCACGCCCGGTGTCGTCGAACAGGACCTTTGTCGCGAGCGCGTTCAAGCGATACTGCAGGCGGTCGGGACGGACCTTCGCGACGTCGAGGACGCGCTCCCGTGCGCCCACGCGCTGATGGTTCTTCGTCGTGAGCGGGGTGACCCGTATGCCGATCGCGTCGTCCGAGACGACGCGCCAGTCGTTCGGGTCGAGTGCGCTGTCCAGCCGCGCACGGCGGTCGGCGTCGGTGAGGGCGAGTTCGGGCTGCCGGAGCGCTGTGCGGGCGGACTCGAAGATGACCTTCCGCATGTTCCGGTCCTTGAACACCGGATCCAGCGGCGCTGTCTCAGTCTGCAGCCACCCGTCCCATCCATGGCGGCTCGGGTTCGCGCCGACGCGGCTCGCGAGCTTCTCGTCGGGCCGGTACTCACACCGTTCGATCCGCTCGAAGTACGTGCGCATCCGTTCCGCTCGCCAGGAGGCGTCGCCGGTGAGGTCCGCGATCTGGTCCCAGTCCGCGTTGTGCGGGTAGACCAGGATCATCGCGTTGTGGGCCGTGCAGCCGCCGAGCGTGGCGGCGCGCGGATACAGCACGCCGTTGACCGGGCGCCCCTCGTTCTCCGTGCGGTACGCCGGGTCACGGAACTGCTGCCGATCGTCGCTGTAGTGCCGCACCCAGAAGTCCCAGCGCAGGCCGGCGTTCTCCGTGGCAAGGGCATGGAACGCGGGCACGTCGTAGTCGTCCGGCAGCGTGTTCACCTGCGGCGTCTGCGGTGTGTCGCCGATCGACGTCCGGGGATCGCCGCCCGCTTCCAGCAGCAGCACCTGAAAACCGGCCTCGGCCAGCCGGGCCGCCACGGTGCCGCCGCCGGCCCCGGAGCCGACGACGATGAAGTCGGCGTCGTAGGTGGAGGGGCGAGGGGTCGATTCAGGTGTGCTCACGGATGGCTCCAGACGGCGATGTCAGAGGGCAGAGGACAGAGGACAGAGGACAGAGGACAGAGGTCGGAGGTTGGAGGTTGGAGGTTGGAGGTTCGAGGTTGGAGGTTGAGGGTTGGGGTGGACACACGGCTGTGCCGTATGTCGCCGCCGTCCTGCATCTCCGCCTTCCTGGCCTTCCTGCCTTCGTGCGTTTCTGCCTTTTTTGCATTTCTGCATTTCTGCATTTGTGCATTTCTGCATTACTCGATGTCGGCGTGCTCTACATCCGTTTCAAGAACGCGATGAGATCCGTCTTCTCGGCATCGCTGAGCCCCGGCTCCTCGGCGAAGTAGCTGGTGCCGAAATAGTGCCCCTTGTTGATCACGAGGTCCGGGCACTTGCTCATTTGCAGCAGCGACTCCATCACGTTGCGATCCGCGAAGATGTCGGTGCCGCGCTTCAGCTCACGCGTGACCTGCTTCAGGAGGGCGAGCAGCTTCTTCTGCTGCGCATCGCGCTGCGGCTCGGGCAGGTCGGCCCCGGTGATGTCGAGGCTGGTGAAGAGGCTGACCGGCGTGCCCTTGGGGATGGGCCCGATCATCACCTCCCCATCCCTGAAGAACATCGGGAAGAGCCGGGCGCCGATCCCGAGGAGCGGCTTCAGGCCGCCCGGCACGTAGCCGCGCGGGACGTGGATGTAGCTGTCCTCGCTCGTGCGCTGGATGAGGCCGACACCGGGACCCGTGATGCCGAGCTTCGTGAACAACGGGTCGATCTCGCGCCGCTCAGGCCAGAGCATCTGCTCGATGGAGGCCGAGAACACCTGCATCCGCGTGTCGACCGACGGGCTCGCCCTGAAGGGCCCGACCGAGTTGTTCTGGAGGAACGGCGCCGTGGACCAGAGGCTCACGAGCGACGCCGGGCGCGTGAACCCGCGGCCGCCGCCAGGCAGCGTGAAGTCGAATTCAGCGCCGCTGAGCGGATGCCGCAGTTTCACGGTGCCGACCGACGGCAGCGACTTGTAGGACTGCGACGAGAAGTTGTCCCAGATGTTGCCGGCGATCGCATTCGTCGCGATGGGGCTGCAGACGTTTGTCTGCAGGAGCGTCGATGGCACGCGAAGTTCGGTGGAGAGGTAGTTGTCCCGCAGGAAGTCCGGCTGCTGGACGATCTGCCGCATTGGCGCCTTGAACGCGTCGGTCTTCGCCCAGGCCCAGTACTGGTTCCAGCACCGCAGGTAGTCCTTGCCATTGCAGTTCTCGAGGTCGAGGCCGGCAGGCAGATCCGGCAGCTTGCTCGAATGGCACCGGGCGCATCGGTCTGCGAAGACGAGCTTGCCGCGAGTGACCTGGTCGTTGTCCTCGGAGAGATAGCGGGTACCTCCGGGCGCGTCGGCGAGCAGATGTGGATCCGTGCTCTTGAGAAAGAACGCCGCCATCATGGGCGTTTGCTGCTCGGTCGCCTGCCAGTAGACCGAGTTCTTCTGCGCGTCGGCGATCCGGATCGGCGTGATCGGCTTCCCGCCGAGCAGCGGCTGGAAGTGCAGCAGCCACTCCTCGCTGAAGAGGCCGATGTTCAGGTACACGCGGTTCAGGGCGCCAAGCGCACCCACCGAGTCGGAGCCATCCTTGAGTACACGCGGCGTCCACGTGGTGTCAGGCTTCGCGAAGAACTGCGACAGCGGATGGTCGGGCGGGAGGAAGTCGTTGAACTGCCGGTTGTCCAGTTCGCCGCCCGCGAGGTGCTCCTTGCCGAAGCGCCGCGCGAGCCCCATGCGCGGGCCGAGGTAGTAGACCGCGTTCATCGTCCGCGGGTTGTTGATGCTGTCGCTCGAGACCAGCGAGGTGTCCAGCGTGCCGGGCAACGACGTGCGCAGCGCCTGGTTCAGGAAGCTCCGGCCGTTCGTCCGGCCTTTCCAGTCGAACACGCGATCCCACCAGAAGTACTGCGCACCGACGTTCGAGGAGAGGTTCGCCCAGTGCGGGCGCTCGGGATCGTCCGGTGGCTTCACCGGGTTCGGTCCGACGTGGCAGAACGCGCAGGACATCCCGACCCTGTACGGCCGGACCAGATCCCGCCGGTTGTAATACGAGGGATCCCGGTAGTACCGCTCGGAGTCCCAGGCTTTCTTCGCCTTCTCGTCGAAGTCCGGATTGGGGAAGAGGCGCAGGCCGACGACCCCGGACGGCTCGCCGTAGTAGGAGCCCACGTCGACGGTGCGGCCGCGAGCGCCGACCTTCACCCCCGGGTACTTCGCCGTGTAGGCGAAGGGGTCCGCCGCACAGGCGGGATCGCGCACGTCGAGCCACAGGCCATACCGCGCCGGATCGGGCCCGGTCGGCTTCGTGAAGCAGGGCTCGTTGACCAGACCGAGCTGGTTCCAGCGGTTGTCGCGCGAGGCGGGCAGCGTCGGGTGGGAGGAGAGGGTCTTCAGGAAGTCGAGCGACCCGAGGCTCTCCGCGGCCAGCGTGTCCCAGAGTCGATCGTTCCCCCCGGTCCACACGAGCCACATGTTCCGCCCCTTGATCTCGTCGGGGCCCAGGGAGAGGCCACCGTCCATGTCGTGGAAGTAGTCCTCGCCCGCGGCGGGAAACGATTGCACCGTGCGCTGCGCGCGCAAGGCTTCGTCGCGCACCGTGCCTGGTTTCGGTTGCCGCGCGCCGCACCCGGCGGCGAGGCCGGCAAGCATCGCGGCAACGCCGAGCTGCACGAACGCCGTGCGTTTTCTCTTCATCTGCTCACCGCCATCGGATGTACGCTCCCGCAGGTGAAACGACGGAGCCCCCGAAAGGGAACATGAGCACGCCCGCGTGTTCGTTCCTGGACCATCGCGCGTTTTGATCCAGCACGGCGCATCAGGCGTCGGTGCCCGCGAGCGAGGACGTCCATGGGTGATGTGCTGTTCGAGCCGTTGCAGTTTCGCAACCTGACCGTCAAGAACCGCATCGTCCGGTCGAACATCTCCGGACGATTCGACAACTACGACGGCACGGGGACGCAGACCCGCATCAACTGGGAAACGAAGTTCGCGCGCGGCGGGGTGGGCGCCATCATCTCGTCCTTCGTCCCGGTGCACCCCCGCGGGCGGATTATCCCCAATTACGCGACGATTCACGCAGACGATCGCATCCCGTTCTGGCGTGCCCTCGGCCAGGCGGTCCACGAACACGACTGCCGGTTCATCCTGCAGCTGAGCCACGGTGGCCGGCAGCGGGACGTGCCGGACCTGCAGTTCCCCCGGGGCCAGAGCTCGACGAGCAAGAAGGATCCGCTCCACGGTTTCGAATGCGACCGGATGACCATCGGGGACATCCGGGAGGTCGTCTCCGCGTTTGCCGAAGGGGCGCGCCGCGCACGTGACGCAGGGCTGGACGGCGTCGAACTGCATGGCGCCAACGGCTACCTCATCACCCAGTTCCTCAGCTCGGCCATCAATGACCGGCAGGATGAGTATGGCGGCCCGCTCGAGAACCGTGCGCGCTTCGTGCTGGAGATCGTCCGGGCCATCCGCACGCGGGTCGGGCGGGACTTCCACCTGCAGATGAAGATCAGTGCCACCGAGTTCAACAACGCGCTGCTCTTCACGAAGTTCGAGGGCCCCGGCAATACGGTGTCCGAGTCGGCACAGGTCTGCCGGTGGCTGGTGGAGGCTGGCGTCGACGCCATTCACGTCTCCACCGGCAGCTCGTTCCCACATCCACGCAATCCGGCGGGCAGCGACCTGGACGTGGACCTGCTGTCGCACACCTACGAGCAGCTTGCGTCGAGCGGCACGAACACGTTCCGGAACCTGCTGCTGTTCCACAACGACGTGACGGGTGACATCTTCCGCAAGGCGTGGCTCGACGCCGGAGTCGACCCCGCGGCGATCGAAGGGCTCACCCTGCCGGATGCGGCGGTGATCAAGGAAGCGGTCGACGTGCCGGTCATCTGCACGGGCGGCTTCCAGACCGCGTCGGTCATTCGCCGCGCCATCCAGGCAGGGCAGTGCGACGCGGTGAGCATCGCGCGCCCCCTCGTCGCCAACAATGACCTGGTCCACCAGTTCGCCGCCGGGCGCGACCGCGCAGAGCGCCCCTGCACTTACTGCAACAAGTGCCTGGTGCATGTCGTCGAGCACCCGCTCGGCTGCTACGAGGAGAGCCGGTTTCCGAGTCGTGAAGCGATGCTGGAGGAAGTGCTGTCGGTCTATCGGCCGCAGCCCTTTGCCTGATGCTGGCGCGGCTCCGCCCATGGCTGCGATGGGCACTTCTGGTGTCCGTGGCTGCCGGTGCCGTCCTCGTGCTGTGGATCCTGGTCTCGATCAACAGCGACAGCCCCGTGCTGTATGAGGACATCCAGGAGCACTTCAAGTACGGCTCGATCGGGAGCGAGCCTGGAGGCTCACTGCTGGCACCGATCGGCGGCGTGCTGCCGCCGTACTGGGTGTTCAGGGCGTTGCCCAGCGTGTGCGCCGACAGACTGCCCGGTGGCTACGCGACCTTCGGGTTCGTCACCGAGCCGGGGAAGGACCTGCCGGTCGGCATCTCGCGACGGCGCCGGTTCGGCGTGGACCACGTCGGCCTGAACTGCGCGGTGTGCCACACGTCCACCGTCCGCGACACGCCCGATGGCGCACCCCGGATTGTGCTCGGCATGCCGGCGCAGACTCTGGACCTGCAGGCGTTCGTCCAGTTCGTCCTCGACTGCACGCTCGACAACCGGCTCACCGCCGATGCCGTGCGTGGCCGCTATCCCGCACGCGGTGGTCCCTCGCTCTTCGAGCGCGTGCTGATGCGCACCGGGCTGATCGATCGGCTGAAGCTGCAGACGCTGAACCTGCGGAACCGGATGGCGCCGATCCTGGCACCCTCGCTGCCACGGTGGGGACGGGGCCGGGTCGACACGTTCAACCCCTACAAGGCGATCCAGTTCAACTGGGACCTCACGAAACTGCCTGGTTCCGAGCTGATCGGCGCATCGGACTTCCCATCGATCTGGAACCAGAAACCACGTCAGGGCATGCACCTGCACTGGGACGGTGACAACGACTCGGTGGACGAGCGCAACCTCAGCGCGTCACTCGGGGCCGGCGTGACACCGGTCACTGTGGATCACCCGAACCTGAAGCGGGTGCGCGACTGGATCTGGACACTCCCGCCGCCGGCCTATCCCTACCCGATCGACGCGGCGCGCGCCGCGCAGGGAGCCCCGCTGTACGCCACCCACTGCGCCGTGTGCCACGGCGATCACCGCTTCCGCGACGGCGTTGTGTCAGGGGCTCGGATCGGCACGGTCGTGCCGATTGCCGACATCGCGACCGATCGGCACCGGCTGGACTCCTACACGCTGACGTTCGCGATGAACCAGTACGGCCTCTACCCGGATTCCCCCTACCGCTTCACTCACTTTCGGAAGACGAACGGGTACGCGAACCACCCGCTCGATGGCATCTGGCTTCGAGCGCCGTACCTGCACAACGGCTCGGTGCCGACGCTGCGCGACCTGCTCGACGCGCCGGAGAGCCGGCCGGTCACGTTCTACCGCGGGTACGACCTGTTCGATCGGGAGAAGGTCGGGTTTGTGACCGACGTGCCCGCGGCAAATGGCCAGCTGTTTACACCCTTTGACACGCGCGTGCCCGGGAACGGGAACGGTGGTCACAGGTACGGCACCGCTCTCTCCCCCGACGACAAGCGCGCCATCGTCGAATACATGAAGACGTTCTGACCATGACTCAGGAGCCTGTTGCCGTCGCGATCGACGTGTCCCACCTCACGCGGTGGTTCTCGCGTGTGATGTGGCTCGGTATCCTCGCCAACCTCGGAATGGCGCTGCCCACGCTGCTGATGCCCGCACGCATGCTGGCCTGGAGCCGTCTGCCGATCACCGTCCCCATCGTGTGGACGCAGTTCTCGGCGCTGCTGCTCGTCCTGCTCAGCGCCTTCTACATTCCGGCTGCCGTCGACCCGCAGCGGCACCGCGCGGTGGCGTGGCTGGCGGTGCTGGCGCACCTCGCCGGCGTGGCCTTCTTCGTTGGGCTCCAGCCGCGCGAGTACCACCTGTTCGGCTACTTCGATCTCACGTTCTTCGTTCCAGAGGCAGCGCTGCTTGCATCCATCGCGTCGCCGTCGGCAGCGCGCGGTCTCAAGCCGACCCCCTACGAGTCTCCCTGGAGGTTGTGATGCGCGTGCCTGGCGGGATCGATCGCCGACGCCTGCTTGTCGCGATCGGGGGGCTGCTCGTCGTCGCGGGCGTGTTTGTCTGGACGCAGTTCTTCCGGGAGCAGCCCGCGCCGTTCTTCACGTCCGACGAGGAGCACTTCCTCTACGGATCGGTCGGGACCGAAGCCGAGCAGGGCATTCCGTACTGGATCTGGCTCGTGCTTCCGCGTGTCTTCCCGGAGTACCTGCCCGGCCCCGGCGGCTATGCGTCGATCGGTGTCCTGGCACGAGACGGTCACGAGATGCCGATCGGGCTCTCGAAAGTCACCGTCGGCTTCCCGCGCGTCGGCATCAACTGTGCGATGTGCCACGCGGCGAGCTTCAGGGCGCACGCGGATGACATCCCGACCATCTATCCTGCCGCCGCGTCCCACCAGACGGGAGAGCAGGAGTACCTGCGGTTCCTTATCCGCTGTGCCGAGGACCCGCGCTTCACCGCGAGCACACTGCTCGCCGAAATCGCGAAGAACACGCGCCTGTCAGCCGTCGACCGCCTGCTGTACCGGTTCGCGATCGTCCCAGGCACCCGTCGCGCTCTTCTGCGGCTGCGCGATCAGGATGCCTGGATGCACGCCCGGCCCGACTGGGGCCGCGGCCGGATCGACCCGTTCAACCCGGTGAAGTTCGGCATCCTGCGACAGCCCGTGGATCAGACCATTGGCAACTCCGACATGATGCCGCTCTGGAACCTCGCCCGCCGCGATGGCACCGCCTATCACTGGGACGGCCTGAGCACCTCGCTCCGTGAAGTGGTGCAGTCGTCTGCGCTTGGTGATGGAGCGACCCGAAGGTGGATGGAGCGCGACTTTGCGAAGTGGGACCAGACCGACCCGAGGCGCATGTCGAGCCTCCGGCGTGTCATGAACTACATTGGCCAGCTCGACGCGCCACGGTATCCGCTACCGGTTGATAAAACGCTCGCTGATGCCGGGGCGCCGATCTATGTGACCCACTGCGCCGAGTGCCACGCTCCAGAGGGCAAGCGCTTCGGCGCGGTGATTCCGCTCGAGGAGATCGGGACCGACCGTCACCGGCTCGACATGTGGACCGACGGCGCCGTCAGCGCCTACAACCAGTACGGCAACGGCTACTCGTGGAGGTTCACCGGCTTCCGCAAGACGAACGGCTACACGTCAGTGCCGCTCGACGGCATCTGGCTGACCGCCCCCTACCTGCACAACGGCTCCGTTCCGACGCTCGCCGCGCTGCTCGAACCGGCGGAGCGCCGCCCACGCCAGTTCTGGCGCGGGCTGGACCTCTTCGACGCGGAACACGTCGGGTTCGTGAGCGACACCGCAGACGCGCGACGGGTCGGCACGCCCTTCGACGTGAGCCAGCCTGGAAACAGCAACGTCGGGCACACATACGGCACGACGCTCGGCCCCGACGAGAAGCGCGCGCTCCTCGAGTACCTCAAGACGCTCTAACGCGGAACCGCTGAACGCGGAAACGCGGAAGCCGAAACGCGGAAATGCGGCAGTCCCGTCGCCGCCGGGTGCCGAGTCCTCAGTGTCCCGAGCCCTCCCTCAGTCCGTCAGTGGATACAGATGGGGCAGGCTGAAGAGCGCCTCGTTGAGGAAGAAGTCGGTCAACACCCGGAAGTCGCGCCGCCTGGCGTTGTCGGTCGCGACGGCAATCAGCCGGCCCATGTTGGCGCGCGCGAGCGTGAGCTGCGCGTCGGTCGTGACGAGGATGACGCGACCCTCGATCAGGTTCAGCAGCCAGGCGCGGACATGCTCGAGGTCGAACCCGCGATCCCGGGCGACCGTATCGGCGGCTTCCCACATGGCGGCCATCCGGCGGCGGACCTCCACCGGCAGCAGCTCGATCCCCGACTCGCCGATTTCGGACGCGTGCTTCTCAGCCGGTTCGTCTTCGACAGGGCAGGTAGCGGGCGGGTTGGTCCACTCGGCCGCCGGCGCGACCGTGTAGTGGCGCCGATCCGTTGACGCAATCGCACGCACGCAGACCGGAAGATCCTTCGCGGGCTTCGGCTCGACCACCTGCGGCGCGAGCACGGCCACGTCGGCATCCTCGATGGGCAGACCAGAGGCCTGCGCCTTGCGGAACATCCAGCGCAGCGTGATGTCGTTCAGCCCACGGTTGCCGTTGCCGCCTCCGATGTCGGAGTGGACCCCGCGGAACCAGACCTCGCAGGCGCCAGGCAGCCGCGTGGGCAGGAAGGAGAGCCGACGCTCGTCCAGCGCCAGCGCGTGGAAGCAGTACTTCAGGTTCTTCTGCGGCAGCGTCAGGTGATGGCCGAAGTTGAGGACCTCGTTGCCCAGGTTCCCGAGGCCGAAGGCCGCCACGGTATCCCACACGCCGAGGAAGCGGATCTGCGGATCCGCGTCGAGCATCTCTCCCGTCTCCGGGTGCCGGATACCGCGCTCCTGCAGGTAATGGCAGAAGTCCAGCGTCGTCGCCGCGCCCCGGCTGAATCCGACGACGTCGATGGTGGTATCGCCCGCGGCCCAGCGACGACACAGGTGGTCGAAGCCTTCCTTGATGCGGGAGAGCTCACCGAGCCCGAACGCGCCACCGAGCACACGGCCCAGCGTGTCGTAGCGGGTGCCGACGCCAGCCACATAGAAGTTGCTGCCTGGAGGCGTTCGCTGCGAGTACGCGTTGTAGAACCGGACCACGTTGGTGTTCTCGTATCGCGGGTCTTCGGTCGTCTTCGCTTCGTTCCAGGTGCCGTCGAAGGCATAGAGCGCCATGCTGGGATCTCCTCAGGATCGTGCTGCCGCGGTCGCGCGGCTCTCAATGCTACGTCGCTTCGTCCGGCCACATGCGAGCCGGTGTCCATCGGAACAGAACGTCGGCCACACGAAATGCGCACGCACGGCCGAGCCAGAGGGTAGATTATCGGACCATGGCCATCCCTGACGACGACCCGGACCTCCTGGACCTCGCTGCGGCCGTGGCCGACTCCGGTTCGGTCGACTGGGACCGTGCCGCCGCGGATGCTTCGCCAGACGACTCGTCGATCATCCGTGAACTGAGGGCCATCGCCGCCATCGTCGCGTCACGGACCGAGGGGCATCGACCTGCGCCGCGTCCACCCGGCCTGGCTCCGGGCAGCCAGTGGGGACCGCTCGAGATCCGGCGCGAGATCGGTCGCGGCTCCTTCGCGACGGTCTACCTCGCCTGGGACCGCGGGCTCGAGCGTGAAGTGGCGCTGAAGGTGCTGCACCGGCGGGGTGACGTCGCGCCGATCGAGGCGGTGCTGCAGGAGGGGCGCCTGCTCGCCCGCGTCACGCATCCCAACGTGGTGCGCATCCACGGCATCGACGAACATGACGACGCCATCGGCCTGTCGATGGAGTTCATCGAGGGGCTGACGCTCAAGGCGGCGCTCGACGAACGCGGCGTGTTCAGCGCCAGCGAGGCGGCGCTGATCGGGTTCGACCTGTGCGGCGCCGTGGCGGCCGTACATCGCGCCGGGCTGGTCCATCGCGACATCAAGACGCAGAACGTCATGCGCGCGGTGGGCGGTCGGGTCGTCCTCATGGATTTCGGCGGTGTCGGCAACCTCAACGATCGGGCATCGTTCACGCGCACCATGACCGGCACGCCGCTGTATCTCGCCCCCGAGATCTTCGAGGGTGGTGCGGCGTCGGTGGCGAGCGACGTCTACAGCCTCGGCGTGCTCCTGTTCAACCTGGTCAGCCGACGCTTTCCGATCGAAGGACGCTCCATCGAGGAGATCCGTGAGGGCCACCATCAGCGCGCGTCGCGTCCGCTGGCCGACCTGCGTCCCGACCTGCCCGACGCGTTCGTGCAGGTGATCTGCCGGGCGATCGAGCGCGATCCCGCACGGAGGTTCAGGAGCGCGGGCGCCATGCAGGATGCGCTGGTCCGTTCGATGAACCTTGGCGTGCAGGCCGAGTCGTTCGCGCTGCAGGCCTCGCCGGCGCGAGACCTGCCTTCGATCCTGGTGCTCCCGTTTTCCAATGTCGGGCCTGACGCCGAGCTGGACTACTTCAGCGAAGGGCTCGCGGAGGAACTGGTGACCGCCTTCGGCCAGGTCCGCGGCCTCCGCGTTGTCTCCCGCACGGCGGCCATGCGGTTCCAGGGGCACCAGGTCGATCTGCAGACGCTCTGCCGCGAACTCGATGCGACCACCGTGCTCGAAGGCACCGTGAGCAAGAGCGGGAGCCAGCTGCGCGTCTCGGCTCGGCTGGTGAACGGGGCCGACGGATTCCTGCTCTGGTCGGAGCGCTACGGCCGCACGATGGACGATGTGTTCGCGGTGCAGGATGACATCGCGCGTCGCGTGGTCGAGCGGTTCCGCCTCTCGGCCGGTGAACTGCAGCAGCGCGTCCTCGGGGCTCGGCACACCGACAACCCGCGCGCGTACCACCTGTATCTCAAGGGGCGATTCAACTGGAGCCGTCGGTACCACGGCGGCCTGGCGACGGCCATCGACTGCTTCACTCGCGCCATCGCGGAGGATGCCGGGTACGCCCTCGCGCATGCGGGCCTGGCGGACGTCTACGCGTTCCTCGGCCTCTACTCGCTGATGCGCCCCTCGGATGCGTTCTCGATGGCGTCGACCGCAGCGCGGCGTGCCATGCAGATCGACCCGGACGTCCCGGAAGTGCAGACCTCGCTCGGGCTGGTGGCGACCGGGCGTGACTGGGACATGCCACGTGCGATGCGGCACCTCGAACGCGCGGTCGAGCTCGATCGCACGCAGGCGCTGCCGCGGATCTATCACTCCTGGATTCAGGCGATTCTCGGCAACCTCCCCGAAGCGGTCCGGCTCGCGCGCGAGGCGCAGGCGATTGACGACCAGTCACCACTCGTGAACAGTGGGGCCGGCTACGCGTGCTTCATGGCGGGGCAGTTCGACGAGGGGGCCGTCGAGTGCGATCGCGCGCTGGAGGCGCAGCCAAACTTCATCATCGGGCTCTATGTGAAGGGGATGTGCCGCGCCGTGCAGGGGCAACTGGACGAAGCCATCGACCTGCTCTCGAGGGCCGCGGCCATGTCCAACCGCGCTCCGTTCTATCTCGGCCTGCTCGGCAATTTCTTCGCGCGGGCCGGTCGTGAGGACGATGCCCGTGCCCTGCTGTCCGAGCTCGATTCGCGGATGGCCGACACCTACATCCCGCCGCACGCGTTCACGTACATCTACGCGGGCCTTGGCGATCTCGATCGGGCCTTCGCGTGGCAGGACCGGGCCAACGAGGACGGGGCCTCTCCCTTCAACTACTTCAATCCGGTCATCCAGCAGTTGCAGGATCACCCGCGCCACCTCGAGGATCTGGCGCTACGCGGCTGGAGACGGTGGTCAGGGACGGTCTGACGCGAGAAGAACCTGTAATGCAGAAATGCAGGAATGCAGGAATGCACGTCATGCCTGGCCGCTAGTTGCGGCCATCAGCGTGGCGAGCCGCTTGACCGCGCGCGCAACCGCCATTCGGGCGGCGTCGGCCGACGGCTTGCCGACCAGCGTCGCAATCTCGTCGTAGCTGAGCCCCTGTTCGAGACGGGCCCGGACCGCCTGCTGGTCGTCCACGGCCAGTTGGGCCATGGCCGCTTCGAACCGTTCACGCGTCTGCCCGTCGATGGCCGCTTCGAGGGGGGAGCGTCCGCCGTCGGCCAGCCCCTCCTCGAGGTCCCCCTGCAGCGGTCGGCGCCCGACGCGACGAACGTGGTCGTAGACCTGGTTGACCACCGCCTGGTGCAGGTAGGCGCGCAGCGCCCCTTCCCCGCGGTATTCGAAGCGCGTGAAGTTCATCACGGTGCGCTTCATGGCGTCCTGGACGAGGTCGTGCGTGTCCGCGAGGTCGCGCGCGAACTGCGGCAAGCGACCGTGCGCCCATCGTCGCAGGTCGGGCAGGTGACGCTCGAAGAGCTGCCCGAGCGCGTCTTCGTCTCCCGATTGGGCACGCCGAATGAGTTCGACCGAGGAGTCTGTGTCCATGTGGGCCGGGGAGCCTCAAAGCGCATTCTTGCACCAATCCCCTAATTCACCAATCCAGGGACCCACCACTTCACCACTTCGCCGACGCGCATTCACCAATTCGCCAACGCGCCCATTCACCAGTTTCAAGCTCTTTCCCTCGCCGCCGATTACTCGCGCGTGTGGAGCCGGACGTTCGCTGAGGTGCTCGATGACGCGCTCGGGGTCACGCCCGGGCCGGCAACATACGCGAGCCGCGGCGCCACGACGTTCACACACCAGCCCGCGCATCCGCTGCTCTTCGTGAAGCTGCCGGCCTTTGCCGGCGCGCGCGTCACCTATGCGACGGCGCCATCCCCTTCCGCGAAGAGCGCGGACACGGGCCGGTTCGACGCGCCAACGCCGGTCGAGGTCCGTCGGCCGGTGCGGACGCTCACGCCCGTTCAGCAGCGCGCCCTCGACGGCTTGAACGCTCTGGGTGCCGCACTGACCTCAGGCTTCACGGCTCACGAACTCCGGCGCGCGTATCGGCAACTCGCGCGTCGGGTCCATCCGGACCGGCATCCGCACGCCACCGCGCAGGAGCGCGAACGCCTCTCGCGCACGTTCGCCGACGCGACCGACAACTACCGCCGTCTCCTCGCGCTCGTCGAGCCCAGACACTGAGTCGACGTCATCGCGCGAACTACCGGCTCCTCGCATCCGCCGTGCCGCTGTCGCGCCGTGCGGTCACCACGAGCGTCAGCCCGGTGCGCTCACGCGAGACCGACACGGCCGCGTCCGAATAGCCGGCCTCCACGCACAGACTCCGCACGTCCGCCTCACTCCGGTGAATCAGCACCCAATCGACCATGTGCTCGATCCAGGGCCGGTAGAGGTTCGTCTCGCCAATATTGGTGAAGAACATCTGGCCGCCTGGTGCCAAGAGGTGTTGATAAGCGCAACGCAGCACCAGTGTGGCGACCCTGTCGGGGAGGTAGTCGAAGAGCCCCCCGGCCAACACGAGGTCGAACGGACCAAGGTGGCGGACATCCTGCAGCCCGCGCACGACGTTCCGGTTCACGAGCGTGAGCCGGTCTGCCAGGAGAGGGAGTGAACTGGCGCTGAAGGCCAACGCGCCTTCATCCTGATCGAGCAACACGGCACGGAAGCGTTGCGCGGAGAGGATGGACTGGATAGCCCGCAGATCCGGGCTGCCGCCGGCGGCGAGGACGAGCACCCGCGGCTGCTCCGTGCCGCACGAGGACGCAAGCACCGTCTCCAGGATGGCGCGCGCCTGCAGTTCCACCTTGTTGCGGTGCTGCTGGGCCATCGCACTGTCGAGCGTCACCTGCTCGAGCCAGTACGAGAACCGACCCGGGATCCCTGTGTTCCGCTGCTGAATGAGGTACTCGATCGTCTCGAAGTCACCGGGGTAGCCGCGGGGCCACGCCTGCAGCCGACGAACGAAGGGCGACTCGGCGTGAACGGTGCGTGAAGGTTCGAGACGACCCATGATGCGTTCGCGCGACCATCCGACCTGCTGCAGTTCCGCGATGCCGAGGATCGCCCGATGCGTAAGCGACATGGCCAGGTGCAGGCCATCGGCGGCTGGCACCTGGCGATAGCTGCCCAGCCGGGACACTTCCTTCACGACGTCATCGAGTTCCTGAGCGATGGGGGCGATGGTCGCCGTCGCGGCGGCCGCTCCTGCGGCCGGTTCGTCGAGGGTCGATTGGTGAGTCATCAGCAGGTCTCCGGTTGAGGGTTGCCAGAACTGGCGCCCTTGCACCTACTGACGGACAACGCGGGCGTTTTCCCTGCAAGCAAGTTGGTCCCTGCCGGTCGTGCGTCGCACGGCCACCGTGCCAGTTTTCACCCCGGGTTCCCGCCTCTCTCGATGAACGACAGCTCCGGCGCCAACCCGGCTCCGCATGCCCGTCGTCGTGTGCGCCGGCTCCGTCAGGACCGGCGGAGGGAGCGATCCACATGGCTGCTGACACGCACGCTCCAGGGGACGAGGAGCTTCGCCTGTTCTTCAGGCTGCTCGAGCGGGCCGGTCGCCGCGGCGGGCTCACGCCGGACGACCTGATGGACTTCACGCAGAGTGTCCATCTCAGGCTGCTCGAAACCGACTATGCGCTGTTCGGGCGCTTCGAACATCAGAGCTCGCTGAAGACCTACCTGTCCGTTGTTGCGGACCGCCTGCTCAAGGACTGGAAGAATCACGTCTGGGGCAAGTGGCGGCCGTCGGCGGCGGCGTCGCGCCGGGGCCCGGCGGCAGTCGCACTCGAGCGCTTGATCGTCCGCGATGGCCTGAGCGCCGACGAGGCGATCGGCACGCTGGCGATGCGGCCAGGTGCGCCACCCGTGCGCGAACTCCGGCAGCTGCTCGACCAGCTTGCACGTCGCCCCGCGAAGCGGCGTGTCAGCGACGAGATCCTGGCCGACATGCCGGCTGCCAGCGACGAGGACCCTCTCGTCGCACAGCAGCACGCACGAGTGCAGGCCCTTCGTTGGCGCGCGGTTCAGGAACTGCTTGCGAGGCTGCCGGAACCGGATCGCCAGCTGCTGGAGGTGCGGTATCTCCAGGACCGGCGCGTGCCGGACATTGCGCACCTGCTCGGCGAGCCACCCAAAGTGCTCTATCGCCGGTGCGACCGGCTGCTGCGTTCGCTGCGACAGCACCTCGAGGCGCAGGGCCTTGGGCCGGGCAGCCCGATCAGCGGGGCACGGGGCACGGTGAACGGGTTCAGCCGCGCCGTCTGACGCGGCGGGGAACAGGTGTATAACAGCGCCTCACACACCCGGAGGCGCGCGTGCCCGTCATCTCACTCGACAAGAAGAACCTGCCGTTCCTCCTCGACGGCGCCAGCCAGTGCGCCGTCGACACGGGGGACCTCTCGATCGACGCGCCGATCCCTGCAGCGGCGACCTCCGTGTTCGACGTGTCGTTCAGCGGCGCCACACCGGGCGGCGCAACGCTGGGCCTGGCCGACAGCGTGAAGATCGGCGTCACCGCGAAGACGTCCGCCACGCTGACGCCGGTCTTCGCCGCGGGGGCGCCGGCGCTCCGTGCGACGCTGTCGCAGTACGGCGTCGGTGCCGAGGGGCGAGATACGCTGTGCTTCGAGGTGAAGGCCGCCGTCGATGCGACGGCGACGGCCCCGTTCGCCTACTCCTTCCTGAAGGCGTCTACGCAACTGGACGCGGGCGCCGATGCGGCCTTCGCGTACGTGCGAGCCTTCGATCCCGCCGCGCCGCTCGGCGTCGTCGTCCCGCGGTTCTTCGCGACGATGCGGTTTCCGGAGCAGGTGATGGAGGCCCCGGAAGCTGGCGAGGCGATCGCGCTCGAGTACGGCGGATATCTCCGGCTGGGAGCGCAGGCCGCGGCAGGCTACGAAATCACCGGAACGAAGGCGCTGGATTTTGGGCGCATCGCACTGTCCGAGAAGTACGGCCTCAGCATCTCGGGGCGAATCGGGCTGACGGCGAAGGTGGCCGGACGCTTTTCGATTCTCGTGACGGCTGGGGATCGCCCCGGGTGGGCGCGCGTGCAAGTGAAGCGGAGCGCGACACGGGACCTCGCTGTTGCCGCCGATGTGAACGTGGGGTTCCGCAACGACCTGGATCTGCCGGTCAACAGCCGTGAGTTCCTCGGCGCACTCCTCGGCGTGAATGCCAAGAGCTACCTGACGCTGTTCGACAAAGCCCTCGAACTCTCGGATGCCTCGGCGCTCGAGAAGGCGATCGACGGGCTGGCGACGAAGTACATCGAAGCCGTGGTCGGCGACACGTTCGACGCGCTGGCGCGCGCGGACCCGTTCCGGGCGTTCCTGTCGACGGCATCCACGATCGTCCGCAGCTACAACGACGTTGGGGATCGGGCGGTCACGCTGTTCGACCGCTACTTCGATCGGCTCGGCCAGCTCGTGCCGTTCCTGGACCGGCTCGACACGTTGACGGAGGACGGCCTCGACCGGCTCCGGCATGACCTGACCCCCGAATGGTGGACCGTGCTCGCCCAGCTCACCGACGGTGACCCGCTGGGGTTCCTGCTCGGTCGCGTCGTGGTCGACGGCACGACCGTCCCGAGTGTCCCGCTCCTGCAGGAGCGCGCGCGGCAGGTGCGCTCACTGATCTCCGACGGCGCCCACGCAGAGATCCGGCGCGCGATTGGGACGGCGAAGCAGCGCTTCGGCCTGGATGCCCTCATCGCCGAACTCTCGAAAATCGATACCGTCGACGAACTGAAGGCACGCAGCACGGACGCTGTGGGCGACTTCGTGCGCCGGCTCGTTGGCCGGACGCTCGGCTCCTCGGCAGACCTGAAGGAGGCGCTCGCGGAGATTCACGAGGTGCTGCAGAACGTTGACCGCTTTTCGAACCAGCTCTACGAGGCCTTCCGGCAGGCCACCAACAGCGCGTACACCGTGGCGCTGCACACCGAGTACAGCCGCACCGCCGCCACTGATGCCCTCGTCGACCTGCTGATCAACCTCGAGGCGCCACTCGGCCGCACGTTGATGACACAGGTCGGACGGGGGGACTTTGAGCAGGCGCTCCTCATGAGCAGTCCAGACGTGGTAGTGCTGCGCGAGGGCACGCTGACACACCGGACCGCACGGACAGCCGCCTTCAAGGTGAACGTCCTCGGCTGGCATCTGGACTACCACTATGAAGGCATCGACCGCGTGGTGACCGACGCCAGCCAGCGCCTGGTACCCTCGGATCGGGGCCTCATCGTCTACACGACCGTCTCGCTCGGTCTCGACCGCGACCGGCAGAATCGGCGAGACCGCGAATCAACGCACGTCAACTTCCTGCTGCAGGCGCTTGGGCAGTCGGCCGGTGTGCTGGCCTCCCGCACGCCGACGGCCCAATACGTCGTCGACGCGCTGAACGCGTTCACCGCGCGCTATGAACTGGCGTTCACCGACGCCGACACGTCGGCCGCGGAGTTGAACGACTACCTCGCGTTCGCGAAGGATCTCGGGCTGGACCGCCATGGGGCGACGCTCACGCAACTCGAGCCCCTGCTGCCGCGTGCGCAGAACGGTGGGTTCGGGCCGGTGGAGGCCAGCTACGAAGTCCGGTTCTCGCCCGAGTCGCTTGCCGCACTGGCCTCCATGCAGGCACTGTCGAAGTCCGATGAACTGCAGCTCCGGCGACGGATGCGGCTGATGCTGCTGGCGAACTACCTGCGGAGCCGCGAACTGCACGACGTCGCCTTCGCATACGCGAGCGACCCGGTGTTCCTCGCGTTCAGGAACGAAGGAGCCGCGTCCTTCCCGATGCATGCCGAGCGGACGTTTCCTGTCACCCTGCCGGCGGGCATTGGCGCGCCTGCGAGCGTCACGCTCGATCGAATTGAACTCGAGCGGCTGACGACGCTCTATAACATCGAGACCGGCTTCATCGACGCCACCCGAGGGTTGCTCGCAGCGCTCGCGGCCCCGCGCACCACCCCGGCCGCACTCGAGCAGGTGCTCCATCGCGTCGGGAACGCAATGAAGGACTTCGACGACTTCGATCAGACGAGTGGCCGCAACGGCGTCGGCACCAGCACGGTGTTCGTGCTCTTCAGCGAACTCGTGCGGCTGGCCGACCCGGGCGGTGAGCGCTCCGTCGCCGTGCTCCGTCTCACCAGCCGCGTGGGCGCGACTCCGGTGGAAAAGCTGTTCATGACGGATGCGGCCGCAAGGGGCTGATCGGCTTCCGCAGCGTGTCTGGAACCGCTACCGCCGCTCGCCCGGGAAGCTCTCGCGCTCGACGGTGAGGTAGAGGATGTTCGCGCCGATCAGGTAGGCCAGGATCGAGTAGGTGCCGAACCCGCGCCGGTTCACCACCATGAAGCTGGCGTGCTCACCGACCTGCAGTTCGAAGTCGATGGTCTTCCAGAACAGCGTGTTGTGGACCCGGAGCCGGTGACGTCCGGGCTTCACCTCGCGCGAGACCTCCTGGCCGTTGTACAGCACCGCAATCCGCTCGTCGTCGAGTGACACGTAGATGTCACGGAAGCCCACGTCGTCCTTCGACTGGCGACGGACGGTGACTCGGGACGTCCACGAGGCCTTCAGCTGCGCGATGAGACCGTCGAGTTCAGCGACGGTCGGCTCGGGCGGTGCCTCGGTCAGGACAGTGGTGCGAGCCATGGAACCAGACAGCGATTAGCATACCGCGCTCGCGCGTGCGTACGACCTGACGTCATGGGCTGGCGAGCCCATCCGTACGGCGTGAATCGGGTCGGACCGCGCGGGCCAGCTCACCCGGGCATCGCATAATAGAGGCATCCATCCGACCGTGGCGCACCCTGCTTCCCCTTTTGCCGAGTTCGACGTCCGCATCGATCCCTGGGCCGTCGAGTACGGATCCGAAACCCCGCTCGAGTTCGGTGCGGACGATGAGGCTGCCGACCTCGATGTGTCTGTGGAGCAGGACGCGGGCGCGTGGTCCCCGGTCCGACCCGCAGGCGGCGGCGAGGTGCCGGACCTCGCGGTGGTTGACGGCGTGCGCCGCATGGAGGCTCGGCTCGTCGTGTCCAGGGGCGGCCAGACGCTGCACGGTGCGCTCGGCACGTACGCCGTCGGCGTGGTGCACTGTCGCGATGGTCGAGCGACCTTCGGCGAAGAACAGCGAGGCCGCCTGCTGATTTTCGGCTCCGGCTACATGCCGCCTGCATCGGTCGCGGTGTCACCGGGGCTCGTCTACGACCCGCGCAGTGTGGCGGAGGACGATCCAGATGCGCCACTCCGTGGGCTGCATCACGAGATGCGCGTCGCCGAGGAGGCATTTGCGCGGCGGCTGTCGCAGGACGAGCGCCTGCTCGTCGTCGCCGACGGGCCGCTCAACATCGGCGAGCAGACGCCGGGCCGCGTGGTCGGCTTCGTCAAGCGCCTGTTCAAGCTCTATCTCGGTCCTGAACACCTGCCTGTCCTGCGGTCGCTGCCGTGCGGCACGCGCACTCCCGTGTTCCTCATCCGCAGTGCCGGCCGGTTCGCCCGCTACTCGTGGTTCGTTCGGCTCGCGGCGCGTCTCGTCGTCGAGTCGGACATGACCGGCCTCGTGCGGCTCGAGGTGTCGGAAGCGGTCGGGCGCGACGAGGCGATTCGCCTGGCGGACCTGACGACGCTAGTCGTGCCGAGGTTCGTCCCGTCGCGCAGTCGCGACCCGCGGGCTCCGCAGAACCTCGTGCCGATCGGTGCGCTCGAGCAGCACCTCCGTCGCGGGCTCGGTGATGCGCGCCTGATTCACCGTCGCCTCGCGTCGCTGCTTGCCCGGGAGCTTTCACATGTCTGATTCGCAATCGCCCGTCGTCGGGCTCGTCCTCGGCTCGCAGGATGCGACGCCGCTGGACTTCTGGGTCGGCGTTCGCGACGGCGAGCACCTGCAACTGGACGATCTCGTGCTCGTGCGCTCACACCTCAGCAGCGGCGACACGGTCACCTTCTACGGCATCGTCGACATCGTCCGGAAGCGATTCGAGGGGAGCCAGTTCGACACCGACGCGTTTCGCGTGGCCGACGGCACGCTACCGGCCGACATCTCGTACGCGGCCCACGTGCAGGTGACGCGGGTGGAGCCTGAGTACTTCGTGCCGCCCACGCCTGGTGAAGCCGTGCACGTCGTGCGCAACGAGGAGTTCAGGAAGGCCCTTTATTTCGACCGGATGGAACGGAGCGTCGCGATAGGGCTCACGCGCACGGGCGAGCCGGTGCACGCGAACCTCGAATTCCTCGACGGCACGCGCGGCGCGCACGCCTCCATCAGCGGCGTGTCCGGCGTCGCCACGAAGACCTCGTACGCCACGTTCATCCTCTACTCGCTGTTCCACTCGAACGCGCTCGGGCTCGATGCCGCGAACGCAAAGGCCCTCATCTTCAACGTGAAGGGTGAGGACCTGCTGTGGCTCGACAAGCCGAACGCGAAGCTGGACGCCGACACACGCGCCGAATACCAGAAGCTTGGCCTCCCTGCAGGCCCATTCCAGAGCGTCGCGTTCTTCGCACCCGCACGGAAGGGAACCGTCACGCCGATGCCGGACACCGGCAGCCGCCAGGAGGGCGTGCGTCCGTACCTCTGGACGATGAGGGAGTTCTGTCGCGAGCGGTTGCTGCGGTTCGTCTTCGTGGACGGCGAGGATGCACGCGCGCAGATCCACCTGGTGATCACGCGGGTCGAGCAGGCGCTCGAGAAGGCTGCGCGCGAGGGGGACCAGGCGAGCGCAAGCGTGACCGTCGACGGCACGGTGCTGACGTCGTTCAGTGACCTCATCGATCTGCTCGACGGTCCGTCGCTGGACCTGATGATGCGGGGCGCGCCGGTCGCGCAGGGCACCCAGGACGCGTTCCGCCGCCGGCTGCACGCGGCGTCCGAGCGGATGGGGCACCTGGTCAGCGGCCATTCCGAAGCGCGGAACCGGACCATCGACTGGTCGGCCCAGCAGGTGACGGTTGTCGACATCCACTCGCTCCATGCGAGCGCCCAGCTGTTCGTCGTCGGCGTGCTGCTGAAGCGGATGATGGACCAGAAGGAGCAGCAGGGCGGATCGCGGCCGCTGGTGTTCGTCGTGCTCGACGAGTTGAACAAGTACGCCCCGCGCGAGGGATGGAGTCCGCTCCATGGGCTGCTTCTCGACATCGCCGAGCGTGGACGCTCGCTCGGCGTCTCGCTCTTCGGCGCGCAGCAGACCGCGAGCGAAGTGGAGCGCCGGATCGTCGGCAACGCCGCGATCAAGGTGGTTGGACGGCTTGATGCGGCGGAGTCGGAGCGAAGCGAGTACGGATTCCTGACCCGCGTGGGCCGGGTGCGTGCGACGCTGCTGCGGCCAGGCTCGATGATCGTCGCGCAGCCGGAGATTCCGATGGCCATCCTGCTGCGGTTCCCATTCCCGGCATGGGCCACGCGCGCGAGCGAAGTGGCGGCAGGGGCGGGCGGCGGGCTCGACCCGTTCGCCCGCATGGGCCTGTAGCATGCGGATCGTTCACACATCCGACTGGCACGCGGGACGGGTCTGGAAAAGCCGCAGCCGCCTCGAGGAACTGGCGCGCCTCCTCGATCACCTTGGCCGCTACATCGAGCGTGAGGCGATCGATCTCGTGCTCATGTCGGGGGATGTCTTCGACAGCGCGTCGCCGTCGGCGGACGCCGAGCGGCTGGTCACCGAGTTCTTCCGACGGCTCGGGAAGGCCGGTGTGCCCTCCGTCGTCATTGCCGGGAACCACGACAGCCCGGCCAGGCTCGAGGCCTGGGGGCTGCTGGCCGAGTTCGTCGGCGTGCAGACGCGCGGCCTGCCGCGTGCGCGCTCCGCTGGCGGGTTGATTCAGGTGGGCGCAAAGAACGGCGAGGTCGCCTGCGTGGCCGCTGTCCCGTTCGCGCCGGTCGGACGGCTCGTCGAAGCGCTGACGCTGGCGCACGACGAAACGCTGGCGAGGCAGCAGTACGCCGACGCGATGCGGCAGATCCTCGCGCATCTCGCGGACGGCTTCACGCCATCGTCGGTCAACCTCGTCATCGCCCACACGCATGTGTCTGGCGCCCAGCACGCAGGCTCCGAGCGGGTCGTTACGCTGGGAGATGACTGGGCGGCAACGCCGCAGTCGATTCCCGCAACCGCGCAGTACGTGGCGCTCGGCCACATCCACCGGCCGCAGCGCATGCAGGCAGCCGGCCCGCACACGGAGTACGCGGGGTCGCCCATGCAGCTCGATTTCGGGGAGGTCGCCGACGACAAGACGTTCGCGGTGATCGACGTGATCCCCGGCAGGCCGCCCCGTGTCGAGCGGGTGCCGTACGAGGGCGCCGCGAGCCTTGGGGACTTCGTCGGCACGTGGCCCGAGCTCGAGGCTTCGGTCGACCGCCTGTCGACCTTCGGCTTCCTGCGTGTGCGGGTCACCCTGGACGCACCGATGCCGGAGCTGAACAGGCGCGTGCGCCAGATGCTGCCGAACGTCGTGGTCGTGGATGCCGTGCTGCCCGAGCTCTCTCCTGCGGGGCCGGAGCCTGGCGCCGTCGCGCTGCACGCTCCGGTGGAACGGTTCAAGGCTTACTACCAGCGCCGCCATCAGGCGGAGCCACGGGGCGACACCATCGCCCTGTTCAACGAGCTGTACGCCGCGGCGGAGACGGAGTGAGATGAGACCGGTGCGTCTGGAAGCCGAGGGCTTCACCTGCTATCGCGATCGGCAGGCGCCGCTGGACTTCAGTGGCCTCTCGCTGTTCGCGATTGCCGGGCCGACCGGGGCCGGCAAGTCGAGCATCCTCGACACGATGCTGTTTGCCCTCTACGGAGAGGTGCCCCGCATCGGCAAGCAGGGGATTGGCGAGTTCATCGCGCATGGCCGCGATGCGATGAGCGTGAGCCTGGACTTCACCGTCCGCGGCGCAACCTATCGCGTGGTACGCCGCGTCAGGCGCGGGCGGAAGAACCTGACGACGCAGGCGACGCTGGCCGAGCGGACCAGCGGTCCGGAGCGCAGCCTTGCCGACGGCGTGAAGCCGGTCAACGAGGCGATCGAGCGGCTGCTCGGCCTGGACTTCGACGCGTTCACGCAGACGGTGATCCTGCCCCAGGGGGAGTTCGCCCGCTTCCTGAAAGCAGACCCGAAGGACCAGCGGAGCATCCTGCAGCACTTGCTGCGACACGATGTCTTCACGCGCATGCGCGAGGAGGCCGAGCGCCGACGCGGTGCGTTCGAGCGCGAGCTGAAAGGGCTCGACGGTCAGCTACAGGCGTTCGTCGACGCGACACCGGAGGCGTGGGCGTCGCGCTGCGACGAGCGCGACGCAGTCCATGCGACGCTCGCTGACCTCGCGCAGCGCCGCGCAGCCGCGGAGGAGCAGGTGAAGGAGGTGCGTGCCCGCCGCGCCCTGACCGCGGAGGCGGACCAGCTGCGGGAGCAGCGCGCCGGGCTCGAGCGTGAGTCGGAGGCGGTGCAGGCCATGCGCGCGGAACTGGCCGCTGCGCGAAAGGCGGGGGCGGTCCTGCCGCGCATCGAACGTGTTGCCGAGTGCGACGCGCAACACGGTCGTGCGATCAGCGAACGCGAGGACGCCGCCGCGGCTGTGAGCTCCGCACGGACGTCGTTGTCGCGCGCGGAGCAGGCCCTGGCCAACGCGGACGCATCGAGCGAACGCTGCGCCGTGTTGAGGCAGCGGGTGACCGCCATCGATGAAATCAAAGGAGACCTCGCACGCCGCTCAGTGCTGACGACGTCGGTCCTGGAGACGGCGCAGCGCATCGTGGATGCGCGCCGACAGCTGGAGGCTGCCGCAACACGCGCTGCAGCCGCGCGCGAGGCGGCCGGGCGAGCGGCGTCGGAACGGTCTGCCGCTGAACAGGCGCTCGTAGCGGTCGGATATGACCGAGCCGAGCACGACCGCATCGAGGAACTCGCAACCGTGGTGACCCAGGTGCGGGGCTTCGATGAGGAGCTGTCGCGGCTGCAGGCGCGCCACACGCAATGCCTGTCGGAACTTGCGGCCCATGAGGCACAAGGCCGCGTGTCCGAGACAGCGGTCGTCGAGGCCGAGCGCGCGCATGCCAGCGCTGTGGACAAGGAGCAGGTCGCGAGCCGAGCCCTCGACGACGCGCGGATACGGAACCAGGCGGCTGCCGTGCGAGCGCACCTGCACGCTGGCGAACCGTGTCCCGTGTGCCTGCAGCCGGTTCCGGCGCTGCCGGACGTGCCACCCGTCCCCGAGCTCGACGCCCTGGTCGCGGCACTCGCAAACGCCTCGACGAGGGCCAAGGACGCGCGAGCGGTCCTCCAGCGTACCGCTGAACAACGTGCCGAGGCCCGTGCCCGGATCGAGGCGGCGCGCGCGGCCATGGAGCTGTCCGGTGCGGCCGTCGCCAACGCACGCGTGGCGCGCGCGCAGCTGCTCGACACGATCGTCGCCGCGCTCGCTGGCATGGCGGCCGGAGCCGGAGCGGTGGCGGCCTGCGACATCGTCGAGGAGCGGCGGAAGGCACTCCGCGCCTCGCGAGCCCTGCAGGAGACGGCGGCCGCGCGACTGTACGCGGCGGAGTCCGCATTCGGCGCGGCACAGGTGACCCTCACGTCCGCGGAGGCAGGCCATGCCTCCCGAACGCAGGCACTCCAGCATCTGCTGGACACCGAACGGACTGCGCGGGAGGAGCTGGACGTGCTGCGCAGCCGGATTCTGGCGGTGACGACGCATGACGATCCGGCGCAGGAGCGGCGCGAGCTTGCCGACGAGGTCGACCGGATCGAGCGGACCGTCCGCGCCGCACGCGAGGAGCATGCGGCAGCCCAGCTCGCCGTCGCCTCCGCCGAGGCCAGGCTCACCGCGGCCACGGAGGCGGTCGGGAGCGCCGAGCGCTCACGTGCGGATGCACGAGCCGCGCTGGACGCCGCGCTGGCCGAGGGCGGGTTCGCCAGCGCGCGAGCGGCCCACGCTGCGGCGATCGATATGATGGGGCAGGCCACGCGCGAGCGTCGGATCGCGGCGCACGAGGCGCAACTCGGCGCGGTGCTCGCACGGTTGGTGGTCGTCGAGCCGCAGCTTGCGGGTCGCACCGTATCGGCGGCGCAACTCGCCGAGGCCGAACGGGCGTGCACGGACGCGTTCGAGCGCTGGCGCGAGGCCGAGCGCAGGCATGACGCGCTCGCGGCCGAGTGCGATCGGCTGGCGGCGCAGGTCGAGCACCGCATACGCCTGCTCCGCGAGCAGGAGGACATCCGGGGGCGCCTCGCGCTCCATGCCGGCATGGCGGCCGACCTGCAGGGCAACGCGTTCCAGGAGTACCTGCTCGAGGAGGCTTTCCGCGACCTGGTGAAGGGGGCATCCGTTCGCTTGAGGCAGATGTCCAACCGCTACACCCTCGAATGGCAGGACGGGGACTTCTTCGTGGTCGATCACGACAACGCGGGCGAACGCCGGCGGGCGGAGACGCTGAGCGGAGGGGAAACCTTCATGGCCTCGCTCTGCCTCGCGCTCCAGCTCAGCGAGGAAGTGCTGAAGACCTCCGGAGCCCTCCAGATGGACAGCCTCTTCATCGACGAGGGGTTCGGCACGCTCGACACCGATGCGCTCGCGGAGGTCACCGATGCGATGGAGGCGCTGCGGCAGGATGGCTCCCGGCTGATCGGGGTCATCAGCCACCGCACCGAATTGACCGAGCGGCTGCCTGGCTGCATTCGGGTGATGAAGGGGGCTGGCGAGTCGAGCTGGTTCCTCGAACGCGTCGGCTAGCCCGCACGCCAGCCAGACATCTGCTGGGAGTGGTGCGCGGCTGGCATTCGTCCCGATGCACATCGGGGCAGCGCCGCGCAGCTCCGGCGGGAACGGCTCAAGTCTGTCCAGTCCGGACCGATTTCCCGTCAGCCCCGCCATGAGCCTCGATCCGCGCACGATGATTGTCGTCATCATCACCAGCACCCTGCTGATCGGCGGCGGGCTGCTGATGGTGACTCGCGGCCATCTGGGCGCGGTGACGGGGACGTATCGCTGGGCAGCCGCGACGCTGCTGCAGTCGCTCGGCTGGTTCATCACCGGCGCGCTGCGCGGCGAGGCACCGCCGCTCGTCACACTGGCGCTCGGACCGTTCCTCATCCAGGTCGCCCTCACCATCTGCCTCTTCGTGCTTCACGATTTCGAGGCACGCCCGATTCGGACCCGCTGGTACTACATCCTCCTCGCCTTCAACCTCGCGGCCTCGACCTTCTTCACGCTGATCGTCCCGAGCACCGCGGCAAGGCAGGTGCTGCTCGCGATCACCGCCGGCACCATCACCGTGCACAGCGCGCATGTCCTGTTGCACGGTCCCGATCGGCACGTGGCCAGCCACAGGTTCATGGCGGTCGTCTTCGCGGTCTGCGGCGGCTTCCTGGCGCTTCGCGGCTTCATCTTCCTGATTGCCGACCCGGCGCGTGTGTCGCCGGTGGACGACAACCCGCTCAGCGCGGCGACGCTGATGGTGTTCTACATCTTCGCGGTGGTGCTCCCGTTCGGCTTCGTGCTGATGTGCAACGACCGGTACGTCTCCGAGCGGCGGCACGCGGAGGAAGCACTGAGCACGGCCGCCCGGGTGGACGCGCTCACGCAGATGCCGAATCGCGCGATGGTGACGAGCCGCCTCGGCAGGCTCGCCGCGCGAGCGGCCATGCAGCCCGGCACGCTCTACGCGGTGCTGTTCATCGACCTCAACAACTTCAAGTACGTGAACGACAGCCTCGGCCACCAGGCCGGGGATCAGCTGCTGGTCGAAACCGGGCACCGGCTGATGCGTGTCATCCGCTCCAACGACATGCTGGCGAGGGGTGGGGAGTCGCTGGCGGGCCGCTTCGGCGGTGACGAATTCGTGCTGATCCTCGACCAGCTCACGAAGCCGGAAGACGCCGCGGCGGTGGCGGAGCGGATCCTGGAAGCGATGGCGGAACCGTTCAGCCTCGAAGGGCAGCGCGTGTCGGTGCAGTGCAGCATCGGCATCAGCGTCTCCCACCCGGCTGGAGCGGCGGTCGGCAGTGAGGACCTCCTGCGGGAGGCCGACACGGCGATGTATCGGGCGAAGCAGACAGGTCGTGCGAACTTCGTCATCTTCGACGAGTCGATGCACGTGGCCGCGCGCCGCCGGCTGGTGCTCGAGAACGCGCTGCGTGTCGCGCTCGAATCGGACCAGATTCACACGCACTACCAGCCCATCGTGGACCTCGCCACCGGGTCGGTGGTTGGCTTCGAGGCGCTCGCCCGGTGGGACCACCCGGAGCACGGGATGATTCCGCCCGATGCGTTCATCCCGATTGCCGAGGAGACGGGGCTCATCTTCCAGCTCGGCCAGCGGATCCTGCGCGATGCGGTGGCCACCCTCGAGCGGATGGACACGCTGCCAGGCGGCCGCGCGATTCGCATGAACGTCAACGTATCCAGGAAGGAACTCGTGCATCCGCGCTTCCTGGCGCACGTGCGCGAGGTGGTTGCGGGGATGCACGTGGCCCCCCGCCGGCTGCGCCTCGAGATCACGGAGACCGCCGTGTCCGGGGCGGCCAGCGAGCCGGTGTCGGAGCTGCTGCGTCAGGTGCGGGCGCTCGGGGTGGAAATCCTCCTCGACGACTTCGGCGCCGGCCTCTCCTCACTGAGCCTTCTGCGCACCCTGCCGCTCGACGGCATCAAGATCGATCGCAGCTTCCTGGATTCGTCCAACGGCGACGTGCAGGCGATCACCATCCTCAACGCGATCATCGCCCTAGGGCATAACCTCGGGAAGACCATCACGGTCGAGGGAGTGATCGACCCGGCGCAGGTGGCCACCGTGCTGGCGCTCGAGGCAGACCTCGCGCAGGGGTTCCTGTTCGGGCGTCCGGTCCCCGCTCACGAGGCGGACGCGTTGATCGGAGCCGACTTCTCGTCCCGCTGCGTTGCCGCAGCCTGAGCAGCGGTGTTCCCGTGCGGGCGCGTCGCGCTACTGGACGAAGAGCCGGCTGCCTTCGTCGAGCGCGGCCGGCAGTTCGGCGGTCACGGCCACCAGGCGATCCCGCGACATCGAGAAGCACTCCAGCAGGTCGTCCGAGACGATTGACGAACGATCGTCGAGCAGGAACACGCGGTCGACCCCGGCAACAAGCCGTTCCGCCGTGTACACCAGGGCGGGTACCAGCCTGTGCTGCGCCGGCAGCGGCAGCGGACTGTGGTGATACTGCGCCGTGATGGAGAGGCTGCTGGGCAGCCCCCACGCGGTGAGCAGCGCCGCCCCGAAGTCCTGGTGCGTGGCGCCAAACGCCGCCTCCTCAGCGCCCAGCACGTCGGCCTGTCCTGCCTCGACGACGGCGACGACGGAGGAGAGCTTCGCGCGGTCCATCTGCAGTTCCATCATCAACCCGATATCGTGCAGCATGCCGGCGAGGAACGCCTCCTCGGCGAGCGTCGGGACAGCTGCCTCGGCCAGCAGGCGCGTGGCGGTGCCGACCGCGACGCTATGCGTCCAGATGTCCTTCGGCGAGAAGGTGGCCGAGAGCGACCGACCCTGGAACACCCGCGTCAGGCTCGCAGCCACCGTGACGTTCCGCACGCTCTCGAGCCCCATCAGCGTCGTCGCCCGCTGGATGGAGCGGACCTCACCGGGGAATCCGTAGAACGCGGAGTTCACGATGCGCAGGATCCTGGCGCACAGTTCAGGCGAGGTCTCGATGACCTCCGCGAGCCGGCCCATCGTCACGTTCGGGTCGCTCGCGAGCTGGATGACGCGCGTGGCTGTTTCCGGCAGCATCGCCAGGCTCGACGCGCGCCGCAGGGCGGCGGTGACGACGGCGTCGCGCGAGCTGGTGTCGAAGGTCATCATAGGGACACACGTCCGGCATATGCCGGGGCGCGTCAGATGAGATATCGGCAGATCGGCTGAGCCGCTGCGATGTCAGACGCCGTTCCCGCCTGTCGCGCCCTTCCCGACCGTCCTGTCCACCCCGACTTTCGCAGGCTTCCGCGTCGCGCCCTGCTTGGGTGGAGGCGCCATGAGGCGGACACTTGAGCAGGAGGTTGCATGCGCGTTCTCTCGCTGAGCGCCGTTCTGATGTGTGCTGCCGCTTCACTGCAGGCGCAGACCACTGGCGTCATGCTGCCTGTGCCTCCGCTCCCGCCGATCGGCCTGCCGCTGCCGCACATCGGACTGCCGCCCAGCGAGCACCCGGTCGACGAGCCCCACAAGGACGCAGAGGGCGACGCTCCGAAGCAGAAGCGCCGACGTGGGGCTCCGCCCACTGTCGTGATTGTGGCTCCGCCTGTGGTGGCTGTGCCGGCTCAACCGCCACCAGCCATGAGCCGCCAGACCCCTGCGGTGCCTGACGCTGCGGCGCCGGCGTTGAAGCCGGTGGGAACTCTTGACCTGCAGGTCTCTGGCGCGGACCGGTGGCAGCTCTTCGTGGACGGGTACTACGCAGGGACGAGCGATGAACTCGGATCCGGCGTCGTGCTGGAGCCCGGGCCGCACGCGGTCGAGCTGCGCGCTGATGGATACCAGTCGCACGCGTTCAAGGTGCGCGTGCCTGCCGATCGACACGTCGTCTATCAACACGCGTTCGTGCGCGATCCGAACGCGACACCAGGTTCCCCGGCCACGGCTCCAGCCCGCCCGATGACGGTCTACATCATTCCGGGGTGCTACGCCGGCAACGTGGACCCTGCGCGCGCCACGCTGCCCAAGGACTGCGATCCCGCCCGCACAACCGTGCTCGAGCGGTAGGCCCAGCTACCCGCCGCTTCGACTTACTTCCGCGCCTCCGCGGCCCAACGCCTGCGGCTACCGCTTTCGCGTTGCATTCCTGCATTCCTGCGTTTGAGCATTCAGCGTTCTTGTGTGTGGGTGCTGCCCTCCGCCCCCCGTGGAGACGTGAACATCTTCGTCGCCAGGTAGCCCCCGTGGCTGATGCCCAGGATCGCGAGCAGGCCGGCGCTGACGTCAGGGAGCGCGTCCGGGATCGTGCCCGACCGGAGCGAGGCGGCGATGGCAGTGCCGTAGGCGAGCACCGCGAGGAGCGTGAAGAAGAACATCTGCATCTTCGAGACGTCGAGGAGGGCGAAGTCGTCGACCAGTTCGCCCATGAACAGGTCCGCGAAGCTGGCCTGGTCGATCGACGTGTTCTTCACGTACTGGTCCTCCACCTGCACGAGCGACGGGTCGATTCCTTGCTGGGACACGATGGCTTTCAGCACCGGCGGCAGCGGCATCTTCGCCGCATCGGCCTTGAAGTCACGAATGACGGGTGAGCCGACGAGCGAGGTTGTGCTGATGCCGAGCAGCCACCACACCGTGGAGGGCACGCTGACGTCCAGAGCGGTCACCGGATCGTGCCCGGTGCGGGCAATCGCAATCACGCCGAACGCCGGGATGATCACGGCGGTCCAGGTCAGCATCTGGAGGCGTGACAGGCTGACCCGCAGCCGGTCGTCGACCAGGGCGCCCTTCAGCGCGCCGGTCACGCCGTGACCGACCAGCATCGTGAACAGGCCAACCGCGGACATCGTGATGACCCAGGAGGCAAAGAGCCCCCAGGGTTGATGCACCGCCATCCACACGAAGAACGTGGTCAGCAGGATGACGAGCACCGTGTGCACGGGGCGCCAGTGTCGAAGGGGCGGAGCGAGGGCCATCAGGTCACCTTCCTGGGACCGCTCACGATAATCCAGATCCGTCATGGCCGCTTCTTCTCGGGACCGCTGCCGGATCTCCGGCGCGTGGCGCCGGGCACGAGTGCTTGATGCAAATCCTTTGCTTTGCGCCCGACGAGGCGTCCGCCATGGACGGGCGGGTACAGTACAAGGATGCGTGCGACGGCGGTCAGTGCGGGACAGGCGACGTTCGCCTCCCTGCGTCACCGGAACTTCCGCCTGTTCTTCATCGGGCAGTCGATCTCCAACAGCGGCAACTGGCTTACGAACGTCGCGATGACGCTGTTCGTGCTCAAGCTCGCCGGCACGGGCGTCGGGGTCGGCTTTCTGACCGCCTGCCAGTTCGGGCCGATGCTCTTCCTGTCCGCGTGGGGCGGGGCGGTTGCAGACCGTTCGGACAAGCGCCGCATGCTGCTCGTGACGCAGAGCCTCGAGATGGGGCAATCCATCGCGCTGGCTGCGCTCGCCTTCATGCCGGCACCGCCGCTCTGGGGCCTGTACGCGCTGGCGCTGTTCGGCGGCGTGTTGCTGTCGTTGGACAACCCGCTGCGCCGATCGTTTGTCTCCGAGATGGTTCCGCACGAGGACCTGCCCAACGCCGTCGTGCTCTACAGCACGCTGGTCAACCTCTCGCGCATCTTCGGGCCGTCACTGGCCGGCGTGCTCGTGGTGACGACCGGCTACGGCTGGTGCTTCACCATCGACGCGCTGTCGTACGTCGCCGTGATTGCCAGCCTGATCATGATGCGGCCCGCCGAGTTGTACCGGCACGGAGCGGTCGAAGGCAGATCCGGCGGTGTGGTGGAGGGGCTTCGCTATGCGCGATCGGTCCCGGTGCTGCGGGTGTCGTTCGCGATGCTCGCGGCCATCACCATGCTCGCCTACAACTTCACGGTGACGCTGCCGCTCTTCGTCACGCGCGGGTTGGGCGCCGGCGAGGGAACCTTCACGGTGATCTACTCCGTGCTCAGCTTCGGCTCCGTGGTCAGCGCGCTGCTGTTCGCGGCGCGTCGGCGGGTGACGATGCGGGATGTGCTGCTGGGGGCGGCGGGGTTCGGGTTCGCCCTGCTCCTGCTCGCAGGCTCGCCTGGCGTCCGCACCGCCGCCGCAGCGGCATTCATCGTCGGCGCCATGAGCCTGCTCTACATGACGGCGAACTCGACGGTCGTCCAGCTCGAAGCGCGGCCTGACATGCGAGGGCGCATGCTCGCGCTGCAGACGGTGCTGCTCGGCGCCAGCGCGCTCTTCGGCGGCCCGCTGCTCGGCTGGATTGCGGACACCACCGGCGGCCGCACGCTGATCGTCATCGGCGGCCTGACGTCGCTGCTGGCGGCAGCGATCGGTGCGCTCCATGCGCGCGCGATTCGCGCGTCGATGTAGTTTCAGCCGAGGGTGCGTGCCTCGCGCGCGAACGCGATGCGCTCCAGAACGTTCGCCACCAGCGCGGTCCAGCCGGTCTGATGGCTCGCGCCAAGCCCACGGCCGGTCTCGCCATGGAAGTACTCGTGGAAGAGCACCAGATCGCGGAAGTGCGGGTCTGTCGCGTAGAGGCGGTTCCCCCCGTCGCACGCGCGCGTCCCATCCACGTCTCTCATGAACGGCACCGCCATGCGCCGCTCGAGTTCCTCCGCCACCTGCAGCAGGTCCAGTCGCTGTCCGGACGCCACCGGGCACTCCACTGTCAGGGTGTCGCCGTAGAAGTGGTGATGCCGCTTGAGCGCTTCGGCGAGCAGGTAGTTCATCGGCATCCACACCGGCCCGCGCCAGTTCGAGTTGCCGCCGAACATGCGCGACTCCGATTCTCCAGGCGCGTAGCGGACTTCGTACCTGATTCCGTCGAGCTGCAGCGACCCGGGCGTCTCACCGTGGATGCGTGACAGCGAGCGGAGGCCGAATGGCGACAGGAACTCCCGCTCGTCGAGCGCGCGACGCAGCACCCGCTCCAACCGGTCGCGCGTCGGCACCGCGAGCAGGTACCGTCCGGCGCCGTTCTCGCCTGCGTGGAAGGCGATGTGCCGGCCGAGCGACGGGCGATTCGCCAGGAACCATTCCAGCCGCGCGCGGAACAACGGGAGCCGCTCCAGATCCTGCGCATCGATGACGTGCGCCGCGAACAACGGCACCAGCCCCACCATCGAGCGGATCCGTACCGGCACCGTCTGGCCGTTCAGGTGCGCCTGGTCGTAGTAGAACCCCTCGTCCTCGTCCCAGAGGCCCGTACCGCCGAGTTCGTTCATCGCCTGTGTGATGGCGGCGAAGTGCTCGAAGAACTTGGATGCGATGTCGGCGTACGCCTCGTCCTCGCGCGCCAGTTCCAGGGCGATCGCCAACATCGTCGTGCAGTAGAACGCCATCCAGGCGGTGGCATCCGCCTGTTCGAGGCGAGCGCCGCCCGGCAGCGGTTTCGAACGATCGAACACGCCGATGTTGTCGAGGCCCAGAAACCCTCCGCTGAACAGGTTGTCCCCCTCGTCGTCTCGCCGGTTCACCCACCACGTGAAGTTCACGAGGCACTTCTGGAAGACGCTCTCGAGGAAGAGGCGATCCTTCCCGAGCCCCTGACCCGCGCACAGTTCGTAAACGCGCAGCGCCGCCCAGGCATGGACCGGCGGGTTCGCGTCGCCGAACTCGAATTCATACGCCGGAAGCTGCCCGTTCGGGTGCATGTACCACTCGCGGCAGAGCAGCACGAGCTGACGCTTCGCGAAGTCCGGGTCCACGCGGGCCATGGCCACGCAGTGGAACGCGAGATCCCACGCCGCGAACCATGGGTATTCCCAGGTGTCGGGCATCGACACGATGTCCCGCGCGTAGACGTGCGTCCACGGCGCGTTCCGCACCCAGCGGCGTTCTCGCGGTGGCGGCGGGAACGACGGATCGCCGTCGAGCCAGTGGTCGACGATGTAGTGGTAGAACTGTCGGGTCCAGACAAGTCCCGCATCCGCTTGACGCGCGATGAGGCGCTCGTCGTCCGTGAGCGGCGCATTGCGGGAGCGCAGATGGAAGGCGTCCGCCTCGGCGATGCGAGCTGCGAATGTGTTGTCGAAGCTCGCGTCGAACGGCGTCGCGGGGCAGGCAGCCTCTGGTGTGAGCCGCAGCTTCAGCGTGCAGGAGCCCCCCGCCGGCAGCGCGACCACGTACCAGGCAGCGCTCTTCGTGCCGCGCAGCGCCGGGTTCACCGCCGTGCGATCGCCGTTGACGACATGGCGGTGGAACGCGTCCTTGGTGAACGGTCGCGTGTTCGGCGCGCTGAACAGCCGCGCCGCGTTCGTCTCATTGTCCGTGAAGAGGAAGGTGGGTGCCGTGCCCCCGCACGCGTCGACGCACAGCACGTAACGTCCGAGTGAGGCGTGGTCGACGACGAGCCGGTCGTCAGCGGAACGGGTGATGACCCCTTCAGGCCAGTAGCCTTCGCCGGTCCGCCCCCAGCTCCACGTGTTGCGCAGCCAGAGCGTGGGAAGGATGTGGAGCGTGCCTTCGCTGCTGCTGCGGTTCGTGCAGGTGATGCGGATCAGGAGGTCGTCCACGCCCGCCTTCGCGTACTCGACAATGACGTCGGCGTAGCGGGACGTGCGGATGACGTCGGTGTCTTCGATCTCGAATTCGGGTTCGTGCTGGCCACGGCGGCGGTTGTTCTCGACGAGCTGTTCGTACGGGAACGCGTCGAGCGGGTATTTGTAGAGCGCTTTGAGATAGGACGCGGTCGGCGTCGCGTCGAGGAAGTAGTAGAGCTCCTTGACGTCTTCGCCGTGGTTGCCTTCCTCGTTGGCGAGCCCGAAGAAGCGCTCCTTCAGGATCGGGTCGTGGCCGTTCCAGAGCGCGAGGGCGAAGCAGAGGCGGCACTCGCGATCGCTGATGCCGAAGATGCCGTCCTCGCCCCAGCGATAGGCTCGGCTGCGCGCGTGGTCGTGGGGGAAGTAGTCCCAGCACCGGCCGTCGGCGGAGTAGTCCTCGCGCACCGTGCCCCACTGCCGCTCGGCAAGATAAGGACCCCACTTGCGCCAGTTGCGGACACGTCGACGGTCCTCATCCAGCCGCTGCCACTCCGCGTCGGTCGGGTCGATCGGCAATTCCCTATTCCTTCGCGAACTGCACGACCGCCTTGATGCCGCTGCCTGGGCTGGTGAGCAGGGCGGGTACATCCTCAGGCGCATGGCGGCTGGTGATCAGCGTGCGCACCGCGTCGGGCCATCGGCCGTGCATGCGTGCAAGGTCGTCGATGGAGGCGCGGAAGGCATCGGCGCCGGCGTTCACCGTGCCGAACACCAGCTGATTCTGCAGCACGAGGTTGCGCATCAGGCGATCGGCGTCGATCTCGATCGGCCCCTTGCGCCCCGGTACGCCGGTGAAGATGAAGACGCCGTTCGTCCCGAGGACCTGCAGCGTCTGGAATGAGAGGGCTGAGGCACCTGTCGCTTCATACACCAGGTCGATCCGGCCCATCGTCTGCGCCACCTGCTCGAGGGTGTTCGAGCCTGCGGAGAGGAAGTGCGCGCCGACCGACTCGACCCACTGTGCCTTCGGGTCGCCTGCCTCCTCGCGCGAGTACACCCAGGTGTCGAACCCGCGGAGCAGCAGGGCCATGGCGCCCAGCAGCCCGACCGGTCCGGCACCGAGCACAAGGGCGCGCTGGCCGTGACCGTCGCCCGGGCGTGTGCCAGGCGCGGTCCAGGGCAGGCGCTCCTGCACGTCCCACACCTGGATGAGCGCCTTCTCGGCGATCGTCAGTGGCTCCACGAGCACCCCAATCTCACGCAGCTCGCTCGGGACCACGTGCATGTAGCGCTCGTCGTCGACGACGAGTTCGGTCATGAAGCCGTGGCGCTCCTTGATGCCCCGTTCGGTGAAGTCGCCAGTGAAGCAGAAGTCCTGGCGACCTGCGCGGCAGGCGCGGCACTCCGGATGCGGGCACGGGCGGCGGACCATGGTGACGACGAGGTCGCCCGGCTTCAGGGTCGCGACCGCGGATCCGACCTGTTCGACGCGCGCCAGCGATTCGTGGCCGATGACGAGGTAGTCGGATCCGGGCGGCGGCGTGCCGTAGTCGAAGCGCGCGATCTCGCGGTCCGTGCCGCAGATGCCGACGTCGAGCATGCGCACGAGCACGTCCGTATCGTGTTCGAGCGTTGGGGCAGGGTGGTCGACGAGGGCGAGGCGTTTCTCGGCGGGGAGGGCAGCGACAGCACGCATGCCGAGGATCTTACTCAGCGCGCATGAGCAAACCACGAGGAGACTGCGCGTACTGCCGTGCCGCGTCGACAGCGCGGTCGGTTACACGGGGAGACCCAGCTCCTTGGCCGCTGCGGATTGCGAGGAGTCCATGGTGATGAAGCGGTCGAGAGGTTCGAGGTTGTGAAACCAGAGAGCGGTCCCGAGGTGCGCCAGGTCGAGCGACCGCGGCGTGGAGACAGGCGGTAGCAGGTTCGACATGCACAGGTCGAGTGTCAGCTCACGGAACGCGAAGAGGTCCATGTCGCTCTCGAGCTGAGCCATGCAGCGGGCATACCGCTCGCGGGAGAGCGCGCCGTCACGTGCGAGACGAATCAGGTTACGGCGAGACTCCAGAACGAGCAGCACACTGGACATCAACTCGGCATCGGCGGTTTCGCTGGTCAGGTCGTCCGCACCGTCCTCTCCGAGCAGGATGCACAGGTAGGCAGATGTATCCAGGTACAACCGCCGAAGCGGCCGTGGTGCCGAGGGGCGGCTCACCCATTCCCCCGGTCTTCGGACAACACCGCCAGATACCGTCCATTCGAACCCCTCTTGATGGCCGGCCGTAGGGGGCCGGTTCCGACCTTCGCACCTCTCGTCACGTGCTGATCGCCTACCGGTCCGAGGCGGGCCACGGGGGCGCGGCGTCGCGTGATGAGGATGGTCTCCCCAGCCTCGGCGTCAGCAACAGCACCTGAAAGGTGACCCTTCAGTGCCTGAATCGAGATCTCTTTCATGGTCTTCAGTGTAGCTCGAACAGGTGCCGTATCCCGAGGTGCCGATCACTGCGGCAGGGCCGTGGACCTCCGCCTGGACGCGGGCGTCTAACCTGTTAGACTGTGAGTGCGGGTCGTGACCGAAACGGCCCGCGCGCAGCTCTTCCTGCCGTATGGGGGCGACTTGGCTTCGACGGGGGTAAAGACTCGCGGGATGCATGCCGAGCACCGTTAACTCGTAAATCTGACGGGACATCCGTTAACTGCGGATACTGACTACGCTCTCGCAGCCTAATTAAGCTGTGAGCGCCTCCCCAGCCTCGCCCGGTGGCTGGGTTCAAGGCGCCATTAAACGGGCTGGCGATCAGGTGGCGGCTCGGCGCCTGGTCGTGAGATCTACCGGGTCTGGTGCCTGGCGGTACTTGGCCGCTTCCACACGTTGGGCACGAGAAAACAGAAGCGGACACGCATGTAGAGTCCTTCGGGGACGTGCCTTCGGACGCGGGTTCAACTCCCGCCGCCTCCAATTCTCCTCGCTCGTCGCATTGTCGGCGACGCGTTTAGGCTTCGCGCACCGGCCTTCGACCGGCGCGCTCGGCACAACTCCCGCCGCCTCTCTCACTCACTCCGCGTCGGGCTTCGCCCTGCATCGCTCTGGCGTCGCGCTCAGGCTCCGCGCACCGGCCTTGGGGCCGGCGCGCTCGGCACAACTCTCGCGCAGGCGCGGCTACTTGCCCTTTGCCTTGTTCTTGCCCGTTTGGTTGCTGCCCGACGATCCGCCCTTCTTGTTCTTGCGCGCCATCAGTCCCTCCTAACGGTCCCCTCGGTCGCCCTGTCCACGTGAGGCTTTGGTCTTCGCGTGCTGACGACGGTCCGCGGCAAGCGAGCGGCCGACATCCGCACTTTCCTTGAAGCGCCCCTGCGCGTCGCGCCGCACGTAGCGCTTGTCGGTGCCGGTGTTGATCAACTCGCGGCCTCGATGCTTGTTCGGCATGGCTCCTCCAGCGCGAGCGTCTGCAACTGCAGTGCCCAATGAGGGCACGCGGCGCCGGGTGCGCAGGACCACGGGGCCGAAGCCTCATCCGTGCGCGTCCGAGATCGCGTTCACTGCACGCGTCGATAGGTCAGCGTCTGCCCGTCCGCCGATCCGCCGTACGTGACGCCCGTGAACGACGTCACGCTCGCGTCGACCCCCGCGTTGCTCACCACGACGGTGGTCTCGCCAGGGTAGGTGGCGGTGATGGTGAAGCGGCGGCTGGTGTCGACCGAGCCATTCACCGGCCACTCCTGCCTGAGGAGCAGGGTGTTGGTATACGTGCCGGTGAGGGCCGAGCCGTTCTGCGCGAGCGTGTAGGTCCGGACCTGCACGTTGAAGGATGTCTGCCATGTGCCGGTCAGGTCCTTCACGACGACCGTGGTCGTCGCCGCCGTCGATGTGCCGTTCGCGTCGGTGACGGTGAGCGCAACGGTCTTCGGGCCGCTCGTCGTGAACACGTGCTGCGTCTGGATGCCGTTGGCCAGGGTGCCATCGCCGAAGTTCCACTGGTAACCCGTGATGCCGCCCGGCGCCTTGCTGGTCGAGCCCGACGCGTCGAACTGCACAGCGCTGACCGCCGCGATCGGCTCCTGGCCTGCCGGGATCACCGACGGGACTGCGATCGGCAGGACGACAGGGGTCGGCGTGACGATCGGCGGCACAACGGGGAGCGTCGGGCTCTTGCTGTCGCCACACCCCGACATGGCACTGGCGACGACAAGGATGACAAGCGTCAGCGTCGACCGACGGGTCACGATCCACCTCCGTCTCGAACGGGGCGACGGTGCCTCGCCTCGACTCGCGCATAATCTACCGTTTGAGCGCGCTGCCGAAGTCCAGTCCACCACCAGGCCGCGTGCGGACGTCACATCACGCTGGCCACTCCGGTTGGTAGAGCAAGTGGTTTGCCGAGCACCGGCGCGCGCATACTGCGGCAGAATCCTGAGCAATCTGCACCCGGCCATCCTGGCGGATGGCCGTGCGATCCGAGAACGCCGGTTATCCGGCGATTGTGTCCACGCGAGGACCCGATTGATGTCCCAACGACCGAACGACCGAATGACGCTGCGCCCCCTCACGATGACGACCGTGTGCCTGCTGCTGGCGAGCGCGCTCTCGAGCGGGTGCCGCAGCGAGAGCACGATGCCCACCACGCCCACTCCGACACCGGCCGCACCCGTCGTTCCTCCACCGGCGCCTGCTCCGGTGAACAAGGCCCCCGCCATTGCCGGAGTTGACGTCTCACCGCAAGGGGTCGCGCTCGTCGGCGCCACGGTGATGACGCTCACGGCCACGGCGTCCGATCCCGACGGCGACGCGCTCTCCTACGACTGGAACTTCGGCGACGGTTCCGGGCTCGCGAATGGCGGGCCTACCGTACAGCACGTGTTCAGGGATGCCGGAACGCTGGCGGTCGCTCTCACGGTGCGCGACCAGGCAGGGGAGTCGGCCACCCTGCACACGCCGGTGAAGGCGGTCTCGCTCATCGGCACGTGGATCGGATGCGCCCTCTCGGGCACCGGACCGCAAACCTACGAGATGAACCAGAGCGGGACGACGGTGTCCGGCACCTACAAGGTGCCGACGCTGCAGGTCCCGTTCTCGGGAACGATCAGCGACCCGCGTCGGCTGCTGATCCGCATCTTCGACGGGCAGCTCCAGCCATGGACGCTCGACGCATCGGGGAACACGCTCGTGTGGACGTCGTACTGCGCGCTGACACGTCAATGAGGCCGCAGGGCGACGGTATCATCCTCGACGACGATGTCGCGACAACAGGCTCAGGGGGAGACGCCGCCGACGGTGCGCACCTCGCGCATCTCCGCGCAAACCGACGATCGACCCTCTTGTGCCGTCGTTGTGTTCGCGCACAACGAGGCCGCGCACATCCGCCAGGCGCTGACTGCCGTCGCGCGCGGCGTCGACGACACGAGCACGATCGAGGTCTGGGTTCTCGCAAACGGATGCTCTGACCAGACGAGCGAGGAAGTGCGCGCGTGTGCAGCGCTGCTGAGGAATCTCTGGCTCGTGGAGATTCCTCTCGGCGACAAGGCGAACGCCTGGAACGTCTACGTGCACGAGATCGCGGCCGCGCAGCACAGGCAGGTAGTCGACACCCATGTCTTCACGGATGGCGACGTCGCCATCGAGCCTGGCGCCATCGCGCAGTTGATGGCGTCCATGCGGCAGAACAGCTCGGTGCTCGCCGTAGGCGGAATGCCGGCGAGCGGGCGCGACAAGGCCGGCTGGCGACAGCGCATGGTCGAGAACGGCCTGCTGGCGGGGAATCTCTACGCGTTGTCCGGGCGCTTCCTCGAGGCCGTGCGCAGCCAAGGCATCCGGTTGCCGGTCGGCATCGTCGGCGAGGACTTCGTCGTCTCCTGGCTCGTGGACCTGGTGCAGGTTCCTGGCGTTGCTGGGCGGACGCGACGGATGATGTTCTGCCCGTCGGCGGAGTTCTCGTTCCGCTCACTGAGCCCGCTGCGTCCCGCGGACTGGCGCACGTACGCTCGGCGTAAGTGGCGCTACACACGTCGCGCCCTGGAACTCGAGATGCTCTTGCACGTGCTGCGCCGCGGCGGGCTCGACGCGATGCCGCCCGATGTGACGCACCTCTATCGCCATGGGCCGCTTCCATCGCGCCTCAAGTGGGACGGACTGGATACGCCACTGCGCCTCGCAGCAGTCCTCGGCATCCGGCGCTTCCGCCGACGAGCATAGGACGTCGGCCACCCGCTCGAGTCCCGAGTCCCCAGTCCCCAGTTCCCAGTCCCGGTACGTTCCCGAGTATGCCCTTGGATACTTGTGGCGTGGCGCGAGCGCTGTTTACGCTCTCTTTGTTTCGCATCAACTCTTCATCAGCACGCGGGAGAAGCCGCCGCGGCGGCGCTAGAATCCCTTACGACCTGCCGTTCCGGCAGGTGTATTTCATCGGAGAGACATGGCCGCCATCGCCCGTTTCGGCACCCGCGTTCCGCCCGAACTGCCGCAGATCATCCAGGAATGCCGCGAGCGCAGGCAGCTCGTGCAGGGCCCGTATATCGAGCAGTTCGAGGCTGAGTTCGGCCGATTGCTGGGCACGGGACACGTGAAGACCTGCTCGACCGAGTACGGGCGCATGGCGCTCTACTTCATCCTGAAGGCGATGGACTTCCCGGCCGGGTCCGAGATCATCGTGCCGGCGCTGACGTTCTGGGTGGTGCCGGAGATCACGCGGGTCGCCGGGCTGACACCCGTGTTCGCGGACATCGATCCCTACACGTTCACGATCTCGCCGCAGGCGGTGGAGCGGGCGATCACCCCGCGGACGCGCGCGGTGCTGCCGACACATCTCTACGGTCTGTCGTGCGACATGGATCCGATCCTGGACATCGCGAAGCGGCACAATCTCAAGGTGATCGAGGACTGCGCCCACTCGCTCGGAGCCGAGTACAAGGGCCGCATGGTCGGCACCCTCGGGGACGCGAGCTTCTTCAGCTTCCAGGCCTTCAAGCCGCTGAACACCTACGGCGGCGGACTGGCATGGCTGCGTGATGCAGACGTGGCGCGGCGTGTCGGGGAGATGGCCGACGCGGAAGAGTGGCCGAGCGAGAAGCGCGTCGAGAGCATCCTCACGCAGGGGAAGTGGCAGCACACGTTCATCCGGCCGAAGGTCTTCACCTGGTCGCTCTTCCCGGTCTGGTATGTGGCGTCGTTTACCGGAAGCAAGCCCGAGGAACGGCTGTGGGAGAACGTCCGCCCGCTCGATCCGCTGCCCCCGCATTACCGCGGGCGCTTCAGCAACGTGCAGGCCGCGATGGGGCTCGCCGGGTTGAAGCACCTGCCGGAGTTCATCGAGCGGACCCGTCGGCACGCGCGCATACTCGACAACCTCCTCGGCGACATCCCCGGGGTGACCATCCCGCGGACGCCGCAGGGCCAGACGCACGTCTACTACCAGTACTGCCCCTATGTGCCCGACAGCGACGCGCTCGTGAAGCGCTGCATTCGGCGAGGTGTCGACGTGGCGCCGATGCACGTCGACGTCTGCACGCGGATGGATCTCTTCGGGTGGAAGGGGGCCGCGGCTCCCGGGGCGGACAAGGCGGCCACGGCTGTGCAGGTGCCGGTCTACGAGTCGTTGCAGGACGAGGAAGTCGAGCGTGTCGGTCGGCTCGTGCGCGAGCAGGTGCTGAAGCTCTCGCGCGCCGGTGCTCCGGCCCAGAGCGTCGCGTAGGTTCCGGGCCCGACGTCTGAGTCCTGAGTTCAGAACTCTGAGCTCTGACGTTCCTCCAGTGTGCGCTCCTCGTACCGCCCCAGCAGCTTGAAGAGGCCGAGGATGATGAGGCCGACGAGGACGGCGCCTTTCCATCCGCCGAGTCCGTAGTGCGCGAGGTAGGCGGGCCCGAACCATCCCACCAGGATGAGCAGCCCGATCGCCCAGACGAAGGACGACAGCAGGTTCAGCACCGAGAACTTCAGCGGGGAGACATCCACCCAGGCGCAGGCGGCGGCAATCGCCACGCGCAGCCCTGGCGCGAAGCGGATCAGCAGGACCATCAGCGCGTCGTGCGTGCGCACGCGCTCGAGCAGCGGAGCGGTCTTCTTCTCGAGCGACGGGTACTTCGCCATCCAGCGCGGCAGGCGCCCCCTGAAGACGTAGAAGAACGCCTGGTCGCCAATCGCAGCCCCGAACGACCCCGCGAGCACCACGCCAAACGGACTGAGGTGGCCCTGCGCGACGAGGGCGGCCGCACCGATGTACGCGATCTCGCCCTCGACGATCGCCGCGATCAGGATCCCCCAATACGGCCACCATCCCGAGAGGTGGCCCAGTCCTAGGTCCACGTCACCAACTCACCACTTCGCCAACTCACCAATTCACCAATTCACCAATTCACCAATTCACCAATTCACCAATTCACCAATTCACCAGTCGCTCTTACGCCGTTGACCCGGCGACCCGCACGCATTCGCGGCGGGCATGACGGCGCTCGACGCGTGCGTCGAGTTTCTGGACGACCGAGCGGACCGCCGGTGCCGAGACGCGGAGGTAGTTCGCGAGGAACGACGGACGCATGTAGAAGCGCGTGTACGCGCTGCCGAGCAGCAGGCGCAGTTCGTCGTGCGTGAGCCGCTCGTGCGTGAACGTCGGCGTGAAGCCGTCGTACTTCTCCCAGTCCGTTTCGGTCAGTGTCGTCTCCATCCGCTTGAAGAGCGGCGTCCCGGGATACGGCGTCAGGATCTTGTACTGCGCGACGGTCGACCCGAGCTCGATGGAGTAGTCGATGGTCGCGTTGATCGAATCCCACGTGTCCTCGCCGAACCCGAGCACGTAGAACGCGGCGGTCACGATGCCCAGCTCCCGGCAGCGGGCCAGAATCGCACGCTGGTGCGCCTCCGGAATCGGACGCCGCCCCACCTTCTTCAGCGTCGTCGGTGCCTGCGACTCTACACCGAAGCTCATGGCGCGGAGGCCCGCACGGTGCATGATCGTCAGCAGCTCGTCATCCAGACGGTCGAGCCGCGTTTCGCACTCGAACGTGTGGTGCAGGCCGCGCGAGCGGATGCCGTCGCAGAGTTCGAGGACGCGGTCGCGCTCCTGCGAGAAGAGCGGATCCCTGAAGACCACGTGAATGGGGCCGCGCGTGTCTTCGAGGTAGGTCAGCTCCTCGAGGATGTTCCGGACGCTCCGCGCGCGGTACTTCGTCTGGATGCGATGCGGGCAGTAGGTGCAGAACTCCGGGCAGCTGCGCGAGGCAAGGACCGGCAGGGCGCCGCCCACCGGACGTCCGGCAAACGGCACACGGAAGCGCCGGCGTGCGCCGATCAGCGGTTGCCACTGCGGGAACGGCAGTGAGTCGAGGTCGTCGATCTGCGGGCTGGCTGCCATGCCGGTCAGCGGCTCGCCGGCCACCAGCCGCATGATGGCCGCCTCAGGCTCGCCGTCGACGATGAAGTCCGCGTCGGCTTCGAACAGGTGGGGCAGTTTCTGCGAGGCGAGGCCGATGAAGCCGACCTTCGTCCCGCGCTCACGCATGGCCCTCGCCCAGGCCGTCTCCCGCCTGAAGTCCACCAGCGACGAGAGGACCAGGGCCACATCCGCCCGGTCGACGAGCTCTCCTCGCGAGCCCATCACCTCATGTCCGGCCCGCTCCGCCAGCGCCGCGACGTAGGCGAGGTGCACGCTCGGCAGGTCGTGGAACCGCGACTTCAACGACGCGACCACCCCCGTCACTTTCGAGAAGGGGCGAAGCCGTGAGCCGTATCCGCCGGCCACCGTATCCTTGCTGATGAAACCGTCTCCGCCCTTGATGTCCGCGAGCACAATCCGCATGAATCACCTGAACCGGTGGCCCCTGGGCCACGCCTCACGTGTCGGGGCCGTCAGCCCCGCACCTGCACCGGCCCACGCTGCGCGGACCCGGCGTACAAAGGCGGTCGCGGTCGCGTGGGCAGAATGGGGTCAGGCAGCGATGGGCGGAGGGCGTGGGGCGAGCGGTGCGAGGGGACGTGCGAGAACGTGGACCGGGAGCGCGCCCGGTCGGCCTCCTGCTGCCGAAGAGGGCGGAGGCATCGCCGTCGCGCCGGCCAGCATGGCCGGCAGGATCGGTCCGCTCCACACGACCGCCGAACGCGAATCCAGCGGCCCGTCGTCGATGCGACGACGCGGAGGCGTGAGGTCCCCGAGCAGGATGCGGCGGGGGCGATAGGAGCGGAAGCCCAGGCGCTTCTTGGACCAGACCTGGATGCTCGACGGCGTGTCGGCGATCAGCTCGGCACGACGGTCGCCGTCGAGATCCGTCGCCCACACCCGCACGATCGGCCTGGTGCTGCGCACGATCGAGGTGGCATTGGACGATGACAGCCAGACGTGGAGGACTGACGGTTCCGAACGGTCGAGGGTGACGAGGTCGCCGCGGCCGTCGCCGTCGAAGTCCGCCTGCACGGCCGGCTCAGTCGCCGACGCCGTACGCACGACGAATGCGAGGCAGGCGAGCAGCAGGACGAGCGCTCGTCGGATCGAACCGCGGACCAGCATGTCGGTGTGGCAGGAGTATAGCGTGCGGTCTGGCTGGCGCGCGTCGACACTTCGATAGAGATCCGTAAGAAATCCGGACGGATTTCCGGAGGCGCCCTCCACGTGCAAGGGCAAGCGCCTGTACCAATTGGATTTGCGCGGCGCTATAATCGCCTCGGCGCACCTGATGACACAGCCACTGGACGAGCAGCTTCGCCACGCATTCGACACGCTCGCCGAGCGGATGCACGCGACGGTGACGGACCACGTCGCCACCACCTTCGACCAGCTGGTCGCCACCATCGATGCCGACCGTCGTGCGGCCGTGGACGCCGCGGCGCGCGAGGCCAGCCAGGCGACCGAGCATGCCGTGCGTGAACGGCTTGCGCAGGAGTTCGCCGGGCGCGAGCAGGCGATCCGCGAGGCGGCGCACACCGAAGGCCTCGAACTCGGCCGACAGCAGGCGCGCAGTGAAGCGGCAGCCCAGCTGAATGCGGCGTTGACGGCGGCAAAGGTGGATGCGGCGGCCGTGGCGGCGCGCCACGAGCAGGAGAGCACCGCGCTGCGCGCGGAACTCGAGCAGGTGAGAGCCGGGTCCGCTGAAGCCGCGGCCCAGCATGCCGATCACGTGAACGAGCTGCAGGCCGCGCTCGAGGCTCGCATCGAACGGGCCTCGGTTGAACGGTTGCTCGATGCGCTGCGGCGGCTCGATACGGCGGCGTCGCTGTCGCAGACGCTGGATGCGCTGGCGGGTGCCGCGCAGGCAGAGGCGGACCGGAGCGCGGTGTTCCTGGTCCGGGGCCACACGCTGCGGGTCTGGAGCCACACCGGGTTTCCCGCGGCGCCGGGTGACGGCAGCTTCGATGTGCCGCTGGCTGACGCCGGCGTGCTTGCCGAGGTCATCCGCGGCGGCGTGACGGCACGGACCAGCGACCCGGCAGCCGGTCGGCCGGCGTTTGCCCAGGACACGCGCATGGGCACTCTCGTTGCGGTGCCCCTCACGATGAACGGCCAGGTGATCGCGGTCGTCTGCGGTGAACAGCCCGACGGGACGGATCAGGGAGCCTGGCTGGCGACACACTACGAGGTGCTCGCGCGTCATGCGGCGCGCGTGCTCGAGTCGTTGACGGCGCTCCGGCTCGCGCAGCTCGGCGCGCAGCCCGCGCACGGCGGGAGCCCGTCGCCGCCGGTATAAGGCGTTTCACGCGGATGTCTGTCAGGTCATGAAGAGATCGGTGCTCGCGTTCATTGGCCTGCTGATGCTTGTTCCGGCCGCGCCGGCACCCCGAGCGCAGCAGGCCCGCTACTCCCCGACGTCCGGGGACGTGACGGTGCTCAGCCCCACCGCGCACCCGCAGGTGCCGCGCGACCTTGCCCAGCTCTGGCTCGCCCCCGACAGAACGGCGCCCCGCTCGAACGCGGTAACGTCCGTCATGAATGCCGCTCGCTTCACCGCCAGCGGTGAGTACTCCAAGGCACTGGCGGTCGCGACACAACCGATCGCGAAGGAAGGACCGCTCGGACAGTACGCCGCGTACTACGCCGGGGTCGCGCAGCTTCGGCTCAACCGTGCGGCTGATGCGTTGAAGTCCTTCCGCAGCGTGCAGGACCAGAAGCCGACCGGCTATCTCTGGGAGGCGGCCGCCATCGGCGAAGCCGAAGCGAGCGAAGCACTGGACCGTCCGGCCGACGCAGTCCGCATCTACAACCGTCTGCTCAAGGGGCGCCTCAGCAACGTCGAGGACGTGTACATGCGGCTCGGACGCGCGGCGAAGGCGGCCGGTGACCCGACGCGGGCGGCTGAGGCCTTTGCGCACGTGTTCTACGAGTTCCCCCTTGGCGAGAACGCGGCGACGGCTGGCAACGAGCTGGATGCGCTCACTGGCCTGCAGCCGCTGAAGGCCGGATCGCAGCGGTACAAGGTGGAGCTCGGGCGCGCCGAGCGGCTGTTCGGCGCCAGGCAGTATGCGGACGCGCGAAATGCTTTCGACGCGCTTCGGCCTTACGCCGGCGACGACGACCGTGAGCTGCTGCGGCTGCGCGTGGCGGAGTGCGACTACTTCACGAAACGCGCACGCCAGGCGCGTGACGTCTTCCGGGACCTGAGTGCCGACGCCGCACGCCGTGGCGAGGCGACGTACTTCTACGGGCTGGCATCGAAGGAGGCCGGAGAGGTCGACACCTTCGTGAGCACCATGCAGCGCGTCGCCGCGGACTTCCCGGAGCAGACCTGGGCGGACGATGCGCTGAACGCGCTCGCCACGCACTACCTGAAGACCGATCAGGACGACCTCGCCGACGCGACCTTTCGCGAACTCTATCGGCGGTATCCGCGCGGGAACAACGCCGAGCGCGCGGCGTGGAAAATCGGCTGGAGCTCCTACCGGCAGGGCAATTACGCGGATACGGCCGCCGTGTTCGAGCGTGCCGCGTCCGACTTCTCGCGCTCCGATTATCGGCCGGGCTGGCTCTACTGGTCGGGTCGCGCGCAGGAGCGGCTCGGCGCTGCTGCCGTGGCACAGGAGCGCTACGCACTTGCGGCGGCCGATTACGCGAACACCTACTACGGCCGCCTTGCGCTGAAGCGGCTGACGACCCCGGTACCGACCCGCGCGCTGCTCACGTCGACCGCTGCGCCCGACGACCGGGGGCTCCCCGCGAACGGCGCGGTCGTCCGCGCGCTGCTGTCGGCCGAGATGTTCGACGACGCGCTGAACGAGCTGCGATACGCGCAGATCGTGTGGGGCGATTCGCCGGTCGTCCAGGCGACCGTCGCGTGGACGCGGCAACAGCAGGCCCGGAGCGAGAGCGGCATGAAGCGGCTGCTGCTCCTGCGCGGCGCGATCAACACGATGAAGCGCGCCTACCCGCAGTTCATGGCCGCCGGTGGGGAAGAGCTCCCACGCGAGGTGCTGACGGTCATCTACCCGCTCGCGTACTGGGACCTCATCCGCAAGCACGCGGAGGCGAACCGCCTCGATCCGTACCTGGTTGCTGCGCTCGTCGCGCAGGAGTCCACCTTCTCGGCCGACGTCAAGTCTGGCGCGAACGCGTACGGGTTGATGCAGTTGCTGCCCTCGACCGCGCGCCAGTACGCGAAGAAGCTGGGGTTGCGGTACTCGTCACGCCTGCTGACCGATCCGGAATCGAACATCCGCATGGGCACGGCCTACCTTGCAGACAAGATCCGCGAGTTCGGTGACCTGCATCTCGTGCTCGCCAGCTACAACGCCGGTGAACGGCCCGTGCGCCGGTGGCAGAACGAACGGGCAGGGCTGGACACGGACGAGTTCATCGACGACATCCCGTACCCGGAAACGCAGAACTACGTGAAGAAGATCCTCGGGACCGCGGACGACTACCGGCGCATCTACAAGGAGGCGCAGGTCCTCGAGCCCCTCGAGAGCACGCGCGCGCTCACCGTCCCGACGCTCACCGTTCCATCCCGCAAGGCCGTGCCCGCGAAGCGGGCGCCGAAGGCCCCGCGTAAGCCCGCCCGCCGGCGCTGAGTCCGGCCGCACCGACCGATGACCAAGCTGAGCGGATCGAGGAAAGCCACCCAGTTCACGGAGTCGGTCATCCGCGAGATGACCCGTCTCAACCAGCTCTACGGCGGCGTGAACCTGTCGCAGGGATTCCCGGACTTTCCGGCGCCTGATGCGGTCAAGGAGGCGGCGTGCCGCGCGATCATGGCGGACGTCAACCAGTACGCGGTGACCTGGGGCGCGAAGGGGCTGCGTGAAGCGGTCGCGCGAGAGTTCACGCGCCGCTACGGTGTGACGGTGGTGCCCGACCAGCAGGTGACCGTGACCTGCGGCTCGACCGAAGCGATGATGGCCACGATGATGGGCATCATCGATCCGGGCGATGAGGTGGTCATCTTCGAGCCGTTCTACGAGAACTACGGGCCGGATGCGATTCTCTCGGGAGCGACGCCGCGCTACGTGCCGTTGCGAGAGCCGGACTGGAGCTTCGATCCCGACGAACTCGCGTCCGCGTTCAACGACCGGACGAAGGCCATTATCCTCAACACGCCGAACAACCCGACAGGCAAGGTCTTCACGCGCGACGAACTCGACGCCATTGCGGCGCTCTGTCGCAAGTGGGACGTCGTCGCGATCTCCGACGAGATCTACGAGCACATCGTCTACGACGGCGCCACGCACGTCCCGATCGCCACGCTCGACGGCATGGCGGATCGCACCGTGACGATCAACAGCCTGTCCAAGACGTACAGCGTGACCGGCTGGCGTGTGGGTTGGGCGATCTCACCGCCCTCGCTCACGGGCGCGATCCGGAAGGTGCACGACTTCCTCACGGTGGGTGCCGCCGCGCCGCTGCAGGAGGCTGGCGTGGCAGCGCTCGGCATGCCCGACACGTACTACCGCGGTCTGGCCGCTTCGTATGCGGCGCGACGCGACACGCTCCTGGAGATCCTGCGCCGCCATCACTTCACCTGCTACGTGCCGCAGGGCGCGTACTACATCATGACGGACATCGCGCACTTCGCGTGCGGTGACGACGTCGAGTTTGCGCGGTACCTGGTGAAGGAGGTTGGGGTCGCGGCCGTGCCGGGCAGCAGCTTCTACCGCCACGCCGAACTCGGCCGGACCAAGCTGCGATTCTGCTTCTGCAAGCGGCACGAGACGCTGGCGGAAGCCGACCGCCGCCTCGCGAAGCTGGCCGTCAGAGCCTAGCCGCTCGAAGCGCCGCCACGAAGGGGCAGGACCAGAGGCACTACTGCGGCACGCACGGAGCGGAAACCGAGGTCGCCGGTTTCCGCAGGTCCCGTCCCCGGCGTCCTCCGTGTTCTTCCTCCACGTACTCCGCGGTGGAGCCGTTGATCAGAAGCGCGCGACCGCCCCGAAGTAGATACCCTTCACCACGAACGACCCGAAGTCCTTCGTCGTCACCTCGTCGTCTTCCTTGATGGTGTAGCCGAGGTCGAAGGTGCGGTAGCCGAACTGCGCGCCGAAGTTGTTGGTGACGTTCAGCGTGCCGTAGATGTCCAGGTCCGCGTAGTGCGCCTTGTACTGCTTGGAGATGCTGTCGGGGATCTTGAAGCCAGACAGTTCGCCCGTAATGGAGATGTTCGGCACGACGTAGTAGCGGGCGATGCCACCCAGCGTCGGGATTGGGGCGCGCGCGTGGATCTTCTCGTAGTCGATCGGGCTCTGCAGCGAGGCGGTGACGTCGGTGTACTTCGAGTCGAGCATGAAGCCGACGAACCCGCGGTCGCGATAGATGAAGTCGTACTCGTAGGTGAAGCGGTACGCCTTCCAGTCGAGCAGGGAGTTCACCGGGAGGCCGACCTTGTAGCGGATGCCCTGGAACACGATGTCGCGCGTCAGCGTGGCCTGCTGTTCGAATTTCAGCGGCACGTACTGGAACCGGAACCGGTGCTTCCGGGCCGGGCGCAGCACGATGTGCAGGCCCTTGGTCTTCTGGTCGGTGAGGCCGAGGTCCTTCTTGAAGTCGATGTCGGTGCCGATGATGCCGAGCGCTTCGCTCGAGATCCGCATGTCCGTCGTCGGCATCCAGAGGTCGGCCGAGGCTTCGATGTGATAACGCTCACCGGTCGCGGGGTCGCCGAGCGTGCGCGGCGTGAACTGCGCGTGCGCGGAGGCGGCGGTCAGCAGGAGCGCCGCGGGGATGAGCAGCGTGAGTCTGGCAACGGTTCTCAGAAGCATGGCGCTACGGTGTTCTCCGGTTAGGCGAGCACGCCCGCTGGGTAGGCACGAACCCAAAATAGCACACGGATTCGGGCCGATCCGGCGCAGTTGCGCGCGGAGAAAATATCGTCCGCGACCGCTGTTGCGGAGCGCGCGCGGTGCCGATACCTAGCGCCCGATTTCCTTACGCGCCTTTGTGATCTCTGCTAGAATCCGCCGCTGGTACGCCTTCCGTCAGAACACATCTATGGCACACATGGCCCAGGAAACAGAGACGACTTCCTTCAGCCGCTGGCACGCCCTCGCCGGCGGGTGTCTGTTCAACATCGCCCTTGGTTCCTATTACGCGTGGAGCGTGTTCGTGAAACCGCTCCAGACCGAGTTCCCTGAGTGGACCCGTCTGCAGACGACGTCGATCTCGTCGGTGAACATGGTGATGCTGGCCGTGCTCTACAACGTGGCGGGCACGTTGATCGGCCGGTTCGGCGCGCGCAAGATCGCGATCTTCGGCGGCCTCTGTTACAGCTCGGGCATGCTGCTCGCGAGCTTCAGCCACTCGCTGCTCACGCTCTATCTCACCGCCGGCTTCCTGGTCGGCCTCGGCCTCGGCTTCGGCTACCTGCCGCCGCTCTACGTCGGATTCAAGTGGTATCCGGAAGCGCGCGGCCTGGTGTCGGGCCTCGCGGTCGGCATCTTCGCCGCCGGCTCGGGCATCGTCGGGCCACTCGCGGGCGGCCTGCTGGGCTGGAAGGGGCTCATCTACCTGATCGGCTGGCGCCAGACGTTCCAGGTGCTGGCGGTCATCTACTTCGTGTTCACGATGCTCGGCGCGCTGTGGCTGAATGATCCGCCGTCGAACTTCGTCGCACCGAAGCCGAAGGAGAGCGGCGCCGCACCGAAGGTGTCGGCGGTGAACCTCACCACGTCGCAGATGACGAAGCTGCCGTCGTTCTGGATCCTCTGGATCGCCTACATGTTCGGCTGCTTCTCAGGCACGATGACGGTGAGCCAGATCAAGCCGTTCGCTGACCAGTCGTTCCCGGCGGTCGCGGGCGTCGCGTCGGTCGTCGCGGCGCTTGCGATTCCGATGGGATCGGCGGGCAGCGCCGTGGGACGCTTCCTCTCTGGATGGATGTCGGATCACCTGGGCCGACTGCTGACCGTGCGCGCCGTGCTGATTGCGGCGTTCTTCGCGGCGCCCCTGATGTTCCACCTCAAGGCGTCGGCCGCGATGTTCTTCCTGATGCTGTTCGTCGTGAACTACGCGTACGGCACGCAGCTCTCCGTCTACACCGCCCTCGCGGGCGACTTCTACGGTCCCAAGTTCTCGGCCGCGAACTACGGCATCCTGCTCCTGGCGTGGGGTGCCGCAGGCATCGCTGGCCCCCTGGTCGGCGGGTGGGTGTTCGACACGTACAAGACCTACCAGTACGCGTTCTACGCCGCAGCCGCGGCCTCTGCCATCTCGCTCGCGCTCCTCTCGATGGCCAAGCCGCCATCGGCCCAGCAACTGCGCGAGATCGGCGCCGCCTAGCGCGCACGACGCAGTGTCCGCCCCGCCTTCGCACGCGCCCTCGGGCGCGTGCGAAGGCGAGGCAACGCACGCCTCGCTGTAGTGTAGGAACGCAGCAACGCTGGAACGCAGCAACGCAACAACGCAACAACGCAGGAACGCTGGAACGCAGCAACGCTGGAACGCTGGAACGCAGGAGCCGGAACGCTGAACGTGGAGCCTGGGCGGCCTGGGCTCGGTGCTCGCTCCCGCCACCATCCGACCTCCGACCTCGAACCTCCAACCTCCAACCTCCAACCTCCAGCCTCGAGCCCCGAGTTCCGAGTTCCGAGTCCCGAGCCCCGAGTCCCGAGCCCCGAGTCCCGCGTCCCCGTATACTCGGTAGATGTCTCCGCTGCGGCGGCTGCTGAGCTATGTCGGGCGTTACCGGCGTGCGTTCACCGTCGGCCTGATCTGCTCCTTCTGCACGACCGGCATCGCACTCCTGTCTCCGGTCGTCCTGCGGCACGCGATCGACGACCTCACCGCTGAGGTCACCCGCGCGAAGCTGCTCCTCTACGCGAGCGAACTGCTGGGTATCGGGCTTGTCGGGGGCGTGTTCCGCTTCTGGACGCGGCGCATCCTGATCGGAGCGTCGCGCGATCTGGAGTACGACATGCGCAACGACTTCTTCGCGCATCTCCAGACGCTGCCGCTCGGGTACTACCAGGCCAACCGGACCGGCGACCTCATGTCGCGCGCCACGAACGACCTCAACGCCGTGCGCATGATGATCGGCCCGTCGATCATGTACTCAGCGAACACGCTGCTCACGTTCGTCGCCGCCCTCGCCATGATGGTGTCGATCGACGCGCGGCTGACGCTGCTCTCGCTGATTCCGCTGCCGTTCGTCTCGATTTCGGTGAAGTACTTCGGGAATGCGATCCACAAGGGCTTCGAGCAGATTCAGGCACAGCTCTCGGAAGTAAGCGCGGTCGCGCAGGAAGCGCTCGCGGGCGTCCGGGTCGTCCGCGCGTACCGGCAGGAGGAGGCGGAGCTGGATCGCTTCCGTCGCGCCAACGCCGAGTACCTGCGGCGCAACCGCCGCCTCATCGCGCTGCAGGGCTTCTTCTTCCCGACGATGTCGTTCTTCCTCGGGCTCGGGTCGATGATGGTCTTGTGGCTCGGGAGCCGCGCGGTCATCTCGGGCCGCATCACGCTTGGGGAGTTCGTCGCCTTCTTCGCCTACCTCACGATGCTCTCGTGGCCGATGATCGCGTTCGGCTGGGTGACGAACATGCTCCAGCGCGGGATGGCGAGCTGGTCACGCATGCTCGAGGTGCTCGACACCGTGCCCGCCATTCGCGACGCGGAGGACGCCAGGCTGAAGCCAGGCGCGTCGACTGCGGGCGTCGTCCACGGCGACATCGAGTTCCGCAATCTCACCTTTGCGTTCGGCGATCGCGTCGTGCTCCGCGACATCTCGGCCCGCATCCCCGCCGGGAAGACCACCGCGATCGTCGGCGAAACCGGCTCGGGCAAATCGATTCTCATCGGGCTCATTGCACGGCTGCACGAGCCGCCTGCTGGCTCGGTGCTCGTCGACGGCCGCGATGTCCGCGACTGGCCGCTCGCCTCGCTCCGCGGAGCCATCGGCTTCGTGCCGCAGGAGCCGTTCCTGTTCTCCGACACGATCGCGGACAACGTGGCGTTTGGCCTGGACGCGCGGCGATTTGCACTCGAAGGGCTGGCGAGGCGGACCGGGCTGTCACAGGAAGGGCTGGCAGGGCCATCAGGGCGGGCTGGTCAGGCGGGCCCGAGGGAACAGCAGGGACGTGTGCCGCTGGATGACGACTGGAACGAGCAGCGGCAACTCGCGATCGAGCGGGCCGCGGCGATCGCGCGGCTCGACAAGGACCTTACGGATTTCCCGCAGGGCTACGCGACGATGGTCGGGGAGCGGGGCATCACGCTGTCGGGCGGCCAGAAGCAGCGGACCGCCCTCGCGCGCGCCATTGCCATCGATCCGACGATCCTGATCCTGGATGACGCGCTTTCGGCGGTCGACACGTACACCGAGGAGGAGATTCTCTCGCGGCTCCGCGGCGTCATGCGCGAGCGCACGTCCATCATCGTCTCGCACCGGATCTCGACCGTGCGCGACGCCGACCAGATTCTGGTGCTGAGCGGCGGGGGCATTGCCGAGCGGGGCACACACGACGAGCTGATTGCGCACGACGGCCTCTATGCCGAGCTGCATCGCAAGCAGCTGCTCGAGGAAGAACTGGCGGCTTCCTGATGCAGGACGACGAGATCCTCGGCAAGGCCTACGACGCGCGGCTGATGCGCCGGCTGCTCGCGTACCTGCGTCCGTACTGGAAGGCGGTGCTCGTCGCGTTCGTCGCCATCATCGTCGGCGCCCTCGCGGCCCTGGCCCAGCCGTACTTGATGAAGGTTGCCATCGATCAGCACATCGCCGTCGGTGAGCTCGCTGGGCTCGACCAGCTCGCGCTCGTCTACGTGGCCGTGCTGGTCGCCGCCTTCGCGGCGGAGTACGTCCAGACCTGGACGATGCAGCTCACCGGACAGCGGATCATGTTCGACATGCGGATGGCGCTATACGGCCACCTGCAGCGGCTGGACCTGCGGTATTACGACCGGAGCCCGGTCGGCCGCCTGATGACGCGCGTCACGTCCGACGTCGACGTGCTGAACGACCTCTTCACGTCGGGCGTGGTCACCATCTTCGGCGACGTGTTCACGCTGTTCGGGATCATGGGCGTGATGCTCTGGATGAACTGGCGGCTCGCGCTCGTGGCGTTCGCCGTGCTGCCGATCATCGCCCTCATCACGAACTGGTTCCGTCGGAACGTCCGTGAGTCGTACCGCGTCGTGCGGGGCTGGATCGCGCGCATCAACGCCTTCCTGCAGGAGAACATCACCGGCATGTCGACGGTGCAGCTCTTCCGGCGCGAGGCGCTGAACTTCCACCGGTTCGACGACATCGACGCGAAGCACCGCGATGCCAACATCGAGTCGATCTTCTACTACGCGGTGTTCTACCCCGCGATCGAGGCGGTGAGTGCCCTGGCCTCGGCGCTGATCATCTGGTACGGCGGCGCGAACGTCATGGCAGGAACCCTGACGCTCGGCGCACTCGCGGCGTTCCTGCAGTACTCGCAGCGGTTCTTCAGGCCGATCTCCGACATGTCGGAGAAGTTCAACGTCCTGCAGTCGGCGATGGCTTCGTCCGAGCGCATCTTCAAGTTGCTCGACGAGCCGGTTGCGATTGAGTCGCCCGCAGCGCCACGGCAGCCACAGGTGGACGGCCGGGGCGGTCACATCGTGTTCGACCACGTCTGGTTTGCGTACAACACCGCCGAAGGGGCCGAGCCTGAGTGGGTGCTGAGGGACGTCTCGTTCGAGGTCCGTCCGGGCGAGCGGGTCGGCATCGTCGGTGCCACCGGGTCGGGCAAGACCACGCTGATCAACCTGCTGCTGCGGTTCTATGACGTGCAGAAGGGGGCCGTGCGCATCGATGGCATCGACGTGCGTGAGCGCGGGCTGGATGACCTGCGCCGGATGTTCAGCCTCGTGCTGCAGGACGTGCACCTGTTCACCGGCACGATCGCGGACAACATCCGGCTTGGCAACGAGAGGATTACCGACGAGGCGGTGCGTGCGGCGGCGAGTGCGGTTCACGCCGACGCGTTCATCGATCGGCTGCCGCTCGGGTACGGCGCCCCGGTCGCCGAACGCGGGTCGACGCTATCGGTCGGCCAGAAGCAGTTGCTCTCGTTCGCCCGCGCGCTGGCCTTCGACCCGCGGATCCTCATCCTCGACGAGGCCACGTCGAGCGTGGACACCGAGACCGAACTCCTGATTCGCGACGCGCTGGAGCGGCTCATGGCAGACCGGACCACCATCGCCATTGCGCACCGGCTCTCGACGATCCAGGACATGGACAAGATTCTCGTCCTGCACAAGGGGGTGCTGCGCGAGATGGGCACGCACCAGGAGCTCCTTGCCGCGCGCGGCATCTACTACCGCCTGTTCGAACTGCAGTACGCGCAGCGCGAGACGCCTTCAGAAGTCAGAAGTTAGCATTTTGAATTCCGAGTTGAATTCCGAGTCCCGAGCCCCGAGTCCGTTACCGTTCGCTGTCCGTGGCCGGCGGCATCTGCGGCGGGACCGGGATCACCGGCAGCGGGCGCGCGGGTAGCGGGTCCTGTTCAACCGGCTCCGGCTTCGCGCGAAGCCGTTCGAAGAAGCTCTTCGTCGTGGCGTGCGGATTCCAGCCGAGGCGCAGCACCGTCATCCGGACCGAGCGGCGCCCGAACCGCTGGGCCTCGTCGCAGTTCCACATGTAGAGGTCGATTTCGCGCCCCTGTACCTCGGGGCCGGTGTCCACGACGGTGTAGATGCCGTCCCACCGGTCTTCCTTGAAGTCGAGCTGGACGATGGAGCCGGCGGGCAGAAGGGCAGGGTCCGCGGCAGTCATGCCGCGCTGAGCGACCACGCCGGAGCTGGTCACGATTCCCTTGCAATAGGCGGTGGCCGTGAAGGCGAGCCGCGCGCCCGGAGCGGGCGGTGCGGTCGGGTCGAACCCCGGCTCGATGAACGTCAGCGGGAGCGTGACGTACCGGGCGTCGAAGATGGTGACGCCAGCCAGCGAGACGAACACGCCGGCGGCAATGGCCCACACCAATGCCTTCCACCAGAACGAGCGGGCGAGGAGCATCAGGTGCCTTGAATTGTACCTGCGCCGTATCGCCGAACGCCAATCGCCGCTCGGCCAGCCCGACAGTGGCTCGGAATTGGGAACTGGGGACTGGGGACTGGGGACTCGGAAGCCGGAACTCGGACTTTGGAACTCGGGACTTGGGACGTGGGCCTCGGGGGGGGCCGGACGCCGGGTTCCGCTCCTAAGGCTGCGAGGGCGGTTTTGGGGGGTGGTGCAGGGCGTGGTGGCGTCGCCGGCGAACGACGAACTCGAGCGCCACCCGGTAGGCGACGAACGAGAGGACGGTCGCGCCAATCAGGGAGCCGAGCATGTACGGCCAGAAGAGCGGCCGGATCAGCCTGACCAGCTCGTGCCAGAACTCGGCATTGCGGACCGAGAGCGCGAAGATGGCCGTGAGCCGTTCGCGGAGGTCGGTCGGCGTCTCGGTCCGCAGAATCGCCGCGCCCGCCATCGTAGTGAACGCGTAATAGGGCACGAGGATCCAGGGCAGGTTCGAGTAGACGCCCAGGAGCACGGCCACCCGGTTGAAGTTGAGGATGAACGCCAGCGCGATGGCGACGACGGTGTGCAGCCCGAGGAACGGCGAGAAGCCGAGGAACACCCCGAGAGCGTAGGCGGCGGCCGTCCGCTCCGGCGTGTCGTGCACGTGCAGGAGCGCCTCGAGCCAGCGCCGGACGAGATCCCGGGTCGCCTCGATCATCGGAAGTGCGAGAACCCTGAAGGGAATGGCACGTCACCGGCGGCCGTGCGCAGCACGCACCGGGTGTCAGGCGTGCACACGCCGATTTTCGTCAGCGGCACGCCGCCCTGCTGGAACGCGGCGCGCAGCCGTCCACGCTGGCGCGGACGGACCGTGAAGAGGAGCTCGTAATCGTCTCCGCCGCCGAGAGCCGCGACCACCGGATCGAGGCCCTGATCTTCGAACCATCGGCGCGCCTCCGGCTCGATCGGCAGCGCGTCGGCGTCGACGGTCATGCCGACCCCGCTGGCGTCGGCGATCCGACTCACGCCGTCGGCGAGGCCATCGCTCAGGTCGATGCACGCAGACGCCGCACGGTTGCGGCCGAGCATCTGCCCCAGCCGAACACGGGCGCTGGGCCGCAGGTAGCGGAACACGCACGCCTCAGACGGAGTGGCCGCGCCCGTCCGGAGCATGTCGAGCCCGGCTGCCGCGGCGCCGATCGCACCACTGACGTAGATGAGGTCCCCCGGCCGCGCGCCGGAGCGCGTGAGGACCCCGCGCCGTTTGGCGGTGCCAATCGCCGTGATGTCGATGGTGAGCGGGCCCGGGGTGCGGGTGAGGTTGCCGCCGGCGACCGTGAGCCTGTGCGCCATCGCTTCTGTGGCGATGCCACTGATGACGCCGTCGAACTCCTCGCAGGTGAGCGTCGCCGGAAGGGCGAGGGAGAGCAACGCGAGCCGGGGAGTGGCGCCCATGGCGGCGAGGTCGCTGAGGTTCACTGCCAGTGCACGGTGCCCGATGGCGGTCGGTGGGGTGAAGCGCCGATCGAAGTGCACGCCGTCGATGAGCGCATCGACCGTGAGTACCTCGACACGGTTCCTCTCGTTCTCGACAACGGCCGCATCGTCGCCGATACCGACCGTGAGCCAGGAGGGTGGAGGGGCCAGCTGCTGCTGGATGCGGGCGACGAGCTCGCGCTCCGTGAGGTCGGCGACGGTCACTTCGCGTAATCGACCGCCCGCGTCTCGCGGATGACGGTCACCTTGATCTGCCCGGGGTATTCGAGCTCGTGTTCGATGCGGCGTGCGATGTCCTTCGACAACCAGACCGCCTCTTCGTCGGAAATCTTCTCGCTCTCGACCATGATCCGGATCTCGCGCCCGGCCTGCAGCGCGAACGACTTCGACACGCCCTTGAACGAATCGGCAATGCCTTCGAGCTTCTCGAGCCGCTTGACGTAGGACTCGAGGATGTCGCGGCGGGCGCCGGGGCGGGCCGCCGAGATGGCGTCGGCCGCCTGGACGATCATGGCCTCGAGCGAAGGCCAGTCGATGTCCATGTGGTGTGCAGCCATGGCCATCACCACCGCCTCGCTCTCGCCGTGCTTGCGCAGCACGTCGATGCCGAGCTCGAGATGCGTGCCCTGCATCTCGCGGTCGATCGCCTTGCCGATGTCGTGGAGGAACGCGGCACGCACCGCGACGTGGGCATCGAGACCGACCTCCTTCGCCATGATGCCGGCAAGGCGCGCCACTTCCGCCGAGTGCGACAGCACGTTCTGGCCGTACGACGTGCGGTACTTCAGGCGTCCCATCAGCCGCAGGAGCTCCGGGTGGAGGTCGTGCAGCCCCAGCTCGAACGCGGTGGCCGCCCCTTCCTTCCGCACGTCCTCGTCGGTTTCCTGCTTGACCTTCTCGACGACCTCCTCGATGCGGGCCGGATGGATGCGGCCGTCGGCGATCAGCTTCTCAATCGCCTTGCGGGCAATCTCGCGCCGATACGGGTCGAACGCCGAGAGGATGATGGCGCCGGGGGTGTCGTCGACGATGAGGTCCACGCCCGTGGCAAGTTCGAGGGCGCGGATGTTGCGCCCTTCACGCCCGATGATGCGTCCCTTGAGGTCGTCGCTGGGGAGGTCGACGACCGAGACCGTTGTTTCGATCGCGTGTTCGGAGGCGCTGCGCTGGATCGCCTCGGTGATGTACTGCTTCGCCTTGCTCGCCGCCTGCTCACGCGCCTCGGCGTCGAGCCGCTTGAGCAGGTTAGCGGCGTCGTGCCGGGCGTCGCCCTCGATCTGCTTCAGGAGGACATCCCGGGCTTCGTCGGCCGTGAGGCTGGCGACACGTTCTAGCTCGCGCTGGTGCTGCGCCACGAGCTGCTGGTGCCTGGCCACGATCGCCTCGGCCTGTTGCTCGCGCGCGAGGATCGCCTTCTCGCGTGCCTGCAACTCGCGCTCGACCCGCTCGAACGACAGCTGCCGCTCCGTGAGCTGCGCATCGCGGCGGGCGAGATCCTGCTCGAGCGACTGCGCCTGCTGGCGCTCCAGGCGGGCCTGGCGCTCGGCGTCCGTAAGGATCTCGTGCGCTTTTTCCTTGGCGTCGAGAATGGTTTCCTTGCGGCGCGTCTCGGCGTCACGCTCGGCGTCCTTGACGATCCGGAGGGCCTGTTCCTCCGCCCGGCCGACGGTCTCGGCGGCGATGCGTTTCCGGGTGGCGATCCAGGCAGCGAACACCGCGCCGGCGGCGACGAGCGCCAGCACGACGCTGATGAGGTGACCGGCTATCGGCAACACGCGTGACGTCCTTTCCCGTGACCCACGTCGGGCTGCGATGGGTCGGCGCCGCGCGCGGGCGATGTCCGCCCCGCGAGAATCATGTTGGGGAGGGAACGAAAATTCCCCGCTTTGCCGTGTGGGGAGGTCGATGAACCTGCGGTAGCAGGTGGAGCCGCTGATATAAGCTGCGCTTCAGGCTTCCTCGAACAGAGGCATGCACACCACGCAGCATCGCGACTCGCTTGGGTGATGCATTGGCTCAAACGAGCCTGCCACCATCACGAGCAAAGCAGGGAAAACGAAAAAGAACCTCGGCGATCTTACCGCCTGTGGGGCGGGGCGGCAAGGGCGGCGGCTACGAGGCCATGAGTACCCGATCGACCAATTCCTCCAGTTCGCTGGCGCGCTCCGCGATCCGCGATTCCTTCGCCCGGTTCGCGTCCCGCATGCGAAACAGTTCGTCCGCGATGTTCAGGGCGGCGAGGACGGCCATCCGCAGGGAATCGCTCCCTGGCGTGCTCGCCGCGACGACGCCAATCTTCTGGTCGACGTAGGCGGCGATGCGGAGGACGTAGTCCGGATCCAGGGAGCTGCGGATCGGGTACCGCTGCCCGTGGATCTCGACGGTGATGACGCGTCCGTCGGACACTTAGAGTTCCAGCGCGTCGAGCTGCGAGAGCATCTCGCCCACGCGGCTGCGGATGAGATCGCGCTCCTCGCGAAGCACGGTGAGCTCGCCCGAGAGCGTCTCGCCAGCGGCGACACGCGAGCGCAGCGATTCGACCTCGGCCTTCAGCCGGGCGTTCTCTTCGCTGGCCTGCGCCTGTTCGTCCTTCAGGCGCTCGACGACGCTGATGAGGAGCTTGAGCTTTTCTTCGAGGCGGTCGATCGGTTCGAGCTCGACGCCGGGGGTGGAAGTTTTCGCCATGCGGATATGTCTACCGTTGAACGGCGGCATGCTCGCGAACGAGGGCCGTCAGGATCTGGTCGAATGAGGTCTGCACTTCGGGGTCGGTGAGTGTCCGATCCGGCGCCTGGAAGGTGAGCCGGAGCGAGAGGCTGATGGAGCCTTCGGGCACGCCCTTGCCCTGATAACGGTCGAAGAAGGTGACAGCGACGAGCGGCGCTGGCTGCCCGTGGCCGGCCGTCTGAATGGTGCCACGAATGATCTCCGCAGGCAAGGCATCGGAGACCACGATCGAGAGATCCCGCACCACGAACGGATAGCGCGGCAGCGGCTTCACCGACTCGACCGCTCCCTGACGTGCGGCGTCGACGGCATCGAGATCGAGCTCCGCGACGACGACCGCGTCCTGCCTCGGCGCCCCGGCACGTTCCACCAGGGCGGGCGAGACCTGCCCGATCACACCTATCGTCCGTCCGCCAGTGGTCACCCGTGCCGCCTGGCCGGGGACGAGGAACGGCTCTCGGATCGGCTCGAACGTCGCCGTCACGCCCAACGCGCTGCACAGCAGTTCGACGGCCCCCTTCGCATCGAAGAAGTCCGCCATGCGCGCAGGCGTCGACCAGTGCTCGGCCACGCTGCCGGTCCACGCGAGCGCCACGCCGCGGGTTTCCCCTGACGCGTGGCTGAACCGGGCTCCGATCTCGTACAGCGCGACGTCGCGGCGCCCGTGCCTCCGGTTGTGCGCGACTGCGTCAAGCAGCCCCGGCAGGAGCGACGGCCGCAGCACGTCGAACTTCGCGGAGAGCGGATTGGCCACGGCGACGATCGATTCGGACGCCTCTGCTGCGACGAACCCCTCAGCCGCGCGGCGCTCGATGAAGCCGAAGGTGACCGCTTCCGACAACCCTGTGGACGCCAGGACCCGCCGTACCAGCTGATCGCGCGCGATGCGCGCATCCGGAAGCGCGGCCGCCTGGCGCATCTCGGGAAACGCATCGTCGAGCTTGTCGAAGCCGTAATGGCGGCCGACCTCCTCGATGAGATCGACTTCCCGAAGGAGATCGACGCGGAACGTGGGCACCACGACGTCCCATCCGTCTGCCGTGTCGGTCGCGCCGAGCCGCAAGGACGTCAGGATCCGCCTCACATCCGCGTCGGGCACGCGCAGCCCGAGCACACGCGCCAACCGGTCGCGGCGCAGGTGCAGGGTGAGCGGCGACCGCGGCGCGGGGTACACGTCGACCGCCGGTCCGCGCAGGACACCCGCGCCAATCTGCTGCATGAGCGCGATGGCTCGCCGCAGGGCGACGACCGGGGCGTTCACGTCGGCGCCACGCTCGAAGCGCGACGAGGCTTCCGTCTTGAGCCCGAGCCGCTTGCTCGTTCTCCGCACGGACGCCGGCTTGAAGTACGCCGACTCGAACGCGATCCGTGTCGTCGTCGCCGAGACTTCCGAGGCGGCGCCGCCCATGACGCCGGCCACCGCCTGCGGACGAGCGGTATCGGCAATCACCAGCATCTCGGGATCCAGCGTCCGCGCCGCGCCGTCGAGCGTCGTGATCGACTCGCCGGCGGTCGCTCGTCGCACGCGGATCTGGCGTTGTGCGAGCGTGTCGAGATCGAACGCGTGCATCGGATGCCCGAGTTCGAGCAGCACGTAGTTCGTGATGTCGACGAACGCGCTGATCGGACGTACGCCGGATGCCTGCAGCCGCGTCGACATCCAGGCGGGCGTCGAGACAGGCACGAGGTCCGCGACAGCAGCGGCGTACCGCGGGCACAGTTCCGCATCTTCGATCGTCACCGCGACATCTGCCGACGCCCCGAGGTGGACGGAGGCGAGCGCGTTCGGCAACGCATCCAGCTCGCGCATCGGCAGGTCGTACGCCGTCGCGATTTCGCGGGCGAGGCCGATGACGCTCAGGCAGTCCGGACGGTTCGCCGTGACTTCGAAGTCGATGACGGCGTCGCCGCCACCAAGATCCTCCACCGAGGCGACCTCGAAGCCGCGCAGCGCCATGGTGTCGGCAATCGCACGTGCCGGGACGTCGATGTCCACGAAGTCCCAGACCCAGGAGAGTAGAAGTTTCATCGCTCGTCGACGCTAATACGGGAACTGCTCGAGGAAGCGGAGGTCGTTCTCGAAGAAGAGACGGATGTCCTGCACCTGGTGGCGGAGAATCGCGACCCGCTCGATGCCCACACCGAACGCAAACCCGGTATAACGCTCTGCGTCGATGCCGACCGCCTCGAATACCGCGGGGTGGACCATGCCGCAGCCGCCGATCTCGACCCACCCGGTCTGCTTGCACATCGCGCAGCCGCGTCCGTCACACTGCCAGCACGAGATGTCGACCTCCGCGCTCGGCTCCGTATACGGGAAGAAGCTCGGGCGGAAGCGCACGCGTGCCCGCTCGGAGAACATGTCGCGCGCGAAGGCGAGCAGCGTGCCCTTCAGGTCGGCGAGCGAGATCCCCTCGTCGACGACAAGCCCCTCCATCTGCGTGAACATCGGGGTGTGCGTCAGGTCCAGATCGTCGCGACGGTACACCCGCCCTGGCGCCACGATCCGGATCGGCGGCGTGTGCGCCTGCATGTACCGGATCTGGATGGACGACGTGTGCGTCCGCAGCATGGTGCGTCGATCGTCCGGCCGTCCCGACTCGCCGCGCACCGGCGCACCGAGGTACAGGGTGTCCTGCATGTCGCGCGCGGGATGCTCGGCCGGCATGTTGAGCGCATCGAAGCAGTGCCACTCGTCCTCGATCTCGGGCCCCTCGACGATGGCGAATCCCATGCGCGTGAAGATGCCTTCCATCCGGTCGCGCACGACCGTCAGCGGGTGCCGGCGACCCAGCCTCGGCACGCGACCAGGCAGCGTCACGTCCACGGCACCGGCGGGTCGGGCATTGGCTTCCGCAGCCTCGGCATACGCGGTCCAGCGCGCCTCGATCTGCTGCTTCAGTTCGTTCGCGTACCTGCCGATCAGCTTCTTCTGGTCGACCGGCGCGCTCGCGATCATCTGCATCCACGAGGCGACGACGCTGTTCTTGCGCCCGAGGAAGCGGTCGCGCACGGCCTGCGCGTCACGCAGCGAACCGGCCGTGGCCAGTTCGCGCTCGAATGCGGCGAGCTGCTCGGCGACGGAGGAGGAGGCGGGGAGAGACATGTGGGCGGAGGAAGGTAGACGTTAGAACTTAGAACTTAGAAGTTAGAAGTTAGAAGTCAGAAGTGTCGAAGTCAGAAGTGTAGAAGGTGCACAGCGGCCGCAAAAGAAAAAAGGCAAAGGCGCCAGCCGGAAAGCGGCGCCTTTGCCCTTGTTCACCGAAGTGCTGACGTCTGATGTCTACCGTCTCGCTTCGACTGACGATCGGCCGATCACGCGCGTGCCGGGAGCGCGGCCTTGGCCTGGGCGGCGACGGCGGCGAACGCGGCGGGGCTCGTCGCGGCGAGTTCCGCGAGGCTCTTCCGGTCCAGCGTGTTGCCGGCGTGCTTCAGGCCGTTGATCAACTGCGAGTAGGTGAGGCCGTTCTGGCGGGCGGCGGCGTTGATCCGGACCACCCACAGGCGGCGGAAGTCCCGCTTCTTGTTGCGGCGACCGACGAACGCGTACTTGAGCGCGGTGTCGACCGACTCCTTGGCTGCGCGATACAGCTTGCTCTTCGTTTGGTAGTAGCCCTTCGCAAGGCTGAGCAGCTTCTTCCGCTTCGCGCGGCGGACCGTTCCTCGTTTTACGCGTGGCATTGCTGATTCCTCACTGGCTTTGAGCGCGCGGCCGAGGGCCGGGCCCTAAAGACTTTGGCTGGCGCCAGCGTGGCCAAGCCGAAAGCCTGACGACCGTTGACCGGTCGTCGTGATCAGGCGTAGGGAAGCATCCGTTCGAGCTTGGCCGAATCCTGCTCCGCCACGACGGTGGTTCCGCGCAGGGCGCGCTTCCGCTTCGTGGTCTTGCTGGTCAGGATGTGGCGCTTGAACGAGCTGCTGCGCAGGAACTTCCCGGTCTTCGTCTTCTTGAAGCGCTTCGCAGCGCCGCGATGGGTCTTCAGCTTCGGCATGACTTCGTGTCCGTCTCTCAGTTGTGGCGACCGTGTCGCCGCTAGCCCTGTTGCGCCGACGATGGCGGTGGGGCAGGCTGGGCCGGCCGTGCCACCGCACGCCCCTTGCCACCGCCCTGCGGCCGGCGGCTCAGGATCGTGTGCATCTGGTTGCCTTCGAGCCGCGGCATCGTCTCCGCGATGGCAACCTCACCCAGTTCTTCGACCAGACGTTCGAGGATGCGCCGACCGATTTCGGGATGCGCCATCTCGCGTCCGCGGAAGAAGATGGTGGCCTTCACCTTGTCGCCGTCCTCGAGGAAGCGCTCGATGTGCTTCTTCTTGAACTGGTAATCGTGTTCGTCCACCTTCGGGCGGAACTTGATTTCCTTGACCTCGATGACCTTCTGGTGCTTCCGCGCCTCGCGTGTGCGCTTCTGCTCCTGGTACTGGTACTTCCCGAAGTCCATGATGCGGCAGACCGGCGGTTGCGCCGTCGGCGAGATCTCGACCAGGTCGAGCCCCTTCTGCTTCGCAATGGCCAGCGCCTGCGGCGGCGGCATGATGCCCAGCTGCTGCCCCGTGTCGTCGATGACGCGGATTTCCCGAACGCGAATGCGCTCGTTCACTCGCACGCGATCGTCCCGCCGGGGTCCTCTGTCGAAAGCGATAAGGCCTCCTACACGTTACGCGGATGCGCCCGCTTGTACGGGGTCCGCCACGTTCCGTCCACGACTGGCCACTTCTGCGCGCGCTCGATCGATGAACGCGGCGACCGTGACCGCACCCTGGTCACCCCCGGTGCGCGTACGCACCGATACCGTGCCCTCCGCCGCCTCCCGATCCCCGACGACAAGCATGTAGGGGATCTTCTGCAGTTGGGCTTCACGAATTTTATAACCAATCTTCTCCTGGCGCTCGTCCAGATCCGCGCGGAGCCCCACCGCCTTCAGTTGAGCATGCACCTGCTGCGCATACTCGAGGTGGCGATCGGAGATTGGAAGGACCATCGCCTGCACGGGAGCCAGCCAGAGCGGGAAGGCGCCGGCGTAGTGCTCGATGAGGATCCCGATGAACCGTTCGAAGCTGCCGAAGATGGCCCGGTGAATGACGACCGGCATGTGCTCCGCGTTGTCGGCGCCGACGTAGGTCAGGCCGAAGCGGGCGGGCAGCTGGTAGTCCAGCTGAATCGTGGCGCACTGCCAGGTGCGGCCGATGGCGTCGAGGACGTCGAAGTCCAGCTTCGGACCGTAGAAGGCGCCGTCGCCCTCGTTGATCGTGTAGGGCTGGTGGGCCGCCTCGAGCGCGGCCTTCAGTGACGCTTCCGCGTGATCCCACGTGTCGACCGTGCCCAGGTACTTCTCGGGACGGGTCGACAGCTTCACGGAGTACTCGAGGCCGAAGTCGCCGTAGACGCGCTGCACCAGGCGGAGCAGGTGCTCGACCTCGGACGCAATCTGCGACTCCATCACGAAGCAGTGCGCATCGTCCTGGGAGAACTGCCGCACGCGCGTAAGCCCGGAGAGCACCCCGGAGGCCTCGTTGCGATGGAGCGGCGTCTGCTCATGCAGGCGGATCGGCAGGTCCTTGTAGCTGCGCACGGCCGTGCCGAAGACGAGCATGTGCCCGGGGCAGTTCATCGCCTTGAGCGCCAGCTCCTCGTCTTCCGACGCGTTCACGAGGAACATGTTCTCGCGGTAGTGGGACCAGTGCCCGGACGTCTCCCACAGGGCCTTGTTGAAGATGATCGGCGTCTTCACCTCGACGTAGCCGGCCGGGAACAGCACGTCGCGCATGTAGTTGGCGAGCGTGTTGTAGAGCGTCGTGCCCTTGTCCAGCCAGAACGCCGCGCCCGGCGCCCACTGATGGAACGTGAACAGGCCGAGGTCCTTGCCGACCTTGCGGTGATCGCGCTTCTTCGCCTCTTCCTGCTGCGTCAGGTACGCCTTCAACTCCTTCTCGGAGAAGAAGGCGGTGCCATAGACGCGCTGCATCGGCTGGTTGCGCGCGTCGCCCTTCCAGTACGCGTTCGACGTCGTCAGCAGCTTGAACGCCTTCAGCTTCCCGGTCGACGGCACGTGCGGCCCGACGCAGAAGTCGACGAAGGTGTCCTTGTCCTTGATGGTGTAGCAGGAGACTTCGGGCTGGCCCTCCGTCTTCTCGTCGATCAGCTGGACCTTCAGCGGTTCGCCGCGCCCGGCGAAGAAGGCCTTCGCTTCCTCGCGCGGCCACAGCTGCCGCTCGTACGCGAGGTCCTGGTTGGCCAGTTCCCGCATCTTGTTCTCGATGGCCTCGAGATCTTCGGGGACGAACGGCCGCGGCACCACGAAGTCGTAGAAGAACCCGTCGTCGGTGGCGGGACCAATGCCGCACTGCACGCCGGGGAACAGGTTCGTAACGGCGGCGGCGAGCAGGTGCGCGGTGCTGTGCCGGTAGAGATGGAGCGCCTCGGGGCTGTCCTGCGTGACGATGCGGACGGAGGCGTCAGAACGAAGCGGGAAGGTGAGGTCGACCAGGCGACCGTCGACGATCGCGGCAAGGGCCGCCTTCGCCAGCCTGGGCGAAATCGCTTCGGCGATGTCCCGGACCGGCGTGCCGGGCGGCACGGCGCGACTGGACCCGTCGGGAAGCGTGACGTTGACCTGGCTCATGGGATGTTTCGATTGCCGGTCCGCCTTCGCGGCACCGCCGCTCCGGCGCGACAGCCTTCACTGGCTTGCCGGGCCGAAGCTCACACACGGAGTGCTCGGCGTGAGCGAAGGCTGGTAGGCACGGGTGGATTCGAACCACCGACCTCCTGCGTGTCAAGCAGGCGCTCTAACCCCTGAGCTACGCGCCTACGGCTTTGAAAATCAAGGCGTTAGACGAAAAGGCAGTATAGCAACCACCGAAATCGCACGTCAACGATTTCGTGCTCGGTTGCGCAAAAAAAGTGCGGGCTACGCGGCTTTCTTTCCGGCGAGGCGCTCCAGTGCGGTGTCGAGGATGGCGTCTTCTGTCGGCTCGGCCTGGCCGAACTCCACGTCCGGCGCGTCGACCGCCACCGTCGGGGTGAGACCCTTGCCGTGCAGCGGTTCACCCGATGGGGTGAGGTACTTGGCCGACGTGAGCCAGAGGCCGGTCCCGTCCGGCAGCTTCACGAGCTTCTGCTCGCCGGCCCGACCAATCGTGTGCTCGCCGATGAGCTCCGCCCGCTTGTTGCCCAGCAGCGCGGACGCGAAGATCTCCGAGGCGCCCGACGTGCCGTTGTCCGCGAGGATCGTGACCGGCATCGTGATGCTGCCGTCACCTGCCGCCGCGTCGATATTCGTCGGCTCGCTGCCGCGCGCCTCGCGCTTGGCCAGCGTGCCGCTCGGGACGAACAGCCGCGCGAGCGCCAGGCCCGCGTCGTTCGAGCCCCCGGACGTGTGCCGCACGTCAACGATCAACTTGGTGGCGCCGTTCTTCGCCAGGTCCGCTGCCGCCGCCTTCGCCTGCGCCGCCGTGCGGGACGTGAACGCGGCAACCCGCAGCAGTCCCACGCCTGACGCGGCCATCCGGCCGGTCACATCGACCGTGGGCACCGCCTCTCGGGTCAGCTCGACGACGTGCGGATCGTTGGTATTCCCACGAATGACGGTGAGGGTGACCTTGCTCCCGGGCGCACCGCGCAGCCGCCGCATGCCTTCATAGACAGACATCTCGCGGGTCGGCGTGTCGCCGATGAGCCGGACGAAGTCCCCCGTGCGCAGGCCGGCCCTGGCCGCCGGCGAGCCATCACGCGTGGCAATGATCCGCAGCCAGTACTGACGCGTGAAATCGATGCCGACATCGCCCGGGGCGGCCGCCGCGCTCGACTCGATCTGCTTCACGAGATCGGCGGAGAGGAACGCGCTGTCCGGGTCCAGGCTGTCGGCCAGGCCGTGCATCGCACCGGTCATCACCTTGTCGGGATCGGTCTTCTCGACATAGCGATCGGTGATGAGCGTGACCACGTCGTGGAAGACACGCAGGTGGGGGAAGGTTTCCTCGCCGGCGTTGACCCGGCCGAGGAATCCGCCGACCAGCGCGAAGGCGAGTACCGGAGCGGACACCCAGAGCACGACGCGGCGGATGCTCGAAAACATAGCTACCTTTTCGCCAGCCATTGTAAGGGATCGACTGCGCGGCCGTCGATCCGGAGTTCGAAGTAGAGCACCGGCCCGCCCGGCTCATCAGCGGCAGCACGACCGATCTCCGCCCCGCCCTCGACGCGTGCGCCTTTCGACACCGTTATCTCGGCAAGGTTGCCGTAGAGCGAGAACGTCTGGTTGCCATGATCGAGGATGACCAGGCGTCCGTAGCCGCTGAAGACGTCTGCAAACGCCACCGTCCCCTCGTGGATGGCACGAACAGCCGCTCCGGCAGACGTGACGATCTCGAGCCCGCGAAGTGGCGGACGTCCTCCCACCGATGCGCCGAACGGGTGGCTCACCGTCCCGGCGGCCGGCCAGTCGAGCGCGCCCTTGAACGGCGTGAGCGGCAGCGTCGCCGCCATGGAGGACAGGCCGCTGATCGACTCCTGCAGCCGCGCCTGCGCGGCCATCAGTTCGGCGGCGTACTGGGCGTTCAGGTCACGTCGTGTGTCGATGTCATGCACGAGCGCGTTGCGTGCGTCGATCGCCTGCTGGGCCGCCGCCTGCGCGCGCACTGCGGCCGCCTGCGCCTCACGTACCTGCGCCTGTCGTTCGGTGGCGGCCTTCCGCGCCGTCTCCAGTTCGGCAAGCTGCCGCTGGAACTCGCCCATGCGGCGCCGGTCCTGCTCGGCCAGTGCCGAGACGAGCCGGAGTGCCTGCGTGAACTGGCGCACGTCGGATGCAGACAGTAGCAGTCGCGCGTACTGCCCGCGCCCAAGCTTGTAGACGGTGACGAGTCGGGCCTTCAGATCGGGCAACGCCGCCTGCGTCTGCGCCGTGATGCGGGCGACGTCTGCGTCGACCGCCGAGAGCTCGTCGGTCGCGGTGCGGAGCGAGGCCCGTGCCCGCTCGAGTTCTGCTGCGCGGATGTCGCGTTCCACCTCGAGCCGTCGCAGGTCACCGAGCACCGTGCGTTCCTCACGCGCGAGCCGGTCGGCTTCGTCGCGCAGCGCGCGCAGGCGATTCGCCGCACGTTGCGATACCGAGCCCGCCTCGGTCGCCGGCGGCGGCTGCTGTGCCCGCGGGGACGCGAGGCCGAGCGACACCAGGGCCAGCCAGAGACCTATCGAGCGGCGGAGCATCCGCGTGCGAATATAGCATCGCGATGCGCGTGCTCGGGGTCGACGTCGGACGACGACGAATCGGGCTGGCGGTGAGCGATCCATCGGGACTGCTCGCGAGGCCGCTGGTCACGCTCGAGGTGTCTCGTGCCGACGCCGTGCAGCGGGTGGTGTCCGAGGTGGAGCGGCTGATGACAGAATCGGACGGACTCGCCGCCATCGTCGTCGGTGTGCCGAGGCGTCTGGACGGCACGGCGAGCGAGGAGACCGCTGTCGTCCGGCAGTTCATCGAGCGGCTGCAATCCCGGGTGACGCTCCCGATTCACACCGAGGACGAGCGCCTCAGCAGCCGCGAGGCCGAGAGCCGCCTTGCCGTTCGGGAGCGCGACTGGAAGAAGCGGAAAGCCCAGCTGGATGCTGCCGCTGCGGCCGTGATCCTGCAAGACTTCCTGGATCGGCAGGCGCGATAGGAATTGAAGACTCCAGAGCCTGTTTCAAAGCTCCACCACGGAGATCACTGAGAACACGGAGCCACACTGTTTTCACATAGGATTTCCGCGATTGCAGATTGCAGATTCGACGCAGGTTGTGATGCGTGAGCGAGTGACGCCGTGATCAAGAAGCTGCTCGTCGCGATCGTGCTGCTGGTCGTCGCGGCGGGCGGCGCGGGCTACTTCCTGTACTTGCGGGTGGACGAGCCGTTCAAGGGCTACGACGCCGACGCGCAGGACGTGGAGATCCCGGCCGGAGCCGGCACGCGTGCGATCGGCCGTCAGCTCGTCGAGGCTGGCGTGATCCGCGACGACCTGACGTACCGCCTCGCGCTGTGGTCGACCGGCGACGCCCGGCGACTGAAGGCAGGGGAGTACCGGTTCGACAAGGCGATGACCCCGCGCGAGGTGTTGGGGAAGATCGCCCGTGGCGAGGTGGACCTGGTCAACGTCACGTTCCGTGAAGGCCTGACGATCGCCGACATGGCCGGCCTCTTCGAGTCCCAGGGGCTGGGGACCGCCGCGGCATTTCGCGAGGCTGCCGCGAATCCTGCGCTGATCGCGGAAATCGACCCGGCGGCGACGGATCTGGAGGGCTATCTTTTTCCCGAGACCTACGCTGTGTCTCGCCACGTGCAGCCGGCGCAACTGGTGAAGGCCATGGTCGACCGCTTCGTTCACGTGCTGACGCCGGAGATGCGGGAGGCAGCGTCCGCGCGCAATCTCACGGTCCGACAACTGGTGACGCTGGCGTCAATCGTGGAGAAGGAGACTGGCGCCGGCGAGGAGCGCCCGCTGGTCGCGGCGGTCTACAGCAACAGGCTGCGCATCGGGATGGGGCTGCAGTGCGACCCGACGGTCATCTACGCGCTGCAGCGGGCCGGGCGGTTCGACGGCAACCTCCGGCGGGACGACCTGAGCTTCGACTCCCCGTACAACACGTACCGGCATGCGGGACTGCCGCCGGGGCCGATTGCCGCGCCGGGGCGTGCCTCGCTCGAAGCGGCGGCGCGGCCGGCCGACGTCGAGTACCTGTATTTCGTCAGCCGCAATGACGGGACGCACGCGTTCGCGCGCACCCTCGACGAGCACAACCGCAACGTGCAGAAGTTCCAGGTGCAGTACTTCAGGGACAAGCGGATCGCCGAGCGTCGGAAGGCGCAGGGCGAGACACACGCCCACTAGTCAGCGCTCGCCCCACTTCAGCTTGGTCCGCAGCACTTCGAAGTAGCTGCGCGTCGTCGGGCGGATCAGCCGGAGCGGGTGCGGGGCCCGGCAGACGCTGACCTCCTCGCCGGTCCTCACCGGGAACGTCGACTGTCCATCCAGCGTGAAGACGATCTCGTCGCGCGGGTCCATCGTCGGCTGCACGCGGACCGTGGAGGTGCCGGGGATGACGATCGGCCGGTTGGTGAGCGTGTGTGGCGCGATCGGCGTGATGACCAGCGCGTCCACCTCCGGTTGCACGATTGGGCCGCCGGCCGAGAGGTTGTAGGCGGTCGAGCCGGTCGGCGTGGCGATGATCAGCCCGTCTGCGCGGACACGGGTCACGAACTCGTCCCCGACGTACACCGAGAGGTCGATCATGCGTGAGCGGGCCGTCTTGGTGATGACGGCGTCGTTCAGGGCCACGGAGCTGGTCATGACGCGCCCATCGCTTGTGGTCAACGCGCGCAGCATCATCCGCTCCTCGATGTGCGCGCCGCCGGCGAGGGCGTGCTCGAGCGAGCGATACAGCTCCGGGAGTGTCACTTCAGTGAGGAAGCCGAGGCTGCCGAAGTTCACGCCGAGAATCGGGATGCGCGATCCCGCTTCCGCGATGCGATCGGCCATGCCGATCAGCGTGCCGTCCCCGCCGAGGACCAGCACCATGTCCACGCCGGCGGCCAGCGCCGCCTTGTCCATCACCGCCCACTCACGCGTCGACGGCATGAGCGCGGCGGTTGCCGTTTCATAGACCGCCGTCAAGCCGCGGGCGGTGAGCCACTCACCGAGTTCCACCAGGTGCGGGGTTGCGGCGTGGAGGTGCGACTTGGCGAGGATGCCGACCCGGGCGATCGGCGGCAGCGGGACGATCGACATGCGTGTCCGTATCCTAGCGCGCTTCCGGTGCGGGCGGGGGCGGGGCTGCCGATGGGCCCAGGTGCAGGTGCATCAGGAACTCGCGGTTGCCTGTGGCTCCGGTGATCGGGGACGGCGTGAGTCCGCAACGCTCGAACCCAAGGCGTTCCGCGTCGGCGGTCACGCGCGCGATGACCGCCTCGTGCACGGCGGGATCTCTCACGATGCCCCCCTTGCCGACCTCGTCGCGGCCCGCCTCGAACTGCGGCTTCACCAGCGCGA
>JAFDVO010000049.1 GCA_018268955.1 Acidobacteriota bacterium | reverse complement strand
CCTGTTTAGCCACGGGCTGCTAGCGTTCCGACGTTAGACGTTAGAAGTTAGAAGTTAGAAGTCGGGGACGGTGAGACTTCAGACGCAGGAAGCGCCGACCAATCAGACGGTCGCGCGACTGCCGAGGATGGCGCGGAGGCCGGTCGCGAGGCGCCCGACGCCTTCGGTGACCGTGTCCTTCTGGAGCGCCCCGTACGCGACGCGGAAGTGGCAGCCGTCGCTCATCCCGAACGCATCGCCCGGGATCACCGCAACCTTGTGCTCGCGGATCAGGCGTTCGGCGAGCGCAAGCGGCTTCATGTCGGTGTGCACGCGCAGCAGCGCGTAGAACGCCCCGTCGGCCGCTGGGACCGTGGCGAGCGGCGCGAGCGCATTCAGCTCAGAGAACACGACGTCGCGAATCGCCGCAAGCTCCCGCACGTGGGGTTCAGCGTGCCGCCGCCCGACCCGCAGCGCCGCTTCCGCCCCCACCTGCGAGGCCATGGTCGGGTTGATCAGGATGGTGTCCTGGCACTTCAGCATCGCCGCATGAAGCGCGTCCGGGTACACGACGTAGCCCACACGCCAGCCGGCGAAGCCATAGGCCTTCGACAGCGAGTACATCGAGATCGTGTGGCCGGCAGCCCCCGGGAACGACGAAGGGGACACGTGCGGGACACCGTAGGTGAAGTACTCGTACGGCTCGTCAGAGACGTGGTAGATGCCGCGTTCGCGACAGAGGGCGTTCAGCGCCCGGAGTGAGTCGGTGTCGAACACGACGCCGCTCGGATTGTTTGGCGAGATCGTGACGATCGCCCGGGTCCGGTCGGTGATCGCTGCCTCGATGGCGTCGAGCCGCAGCTGGTACCGGTCGTCGGTCGGCACGCACACCGCGCGGCACCCGGCCATGGCGATCGCCATCTCGTGATTGAAGTAGAACGGTACCGGCAGGATGATCTCGTCGCCTGGCGACGTGACTGCCAGCACGACGTGCATGAACGCCATGTTCGCGCCCGCCGTGACCATCACGCGGCGGCCGTCCTGCACGTCGATGCCGTTCTCGGCCTGGAGTTTGCCGCCAATCGCCTCGACCAGGGGCCGGTACCCCGCCACGTCCCCATAGCCATCCAGCAGGGGTGACCCCAGCGCTGCGCGTACGGCCTCCACCGCCTCCACTGGAGGACCGTAGTGGACCACCCCCTGCCCCAGCGAGATGGTGCCGGGCGTCTCGCGGATCATCGCCCCGATCACGGCGATGATCGGCGACTGAACGGCGTTCATTCGGGAAGATCCGCGCATGCTGCTTTTGCCTTCTCAGTTTCCGGCTTTGCGTTTTAAATAACGAAGATGCCCGTCGGCCGTGCCGCCCGGTTCGCCGCCGCTCTTGCCGGCCTCGCCGTCGCGGTGACGCTTGTACGGCCGCAGGTTCCCGTCGCTGCCGCCCCGTCCGTTCCGACGCCGGAACAGTTTATCGGGTTCAAGGTCGGCGCCGACACCAAGCTCGCTCGCTGGGATCGCATCGTCGAGTACATGAAGCAGGTCGCGGCTGCCTCGGACCGCGTCCGCTATCGCGAGCTGGGCAAGACGAACAACGGCCAGCCGTTCGTCATGCTCGAGATCGCCTCGCCTGAGACGCTCAAGAACATCGACCGCTACAAGCAGTACTCGCGGCGGCTCTACTTCCAGAACGGCGTGCCCAGCGTGCGCGAGCGCGAGGAGATCTTCCGGCAGGGCAAGGCTGTCGTGCTCGTCGGTGCCAGCATCCACGCCACCGAGGTCGGCGCGACGCAGATGACCCTGGAGCTGGTGCATCACCTCGCAACCGACGACTCGCCTGCCACGAAGAAGATCCTCGACAACGTGATCCTGCTGCTGGTGCCCTCGCTGAACCCCGACGGCCAGATGCTGATCACGGACTGGTACAACCGGAACCTCGGCACGCCGTACGAGACCAGCCCGCTGCCGGTGCTCTACCACCCGTACGTGGGGCACGACAACAACCGCGACATGTACATGTTCACGCAGAAGGAAAGCCAGTACATGGCGCAGGTCGCGTGGCATGAGTGGATCCCCTCGGTGTGGCTCGACGAGCACCAGATGGGCGCAGGCGGTCCGCGCATCTTCGTGATGCCGGCAACCGATCCGATCAACCCGAACGTCCACCCGCTGATATATCGCTGGAATGCCATCTTCGGGCAGTCGCAGGCGGCCTCGCTCGAGGCGGCGGGCAAGGACGGGATCATCTACAACTCGACCTACACGAACTTCTGGCAGGGCGCGATGGCGTGGGCCGGCTGGTGGCACAACCAGATCGGGCTCCTCACGGAAGTGGCGAGCGCCCGCATCGCCTCGCCAACCGACCAGATGCGCGCGTCGCTGCGCACCTCCTCGTCGGTGCCCGACTACGCGCGCGAAGCGGCCAACGACGCGATCGTGCCGGGCCTCGGCACGCTTGGCGCACCGACCGACACGGTTCCGCGCACCGAATACCCGCGCCCCTGGCTCGGGGGCCGCTGGACGCTTCGTGACATCGTCGATTACCAGTTCATCGCGACCATGTCGCTGCTCGACACGGCGGCGGACCGGCGCGAAGCCATCCTGCGGCAGATCTTCGAGGTCAACCGCCAGACCGTGGACGAGGGACGAACGGGCCCGGTCAAGGCGATCCTCATCCCGCTCGAACTGCAGCAAGACCAGCACGAAGCGCTGCACCTGGCGGAACGGCTGATGATGGGCGGCGTCGAGGTGTACCGTGCGGAGTCTGCGTTCGAAGCCGATGACCGGCCGTACGAGGCTGGGACGCTTGTGATCCCGATGACGCAGGTGTTCGCGCGATACGCGAAGGACCTGCTGGAGAAGCAGACGTATCCCGAAGTGCGCAAGGCGCCAACGCTCCCGCCGGAGGCGCCGTATGACGTAACCGCCTGGTCGCTCGGGATGCAGTTCGGCGTCACGCTCGACTTCGCGAAGGAGGCACTGCCGGCCGTCAAGCTGACCCGCGTGAGCGCGCCGCTCAAGGCCCCGGGCAAGGTCAACGGGAGCGGCAACCGGTTCGTCTTCGAGTACACAGGCGCCGACAGCGCCATTGCGGTGAACCGCCTCCTGAAGGAGGGCGTGAAGGTCGCCTTCACGCCCTCCTCGCACGTAGTCGTCGATGGCGCCGGGCGTTCGCTCCTCGAGGACATCGCACGTGACCTCGGCATGACGTTCACCGCGGCAGAGGCGCCGCCGCCCGGCGTGCCCGACGAGCCGAAGCAGGCCGTGCGCATGCCGCGTGTGGCGATCTACCAGCCCTGGACCGGCGGCAACATCGACGAAGGGTGGACGCGCTGGGTCCTCGAGCAGTACGAGTTCCCGTACACGAGCGTGCACAACGCGGATCTGCGATCCGGCGGACTGCGGCGGCGCTTCGATGCGATCATCCTGCCCGACCAGCCGCCACGCGAGATTGTCGACGGCAACCTGGGCGCGGCGATTCGGCCCGAGTACCGCGGCGGGATCGGTGACGCAGGCGTCGACAGCCTCCAGCGGTTCGTCAGCGAAGGCGGCACGCTCATCGCGCTTGGCGCCGCGTCAGACCTCGTGGTCGATCGCTTCCCGGTGCCCGTGCGCGATCAGAAACGGGCGCTGCGGCGCGAGCAGCACTTCGCGCCCGGTGCGATTCTCCGGATCCAGGTCGACACGAGCCATCCGCTCGGGTACGGAATGGCGGCCGACACCTACGGGTTCTACAACAACAGCCCGTTCTTCACGCTGGTCGACGGCTTCAATACGAACAAGGCGTCAGTGATTGCGCGGTATCCGAACGAGGAGGTACTCGCGTCCGGCTGGCTGCGCGGCGAAGACGCGATGGCCGGGCGTGCCGCTGTCGTCGCCGTCGACTTCAAGCCAGGCCACATCGTCCTGTTCGGGCTGCGCCCTCAGCACCGCGCGCAGACCCACGCCACCTTCCCGCTCCTGTTCAACGCACTGTACCTGTCGGCAGACACATCTGCGGCGTCATCCGACAACCAGCAATGATCCGCGTCCTCGTCACGGGCGGCACCTTCGACAAGGAATACAACGAGCTGACCGGCACGCTGTTCTTCAAGGACACGCACGTGCCCGAGATGCTTCGGCTGGGGCGCTCGCGCGTCGAGGTGCAGGTCGACACGCTGATGATGATGGACAGCCTCGACATGACCGACGCCGATCGCGCACGGATCGTCGCGGCGTGCGGGGCCGCGCCGGAGTCGAGGCTGCTCGTGACGCACGGCACCGACACGATGGTGACCACCGCGCGCGCGATCGCGACCGCTGAGGACGCGGCCCTGTCCGGCAAGACCATCGTGCTGACCGGCGCGATGGTGCCGTACGCGTTCGGGAGTTCGGATGGCCTGTTCAACCTCGGCAGCGCCCTGTCCTTCGTGCAGGCGCTGCCACCCGGCGTCTACGTCGCGATGAATGGCCGCTGCTTCGAGTGGGACAAGGTCGAGAAGGACAGAGAGGCGGGGGTCTTCAGGGACGTTAGACGTTAGAACTTAGAATTCAGAACTCCGCGCGCCTCCGCGGAGCGCGTGGATGCCACCGAGAAACCCTCTTGAAAACAGTGTGATTCCGTGTTTTCTCAGTGATCTCCGTGGTGGAGCCTTTCAAAACAGGCTTTTGGATTTCAGAACTCAGAGCTTCTGAAGTCTAACGTCTAACGTCTAACGTCTAAGTTCAACGGGCGAAGCTGCTTGTAGTGATGCACCTGGTGCCCGGCTTCCTGATGGATGATCCAGTCGACGGTCATCGGGCCGTACTCATCGTGCGTGAGCGAGGTCTGACGCGCCGCCTCGTCCAAGGTCGCGTAGAGCGACAGGTTCGCGGTGGCGAGGGCCGTGAACAGCCCTAACGCATCCGCACCGCTCATCCCGGACTCGAGCGCCAGCCACCGATCCTGATCGAACGACTGCGCTGCGTAATGCTCGCGCGTGAGGGCCATCCGGGCTCGGGTGCCGAGCGCCAGCTCGGTCTGTGCCAGGTGGATCATCACCTTCCGGACCGACCACTTGCCCGGCGCAATCGGCCGCTCCCATGCCTCGGCGCTCAACCCTGACAGCACTGCGGCGAATGCCGGGATCGTCTCCCGCATGACGACCAGCGGGTCGCGCTCTTCGAGATGCGGGCTGTAGGGAGTGACAGGAACCATAGGGCGGCCCGGAGTTAGACGTTAGACGTTAGAAGTCAGAATTGAATTCTGAAGTCTAACGTCTTAAGTCTAACGTCTTAAGTCTCACTTCCCTAGATTGTGGCTTGCGTGACGGTTCGTGAGCTGCGGTGACGCCCGAGCAGTTCGGGCAGCAGGCGCTTGCTCAGGTAGACCTTCGACTCGGCGTTGTCCTTCGGGTCGCGCTCGTATTTCACCACCTCGAACCGGAGGTGATCGAGCGTGCCACGCATGTCGTAGAACTTGTTCTTGGTCTTGACGACGATCTCGTCGAAGCCCTGCTCGATGGCCCAGAACTCCTGCTGCTCAGTGAGCGCACGGAAGTGCCCCTGGCCACGCCAGTCGCGCCTGGTTCCGCCAATCCATGTGTAGAGCACACGTCGGCCGTCGAACGCGACGTGCCCTTTGAGCCGATCGACCAGCTCTGCGAGCTTCGGGTCGGCTTCATCGAGCTTGATCTCGTGCGCCACCTTGTACGACACCGGCACGACCATGCCTGGATCGTCAGGGGCTGGTCCCATCGCGATGAGGATGAGGTGCGAGCGGTCGGCGAGGCGCGCGACGATTTCGGCTGCCGTCTTCTTGCGCGGGAACTCGCCGAAATACTCTTCGATGTACTGGATCTCGAGGGCGCCCTGCTCGAGGTCGTAGTGGGTGATGAGGTATTCCACGGGAACGTCGGCATTGTACTTCAGCGTCGGACGGGTCACTCGTGAGCTCCGCGGTTCTGGCGAGGGCCGTGCATCACAGCTCCGGCGTGCACCTGAACCGTTTGGCTCGCTACCTGATTCTTCCGGCATTCCTGCTCGTCACGGCGGTGTCGTCCGCGCGCGCGCAGACCCACGTGTCAGATACGTTGACATTCCTCGTCACGAACCGGACAGTGGACACCGGCAGCGCTGCCGCCGACACTGCGGCAGCGGCGGCGACCAGCCGAACGATCTCACACGCGCTGCTGGCAAGCCTGTCAACGCTGCCCGTCACGTCCACCTCCGGCGCGTTTTCCTACCGCCTGAACCCTGACATCGGCACCGTCCAGCGCACGACCCAGACGTTCGGGCCGGCCCTGGTCGACCGGGCGCTCACGTCCGGAGCCGGGACCATCGGGGTGGGCCTTGCGGTTCAGCACCTGCGCTTCACGTCGCTGGATGGACGGAACCTGCGGAACGGGAGCCTCGTCACCACGGCCAACCAGTTCGTGGATGAGTCAGAGCCGTTCGATGTTGACGCGCTCACGCTCCGGCTCGATGCCGACGTGATGACCGCCTATGCCAACGTGGGACTGGGCAGCCGGTTCGACGTCGCCGCTGCGGCGCCTCTCGTGTGGCTGCGCATGGACGGCTCACGCGTGAACACCTATCGGGGTCGGCAGGTCACGCAGGCACGGGCCCGTGCAGATGCCGTGGGCTTCGCCGATCTGCTGCTGCGGGCCAAGGCGACGGTGTTCGATGAGGACGGGATGAGCCTTGCCACGGCGGTCGATGTGCGACTGCCCACAGGCCGCGAAGCGGATCTCCTCGGCACCGGCAAGACGTCGGTGCGCCTTTCCGGCATTGGTTCGCTCGAGGGCGCGCGCACGTCGGCGCATGCGTCGGTCGGCGCCGCGTTTGGCGGCCTGGCGACCGACGTGACGATTGGGGCCGCGGTCACCACGGCGGTGACGCCGCACGTGACGGTGGGCGCCGAGGCGCTCGGGCGCTGGATGGACCTGCCGGGCTCGATCGTGTCGGTTTCGCAGCCACACCCCACACTGGCTGGCGTGAACACGACGCGATTGCTGCCAGGGGACGCTCGACTCACGTCCCTCACGCTCGCCCCCAGCGTGAAGTGGAACCTCACCGACACCTGGGTGCTGGTCGCTCACGTGGGGGTGCCGATGTTCAAGGGGGGCCTGCGCGCACCGATCCTGCCCCTGGTGGGCCTCGAGTACTCGCTCGGCAGGTAGGCACGGGGATGGCTCGCGTCCGCGAAACGGGCCGGCTACCGGTCCGCCCGTGCGCTCGCGATCTGCCAGCTCTCCCCGCTCCGACGAACGCCGAACGTCCACACGCGCGGTTCCACCCGTGGCTCATGGCTGCCAACTTTCGGCACGTACCGGGTGGAGCCCGTGCAGGTCGCCGTGCCTGCCGTGCCATGCAAATTCACCCGGCAGGTATCGAATGTCAGACGCTGTGACTCGAGCGCATCGAACGCCCGTTGCAGGGCTGCCCCATTGACTGCAGGCCAGACGGCGCGCGCGGACTGCGCGTCGAGGGTCTCGTACGCGCGTCGATACTGCTGCAGGACCCGCAGCACCTGATCCTCGTCACCCCCGACGTCTCCGGATGTCGGTCTCATGAGCGCAGCCCCTCGGCTCGATGAGTCGCCAACGCGACCGGAGACCGGCACGACCGCCGGCGCGGCATCGTTGCGTTCCTCTGAGGTGACAAACGGCGACAAGGCGCTGGCCACGCCTCCCACAGCCGCCCGGGCATTGGACAGGGTCGTTTCCGCCTCGGCCCCTCCCGATGGCCGCGGATCGACATCCTCCGTGCGAGATGCGGCCGCGGCAACCGTCGGTTCCGGGGGCGGCCACCGGATCGGCTCCCACGTGGAAACCGCTGGAGCCTCAGACTGAGGCTGCGGCCACAGCGACCGCTCCTCCCGAGCGACATCGGCTGTCTCAGCGGATGCCGACGGCGCCCGCTCAGCGTCACCGCGCGACGGCGCAACGGCACCATCGACTGCGAGGTCGGGTCGGGCGACTGGAAGCGCGGGCGCGGGTAATGCCGCGTGAAGGATCGGCGGCGCGACGTACGGCACCGTGGGCCGCCCGGACGGCAGCTGCGCGGCGCCGACCCCGATCGCCACGGCGAGGGCGGCGGCAGCGACCGCCGCCAGCGGACCGATGGCGCCACGTTCCGCTTCCGGCTCGTGCTCCGCCGCATCCAGCTCGATGCCAAGCGAGATCAACTCGGGATGCGCACCGTCGATCTCCCGGATGTCCTCGATGATCGCCCGCGCCTCTTCGAGACGGCCCGCCGCAATGGCCTCGCGCGCAGCCATCGACCGCTTCTCGATCCGGCGCTGGCGCGCTCGGTGTTCGAAGCGTGCCCAGCCATCCGCCGAGACGACGGGGGGCTCGGCGGGCAACGCCGGGTCAGCAGCCGCGCTGCCCTGCGTGCGGCCGGCACGGGCAGCCGCTTCGATCCGATCTCCGAGGTCCCGTGCGGCCAGGTAGTCGGGGTCCAGCGCCAGCGCAGCCGTGACGGCGACACGCGCCGCGCGGATGTCCCCAGCGTCCAGCGCTGTGCGTGCAGCAATCAGGTGCTGACGAATCGATTCCCGCTGAGCTCGTGGATCCACGGGCCGACCGGGTGCAAGACAAGGACCGAGGAATAGCTAATTGGTGAGCTGGTGGGAGTTCGTGAGTTGGTGAATTGGTGCTCTCGGTGAATTGCGCCGATTCGGCGAACTGGCGGACTCCGCCCATTCACTGCGAACGCCACTAGATCACCAATTCACCCAATCACCAACTATGCGGTCGCACCTAGTCCTGCTTCGCTTCGATCTTGGCCCACGTGTCGCGCAGTGAGACGGTGCGGTTGAACACCAATGCGCCTGGCTGTGTGTCGGCGTCGACACAGAAGTAGCCGAGCCGCTCGAACTGGAACCTGTCCAGCGGCTTCGCTGATGCCAGGCTCGGCTCAGCCTTGGCGTGCGTGATGACCTGGAGTGACTCGGGGTTCAGGTGATCGATGAACGTTCGTCCTTCGGGAACATCGTCCGGATCGGGAACGTTGAACAGCCTGTCGTAGAGCCGGACCTGGACGTCCAGCGCATGCGACGCCGACACCCAGTGCAGCGTCGCCTTCACCTTGCGACCGTCGGGTGCGTCACCACCGCGGGTCGCCGGGTCGTAGGTGCAGCGGAGTTCGATGACCTCACCATCTGCGTTCTTGACCACCTCGGTGCAGGTGATGAAGTACGCGCAACGGAGGCGCACTTCGCGGCCGGGCGCGAGGCGGAAGAACTTCTTCGGCGGATCCTCCCTGAAGTCGTCGCGCTCGATGTACAGCTCGCGCGAGAACGGCACCTTGCGCGTGCCCGCTGAGGCATCCTCGGGGTTGTTGATGACGTCCACCTCTTCGACCCGCCCCTCGGGATAGTTGGTGATGACCACCTTGAGGGGGCTCAGGACCGCCATCACGCGAGGCGCCCGCTTGTTCAGGTCCTCCCTGATGCTGTGCTCGAGCTGCGCGACATCGATGACGTTCTCCTTCTTCGCGACGCCAATCCGCGCACAGAAGTTCCGGATGGACTCGGGCGTGTAGCCACGTCGACGGAGCCCGCTGATGGTCGGCATGCGCGGATCGTCCCAGCCGGCAACATGCCCCTGCTGCACGAGCTGCAGCAGCTTGCGCTTGCTCATCACCGTGTAGTTCAGGTTCAGCCGCGCGAACTCGATCTGCTGCGGCTTGTCACCCTCGATGAGGTTGTCGACGCACCAGTCGTAGAGCGGTCGATGGTCCTCGAACTCGAGGGTGCAGAGTGAATGCGTGATGCGCTCGAGGGCGTCGGAGAGCGGATGCGCGTAGTCGTACATCGGATAGATGCACCACGTGTCACCCGTGCGGTGATGATGGGCGCGCCGGATTCGGTACAGCGCCGGATCGCGCATGTTCAGGTTCGGCGACCCCATGTCGATCCTGGCGCGGAGGATGTACTTGCCGTCCTCGAACTCGCCGGCTCGCATGCGACGGAAGAGGTCCAGGCTCTCCTCGGCTGGGCGGTCCCGCCACGGACTGTTGCGGCCCGGCTCGGTCAGCGTGCCGCGGTAGGCGCGGATCTCGTCGGCCGTCAACTCGTCGACGTACGCCTTGCCCTTCCGGATCAACTGCTCGGCGAACTGGTAGATCTGCTCGAAGTAGTCCGACGCGTAGAACATCGCGTCCCACCGGAACCCGAGCCATGCCACGTCAGCCTTGATCGACTCGACGTACTCGACATCTTCCTTCGTCGGGTTCGTGTCGTCGAACCGCAGGTTGCACGTGCCGCCCCGCTCCTCGGCCACGCCGAAGTTCAGGCAGATCGATTTCGCGTGGCCGATGTGGAGGTAGCCGTTTGGCTCCGGAGGAAAGCGGGTCGCGAGGCGGCCGTGGTTCTTCCCGGCCCGCAGGTCCTCATCGATGATCGTCCGGATGAAGTCGACCGGCGCGGACGCGGCCGCCGGCGTGGTGTCGTCAGTTGGCGCCATGGGTCTGCTCACATTCTATAGGGAACGACGGTTGCAGGCTCCGCAGCCAATGGCGAACTCCAGGAATGCCACGCCCGGCCGCCTGGAATGATGAGGACACCGGAATGATGAAACCGATCTCGACACGCATGCACGGCATGATCGACTACGCCTACGCGGCGACGCTGATCGCGCTGCCGTTCGCGCTTGGGTGGCGGGGCCGAGCCGCCCAACTCTCCATCGGGTCGGGCCTTGCGACGCTCGGCCTCAGCATGCTGACGCGTTACGAGTACGGCGTGTTCCCGGTGCTGCCGATGCGCACGCACCTCTCGATCGACGCGGCGGAGTCGTCGATGCTGATGAGCGCCCCGAAGATGCTGCGCGGCTCGGAGCACGGGACCAATGCCGGCCGCGTGCTGGCCATGTTCGGCGCGCTCGGCGCCGCCGTCGGCAGCATGACGCAAGGAGAAGCCAAGAGGATCGGCAATCGCTGAATGCGAATTGCTGATTGCTGAATGGACATGCGGTGAACGGCTGCGGAGGCAGCCGTTGGCCACTGGCAATCGTCCATTGGCAGACGGGGCCTACGGCTCTCGCTGCCAGCGCGAGGCGACGCGGCGCCCTTCGATCCCTGGCGACCACACGACGACGACCTTGGCGCCGGCGGGACCGGTCTTGTGGCGGACCTTGTCCGGGGGCCTCACGAAGCCCGACATCCCAGGCTTCAGGATCTGGCTGCGGCCGTTGACCACGTGCTCGAGTTCGCCAGAGACGACGTAGAAGATCTCGATGGCGTCGTGCGCGTGCTCGCCCGAGTCCTGATTCGGGGGAAACACCATTTCGCCGAGTGACACCTCGGAGCCGAGGTTCGTCTCGTCGAGCATCAGCCGCAGCGTGGTGCCGCTGGGGGCACGGTAGGTCACGCCCTGAGGGGCCGGACCGACGCTGCCCTGGGCCTGGGTGCGCTCTTCCACGGCAAGCACCGACGCCACCGCCAGTGCCACAGCAGCTCCACTCACGATCCGTCGTGCGCGCATCGGCTCCTCCTTCTGTTTACACATCCGCACCAGGCTCGCGCATCATACACGCGCGCAACCCGGGCGGCGACCTCGGCGTCTGTAGAAGCGAGCCTCATGCACCTGCACGCAGAAACCTGGGTCAACCGTCCACGCGAAACCGTGTTCCCGTTCTTCGCCGAGGCGGCGAATCTCCAGCAGCTCACGCCCCCCTGGCTGCGCTTCGAGATCCGGACACCGCAGCCGATCGAGATGCGGGTCGGGGCGCTCATCGAGTACCGCATCAGCCTCCACGGCCTGCCGATGTCGTGGCGCACCGAGATCTCTGCCTACAATCCGCCGGAGATGTTCGTCGACCGCCAGCTTCGCGGCCCGTACCGCACGTGGATCCACACACACGAGTTCCGCGCACAGGACGGCGGCACGCTGCTGCTCGATCACGTCGAGTTCGACATGCTCGGCGGCGTCATCGTCGGGCCGTTGGTGAGGCGTGACCTGCAGAAGATCTTCACGTATCGACACGAGGCGCTGCTCGCGTACTTCGACCAACCAAAGCCCTGGTCGCCAGCGAAGATCCGCTTCTCGTAGGCCTGCAGACCGCGTGTGCGCCGCGAGCCGTGCGCAGATGTCGGTTCGCGTTCGGTATGGCCGTGCACCGTCTGCTATCGTGTGCCGCATGACCTACACGACGCTCATCGACACCGCCACACTGGCGGCGCTGCTCGCCGAACATGCGGGCGCAGCGCGCGCGGGATCCCCTGTCGTCCTGGTCGATTGCCGCTTCGATCTTGCCAACCCTTCGGCCGGAGAGTCCGCGTTCGCGCAGGGTCGCATCCCGCACGCGATCTACGCGCATCTCGACCGGGACCTTTCGGGCGTGAAGACCGGCACGAACGGGCGGCACCCGCTTCCAACGCCAACCGACGCGGCGGCGACATTCGGGCGGATGGGGATCGACAGCACTGTCCAGGTCGTCGCATACGACCAGGACTCGGGCATGTTCGCGAGCCGACTGTGGTGGCTGCTGCGGTGGCTGGGCCACGACCGCGTCGCCGTGCTCGACGGTGGACTCGCGAGGTGGAAGGCTGAAGGACGTGCGCTCTCGGATGCGCCTGGTTCATCGGCAGCGCGCACGTTTGTCGCCGCACCGCGACCCGACATGGTCGTCTCGGCTGCGGAGATCCCGGCCATCGCGCAGTCGACAGACATGCGGCTGGTGGACGCCCGTGCGCCGGAGCGCTTCCGCGGCGAATCCGAGTCGATCGACCCTGTCGCCGGCCACATCCCTGGTGCCGTCAACCATTTCTTCCAGCGCAACCTCTCATCGGGACGATTCCTCGCACCCGACGCACTCCGGACGGCCATTCGCGAGGACATCGGCGACGTCGCTGGCGATCGCATCGTCTGCTACTGCGGATCGGGCGTGACGGCGTGCCACAACCTGCTCGCGCTCGAGCACGCCGGCATGGCAGGAGCGAAGTTGTATCCGGGGTCGTGGAGTGAGTGGGTGTCCGATCCGACGCGCGGGGTGGCGCGGGGATGAGCCGACCCGACGTCCTCGGGTAGAGGCGCGCCGCGAGGCGCGCTGCCGGGCCAGGCTCTCAGCCTGGGTATGCCGGCAGCGGGCGTCGCGACTTATGCTGCACCTGTTGCGTGCTCCTGGCGAGGACGCGACAGGCGTGTGGTCAGTGCACGAGCGCAGCGGCGGGTGAGGTGCAGGCGCCGCGGCCACGCCACTCGTCGGCGAGGATCGCGTAGAGCACCTGGTCGAGCTGCTCGCCGGCGACCGTGAACGCCTTCCGCAGGATGCCTTCCGCCACCGCGCCGAGCTTGCGCAGTGCTCGATTGCCGCGCGCATTCCTTGCGGCGCACCGCGCCTCGAGGCGACGCACGCGCAGGTGTTCGAAGGCAAACGCGATGACGAGCGACGCCCCCTGGCTGAAGAGGCCAGCGCCCCAGAACGGCGATCCCAGGGCGAAGCCCCACTCCGCGACGTCCATCGCGCCACCAATCTGACGCGCTTCGTCCTCGCACGGAGCGACCTGCCGCACCTGGAAGATGCCGATCGCCGTATCATACCCCTTGATCGTGATCGCGTAGCAGGCGCCCTCGCCAGCCGCGCGCATCCGCAGCGACGCCGCAATGAACCGCTCGAACCCCTCGACGGTCGTCGGCGGCTGCGAGATGAACCGCGTGATTTCGGGGGTCGTCAGCAGCGAATGCAGGGACGAGGCGTCGGAGGTGCGGACCTCGCGCAGCACGACATCGCCAGTCGCGAGCACCGGGAGTCCGAATCGCCAGTCGAGCGACGGTTGCGTGTCCAGGCGCTCGAATGCCACTGCCGTGTCCGTCATGGTCATCGTCTTCTCCATGGCTAGAGGCTCCCTCCGGTCACACCGGCCTGGTTGATCGGCCAGACCACGTTGGTGATATCCGCCGTGCCCCACACGATGTTCTCGGGCCCTGCGGTCCCCCACACGATGTTGTCTGCCGTCCCCCAGACGATGTTGCTCGCGTCGGCCGTGCCCCAGACGATGTTCGAACTGTCGGCAGTCCCCCACACGATGTTGCCGTTGTCAGCGGTTCCCCACACGATGTTCTCGGGTGTGGTGCCCGCCGTTCCCCAGACGATGTTGCCGTTCTCGCCAAAGGTGCCCCACACGATGTTGTCGGCGGTGCCCCACACGATGTTGGCGTTCTCGCCGGCCGTCCCCCACACGATGTTGTCCGCGGTGGTGGTGCCCCAGACGATGTTGGCGCAGTTCTCACCGCCGCACGCCGTCCCCCAGACGATGTTCTCGCTCGTGCCGCTTGTCCCCCACACGATGTTCTCGGGACCGGACGTGCCCCACACGATGTTGTCGGCAGTCGTGGTTCCCCAGACGATGTTGTCGGCCGTACCCCAGACGATGTTCGACCCGTTGGCGTCGGCCGTGCCCCACACGATGTTCGAGCAGTTCTGCTCGTCGCAGAGCGTGCCCCACACGATGTTCTCGGCGGATTCGGCGGTGCCCCAGACGATGTTCTCGGGGTTCGCGACCGCCGTGCCCCAGACGATGTTAGTGGCCCAGGCGTTCGCCGCCGGGTTGATGTAACCGCCGGTCACCAGCTGGTTGCCCCAGATGATCCGCTGGCTCCAGCTGTCGACCACCGGCATGCGCGAGCCGGCGCGATTGCGTGCGTAGAAGCGCGCGAGCTTCACCGCGCCATCGACATCGAGGAACCCGGCGCCCTGCTGCAGCGGGCTGTAGTCGGCGTCCGCGTGCGCGGTGTACTGCAGGATGGCCTTGACGAGATTGGGCGTGAGGCTGGGATTCGCCTGCAGCATCAGGGCGACCGCCCCTGCCACCTGCGGGGCAGCCATGCTCGTCCCGCTCAGGCTCATGTACGGGGGATAGCCGGTTCTGATGGTGCCCTGAACGAGGTACGACGCGTTGTTCTGGTAGAGCGTGCTGCCGGGAACCGAGAGCGAGAGGATGCCGCGGCCTGGAGCGATGAGATCGGGCTTCGCGAGGTAGTCACCGCGCGTCGGACCCACGGAGCTGAACCCGGCCACCACGTCGTCCTCGGACCGGGGCGTACCTTCCGTGCTGGATGCGCCGACCGTCAGCACCCATGGTGCGTTGCCGGGTGCCAGGATGCCGCCGTACTGCATCTGGCCTGCGGCGTTCTGTCCGAGGTTGCCTGCGGCCGCGATCACGACGATGCCGCGCTCCGTCAGACGCCGCGCGGCGAGCGCCAGCGGATCGATCCAGAAGGACTGCGTGACGGCCGCGCCAGCCGACAGGTTGACGACACGGATGTTGTACTTCGTGGCGTTGGTGGCGACCCAGTCGAGTGCCGCAATGATGGTGCTGATCGTGCCCTTCCCCTGGCTGTCGAGCGCCTTCAGCGCGATGAGGGAAGCGTCGGGTGCGATGCCCGCGTGCCGGCCACGCGAGTCGTAGCCGTTGCCGAGGATGATGCCGGCAACATGCGAGCCGTGGCCGTGATCGTCGTACGGCATCGCCTGGCCGTTCACGAAATCCACGAACTTCGTCACGCGCTGGTTGCCGTATGGGTAGCGGCGTCCGTCCAGCGCCACGAGGTCGTCGTGCCAGCTGGTGACGCCCGAGTCGATGACCGCGACGCCGATGCCACGGCCCGTGAGGTTCAGCGCCTGCTGGACGATGTTCGCGCCGGTGGCACGCGTCGACAGGTAATCGGCCGCCCAGGCTGGCCTGTCTTCGTGCGCGCTTGCGACCTGCGGCAGCGCATCGAGGGACGCCAGCTCCGTTTCGGGCACGTCCAGGACGTAGCTGTCGATCAACCGGAGCCGCGAGCCGCGCACGTAGCGTTGCAGCCTCGCCGGCAGCGCCTGGCCAGGCTCGAGCCTCACGACGATCGGCGAGGTCCGGCGTGTGGGCGCCTCCGCGCGGCGGTTCAACCCCGGGTCGAGCTTGCGGAAACGGTCCGCGGCGACCGCGACATCGGGAAACATGACGGCGACGAGCGCCGCGATGGCGAGGGCCGCAGCAACGACCCCGGACATCCGACGCGCGCGACGGGACGCGCGCGCGTGCACGACAGGGTAAGGACGCAGTGAGTTCATGATGGTTCAGGCCTCGAGCAAGCGGTGGACCAGTTGGGCTGAGAGAAGAGAAGTCGGCATACGCAAAGGACTTACAGCGCGCGACGTGCACCGGCGGGCATGGGCGCTCCTTCAGGCTTGTGCCGTTTCGACACACGCGACGCAGACAGCCGTCACGGAATCGTCAGCGACATTCGATTTTGTGCCTGGGGCGAAGCAGAACAGCGGTGCAATGGATGAACGAACGCCAAATCCGGCGCTGAACATCCTGACTCGATGCGCCGACCCGTCAGTTCATTGACGAAGATACGCCGGGACCGGCGCACCACTGACGGAAAAAGTGCAATCGCGTGGGACGGGAGGAGGGAGGAGTGTCACGGGGTAGGACATGCGCCGCCGGGCATGCCCTACCCTCGCGAAAGAGGCCGAATCAGCAGTTGGCCGGCTCGTACGACAGCGAGGAGGTGAGCCATCGCTCGGTGTCGGCGATCGAACTCCCCTTGCGACGGGCGTAGGCCGCGACCTGGTCTTCGCCCACGCGTCCGACCATGAAGTACCGGGCGAGCGGATGCGCGAAGTACAACCCACTGACGCTGGCCGCCGGCGTCATCGCCGCGTGCTCGGTCAGGGCCATGCCGATCTCGCCGGCGTGCAGCAGCTCGAACAGCTTGAACTTCTCGCTGTGATCGGGACAGGCCGGGTACCCGAAGCCCGGCCGGATGCCGCGGTGCTTCTCGTGGAGGATGTCCTCGTTGGACACCGCTTCCTGGATGCCCCACTCCGCCCGGGTCCGCGCGTGCAGGTAGGCTGCGAATGCTTCAGCAAGCCGATCGGCGAGCGCCTTCACCATGATGGCGCTGTAGTCGTCGTTCTCGGCTTCGAACCGGCGGGCCAGCTCCTCGGCGCCAAGTCCGGCGGTCACCGCGAATGCGCCGACGTAGTCCCGCACGTGCGCGTCCCGATCGGCGACGAAGTCGGCCAGCGACAGGTTCGGCTTGCCGTCTGGCATCATCTCCTGCTGCCGCAGCATGTTGAAGCGGAGCTGCTCTCCGGTCCGCTGCTCATCGACGAACAGGACGAGGTCATCCCCTTCGGACGCCGCCGGCCAGAACCCGTAGACGCCGCGGGCCGTCAGCAACCGCTCACGCACAATCCGATCGAGCAGCGTCCTGGCGTTGTCATACAGTTCGCGCGCCGCGCCGCCGTACTCCGGGTGGTCGAGGATGGCCGGGAAGCGGCCTTTCAGATCCCACGCGGTGAAGAAGAACGTCCAGTCGATATATGGCACGAGCTCCTCGAGGGGTACCTCGATCGAGCGTCGCCCAAGGAACGCCGGCGTGGGGAGCGACTCGGAGGGCCAGTCGATCGCGAGCCGGTTCTTCAGGGCCGCGTCGTACGGCAGCAGCGGCCGCTCCTTGCGCGCCGCGTGCTGCACGCGGAGCTGCTCCTGCAGTCCCCGGTTGTACTCCTCGAACTGCGCACGCTGTGCCGGGTTCATCAGGCTCGACATCACGTCGCCGACGCGTGAGGCGTCGAGGACGTGCACGGTCGGCCCGCGGAATTCCGGCGCGATCTTCACGGCGGTATGCTGCCGGCTGGTCGTCGCGCCCCCAATCAGCAGCGGCACGTGCATCCGGCGTCGCTCCATCTCGCGCGCCACGAACACCATCTCGTCCAGCGAGGGCGTAATGAGGCCGCTCAGCCCGAGCACGTCGGCCTTCGTCTCCTCGACCGCCTTGAGGATGCGGTCGGCCGGCACCATCACGCCGAGATCCACCACCTCGTAGCCGTTGCACGCGAGCACGACGCCGACGATGTTCTTGCCGATGTCGTGGACGTCGCCCTTGACGGTGGCCATCAGGATCTTGCCGGCCGCCTGGCGCGGCTGGCCTTCCTTCTCGGCCTCCATGAACGGCATCAG
>JAFDVO010000048.1:1315-64578 GCA_018268955.1 Acidobacteriota bacterium | reverse complement strand
GGCAACTACGGCATGTGCGGCCGCGCCTACGACCCACGGCTCCTGTGGATGTGGCCGAACGCTCGCATCTCAGTGATGGGCGGCGAGCAGGCCGCCACCGTGCTCGCCACCGTGAAGCGCGACCAGCTCGCGCGTGAGGGGCGGTCATTCTCCGCCGAGGATGAAGCCGCGCTGAAGCAGCCAATTCTCGACAAGTACGAGTCGGAGGGATCACCGTACTACTCGACAGCCCGGCTGTGGGACGACGGGATCCTGGACCCGGCACAGACACGGGATGCCCTCGGGCTCGGACTCTCCGCCTCGCTGAACGCACCGCTCGGCGAACCACGATTCGGCATCTTCAGGATGTAAGCCGTGGCATACCGACACCTCGCCAGCCAGCGCGACGGCTTCATCGAACGGCTCACGCTCAGCCGGCCGGAGGTGCGCAACGCCTTCAACGAGGAGATGATCGCGGAACTGCGCGCGTGGGCGAGCGGCATTGCCGCAGATCCCGACGTCCGTGTGGTCGTCATCAGCGGAGCCGGGCCTGTGTTCTGTGCTGGCGCTGACCTCGCATGGATGGCGAAAACGGCCGGCTACACCGAGGTCGAGAACGTCGAGGACGCGCGCCGAGCGTCCGAGATGTTTGCGGCCGTGGATAGCCTGCCCGTACCGGTCATCGGGCGCATCCACGGCGCCGCGCTAGGGGGAGGGGCGGGGCTCACCGCGGTGTGCGACATCGCGGTCGCGGAGACCGACACCACCTTCGGGTTCACGGAGGTGAAGCTGGGTCTGATACCAGCCGTGATCTCGCCGTTCGTTCTGGCCAAGATCGGCCGGTCTGCCGCGCGGGAGCTGTTCCTCACCGGGCGTCGATTCTCTGCGGCGCACGCCCTCGACATCGGGCTCGTACACGACGTGGTCCCGCGGGAAGACCTCGATGCCGCTGTGGACCGTCTCGTCGGCGACGTCGCGGCAGCAGGACCGCACGCCATCAGTGCGGCGAAGCGGTTGATCGCCGACATCTGGGACCGCTCCGCCGATGAGGCTCGTGAGCATACGGCCGCGGCGCTGGCGCAGCGCCGTGTCTCGGCCGAGGGGCAGGAGGGGCTGCGCGCGTTCCTCGAGAAGCGCAGGCCGCGCTGGAGCCTTCCGTGATCCGGCGGCTGCTGATCGCGAACCGTGGCGAGATTGCCATCCGGATTGCGCGCGCCTGCCGCGAACTCGGGGTGGAAAGCGTCGCCGTCTATTCGGATGCGGATGCGCACGCGGCGCATGTCTCAGCCACCGATCGCGCCGTGCACATTGGCCCACCTCCCCCTCGCGAGAGCTACCTGAACATCGACGCGCTGCTTGACGCGGCACGGCGCACCGAGGCCGATGCGGTCCATCCGGGCTACGGGTTCCTGTCCGAGAACGAACGATTCGCACGGGCGTGTGCGGACGCGGGGCTGATCTTCGTTGGCCCCCCCGCTGACGCCATCGCACGCATGGGGTCGAAGATCAGGGCGCGTGCGGTTGCCACCGCGGCCGGCGTGCCCGTCGTGCCCGGGTCGACTCCCGCCGACCAGACCGACGCTGGCGTGCTCGCAGCCGTAAACGCCATCGGCGTCCCGGCGTTGATCAAGGCCTCCGCAGGCGGCGGCGGTCGCGGCATGCGTCAGGTTCGCCACGCTGGTGAGGCGCTCGCAGCGATCCAGGGAGCACGACGCGAAGCCGAGGCGGCGTTTCGCGACGGCACCCTGTACGTCGAACGGCTCATCGAACGTCCGCATCACATCGAAGTGCAGGTCTTCGCCGACACCCACGGGCACGTCGTGCATCTGTTCGAGCGCGAGTGCTCGGTTCAGCGTCGACATCAGAAGGTGATCGAGGAGAGCCCCTCGCCGAATCTCACCGACACCCTCCGGCGCCGCATGACGGACGCGGCGGTGCGCGCCGCTCGTGCGGCAGGGTACGTCAACGCCGGGACATTCGAGTTCCTCGTCGATATGGGGCATGGCGCGGCTGACGACGCGCCGTTCTATTTCCTCGAGATGAACACGCGCTTGCAGGTAGAACACCCGGTGACCGAACAGGTGACCGGTGTGGACATGGTGCGCGCGCAAATGCTCGTCGCCTCGGGAGCGCCGCTGCCCTGGACGCAGGAGCAACTGGCGCAGCGTGGCCATGCGATCGAAGCGCGGATTTACGCCGAGGATCCAGCCACCGGATTCATCCCGCAGGCGGGACCGCTCCTGCTCTATCGCGAGCCGAAGATTCCCGGCGTGCGGATCGACAGCGGCGTCCGTGAGGGCGACCGCGTCTCGGTGCATTACGACGCGATGCTGGCGAAGGTGATCGCGACGGCCGAAACACGCCCACTCGCCATCGCTCGCCTCCGCGAGGCGCTGCTCACCTTCCCCGTGCTTGGGATCCGCACGAACATCGGCTTCCTGATTCGCGTGCTGGACAGCGACGCGTTCAGAGACGGCGCCGTCCACACCGGCTATCTCGACGAGGAGGGCGCCGCTCTCGCGTCAGAGCCGTCACCCGCCCCACCCGAGTTTCTCCGTGCCGTGCTGGCCGCCACGAGCGAGGGACCGTCGACCGCGAGTGAGGTACTCACACGGACCTGGGATCCGTGGGGCACGGTGCGCGGGTGGAACGCCTGATGGCCACGCCGCAGGTCACGCGCATCGGGAACGGCGTCTACCGCGTGGAGGTCGACGGACGCGCCGAGATCGTGCACGTTGCCGTGGCTGCCGGCCAGCACTGGGTGCACTGGAATGGGCTGGTGTTCGAGAGTCCGTTCAGCGAACCGGAATCCCGCACGCGGTCGCGGCGCGCCCACGACGGTCCGCAGTCACTGACGGCGCCGTTGCCAGCCACCGTGCGCAAGGTACTGGTCGAGCCCGGCGCGCCGGTACAGGGCGGGGAGACGGTCCTCGTGCTCGAAGCCATGAAGATGGAGCTGCCGATCCGTTCAAGCGGACCGGGCACGGTCCGCAGCGTCCATTGCCGGGAAGGCGATCTCGTCCAACCGGGCGTGGTGCTCGTGGAGATCAGCGCGTCATGAACCTCGCCGCGCTCCGCGGTCGGACCGTCACGGTTGTCGAAGTGGGTCCCCGCGACGGCCTGCAAAACGAACGTGCGCTCGTGTCCACCGATGACAAGGTGGCCTACGTCGATCGCCTCTCAGCCGCAGGACTGCCGGTCATCGAGGTTTCCGCGTTCGTGAATCCGAAGCGCGTGCCACAGATGGCCGACGCCTCGCGCCTCTTCGCCCGCATCCAGCGCCGCCCTGGCGCTCGCTACACGGCGCTCGTCCCGAACCTGCAGGGGCTTGAACGCGCGATCGATGCCCGCGTCGACGAGGTTTCGATCTTCGCAGCTGCGTCCGACGGCTTCAGCCGCGCGAACATCAACGCCTCCGTGGATGAGTCGCTGGTCACCTACGCGGCGGTGTGTGCGCAGGCACGGGCGGCGGGCCTGCCGGTTCGAGGCTATCTGTCGACCGCGTTCGGGTGCCCGTACGATGGCCCGGTTGATCCGGCGCGCGTGGTCAGCCTGACCGAACGGCTGCTGGAGCTCGGCGTTCGCGAGGTGGCGGTCAGCGACACGATCGGCGTGGCGCACCCGGGACAGGTCATGGCGCTCCTAGACCGGTTGCTGCCACGGGTCGGCACTGCCGTCGTCGCGCTGCACTTCCACGACACGCGCGGCACGGCGCTGGCGAACGTGCTCACGGCGCTCGATGCCGGAATCACGACCTTCGATGCGTCGGCAGGAGGGCTCGGCGGCTGTCCGTACGCACCGGGGGCGTCAGGCAACCTGGCGACCGAAGATCTGCTGTACGTGCTTGATGGTTTGAACGTGAAGACCGGCGTGTCGCTGGATGGGGTGACGGCGGCCTCGGCATTCATCGAACCCCGCCTCGACCATGCGTTGCCGTCCCGGTACGTGCAGGCGATCCGAAGCCGTCGGGGTTCAGCCGAGGCGGACTGACGCGTCCCGCCTCGTCCTTCCCTTTACTTCAGGACGTGACCAGCCTGCGGTTCTCCAACCTCAGGCATCGTCGCGCTGAGCGTTCCGGTGTGCTCCCAGATGGAGCCGTTGACGTTGGTGGCGAAGTAACGGGTGTTGTCCGGGCTCGTCGGGTCCGCGTACGCCATCCATCCCTGCGCCGCTTCTCCGACGGCCAGACCGTTACAGCTGCTCGGCGCGCCAGGGAACGCCTGCCCCTGCATCTCGATGATGTAGCCGGACTTCGTCACGGTGTTGCCGGTGGCCAGGTTCGCCGAGATGAATCCTTCGCGCGAGCCGGCAGGCGCACGTCCGAGGGTTGTGAGGTTCGGCGCGTAGAACCCCGCACCGCACGTGAGGGCGAATGTCAGCTGTGCGCTGTGGATCACCCGCATCGATCCGATCGCCGACGCTGCTCCAGCCGACTGGCGGGCCAGCAGCATGCGCGGAAGGGCGATTGTCGAGAGCACGCCGATCAGCGCGATCACGAAGAGGATGTCGATGAGAGCGAAGCCGTCGGCTTTGCGAATGGTCACCTGTCAGCTCCTGGTCCGCTGTGGTAGCAGGGGCTGTGCCGCGGTGCGAGTACCCGTATTTGCGTGGAAACCCGCGCAGCCCCGCGCATCGTCAGGGCCTGGTTCACTGACACATTGCGGCAGCTGAGCGAGGCGCTGACAAATCCTGTCACGCCTGTGTGTTTCGGCCAGGCGTGACGGGGACTTCAGGCCGACGCGGTTCACCGCCGACGACCCGACAACGAGGTGCCGCGATAGCAGTGACGGCGTGGCGGACCTGTTGCATCCCAGCGCAGCATGTCGCCGGACGCCCGGGAGTCCGATCGCCGCGCCGCATCTGCGGACCGCCGGCGCATCGCGCGGGGTGGCAGACGCCGCCAGGAGCGACGCGCGCGCTCCAAGAGGGTCCTCTGGCTCGCGGCCGCCTATGCCGCCCTCCTCGTCGTCCGCGCCGTCCCTGCCGCATTTCGCCGGTTCTGGCGGCCCCGTTCGTCGTAATCTGCATCTCAACCGTTCTGCATCCGAGACGCGCGCGATCGCGTCACGTTCATGCAGGCACCGTTCAACCTGAATGCAGGGTGCCGCTTTTGCACCGTCACGACGCCATGAAGACGAGACTCCTCACGGTGGCTTTGGCCCTGACGCTCCTTTCGAGCGCGATCGGCGGCCAGACCCGCGTTACGCCCCCGGATAACAAGTACACCCCTGCTCAGGATGTCGAGCTCGGTCTGCAGGCGGCTGCCGAAGCGCGGCAGCAGCTGCCCATCATGCGAGACGATGCGGTGTCCTCGTATGTGGAGCGGCTGGGCCAGCGGCTCACCGCGGTGATTCCTCCCGACCTGCAGCGATCCGAGTTCAAGTACAGCTTCGAAACGGTGAACGTGCGCGAGATCAACGCGTTCGCCCTGCCTGGAGGGCCGATGTTCGTCAACCGCGGCATGATCGAAGCGGCCAACAGCGAGGGCGAGGTGGTCGGCGTGATGGCGCACGAACTCAGTCACGTGCTGCTGCGCCACGGCACGGCGCAGGCGAGCAAGGCGGGCAAGTACCAGATGGGACAGGTCGCTGGCGCGGTGCTCGGCGCCATCATCGGCGGCCGCGTCGGCAGCGTCATCGCGCAGGGGACGCAGTTCGGGCTCGGGGCCAGCTTCCTCCGGTTCGGGCGCGAATACGAGAAGCAGGCGGACATCATGGGAGCGCAGTTGATGGCACGCGCCGGCTACGACGCACGTGCGATGGCCGCGATGTTCCGCACCATCGAGAAGCAGGACGGCGCGAACGGACCCGAGTGGCTGAGCGATCATCCGAACCCGGGCAACAGGTCCGCGTACATCGAGAAGGAAGCGACGATGCTGCGCGTGTCGAACCCGGTGACCGATAGCGGGTCGTTCGATCGCGTGAAGGCGCATCTGCGCACGCTGCCCAAGGCGCCGTCCTCGGAGGAAGTGGCGAAGACCAATGCGCGCGACCGGCAGGAAGGATCCGCGCCGACCGGTTCGCTCGGCCGCGTCGCGCCTCCGTCATCGCGAACCCGCGACTACACCGAGGGCAATATCTTCCGTATCTCCGTGCCGTCGAACTGGCGCGAACTGCCGGGGTCCAGCGCGGTGACCTTCGCTCCCGATGGCGCGTACGGACAGGTGCAGGGCCAGAGCGTCTTCACGCACGGCGTGGAGGTCGGTATCGTCCGCAACGAGAGGCATGACCTGGACACGGCGACGGGTGACTTCGTGCGCTCGCTCGCGCAGTCCAATCCGCGAGTGACGCAGCGCGCCGAGCCGCTCCCAACCGCGATGGCGGGTCGACGGGCACTGCAGACCCCACTCGATAACGTCTCGGATGCGACCGGCGATCGCGAGACGATTCTGCTCTTCACCACCCGCATGCGGGACGGAACACTGTTCTACGTGATCGGCGTAGCACCGACCACCGAGTTCCGTGACTACGAGCCGGTGTTCCAGCAGGTGGTGCGTTCGATACGGCTCAACGACTGAGAGCCTGCTTCAAAGTCGGTAGCCGCTGGGCGGTCCGCGGTGACGCCCGGAGTGTTGAAACGCAATCTGATTGAGACCGGCCGCCGATCGCAGTGGCTGAGCGGGTCCGCGGTGGTCGAGTGGCAGTTTCTACGATGGTCGGCCTCTGGCCCTAAGGCCTCGGGCCGCACCGTCCGATAGTGACAGCGTGGACGAGCAAATCTGGACTTTCACGCGCAACGGGGAGTCGCTCCAGATCAAGCGCTCCCAAACGGACGATGGGTTCCTGCTCGGGGTGACCGGCGACGGCCCGCCGCGTACGTACTTCTTTCCCGAGTTGCCTCGGCTCGAGCAGTTCCAGGCGGACTTCGAGAAGTTCCTGCTCGGGACCGGCTGGACCTTCCTGTCCTTCTCCCCTGAGCGACGGATGGGGCGCGAGCGTCGCCACTTCAGCCGCCTGATCAGCGACCGGCGCCGATGGTGGACGGACGGGGTGCGCCGGCCAGCGGGCACGGACGTCGACCCGGATTCCGAGACGGACGATCCGCGCGAGCGTCGGCTCCGACGGCTCCGCCGCCACCGACGGTAGCCTGGCGCTCGGCTGCCCCGACCATCGGCGTTCCGCTTGCTCTAGGGTGCAGCGGAGGTTCAGGATGCCGGTCAGGGTGCTGCTATCCCCCGACCGCCACGGCGAGTGGCGCGTCTGTCTCGACGATACGGTGATCGTCTGTTTTTCCGGGCCTTTTGCCCGTGAGCAGGCGCTCAGGCGCAGCCAGGAGCTGGCCGGGCTGCTCCACGCCAGCGTCGACGATCACGCCGACGCCGACCGTCCTCCCATCACGCGGATCCAGACACGCAAGTAAGTCTTACTTCCCGCCTCACACGGGTTGTGGCTGCACGGGGCGGCACAGTAAGCTGGGTTCCTCACGCTCACTTCGATACGGAGAGACGACGGATGAAGAGATTCTTGCGGGTGTGTGCGCTGGCGGCGGTCATCGTCGGCGCCCCGATGGCGGCCTCCGCGCAGCAGGCGCTGGCTGACGATGACCGGAACGGCCTTGTGTCGGCCGGCGCCTTCATCGGCGCTCAACTCGACACGTCTGACAACTGGCTGCTCTTCGGCGCGGACCTCCGCGCCCAGATCGCCCGCGGCCTGGAGATCGAGCCGCGCTTCAGCTACCAGCCGCAGAACGGCGCGCACACGATTCAGCTCGACGCAAACGTTCTCAAGAACTTCGACCTCGCGCACCCGGGCCGGTTCCGACCGTTCATGGGTGTGGGCGGCACGCTCAGGAACTACTCGCCCTCGCAGGGGAATGGCGACACGAAGCTGGGCATCAACCTCGTGTCCGGCACGCGTATCGCGCTCAGCTCCAGCCGGGGGTACGAGCCCTTCATCATGGGGCAGTACTCGATCGTGCGAGACCAGCTGAACTCGTTTTCGGTTGTCGTCGGGGCGTCGTTCCGGCTCCGCGACTGAGAACGTCCTCAGGCCAGCCGGCACCCGCCGGCTGGCATCTCTCGTCCGCCATTGCTCCAGACGGCGCGACGCGTTCCCGAGCCCGCCCCATCGACATCTGCTCTCCGCAGCTTCGCGCAGCGCGGCCCGAGACGACTCGGCTCCTTTAGTCATCCCTCAGGCTGAACACCCGCGCGCGATAGAACCGAAGAGCTAGACCGTAAGATTCTCATCGACCGCTACTTACGCCAGATCATCACGGAATTGTTATCGGGGCACTACGGTTGCTTGAGCTTGCGTGAACCTTCCGTCAGGGGTCCAAGCGATCCCACCAGAAAGGACGTGTATGCGACGCAAAGCACTCTCGTGGTGTGCCGCCGTAGCGGCGGTGGTTGGACTGGCACAGACAGCTTCGGCAAGCAGCATCACGCTGTATGCCAATCCCGCGGCCGGCTCCATCGGAGTCGAAGGTAATGCCGCTCCGGGCTTTGGGAGTGGCTCATGGCAAGGCAATCCGGTCGGCAGCCCGGCGAAGTCAGAGTTCTATTTCTCTCCGGCCTTCCTAGGCTTCAGCGGCCCGGTGCTCTTCAGCGACATCAACAGCATCTCGTACTGGACGAACAAGCCGGGCACGGCCGGCGATCCTGATTGGGCCCTGTACATCTACACAAAGCCAACCGGCACGGATGACAGTGCCGGCTGGTACAAGAGCCGCCTGACCGCGGAGCCGTACTTCACGAACACGGCCTCAGTGCCCGCCAACACCTGGCATGAGTGGTCGACCTCCGACCCGACGAACCCACTGCGGTTCTACGATGCGCCGCGCGCCGGCTACTTCGGGACCTACACCGACCCGACCCTCGCCACACTGCAGGGCGGCTCCTACACCTGGACGAACCCGATCACGCTGGCCCAGACCACGCACGACTATCGGAACGAGGAGATCCTCTTCTTCAGCCTCCAGACCGGCTCGGGCTGGGCGAACGGCTTCAACGGCCTCGTGGACGGATTGTCCATCACCGTGACAAACGCGAACGCTGCCCGTGAGATTGGGACGGTGAACCTGGAGGCCGCAGCCCCCGTTCCCGAGCCCGCGTCGCTGGTGCTGCTCGGCACCGGCCTGATCGGCGCTGGTGCCCGTCGGTGGCGGAAGCGCAACGACGCATAGACCCATACGCATCCGCACGTCTGCCGTGTCTGGCACCTCGCCGGACGATGAGGGGCCGGTGACGGACCGCGACTGAAGCCCAAGGGGCCACTCTTCGTGAGTGGCCCCTTGTCGTGTACCCACGCGGCGCTCCGCGCCGCCCGAACTGCGTCTGCTCGAGAACTAGAATGCCGCGTACGCGGCGGTGTCCCATGCCCCGCCGCTGCACAGCGCCTGCGTCAGGTGCCTCGACGCGCTCGGCTCCGCCTCGGGGCAATCGACCATCGAGACCTCGGGATCGCATCGCTCCAGCAGACGCTCAGCCTCGTCGCCGCGCGTCAGGGCAAACACCGAGGAGAATGCCACCCGCGCGATGTACGCGGGCAGACCGGAGCCGCCAGCGTACCGTGCACCGAGGAGCGGCTGCCGGGAGGTGCGGTGCACGTCCACCAGCTGCCGCAAGCGCGGGGCCGTGACCATCGCCTGTTCGGCCCGGACCACCACCACACCAGTCAGATCCATCCGTGCGCCGAGCGCTCGAAGGCCAGCCTGCAGTGCTTCCCCACTCCCCTTCGAGTTCGGGTCTGTGACGACGAGGGTGAGGTTCAGCCCGTCGAGCACACGACGCACATAGCTCGCATGCGCCCCGGTCACGACCACCACCGGCCCGCACGCGGATTCCAGGGCGGTCAGGGCGGCATGACGCACCAGCGGCGTGCCCCAGAACGGTAGGAGGGCAAGTGGCGTTTCGTGAGCGGGTCCGCGCGTGTCGGCAAGGACGATGACAGCGGTTCTGGTGTAGTCCATGGGGGGAGGCCTCGCTGCAAGGATGAGCAAGCACAAGGCCACCAGAATGGCTCGCGAATGCCGCTGCCAGGGACCGCCCCGCTTCCCCAAATTGCACACGAAATTACAGATCGGTTCGCCCGCGTGAGCTGTACACGACTCGACAGGGCGTGGCGCTGCTACCCCTTCGGGAAGCCGGGCCGTGTAAGGTTCACGGTTTGCCGATGGGTTATCGCAGTTTGCTACGGAGCCTCGGGTCGGTCGGTCCCATTCAGGAGGTGCTGTTGACCGCGAAGCTCCACCGGTTCGGAATCCTGCTCGTCCTCGGCTACCTCGCGGCACAATCCGCGGGATGCGCGGCTCCTCTCACGCACGCGCGGCAGCCCGTGCGTGCACCCGAAGAGTTCGTCGCGACCGCCTACTGCCAGACCGGCCTGACCGCCACGGGCGCCCGCGTGCGCCACGGCATCGTCGCTGCGGATCCGGCTGTGCTGTCGCTGGGCTCCGTCATCCGCGTCCGCGGGCTGGAACCTCGCTACAACCGCGACTACCACGTGCTGGACACGGGCAAGCGCGTGCGGGGGCGGCAGATCGACGTCTACGTCGCCGACTGCGACGAAGCGATCAGGTTCGGCCGCCGCACGGCACTGGTCCTGGCGCGCCCGGGAAGGTAAGGGCGCGGCTCGGGGATACGGGCGCTCAGCGTGGTCGGGGTAGGATCGATCCATGGCTGGGGACGCGGCCGGCACGGTCACACCCGGAATGGACGCAACGGTCGACGCGCTCGCCGCGTTTCTGGCGAGACACCCGCGTCTGTTCGTGCTGACGGGTGCCGGTTGCAGCACGGACTCTGGCATTCCGGACTACCGCGACGGCGACGGTGAGTGGAAGCGGGCGAGACCCGTGATGTACCAGGACTTCGTGTCCAGCGAGTACACCCGGAAGCGGTACTGGGGCAGGAGCCTTGTGGGATTCCGCCGGATGGGTCGTGCCGTACCGAACGATGCGCATCTCGCCCTTGCCGCGCTCGAGCAGCAGGGGCACGTCCTCCAACTGGTCACGCAGAACGTCGATGGACTGCACCAGGCTGCCGGGAGCCGCGACGTCATCGATCTGCACGGGCGTATCGACACCGTGCGGTGTCTCGGGTGCGAACGGCGCAGCACGCGCGAGGCCCTGCAGCACGAGCTCATTCGCCGCAACCCTGCATTCGCGGCACTCGACGCCGGCGACGCCCCTGACGGCGACGCTGACCTGGAGCACCGGGCCTTCGAGACCTTCGACGTGCCCGCCTGCCCCACCTGCGGAGGTCTCCTGAAGCCCGACGTGGTGTTCTTTGGTGAAGGCGTCCCCTCAGGCCGGGTCGAGCGCGCAATGCACGCGGTCGACACCGCCGACGCGATGCTCGTCGTCGGGTCCTCGCTGATGGTCTACTCCGGCTTCCGGTTCGCGAAAGCGGCCGCGGAACGTGGCAAGCCGATCGCCGCGGTGAATCTCGGCCGCACGCGGGCGGACCACCTGCTCGCCCTCAAGGTCTCGGACAACTGCGGATCGGTGCTTCGCCGACTGCTGGGTTGCACGCGCCGACCTTCGACAGAGCCACGTCCTTCACCGGTGGGCTCACCCGCCGCGGTTGGAAGCGGCGCCGGAACCGATTGAGCGGCGCCTCGATGCAGCGATAGGACGTCGCCGCGCATGCCCCGGCGAAGCCGACGTTCAGTGGGAACAGCTGGAAGATCGTCTGGTGATACCGGTTGAGAAATAACTGCTGCCACAGATAGAGCGAGTAGCTGCGGCGCCCCACCCACTCGAGCGCGCGTGTCGCGAGCAACCGCCCGCCAGGCGTGTTCGGGTATTGCGTGTATCTCGCGACGCAGTAGCAGATGCCGAGCGTGGTCAGGGGCTGCACGCCCCCGTGGTAGAGAGCGGAATGATGGTTGGTGAAGTCGGCCGCGAGCACAACAAGCGGGACGACGTCACCTGACGGATGCGCGATGGATCGACGGACGACGTCGTGCTCCAGCAGCGGTTCGAGCCAGCCACCAAGGACGCACCCGGCCGCCAGCCCATCCGCAACGAACGGAAAGGTCGTCGTCGCCAGCATGTACGGGCCGGCGCCGTGGACGTACAACGCAAGCAGGCCGAACGGGGCCAGCAGCGCCAGTACCGCGGCACCGGTGAGCGCGCGCGATGTGCCGAACACGACCAGCGCACACGGCCACACGAGGTAGAACTGCTCCTCGACGGCAAGCGACCACAGGTGCCCGGTCTCCCATCGACCGTCGAGCACGTAATTCATCATGTACGTGCCAGCGAAGAGCAGGTTGCGGCGCGGGATATCGAACCACCCGAACTGGCCTGCGACCGCGACCACGCCGAGGTAGACGTAGAAGGCCGGAAAGATCCTCAGGGCCCGCCGGATGTAGAAGAGCCGCAGCGACAGCCGGCCGGTCTCCCCGAGCTCGTCCATGACGAGCCGCGTGATGAGGAAGCCCGAGATGACGAAGAAGATGCGGACACCAAGCACGCCGTGATCGAGTGCCGCCGACGACAGCCACTCCGGCGCGCCTGGTGTTCCGGAGAGGTGCGCCAGCATGACGAGGCCGATGGAGATGCCTCGCAGCCCGTCGAGCGATGGAATAACCCTGTCGTGAGACGTGCGCTGCCGGCCTGGTGCCTTGCCGGTGACGGGTCCGCTGGTGAATGGAGGCATGACCGCACCGGCGAGCGGTGCGGCAGCGGTTCCTGCAAACTCCGGACTCGACAGCACCGACGGCGCGGCTGCCGTCCTGACGCTTTGAATTCGAACGACTGTCCGCTACGTGCTAGGCGCGTCACCGTGGCCTGACGCGAGGCCCTCACCCTGGCGACGGACCTGGTACCGTAGCGATACGATGCCGCTGGTGTACGCCTTCGCCTCGAGCAGGTGCAGCGTCACGTCCCTGTCGAGCCGGCCAAAGAATGGGATGCCGTCGCCGATGACGACCGGCAGCAGCGACAGGCTCACTTCGTCGGCGAGCCCGAGCCTGAGGCACTCCCCGGCGACGTGCCCACCGCCGGCAATCCAGATGTGGGAGAACCGCGGCTTCAGACCGTCGCGAATCAGGGAGGCGAGATCGCCTGAAAAGAACTCGACCGAGTCTCTGGTCCTGGGCAACGAGCGGGAGGTGAGGACGAAGATGGGCTTGTCCCCGTAGGACCAGCCGAACCCCTTCGCCTCGAACCCGAGCGCGGTTTCGTACGTGCGGGAACCCATGACGTAGCAGTCGATCGAACGCAGGAACTCGGCAATCGCCTCGGCGGTCAGCGTCTCGCCGGCGTCGAACGTGTCGTGTGTCTCCAGCCAGTCGACCCGTCCGTCACGCCTGGCGATGAACCCGTCCAGGCTGGCAGCCATGTGGACGGTCACACGCGATGCCGACCGAGCGGTCGCCATGCGAGCGCCTATCCGCGCCCTTCTACATGTCGCGCGAAGCGATCGAGGATGGCCTGCCAGCCAGCCCGCTGCTGCTCGATTGGAAAGGTGTTCTCCGCGTCGAACGACACACGAACGGTCACGGTCCCGCTGTTGTCCGCGAACTCCACTCGTGCGGTCCTGTCGCCGAACGCGTACTCGATCAGTCGATGTGGAAGGATGGTCGTGTAGGTGCCGGCGAAGTCGAAACCGTGGCTGCCGTCCTTCGCTTCCATCCTGGACAGGAAGGCGCCGCCCACCCGAAGGTCGACGGTTGCCCGCGTGGTGTGCCAGTCATCCGACGCGGCGTTCCACTGCACGATGTCCTCGGGGGTGGTGTAGGCCTCCCACACGCGATCGATCGGGGCCTTGACGTTCGTCTCTACGGTGATGGTCACGCGCGCTCCATGCATCTGGTCGGAGCATTCTAATCCCCGGAAGGACATGCGTGCGCATCAGTCTGCGTCGTCAGGCCTAAGACGCTCGACCACGACACCACCGGACGTGACCTCACCGCCTTCCACGCAGCGGTCCTGCACATCGACACCGAGACGAGTGGCGATGCGCTGCGCCAGTGACAGCGCTTCCGGCTTCTCGCCTTCTCGAAACATGCCGAGCAGCACGCGTGTGCCCGCAACCAGGTAGACGTGGATCCAGTAGGGCGGATTCTCCATGCTGGTGTCCCCTGTGGATCCCCGTTCGTACCGCAGCATCACGTGCGTGTCGGACAGCAGCGGCGTCTCGGTGCGCCGGGTATGGAGCAGGAAGTCGGTCTCCTCCACCGCCATTCGCGTCGTCCAGTCCACGATGACGTGCTTGCGCATCAGCACGAGCAGCCAGCCTGGAACCAGGAACGCCAGCGTCATGAGCGGCAACAGCAGCCACCCGGCAACCGTCATCTCGGATGGGTGGAGGATGCCGCCGACGAGGATGCGGAGCAGATAGAACCCGACGACGAGAAACGGGAGACCGAAGAGCCGCGCAGTGATGGGGACAGGCTGGCCGATCAGGACGCGTGTGCCTTCTTCTTTCCAGAGGACTGACATGCTTCGTAGTGTCCCAGATCTGCTGGTCAGCATGACCACGGGCCGTCACGCTGCGGCGGTGAGGCGCCAGTCGGCGGGTCTCAGCTCACACGTCCGCTGATACTCGCGACCGACCCCACGGCACGCCGGTGTCCAGCGTGAAGGTGTTCGTCAGAGATCGAGGGTCCCTGCGCGTGCTGCCCCAGCGACACGATGACCGCCGTGCGCGGTCGGAGTCATTCCTGGCGGAAGCTCATGGTGACGAGCCGTCTGTGGTGGATCGCGTTGAGCAGGCCCATGATCTCGCGACCGAGCGGCGCACCACAGGCGGCGTTGGCCCCACATCTGTGCCGAGGCGACCACGTCAGAGCGTGTGATCTACTGCGGTACGCATGCCTGGCCATCAAACGTAATCCACTCCAGAGTCTCGACATCGCCGACGGGCGGATCAGCGATCTTGGATAACCGATATCCTGTCACCCGCAACGTCAGCGTGCCCAGGCCGAGTCGAGCGAGTTCGGCCTGCTTCTCGGGTCCGGCTGGGTCTGTGACAGCGATGTGAATCGCACGTTCATAGTCTGGCTGGCGAAGCACGAATCGAAACTCGCGCTCGATCTGAACGGACTCTTCGTTCGACAGCCCATACCCCGCGCCAATCTTTCGATGAGGCGCTGTCTGGTACGGCGGAGACACCATCCACAAGTAATCATCGCTGCGGCCGGCCGGACCCACCGTTATGTCCCATCCGTCCGCGTAACAACAGACATTGGCGGCGCTCACGACGAGTCCCGGTTTAATGCGGAGTTCAAGTCCCAGTGGCAGCGGCGACACAAACGTTGCTCCGCGCGCCAAACGCCCGTTGGACGCTACCCTGACGCACTCACCGGACTGTGAGGACGACGAACCCGATTGCGAAAGCAGCAACGCTGACATCAACGCGAGATACCAGAACATGGCTTTCCCATCCGGCTATCGGTTGCTCTACGCCGCGCCACGCGGCAGGTTGGCTCGAGCCTTTGCCACTCTCCAACGTCGGTGTGTTCATCTGTAACTCTCTTTGGGGTCCAGGCTTCGCGGTTACTAACGTGGGCGGTTCCGCCGCGGCGGCTAAGCCGACCGCGGCCCGCCGACGTTGCCGGTCGCGCCGAGCACGATCGCCGAATACGGCATGCGTCCTCGTGTCCGAGTGCGTGACCGCGCCCGTCAGGCCGACGTGCGGAGGAAGTCTCTCCAGGTCCCGGTGGTCTTGCGAAGGAGCAGCTCGTCATGTCCGGCCATGAGCAGTTCCGGGAGCGTGCCGACCAGCGCGAAGCCACGCCTCTCGTACAAACGGCGTGCGTCCGGATTGAACGACGAGACACAGATGAACACGTTCGGACTCTCACGGAGGATGCGTGCCTCGGCCCAGTCCAACAGCGCCGAACCGATCCCCTGCCCGCGACGGTCGGCGCGGACGCAGAGAATGCTGATGTAGCCGCGCAGGAGCCCGCGCATGTCGATGACGACGAACCCCGCGACGCCGTGCGCATCGCGGATGACGTGCACCTCTCGCCCCTGGTCGTCGACGGCGGCACGCGCCATCTCGCGTGTCAGCCGAAACGTCAGCCACGGTTCGGAGGTGACCATCATCTCCGCGCATTCGGCGGCCTCACGACTCCGATCAATCGGCTCGACGGGCGGCGGGTCCACGATCATGGCGGTCGTCTCCTGCGTTGCTATGCCGGGCGCCGGCAACTCGCGCCGGCGGCGGAAGATGATAACGCGGCCACGACGCGTCTGCCGCCTGCCGCGTTCTCGACAGTCGGTCGCCGGTGTGGACCTGTGATGACGGAGGAAGTGGAGGACTTGAGTTGGAGGCGCCGCCCGGATTTGAACCGGGGGTGGAGGTTTTGCAGACCTCTGCCTTACCACTTGGCGACGGCGCCGACGGAGAACCTACCGGGGAGCTTGCGAGGTCAGCGACGTCCGCCCTCGCGACGGAGGCTACGGCGGACAACCCTCACATGGCCCGCCAACCGTAGCTCGCGGGAGCGAGCGAAGGTTGGAGCGGGAAACGGGATTCGAACCCGCGACTTCGACCTTGGCAAGGTCGCACTCTACCACTGAGTTATTCCCGCTCGCCCGAACACTTACCGTACCACACGCACGCGCTCAGCTTCAACCCCGGAAGCGCTCTCCCGACGAATTTTTCTCGGGTGATCAGACCTTCGCGGCGCGCAACACCTGCGCGGCTTCCTCCGGAGACGTCGGGTTGATGTAGAACCCCGTGCCCGACTCGAACCCGGCGGTGCGCGTCAGCTTCGGCAGGACCTCCACGTGCCAGTGATAGTACTCGGCACGGGCATCCGAAAACGGCGCGCTGTGGATGACGAGATTATACGACGGATTCTCCAGCGCGCGATTCATCCGCTGCAGCACGCTCTTCAACATCCGCGCGAGATTCTCGTACACCGGACGCGACGCCTCCTCGAACCGCGAGCCGTGCCCCTTCGGCAGCAGCCACGTCTCGAACGGAAACCGCGGCGCGTACGGCGCCACCGCGACGACATCCGCGTTCTCGTGAATCACGCGACGACCCGCCGCCAGCTCCTGGCGGATGATGTCGCAGAAGACGCAGCGCTCCTTCTGCTCGAAGTGACGCCGTGCACCTTCGAGTTCCTCACGCACGAAGTCCGGCACGATCGGCAGCGCAATCAGCTGCGAGTGGGAGTGCTCGAGCGTCGCGCCTGCCGCCGCCCCATGGTTCTTGAACACGAGGATGAAGCGGAAGCGCGTGTCCTTCTTCAGGTCGAGGATGCGCTCACGGAACGCCCACAGCACCCGCTCGATCTCCACCTCGGTCATCGTCGCCAGCGACCGCGTGTGATCAGGGGTCTCGATGATCACCTCGTGCGCGCCAATGCCGTTCATCCGGTCGAACATGCCCTCGCCTTCGCGGTCGAGATTGCCTTCGACCTGCAGCGCAGGGAACTTGTTGGGGACAACGCGCAGGTCCCAGCCGGGACCGTTCGGCGGCTGACCGTGCGGGCGGAACGCGAGCACCTCGGGGGGCGTCATGTCCTCGTGCCCGGCACAGAACGGACAGTACTCGCCACCGATGAGCGTCGCGCGCTCCAGGCGGAAGTCGTTCGGGCGCTTCTGCCGGTCGGTCGAGATGATGACCCAGCGGCCGGTGATCGGATCCTTGCGCAGCTCAGGCACGGTTTCGGTCGACCCTCACCACGCGGTCGGTCTGGCGGGGACGAGGGGATTGTACTCCGTCACGCCGACCACGCGGCGCGTGGCGCTGAAATGCGCCGATGCAGGAGCCACGCCCATCGCCCACCGCCCAGAGCCGACCTGCCCTGACGCCTGACGCCTGACGCCCGAAGCCCGATTACGTCGTCGCGTCGAACGCCCCCTGATAGACCTCAATACGCGGGCCGTCGTCTGCAAGTGCAATCGAGACGACGTCGAAGCGGACCGCGCGATCGAGCAACCGCTCGCGGGCCATGAAGTGCGCCGCCAGGCCGACCATGCGACGCCGCTTCTGCCAGGTGATCGCGTCCGCACCAGTCCCGTACTCTGCGCCTGCTCTGGTCTTCACTTCGACGAACACCACGGACCGACCGTCGAGCGCGATGATGTCGATTTCGCCGCCACGCAAACGCCATCGCCGCACAAGGATTTCGTACCCTCGGCGCACCAACTCCTCGCACGCCAGGTTTTCGCCGATTTCTCCAAGGGTGACACGCGCGCGGGACATGGCGCGCCAGGGAGGAGCAAACGGCGCGCCCGGAGAGGACGCCAGGCTAAAGCCTGGCGCTACGTACGATTCGGCCCCGAAGCCGAGCCCAGAGCCGACCGGGCCCAGAGCCCGAAGCCGGGTGCCCGACGCGAACGCCCAGAGTCGACGCGGCCCGAAGCCCAGAGCCCGAAGCCCGGAGCCTGAGCGAAGTCGCCGATGGCCGATCGCCCATCGCCTAGCGCCCAGAGCCAAGCGCCGCCCAGAGCCGACGCGGCCGGAAGCCCAGCGCCCGAAGCCCGAAGCCAGTCAGTGTCCCGCCACGTCCCCGAGGGCCTCATCGAAGATGCGGACCGCCGTATCTGCCTCATCCTCCGTGAGCACCAGCGGCGGGCAGAAACGCACGGTGTTCTTGCCCGCGCCGAGGATGAGCAGGCCGCGCCGGAACGCGGCGTTCACGACCGCATTGCGCTCCTCGATCGCTCGCGCCTTCGTCTGCCGATCGCGCACGAGCTCCACGCCGATCATCAGGCCCCGGCCGCGGACGTCTCCGATGACCGCGTGCTTGTCCGCCAAGGCCACGAGGCCGGCCATCAGCCGCGCACCGACGCGCTCCGCGTTTGCCATCAACTGCTCGCGAAGCAGGCGAATCGTCTCGAGGGCCGCCGCACATGCGATGGGGTTGCCGCCGAACGTCGAGGCGTGCGCACCGGGCGGCCACGACATGAGCTCCGCCCGCGCGAGCGACACGCCGAGCGGCATCCCGGACGCCACCCCTTTTGCGATCGCCACGATGTCGGGCTCGACGCCGCTGTGTTGAATCGCAAACATCTGCCCGGTGCGCCCCATGCCGGACTGCACCTCGTCAACGACGAGCAGGATCCCGTGTTGACTGGTGATGTCTCGCAAGCGCGCGAGGAACTGGTTTGGAGCGACCAGATACCCGCCTTCGCCCTGGATCGGTTCGACAACCACGGCCGCAACTTCGTCTGGTGACACAAGATGCACGAGCGTCTCGTGCTCGAGTACGTCCAGGCACTCCGCGCCACACGCGTCGGGCGTTGCATTGACGGGACAGCGATAGCAGTTCGCAAACGGGACGTGCGACACGCCGGGCAGGAGTGGCCCGAACCCTCGCCGCTGCACCGTCTTGCTTGCCGTCAGCGACAACGACCCCAGCGTCCGACCGTGGAACCCGCCGAGGAAGGCGATAAGGTGCGAGCGACCGGTCGCATAGCGCGCGAGCTTGATCGAGGCCTCGACCGCCTCGCTGCCCGAGTTCCCGAAGAACGATTTCACCCCGCCGGGCATCGGCGCAACGGCCGCCAGCGCTTCGCCGAGCCGGATCTGCGGCTCGTAGTAGAAATCGGTCCCTGACATGTGCTGGAACTTCGCCGCCTGATCGACGATGGCGCGCACGACGTCCGGATGGGAATGGCCGGTGGCGTTGACGGCAATGCCGGCGGCGCAGTCGAGGAATACATTGCCATCGACATCCTCCACCGCACAGCCGCGTGCCTGGCCTACGACGAGAGGGTAGCCACGCGTGTACGAGGGGGAGATGACAGCCGCATCTCGGGCAATGAGGGCCGCGGCCTTCGGTCCGGGCAGCGGCGTCCTGATCTCGGGCACGGCCATGACGTGACCTCCCGTTGGGTGCGCGGGCTGAAGCCGCGCCCTACTTCCGCTTCCAGCGTGTGCCGGCCGCCGAGTCCTCGAGGAGGACGCCGCGTGCCGCGAGGTCGTCGCGGACGCGGTCGGCTGCGGCGAAGTCCCGCCGACGCCGAGCGGCGTGCCGCTCTTCGATAAGACGCTCGATCTCCTCGACCGGTACCGGCGGCTGCTCGTCCTCGGCATGCCGCAGCGACAGGATGCCGAGCACCAGATCGAATCCCGCGAACGCGCTCCGGATGACCGGCACATCCTCTGTCCCGAGCTGACCGGCGTCGATGGCGGAGTTGATGGCGCGGACGAGTTCGAACATCGCACCGAGCGCGGCCGCGGTGTTCAGGTCGTGCTGCATCGCGTCGCTGAACGCCTGCTGCGCCTCTGCGACCCGCTTCTGGATGTCCGCGTGCCCGCCAGAGGCCGAGACGGCGTCCACCCTGGCCAGGCAGTCCGTCAGCCGTCGCAGGGCTTCCTCCGCCTGCTGGAGGCTCTCCCACGTGAAGTTGAGCTGCTTGCGGTAGTGCGACGAGAGCAGCAGGTAGCGCACCGCCGACGGGCGGTGGCCGCTCGTGATGATGTCGGGAATCGTGAAGGTGTTCCCCAGCGACTTCGACATCTTCTCGTCGTCGACGATCAGGTGCTCGACGTGGAACCAGAAGCGCGAGAACGGCTTGCCGGTGGCGCACTCGCTCTGTGCGATCTCGTTCTCGTGGTGCGGGAAGATCAGGTCGATGCCGCCGGTGTGGATGTCGATGGGCGACTCGCCGAGGAGGCGCAGGGCCATGGCCGAGCACTCCAGGTGCCAGCCTGGACGTCCCGGAGTGTCGCCAGCGACCTGCCATGTCGGCTCACCCGGCTTCGTGCCCTTCCACAGCACGAAGTCGCGCGCATCGTCCTTCGCGTAGTTGTCCGAATCGACGCGGGCGCCCGGCTTGATACCGGCGTGATCGAGATGCGCGAGCTTGCCGTAGTCCGGCATCGACGCAATCTTGAAGTAGATCGAGCCGTCGCTGCGGTACGTGTGCCCTCGCTGCTCGAGCGCGTCGATCATCGCGCCCATCGCGGCGATGTTCTCTGGATCCGTTGCGCGCGGGTTCTCCTCGACCGGCTCGAGGCCGAGTGCCTTCGCATCTTCGCGGAATGCAGCGATGTACTGATCCGTGTACGCGCGGAGATCCATGCCGGCCTTCTGCGCGCCGATGATCGTGCGGTCGTCCACGTCGGTGAAGTTCATGACGTGGTGCAGCCGGTAGTGCATCAGGTGACGCAGCGTGCGCCGCAGCACGTCGACGCACACGAACGTGCGGAAGTTGCCGATGTGCCCGCGCGCGTACACGGTCAGACCGCACGTGTACATCCGGACGGTGTTGTCCGGACCAGGCGTGAACGTTTCCTCGGTTCGCGTCAGCGTGTTGTAGAGGCGCATCGTCTGGTTCTAGGGGATCGTGCAGCGGGTCTGCCAGATGCGTCCTCCGTTCGAGGACACCAGGATGTCGAGCGCGTTGGCGTACGCGCGCACCTGCAGATCGCACCGGGCTGGGCCGCCGAACGACCCGGAGGCCGCGGCTTTCGCGAGCGCTGCCGTCAACTCGCCCATGGGTGCCGAAGTGCAGCCCACGTCGTCCAGCACCTGCCGTGCGAGCGATTCCAGCAGGGAGACGGGAGCCCCCTGGCTGGACACCTCCAGGGCGAAGGGCGACGAACTCGGCGACACACGCGGATTTTACAGTGAAAGGCGCTGGAACAACACGCGCGCCCGGTCGCAGTCGGCCCGAATCTGTGCGCGGAGCGCGTCGAGCGAGTCGAACGCGCGCTCGTCGCGCAGCCGCTGCACGAAGCCGAGGCGGATCGACGCGCCATAGAGGTCGCGATCCAGGTCGAAGACGTGCGTCTCGATGGACAGCCGGCCGGTGGTGTCGACCGTCGGCCTGACACCGATGTTCGTGACCGACGGGTGCACGACCCCGTCGATAGTTGCGGTGGTCGCGTACACCCCGTGGGGCGGCAGCATCTCGTTCCCGGTCGAGAGGTTCGCTGTTGGGAAGCCGATGGTACGTCCGCGCTGGTCGCCCTGCACGACGGTGCCGTCGATGAAGTACTGGTGGCCCAGCAGCGCGCCGGCCTCGTCGACCCGTGCCTCGCTGATGAGCCGGCGAACCCGCGTGCTGGACACGACGAAGTCCTTGTAGCGGACCGGGTCGATCTTCTCGGCGTTGAAGCCGTACCGCGCGCCGAGCGTCCGCAGGAGCGAAAACGTACCGGCGCGGTCCCGACCGAACAGGAAGTTGGCGCCCACCCACACTTCTGAGACGTGCAGCCAGTCGACGAGCACGGTCCGCACGAAGGTCTCCGGATCCCACTGCGAGAGCTCGTGCGTGAAGCGGACAATGGCAGTGCCCTGCACACCGGCACCAGCGAGCGCCTCGAGCTTCTGCGCCTTCGTCATCAGCAGCGGCGGCGCCTTGTCAGGCCGGACCACCCGCGGCGGATGCGGGTCGAAGGTCATGACGACGGCGGTGGCGTTCCGCTCGGAAGCCACGCGCCGCACGCGATCGAGGATCTTCCGATGGCCGCGGTGCACGCCATCGAAATTGCCGAGCGCCAGGACCGGATGCGACCAGCGTGACGGGCGCGGATCTTCTGGGAAATGAATGACGTCCATGCAGCTGCGCTTCGAGGCTTCAGACCTTCCCGGCCGTCCCGGCCTTCCTGGCCCTCCCGGCCTTCCCGGCCTTCCCGGCCCTGCAGACCTCTATACCCCCGAGGTCGGCACCTCGATGACCTGCCCATCATAGGCCAGCTCCACGCCTGGGGGCAGCGCGGCACAGGTCGCCGCGTGAGGAAGGTCGTGGCAGATGTGCGTGAACAGCGTGCGCTCAGCGCCGATGCGCGCGGCGGCGTCGATCGCCTCGGCTACCGAGAAGTGCGTCGGGTGTGGCCGATGCCGCAGCGCATCGAGCACCAGCGTGCGCACGCCCGTCAGCAGCGGCCAGGACGCGTCGGGAATCGCGCTGCAGTCGGTCAGGTACGCGAATGGGCCGACGCGGTAACCCAGAATGGGCCTCTTGCCGTGCAGCACCGGCACGGGCACCACCTCGCACCGCCCAAGGCAGAACGGCCCGCCGATTGTCGAGAGCGAGATCTGCGGGATGCCCCCGCCCTGCGGGGTGTGGGGGTCGAAGATGTACGCAAACGCACGCCTGAGATCGCGCGCGGTCCGCTCGTCGGCGTACGCCGGGATGGCGGCGTCCTGAATCGCATTGAACCGGCGCACCTCATCGAGCCCGAAGATGTGGTCGGCGTGGCTGTGCGTGAAGAGGATCGCGTCGACCCGTCGCACGCCGTGGGTCAGCGCCTGCATCCGGAGATCGGTGGACGTATCCACGAGGATGCTGCGCACCCCGCGGTCATCCTCCGGTTGCCCGACGCGTTCGATCAGGATCGACGGTCGGGTCCGTCTGTCGCGCGGGTCCGCTGAGTGGCACGTCGCGCACGCACATCCGATCATCGGGACGCCGTGGGACGTGCCGGTCCCGAGCATGGTGATTCTGAGGGTCACAGCGTCACGGTCCGTGGAACCTGCTGATTGTACAGTCCGCCTGGTCCCTGGACTCGCGAACCTGCCGGCCACGTCGTCAGCGGAGCCCGGCGTCGCGCCCCGCTACAATAGAGCTCTTCATGACAGCAACAGCTCGCTGGGGCCGCTGGCTTGCCGCGGTCACCTGTTTCGGTGTGTCCTTCGCGGGCCCGTCCACGGTGCGTGCCCAGCAACCAGAAGCGAACGCCGCCCGCGTACTCGCCGGCCCGCCGGCGCCGGTCCCGCCAGCGACCTTTGTACGAGACGAGCAGGGGCACGTCACCATGCGCGCCGTGCGCATCGACCGGCCGCTGACGCTCGATGGCCGGCTCGACGAAGAGGTCTTCACGCGCGTCGCGCCGGTCAACGGCTTCATCCAGCAGGAACCGCGCGAGGGTGAGAAGGCGACGGAGGACACCGACGTCTGGGTGTTCTTCGACGACAACAACATCTACCTCGCCGGGCGGATGTGGGACAGCCAGCCGGAGCGCATCCAAGCCAACGAACTGCGGCGCGACAACCGGAACATCGGCCAGAACGACAGCTTCAGCGTCTCCCTCGACACGTTCTACGACCGCCGCAGCGGCTACTACTTCCAGACCAACTCGATCGGCGGAGTCCGCGACGCGATCGTCGCCGACGAACGGGTCGGCAACAACTTCGACTGGAACACGGTCTGGGACACGCGCAGCGCGCGGTTCGAACAGGGGTGGACGGCCGAGATGGTCATCCCCTTCAAGTCGCTCCGTTACCGGCAGGGCCCGAACCAGGTCTGGAGCATCAACGTCCGCCGGGTGGTGCGATGGAAGAACGAAACGTCCTATCTCTCGCCGGTGCCCGCCGCCTACGGCGGCCCGGGCGCGACGCGCTTCAACGTTGCGGGCACGCTCGTCGGCATCCAGGTGCCGTCGAAATCGCGCAACCTCGAGGTGAAGCCGTATGTGATCGGCGGCCTGACCACGAACAACCTGGTGACGCCGGTTCTCCGGAATGACGCGAGTGGCGACTGGGGAGCTGACGCGAAGTACGGCCTGACGCGCAGCCTCACGCTGGACTTCACCTACAACACCGACTTCGCGCAGGTCGAGGAGGACGAGCAGCAGGTGAACCTCACGCGGTTCAGCCAGTTCTTCCCCGAGCGGCGCGACTTCTTCCTCGAAGGCCAGGGGCTGTTCGAGTTCGCGAGCGTCCGCTCGCGCGGCGGCGGTGGCGGCGGAGGCGACAGTGCGGCGGCGGCGCCGAACGAGACGCCTCTGCTCTTCTTCAGCCGACGCATCGGCCTGCAGAACGGGGTGAGAACGCCGATCCGCGTCGGCTCGCGGCTCACCGGACGGGTGGGACGCACCAGCGTGGGCCTGCTGAACATCGAGACCGGCGAGCAGTCGGCTGCCAACGCTGTCGCGACGAACTTCTCCGTCGTGCGGCTGAAGCGCGACATCCTGCGCCGCAGCAGCGTGGGCGTCATTGGCACCAACCGCTCACCAGCCGCGATCGGCACCGACTCCAACCAGGCCGCCGGCGTCGACGCGAACTTCGCGTTCTTCGAGAACGTGAACATCGGCGGCTACTACGCGGGCACCCGCTCGGCGAATCGGCCCGGCGACGACACGAGCTACCGTGCGACGTTCGACTGGGTGCCGGATCGCTACGGCATCAGCTACGAGTTCCTGAAGGTCGGAGAGGATTTCAACCCGGAGATCGGCTTCATGCGGCGCCAGAACTTCCGCCGCAACTTCGGCCAGCTCCGATTCAGCCCTCGTCCGCGCCGCTTCAAGGCGATCCGCAAGCTCTATTACGAAGCCGCGGCCGACTACATCATCAACAACACGGACACGCGGCTGCAGTCGAGGCTGGCGCAGGGCACGTTCCGCGCGGACCTGCAGAGCGGCGACACCATCGAGGTGAACGCGAACTCGAGCGTCGAGTCGCTGACGTCCTCGTTCGAGATCGCCAAGGGCGTGGTGCTCCCGGCCGGCGTCTACAGCTTCAACGACGTCGACGGACTCTACCGGCTCGGTCCGCAGCGCCGGTTCGCGGGCGACCTGCGGGTCATCCGCGGCCAGTTCTACGACGGCACACGTACCGAAGGCAGCTACTCAGGACGCATCGAGGTCAGCCCGCGCGTCTCGCTGGAGCCGCGCGTGGCTATCACCTCGGCGAAGCTCCCCGAGGGGAACTTCGTCACGAAGCTGCTCACCGCACGCGCGACGTTTACGGTGACGCCCCGCATGTTCGCGAGCGGCCTCGTGCAGTACAACTCCAGCATCAACGCGTTCTCGACGAACATCCGCGTCCGCTGGGAGTACCGCCCAGGCAGCGATCTCTTCATCGTCTACAGCGAGGGGCGCGACACGACACCCGCGGCCGTGCGGTCGCTTCAGAACCGCGGGCTCGTGGTGAAGTACACGAGGCTGTTCCGGTTCTAGGGACGGCTGATTGCGTCGGAGGGCGGAGGACAGCGTCAGAGGCGTCGTGGCTTACACGAGTGTGCGCTGTTGCGTGGCTGCGGCATGGCGTTGCCGCGTTTCGCGGCGCCGCTCAGGGCTGGATGATGCGCGAACCCGAACCGGCCGCCGAGCCCGACACCTGGACAAATCGCAGCCGCAACTCGTAGAGCACCTGTTCGAGCACCTGCCGCTCCTCCGCGGTGAGGTTCCCCTTGGTCTTCTCCTCGAGCAGGGACAGGATCTCGATCATCTGCCGCGCCCCTTCGAGGTTCGGCTCGGCCAGCTTCTCGCCGCCAGGCTCGGCCGCGTCGCCGAAGTGAATGGCCGCCGATGTCGCGAGGGAGATGACGAACTGCGTGAACGAAATGTCTGCCATGTGGTGAAATGAGCTGTGTCGTCCCCCAGCTTACCAGACTCCCCTGCCGCCACCGCCGCGCGCGAGTTCGCGCGGCTCATCGAGATCATGGCTGCGCTCCGCGCGCCGGACGGATGCCCGTGGGACCGCGAGCAGACCATCGACACGCTCAAGAAGTACGTTTTGGAAGAAACGTACGAGCTGCTCGAAGCGATCGACCGGCACGACCATGACGCGCTTCGCGAGGAACTCGGCGACTTCCTCTTCGAGGCGGTCTTCGTCGCGCAGCTCGAGCAGGAAGCAGGACACTTCACCTTGGCCGATGCGGTGAAGCACGTGGCAGACAAGCTGGTCCGCCGCCACCCGCACGTGTTCAAGCGCGACGAAGGCGAGCCCGCGCTCGAGACGGCCGGCCAGGTCAAGGTGAAATGGGAAGAGGTCAAGGCACAGGAGCGTGGCGGACAGAGCACGCCGAAGACGCTGCTCAGCGGCATCCCTGCTGCCCTGCCTGCCCTGTTGCGGGCGTACCAGATCGGTTCGCGCGCGCACTCCGTCGGCTTCGACTGGGACACACCCTCCGACGTGGTCGAGAAGATCCGTGAGGAGGTCGAGGAGGTCGCTGAGGTCGTCAACGGCAACCAGCCGCTCGATCGCGAGCGCGCGGAGGAAGAGATGGGCGACCTGCTGTTCGCGATCTCGCACCTGTCGCGGCGGCTCGGCATCGAGCCTGAAGCAGCGCTGCGGAAGGCGAACGACAAGTTCAGCCGACGGTTCACGGACATGGAACTCCGCATCCAGGACAGCGGCCGGCGGATGTCCGCGATGACCATCGACGAACTCGAAGTCGAGTGGCAGCGGAGCAAGAAGCAGGTCGGCTGACAGGCTCTTACGATCGGTTGCTGCCCCAGGATTGCGCACGGGGCCGCCTTCGCGTACTCTTTCCGCTCACTCCTGACGCGAAGAGGTCCTTTACGTGACAGCTCTGGAACGAGCCCGGCGCTTCATCAGCCGCGGCGCATCGGCAACCGCCCTGGTCATCGTCCCACTTGCAGCGGCGGCTCCCGCCGACGCCTCGACGATCACCTTCGAGAGTTCAACCGCAACAGCCACGGCCAGTGCCTCGGGTGCGACGCCCACCGGCGGATCCGGCACCTTCTCGGCGCTCCCGAACGGCGGCGTCGAGTTCACGAGTTCGGCGGACTACACGTTCAACGTCGCCGCGTCGAACAGCGGATCGAAGCCGGGCGCCCTGTCATTGACGCTCTCGGGAGACGGCGACAACGGCGCGATGACGATGGCGAGCATCGCCGCAGGCTACGAGTATCTGTTCGCGCTGGATCCGGTCGCCTTCCCGCAGTTCACGTCGTCCATCGCGTTCTTCATCAACGGCTCTCCAGTCGGCGCCAGTGGCCCGCTCGGCACGGGCGGCTCCGGCGCCCTGGCATTGACGGGATGGGGCCCCGGCGATCCGCTCGGATACTGGAACGTGGTGATCGACGCCACGTTCAACTCGGAGGTCGGCGGAACGATCACGCTGTCCGTGCCGTCCATCCGGATTACGCCGTCAGACGACGCCACGCCCGCAGCCGTCCCTGAACCGGCGTCGATGCTGCTCGTCGGGTCGGGCCTCGTCCTGTCATACGTCGGTCGACGCCGGCGGTCGTAGCCGTCCTTGGACGACGCAGGTCCGCGGCTGCTGCTGGTCCTGCCGCAGTTCGCGCAGGATCCAGCCAGCGGCGCCGCCCGTTCGATGACGGCGATCGCCAGCCTCCTCACAGGATGCGGCTGGCGAGTCCGCGCGCTCTCGACTACCGTGTCGGAGGCCGGTCGAACGCTGGACCCGGTGACGTTTCTCGCGGACCTCGGTGTGCACATCGAGCGGCGCTCCCACCGAGGCCCGGAACTCCACTACAGACACCGCGGGATCGAATTCCGCGCGGTCGTCACCGATCGACGTCTCCGGCTGGAGAGTTGGGAGAAGGTCGACGGTCGCCGCTTCGACCTCGCGTTTGCCGAAGAACTGAGCGCCTTCCGGCCCGACGTGATGCTTACCTACGGCATGCATCCCGGCGATCTGCGGCGGCAGCGGCTTGCCATCCGCAACGGTATCGCCGTCGTCTTCGGGCTCCGCAACGAAGCGTATTTTGGCTTCCGTGAGTGGTCCCACCTGGCCGGCGTGCTCACGCCGAGCCGCTACCTGTCGGACCGCTATCGTGACGACTGCGGGCTCGAGACAACGCCACTCTTCGCGCCGCTCGACCCCGCGGAGGTGCGCGCGGAGACACACGATCCGATCTTCATCACGATGGTCAATCCCTCGGCGCGGAAGGGGGTCGACTTCTTCGCGCGACTGGCGCACCGCATGAGCGTGGCCCGGCCGGACCTGCCGTTCCTCGTCGTGGAGTCGGAAGGCGGCGCGGGTACCCTGCTGGCCGCTGGAGATCGCGCCGGTGTCGACCTGCGGCGACATGAAAACATCATGATCTCGCGCGCGGTACCGAGCCCAAAAGACATCTTCGCGCCGACGCGCGTCCTGGTCGTCCCTTCACTTGCGGAGCCTGGCGCGCGGGTCGTCGGCGAAGCGCTCGTCAACGGCGTGCCTCCGGTCGTGAGCGATCGCGGCGGACTCCCCGAAATGTGCTGCGGCGCCGGTCGCGTGTTGCCTCTCGTCGACGACAGCTCGCTCGACGTGTGGTGCGACACGATCATCAGCCTGATGGACGACGACGAGTTGTATGGCGCAGAACGCGCGCGGGCGCTGGACGCCGCCGCCGCATTCGACCCGGCCACCTTGCGACCGCAGTACGACGCCTTCTTCCGGCGGTTCGTGCACTGAATCCCGAGTTCCCGGTCGCGAGTCCCCGTTCTCCGCCCTCGGTCCTCCGCCCTCGGTCCTCCGACCCGTCTTCTAGAACTCGATCAGCAACCCGGCGGACGGCACCAGTGGAAGCATTGACTCGAACGGGCGGGTCGTCTCGAACGTGCGACGGTTCACGCTGTGCTCGAGGAAGCGCTCGTTGGGACGGGCGAGGACGTTGAGCACTTCGACGAACAGGGTCAGGCGGCTCCGACGGGGCGTGAACGTGCGGTTTGCGCGGAAGTCGAGCCGCGAGTACGCGGGGATGCGAAGTCCGTTGCGATCGGTCGTGACGAAGTAGCGACCTGCCTGCTCGGTCCAGTAGCCTGGCGCCGGGGTGTTGCTCCCCATGCGGAATCGCGCGCTCAGGCTCGTACGGTCGCTTGCGCGCCAGGTGCCGAACGCGTTGAACGTATGGCGCTGGTCGTAGTCGCCCCAGAACTGCTCTCCGGTCAACCTGTCGCTGTACCGGTTGAATCCCAGGGAGTAGGACACCCACCCTGTGACGCCCCGCTCTGCGCGGCGCTCGAACAGCCACTCCACTCCACGCGCATGGCCGTCGAGGCTGTTCTGCCAGGTCGTGACCAGCGACGGCCCAATCACCACGTTTCCGGCGCGCTGTACCTCATCGAACGGGAGCCGAAGCCACCCACGGTCCTCGCGGTTGTACGCACTCACCTGCCATCGGAACTGCTGCGCTACGCGGCCTTCGACGCCGACATCCGCCTGCCACGCGCGCGACGGCCCCAGCGCGCGATTGCCGCGCAGCCCATAGACCTGGTCCGGTTCCGGCGCCTGATGGTAGACCCCGCTGCCGGCTCGCAGCGTGAGTCCGCGCCCCAGCGGAACCGATGCCGTCATCCACGGCGACGCGGCGCTGCGCTCGACAATCGACCATCGATCCACGCGCGCGCCCGGCGTGATGACCGCAGCTCCCACTTTCAGCCGCGCGGAGAGATAGCCGCCAACGCGCGTGCTCGCCTCGTCGAACCGTTCCCGCGTGACCAGCCTCCCGCTGGAGGTCCGCACCTCGCTGCCGGACGACACGGTCCAGCGACGCTCGACGCCGCCGTCCACGGTCAGCCACGGCTTCACCGGGCTCGTCAGATCCGCACGATACACTGCCTCGGTCGTCCCCCCGTCGTCGAGCGAGAGGCTGTCACGACTGACGTTGCGGAACGTGTTCCCAATCCCCGCGAAGCGCTGGACGATGGCGAGCCGTGTCGAGGGCGTGTAGCGCCAGGCGAGGACGCCGATGCCGGAGTCCGAGGTGGCCTCACGCAGGTCGTTCGGGTTCGTCACTTCGTCAGGAACGAGATCGAGGTGCGACCGACCACCGGTCACCGACAGCTCGAGCCGGTGCTGTGCGGACAGGTCGCACGCGAGCTTGGACTGGACATCGGCGAAGCCGAAGTTGACGCGCTGGTCCTGGTACACCCGCTTCAGGACCAGATCCAGGTAGCTCTTGCGGGCCGCGACGAGCCAGCTTCCGCGGCTGTCCGCCCCGAGCGGGCCTTCGCTGACGGCACTCGCGTCGATGGCGCTCACGGAGATGTGGGTGCGCGGGCGCTCGCGGGAGCCCTCACGCATCTGGAATTCGACCTCGGCGCCGACGCGGTTGCCGTACTTCCCCGGATAGGAACCGCTGCGCAGCGTCACGGCGTCGAGCACCTCGCCGTTGATCATCGCGATGCTGCCCGCGTCGTTCACGCGCTCGACCGTGTGGAGCATGAAACGGGTCGAGATGCCGTCGAACACGAACCCGGTCTGCAGCGGGCCGGCGCCGCGCACGGCGAACTCACTGCGGAAGTCGTCGCCGGTCGTCACGCCGGGCATCGCCTGTACTGCGCGGAGGGGATCGTTCGCGAGGAGCCCGCTCAACTGCTGCAGTTCGATGCCGTGCACGCGCGCTTCGGCCGGAGGCGCGGTCGCTCGCTGGTCGACTGCGCCCACAACCGACACCGATTCGGTGTACGTGCCGGTGCCCTGCGTGAGCGCGATGGTCAGCTCGGTGGTGGCTCCCGGAGACACGTCCACCTGACGCCGCACCAGAAGAAAGTTGACGACCGAGACGTACAGCTCGTGTTCGCCCGCCGGGACCGTGGTGAATTCGAACCGACCGTCAGCCGCAGTGGAGACGACCTGGCCCGTGTCCTGAAGCCTGACGCTGACCTGCTCGATGGGCGTGCCGCCCTCGGTGTCGACCACAACGCCGCGGATGGTGCCGGTCTGCTGTCCCGCGGCACGCTGCGCGGTGAGGCCGAGCGACAACACGACGAGGGCCACGCGAAGCAGGAGAACCGGTGCACGACGTGGGAGACCGAGGCGGGGGAGCACGCGCACGGATCGTAGCTCATCGGATTGCGCACCGGTCGCATCGGCGGAACTAAGTCATCTCTCGCGCGGACAACCTGATACTGCGCTCGCGTCAGCGCTGCACAGGCGAGCACTCGGCACGCGCCCGCCTCCACGCTGCGGGGTTCGTCGCCGAACGGCGCGTTCACTGACGGCGGGAGATCCGCGGGAATCTAGCGTTGTTGCTCTCCGCAGTCACCGGGACGATCACCTGCGACGAGGCACACAACACGAACGCAGGTGTGGCACTGATTTAGCTAGGCTCGACGCAATATGCGCAAATTCGGTTTCGGGGTTCTGATACTGCTGTGCTCGCTTGCCAGCGTCGCGCCCGCGTCGGCGACGACGATTAGCTTTGACAACCTCTCGGACGCGGAGGTGGTGACAAACCAGTATGCCGGCGTGACCTTCAGCAATGCCCAAGTGGCAGGTGCGTTCACGCAGGAGTGCTCGTATGGCTCCCTGAACGACCTGGATTTCCCCCCGCGGTCGATGTGCAACGTCGCGTTCGACAGCGACGGCCCCCTCACGATGGACTTCGGGAGCCAGCCGATTGGGGTGTTCAACGCGTACTTCACCTACACCGTTCCGTTGACGATCTCGTTCTTCGATGCCGGCAACGCACTGCTGTACACCCTGACCTCGGCCTACCAGAACAACACAGGCACGTCGGGCGACGTCGGCAGCGCGCCGAATGAACTCCTCCAGTGGACGAGCAATACAGGGATCACGCGACTGACCATCACTGGAGACCAGGCGGGTTTCAGCTTTGCGATGGACGACGTGACGTTCCGGCCATTTGAGGCCGAACCGCCGCCCACGAGCCCCGTCCCGGAGCCGGGCACGCTCACGCTCCTGGCGACCGGTGCTGTCGCGCTGTACCGGCGCAAGACAGCAAGAAGTTAGAGCGCGTTTCAAATGGCTAACGCGCCACCGCGGAGTGCGCCGAGGTCGCGGAGAAACGCCTTTTGGAAACAGTGTGTCTCCGTGTTCTCCGTGATCTCCGTGGTGGAGCTTTACCTCCCGCCATCCACGCGCCTCCGGCGCTGTGCTCCGGGCGAACCGTCCTCCAACCTCCAACCTCCAACCTCCAACTCCAACCTCCAACCTCTGAACTCCCTCGTCTCTCCGGCAAACGTCCGAACATCGAGTGTGTTGCCGTCGGTGTCGATGGTGACGGCGCCGTCGGTGTCCGTCCTGAAAATCGCCGTGCCGCTCTTGTCGTAGCGCTCCAGCACCGCGCGCGCCGGATGGCCGAATGGATTCGAACGCCCGGCACTGACCACCGCGACCTGTGGCGACAGGGCGGCGATGAACTCCGCCGAACTCGAGCTCAGGCTGCCGTGGTGCGGCACCTTGAGGACACGTAGCGGCGCGGGCACGAAACTCCTCGAGATCTCGTCTTCGGACGTCCGCCCGATGTCGCCTGCCAGCACGAACGACACAGCCCGCCAGCGCAGTTCGAGGACGATTGAATCCTCGTTGCGAACGTCCTGCCGCTCCCACTCGGGCAACGTCGGATGCCGTACGACGACCTCGACGCCATCGATCTCAGTACGATCGTCCCGCTGGACGTTCGTCCACTGGGTACGTTCCGCCACCGCCTGCTGGTGCAATGACGCTAGCAGCGGGTGCGGCGGCACAGGTATGCCCTCCCACACCGCGTGCGGCTGGAAGTCCCGCAGCACGGAGGTCGCGCCGCCGGCGTGGTCCGCATCGCCGTGCGTCACCACGAGCGTGTCGAGCCGGCGCACGCCAAGCGCGCGCAGCACCGGCCCAACCACGCGATCGCCGACGTCGAACGCCCCGCGGCCGCCGAGCCCGCCCGCATCCACGAGCATGGAGGAACCCATGGGAAAGCGAATGAGGGTGGCGTCGCCCTGACCGACGTCGATGAACGTGACCGACAGGCGCCCGTGCGCCGTGGACCGCCAGGGCACGTCGACCCCCGTGGCAATACAACCACCGGAGAGTACGCACGCGGTGATGGCGCAGGAGCGAAGGCGCGGGTGATGGCCGACCCGCCAGAGCAGCCAGGCGATGAGCAGTGCCGCATAGTAGGCGGCGAGGATCCACAACGACGGCAGCGCGACACGCCAGTTCGACCACGGCGCAAGCGCCACGAGATCGGCAGTCCGCACGAGCCCTTCTGCGCCAAACGCGGCGACACCGCCCGCCACACGCGCAGCGGCCGGCGCCACGGCGAACAACGGCACCACCGCCATGCCGGCAAATTGTGCGACCGCCATCAGCGGAATCGCACCGAAGTTGAGCAGCAGTCCCGCCACCGTGACGCGCGAGAAGAAGAACGCCGCAATCGGCAGCAGGGCCACTTCCGCAGCCAGCGATGCGGCCAGCATCGAGGCGGCCGGAAAGAGGAACCGGGGCACACGCTGCCCCTGCAGCGCCGGCGCGACCGCAAGAATGCCCGCCGTCGCGCCGAACGTGAGCAGTGACGCCGCATCCACCACTGACAGCGGATCCGCGAGCACGAGAATGCCGGCGACGAGCACCAGCGGCTGGAACGGCGGCCCCCGCAGATCCCACGCGCGCCCGATGAAGAACACACACGCCATGAGGACCGCACGGTTGACCGAGGCACCGCCCTGCACGACGAAGCCGTACGCGACGAGGCCCGCGGCGGCGCTCAGCATCGCCGCCCGCCCGAGCACGCCCGCCAGGCGGAAGAGCCCCAGCGTCAGCCCTGCGAGCAGGGCGATATTGCCGCCCGAGATGGCAATGACGTGGTACGTGCCAGACTCCTGCAATCGCCGCTCGACCTCGTCGTCCAGGCCCGTGCGGTCGCCGATGACGATGGCGGCAACGATAGCCGAGGCGCGAGGGCTCCAGTGGCCGACCGAGGCAGACAGCGCGCGACGGGTGAAGGCTCGAAGCGACGCAGCAGCTTCCTGCGCAGGCGAGCCGCGCTCGAGCACGGTGACGAGCGCCGCGCTCTTCACCGTCCCGACAAGTGAAACGCCGCGCCGCGCCAGTGCACGCTCCTGATCGGGGACGCCCGGATCGAGATACCGAGCCGGCCGTCGCAGGTCTGCCGGGGCACGCACGCGGCGGCCCGCCGTCCACTCCGCAAGGTGCTCGCGTCCGAGCGATCCGAGCACGGTCAGCAGCACGCCGCCACGGACAGGGTTCGTGTCCACATCGATGTCACGAGCGGAGGAGGACAGCCGGCCGACCCACTCGGCGTCGACTGCCAGCGACACCGCGCCGCCCGCCGTCACCGCGGCGTCAGTGCGCAGCACGCCGGTGACGACAACCGGCGCCGTATCGTCGACGGGTGGTTGCCGACCCGAGTGCAGGAGTTCGGCGCGGGTATCGCGCGCAATCGATTCGAAGATGATGCGGAGGGGCGGACGCCAGGCGTCCTGCCACGCGGCCGCCGCGAGGAGGGCGCCGCCGACGGCGAACGCACCGCACGCGCACGCGGCGAGCAGCGTAGCGCGGCCCACGCGTGTCGCGTGAAGAGCGAGCAGCGCCCATCCGCATAGCGCGGCGACGAGCCACGCGAACGGAATGTCCGGCCACGCGAGCCCCGCAGCCGCTCCCACAATGAGCCCGGCAACCGGAATCGCAAGCACCACCTGCATGGTGGTGACGAACTGCAGCCGGCGTGCCGCCAGCCCGCCGCACACCGAGAGCCGACCGAACGCTCAGGTTAATAACGGTTTACGGTCGCGACCGCGCGCGCGGTTGCTGTGCGCGATCGCAGTCTCTGCCAGCCGATGGAGGCACACGCAGTGTGGAAGCTGCGAGGAACGGAGCGGAGGACGCAGGACGGAGAGCGCAGGACGGAGTCGAAGGGCCATCGTAGGCGGCAGGCTTCAGCCTGCCGCGCGACGGTCACGCTAAAGCGTGACCGCTACGATCATTCCTCGCCTATGCCTTGACGGCCGACCGCTCTTCGGCGGCGGCGTAGTAGTCCTGCAGCGCGCGGACGGCGACGCCCTGTTCGCGCATCGCGCGGATGGCGCTGACGGCGGCGGCGGCGCCCGTCAACGTCGTAATGCAGGGGACCTCGTGCATCATCGCCGCGCGGCGCACGGCCCGATCGTCGAAGAACGACTCACGGCCAAGCGGCGTGTTCACGACGAGGTCGATCTTCTTGTTGACGATCTCGTCGGCAATGTTCGGCCGACCCTCGTTCACCTTGAAGACGACGTCCACGTCGAGGCCGTACGACCGCAGGTAGACCGCTGTACCTCGCGTCGCCACGAGCTTGAACCCGAGGTCCGCGAGGTCGCGGGCGATCGGCAGGAGGTTGGCCTTGTCGTCGTTGTTGACGCTGACGAACGCCGTCCCCTTCTCGGGCAACCGCTGCCCCACCGAGAGCTGCGCCTTCGCGTAGGCCACGCCGAAGTTGCTGGAGCCGCCCATCACCTCGCCGGTCGACTTCATTTCGGGTCCGAGGATCGTGTCGACACCAGGGAATCGGACGAACGGGAACACCGGGCTCTTCACGAAGACGCCCGACACCTCGATGTCCTTCGTCAGGCCGAGGTCCGCGAGGGTGCGGCCCGCCATCACCTTGGCGGCGACCTTCGCGAGCGACACGCCTGCCGCCTTCGAGAGGTACGGCACCGTGCGCGACGCGCGCGGGTTCACTTCGAGCACGTAGACCACGTCGTTCTTCGTGGCGTACTGCACGTTCATGAGGCCGACGACGTTGAGCGCGCGAGCGAGCTTGCGGGTGTACTCGCGAATCGTGTTCAGGTGCCGCTCAGGGCAGATGAACGGGGGCACCACGCAGGAGCTGTCGCCCGAGTGGATGCCGGCCTCCTCGATGTGCTCCATGATGCCGCCGATGACCACGGCGCCCGTCCCATCCGCGACGGCGTCGACGTCGAACTCGAACGCGTCCTCGAGGAACTTGTCGATGAGGATCGGGTTCTCCGGGGACGCGTCGAGCGCCTGCGACATGTACCGGTCGAGCGTCGCCATGTCGTAGACGATCGCCATCGCCCGTCCGCCGAGTACATACGACGGCCGGACGACGACGGGGAAGCCGATCTTGGTCGCGACCTCACGCGCTTCGTCGCGCGAGGTGGCCGTGCCGCTCGCCGGCTGCGGAATGTCCAACTCGTTCAGCAGGGCGGCAAAGCGCTTGCGGTCCTCCGCGAGGTCGATCGAATCAGGCGAGGTGCCGAGGATGCGAACGCCGGCACTCTGGAGTGACAGCGCAAGCTTCAGCGGCGTCTGGCCTCCGAACTGCACGAGGCACGACACCTCTCCACCGGCCGACCGCTCCTTCTCGACGATCGCCATCACGTCCTCGAACGTGAGCGGCTGGAAGTACAGCCGGTCCGCCGTGTCGTAGTCGGTCGATACCGTCTCGGGGTTGCAGTTCACCATCACCGTCTCGAGCCCCTCTTCGCGGAGCGCGAACGCGGCATGGCAGCAGCAGTAGTCGAACTCGATGCCCTGCCCGATGCGGTTCGGGCCGCTGCCGAGGATGACCACCTTGTTGCGGCCATTCGGGTTCGACTCGCAGCTCGGCTCGTAGGAGCTGTAGAGATACGGGGTGAAGGACTCGAACTCCGCCGCGCAGGTGTCGACCCGCTTGTAGACCGGCGTGATCCCCAGCTGCTCGCGCTTGGTGCGCACAGACGCTTCGCTCGTGCCGGTCGCCAGCGCGAGCTCTGCATCGCCGAAGCCGGCGCGCTTGAGTTTCCGGAGTTCGGGCGCCTCCAACTGCACGAGCCCCTTCTCCGCTGCTCCTGCACGCAGGTCGCGAATCTCGGCGAACTGCCGCAGGAACCACGGGTCGATCTTCGTGACCTCGTGCAGCTGCTCGATCGACCAGCCGCGCTGGAGGGCGCGGAAGAGATCCCACATGCGTCGATCGTGCGGCACCGCCAGCCGCTTCCGCAGCGCGGCATCATCCTCATCGTCCAGGTTCGAGGGCGAGAACAGCAGGCCGCTCTTGCCCAGCTCGAGCGAGCGGACGCCCTTCATGAACGCTTCCTTGAAGGTGCGGCCAATCGCCATCGCCTCGCCGACCGATTTCATCTGCGTCGTCAGCGTGCGGTCTGCCTGCGGGAACTTCTCGAAGTTCCACCGCGGGATCTTGACGACCACGTAGTCGATGACCGGCTCGAACGAGGCGGGCGTCACGCGCGTGATGTCGTTCGGGATTTCGTCGAGGTGGTAGCCGAGGGCGAGCTTCGCCGCGATCTTGGCAATCGGGAAACCGGTGGCCTTGGATGCCAGCGCGGACGACCGCGACACGCGCGGGTTCATCTCGATGACGATCATCCGGCCATTGGCGGGGTTCACGGCGAACTGGATGTTCGACCCGCCCGTCTCGACGCCGACCTTGCTGATGATCAGCCGCGCGGCGTCGCGCATCCGCTGGTATTCCTTGTCGGAGAGCGTGAGGATCGGCGCGACGGTGATGCTGTCGCCCGTGTGCACGCCCATCGGGTCGATGTTCTCGATCGAGCAGATGACGACGAAGTTGTCCGCGCAGTCGCGCATCACTTCGAGCTCGAACTCCTTCCACCCGATGACCGATTCCTCGATGAGGACCTCGTGCACCGGGCTCAGGTCGAGCCCGCGCTGGCAGATCTCCTTGAACTCCTCGACGTTGTACGCGATGCCACCGCCGACGCCACCCATGGTGAACGACGGGCGAATGACCAGCGGGAAGCCGAGGTCCTTCGCGGTGTCGAGCGCCTCCTGGAGCGAGCGCACGACGGCGCTGCGCGGCACGTCGAGACCGATGGAGCGCATCGCGTCCTTGAACAGCTGCCGATCCTCCGCGATCTTGATCGCGTCGATCTGCGCGCCGATCAGCTTCACGCCGTACTTCTCGAGGATGCCCCGCTCAGCGAGGGCGACCGCGAGGTTCAGCGCGGTCTGTCCGCCGACCGTTGGCAGGATGGCGTCCGGCTTCTCCTTGGCGATGATCGCCTCGAGGAACTCCGGCGTGAGCGGCTCGACGTACGTGCGATCCGCCATCTCCGGGTCGGTCATGATCGTCGCCGGGTTGCTGTTGACGAGCACGACCTCGAGCCCCTCGGCCCGCAGCGCCTTGCAGGCCTGGGAGCCGGAGTAGTCGAATTCGCAGGCCTGGCCGATGACGATCGGACCGGAACCAATCACGAGGACGCGTTTCAGGTCGGTTCTTCTGGGCATTTTCTTGAGGCTTCGGACTTCGGGCTCTGGGCTCCGGGCGCGGTCGGCTCCGGGCCGGCCAGTGTCAGCAGCCGACACCGCCTGAAGCCAGAAGCCTGGAGGCTGACGCCTTACCCGCGCTTTTCTTCAATCAGCCTGATGAAATCGCGGAACAGGTAGTCGGCGTCGTGCGGGCCTGGCGAGGCCTCGGGGTGATACTGCACCGAGAACACCGGCATCGTCGTCGAGCGCAGCCCTTCGACGGTACCGTCGTAGAGGTTCTTGTGCGTCACCTCGACGCCGGCCGGGAGCGACTCGGGATCGACCGCGAAACCGTGGTTCTGCGACGTGATCTCGATCCTCCCGGTGCCGAGGTTCTTCACGGGGTGGTTGCCGCCGCGATGGCCGAACTTCAGCTTGAAGGTCTTGCCGCCCAACGCGAGGCCGAGGATCTGGTGGCCAAGGCAGATGCCGAAGGTCGGCACCCCCGACGCGGCGATCGTGCGCGCGTTCTCGATGGCGTAGGTCAGCGGCGCCGGGTCGCCGGGGCCGTTGCTGAGGAAGATGCCGTCGGGATTGGTCGCCAGCAGTTCGGCTGCCGGCGTGAATGCCGGATAGACGCGCACATCGCAGCCATGGGCGCTCAAGCGACGGAGGATGTTCCACTTCATCCCGAAGTCGTAGGCCGCGATCTTGAGGCGCCGCTTCGCACGCGCATCAGGCTTGACGTCGAACTCGTCCGGGTCCTCCTGCGGCCAGTCGAACGCGGCCTGCGAGGTGACGACCTTGACGAGGTCCGACCCTTCCATCTTCGGGATCGCCTGCGCCTTCTCGACGAGCGCGCGCTCATCGAGCTGTGTGCCGGTCGCCACCACACCGCGCATCACGCCGCCGGACCGCAGCTTGCGGGTCAGCTCGCGCGTGTCGATGTCCGAGATCGCGACGATGTTGTTGGCGATGAGGTAGTCGCGCAGCGTGCCGCTCGCGCGCCAGTTGCTGGCCACCGGCGACTCATCACGAATGATGAAGCCGGCCACCTGCGGCCGCCGCGACTCCACGTCGTCGTTCGACACGCCATAGTTGCCGATCTCCGCGCAGGTCATCGTGACGATCTGTCCGGAGTAGGACGGATCCGTCAGGATTTCCTGGTAGCCGGTCAGGCTCGTGTTGAACACGACTTCACCCTGCGTCTGCCCGTCGGCGCCTGCCGACTGACCGCGGTAAATCGTGCCGTCTTCCAGTGCGAGTATCGCTTCCATGTCCCTCATCCGCCGGGTCACCGACCCGACGTTCCGTACCTGTCGTCAGCGCGGCTCGAGTGAGCCGCTCACCCGCGTGCGTTCCCCACCGGTGACGGTTGCCGCGGAGCTCCAGGGTGCGAAGCCTGCCATCTCCAGCCTGACCGCGTGCTCGCCGGCCGGCACCGAATCCAGCAGCAGTGGGGTTGTACCCACCATTCTTCCATCCACGAACACACGCGCGCCAGCCGGACGCGAATCAACCATCAGCGATCCGGCCTTCGCGTTCGGGGCTCCGGGCGGCACGCCGCTCGTCCGGTCGGGGGCCGTGGGTCGCGGCGCGGCCTGACGTGCAGGACGTGCCTCGGCCAGGACCACCTCGATTGACTGTGCGGGCTGGGCAGTTCTGATCCTAACGCGTCGCTCGGCTGTGACATAGCCCTGATGTGCGATTCGCACGACATGAAGGCCCGGCGCGAGATCCCGGACGGTCACCGGGGTCGCACCGACCTCGCGTCCGTCGAGGCTGACGCGCGCTCCTGAGGGCGTGGACCGGACGGCGATGCGGCCTGGCTGTGTCGAACGGCGCTCAGCTGGCGTGCCACCTCCCGCTCCGCCGGTCGCCGGTGTTGCCCCTTCGGTGCGCGACGTCCCCGCGGGCGACGCTGCGGCGCCCGACGCCCCAGGTGCAGACGACGACGGGAGCGGAACATCCGTCGGTCGAGCCGGCGCCGTTTGGGTGGCCTGCGGCGCCTCGCCCGCCGCAGCGGGGACGGACCGAGCTGCCGTCGCGGCTTCGTCCGGCCGCTCTCGTGTGCCAACGCTGTATCCGAACGCGAACCCAAGCGCGACACCCACCACGAGCGCCAGCACGAGCGGCCACACCGCCGAGCGGGTCTGCTCGAGTGCGACGCTCGACAGGGTGCCAGAGGCGGTCTCGTCTGAGGCGGTGGGCGGCGCACTGAACGTCGATCCAGGCCGCGCGCTCGCGTCGAGGTCGCCGGGTGGAGGCGTGTCGGCCCCTGGTGCCGATACGTCCTCGCGATCCGCCGGTTCGTGCGTCGACGCGTCGTAGGGAGCATCCGCGTCCCCGGCCAGCAGATCGATGCTCTTCCGCGGGCCGTCATCGACGGGATCCCTGAACGAGAGCTCGTCGAGCATCGCCGCTCCGCCGGCCGGGCCATCGGCCTCGCCAGATGGATCGACCGGAACAGGCACGTCTCCACCTGCGGAGTCTGGTGCGATCGCGATGTCGGCGTGTTCGTCCGGTCCAGCGAAGGTCAGCGGGAGGTCCTCCGCTTCCGCCGCGCTGATCAACGGCAGTTCGGGCTCCGGCTGGCGCGCCGGGCGGGTGGCGCGGTATGACGCGACCGCGCGCGCAATCGCAGGGTCGGTGTCGCGGCGGCGCTTCGTGCGGGGTGGACGTGGCGACGACGTGAGTGTGCCGAGGGCGCCGTGCAGCGCGTCGGCAAACGCAAGGGCGGTGTCGAACCGGTCTTCCGGTCGTTCGGCAAGCGCCCGGGCGAACAGGTCGCGCAGCACGCCGACGTCGCTCCCCTCAGGCGGGACGATCGCGTCCACCGCCTCGGGCCCGTAGCCCGCGATGCGACGACCGAACAGCATTTCGTAGACAAGCGCCGCCAGGCTGAAGATGTCGGCCCGCCGGTCCCACGCCTCTCCGGCGAGGCGCTCCGGCGCCGTGTAGGGGCGGCGGACCGGAGAAGCCACCTCGATCTGCCGCAGCGCCTGGGCGATGCCGAGCCCGGTGACTCGCGTTTCATCAGCGGACACCAGGACGTCGCGGGGATGGAGCGAGCCGTGCCAGACATCGACTGCCGCAGCGAAGTCCAGCGCCCCGCCCAGCTGCGTGGCCACCCGCAGCGCGTCGGCGACCGGCGCGGGACCGTAGTCGCGGACGACGACGTCAAATGCCTCGGCCGCCACGAAGTCCTGCGCCAGGTACGGCGTGTCCTGCTCCAGGCCGGCGGCCTGTGGCGCGGCGATGCCGGGGTGGGTCAGGTCCGATGCGATCAGGGCCTCGAGCGCGGCGACGAACCGGTGGGCCTGCTCCGGGGGAATGTCGAGCCGAAACTGCTTCACGGCGACGAGCCGGCCGGGGTCCGGCTGGTACGCGCGGAAGACCGGACCAAGGGTGCCGGCGCCAATCTGGTGCAGGACCCGAAAAGGCCCGAATGCGTCAGGTGGCGCGGTGCCGGCAGCGTCCGGATGCAGCGTCGATACTCCTCAGGGAACCGCGAGGATGGTACCACTGAAACTTCGGCTGTTCAATCGTTTAGCCGTGTTACAGTAGGTGCCCGGTGACCGTGAACTCAGCTGAATCGTCCCTGCTGCCAGGCACCAGCGGCGAGGCCGCGAGCCGCGTGGCAATCGACGTCCGCCGCTTCCCCTGGATCCGCCGACTGGCCGCGGACTACGCGTACGACTTCAGGTCCGTCGAGCCGTTCTTTGCCGGCGATCCGAGCGAACGTTCGGCGTGGGCGGCTGCCATTGCCCGAACCCAGGCACATACGCGGGATCGGGCCGGCATCGCCTCCATTCTCGGCGCCCAGCAGGCCCGTCGTGGAGCGCCGGCCGCCGCCGTCGCGGCCGCCGCCAGACTTGCCGACCCCAGGACGGTCGCCATCGTCACCGGGCAGCAGGCCGGCCTCTTCGGTGGCCCGCTGTTCACCCTGCTCAAGGCGCTGACCGCGTTGAAGCTCGCGCGCACCGTTGAGCAGGAGCACCAGGTGCCGGCGGTGGCGATCTTCTGGATTGACGCCGAGGACCATGACTGGGACGAAGTCCGCGGGTGTACGGTCTACGACGCGGCGCTCGCGCCTCACAGCGTGGCGCTGCCCGCCCGTCCCGCCGACCACGCCCCCGTCGCAACCGTCACCCTCGACCAGCACATCACCGCCGCGCTCGACCAGATCGAGCAGCTCATGCCGCCGACTGAGTTCCGAGCTTCCGTCATGGCGGACCTCCGGAGCGCGTACGTCGAAGGGCGTGGCATGGCTGACGCCTTCGGACGCTGGATGGAGCGGGTCCTCGGGGATCGCGGCCTCATCGTGTACGACTCGTCGGACCCGGCGTCCAAGCCCATTGCCGGTCCTGTCTTCGTGTCGGAACTGTCGAAGCCCGGCGAGACCGCGAAGCTCGCGGCACAGGCTGGTGCGCAGCTCGTCTCGCGCGGGTATCACTCACAGGTCCACGCGCACGACGACGGGCTGGCGCTGTTCCACCTCGAAGGTGGGCGCCGGGCGATCCGCCAGCAGGACGGGCAGTTCGTCGTCGGCGAGGCGCGTTTTGCCCAAGCATCACTCGTCGACCAGGCGACGCGGACCCCGTCGGCGTTCAGCCCCAACGTGCTGCTGCGGCCTGTCGTGCAGGACACGCTGTTCCCCTCGATCTGCTACGTGGCCGGACCGAACGAACTCGCGTACCTCGGTCAGCTGCGTGGCGTGTACGACCGGTTTGGCGTTCCGATGCCGCTGATGTACCCGCGGGCGTCGGCGACGCTGCTCGACTCGGCCGCGATGCGATTCCTCGCCAAGTACGGGCTGCCGATCGAAGCGCTGCAGCCGCAGGACGAGTCGGCCCTGAACCAGCTGCTCGAGTCGCAGATTCCGCCTGCGGTGGAAGCCTCGTTCAGCCAGGCGTCGCAGGCGATCGACAGCTCCATGCAGGCGATCATCGACGCGATTCCCGCGCTCGATCCGACGCTCGAGGGTGCCACACGGTCAACGCTCGGGCGCATGCAGCACGACCTGCAGAACCTGCACAACAAGATGATTCAGGCCGCGAAGCGTCGCGATGAGACGCTCCGCCGCCAGTTCATGCGTACTCGTGCGCTGGCCTTCCCCGATGGGCACGCGCAGGAGCGCACCATCGGTTTCGTCTCGTTCCTGAACCAGTACGGTCCCGCGCTCGTCGATCGGCTGGAGGAGGAACTGCCCCTCGACCTGGGGCATCACTGGATTGTCACCATCTAGCTCCACCCGCGCACGCTCGTCCCGCCGGCCCGGTTTCCTGCAGCGCAAATGGGTGCGCATCGCCGCGATCGTCGTGGCGGTGCCGCTGCTCGTGCTGTCGTTCGTCGCCGGCTACTACTACGTCACCTTCGGCCGCCTCATCGACCAGCAGCTGCACGGCGAACGCCAGCGCGTGTTCCCGCGCATCTTCGCCAGGCCGCTCGAGATCAGGACCGGTCAGGCGCTGACGGAACGTCAGCTCATCGACCGGCTCAACGACCTCGGCTACGCGGAACGCAGCAGCGCCGAGAAGCCGGGTGAGTTCACGCTGAACAACGATCAGGTCGTCATCGCACCACGGGCTGCGGACCTCAAGGGGCGGAAGGTGCAGGTCTCGTTCAAGGTGCCGCAGCCTGCCGTCCAGCGCGCCGCGCGCGGCAAGGCACCAGCGCCCCCCAAGCCGGCGGACCGGGTCCAGGGGCTGCGCCTCGACGATGACACGCGTGACAGCCTGACGCTCGACACCCCGCTGCTCAGTGCGCTGCAGGCCGAACGCGAGAAGCGGCGGCCGGTGGCGCTGTCCTCACTGCCGCCGCATGTCATCAACGCGGTGCTCGCGATCGAGGATCGCCGCTTCTACTACCACCCGGGCGTCGATCCGATCCGCCTGACGGGCGCCGTCCTCTACGGCCTGATCGGCGATAGCCGCATCTCGGCCACCAGCACGCTGACGCAGCAGCTCGTGCGCAACGTGTTCCTGCCGCAGTTCGAAGGGTGGACGCTCCAGCAGGCGCGCGAACGATCCGCCCGTCGCAAGGCGCTCGAAATCTGGGTCTCGCTCATCCTGACGCGGAAGGCGACCAAGGACGAGATTCTCGAGATGTACCTCAACGCGGTACCGCTCGGGCAGCGCGGGTCGTTCGCCATCGTCGGGGTGTCCGAAGCGGCGCGGCTCTTCTTCGGCAAGGACGTGAGCAACCTCACGATTGCGGAAGCGGCGACGATTGCCGGCGTCATCCAGTCTCCGTCCGCGCTCTCCCCGTTCAACAACCCGAACCGTTGCCGCGATCGGCGCAATGTCGTGATCCGCGCGATGGCCGATGCCGGGTTCATCACGTCGGAGCAGGCCGAGGCCGCACAGAAGGAACCGCTCACGGTCGTGCAGCGCGCGCTCGAAGCGGAGGCGCCGTATTTCGTCGACTACGTCACGCAGACACTCAACGAGACCTACCCCGGCCTGACGACGACCGACGACAAGCCGGTGGAGGTGTACACCACACTCGACCTGCACCTGCAGCGGCTCGCGCAGGATGCCGTGCGCGACGGGCTGACCAACGTCGACCAGCTCCTGGCACGCCGGAAACGCAAGGGCAAGGCGGAAGCGGCGCTCATCGCCATCGATCCGCGCACGGGCGAGATCCTCGCGATGGTCGGTGGCCGCTCCTACAACCAATCGCAGTACAACCGCGCGATCGTCTCGCGGCGGCAGCCAGGGTCCACCTTCAAGCCGTTCGTCTACCTCACCGCGTTCGAGCAGGCAGCGCTCAACGGCGACACCGACGTGACGCCAGCGACCCTCGTGGACGACACGCCCACCACCTGGGAGTACGACAACCAGGTGTGGACGCCGGAGAACTACGACAACGAGTACGGCGGGATGGTCACCTACCGCGATGCGCTCGCCCACTCGCGCAACGTCGGGACGATCAAGGCGGCGGAACGTGCGGGCTACGCCAACGTCGCGGAGCTGTGGGGGCGTCTCGGCGTCGGCAGCCAGCCGAAACCGTATCCCTCGATCGCGCTCGGCGTGTTCGAAGCGACCCCGCTCGAGATGGCGACTGCCTACACGATCTTCCCGAACATGGGCCTCGAGCGGAAGCTGCGGCACATTGCTCGTGTGACGAGCGGAACGGCGGACGTCACGAAGGCGGATGCGACGAAGCCGAAGGTCATCGCTCGACCGGACACGACCTACCTCGTCACGGACATGCTGCGCAGCGTGATCAACGAGGGGACGGGGGCCGGTGCGCGCTCCATGGGCTTCACGCTCGACGCGGCCGGCAAGACCGGCACGACAAACGACACACGCGACGCGTGGTTCATCGGCTTCACGCCCGAGCTGTTGACGGTGGTCTGGGTCGGCTACGACGACAACCAGATCATCGGCCTCACCGGCGCGCAGGCGGCGCTTCCCATCTGGACCCAGTTCATGAAGAACGCACTCGCCGGGCACCAGAGCCAGTCGTTCGAAGCGCCGGACGGCATCTCGTGGGCCGAGGTCGACCACGACACAGGCAAGCTCGCCGCCCCCTTCTGCCCGCGCATCATCAACCAGCCGTTCCTCGCCGGCACGGAACCGACCGACAGCTGCGAAGACCACCGGTTCTGAATTCCCAGTGCTGAGTTCACCGCGACCGGCGCTGGCGACAGGGTAAGATCGGGCCATGAACAAGGAGGTTTTCGCGGCCGTGGCCGAGGCGCTCGACAAGGGCGAACCGGCGGCGCTTGTGACGATCGTCTCGACCACCGGGTCCACTCCACAGCGCGTGGGCGCGAAGATGCTCGTGTTTCCCGACGGTCGCCTCGTCGGGACCATCGGCGGCGGGTGCTACGAGAACGACGCCTTCTGGAAGGCACGCGAGGCGATCACCACCCGCAAGCCGCAGCTCGTGCACTATGAGCTGGACGATGACTTCGCGCAGGAAACGGGGCTGATCTGCGGGGGGCAGATGAGCGTCTACATCGAGCCGATCGAGCCGTCCCCCGAGCTGTACGTCATCGGCGCCGGCCATGTCGGTTATCACCTCGCCACCATGGCGCAGGACGTCGGCTTCCAGGTTCACGTCGTCGACGACCGCGAGAAGTTCGCCAGCCGCGAGCGCTTCCCCAATGCCGCCGAGGTCGTGACGGAGGACATCCCGACTTGGCTCGAGCGCACGCCGCTTCCCGCGCACGCCTATGTCGTGATCGTCACGCGCGGGCACAACAACGACCTCGACGCCCTCCGCGCCCTCGCTGCACGCGACCTCCGGTACCTCGGCCTGATTGGCAGCCGCGCAAAGGTCGCCCGCATCACCGATCAGTTGCTCTCCGAAGGGCTGCCCGCCGACGCGCTGAAGCAGGTCCACGCGCCGATCGGCCTCGACATCGGTGCGGTCACGCCGCAAGAAATCGCCGTGAGCATCCTCGCGGAGCTCATCGCCGTGAAGCACGGGAAGATCAAGAGCCGCGACGCCGCCGAACTCTCAATGAAATGGAGCAAGATCAAAGCCTAGGACATTGTTGATGGCTCATTGCCGATTGCTCATCTGATTTCCCGAATCACTTCAGCAATCCGCATTCAGCAATGAGCGATGCCTCCATGTCCCTGCTCCTGAAGAACGCGCTCATCGTGACGATGAACGACGGCTTCGAGGTCGTTCAGGGCGACGTCTCGGTGCGCGAGGGGCGCATCGCGGCGGTGGGTGTCGTTCCTGACGCCCCTCACGACCGCGTCATCGATGCCGAGGGCGATTACGTCCTGCCCGGCCTGATCCAGACGCACATCCATCTCTGCCAGACGCTCTTCCGCGGATACGCCGATGACATGCCGCTCATGCAGTGGCTGCGGACCCGTGTCTGGCCGATGGAAGCGGCCCACACCGCGGCCTCCCTCCGCGCGGCGGCGCGTCTTGCGACGACCGAACTGCTCGCCAGTGGGACGACGGCCGTCCTGACGATGGAGACGGTGCACGAGACGGACGCCGTCTTCGAAGCCGTGGCCGAGAGCGGCATCCGCGCCACGATCGGCAAGTGCATGATGGACGCCGATGCGGACGTGCCGTCGCGCCTGAAGGAACACACCCGCACGTCGCTGGATGAAAGCGTCGCGCTCTATCGACGGTGGCACAACACGTCCGACGGGCGCATCCGCGCCGCGCTGGCGCCACGCTTCGCCGTGTCTTGCACGCGCGAGCTGCTGGAAGGGGTCGCGGCCCTCTCTACGGCACACCAGGCGCTGGTCCACACGCACGCGTCCGAGTCGCGCGACGAAATCGCGATCGTCAGGCAGATCTCTGGCGGGCTCTCGAACCTCGCGTACCTCGATTCCCTGAAGCTGGCCACACCGCACCTGTGCGCGGCGCACTGCGTCTGGGCGGACGACGCCGAGCAGGAGATGCTGGCCCGACGCGACGTGAAAGTGATGCACTGCCCCAGCTCGAACCTGAAGCTTGGGTCGGGCATCGCTCCGGTCGCGGAGATGCGCCGCAGAGGGATCACCGTCTCGCTCGGGGCCGACGGGGCCGCCTGCAACAACCGGCTCGACATGTTCGATGAGATGCGGCTCGCGGCCATGCTGCAGGCCGTGCATCATCATCCCGGTGCGCTGAGCGCGCGGGATGCACTATGGATGGCGACCCGCGCCGGGGCCGCACGCTTGCGCTGGAGCACGACATCGGTTCGGTTGAAGTCGGCAAGAAGGCCGACCTCATCCGGGTTCGGCGGCGCGTCCCGCACCTCGCGCCTGATCCAGACCCCTACTCCACTCTCGTGTACGCGGCGCGTGGCTCCGACGTCGTCACCAGCATCGTCGACGGCGAGGTGCTTGTCGACCAGGGTGCGCCGACCCGCGTCTCGCGGGAGGCGATCGCGGTCGAGGCCCGGACCGCCGCACGGGAGTTGGCCGTTCGCGCCGGTGTATAATCCGTTAGCAGTCTCTGTGGAAGAGTGCTAATGGAACCCTCGGAACGATCCAGGAAGCTGCTCGCGGCGCTGGTGCGCGAGTACATCACATCGGGCGAGCCGGTCGCCTCGTCGCTGCTGGTGCGCGCCGCTGGGCTGGGGGTCTCGTCTGCCACGGTCCGCAACGTGCTGGCGCGGCTCGAAGCCGAAGGGTTCGTCACCCAGCCGCACACCTCCGCCGGACGGATCCCGACCGATCGCGCCTACCGCTTCTACGTCGATCTCCTGCTCGAGTCCAAGCGTCGTCATCGGGCGGCTAGCGTGGTCGAAGCCCGGCTGCGGCGTGAGACGATTGCCCCCCTGGCCGACGTCGTCCTGTCCCAGGCCTCGCACGTCGTGTCGCAGGCCTCGCGGTCGGTCGGCTTCGCGCTGAGTTCGGCGCAGGACGCCGCGGTGTTCGACCGCGTCGAATTCGTCCCCCTTGGTGCCTCCCGGGTGCTCGTGGTCATCGTTGCCAAGGGTGGCCACGTCGTCCAGAAGGTCATCGATACGGGCGAGCCGCTCGCGGCCGACGCACTTCGCCAGGCGTCGAACTACCTGAACTCGGAGTTTGCCGGCCTGCCGCTGTCGCGCGCGCGGCAAGCCATCCTCGATCGCATGGAGGAGGAGCGGCTGCTCTACGACGACCTCATGGAGCGCGCGCTGAAGCTCGGCTCATCGTCGTTCGCCGACCTGCCGGACGACCACGTGCTGTACGTGGAAGGGGCGGCATCGCTGCTGGGCGAGGACCACGGCCTCGCGCTCGACACCATGCACGCGCTCCTCGAGATGATCGAGGAGAAGCAGCGGCTCGTGCGGCTGCTCAATGAGTACATCGACGGCACCGGCCTGACCGTGGTCATCGGCGCCGAACACCTCGAACCCACCCTGCGTCCGTTCAGCCTGGTTGCGTGCTCGTTCAAGGACGGCACCAGTTCAGGCACCGTCGGTGTCATCGGTCCGACTCGCATGCGGTACTCGCGTGCGATCGCGGTCGTCGACGGCGCGGCGCAGGCCATCACGCGCGTCCTGCGCGATCCCGATTCGTAAGGTCCATGGCTGAAGAACAGGCACCCAAGACGGCTGATGATCTGCCGCCGCAGGACGCGGCTGGCGGCGCGAGCGGTGATCCGGCGCGGGAAGGCGCCGGCACCTCCGCGGAACTCGAGGCGCTGAAGCGCGAGCGCGACGAGCACTACGACCGCTACCTGCGCAAGGTGGCGGAGTTCGACAACTACCGCAGGCGTGTCGAGCGCGAACGCCGCGAGCAGGCCGACCGGGCCGTCGTCTCGCTGCTCGAAGAGCTCCTCACGATCGTCGACGACTTCGAGCGCGCGCTCGGGGTCGACGCCGGCGAGAGCGGAGCGGCGTACCGCAAGGGGGTCGAGATGATCCACGCCCGGCTCGTGGACCTGCTCCGCAAGCAGGGCGTGACACCAATTGATGCGCTCGGCCAGGACTTCGATCCCAACCTGCACGAGGCCGTGATGCAGGAATCCAGTGCAGACCATCGCGACAACGAAGTGATCGCGGTGCTGCGCAAGGGCTACACGCTGAACGATCGCCTGCTCCGTCCGGCGGCGGTGAAGGTGGCGCGCTCGTGAGCAAGCGGGACTACTACGAGGTCCTCGGCGTCGCCAAGGCCGCTTCCGAGTCCGAGCTGAAGTCGGCCTACCGGAAGCTCGCCATGAAGTTCCACCCGGATCGCAATCCGGGTGACAAGGAAGCCGAGGAGAAGTTCAAGGAAGCGGCGGAGGCGTACGCCATCCTCGCGGACCCGCAGAAGCGCGCCGCGTACGATCGCTTCGGGCATCAGGGCGTGAACGCCGGAGCCGGCGCCGGAGCTGGGTTCGACCCGTCGGTCTTCAGCGACTTCGGCGACTTCGCCGACATCCTCGGCAACATGTTCGGCTTCGGCGGCATGTTCGGCGGGCGGCAGCGCGGCGGCCCGCAGCGTGGCGCCGATCTTCGCTACGACCTGGAGATCTCCTTCGAGGAAGCGGCGAAGGGCACCGAGACGAGCATCCAGATTCCCCGCCAGGAGAACTGCGAGACGTGTGAGGGCTCCGGCGCAGCGCCCGGCACGCAGCCGACCACGTGCAGCATGTGCCGCGGTCAGGGCCAGGTCCGTCGCCAGCAGGGGTTCTTCACGATCGCCACCACCTGTCCGCAGTGCCGCGGAGCCGGCCGGACGGTCGCGAAGCCGTGCACCACGTGCCACGGCACGGGCCGGACGACCCACGAGCGCAAGATCACGGTGAAGATTCCTGCCGGCATCGCGACCGGCCAGCAGCTTCGCCTGCAGCACGAGGGTGAAGCGGGGACGATGGGCGGCCCGGCCGGGCACCTGTATGTCGTCATTCACGTCCAGGAGCACGACTTCTTCAAGCGCGACGGCGTGAACCTGTTCTGCGAGGTCCCGGTGAACTTCACCACGCTCGCGCTGGGCGGCGAGATCACCGTGCCGACGCTGGACGGCACCGAAACCGTGAAGGTCCCCGAGGGGACGCAGACCGGGACGACGATGCGGCTGCGGGGCAAGGGCATGCCGGACGTGAATGGCCGCGGACGCGGCGACCTGTTCGCGACCGTTCAGGTGCAGACGCCGAAGAAGCTCACGAAAGACCAGCGGCACCTGCTCGAACAGCTCGCCAAGGCGCTGCCGAAGGAGAAGTTCGAACCTCGCGCACACGCCGACGAACAGGACGAGCGCAACCTCTTCGATCGCGTCAAGGACATGTTTGGGTGAAGAGCACGTTTGAGTTGGTGAATTGGTGAATTGGTGAATTGGTGAAGTACCCTTGCCTTGATGTTGACGGCGTCGATGGTGATTTGGTCCTGGCGCTCGTCGACGACTTCGCCCCGACAGCTGTCGAAGAACGTCCCGACGGTCTCTCGATCTTTTTCAGCACCGGTACCTCTCGCGATCGCGCGCGGGAGGCCGTTACGGCCGCGCTGCCGCAGGCAGCAGTCGCCGCGCGGGAGGTGGACGATGAGGATTGGGCCAGGCGGTCGCAGGAGAACCTGACGCCCATAACCGTGGGACGGATCACCGTCACCCCGCCGTGGTTCGTCGCCTCGGCTTCCGCTTCCGCGGCCTCCGACCTCGGTCCTCCAACCTCCAACCTCCAACCTCAGACCCCCAACCTCCAACCCGCGACCTCTGACCTCCGTATCGTCATCCTCCCTTCCATGGGCTTCGGCACGGGCCACCACGCGACGACGAGGCTGTGCCTCGAGGCGTTGCAGGCGCAGCCTGTGGCCGGTGCGCGGGTGCTGGACGTCGGAACCGGGTCCGGTGTGCTGGCGATTGCGGCGGCAAGGCTCGGTGCACCCGAGGCGCTCGGCATCGACTTCGACCCGGACGCCATCACGAACGCGCTCGAGAACCTCGAGCTCAATCCGGAGGCGCCTTCAGTGCGGTTCGAGGTGGTGGACGTCAGGGACGCGGCACTTCCGCGTGCTGACCTCGTGCTCGCCAACCTGACCGGGGCGGTCCTGATCCAGAATGCGTCGCTGCTGTCTGGCGCAGTGGCTCCAGGTGGCACGCTGATCGTCTCCGGGCTTCAGGCGCATGAGCGGGACGAGGTGGTGAGCGCCTTCGGTGCGCTTCAGCCCAGGTGGGAGAAGGAAGAGGCGGGCTGGGTGTGCATCGCCTTCAACCAGACCGGGAGTTCATCGGTCTAATCCTCGAGAGCACAAAAATGAAGGCAGGGAGGCAGGAAGGCACAACGCGTCGTCTCCTCGGTGCACTGCTGCCCTTCTGCCTGGCGGCCCTGATGCCGTACGCGATCCTTCTCGGCGCGCAAGGCGCAGCGCGGCCGGGTCAACCCGTCACACGTCAGCCGTCCAGGGACACGCCGGCACAGCAGCAGGAGGCGCCGGCACCGAAGGGGCGCATCGCCGGTCGGGTGGTCGCGGCCGACAGCGGACGGCCGGTGCGTCGCGCGCGGGTGTTCCTCTCTGGCGCACAGATTCAGGGTGGGCGCGGCACCCTGACCGACAACGACGGCAACTTCGAGCTCAGCGAACTCCCCGAAGGCCGGTACACCCTCACCGCCGGACGCGCCGGGTTCATCACTCTCTCCTACGGGCAGCGGCGCCCGCTGCAGGCCGGCACACCGCTTCAGCTTGCGGATGGCCAGCAGCTGACCGGTCTCGAGTTCCGGCTTCCGCGCGGTGGCGTGATCGCGGGCCATGTGTACGACGAGTCCGGCGACCCGCTGCCCGGCGCGAACGTACGTGTGCTGCGTTACGAGTACGCGCAGGGTAACCGCCAGCTCGTCCCGGTTGGCGCTGCCCAGACTGACGACCTCGGCGCCTACCGTGTGTGGGGTCTGAATCCTGGCGACTACTACGTGAGTGCGGTCACGCCAAACGTCGGCGGCCGCGGCGGCGGTCCATTCGCGCCGCCCGCCGGACGCGGTGGGCGTGGTGGAGCCGCCGGTCCGGCCCAGACGCAGGACGACCCCGAGCAGGTCGGATACGCACCGACGTTCTACCCGGGTGTACCTGCGGCTGCGGAGGCAAGGCCGGTCACCGTCGGACTGAGCGCAGAAGTGCCGAGCATCGACTTCCAGTTGCTGCTGGTGCGCACGGTCCGCGTGGCGGGCCGCGTGACGAACCCAGACGGGTCGGACACGACGGCGGGGAACGTGACGCTGATCCCGGAGACCGGCGGTCGTGCGGGGCGCGGCGCTGGCGGGTTCGGCTCGCGGATCAACTGGGACGGCGCGTTCTCGATGGCGAACGTGCCGCCAGGGCGCTACATCCTCCGCGCCCGCGGCGACGACACGGTCGAACCGCAGTTCGCCATGCAGCCGATCACCGTCGGTGAGGCGGACCTGAGCAACCTCACGGTGATCCTCGCGCCGGCCGCCAGCATCAGCGGAACGGTGGCCTTCAAGGCGGCGCAGGGCCAGCAGGTGCCTGATCCGACGACGGTACGTGTCGGTGCACCGCAGGTCGACGACATCACCCTCGGACCCAATCCGGTCGCGCGCGTGGAACGGACGGGAGCCTTCACGCTCTCGGGCCTGCAGGTCGGCTCGCACCTGGTGCGCCCGCAAGGCCTGCCGCGCCGCTGGGTGCTGGAGTCGGTCTCGCTCAACGGCCGGGACATCACCGACACCCCAATCGAACTCCGGTCTGGCCAGACGCTCGCCGGGCTCACCATCACGTTCACCGATCGCCTCACCGAGGTGAACGGCACCATCACGGACGACCGCAACACGCCGGTGACTGAGTTCACGCTGCTCGCATTTCCGCAGGACGAGTCGCTCTGGCGACCGCTGTCCCGTCACATCATGACAACGCGGCCGGATCAGAATGGGCGTTACCAGATGCGCGGATTACCGTCGGGCCGCTACTACCTCGTGGCGGTGGACCCGGCCGAGCAGGGCGAGTGGTTCGAGCCGACCTACCTGTCCGCGCACGTCGCCGCCGCCACCAGCGTCACGCTGGCGGAAGGGGACGTGAAGACGCAGGACTTCAAGGTCAGGACTCAATAGATCGCGAATCGCGAATCGCTGAAGGCGAATCGCCAAATGCGTTCAGCCTTCAGCCCTTCAGCATTCAGCGTTCAGCATTTCGCATTTCGCGTTTCCCTACCGGCTCAGCCAGAGCGTCGACTTGATCAGGAAGATGTTGTCGCCGGGTGCCGACCAGGAGTCGAACAGCTGTCCGGCGCCGATGGGGCTGCCGTCGGTCGTTGAGTTCGCCCGGTTCTGCTGCCACACGGCATACAGGGTGCTGCCGGGGCGCCACTCCCACTTGAGCACCACGTTGCTCCGGTACGAGAGGTTGCGGAAATCGCGGTTCGGAATGCCGAACGACGCGGCGCCGTCGGTGACCCGGTAGCTGCCGTCGGCGAGCCGTGTGATGGTCGTTCCATCGGTGCCGTACATCCGCAGCATCATCTCGCGCGGCCGCAGCATCTCACCGAACTGCGGATAGCGGCCGCTCGCGACGAACGGTTCCGTGTACACATCCAGCGTGACATCGGGCTTGAACGTGTAGCTCACGCGGAACTGGGTCGAGAGCGTGCGACGGTCGACCACACCGAAAATGTAGCGCTTGCCATAGGTGTCTGCCCGCCCGCCGTCGAGCGTGGTGATGTACTGCCGGTTGATCGGACCGTTGAAGGTGGACGACGTACCGTGCTCGTCGGCGTAGTTCGGTGCCACCGAGAACTGCAGCGACGGGGTCGGCCGCGCCGACACCGAACCGGTGATGCTCCATGTGTGGTCGCCGAGCTCATTGCTCTTCTGGTTGAATGTGCCCGACCATGCCGTACGGGCGCCGGTGGCGTTCCTCAGTGATGCCGTCCAGTTCCATCCGAGCGGGGTTCCCATCGACGGACCGCCGCGCGTCATCTGCGCGTCGTTGCCGCGCAGGTACCGGGTGATGTTGAGCGTGCCGACCCAGAAGTTCCGCAAGGTGAAGCTGTTGTTGTCCTGCAGGTTGTAGCGGACGCCCAGGTCCGTATCGAAGTACCAGTACGGCACCACCGACGCCGCGATCGAGTAGGCGCGCAGGTACTTCCCCGGTCGCGTTTCACGATAGGTCAGGCGGTGCGTGGTCGTGAGGTCGCCGGCGTAGTTGAGGCGACCGAAGTCCAGCGGATCGAACTCGGGCGATTCAATCATCACGCTGTTGGTCCACAGCCAGTGCCGCCCGGCAATCTTGCTGAGGTTCGCCACCGTCTGCGCGCCGCTGAGGCCGGTACGCGTCGGGTCGTATCGAACGGCGGGCTGGTCGACCCGCTGGAGGTAGTGCCCACTCGCCCGCTGCACGCGTGCGATGGCTGCGGCGTCGCCGTTCAGGAACGTGAGCCCCACGTTCCCGGACAGTTCGTAGGTGCGATCCTTGAAGCGCACCCGCGTGTCGACGCCGGTCGTGAGCGCGTTGCGTACGAGCTGCGACGCGATGTTCGAGCCCGCATCCTGCTCACGATGCACGAGCGTGACGTGCGCGCCGACGAACGAGTCCCGCCCGAACTGCTTGATGGCGCGACCGACGCCCCACTCGGTCCGCGGTGCGACGATGACGTCGGAGCGAACGTTCTGGTTGGAGAACTCCGCGCGTTCCTCCTTGGTGACCGCGCCGAGGAAGCCGACCGAGAGGCCGTTGCTGAATCGCCCGGTCAGCTTCGTGGCGCCGAGGATGGTGGTGGTGTCCGGGTAGTCGACGTATCGGCCGGTGCCCTCGCCGGTGCTGAGCGACGTGACGCTGCCCAGCGGCCGTGCGCCGATGCGACGCGAGTAGTAGTAGTTGCTCGTGCCCGCCTCGAGGATGTCGTTGCCTTCGATGAAGAACGGACGCTTTTCCGAGAAGGTTGTCTCGAAGACGGTGAGGTTCACTTCCGCCGGATCCGCCTCGACCTGCCCGAAGTCCGGGTTGATCGTCGCCTCCAGCGTCAGGTTCGATCCGATGCCGACCTTCATGTCGGCCCCGATGCGCCCTCCCGGGTTGGTGCGCTGATAGAACGGGTTGTTCGGCTCGGTGTTGCTCTTCACGCGTGTCGACCCCGAGACGTACGGCAGCAGTTCGAATCGCGGTTTGGGGGCCACTCCTTCGATGCCGCGCAACTCGCCGAACCGTGAGGCCCAGCCACGAGCCGTCCGGCCGATGACGACCCAGTAGTCCTCTTCGTTCAGTGTCGGCACCCAGCGCTTCACGTTCAGGCCCCACACCCGTTCGGGCGCATCGTTGAACCGGAGCTGCGAGAACGGAATCCACATCTCGGCCGTCCAGCCCTGGGCGTCCACCGAGGTGCGCGCCTCCCACACCGGGTTGAATTCCGCGTCGGTGTCGTCCTGGTTGTCGGTCGGGTGGAAGTGATCGAGGCGCACACCTGACGCGGTGACCCCGAACATGTAAGCGGTGCGACGATCGTGGTACGTGTCCAGCTCGATCTGCAGGTACTCGGCCTGGTCCCCGCTGTCGCGTCGGCTCATCGGCGCCTGGATCCGACCGGCGTTGGTGTTGTGCATGCGCGCACCGACCCACAAGGCGCCTTCGTCGTAGACGAACCGCACCTCCATCGCATCGGTCGGTGCTGCGCCTTCGGTCGGCTCCGCCTGGAGGACGTCGGTCAGCGGCTGCGCGCGTTCCCAGAACGCTTCATCGAGCCGGCCGTCGAGCTTCACGCTGCCGGACGGCACGCGCATGGCCCGCGCCTGCTTCGGCGGACCTGCCTGACGCTGCGCCGCTGGCGTGGGCGGCTGACCGGCACGAACGGGAGCGGCGAGGGCGATCAGGCAGACAAGGGACAGGGCGGAAACGGAACTTCGCATGAATGCTGGGGGAAAAGAAGACGCGAGATGCTAACACGAATGGTCCCAGAGGAACTGCAGCACACTGAGCGCGGCAATGGGCACGGCGTCGGCCCTGAGCGTCCGTCCTCCCAGCGAGACGAGCCGCAGGCCCCGCTGCCACGCCTGCTGACACTCTCCCGGCTCCCAGCCACCCTCGGGGCCGACGAGCAGCGCGGCCGATGACGGGACCGGTGCCGTGCGCAGCGCGGTGAGCGGTTCGGCACCGTCGATGGCAGGTTCCACGCACATCACGCGGAGATCCGGCGCGGGCTCGTCGAGCCACGTTTCGAAGGTGAGGGGCGTAAGGATTTCAGGAAGGAACGCGCGGCGCGCCTGCTTCACCGACGCGAGCGCCACGCGCTGCCATCGCGCGACGCGCGCCCCCCGCATCAGGGCGGCCACGGTGACTTCAGTCCGTCTGGTCACGATCGGTTGAATTGCAACGGCTCCCAGCATCACGGCGTCCCGCACGACGTCATCCATCTTGTCGCCCTTGAGCACCGCCTGCACGAGCGTGATCGCCGTCGTCGACTCCGGCGCTGGCTCCTGGCGCGACAGCACCTGCACGCGGGCCTCTCGCCGTGCCGCGGCAACAACACGCCCGAGGAACTCGTCGCCGCGACCGTTGAAGACCGACACCGTGTCGCCCGCGCCCAGCCGCAGGACCCGCGTGAGGTGCTCGGCCTCGTCACGAGGGAGGTCGACAAGGTCGTCGCCCGGATCGAGGGCAGGCGCAAAGAAGCGATGGATGGACATCGACCGTACTATACTGGCCGACGGCTGATGTTCTTCCGGGACCAGATAGTCGGCAAGTACAAGATCCTCTCCACGATCGGCAGCGGCGGGTTCGGCACCGTCTACCTCGCGCTGGACACGTGGATTGACAAGAAGGTGGCCCTCAAGGTCCCCCACCGGCAGAACAGCGACTTCGGCGAACTGCTGCGCGAGCCGCGCCTGCTCGCCGCGCTGAGCCATCCCAACATCGTCACCATCCTTACGGCGGAGAAGCAGGAGAACGTCTTCTTCATCGTGATGGAATACGTCAAGGGCGAGACGCTCGAGTCGGTCATCACGCGGGCGGGATCGCTCGACGTGCCGACGGCGCTCGACTACACCTGCCAGATCTGCAACGCGCTCGACCACGCCCATCGTCATGGTGTCCTGCATCGGGATCTCCGCCCCTCGAACGTGCTCGTGTCCGAGGCCGGTCTCCTGAAGGTGGCCGACTTCGGCACCTCGCGGTATCTCGAAGCCGCCGCGCACGGTACGACGGTCATCGGCAGCCCGCCGTATATGGCGCCGGAGCAGTTCCAGGGGCGGGCGATGTTCGCGAGCGATATCTACTCGCTCGGCGTGACGATGTTCCAGATGTTGACCGGCGATCTCCCGTACGACACGCCGACACCCACGGATCTCGATCGGCTGATTCGTGGCGAGTTGCTGGTGTCGGTCAGGACGCGGAACCCGAACGTCCCGCGGGTCATCAACGACATCGTGCTCAAGGCGATGGCGCCCGAGCTGGCCGGACGTTACCAGCGGGCCGGTGAGGTGCTCGAGGACATCCTGGCCGCACGGGCCGCCACCGATCCCCGCCGGACGCCGCGGACGCCACTGCCTGTCGAGAGCAGCGCCGCCGAGGTCAGCGACATCCACACGCGGCTCAAGGCACGCGAGACGCCGCCCGCCCGCTTCTGCTGGCACTGCCGCAAGCCGCTCCACGCCCGCAGCGACCGCTGCCCGTTCTGCGGGGAAACGCAGTAGCGAGGCAGGAACGCGGCAACGCAGCAACGCAGAAACGCGGCAACCAGAAACGCGGCAACGCAGAAACGCGAGAACGCGGGCTGGTGACCGGCAGCCGTTCCGATCGGGTAGACGGCGACGGCGCCAGCTGCACCCGCGGCCGCCCATTCTGCTTCTTTCGAGTCCTACGTTTCAGCGTCCCTGCGTTTGTGCGTGAGGGTCGTGACTGCCGGTTAGTTTTCCTGCCCTCTCCCTCGTGCATTAGAATCTTCCCGTAAGGAGAGTACAGATGTCGTTTCCGGGGACCGGCTTGATCTGGATGAACGGGAAGCTCGTGGAGTGGAAGGATGCGACGATTCACATTGCGTCGCACGTCGTCCACTACGGCAGTGGGGTGTTCGAAGGCGCGCGCTGCTATGCGACGCCGAAGGGCTCGGCTGTCTTCCGCCTCGACGAGCACATGGTTCGCCTGGTCAACTCCGCGAAGATCTACCGCATGGAGTACCCGCTGGACCTGAACGGCTGGCGCGACGCGGTGCTGGAGACGGTCCGCGCGAACAAGATGAAGGCGTGCTATATCCGCCCGCTCGTGTACCGCGGCTACGACACGCTCGGTGTGAACCCGTTCCCGAACCCGGTTAATGCCGCGATCATGGTGTGGGAGTGGGGCGCCTACCTCGGCGCCGACGCCCTCGAGCAGGGCACCGACGTCAAGGTATCGAGCTGGTCGAGGCTCGCACCCAACACGCTGCCCGCCATGGCGAAAGCCACGGCGAACTACGCCAACTCGCAGCTGATCAAGATGGAAGCGCTCGCCGATGGGTACTCGGAGGGCATTGCGCTCGACGTCTACGGCAACGTCAGCGAGGGCAGCGGCCAGAACATCTTCATGGTGCGCGACAACGTCATCTACACGCCGCCGCTCAGCGCGTCGGTCCTGGGCGGCATCACGCGCGACTCGATCGTGACGCTCGCGCGCGACCTCGGCTACACCGTGACCGAGACGAACATCCCGCGCGAGGCGCTCTACATCGCCGACGAGTGCTTCTTCACCGGCACCGCCGCTGAGGTGACGCCGATCCGCTCGATCGACAAGATCAAGATCGGCAGCGGCAAGCGCGGCCCGGTCACGGCCGCCCTGCAGAGCGCCTTCTTCGCCGTCGTCAACGGCGACGTGCCGGACACGCACGGCTGGCTCACCTACGTCTACGCGGACGAGGCACATCTGCGCGACCGCGCGCAGGCGAGCGCAACGAAGGCGTAGCTGAACGTCGTCGGCGTTAGACGTTAGAGGTGAGACTTCGGAACGGGAGTCTCGAACGACGGCCCGGAGCCACACGGCCGAGGTCGTCTACTTCTAACGTCTAACCTCTCCAGCCTCACTTTCCCGCCGTCTCTCCCGCTCCGCCCCTCACGAACCGATACCTGTTCAGAGACACACGGCGGGGTTCCACCCTTCGGGCTCTACCCTTCAGGCTCCAGGCTTCGGGCTCTGGGCTCTTGGCCGTGTCGGCGCTTGGCCCCAACGAAAGCCTGAATGGGCTTCGGGCTCTGGGCTTCGGGCTTCGGTCCGCGTCGGCGTTGGGCTCAGATAGCCTCGCCACGCTTCGGGCCGTGGGCCCCGCTGAGGGCGAGAGTTTGCAAGAACAGCCGGTGGGTGCTCAGGGGCCAGAAGTCGACGAGCCCCGAAGCCGGGAGCCAGAAGCCCGGAGCCAGGTCGGGCTTCCGCGCGCGTCGTGTCCGCGCGCGACAGCACGCGCAGTGATCCGTTCCCAGGGTGAGTGAGATGCACGTCAACGACCTCCTGAAAATTGCGGTAGACGCCGGGGCTTCCGACCTGCACCTCAAGGTCGGCAGCTATCCGATGATGCGCGTGCGCGGCACGCTGATTCCGGCCACCGAGGAGAAGCGGCTCGACCACGAGGACGTGGTCGCCATGAGCGCGGCCGTCATGTCCACCTCGCAACGGCAACGCTTCAAGGAAGCGCAGGAGGTCGACCTCGCCTACAGCGTGCCCGGCCTCGGCCGCTTCCGCTGCAACATCTTCCAGCAGCGCGGCACCGTCGGGCTCGTCCTCCGCGTCATCCCGATGCACATCCGGTCGGTGGACGACCTCGGGCTCCCGCCCGTCCTGAAGCGGATCGCCGAAGAGGAACGCGGGCTGGTGCTCGTCACCGGCACCACCGGTTCAGGTAAGTCGACCACGCTCGCCGCGATGGTGGATCACATCAACCGCACGCGTTGCACGCACGTGATGACCGTCGAGGATCCGATCGAGTTCCTGCACCGCGACCAGAAATCGATCGTCAACCAGCGTGAGGTCTCGGTCGACACCCGGTCGTTCGCGCAGGCGCTGCGCAGCGCGCTGCGCCAGGACCCGGACGTCATTCTCGTCGGCGAAATGCGCGACTTCGAGACAATCGAGACCGGCCTCCTCGCTGCGGAAACGGGCCACCTGGTCTTCTCCACCCTGCACACCCTCGACGCCACCGAGACGATCAACCGCATCATCGCCGTCTTTCCGCCGCACCAGCAGAAGCAGGTCCGCCTGCAGCTCGCGAGCGTGCTGCGCGCGGTCATCTCGCAGCGCCTGATGCCCCGCGCCGACGCCAACGGCCGCGCCCCGGCCGTTGAAGTGATGATCAGCACCCCCTTCATCCGCGACTGCATCGTGGACAAGGAAAAGACGCACCTGATCCACGGCGCCATCGCGGCAGGCACGTCGCAGTACGGGATGCAGACGTTCGATCAGTCGATCTTCGGCCTGTATCAGGCGGGCCTCGTCTCCTACGAGGAAGCGCTGCGCTGGGCGTCGAACGTCGACGAGTTCAAGCTGAAGGTCCAGGGCATCTCCACCACCTCCGACATCAGCCGCGACGAGATGGCCAAGGTCGTCCTCAAGGGGGCGCCGGAGATTACGCGGTTCGGGAGCTGACGCGTCTCAAGGGCTTCGGGCTCCGGGCTCCGGGCTTCAGGCGCAGTCGGCTTCAGCCTTCGGCAGCCTGGAGGCTTTGGGCTTCGGACTTCCGGCGCGGTCGGCTTCCGACCATGGCCGACAGCCTAGAAGGCTCCGGGCTCTCGGCTCCTTCACTGCTGACTTGGAATGACGGTTGCTCATCCGCAAGCAACCTCATGGCTCGTGACCATCGGAAGCTGCGTGTCTTCTCGCTGGCGGACTCGCTGCTGATCGCCGCATACGGCGTCACCAAAGCACTTCCTTCTTCGGAGCGATTTGGCCTCCAGGACCAGCTCCGGCGCTCTGCGCTCTCGACGGCAACAAACATCGTTGAAGGTTCTGCACGACGAACCACGCGCGAATATGTCAATTTCCTCAACCTCGCCAATGGCTCGGCGGCGGAGACCCACTACCTGCTGACCGTCGCTCAGCGGTTGGATTACGTGACAGAATCGGCCGTGGAACCGCTTCTGGGTCAGTACTCCGAGCTCCAGCGTGGTCTTCAAGCGATGATCATCCGCCTCGAGACGCGTGAGTGAGAGCGGAACGCATTCCTCGCCCCCCAACGCCCGCGCAGCCCTGTAGCCACGCGGTCGAGGCCAGACGCGAAGTTGACGAAGGAGACACCAGTGCGGCGCGGAGCCAGAACACCGCAGCCAGCCATATCCAGGCTGCGCACCGACCGAAAGCCGACCGGCCGGGAGCCGGAAGCCGAGAGCCCGGAGCCTGTCCGGCCGGGCCCATCGGCGTACGTGTCCGCCCTCCGCCTGCTCGCCCGGCGCGAGCTCTCCGAAAAGCAGGTGCGCGAGCGGCTCCTGCGGAAGGGGCACGACCCAGATGACGTGGATGCGGCTGTCGTCCGCCTGAAGGGCGACCGCGCCCTGGACGACACGCGGGTGGCGGCGGCGATTGCGCGGACCGAGACCAGCATCAAGCGGCGCGGTCGCTTGCGGGTGAAGCGCCAGATCGAGCAGGCCGGCATCGCGCCTGACGTCGCCCGGCAGGCGCTCGACGCCGTCTTCGACGAGGTCGACGACGATGCGCTGCTGCTGGCCGCGTTGGGGCGCCGGCTCCGTGGCGAGCGACAGATCGAGGACGACCGCGAGTTCCAGCGCCTCTACCGTTACCTCGCCACGCAGGGATTCGAATCGGACCGCATCCTCGAGGCGCTCAACGCCAGGCGCGGCCGCCGGGGCCGCACAGCGGATCCCGCCGAATAGCTGCTAAAATAGCGTGTTCGGCGGCTTGCGCCCGGTGGGCCTGACGAACATCCCACGCGGTCGCTCCGACCCATTGGCAATGAGCAATTAGCAGTCAGCAATTTCCGAATCCCATGATCACCGTCTCTGGCGTCTCGATGCGGTACGGCTCGAAGATCCTCTTCGAGGACGTGGCCGCCACCTTCTCCTCCGGCCGTCGCTACGGCCTCACCGGTCCGAACGGCGCCGGCAAGTCGACCTTCATGAAGCTGCTGACCGGCGAGTTGCCGCCGCAGAAGGGCACGGTCTCGCGGCCTGAGAAGCTCGGCGTCCTGCGGCAGGACCAGTTCGCGTTCGACAAGTACCGGGTCGTCGACACGGTCATCATGGGGAACAAGCGGCTGTGGGCCGCCCTCGAGGAGCGTGAGCGGCTGTACGAGAAGGGCGCCGACATGACCGACGAGGACGGGATGCGCCTCGGCGAACTCGAAGGCATCGTCGGCGAGGAGGATGGCTACGGCGCGGAGAGCGACGCGGCCATCCTGCTCCAGGGTCTCGACATCCCGAACGACCTGCACGAACGCAGGATGAGCGAGCTGCAGGGCGGGCAGAAGGTCCGCGTGCTCCTCGCGCAGGCGCTCTTCGGCCACCCGGCCGCGCTGCTGCTGGACGAACCGACG